>CAVSCM010000044.1:0-247534 GCA_963726415.1 uncultured Actinomycetes bacterium
CCAGGTCTGGGTAAGTAGCCAGGTATGCCCGCCGATGACCGCAATGCCCGCCCCGGCGCCGATGTCGTGACCGGGACCACCGTCCCGGCACCGGGCGCCATGACCGACACCGCCCTGGCGGGCGTGCCGGTGCCCCCGGTGCCCGGAAGCGGCACCGTGCTCTCCGACGCCGCGCTGCGCCGCGCGCTGCACGGGCTGCCCGGCGTGGACCAGACCGGCGCGCAGGCCCGCGCGGCCGCCCTGGCGACCCGGTCGATCAAGCGGGAAGCCAAGCTCTGGGCGCTGGACATGGCGGTCCGGATGGTGGACCTCACCACGCTGGAGGGTGCGGACACCCCCGGCAAGATCCGCGGCCTGTGCGCCAAGGCGCGCCAGCCGGACCCGGCCGACCCGGCCGTGCCGCCGGTCGCCGCGGTGTGCGTGTACCCGGACCTCGTCGCGCGTGGCGCGGGCCGGAGCTGGCCGGCAGTCACGGTCGCGGTGGCCTCGGTGGCCACGGCGTTCCCGTCCGGGCGCGCCTCGCTCGCGGTCAAGCTCGCCGACGTGGCGGAGGCGGTGGACGCCGGTGCCGACGAGGTGGACATGGTCATCGACCGCGGCGCGTTCCTGGCCGGCCGGTACGCCCAGGTCTACGAGGAGGTCCGCGCGGTCCGCGAGGCCTGCGGGAACGCGCACCTGAAGGTGATCCTGGAGACCGGCGAACTGGTCACGCTCGACAACGTGTCCCGTGCCTCCTGGCTGGTGATGCTGGCCGGCGCCGACTTCATCAAGACCTCCACGGGGAAGATCCAGCCGGCCGCGACACCGGCGGTGGCCCTGGTGATGCTGTCGGCGGCGCGGGACTTCGCGGCGGCCACCGGCCGGCGGGTCGGCGTCAAGGTCGCGGGCGGGGTGCGCACCGCCAAGGACGCCGTCCGCTACCTGGTGCTGGTCCGGGAGACCGCCGGGCCGGAGTGGCTGTCCCCGGACTACTTCCGCATCGGCGCCTCCAGCCTGCTCAACGACCTGCTCATGCAGCGCAGCAAGCAGCTCACCGGCGCCTACGCCGGCCCCGACTACTTCACGCTCGACTGACGGCGCGGCTGGCCCCGCGCCCGGCGCGGGGCCAGCCTCGCGGCTGCCCCAGGTCAGCCAGAGATCATCCGGACCCTGTTGTTGTCGGCGATCAGCAGGCCGTTGCTGGCCGCCACCACGGCGGTGGGGAAGTCGAGGTCGGCGTGGCTGGCCGGGCCGCCATCCCCGGTGAACCCGAAGACCCCGGTGCCGGCCACCGTGTAGATGTTGCGCGCGGTCATCGGCACGCCGTAGAACGTGCCGGACTTGGCCGCGACCACGCGGATCCTGCTGTTGTCGGCGTCGGCCAGGATCAGGTTCCCCGCGCTGTCCACCGTGACGTCGAAGGGCCAGTGCAGTTCGGCGCTGGTGCCCGGGCCGCCGTCGCCGCCGAACCCGGCGGTGCCGTCGCCGGCCACGGTGTAGATGTGCCCGGTGGTCATGGCCTTGCCGTAGAACGTGCCGGTGCTGCCCGCGACCACGCGGATCCGCTCATTGAACACGTCGGCGATCAGCACGTTGCCCGCGCCGTCCGCCTCCACGCCCTCCTGGTCGTTCAGTTCCGCGCTGGTGCCGGGGCCGCCGTCACCGCCGAACCCGGCAGTCCCGTTGCCGGCGATCGTGTAGATGTCGCCCTTGGTCATGGCCTTGCCGTAGAACGTGCCGGTCTTGGCCGCGACCACGCGTACCCGGTTGTTGAACCCGTCGGAGATCACCAGGTTCCCGGCGGGGTCCACGGTGACCCGCTCGGGGAAGTTGACCTCGGCGCTGGTGGCGGGGCCGCCGTCGCCAGCGAACCCGGCGGTGCCGTCGCCGGCCACGGTGTAGATGTGCCCGGTGGTCATGGCCTTGCCGTAGAACGTGCCGCTCTTGGCCGCGACCACCCGGATGCGGCTGTTGTAGGTGTCCGCGACCACCAGGTTGCCCGCCTGGTCCACGGCAACGCCGCCGGGGAACTGCAGCGCGGCCTTTGTGGCGAGGCCGCCGTCGCCGGAGTACCCGAGCGTGCCGTTGCCGGCCACCGTGTACACGTCCCCTGCGATCATCGCCTGGCCATAGAACGTGCCGCTGCGGGACGCCACCATCCGGATCCGCATGTTCTGCTGGTCGGCGATCAGCATGTCGCCGGCCGGGTCCGCGGTCATGCCGTCCGGGCCGCCCAACTCGGCGCGAAGGGCCGGCCCACCGTCCCCGGAGAAGGCTTCGAGCCCCATGTCGCCGGGTACGCCGCCGATTGTGTAGATGTCCCCGGTGGTCATGGCCTGGCCGTAGAACGTGCCGGTGTGCGCGGCCAGCAGGCGGATGACGCCGTTGCCGTAGTCGGCGATGGCCAGGTTCCCGGCCGTGTCGATCGCCACGCCGCGCGGTTCCTGCAGCTCCGCCGCGGTGCCGGGGCCGCCGTCGCCGCCGAATCCGCCGGTGCCGTCGCCGGCCACGGTGTAGATGTCGCCGGCCTTCATGGCCTGGCCGTAGAACGTGCCCGAGGTGGCGGGCACGATGCGGGCCCGGTTATTGCCGTTGTCGGCGATGACCAGATCTCCCGCCGCGTCCACCGAGACGTCCCCCGGGAAGCTGATGCCGGCCCGGGTGGCCGGCCCGCCGTCGCCGCTGAAGCCCTGCGTCCCGTTGCCGGCCACCGTGTAGATGTCGCCGGCCTTCATGGCCTTGCCGTAGAACGTGCCCGAGGTGACCGCGACCACCCGGATGCGGCCGAAGCTGGTGTCGGCGAACACCAGGTTCCCGTTCGGGTCCACCCGCACGCCACCGATATTCCTGCCCAGCGAGGCCTGGGTGGCGGGCCCGCCGTCACCGGGGCCCGTGTTCTGGCCGCCGCCGGCCACCGTGTACAGGTGGCCGGCGGTCATCGCCTGGCCGTAGAACGTGCCGCTCGTCGCGGCCACCACGTCCACCCGTGCCCAGTGCTTCGGCAGGTTGTCCAAGCCACTGACGGCAATCACCACGTTGCCGTGGGCATCCGGGGTCACCCCGGTCGGGTTGTTCAGCGGGGCGCTCAGCGCGGCCGCACCCGGGCTGCCGAAGCCATGGCTGCCGTTGCCTGCGACCGGATATATGTGCCCGGCGGTCATCGCCTGGCCGTAGAACGACCCGGTCTTCGCGGCCACGACGCTGACCTGGAGGTGGTTCTGCTCGGCGATGAGCAGGTTGCCCGCGCCGTCGGTCGCGAGCGCGCAAGTGTCCAAGTTCGATCCCGTGGCCAGGCCGCCGCTGTCTGCGGGCCCGATCCCGACGCCCGTGCCGGCCAGGGTGGTCAGCTGGTCGTTCGCGGCCACCCGCCGCACCGCCGCGCTGTCGGCGACGTAGAGACTGCCGTCCTGCCTCCTCACGCCGCACGGCGCGAGCGCGACCTTGGTGGCTTTGCCCGGGCCGCCGACGCCACCGGCCACCGTGGTAATGGTTCCTGGTGCCGTAGCGGCCGTGTCCTGCGGGGCCGCCGCCGCGCGGCCCGTGCCGCTGGCCAGTGCCGTCCCCAGCGCCAACACCGCGGCCGCCCCCGTGAACAAGATCCGAGCTGACGTGGTGTGCCTGCTGATCGCTTCGGGATTCATTAGGTATCCCCTTTGGCTCTGCGTTCCCGGTTGCCGCGCAGCGCCCGCCGGCGACCCCTCGCCCAGCGGGCCCTCTTTTATGACGCGCTAATACATAGGAGCGGAGTACCGCCAAATAGATACCGGAAATGAAACAACCGGGGAACTCCCGGCACCCGGGCCATGGCGGCTGGCGGACCTGCGGCACCCTGGTCGCCCTTCCGCCGGACCGGAAGCCGTGGCAGGCATGGCGGGTGAGTGCGCCCCCGCGTCGGCGGGGTAGGTTAGCGTCGCAGCTATATGTGGAGGCCAGCGACATATGGTCAGTAATCCAGCCTCGCCGGTCGCGGCCGGGGGAGCGGGCCGGGATCTGCGGGTCCGGCGCGGACTGGGAGTACGCGTCCGCTCCGGAGTCACGCGACATCGTTTCCATCCAGAGTGAATACGGGCTGTTCCTGGACGGGGACTTCGTCGCGCCGCGGAGCGGGGAGCACTTCGCCACGATCAACCCGGCGTCCGAGGAGCCCCTGGCCAGCGTCGCGCAGGCGGGCCAGGAGGACGTGGACCGGGCGGTCGCGTCGGCCCGCGAGGCCTACGACCGGTCCTGGGGCACGATGCCCGGCCGGGAACGGGCCAAGTACCTGTACCGGATCGCGCGGGCCATCCAGGAACGGGCCCGCGAGTTCGCGGTGCTGGAAAGCCTGGACAACGGCAAGCCGATCAAGGAATCCCGGGACGTGGACGTCCCGCTGGCGGCGGCGCACTTCTTCTACCACGCGGGCTGGGCGGACAAGCTCGGCTACGCCGGGTTCGGCCAGGACCCGCGCCCGGTCGGCGTGGCGGGCCAGGTCATCCCGTGGAACTTCCCGCTGCTCATGGCCGCCTGGAAGCTGGCACCCGCGCTGGCCACCGGCAACACCTGCGTGCTCAAGCCGGCCGAGACCACGCCGCTGTCCGCGCTGCTGCTCGCCCAGGTGATCGCCGAGGCCGACCTGCCCCCCGGCACGGTCAACATCGTCACCGGGGACGGCCGCACCGGGCGGGACCTCGTCGCCCACCCGGGCGTGGACAAGATCGCCTTCACCGGGTCCACCGAGGTGGGCAAGGAGATACAGCGGGCGATCGCCGGCACCGGCAAGCGGCTCACCCTGGAACTGGGCGGCAAGGCCGCGAACATCGTGTTCGACGACGCGCCGATCGACCAGGCGGTCGAGGGGATCGTCAACGGCATCTTCTTCAACCAGGGCCATGTGTGCTGCGCCGGGTCCCGGCTGCTGGCCCAGGAGTCGATCGCCGACACCCTGCTCGACCGGCTCAAGGCGCGGCTGGAGACGCTGCGCCTCGGGGACCCGCTGGACAAGAACACCGACATCGGGGCGATCAACTCGCGGGAGCAACTCGACAAGATCACCAGCCTGGCCGCGGCCGGGGAGGCCGAGGGCGGCCAGCGCTGGTCGCCGGTGTGCCCGCTGCCCGCCCGCGGCTACTGGTTCCCGCCGACCGTGTTCAGCGGGGTGAGCCAGTCCCACCGGATCGCCCGCGAGGAGATCTTCGGGCCGGTCTTGTCCGTGCTCACCTTCCGCACCCCGGAGGAGGCCGTGGCCAAGGCCAACAACACGCCCTACGGCCTGTCCGCCGGGGTCTGGACAGAGAAGGGAAGCCGGATCCTCTCCATGGCACAACAGTTGCGCGCGGGCGTGGTCTGGGCCAACACCTACAACAGGTTCGACCCGGCCAGCCCGTTCGGCGGGTACCAGGAATCCGGGTTCGGACGGGAGGGCGGCCGGGCCGGCCTGGCCGCGTACCTCCATGCCTGAGCGACGCCCCGCCAGGGCTCCCGGCCGCAGCCACGGACCAAGCCGCAGGCCAGCCAGGGAGGCCAAGGCCCCCGCGACGGAGTCGCAGGGGCCGCAGGCCGGCGGGGGTCCGGGGGGTCGCCCCCCCGGGTTAGCAGGGCCAAGGCCCCCGCGACGGAGTCGCAGGGGCCGCAGGCCAGCGGGGGGTCCGGGGGGTCGCCCCCCCGGGCTAGCAGCGCCAGCCCCGAGGTGCAGGCCGCGAGGCCGCCAGCCCGCCAGGCTCGCCGGGGCCGGCCCGGGCCGGCAGCCCGCAGCGCCGAGGCCCCGGTGCCGGCGCGACGGCCGCGAAACCAGGTCCCGGCTCGATGTGCGCAAGACCTACAAGCTGTTCATCGGCGGCGCGTTCCCGCGCTCTGAGTCCGGCCGCTCGTACCCCGTGGCCGGGCCGGACGGCACGCTGCTTGCCCACGCCGCGCGGGCCTCGCGCAAGGACGCCAGGGATGCCGTGGTCGCCGCGCGTAAGGCCGGTCCCGGCTGGGCCGGCGCGACCGCCTACAACCGGGGCCAGGTGCTTTACCGGGTGGCGGAACTACTCCAGGGCCGCGAGGCGCAGTTCGCCGCGGAGATCGTAAAGAATGAAGGTCTTTCGGCACGCGAGGCGGCGCGGACCGTTGCCGAGGCGATCGACAGGTGGGTCTGGTACGCCGGCTGGCCCGACAAGGTCGCGCAGGTGGCAGGGGCGGCCAACCCCGTGGCCGGGCCCTACTTCAACTTCAGCGTGCCGGAGCCGACCGGCGTGGTGGCGGTCCTGGCGCCCGGCGATTCCGGCCTGCTCGGGCTGGTCAGCGTGCTCGCCCCGGTGATCGCGACCGGCAACACGGCGGTCGTGGTGGCCAGCGAGGCCGCGCCGCTGGCCGCGATCACGCTGGCCGAGGTGCTCGCCACCTCGGACGTGCCCGGCGGCGTGGTGAACATCCTGACCGGGCGGCTGGCCGAGCTTGCCCCCGTGCTGGCCGCGCACATGGACGTGAACGCGATCGACCTCACCGGCGCCCCGGCCGGCAGCCGTGCCGAACTGGAACGGCTGGCGGCGGGTAACGTCAAGCGGGTGTTCGCCGCCGAGGAGGACTGGGCCGCGGCGCCAACGCCGGCCCGGATGCTCGCCTTCCTGGAGATCAAGACCGTCTGGCACCCGGTCGGGGTCTGAGCCGCCCGGGCCGGTGCCCCGACATCGGAGCGCACGATGCCAGAACCCGTCATTTCCGTCCGTGGTGAGGCCAGCCTGGAGGTCGAGCCGGAGATCGCGGTCGTCTGGGTCACGGTGCAGGCACGGGACGCCGACCGGCACCGGGCCGTGGAACTGCTGGCCCGGCGCAGCGGCGCCGTCAGCAGCACGATCAAGGGATTCGGCGAGGCGATCGAGAAGCTGGAGAGCCAGCCGGTCAATCGTCCAGCCGGTGTTCAAGGACGGCCGGGTCAGGGAGCGGATCTCGGGCTATCTCGCCCGGGCCGGCTTCGCCGTGACCGTCAGGGACTTCGCGGTGCTCGGCGACTTCGTCACCGGGCTGGCCGATGCGGAGATGGTCAGCGTGACCGGCCCGGACTGGCGGCTGCGGCCGGACAGCCCGGTGTACCGCGCCGCGCGGCTGGCCGCGCGCCCAGGACGCCACCCAGCGGGCGGGGGAGTACGCGGAGGCGTTCGGCGGGCGGATCAACGGCCTGGTCGAGGCCGCCGACACCGGGCTGCTCGCACCGCAGCGCAGGGCCCGTGGCGTTCGCGGCGCCGTGCGGTGTCCCGCGCCGGGCGGCGACGAGGGCCCGCGTTCGACTTCGAGCCCGCGAAACAGACCGTGACCGCACAGGTCGAGGCGCGGTACACGATGACCGCGCCGCACTTCGGCGACTGACCCGTGGGCCGGGCTCGGCTGAGGGGCGCCGCGGACGGCGCGGTGGCCTGGCCTGTGCGCGAGACACGTGCCGTCGTCGGAGAGCACGTCGAAGGTGACGCGGGCCGTGGGCGGCGACGCGCGCGTGCGACCCGAGCGGCTGGCCTGCGGTCCCGGTGATCGCGGTGCCGCTCAGGCCGGCGCAGGCGGCGGTCGGTGAGGTCATCAACGAAGGACGTCAGCGGCCGGTCCAGATGCCCGGCGAGCCAGCGCTGCGCGGGCGATCGAGTGCGCCGGGCCGCTGACGATCGCCGTCGTCAGCAGCATCGGCCGCGGGCGGATCTCGCCGGCTGGCCACCAGCGGGGCCATCCACTGGCGGAACGCGGCCGCCAGGTCACGGTTCCGCGCGGCGAGTTCGGCTCCGGCGGGGGTGTCCCAGTCCAGGTGCCCGCGTGCGTAGATGAAGCGGGCCAGGTCGGCGTGGCGCTCGGTCCAGGTGAGCTGGTGTTCGAGCACGGCGCCGCACGGCGGCCTGCAGGGACTCCGGTTTGCGGCTGACCAGGTCCCACAGGCCCTGCTGGAACGAGGCGAGGGCGTCCACGTGCAGGGCGTCGGCGATGGCCTCCTTGGACGGGAAGTGGTGGAACAGCGCGCCGTTCGAGGTGCCGCTGCGCTTCCTGATCGTCGCGATCGTCGTCTGCTCGTAGCCGTCGGCGAGGAAGCAGGCCAGTGCCACATCCATGATGCGGCGGCGGGTGTCGGTCGGTGCCATCCCCTCTAGAGTAACGCTCCGGAGCGTCGCTCTGTCGCTTTGAGGCCGGTTAGTGGAGTAAAACTCCGGAGTAATGCTCTGTTAGGGTAGCGCCATGGACGACTACGAGCTGGCCCAGAAGTACGAGACAGTCAACCTGTACCGCCGCGGCGGCGCGGCGAAGATCGAGCTGAACCGGCCGGAATCCCGGAACGCGTGGAACACCCAGTTCTCGGTGGACCTGCTCGCCGCGTTGCGCGCGGTCGGCGACGACCCCGGCGTCCGGGCGGTGCTCGTCACCGGGGCAGGCAAGGCGTTCTCCAGCGGGGCCGACCTGCGGGAGAACCTCGCGGACCGTACCGAGGGCGGGGTCCCCGACGTGTACGGCAGGCTGACGCAGCGGTACCACCCGATCATCATGGGGATCCGGGAGATGCCCAAGCCGGTGGTGGCCGGGGTGCACGGCGCCGCCGCGGGCATCGGGCTGTCCCTGGCGCTGGCCTGCGACCTTGTGGTCGCCGCGGAATCGGCGTTCTTCCTGCTCGCGTTCGTCAACATCGGCCTGGTCCCCGACGGCGGCTCGTCGGTGCTCGTGCCCTCGCGGATCGGTTTCGCCCGCGCCGCCGAGCTGTCGCTGCTCGGTGAGCGGCTTCCGGCCAGCCAGGCGCTCGACTGGGGCCTGATCAACCGGGTCTGGCCGGACGAGGAGTTCCCGGACCGCGCCGACGAGCTGGTTGCCCGGCTCGCGGCCGGGCCCGACCAGGTCCTACGCGGGCAGCAAGCGCCAGCTCAACAAGTGGCTGTACGACCAGATGGACGCCCAACTGGAGCTGGAGGCCCGGATCCAGCAGGAGTCGGCCGGGTCGGCCGACTTCGCGGAGGGGGTCACTCGCCTTCGCGAGAAGCGCGCGCCGAACTTCACCGGTTCCTGACAGGGCTCCTGCCGCCGGTTCCTGAGGGTCGGCCGTCAGATCTCGCCGAACAGGCGGTCGCCGGCGTCGCCCAGGCCAGGCACGATGAAGCCGCGGTCGTTCAGCCGCTCGTCAAGGGCGGCCGTCACCACGCGGACCGGGATGGGCCGGTCGCCGGGGAAGGCGGTCTCCAGGCGGGCGATGCCCTCGGGCGCCGCCAGCAGGCTGACCCCGGTGACGGCGCTCGCGCCGCGGTCGATCAGCATGCGGAACACGGTCTCCAGCGTGCCGCCGGTGGCGAGCATGGGGTCGAGCACGAACACGGCACGCCCGGACAGGTCGGCGGGCAGCCGGTTGGCGTAGGTGCTGGCCACCAGGGATTCCTCGTCCCTGGCCAGCCCGACGAACCCGACGTCCGCGGTGGGGAGCAGCCGGGCCATGCCGTCGAGCATGCCGATGCCCGCCCGCAGCACCGGCACCACGAGCGGAACCGGCCTGGCCATCTTGACCCCGGCGGCGTCGCCCACCGGCGTGCGGACGGTGACCGGGCGCACCGGCACCTCGCGGGTCGCCTCGTAGGCGAGCAGGGTCACCAGTTCGTCGGTGAGCCGCCGGAACGTGGGTGCCTCCGTGGCGGAGTCCCGCAGAACCGTGAGCTTGTGGGTGACCAGCGGATGATCGACAACCAGAGTCTGCATGACGGGTAGTGTCCCAGCCGGGTGACGTCCCGTGTCCGGCTCACGCCGAAATCTGCTGCGGCGAGCCGGTCCGCTCACCGGAGCCTGTCCTCTGACCGGAGCCTGTCCGCGCACCGGAGCCGGTCCGCTCGCCGACGCTGGGCTCCGTTCTACGCCGCCGCTGTCGCCCGGGGCCGTCCGCACCGGAATCGGCCGCCGGCTGCGCTGTCGCCGTGGCCAGCCGCCGCCGCGCGCCGCCGTGGCCGGCGTCGTGACGGCCGCGCATCATCGACGCGAGCGCGGCGATCATCGACAGCGCGGTCGCGACCAGAAGCACTACCGAGAGGCCGTCGTGGAACGGCCCGGAGATCAGCTCGGGGAAGAACTGCCGGCCGGTCAGGACCCGCTGGTGCGCGGCGGACAGGGAGGACAGCGCACCATGGGCGGCGAGCACGTGCTGCACGGGGTTCACGCCGAGTACGGCGGCGAACAGCGAGGCGACCGGCGGCAGGGCTGCCGACCTGGTGCGCGAGCGCGGCCGGGACGCCCTGCTGCTGCAGGCCGCTGGTCAGGGTCTTCGGCAGGCTGCTCGCCAGCCCGGCGATCATCAGGGAGAAGAACACCCCGATCGACAGCGCGGTGCCTGAGTTCTGGAAGGTCGCGCGCATGCCCGAGGCCGCGCCCCGGTGCCTGGCCGGCACGCTGCCCATGATCGAGGAGGAGTTCGGTGCGGCGAACATGCCGCCGCCGATCCCGTTCAGCCCGGTGATCAGCGCGAACACCCAGTAGGGGAAGTTCACCGGCAGCAGCATCAGGCCGATGAAGCTGGCGCCGAACACCACCATCCCGGCGGTCGCGATGCCGCGGGCGCCGAACCGGTCGGACAGCAAGCCCGAGGTCGGCCCGGCGATCAGGATGCCGGCGGTCAGCGGCAACAGGAAGATGCCGGCCCACAGGGGCGTGCTGGCTGTAGTCGTAGCCGTGCAACGGCAGCCAGATCCCCTGCAGCCAGATGATCAGCATGAACTGCAGCCCGCCCCGGGCGATCGAGACCGCCAGGCCCGCGATGTTGCCCGCGGTGAACGCCCGGATCCGGAACAGCGCGAGCTGGAACATCGGCTCGGCGATCCGCGTCTCGATCACGGCGAACACCGCGAGCAGGATGAGGCCGCCGGCCAGCATGGCGACGACCACGGGGTTGGTCCAGCCCATGGCGTGCCCGTGGTACGGCTGGATGCCCTGGGTGATCGCGATCAGCACCGCGCTCAGGCCGACGGCGAAGGTGATGTTGCCCCACCAGTCGATGCGGCCACGGTGCCGTTCCCCGTTGTCCCGCAGCATCGCGGTAGGCCCACAGCGTGCCGAACACTCCGACCGGCACGTTGACCCAGAACACCGCGCGCCAGTCGATGGCGGCCAGTATGCCCCCCGCGACCAGGCCGATGAACTGGCCGGCGATGGCCGCGACCTGGTTGGTGCCGAGGGCGAAGCCGCGCTGGTCGGCGGGGAAGGCGTCGGTCAGGATCGCGGCCGAGTTGGCCATGAGCATGGACCCGCCGACGGCCTGCCACACCCGCCAGCCGATCAGCCACAGCGCGCCACGGGCACCGTGGAACGGATCGAACGACAGCAGGATCGAGGCGGCGGTGAACACCGCGAAGCCAGCGTTGTAGATCTTGACCCGGCCGAACATGTCGCCGAGGCGGCCGAGGTTGACCACGAGCACGGCCTGCACCAGCCGGTACCCCATGATCATCCACAGCAGGTAGACGACGTTGCCGGGTGCCAGCGGATCGAGATGGATGCCGCGGAAGATGGCCGGCAGCGCGATGATGACGATGGACCCGTCCAGGGCGGACATGAACACGGCGGCGGTCGTGTTCGACAACGCCACCCACTTGTACCGGTCGCCCGAGGTCAGCCTGCCCGCCATCAAATGCTCTGCGCCAGTCGCTCGAGCAGCGGTGCGGCCGCGGCCAGTTGCCTGAGTTCGGCGGCGGTGAACCCGGCCGACAGGGCCTGAGCCAGTTGCTCGGTCCGCGCGCCGCGCTTGTTCCGCAGCAACTCCAGGCCGGCCTCGGTGACCGACAGCACCACCCGCCTGCCGTCCGCCGGGTCCGCGCTGCCGCGCGATCAGGCCGCGTGCCTCCAGCGCGGCGAGCGTCGCCCCCATGGACTGCGGGCTGATCTGCTCCACCTTGGCCAGCGCGCCCGGAGTGGCCGGGCCGGTGCGGTCCAGCCGGGCGAGGGCCGAGCTTTCCGGCAGGGTGAGCTCGTCATCGGGGCGCACCTGGCGCAGGCGCCGCAGCAGCAGGCCGATGCTGACCCGCAGCGCCGCCGCGATGTCGTGCACGTCAGGTTCCCCGGTCATATCGTAAGTCTAGCCTGATAAGTTTCTCCTTACAAGTTGCTCGGCGGGCGGCGCCCGGCCGGGCCGTAGGATCGCAGGGTGCTCTGGAGGTCGGCCGCCGTGACAGGATTGGCCGGCGCCGTGGGCCCGGCGCTCCCCGCCACGGCGGTCCTCGCGGCGGTGGCCGCCGACGAGGGCGGATACGCGGTCAAGCTCAGCGATGACTGCCCGCTGGATGGCCGTTTCGAGATCGGCTCGATGACCAAGACGATGACCGGCACCGTGCTGGCCTCGCTCGTGAACGACCGGGCGGTCGCCTTCGGCGACACGATCGGCCGCTGGCTCGACGCCGGCCAGAACTCCGATGTCACGCTGCTCCAGCTGGCCACGCACACCTCGGGACTGCCGCGCCTGGCGCCAGGTCACATCGCTGGCGCGGCCGACCCGTACGCGTTCTTGACGGCCGAGGCCGCCGAGCACGAGCTGCGGCTGACCCCGCGCAGGCCACGCGGCGTGGAGTGGGACTACTCCAACTTCGGCTTCCAGGTGCTGAGCCTGGCGCTGGAGCGGGCCGCGGGCACCGCGTTCGGCTCGCTGCTGGAGCAGCGCGTCTTCCGGCCGCTCGGCATGACCTGCTCCGGCGTGGCCGGCCGTGGCCGCGGCAGCCGGGTGCGGGGCCACGCCCGGGGCCGGCCGGTCGCTCCGTGGACGCACCACCTCTGGGGGGCGGGCGGCGTCGAGGCCAGTGCCGAGGACATGGCCCGCTACCTGTCGGCGTGCCTGACGCCACCGGACTCGGCCGTCGGCCGGGCCATCCGCATGGCCCAGCAACCGCACCACCCGATCGACCCGCTACGGTCGGCCGGGCTCGGCTGGGCGCTCGGCCCGCCCGGCTACCTCGGCCATGACGGCGGCACATCCGGCTTCCGGGCCATGCTCGGGCTCCGGCCACCTGCCCGCCGGGGTGCGGCCGTCTTCGTGAACGACCGCGCCGCATCTGGCCTGCCGCAGGCCGTGCGCCGGTTGCTGGACAAGGAGACGGGCGACTGAGCCGTGCCCTCCAGGTCACGTCGATGGCTCAACCCGACGGGACGCTAGGAGTCTGCCAACCAGGCCAGCAGGCGGCCCCGCGACCAGCAGCGGCCGATGGCCTCGGCGCGCAGGGCCGACTGGCCGAACACCGCCAGGCCGATGATGCTGTGGCCGGAGGCGCGGCGATCGCCAAGTGTCGGTATCGTCGGCGCGACTCCGACCCCCTCCGCTGACACCCACGCGACCGGCCAGGCGGGCCGCCGCTTCGTCGAGGCGGTGCAGGAAGCGCAGGCGGCTCTCGAGCGGGAAATGCGACAGCGCCCACGTCGTGGTGACGACGGGCAGAGCGTCCGCGGGCACTTGGGCGAAGGCGTCCGGCAGTACCTCGATGGCGTCACCTTGCAACAGCAGTGGAGGGGCCGTCGCCGCCAGCGCCATCTCCGCGCCGAGCCTCGCGGCCCGTTCCGGCTGATCCGGCCACAGGCACGCGCGCAACCATCGGGCGTCGTCCGCGTCGGTCACGTCGACCGGATCGAGGTCGACGCCGATCCGGGCGGCAACCCCGGGCATCGCGTGTGTCGGGATGGGCCGGTCTCCCACGATCGAAGACGAAAGCTGCACGGGAGATGACGGGTCGCCCACCGATTGCCCGTTGCTGTATGTGATGCCAACGCGATCGACATTGAGATTGAGCCCAGCCGAACAGCCCACGTCGATCAGTCCCACCGCATTCGCGCCTGCCCAGCGCGCCGCCTCGGCAATGGCCGGATACAGCACGGCGCAGCGTCCGGTCTCGTTCGCCCGCGGCCGCCGGCGCACGGCGATGGCCACGACCGAGTCGGTCATTCGCAGCAGCGTGTCGATCGCCGCGCGAGCGGCAGCGTCGGCGTCCGCAGCGGCATAGGCGGCCGCAAGCGCCGGGGCGCGTCCGGCGAGGGCGAGGTCGTGCAGCGCGGCGAGGATGAACGTGGGGAGCGGCGTGCGCGCCAGCGCGCTGGCCGCGACCGAGACCGTCCGGCGCTCGAAAGGAGAGGCCGCGAGCGCGGCAGGTCAAATGAACGGCCGCGACGTGACGATCCCGCGCTGCCACGGCCGGTCAGTGCGTCAGATCGCCGGCCAGCCGCGCGATCCCGCCGGCCCAGTCGGAGATCTGCGCCAGCGGCAGGTAGGCCGTGCCGTTCGCGGTGTGGTCCACCATGGGCGAGCCGACGAAGCGCTCGTGGCCCTGGGGGTCGATGAAGTACACCGCCGAGGTGTGGATGATGTCGGCGTTCGGGTTGGGCGCGGCGACCTCGACGTCGTAGTTGCGCCACGCGGTCTTCAGCGCGGGCACCGGGCCGGTGAAGAAATGCCAGCCCGGGATCGTGTTCAGCCGCTGCGCGGTGGAGAAGGTGGCCATGTTCGCCACCGTCGCGTGGTACTGGTTCACGTTGATCGCCGCGAACACGACGTTGCCCGCCCGTGCCCCGAGCTGGTGGTAGGCGTCGACGAACTCCTGCGACACGATCGGGCAGATGTCGGTGCAGTGCGGGTCCATGAACTCAAGCACGACCACCTTGCCGCGCAGGCTGGCCAGGCTCATCGTGTGGCCCCGCTGGTCGGTGAGGGTGAACCCGGGTGCGCGGACGCCAGGCACCGGCGAGAGCTGCATCAGGTTGGCCAGGCTGGTCGAGATGTTCGCCGGGATACCCGAGGGCCGCAGGTTCGCGCCCGCGGTCGCGTTGTCCTGCGCTGGTGAGCACGTACGCGGCGTAGGCGTTCAGGCCGATGAGCAGCACCGCGGCCACGCCGAGGATGATCCACATCCGGCGGCGGCGCGCGGACCGTGCCGCCGCGGCAGCCGCGCCCGGCTCGGCGGCTTCGGTCGCCGTGCCGGTGACCGCCGGCTCCTGCTGCCGTTTCTCTCCCGCGATCCGCACCTGTGGCTCCTGCAAATGCCGGTCCGTGCCCGCTTCCTGCTGTTATTGGGCGAGCATAACGCGGCCAGCCCTGCCCCGCGCCCGCGTGACACCGTCGTCCGGGGCAGGTGAAGAACGCGCCGATCCCGGGGCCGGTCGCTGGCCGCCGGAGCGACCGCGGGCCCGGCGATGGCCGCAGGGGTCCCCGCTGCCACATGTACTGGCGAGTACGGTACAAAGTCACCATGTCCGCGAACTCAGCCGGCCTGTCCGGGCGCACCTTCCTGATCACCGGGGCCAACACCGGGATCGGCCGCGCCACGGCCGATGATCTGGCCCGCCGGGGCGGCAAGGTGTTCGTAGCCTGCCGCTCGGCGGAGAAGGGCCGGGCCGCCGCCGCGGAGATCGCGGCCGCCACCGGGAACGACGCGGTCGTGTTCCTGCCCCTGGACCTGGCCGACCTGGCCTCGGTCCGCAACTGCGCGGCGGAGTTCCTGGCCCGTGGGGGAACCGCTGCACGTGCTGATCAACAACGCGGGCGTGGGCGGGGCCCGGGGCCTCACCAAGGACGGCTTCGAGCTTGAATTCGGCATCAACCACCTGGGGCACTTCGCGCTGACCACGGCGCTGCTCGACTGCCTGGCCGCCAGCGCGCCGGCCCGGGTGGTCACGGTCGCCAGCGACTCCCACTACCAGGCCAAGGGGATCGACTTCGAGGCGGTGCGCAGGCCCACGGCCAGCCGGACCGGGCTGCGCGAGTACGCCGTCTCCAAGCTCAGCAATGTGCTGTTCTCCGCCGAACTCGCCCGCCGCACCGAGGGGCGCGGCATCACGACCTACGCGCTGCACCCGGGCGTGGTCGCCTCCGACATCTGGCGGCGGGTCCCGTGGCCGCTCCGCCCGCTGATGAAGATGCGGATGCTGTCCACCGAGCAGGGCGCGGCGACCTCGCTGTACTGCGCCACCGCGCCGGAACTGGAAGGGTGACCGGCCGGTTCTACGACAACTCCCGCGAGCGGGAACCCAGCGCGGTCGCCACCCCGGAACTGGCCGGGGAACTGTGGCAGCACAGCGAAGCCTGGACCGCCGCCTGACCTCGGCATCCCGTTCCCGAGCCGGGCGACTGTGCCCATCACCGCAATCGCCGGGGTGCCGACGACCGCCGACTACAGCGCCCCCTCGGCCGGGCCGCCCCCGTGGCATGTGTACCGCCTCACCCTGCGCGCGGCGACGGAACTGGGCACCGTCGGGCCCGGCGGCGCGACGCGCTGGCGGTTCTTAGCCGCACCTGCCAAAGGGTTTGGTCCGCCGCACCGGGCGGGCATGAGTGTTCTGCCGGGCTGCAGGCAGCGGCAGAGCACCGCGATGGCTGTAATGTCGGCGGTGCGCAGCTGTGAAAGTGCCCGTCCCAGGCGAGGAGGCCTCCATGGCTGACAAGGCGGCAAAGGCGGAAGGTCCCGGAGACAAACCGAACCCCGGGAAGGATCGGGCGACCGCTGCCGAACCGGCAAAGTCGCGTAACAGCGCTGGTCAGCGAGACGCAGGCACCGCCGGAGACGAACCGCAGCCCAAATTCCGCGAGGCATTGGAGCGCAAGCGGGCCAGGGAGGCGGGCACCAGGGGCGCGCCCAAGGGCAAGGGCACCGGGAAGGTTCACGACGCTCACGGCCCGGCCATGGCGCGCCGGTCCTTCCGCCGCAAGAGCGGCTGATCCATCGCCCAGCCGTTCGCGACAACAGCGGCGGCCCAGGCGGAAATACAGGTGGCCGTAAGGCAGCATCTGAGTAGGGTCGGGACGGTGCCTGAGTTGCAGCGCCTGCGCGCCGGCCATGCCCCGGCCGTCCTGGCCTTCGAACTGGCGAACCGCGCCTATTTCGCCGGTTTCATCTCTGACCGCGGCGATGAGTTCTACGACCGGTTTACCGAGCGGCACAACGCCTTGCTGGCGGAGCAGGAGACCGGCCTCTGCGCCTTCTACGTGCTCGTCGGCGACGATGGCTCGGTACTCGGCCGGTTCAACCTGTACGACATCCAGGACGGCGCCGCCGTGCTTGGCTACCGGGTCGCGGAGCACGTCGCCGGCCGTGGTGTGGCGACCGCGGCCGTACGGGAACTGTGCCAGCTGGCGGCGGCGCGGTACGGGCTGCGCACGCTCAAGGCGGCGACCAGTCACGACAATGTCGCCTCCCAGAGGGTGCTGGCCAAGGCCGGGTTCCACCCGGTCGGCCCGGCCGACCCGGCCGACATCGGCGGCAAGGCGGGCACCTGGTATCAACGCGACCTGGCTGCCGACTTACGCCCCTCCGGGCGTTGGGAACACTGATCCGGAGAGGGAACGCCCGCTAGCACCGCCGGAGCCGCCGCTGAACGACGGGGTGATCGTCCTTCACCCGGATCAATCGTCCTGCACCCGGATCAAGCGGGATTGACCGGGCGGGAATGGCGTGCCTCAATGAAGGCAGCTTCCAACATTACCGACCACCTCCGAGCAGATTCCGACGTCAACTCCTGCGGTTGATCGCTGGCCGGGTGGTGCCGGTAACCGGATGAGAGGGGCCGGCATGATCGCGATCTGGCGGGCAGGATTACGGCGCTGGCTGGCTCCCGGCGTCGGGGTGGCGCTCACCGTGGCATGGTGCGTGGCGGGCGCGCCCGCGCCGCCTGCCGCGGCGGCGACCACCACGATTACCGTCAACGGCACCCAGGGCGGGCGGACCTTCGACGGGATCGGGGCGATCAGCGGCGGGGGCGGCAACACCCGCCTGCTGACCGACTACCCGGCCGCGCAGCAGCAGCAGATCCTCGACTACCTCTTCAAGCCGGGTTACGGCGCGGACCTGCAGATACTCAAGGTGGAGATCGGCGGCGACACCAACTCCACCGACGGCTCGGAGTCGAGCATCATGCACACCTCCGGCGCCGTCAACTGCAACACGGGCTACGAGTGGTGGCTGATGCAGCAGGCCAAGGCCCGCAACCCGAACATCAAGCTCTACGGGCTCGCCTGGGGCGCGCCCGGCTGGATCGGCGGCGGCACCTTCTTGTCCACCGACATGATCAACTACATCGTCAGCTGGCTGAACTGCGCCAAGTCCAAGGGCCTGACGATCAACTACCTGGGCGGCTGGAACGAGCGCGGCTACAACATCTCCTGGTACGAGCAGCTGCGGTCCACGCTGAACGCCGACGGCTACACCGCGCGTGCAGATCGTCGGCGCGGACACCGACTGGACCATCGCCAACGACCTGGTCTCCAACGCGCGTTCGCCAGCGCGGTGCAGATCGTCGGCGCGCACTACCCGTGCGGGTACCTGTCCAGCGAGTCCTCCTGCCCGAGCACGTCGAACGCGGTCGCCACCGGCAAGCAGCTGTGGGCCAGCGAGAACGGCTCGCAGGACTTCAACACCGGCGCCGCCGCGATGGCCCGCGCCGACAACCGGGACTACATCGACGGGCAAGATGACCGCGACGATCAACTGGCCGATCGTCGCCGCGATCTACCCGGACCTGCCGTTCAACACCGACGGCCTGATCGTGGCCAACCAGCCGTGGTCCGGCTCGTACTCGGTCGGCAAGCAACTCTGGGTGACCGCGCAGACCACCCAGTTCACCGCGCCGGGCTGGACCTACATCGACTCGGCCAGCGGCTACCTGCAGGGCAACCGCAGCCGACGGCAGCTACGTGACGCTCAAGTCGCCCAACGGCACCGACTGGAGCTCGATCATCGAGACCATGGACGCCACCGCCGCGCAGACCGTCACCTACAACGTCACCGGCGGGCTGTCCACCGGCACCGTGCACGTGTGGAGCACGAACGTCAACTCGGCCAGCCCGTCGACCTGGTTCGTGCACTCCTCCGACATCACGCCGAGCAGCGGCAGCTTCTCGCTGACCGTCCAGCCCGGCTTCGTCTACTCGCTGACCACGACGACCGGGCCAGGGCAAGGGCACCGCCGCCAGCCCGGGCCCAGGCACCCTGACCCTGCCGTACTCCGACAACTTCGACACCGACACCGTCGACCAGCAGCCGCGCTACCTGGCCCAGATGCAGGGCGCGTTCGAGGTCGAGCCGTGCGCGGGCGGCCAGTCCGGGCAGCTGCCTGCAGCAGCAGGCCGGCGTCAAGCCGATCGAGTGGGACAACAACGCCAACCCGTACACGATCGGCGGCAACCTGTCCTGGGCCAACTACACCGTCTCCGCCGACGTGCTGATCCAGCAGGCCGGCGCGGTCCAGTTGCTCGGCCGGGTCGAGCACGCAGAAGGGCTTCTCCCCGGCGGACATCAACGCCTACTACTTCCAGGTCGCCAACACCGGCGCCTGGTCGATCTTCCGCAACAACACCAGCGGCACGATCACCACGCTGGCCAGCGGCACGCGTCACGGCGCTCGGCACCGGCACCTGGCACCACCTGTCGCTGACCCTCAACGGCCATACGATCAGCGGGGCCATCGACGGCACGACGGTCGGCACCGTCACCGACACCACGTTCAACGACGGCATGATCGGCCTGGGGGTCAACGGCTACCAGACCGACCAGTTCGACAACCTGTCGGTGACGCGCACTCGGCTCGGCCACGCCGACCGGGCCGATCATCGCCGGCGACAACACGGCCAAGTGCGTCGACGACAACGTCGGACTCCAGCGCCAACGGCACCAAGATCGCAGATGTGGGACTGCAACGGCGACCGCCGCGCAGAACTGGACGATCGAGACCGACGGCACCATCCGGATCAACGGCTCCTGCCTGGACATCACCGGCGCCGGGACCGCCAACGGCACCCTGGTCGAGCTGTGGACCTGCAACGGCGGCGCCAACCAGCAGTGGCTGCCGGTGAACGGGATGCTGGTCAACCCGGTGTCCGGCCGGTGCCTCGACGATCCGGGGTTCACCACGACCAACGGCACCCAACTGGACATCTGGGACTGCAACGGCGGCTCGAACCAGCAGTGGGCGATCCCTTAGCGGCGGTTCATCCTCCGGGCGCGGGCCGGCCGCCGGACGGCTCGTCCCGCGCCACGGAGGCGTAGGCCGCGGCGGTGAACAGCGCGGTGAAGTGCTCGACCACCTCGTCGGCGGGGGCGTCCAGGTCGCCGTTGATCCATTCGAGCAGGACCTCCACCACGCCGCCCATCAGGAAGCGCGCGGTGAGCACCGGGTCCAGCCGCAGTTTGATGCCCTGGCCCGCGAGCTTCGTCGCGTTGTCGGCGGTGAGCTGGGCCAGCGCCTGCCTGGTTTCCTGCCGCAGCCGTTCCAGCCGCTCGCTCACGCCGACGACCTCGATCGCCACGACCCGCGCCTTGCGCCTGTCCTCGGTGACGGCCGTCCATGCGGCCCGCAGGCCCGCCCGCGCCTGCTCCTCCAGGCTGGTCTCGCGCGCGGTCGCCTCGGCCGCCCGGGTGAAGATGTCGGTCACGATGCGCTGGTAGACGGCGTAGAGAAGGTCCTCCCGGCTGCCGAACGATTCGTAGAAGTAGCGGGAGTTGAGCGAGGCGGCCGCGCTGATGGCGCGGACCGAGGTACGGGCGTAGCCGAGCGTGCCGAACAGTTCAAGCCCGGCTTCCATCAGCCGCTCCCGCCGGTCAGCCTGGCGCGCTGACGGGGTGATGCCCCGGTACGTGCGGGAGGTTTCCACACGCGATTTTACCGCTCGCCGGCCCAGCTCGGCCGGGCTGCGATTTATCCCGCCGGCCCGCCCCGTCCGGCTGCGATTCACCCCGCCGGGCCGCCCGTCCGGCTGCGATTCACCCCGCCGGCCTCTAGGCAAAGTGGTATGGCAGTGCTACAGTTCCACCCGCAAAGAGGTGAGAGAGCGCTACACATTCGTCGCGGGAGGCGACATGGTGCATCGACGGATCCAGGCACGCGGTTTCCTCGGCGCTGCGATCGTGGGCGCACTCGTAGTCTCGGCGCTGGTGGTGGTGCCCGGCGCGGCCGCGTCCGCGGCGTCCCCGGCGCCGCTACGGCACCTGGCCAGCGGCCCGCTGCCGGCGGTCACGCCGATCCCCGCGCACGCTGGCAGCCATGGCTATCCCTACGACGCGGTGCCGACCAAGTCCAGCTTCCCCGGCGCGCCGACCATCAACCTCGCGCACTTCGGCTACGTGGAGCGCGAGTTCAAGATGTCCGGCACGACGAACATCTACCAGCAGAGCGGGTTCTGGGGCTCGAACGGCATGTGGAACGTGTCGGTGGCGCAGCGCAACGTGCCCTACACCACCCGCCTGCTGGTGCGCTACCCGACGAACCCGGCCAAGTTCAACGGGACCGTGGTGGTGGAGTGGCTCAACGACACCACCGGCGGCGACCAGGACCCGGTGTGGTCGGAGATCTACCACGAGGTCCTCGTCCCAGGGGTACGCCTATGTCGGCGTCTCCGCGCAGACCGGCAGCATGGTCGAGGACAAGACCTGGGACCCGCAGCGCTACGGCTCGCTGGGCGACAGCAACGACGGGCAGTCCTACGACATCTTCAGCCAGGCGGCGCAGGTGGCCCGGGCGGACGCCGCGAACCTGCTCGGTGGCCTGAAGCCGGCCACGGTCATCGGCGCGGGCGACTCGCAGTCGGCGTTCCGGGTGGCCACCTACTACAACGCGATCCAGCCGCTCAGCCACGCGTTCGATGGCTTCCTTGCGGTCGGCCGCGGGGTGCTCGCGGCGCCGATCGGCAGCGGCCTGGTCGCGTCCTCGCCGTTCCCGGCGCTCATCCGCACCGACAGCACGACGCCGTTCCTCCAGATCGAGACCGAGGGAGACATCGAGGAACTGGGATTCGCGTTCGCCCGGCAGCCCGACAACGCCCACCTGCGCACCTGGGAACTGGCCGGGGCGGCGCACATCGACCTGCACGAGGGGCAGTACGAGGCAGGCACGATTCTGCGGGAGAATCCGCAGCTGACGGCGCCGCAATGCGTGTTCGGCGTGATGGCCAACGGCGCGACGCAGCCCGACAACATGGGCGTGTTCGAGCTTGAGGACTCGGCCCTGGTGGCGATGCGCAACGTGGATCACCCAGGGGGTGGCGCCGCCGTCCGGGAACCAGATCGCGACCACGCCGTTCTTCAACATCGTGGAACGCGACCAGTACGGGAACGCGCTCGGCGGGATCCGGCTGCCGGACATCAACGTGCCGACCGAGACCTACTCGGCGATCAACTTCTCCCAGCCGAGCCAGGAGGGCCTGAGCCCCAGCCAGCTGCTGACCACGCTGGAGAACATCTTCAGCACGCTCATGACGGGCGTGATCACCGACCCGACCCTGCGTGCCGAGGGCCTGTGCCTGCTCGAGGGGTTTTACACCCCGTTCAGCCAGGCCACGCTGCAGTCCCTGTACCCGACCCACGCCGCCTACGTGTCGCAGTTCACCACCGCCGCACAGGCCGACCTCGCGGCCGGGTTCCTCACCCGTTACGACTACAACCAGGCGGTGAAGGCCGCGCAGGCGGCGCCGATCCCGTCTCCGTAGCTGCCGCCGCTGCCGTCATCCCGGCGGGGCCGGGCGTCAGCCCCGGGCTACGCGACCGGGCCACCCTCGGTGTAGGTGTAGGTGTAGGGGTTGTGCACCACCCGGGTCTCCGGGATCTCCGGGTGCATCCCGTCGGCCCACGCCTCGGGTCCTAGCTGGCCTTGCAGGTATTCCACCGTCTGCTCGGCCGCCTGCCGTGCCTTGCCCAGGTCCACGCCGACGAGCCGGTGGGCGTACTTCACCACCCGGCCGTTGACCACCACCGTGTGCACGTCGGCCCGCTGGGCCTGGAACACTACGTGGCCGTACGGGTGCAGCAGCGGGACCATGACCGGCGAGTCGTCGTTCTTGATCAGCACGACGTCGGCCTTCTTGCCCGGCTCCAGGCTGCCGACCACCGAGTCCAGGCCCAGCGTGTGGGCTCCGCCGCGGGTGGCCCAGCTCACCACCTGCTCGGCGCGCAGCTTGTGGTTGGTCACGGTCTCGTCGCGGGCGTGCGCCTCCAGGTGCTCCCTGACCCGGTCCGCGCTCAGCGTCGCACGCATGGCCGAGAACAGGTCGCCGCTCCACCACACGCTGGTGTCCATGGACAGCGACACGGGAATGCCGTGCTGGCGCAGTTTCCAGGTGGGCGGATAGCCCTGCCCGGCGCTGCACTCGCTCTCGGTGGACAGCGATACCGAACCGCCGGTGGCCGCGATCCGGTTGTAGGAGTCGGGGCTCAGGGTCGCGGCGTGCACATAGACGGTGCCCGGGATCATGAACCCGTGCTCGTGCATGAGCCGGATGCCCTCGTCGGTGGTGACCTTCCAGACCCCGGCGTGCGTGGTGACCGGCACACCGAGTTCCCGCGCCACCTCGAAGGCCGCCTTCTCCGGGAAGTCCGGGCTGGCCGGCGGCACGTCGAAGGCCATCTGGAAGCCGAGCATGTCATCGCTGCCGCTGAAGTTCCTGCTGACAAAGTCACGGAACTCAGGTGCGGCCGACCACTCCCATGGCGCCGCCTGGATGTTGCCGTAGCCCAGGACGAACCGCCCGGGCACCTCCCTGAGCGCCGCCAGCGCGGCCTCGGCGTGATCCACCGTCTGCAGGTTGTGGGACCAGTCCACCGAGGTGGTGACGCCGGCGTCGATCGCCTCGATCGCCGACAGCAGGTTGCCCGCGTAGATGTCCTGGGGCCGGAACGACTTGCCCCATTGCAGGTAGTTCCAGACGAAGTACTGGGTGAGCGTCCAGTCCGCGCCGTACCCGCGCATCGCGGTCTGCCACATGTGCCGGTGGGTGTCGATCATGCCGGGCATGACGATGCCGCCGGTCGCGTCGATCTCGACCGCGCCCGCGGGTGCCTCGAGGGCACGGCCCACCGCGGCGATCCGGTCACCGGAAACCAGCACGTCCGCGTCACGCAGGATGTGATGCCCCACATCCATGGTGAGCACGGTGGCGTTGCGGAACACCACCGGCCGCCCAGGCGCGAAGTCCGCGGCAGCCGCAGGGCTGGGTGTTGTCATGTGTCCTACCTCCGGTTCAGGCAGTGGTCATCCTAGGATCGGACAAGCGTCCGTAGAGCGGTCATGTCTAGCTTGACGGAACGCTGGCCCGTTCGCAGGCTGCTGTCAAGAGGCAACCCGCACCGGGAGAGAGGTGGCATGGCGCGCCGGGACACCAGCCCTGATTTCATCGAGGCGCTCGCCCGCGGCCTCGATGTGATCCGGGCGTTCGGCCCGCGCCCGCAGCCCATGTCGCTGGCCGCGGTGGCCGCCGCGACCGGGCTGGCCCGGCCGACCGCCCGGCGCATCCTGCTCACCCTCACCCAGCTCGGCTACGTCCGCGCCGTCGAGGGCGGCTTCGAGCTGACCCCCCGGGTGCTGGACCTGGGCATGTGCTACGTCCTCTCGCGGAACCTGTGGGAGGTGGCCCGGCCGCACATGGAGGACCTGGTCTCCCGCACCCACGAGTCCTCCTCGATCGCCCAGCTCGACGGCTCCGACATCGTCTACGTGGCCCGGGTCGCGGTGCCGAAGATCATCGCTCTCGCGGTCACGATCGGCACCAGGTTCCCGGCGATGCAGACCTCCCTGGGCAAGGTGCTGCTCGCGGCGCTGCCGCCGGGGGAGGCCGAGCGGGTGCTCGCCGAGCCCAGCAGGTCCGGGATCACCGCCAAATGGCAGCCCGGGCGGGCCGAGCGCGCGGCCGCGCTGCGCGCAGGTCGCCGAGCGCGGCTGGGCCCTGACCGACGAGCAACTGGCCCCGGGAATCCGGTCGGTGGCGGCGCCGCTGCGGGACGGCGAGGGGCGGGTGATCGCGTCCATGAACGTGACCGTGCACGCGGCGGAGACCCCCGTCGAGGTGCTCACCGGCGAGTACCTGCCGCAACTGCTGCGGGCCGCCGCCGCGATCAGCGCGGACTGGGCCGCCTGCCAGGCGGCCCCGCACCTCATGGTGGGCCCGCACCCAGGGCCACAGACGTCCGGCGGGCCCTCCGGCCCGCCATCCGTGACAATGCCCGCCACCGGCCCGCCAGCGCTGCTGGTCCGGCCGGCTGCCGAACCCTAGGAGCCGCCATGGCCCACGTCGCCGCGGTCATCGCATCCACCCACCATCCGTTCTACTACCGGGCGAGCACCGCCACGGGGGAGGACCGGCCGCCGTTCGCCGACGAGTGGGTCGCCAAGATCGAGGCATTCAGGGAGACGCTGACCCGGGCCCGCCCCGACGTGCTCGTGATGGTCGGCTCCGATCACTTCCATCAGATCTGGCTGGACAACATGCCGCAGTTCCTCATCGGGAAGGCGCCGTTCTACGACGGGAACTTCTACAACGAGGAGCGGGAGTTCGGCCTGCCGCGGATGATCATGGCCGGGCACGAAGAACTATCCGGGTACCTGCTGCGCGAGGGCATCGACGCCGGCTTCGACCTGGCGTTCAGCAATGAATTGAGGGTCGACCACAGCATCACCTGCCCGCTTATCACCCTGCGGCCAGAGACGGACCTGCCGATCGTGCCCGTGTACACCAACATCTTCGCCCCGCCGATGCCCCAGCCGAAACGCTTCGTGGAGCTGGGCAAGATGATCCGCCGGCTGGTCGAGTCGTGGCCGAGCGACCAGCGGGTGGCGATCGTCGGCACCGGGCACCTGTCGCTGGAACTCGGCGGCCCGCGGCAGTTCGGCCCGCACGGCCCCGACCCCGAGTTCGACCGCAAGGCAGTCGGCTGGATCGCCTCGGGCGACCTCGACTCGGCCCTGGCCGGGGTCAGCCTGGACAGCCTGTGGGAACCGGGCAACGCGACCCACGGCTTCATGGACTTCATGCTGATGATGGGCGTCGCCGGGGAGAACGCCAAGGCCGACTACGCCGACTCGCTGGACCTCTTCCACACCATGGAGGCCTACTTCACCTGGTACCCGAACGGGGTGGACGCGTGAGCAAGTACCTGCTGAACAAGTTCCTGTACACGATCGACCGCGACCCGGAACTGGTCGAGCGCTACCGCGCCGACCCGCGCGGCACCGTGGCCTGGTGGGAGGCCGAGCAGGCCAACGTGATCCTCAACTGCCCCGGGGCCGAGCGCAGCACCTGGCTGAGGTTCACCGACGCCGAGCGGGAGGCGCTGGCCGCCATGACTACGTCACGCTGTTCGAGATGGGCGCGCACAACTTCCTCACGCTGACCCTGTTCATCGCCCTGTTCGAGCGCGACTACGCCGAGCCGCTGGCCTTCCAGCGGGAGTTCGCGGCCCGGCTCAGCCACTGGAGCGTGCCCTACCCCGACATCTCCACCTGACCGGGCCCGGGTATGGCAGTGGCGCCGGCCACGGGAATCCGCAGCCGGCGCCACAGCGATAACTAAGGTTGCGTCGGTTAGAACGGCCCGGGGCCGGGCTTGTCGGTCTTCGTGTTCGGGCTGGACAGCACGCACTGGCCCTTCCGGTTCCTGCCGACCGTGTTCGGCTCGGGCTGGCGCGGGAACAGGTTCGGTCCCACGTCACCGTTGTCCCAGGTCATGCTGTTACCGCGGCAGATCAGGTTGCCGTTGATGTTGTTGGACAGGATCTCGATGGCGTCCGGATCCGCCAGCCTGTTCCGGTACATCACCATGGTGTTGCCCACGTGGTCTTCCACGACGCCCATCCAGCACGAGTGGACGCTGCTTATCCGTATGTCGCCACCGACGGTGCCGACCTCGTAGGTGCTGTAGACGGGGCTCTGGAACAGCTTGAAGACCCCCTGCGGCTTGCAGTTGACGCCGCCCCCGCCGCCGGTCTGGATCACGTCACCGCCCACGCTGAAGTTGTGCACGATGACACCCAGGGGCTGGTTGGACCGCAGGTCCAGGCCCACGGTGGGATGCATGGACAGCGTCGGATTGCTCTGGTTCGGGTCGTCCAGGCACGCGAAGTTGGCCGGGTTGCAACCCATCAGCAGGGTTGCGCCGGCCCGGACCACAACGTTGCCCGTCACGGCCAGGCTGGACGTGCCGGATCCGGTCTGGTCGTTCAGCGCGAACGCGGCGAGCAGGGCAGAGCCCGGGCTGAGCGTGAGATCGCCGTTGACGACCGCGGCCCCGGCGTTGACCTCACACGCGCCCTTCACCACCACGGCCCCGTGCGTGCCGGTCAGCACGCCCGGCGCCGTCGGGGTACCCGAACAGGTGGTAGTGCCGGTGGTGGCCGCCGCGCCTGCGGCTGTGGCCGGCCCGGCCGCCAGAATTCCCCCGATGACTGCGCTCGTGAATACCAGACATGACAAATTGCGTAGATGTGCCCTCATGACGCTATTCCTCCCCTTTTCGCGTCGGGCTGTATTGCCGAATGGCCCGCGAATGCTAACAGAACATGTCAAAGCAGCACATCACCCGTGGCGCAAACAGATGGACAAGAGGGCACGTGTGGCCCAGGGTCACGGCATGGACATCCGCATCCAGTGCCTGTGTATCGACACGGCCGACCCGCTCCGGCTCGCGAAGTTCTGGCAGGAGGTGCTCGGCTGGCGCCTTGAGGCCGGCCCGGAGAACAACGAGGTCGTACTTGAACCGCCGAGGGGCAGCCCCGAGGACGGGGTGGCTCCGGACCTGCTGTTCCTGCGGGTTCCCGAGGAGAAACTAAGCAAGAACCGGCTGCACCTCGACCTGCGGCCGGTGGACCAGGACGCCGAGGTCGCCCGGCTGGAGGCCCTCGGTGCCCGCCGGGCCGACGTGGGCCAGGGCCCGGAGGTGACCTGGGTGGTGCTGGCCGATCCGGACGGGAACGAGTTCTGCGTGCTGCGGGCGTTCCGGCCCGAGGAACTGGCCGAAATGGCCGGCGACTGAGCCTCCGGCCGCTCAGCCTCCGGCCGGGCCGGTCATGGCTGCGTGTGATGGCGCCGGCTGTCCCGCTGCGCGAGCAGCGCCTGCTCTGCCTCGGGCGAGAAACCGCGGGTCAGCGGGGGTTCGCCGCGCTCACGGTCCCAGGCAAGGACGTCGGCCGCGGTGACCTCGAGCGGGGTCGCCGGCATGCCCGCGGCCAGGGCCCGGGCCGGGCTGCGCTGCTGCGTGGCCCAGTCCGTCTTCACCAGCGGGAACGGCTGCGGCGCCAGGTCGAGCGGCACCGGCACAAGCTCGACCCGAGTGCCCGCCACCCGGGCGCAGGTCTCGATGAGCCCGCCGAGCGTGACCGGCTCGGCCGGGCCGACCGCGTGGAACGCGCCCGGGCGGTCGTCGGCGAGCAGTTGCACCACCAGGCGCGCCAGGTCACGCGAGTCGATGATCTGGACCGGTTGTTCCGGGGCGCCGGGCACCGCCACCCGCCCGCCGCCGGCCGCCCGGCGCACCCAGTAGGTGAGCCCGTCCTGCCAGTCGTGCGGCCCGGCCACCTTCCCCGGCCGGACGATCGTCGCCCGCTGGCCGTACCTGGCCACCACGTCGTCCTCGCAGGCGACCTTGAGCGGGCCATAGGTCGTGTTGTCGAGTTCCTCGGTGTCGCGCACCGGCGCGCGGCGGGGCGCGTCCTCGTCCGAGCCGGGCCGCAGCCCCTCGTGCCGGTACACCGCGTGGCTGGAGATGAACAGGTACCGCCCGACCCGGTCGCCCAGCGCGTCCATCGCCTGCCCGACGTGCCGGGGGACGTAGCCGCTGACGTCCACGACCGCGTCCCAGCGAACCGTCGCGCAGCGCCGCGTAGTCGCCGGTGTCCCGGTCGCCGCGCAGCCGGGCCAGCTCGGGGAACAGGTCGGTCCCGGTCTTGCCCCGGCTGAACAGGGTCACGTCGGCGCCGCTGCGCCAGGCGTCCTCGACGATCGCCCGGCCCACGAACGACGTGCCGCCGAGCACAAGGATCCGCATGATCGCCGAGCCTACCGGCCTGCGGATGATCCGCCTATGCGGTCAGCGCCAGGGCCAGCAGCGTCACCGCGGCCGACACCTCCACCACGGCGCCGAACACGTCACCGGTCATCCCGCCGAGCCGCCGCCGGGCGAGGCGGCGCAGCAGGTCCCCGGCGCAGAGCCCGGCCAGCACGGCGATCGCGCCGCGCACCGCCGGGTAGCCGCCCCACGCGGCAGCGGCGGTCACCGCGGTCACCGCGAGCAGCGCGGCACCGGCCGCGATCCTGGCCCGCGCGGACGTGGCCCCGGCCACCAGCGCGCCGAACCCGTCCGGCCGCGCCGCCGGGGACCCCGGGCCGGTCGCCAGCACGACCGCGGTCCGCCCGGTCACCACGGCCACCGCGAGGGCGGCGGCATCGGGCCAGCCGGGAGCGACCGTGGCCAGGGCGGTGGTCTGCACCAGGACGGTGAACAGCAGCGCCGCCACGCCGAACGGGCCGACGTCGGACCGCCGCATGATCGCCAGCGCCTCTTCCCGCGGGCGGCGGCTGCCAAGCCCATCCGCGGTGTCCGCCAGGCCGTCCAGGTGCAGGCCCCCGGTGAGCAGCGCAACCACGCCGATCGCCAGGGCCGCGGCCAGCAGCCGCCGGGGCCCGGAGTGGCCACCCGCCTCCACCGCGAGCAGCACCGCGGTGGCCGGGACGCAGAGCAGCAGCCCCACCACGGGCAGCCAGAGCACGGCCCGGGCAGCGTCGTCCCTGCCGATCTCCGGTGCCGCCCGCACCGGGAGGATCGTGAACAGGCCGAGCGCGGTCCGCAGCGGGACCAGCCCGGCTTGCCATGGGCGTTCCGGCCGCGGGCCGCCCCGGCCGCGACGGCGGGGCCTGCGTCATCGCAGCCGCCGGGCGATCCCCGCGGTGCAGAGCCAGACCTCGTCGCTGTCGGCGGCGATGCGGGCGTTCAGCCGCCCCAGTTCGTCACGGAACCGCCGGAGGCCGTGTCCGGCACCACGCCGGATCCGATCTCGTTGCTGACCGCGATCACCTGCCGCCGGGTGTGCCGCCACGCCTGCAGCACCTGTTCGGTCCGGTCCGCCAGCACCCAGGCGGTGCCGTCGGCGTCGTCCCAGGCCCCGCAGTCGTCCATCACCCGGGCCAGCCAGGTGGTCAGGCAGTCCACCAGAACGGGGGCCGGGCCCGGTGCGGCCAGCACGTCCGTCAGCGCCAGCGTCTCCACCGTCCGCCAGTGCGGCGGGCGGCGCTGCTTGTGCTCGGCCACCCTTGTGTCCCACTCCGCATCGCCCGAGCCCGGCGGCGTGCCCGTCGCCACGTAGTCCACCGGGCCCTCGCCGGCCAGCATGGCTTCGGCGGTGGCCGACTTCCCGGACCGTGCCCCGCCGAGCACGAGCACCCGCCGCCCCGCCCGCCCGCTGGCGGGGGAGGTGAAGGAGTGAGCGGCCTGGCCGGCGCCGGTGGTCGCACCAGGTGCGGCCACCGGTTCCGTGGAGTGAGCCGCGCTGCCGCCCGGGCCCGGCGGTGGCGGAGAACCCGGGGAAGGCGGGGCAGGGGGGAGCAGGAGGCCGGTGGCGGCCAGCTGCGCGACGTCGCCGATGACCACGACCGCCGGGTTGGTGACCCCGGCCGCCAGCACCGCGCTGGCCAGGTCCTGCAGCGGGGCCGTGGCCACGCGCTGCTGCCGGCTCCAGCCGTCGGACACGACCGCTGCCGGGGTGCTGCCGCTCAGGCCCGCCGATATCAGCGTGTCCGCGATCTCGGCCAGGTGATCGACCGCCATCAGCAGGACCAGGGTTATCCCGCTGCGGGCGAGCGACGCCCAGTCCACCGAACTGCGCGAGTCCCCCGGCCGGACATGCCCGGCGAGGACGCAGAAACCCTGGCTCACGCCCCGGTGGGTGACCGGGATGCCCGCCGCGGCCGGGACCGAGATGGCACTGGTCACCCCGGGGATCACCTCGACCGGGACGCCCGCGGTCAGGCACGCCTCGACCTCCTCGCGGCCGCGGCCGAACACGAACGGGTCCCCGCCCTTGAGCCGGACGACGGCTCGGCCCGCGCGGGCATGCTCGACCAGCGCGTGGTTGATGTGGTCCTGCCGCATCGCCGGCCCGCCGGGTACCTTGGCCGCGTCCACCACGAGCACGCCGGGCGCCAGTTGCTCGAGCAGGGCAAGCGGCGCGAGCCGGTCGGCCACCACCACGTCGGCTTCCCGCAGCCGCCGCAGCCCGGTCACCGTGATCAGCCCGGGATGCCCGGGCCCACCGCCGACGATCGACACCGGTCCCGGCGCCCGCTGCCCGCCGGCCGCGGGCTCCTGTTCTTTTACCGCCGAACGATCGACCGTGCCGACGGTGTCCACGAAGCGGTCACGGAGTTCCGCGGCGCGCCGCGGGTTGCGGCCCGCGTTGACCGCCACGGTCACCGCGCCCGCCCGGCCCACCGCGGGAACCCAGGCCGCGGAGGTGGCCGCGTCGTCCGCGCGGGCGCACCACAGCCGCTGCCGCTCGGCGTCCGCCGCTACGGCCGCGTTGACCTCCGGCTGGTCGGTACAGGCCAGGACCAGCCATGCGCCGTCCAGGTCGCCCGGCTGGTACCCGCGCTTATGGGCGGTGATCAGCCCGCGGCCGGCCATGTCGGCCAGCGCCGGGGTGAGCTGGGCCGCCACCACCACGATCTCGGCGCCCGCCTCGCGCAGCCCGGCCACCCGGCGCAGCGCCACCGAACCGCCGCCGACCACGAGCACCCGGCGCCCCTCCAGCCGGAGGCTGAGGGGATAAATGGGAGCCGCGGCCGACGTGGGCGTGGCATGTGCGGCTGAGTCCGGCGAGTCGGTTGTGGGTGGGGTGCCGCTCGCGCTGGTGGCTGAGGTGGGATGGGCTGAACCGGGCGTTGGGGTGGGCGGCGAGCCGGGTGTGGGTGGGGTGGCGCCCGCGGGGGTAGCTGGGGTGGCGGTGGTGGCCGAGTCCGGCCTAGGGCTGGCGGCTTCGCCCGGTGTGGGTGGGGTGGCGCCCGCGCTGGTGGCTGAGGTGGCGGGATAGGCCGAGCCCGGCGTGGGGGTGGGCGGCGAGTCCGGCGTGGGCGGGGTGGCCGCGGCGCCCGGGGCTGGGGTAGTCGGCCGGGGCCCGGTACCGGGCTGCGGGTCGGGCGGGGTTGCCATGTCCGGCCCCTTATTCCTTGGCGCCGGACACCCCGGCGCTGTCGAACGTCGCGACATCGCGCAGCACCCGGGCGGCGGCCTGCACGAGCGGCACGGCCAGCGCGGCGCCGGAACCTTCACCCAGCCGCATGTCCAGGTCCAGCAGTGGGCGCAGGCCCAGCGCGGTCAGCGCCCGCCGCGCCCCGGGTTCGGTGGACATGTGCCCGGCCACCAGGCAGTCCACCACGTCCGGGGCCAGCGCCCGCGCGGCCAGCGCGGCCGCGCACGCGATCACGCCGTCGAGCACCACCGGTGTCCGCAGCGCCGCCGCGCCCAGCAGGAAACCGGCCAGCGCTGCGTGCTCCAGCCCGCCGACCGCCGCCAGCACGGCCAGCGGATCGGCCGGGTCAGGCCGGTGCCTGGCCAGCGCCCGGCGGATCACGCTGACCTTCCGCTCCCAGGTCTCGTCGTCGATGCCGGTGCCCCGCCCGGTGACCTCCTGCGCCTCCGCGCCGGTGAACACCGCGATCAGGGCCGCGGACGCGGTGGTGTTCGCGATGCCCATGTCCCCGGTGACCAGGCACCGGTTGCCCGCCGCGACCAGGTCGCGCGCGGTCTCGATGCCGGCCTCCACCGCGCGCTGCGCCTCCTCCCGGCTCATCGCCGGGCCTTCGGTCATGTCCGCGGTGCCGGGGCGCACCTTGCGCGGCAGCAGCCCGGGAGCGGGCGGGATCTCGGCCGCGACGCCCACGTCCACCACGCATACCTCGGCCCCGGCCTGCGCGGCGATCGCGTTCACCACCGCACCACCGGCCAGGAAGTTCGCCACCATCTGCACGGTGACCTCCTGCGGCCAGGGCGTGACCCCCTGGGCGTGCACGCCGTGGTCGGCGGCGAACACCGCGACGGCCGCGGGCTCGGGGACCGGTGGCGGGCAGTCCCCGGCCAGGCCGGCCAGCCGTACCGAGAGGTCTTCGAGCACACCGAGGGATCCGCTGGGCTTGGTGAGCCGTTCCTGGCGCTCTCTGGCCTGAGACATCGCGCCCGGGTCCGCGGGGACGACGGCGGCCAGGGTGTCGGCCAGCAGGCTCGCCGCCTGCCCGCCGGGCAGCCCGCGCTGGCCCCACCGTTCCTCGTGCACGGCCCAGGCCAGCGGCCGCCGCCGCGCCCAGCCGGACAGCGCCAGTTCCGGGCCTGGCGGGAACTCGGTCACGTGCCCCACGCACAGGTAGGCCACGACCTCCACGTGCGGCGGCAGGCCGAGAGCGGCCGCTAGTTCCCGCTCGTCGAAGAAGCTGACCCAGCCCACGCCCAGCCCCTCGGCCCTGGCCGCCAGCCACAGGTTCTGCACCGCGCACACGCTGGAGTACGCGGCGACCTGCGGCTGGGCATGCCGGCCGAGGACGTGCCTGCCGCCCCGGGTGGGGTCACAGGTCACCACGATGTTGACCGGGGTGTCCAGGATGGACTCGACCTTGAGGTCGCTGAACCGCATCGCCCGGGACCGGGGCAGCGACCCGGCGAACACGTCCTGCTGCTGCCGCGCCAGGGCACGGAATCCGCTCGCGCACGGCCTGGTCGCGCACGATGAGGAAATCCCACGGCTGGCTGAGGCCCACGCTGGGCGCCTGGTGCGCCGCGGTGAGCACCCTGGTCAGCACCTCGTCGGACACCGGGTCGGGCAGGAAGCCGTTGCGCATGTCCCGGCGCGCGGCGGCGAGCCGGTAGAACGCGTCGATGTCCCGCTGCGGCATGGGCTCGCCGGGCACGGCCGCGCCGGTCTCAGTCATGACAGCACCTCGTGGCCGGCGTGCACGTGCCGGTGCCCCGCCTCGTCGTCCGGGTGGAAGTGAGGCACCTGCGGGCGCCCGACCTTGTCCGCGAAGCCGGGCAGCGCCACCCGGTAGGCACAGGTGTCGCAGTTCATCCTGATGTCGCCCCCCAGCGCCTCGTCGTAGCGTTCCAGCACGAGCCCGGCCAGTTCGTCGCACGCCCCGACCGGCCCCGCGACCGTGACCGCCAGGCCGGGGTGATCCGCGGCGAACTCGTGCGACTGGGTCGACACCCGGTCCGGCAGCACCCCGGGGAACAGGAAGTACTGCGCCACCACGATGCGCCGCGCACCAAGCAGCACCGCCCGCTCCAGGGCGGCGGGCACCGAAGGCTCGGCCAGCGAGATGAAGCAGAACTCCACCCCCGCGTAACCCCGGCCCTCCCAGAGCAGCCGGGCCACCTTGGCGACCTCGGCGTTGGCATCCGGGTCGGTGGAGCCGCGTGCGGCCAGCACCACCAGGGTGTCGCCGCGAGGCGCGCCGGCCAGCGCGTCGTCGATCCGCGCCGCCAGGACGTCCTGAAGCACCGGGTGCGGTCCGAGCGGCCGCCCATAGGAGTAGGACAGGCCGGGGTGCCGCACCAGCTCCCTGGCGAGCGCGGCCGGAATGTCTCCCTTGCCGTGCCCGGCGGCGGTGAGCACGAGCGGCACCGCGACGATCGGCCCCGGGCCACCGCTCCCGGCCCGGGCCAGCCGGGCGACGGCGTCCGCCACCGACGGGCGGGACAACTCGATGAACCCGCCGTCGACCGCGGGCACCCGGCCCGCGGTGCGGGCGCGCACCTGGCCGACGAGCCGGCCGAACTCGGCCACGCCCGCGTCGCTGCGGGTGCCGTGGCCGACGATGAGCAGCGGGGGCGCGGTCATGATGGCTGTTCCTCCTCGTCGAGCGGGTCGCCGTAGAGCAGGGCGTTGAGCGCGGCCGCGGCGACCGCGGCGCCGCCCTTCTCGCTCCGGTTGGTCACCGCGGGCAGGCCGCTGTCGCGCAGCGCCTGCTTGGCCTCGACGGCGCCGACGAATCCCACCGGCAGGCCGATGACCAGCGCCGGGACCGGGCCGCGCGCAAGGAGGTCAGCCACCGCGGTGGGCGCCGTGCCGATGACCCACACCGCGCCGGGACCGACCTCGCCGCCTGCCACCCTGATGCCGGCCGCCGCACGGGTGATGCCGAGCACCCGGGTCAGCGCCACGGCCCGCCGGTCGTCGATCCGGCAGATCGCCTCGCGGGCGGTGATCCCTGCCGCCGTCATCGCCGAGTCCGCCACGACCGGCGCACCGTCGCGCAGCGCCTGCGCGCCCGCGGCCAGGTCCGCCTCCGCGCAGACCATGTCGTCGAGGTAGCAGAGGTCGGCGCTGGCGTGGATGACCCGCTCCACCACGGCCCGGGTCCACGGTGGCAGCGCCGAGGTGTCGGCCCGCGCGCGCAGGATCTCGTACGACTGCTTCTCTATGGGGTGCACTACGCGGACCATCGTGCCGTCCTCCCCGCCGGGACCGTGGTGCCTGCCGCGGGTGGCACCGGTCCGGTCTCGGTAATCGCGTCCACCGGGCAGATCTCGATGCACTCACCGCACCCCGGAACACAGGTGCTCCAGAACGATCAGGGCGCCCCCGGTGGGCCGTATCGCATGTTCTGGACAGGGCGGCAGGATCGGAGCCCTCACGCGGACGGGGCGGCGGGGCGGGGCTAGCCTGGGTGGGGCGGCGGGGACAGGCGCCGGATGGGGCGGTGGGTGTCGGAGCTAGCACTGCCATCGGTACCCCCTCGGCGTGACCATCCGGCCGGCGATGATCCGGGTGCTGGCCGAGCCGACGATGACCACGCTGGTCATGTCCGCGACGGCCGGGTCGATCTCGGCCAGGGTGGTGACCAGCACCCGCTGCCCGGTGCGGAACGCGTCGTGCACCACGCCGACCGGGGTGCCGGGCTCACGGTGGCGGGCCAGGATCTCCAGCGCCGCGCCGAGCTGCCAGTCCCGTTCCTTGCTGCGCGGGTTGTAGAAGGCCACCACGAAGTCGCCCTCCGCGGCCGCCCGGATCCGGCGCTCGATGATCTCCCACGGCGTGTGCAGGTCGGACAGGGAAATGATCACGTGGTCGTGGCCGAGCGGCGCACCGAGCAGCGCGGCGGCCGCCAGCCCGGCGGTCACCCCCGGCACCCCGGTCACGTCGATATCGGTGCCCGCGATAGCCAGGGCGGGACTGGCCATCGCGTAGACACCCACGTCGCCGGAGCCGACCAGCGCGACCGCGTGCCCCTTGCGGGCTTCGGCCACGGCGCTGGCGGCCCGCTGCTCCTCGTCACCGAGGCCGCTGGACAGCACCCGGGTGCCGGGCCGCAGCACGTCGCGGATCTGGTCCAGGTACTGGTCCAGGCCCACCACGACCGAGGCGCGCCGCAGTTCCTCGATGGCCCGCGGGGTGACGAGATCCCGGTCGCCCGGACCGAGCCCGACCAGCGCCAGCCGGCCCCGCGGCCGGACCCGGGCCAGGGCCACCGTGGCCAGCTCCGACTTGCGCTTGGCTACGACAAGCTCATCGCCGTGGATCAGGGCCGCCGCCTCGGCAACGCTCGGGGTGCCGACGGCCGCGAGCGCCGCCTCGCTCGGGTTCGGCACGGAGACGGCCGCGAGCCGGCTGGCCGGGTAGCTGCGCAGCGGCCAGCCGCCCTGCCTGGCCGCCGCCACGATCCCCTCCTCCCCGGCCTTGGCGTCGACCGTGGCCAGCGTGGTCACCGAGTCCCGTGCCAGCCCACCCACGGCCAGCGCCTCGTCGAGCAGCCCGAGTACCTCCTCCTCAGTGACGCCCTTGCTGGCCCCGACGCCCGCGATCAGTGACGGGGGGCGGAGCACCACGGTCATGTCGTCGATCGGCACGATCCGGTCGGTCACCACGATCCGGTACTGGCCCGGCGCGCCGATGGTGACCGGAAGCGACGGCAGCGGCCAGGTGGCGTCCGACTCGAAGCCGACCGGTTCACCGTCAAGCAGGGCACGGCTGACCCGGGCGATCGCACCCTCGGCGGGCCAGCCCAGGGTGTCGAGCCCGGGCAGCCCGGTGGCGTCGGTCGCCGTGGTGATGATCGCCTGGGCGCCGAACACGTCGGCAACCCTGGTGCACAGCGCGTTGGCGCCGGCCGCGTGTCCACCGACCAGCGTGACCGCGTACCGGCCCGGCTCGTCCACGCAGACCACGGCCGGGTCGATCCACTTGCTGTCCAGCAACGGGGCGACCAGCCGGGTGGTCGCGCCCACGGCGAGGAAGCACACCAGCCCGTCGCACTCGGCCCAGGCCCGGTGCAGCGCCTGCCTTGCTGGCCCGTCGTAGCGACGGGTCTCGCCGGGCCAGGCCTCTGCCAGCCGGGCGGCGGAGGCGCGCCCGGCCATGGTGACCGCGATGAGCCCGATCATGGGGCTGCTCCGGGGCCGGCGTCGCGGTTTGCCTGGCCGTCGTGGTTCCCGGCACCAACGGGTTCCGTGGTACCGGAGCCGGGGGGCCGAAGGCCAGCCGGGCGGCCGGCGTCCGTGGCAACGTGGCCCGGCGCCGCCCAGACCAGGAACACCGGGTTGGTGGCGGCGAGGCGGTGCACGTCGCCCGGCAATGGGGCGAGCCTGGCCGCCTGCACCAGCGCGCCGTCGGTGGCATAACCGGCCGCGCCGAGGGCGGCGATCGCCTGGCCGGCCCGTTCCACCGCGGCGAGCGCCACCACGATCCTGGCCGGGCGCCGGGCCGCCACCGCCTCCACCACCTCGGGCCCGCCGCCGCCGACGAAGACCGCGTCCGGGTCCGGCAGTTCCGCCAGCGCCTCCGGTGCCTCGCGCGGGACGATCCGCACGTCCACGCCGTGCCGGGCGGCGTTGGCGCGGACCCGTTCGCAGCGCACTGTGTCGCGTTCCACCGCGATCACCGCCGCGCCGAACCGCGCGCACTCGATGCCGACGGACCCACTGCCCGCGCCCACGTCCCAGACCAGCATCCCGGGCCCGGGCCCGAGCCGAGCCAGCGCCAGCGCCCGCACCTCGGCCTTGGTCATTACCGCGTCCCGGCTGTCGAACTCCTCCTCGGCGAGCGCCCAACCGCCCGGGGCGCCCACCGCGCCCGCCAGCCACCCGGCGCGCGCGCCCCCAGCATCCGCCGCGTCGCGAGCATCCGCCGCGTCGCCAGCACCCTGCCCTCCGCCATCTGCCGTGCCCCGGCCACCCGGCGCGCGCCCAGCACCTAGCCCTCCGCCACCTGCCGTGCCCCCGGCATCCGCCAGCCACCTGGCACCGGCCGCGCCCCCAGCACCTGGCTTTCCGCCACTCGCCGCGCCCCCGGCACCCGCCTCGTGCCGTTCGTAATGAATGTGACGTTCATCAGTTTCTTTGGTGATGAACGCGGCATTCATCGCTTTCCCCGGCGGGGGAGCCGGCGAGGACGAGCACTACGTTCGGGTCGGACCAGGTGCGGGCCGCCGCATCGGCGGGGGAGCTTTCGGTTATCCGCTCGTCCTTGGTGCCAAGGTGCTCGGCTACCACGAGATGGCGGTCCCAGCCGTCCAGCGCCGTGCCGATCTCCGCCGGGCCGCACCCCGGCCCGGTGAGCACCGCGACCTTGGGGTGGGCACGGCACACGTTGACCGCCGGGCGCGGATCCCGGCCGTGCGCGCTGACCACTACGGCATCGTCCCAGGCCAGCCCGGCCCGGGCGAACGCCAGCGCGACCGAGGACACCGCGGGCAGCACCGTGATCGTCATGCCGCGCTCGCGGAGCGCCCGGACGATACCGAAGAACCCGGGATCGCCGGAGGCGAGCACGACCGCGTCACCGTCGTGCGCGGCGAGTGCGTCCAGCGCAGGCGCCAGTTCCCCGAGCACGATGGTTTGCGCCCGGAGGGGTGCGGTCAGCACGGGCACGGCGGCCAGGTGCCTGCCGGCGCCGATGACGAGAGTTGCGGTCGCGAGCGCCGCCTCAGCCTGCGGGCTGAGAGCCGAGCCGTCCATGCCCACCACGGTGATCATGCCGCGGTCACCCACCCGGACCGGGTCGCCGCGACCACGCGAGCGCCGCTGAAGTCCACCATCGCCACGTCGGCGGTCAGCCTGCCCTGGCCGGCCCGCAGCAGCACGGCACGGACCCGCTGGCACAACTCGTCTCCCGCGGGGCGCAGCAGTCCCTCCCGCTGCCAGATCTCATAGGCGTGCCGGCCGGTGTTCGCGGCCGAGACCTCCGCCGCCACGGCCGCCGTCCCTCCGGCGGCGAGGGTGATGTCGCCGAGCAGCCCGAGGTCCACCTTGGACCGGGTGTAGTGCGTCATCAGCACTCCAGCCGCGAGCTTGGCCAGCTTCCCGGCCATCCCGACGAAGATCACCCGGTCGAGCCCCACGGCCATCCCGCGGCGCAGCGCCGCGCCGGTGAAGTCGCCCACCTCGACGAAGCACACCTCGGCCAGATCGGGAAGCAGCGCCATCGCTCCCTTCTCCGTCCGCCCGCCGGTACACAGCACCATCGTCCGCTCGCCCTGGGCGGCCATCACCGAGACCGCCTGCTCCACGCTGGCCCGCCAGGACGCGGTGGAGAACGGCCGGACGATCCCGGTCGTGCCGAGGATCGAGATCCCGCCGAGGATGCCCAGGCGCGCGTTGGTGGTCTTGCGTGCCATCTTCTCGCCACCGGGCACCGACAGGAGCACCACGACGCCACGGTTTACCAGGTCTATAACCTCAGCCACGGCCTGGGTGATCATCGCCCGCGGGGTGGCGGTGATGGCCGGCTCGCCGACCTCGATGCCTAGGCCGGGTTTGGTCACGATGCCGACCCCCTCGCCGCCTTCGAGAAGGATGCCGGGCTCGGTACGCCAGCGCACGGTGGCGGTCAGATGGGCGCCGTGGGTGACGTCGGGGTCGTCGCCCGCGTCCTTGACCACGACCGCGGTCGCCTTCGTGGCGTCGTGCGCACAGGACTCGACATCGAAGCTGACCCGCCGGCCGCTGGGCAGGGCGACCTCCACCGTCCGCTGGGTCACCTGGTCCCGCAGGGCGGTGGTCGCGGCCTTGGCCGCGGCGGACGCGCAGGTGCCGGTGGTCCAGCCGGTGCGCAGCGCCTTCGGCCGCACCTTGGCGGTGCGGGGCAGGTCGGGCTCGGTCAGTTCGGGTTCGCCGCGGTGGCCGGGCTGGGTCATGGCCCGGCCTCGCGCTCTGCTGTTCCCGGCCCCGCGCTCTGCTGTTCCCGCCCCCGCGCTTCGCGCCCGCCCCCAGCCTGCGCCCGCCCCCGCTCTGCTTCTCCCGGCCCCGCGCTCTGCTGTTCCCGCCCCCGCGCTTCGCGCCCGCCCCCGGCTTGCGCCCGCCCCCGCGCAGCCGCGTCGGCGGTACGCAGTTCGCGGCGGGCATGTGGCTGTGCCCGGCGATGCTCATGGAAATGGCCGGGGTGGTACAGGTGCGAGCGGGTGCCGTTGGCCGCGAGCGCGGGCCCGATCAGGAACAGTGTGTGCTTCCACAGCTTGCGGGCGCGGACCGTCTCGGCCAAGGTGCCCACGGTGCACTCCACGAGCAGTTCGTCCGGCCAGGTCGCACGATAGGCCACCAGCACCGGCGTGTCCGCCAGGTAGCCGCCGTCGAGCAGTTCACCCTGAAGCTGCCCGGATCGCGCCGCGGACAGGAACACCGCCATCGTGGTGCCGTGCCGGGCGAACTCGGCGATCTCCTCCCCGGCGGGCATCGGGGTCTTGCCACCGCCGAGCCGGGTGAGGATCACCGACTGGGCGAGCTCGGGGACGGTCAGTTCCCGGCCGGCCAGCGCGGCGACCGCGGAGTAGGCGCTCACCCCAGGCACCGTCTCGTGCGCCAGGCCGAGTTCGTCGCACAGTTCCCGCTGCTCCTGCACCGCGCCCCAGAGCGCCGGGTCGCCGGAGTGGATGCGGGCCACCACGAGATCCTCCGCCAGGGCGCGCTCGTAGAGTGCGCGCACTTCCTCCAGGGGCAGCGCGGCAGAGTCCACGATCTGTGCACCGTCCCTGGCGTGGTCCAGCACCTCGGCCTGGACCAGGCTGGACGCCCAGATCACGATGTCGGCCGCGGCGATCGCCGCTGCCGCGCGCAGCGTGAGCAGGTCCGCGGCGCCCGGCCCGGCCCCGACGAACCAGACCTTTGCCCCGGGCTGGGGTGCGGCGGCGGGGCTGCGGCGGACCGGTTGGGGTGACGTGCCGCCGGCTGGGGTGCGGGCCGCAGGCTGGGGCGTGGGGCCGGGCCCGGCGCGGCCGCCTGCCCGGCCGGTCACAGCTTGCCTCCGCGGCGGGCGCGCCGACCGGGTACGAGCAGCGTGGACAGGTATGGCGCCGGGCCGGTGACCTCGCCCGCGGGCCGGATGTCCTCGCCGGGCAGGCCCAGGCTCACCCCGTGGACGGCACCATCGATCCGGCCCGCGTCGCGGACCGCGGCGAGCACCTCGGGCAGATGGCTGCCGCTCTTGTACCCGACGACCGTGTCGAAGCGCGCGAGCGCCTCCTTGAACGGCACGAGCCCGGCGGTCAGCGGGAGCAGCGCCAGCGTCTCCCTGCCCTCGCACAGCACGGTGCCGCTGCGCGCCGCGAGGTCCTGCATGGCCGTGATGCCCGGCACGGTCGCCACCGTCAGGCGAGGGACCCGCGGCCGGACCGTCGCCGCGAGGTAGGTGAAGGTCGAGTAGACGTTCGGGTCGCCGATCGTGGCGAACGCGACCACCGATGCTCCGCCGGCGAACGCCGCCACCGCCGCGTCCGAGGCACCGTCCCACGCGGCCTCGCGTTCGGCCATGCCCGCACCCTCGGTCAGCGCGAACGCCACCCGGGCGATCCGGTCGTGCGTCACGTGCGCGCGCACCGTGGCCTCCGCGCGCCCCTGCTGGTCCGGTGGGACGACCCCCCTGGAACCCCCCGGTGGCCCAAGGCCCCGCTCCTTCATCACGGGGCCTTGGCCGTGCTCCCCCGTGGCCATGACCGGGACCAGCACCAAGTCGGCCTCGCGCAGCACGCGCACCGCCTTGACGGTGACCAGTTCCGGGTCGCCCGGTCCCATGCCGACCCCGACCAGCGTCGGCGCGGTCATGCCGCCGCCGCCACGAGACGCCGCGCCAGGCCCGGGTACCCGGCCCAGTGCAGGTGCAGGTAGGAGGCGTGCACGCCGCCCTGCACGAAACCCTCTTTCCTGCCGCCGAACGTCCACGCCGGGGGGGCCGGGGCCGCCGGGTTCCCCGGGTCCACGGTGGTGCGGTGGAACTCGTGACCACGGACCGCGGTCCCGGCGGGTGTGAGGACGGAGGAGCCCGCCGCGACCGCGTCCCGGTAGCCAAGGGTCAGCCTGGGGGTCATCCGCGCGGTGGCGTCGAGCACCCCGCACATGGGCAGCCCGTCCAATTCCCTGGCCAGGTACAGCAGCCCGGCGCACTCCGCCACGACGGGGGCGCCCGAGCGGGCCAGCCGGGCCACGTCCGCGCGCAGCGATTCGTTGGCGGACAGGTCGCTGGCGTGCATCTCCGGGAACCCGCCGCCGAGCACCAGGGCGCCGGTCCCGGGCGGCAGCGCCGCGTCCCGCAACGGGTCCACTGTCACCACGTCCGCCCCTGCGGCGGTGAGCAACTCCATCGTCTCGGTGTAGCAGAACGTGAACGCCGCCCCGCCCGCAACCGCCACCACCGGCCGCCCGCCACCGCTCGCACCACCACCATTCCCCGCACCCTGCATGCCCCCCGCGTCCCATGCGCCTCGTGGAGCCCCCGCGCCCCGTGCAGTGTCACCGCCGCGATCGTGATCATGAGATTGGTGTTGCTGGGGCAACACTGAAGTCATGATCACGGACGCCGGGTCCCACGGTGTGGCGGACAGGGGGGCGGCCGTGCGGGCCAGGGCGAGCACGGCGTCCAGATCCACCGACTCGGTGACCAGGGCGGCGAGCCGGGAGATCGCCTGGCGGGCCGCGCCGTCGCGTTCGGCGGCCGGGATCAGGCCCAGGTGCCGGGACGGGACCGCGACGCCGTCGTCGCGGCGCAGCGTGCCGAGCACCGGCATGCCGATCCCGGCGAGCGCGTCGCGCAGTATCTCCTCGTGCCGGGCCCGGCCCACCCTGTTCAAGATCACTCCGGCCAGGCGCACCCCCGGGTCGAACGAGGCGAACCCGGACACCAGGGCGGCGACCGACCGGCCCTGCGCCGAGGCGTCCACGACCAGCACGACCGGGGCACCGAGCAGGGCAGCGACGTGCGCCGTGGACCCCTCCGCCGTGGTGCCGCGCCCGTCGAACAGGCCCATGACCCCCTCGACGATCGCGATGTCCGCGCCCGCGCGGCCGTGGGCGAACAGCGGCGCGATTGTGTCCGCGCCGCACAGCACCGGGTCCAGGTTCCTGGCAGGCCGTCCGGTCGCCAGCGCATGGTAGCCAGGGTCGATGTAGTCCGGCCCGGCCTTGTGACCGGAGACGGCCAGCCCGCGCGCGGTGAGCGCCGCCATCAGCCCGGTGGCCACGGTGGTCTTGCCGTGCCCGGACGCGGGCGCGGCCACCACCAGGCGCGGGACGTTCACCACTCGATGCCCCTCTGGCCCTTCTGGCCCACGTCCATCGGATGCTTGATCTTGGTCATCTGCACCACGAGGTCGGCCGCCTCGACCAGTCGCGGGTCGGCGTCGCGCCCGGTGATGACCACGTGCTGGTGGCCGGGCCGGGCCGCCAGCGTGGCGACGACGTCGGCCGGGTCCACCCAGCCCCACTTCATCGGGTAGGTGAACTCATCGAGTACGTAGAACCCGTACGACTGCGCGGCGAGGTCCCGCTTGACCTGCTCCCAGCCCTCCCTGGCGTTGACGGCATGGTCGGCCTCGGTGCCCGGCCGGGCGATCCACGACCAGCCCTCGCCCATCTTGTGCCAGGTCACCGGGGCACCCTCACCGGTCTGCTCGTGCACCCTGGCCAGGGCGAGCAGCGCGGACTCCTCGCCGGTCTTCCACTTGGCGCTCTTGACGAACTGGTACACCACGATTGGCCAGCCCTGGTTCCAGGCCCGCAGCGCCAGCCCGAACGCGGCCGTGGACTTGCCCTTCATCTCGCCGGTGTGCACGACGATCAGCGCGCGGTTGCGCCGTTGCCGGGTGGTCAGTCCGTCGTCAGGAACGACGAGCGGCTTCCCCTGCGGCATTCAGGCCACCTCCCTCAAGACACGCACCGTCTCGGCCAGTGGCCCGGCGGCAAGCTCCTCCAAGCGGAGCAGGACGCCGCCGAGAGACTGGGCCACGGCGGCGGCCAGTCCGAGCCGGACCGGCCCAGACTCGCAATCGACGACCACGCTGTGCACGCCCGACGCCGCCAGGAGCCCCGCGGCCCGGTGTGCGCTGGCCACCGGGTCCGGGCCGCCGGTGGCACGCCCGTCGGTGACAAGCACGAGCAGGGCACGGCGGCGCGGATCCCGTATCCGCTCGGTGCGCAGCAACTCCCCGGCTCGCAGCAGTCCCGCCGCGAGCGGGGTGCGCCCGCCGGTCGGCACCGAGGCCAGCCGGGCGGCCGCCGCCTCGACGGAGAACGTCGGCGGCAGCACAAGCTCGGCCCCGCTGCCGCGGAACGTGACCATGCCGACCTTGTCCCGCCGCTGGTAGGCGTCCAGCAGCAGGGAAAGCACCGCGCCCTTGACCGCGCCCATCCTGGCCCGGGCGGCCATCGAGCCGCTGGCGTCTACCGCGAAAAGCACCAGGTTGGATTCCCGGCCCTCGTGGCGGCCCTCGCGCAGGTCACCGGGGCGCAGCAACAGAGTCCCGCCCGCGGCCCGGCCCCTGGCCACCTGGTACGGCGCGGCCGCGGCGAACGTGGCGGGCACGTGCACCCGGGCGACACGGTCCCGGGGACGCTGCGCCCCCGTAATGTGACCGGAATCCGTGCGCGCCCGGGACCGCCGGCCCGCCGCGCCGGCGCCCACCCCGGGGACTTCGAGCCGCTTGACCCGGAACACCGGCCCGGGCGCGGCGGGCGGCCCGGCCGAAGCACCGCCAGGCCGTGGCTCGCCGTGTCCTTGCGGGGTGGCGTCCTGCGCTGGCGTGCGCTCCGGCTCGGCGGACTCGCGCGGCGGCGTGGCATCCCGGCCCGGCGGGGCATCCCGGCCCGGCGTGGCCTCGGGCTCGCCGCCGCCCGGCCCGTCATCCCCGGGACCGGGGTCGTCGTCCGGGTCCTCACCGGCCCCGGCCAGCGCCCGGTCCAGCTCCGACTCGTCGAGTTGCGGCGCGTCGAACGGCTGCCGCCTGCGCCGGTGCGGCAGCGCCAGCCGCGCGGCGGCCCGCACGTCCACGGCGGTGACCTCGCCCCGGCCCTCCCACGCGGCGTGTGCGATCGCCGCCCGCGCGGTGACCAGGTCCGCGCGCAGCCCATCCACGTCGAACGCCGCGCATACCGAGGCCACCTGGTGCAGCGTGGCATCGGGCAGCACCACCCCCGGCAGCAGGGCCTGGGCCGCGACGATCCGCTCGGCCAGCCCGGCCTCGGCCGCGTGCCACGTCTGGGCGAACCGGGCCGGGTCGGCGTCGTAGCCGAGCCGCCGCCGGACCACCTCGCCGCGCAGGGCCGGATCGCGCGGGGCGGCGGCCTCCACGGTGAGCCCGAACCGGTCCAGCAGTTGCGGCCGCAGTTCGCCCTCCTCCGGGTTCATGGTGCCGACGAGCAGGAACCGGGCGGCATGGCGGACCGACACCCCGTCCCGCTCCACGTAGCAGGTGCCCAGGGCGGCGGCGTCGAGCAGCAGGTCCACCAGGTGGTCGTGCAGCAGGTTGACCTCGTCCACGTACAGCACGCCCCGGTGCGCGGCGGCCAGCAGCCCCGGCTCGTACGCCTTGACGCCCTCGGTCAGCGCCCGCTCGATGTCCAGCGCGCCGACCAGCCGGTCCTCGCTGGCCCCGACCGGCAGTTCGACCAGCCGCGCCGGGCGGGTGAGGGACCCGGCGCCGGTCTCGTGCGGCCCGTCCGGGCAGCCAGGGTCCGGCGCGGTGGGGTCGCAGGAGAACCGGCACCCGGCCACGACCTGCACATCGGGCAGGATGGCCGCCAGCGCGCGGACCATGGTCGACTTCGCGGTGCCCTTCTCGCCACGGACAAGTATCCCGCCGATGCCCGGCGACACCGCGTTGAGCACCAGCCCCAGCCGCAGTTCCTCCATACCCACTACCGCGCTGAACGGGAAGCCGCTCACTGTGCCGCCTCCAATCGCGTCCATCGTTTGTCGCCGTTGCCACAACGGCGACATTCTTTTGTCTTCGTTGCCACAACGGCGACAAACCGCCGGGGCAGGCGGCGGGAGCCGGGCCGGCCGGTCACGAGTCCTCCCCCTCCAGTTCGCCTTCCAGTTCCAGGTACACCGACCGCAGCGCCTCCAGGGTCCCGTCTTCCGGCGACGCCCACAGGCCGCGGTCGGCCGCTTCGAGCAGCCGTTCCGCGATGCCCCGCAGCGCCCACGGATTGGACTTGCGCAGGAACGCGCTCGTCTCCGAGTCGAACACGTACGACGCGGCCAACTGCTCGTACATCCAGTCGTCCACCACGCCGGCGGTCGCGTCGTAGCCGAACAGATAGTCCACGGTAGCGGCCATCTCGAACGCGCCCTTGTACCCGTGCCTGGCCATCGCGGCCAGCCACCGCGGGTTGACCACGCGCGCACGGAACACCCGCCGGGTCTCCTCGGCCAGGGTCCGGGTGCGCACCAGGTCAGGCAGGGCCGAGTCACCTATGTACGCGGCGGGGGAGGAACCGGTCAGGTGCCGCACCATCGCCACCATGCCGCCGTGGAACTGGAAGTAGTCGTCGGCGTCGGCGATGTCGTGCTCGCGGGTGTCGGTGTTCTTCGCCGCGACCGAGATCCGCCGGAACGCCGACTCCATGTCCGCGCGCGCCTCCCGGCCGTCCAGGCCGCGGCCGTAGGCGTACCCGCCCCACACCGCGTAGACCTCGGCCAGGTCGGCGTCGGTGCGCCAGTTCCGCGCGTCGATCAGCGGCAGCAGCCCGGCCCCGTAGGCCCCGGGCTTGGACCCGAAGATCCGGGTGGTCGCCCGGCGCCGGTCTCCGTGCGCACGCACGTCGGCCTCCGCGTGCGCCCGCAGGTAGTTCGACTCGGCCGGTTCGTCCAGGCCGGCCATGGCCGCGACCGCGTCGTCAAGCAGCGCGATCACGTGCGGGAACGCGTCGCGGAAGAACCCGGAGATGCGCACGGTCACGTCGATCCTGGGCCGGCCAAGCTCGGCCAGCGGCGTCACCTCGAACCCGGTGACCCGCCGGGACGCGTCGTCCCACACCGGCCGGCACCCGATCAGCGCCAGCACCTCCGCGATGTCGTCGCCCTGGGTGCGCATGGCCGAGGTGCCCCACACGGTCAGCCCCACCGACCGCGGGTACGACCCGGTATCGGCCAGATGCCGCGCCACCAGCGACTCGGCGAGCGCGGCGCCCACGTCCCACGCGTTGCGGGACGGTATCGCCTTGGGGTCCACCGAGTAGAAGTTCCGCCCGGTCGGCAGCACGTTCACCAGGCCGCGGGTCGGTGAGCCGGACGGCCCGGCCGGGACATACCTGCCCTCCAGCGCGCGGAGCAGGTTGGCCACCTCGTCCGGGGTCCGGTCCAGCCGCGGCACTACCTCGCGCGCCGCGAACTCCAGCACGGCCACCACGGACGGCGGTGCCGCCCCGAGGATCCCGGCGGCCACGGGCGCGGCCTTCTCCGGCTGCCAGCCCGCGTCGTCCAGGCCCGCGACCAGCTGGCCCGCGAGCCCCTCCAGCGCATCGATCACATCCGCCCCGGTCTTCCCCGGCCCGGGCGGCAGCCCGGGCAGATCCCCCGGGACGTCGGCCGGCTGCCCGGGGTCGGCCAGCAGCGCTCGTTCGTTCAGCCCGAAATGCGAAGCCAGCGCGGCGCGCAGGCCCGGCAGCGCGCTGCGCCCGCCCCAGATCTGCGTGGCCCGCAGCACCGCCAGCACCGTCGCGGTCCGCTGCTCGCCGGCCGGCGCGCTGCCCAGCACGTGCAGGCCGTCGCGGATGACCGCGTCCTTGATCTCGCAGAGGTACCCGTCCACGTGCAGCACGAAGTTGTCGAACTCCTCGGCCGCGGGCGCGGCGTCCACGTGCAGGTCGTGGTGCAGTTGCGCGGCGGAGATCAGCTCCCACACCTGGGCCCGCACGGTCGGGAGTTTGGCCGGGTCCAGCGCGCTGACCGTGGCGTACTCGTCCAGCAACTGCTCCAGCTTGGCCAGGTCGCCGTAGCTGTCGGCACGGGCCATCGGCGGGATCAGGTGGTCGATGATCGTGGCATGGCTGCGCCGCTTGGCCTGGGTGCCCTCGCCGGGGTCGTTGACGATGAACGGGTAGATCAGCGGCAGGTCGCCGAGCACCGCGTCGGGCGCGCACTCCGCGGACAGGCCCAGGCCCTTGCCGGGCAGCCATTCGCAGGTGCCGTGCTTGCCCAGGTGCACGACCGCGTGCGCGCCGAACTCCTCCGCCAGCCAGCGGTAGGCCGCGAGGTAGTGGTGCGACGGCGGCAGGTCAGGGTCGTGGTAGATGGCCACCGGGTTCTCCCCGAACCCGCGCGGCGGCTGGATCATCAGCAGCACGTTGCCGAACCGCAGCGCGGCCAGCACGATCTCACCGGAGTCCACGTACAGCTCGCCCGGCGGGTCGCCCCAGTGCCGGCGCACCGACTCGCGCAGCGGCCCGGGCAGCGCCGCGAACCACGCGCCGTACTCGGCCGCGGGCACCCGCATCGGCGCCGCGGCCAGTTGCTCCTCGGTCAGCCACTCGACGTCGTGCCCGCCCGCCGCGATCAGCGCGTGGATCAGCGTGTCGCCGTCCTCGGGGAACTGGCCGCCGGTGTCGTAGCCCGCCTCGCGCAGCGCGCGCAGCAGCACCACGGCCGAGGCCGGGGTGTCCAGCCCGACCGCGTTGCCCACCCGGGCGTGCTTGGTCGGGTAGGACGACAGCATGATCGCCACCCGCCGCCGCGCGGGCGGGGTGTGCCGCAGCCGTGCGTGCGCCAGCGCGATCCCGGCCACCCGCGCCGCCCGCTCCGGGTCCGCCGTGTACACCGGCACCCCGTCCTCGCCGGCCTCCTTGAACGAGAACGGCACGGTGATCAGCCGCCCGTCGAACTCGGGCACCGCGACCTGCATCGCCGCGTCCATCGGGGTGAGCGCCGCCGACGAGGCCGCCCACGCCGCCCGCGGCGAGGTCAGGCACAGCGCCTGCAGCACCGGCACGTCCAGCGCGGCGAGCGCGGCCACGTCCCAGGCGTCGGAGTCCCCGCCCGCGCTCGCCTCCCCGGCCACCGTCCCGCCGGCCGCGAGCACGGTCACGATCAGCGCGTCGGCCCCGGCCAGCAGTTCGTAGACCTCGGGCCCGGCCGCGCGCAGCGACGAGCAGTACACGCACCGGGCGTTCCCGCCGCGCGCCTCCACCGCGTCAGCGAGGGCGTCCACGAAGGCGGTGTTCCCCGACACCGCGTGCGCCCGGTAGAACACGATGCCCACCATCGGCCGGCCCGGCACGATGGCGCGGTCCCCGTGCACGCCCTGGGCGGGCAGCGGTTCTGGCGGTGCGAACCCGTGCCCGGTAAGCAGCAGCGTGTCGGACAGGAACGCGGCGAGTTCGGCCAGGTTGCCAGGCCCTCCCTCGCGCAGGTAGCCGAGCGCCTGCGCGGCCACCCCGGCCGGCACGGTGGACGCCGCCATCAGGTCGGCGTCCGGTGCCGCCTCACCGCTGAGCACCACCGTGGGCAGGCCCTGAGCGAGGACGGCGGCGAGGCCCTCCGGCCAGCTTCTGCGCCCGCCCAGCAACCGCACGATCACGCAATACGCTCCGGCCACCAGCCCCGCCACCTGGTCCGGCGCGGTCCGCGCGGGGTTGGCCAGGCGCCACGGCGCCCCGCTCGCCCGCGCCGCGAGCAGGTCGGTGTCCGACGCGGAAATCAGAACGGCCACGGGTTCGTTGCGCTGTGTCATGGCCTCCCTCGCGGGCGGTCGGCCCTGGGGGGCCTCCCTGGCTTCGGAAGGCGGGTCCTCGCCGCCGGGACCCCGCAACGGCGGCTGGGGCTGCCCAGCGCCGTCTGGCATGCCTCCGGCATGACGCACGGAGGCGCGCAGGCCAGCACTATGCGGCGTTCGGCCCGGCGGCTGCGGCGCGTCACTCATCATGGGACTCCCGGCGGAATAAACGGCAACCCGGCGGGGGCACCGTGGTCGATCAGGTCTTGCAGCGCGGCCGTGTCCATATGGGCGTCGATGAGGTCGGCCAGGGTGTCCAGCTTCCGTTCCCGCAGGCCGGCGAACGTGAGGTCGCCGGGCTCGAACGATTTCCCAGCCGCCGCGGCGGCCCGCCGCAGCAGCGCCCTGCGGAACCCGTCGCTCTCGAAGATGCCGTGCCACGTGGTGCCGAGCACTTCCCCGGCGCAACAGCCGCCGGGGAACGGCTCGCCGCCCTCCGCGGCGACCACGCCGTGGTGGATCTCGTACCCGGTGACCGGCTCGCCGCCCGAGGTCTCCTGCCGCAGCCGGAGCACCTTCGCGGTGCCGAACTCCACCGCGGCCGGCAGCAGGCCAAGCCCCGGGACCAGGCCCGCGCCGCTCTCCACGTCGTCGCGGATCTCCCGGGCCAGCATCTGGTAGCCGCCGCAGATGCCGAGTACAGGGCCGCCCCGCGCGGCGCGATCTACTACGGCGCCGGCCAGCCCGCGTTCGCGCAGCCAGGCCAGGTCCGCCACGGTGGCCCGGCTGCCGGGCAGGATCACCAGGTCGGCGTCGGCGATCTCGGCGGGGGAGGTGACGAACCGGAGCGCCACGCCGGGCTCGGCCGCCAGCGGGTCGGTGTCGGTGAAGTTGCTGATCCGGGGCAGCCGGACCACCGCGACCCGGAGCACGTCGCCGTCCGCCCCGCGGGCGTGGCCATCCGGGGCGGCGCCGAGGCTGAGCGAGTCCTCGGCATCCAGCCACAGCCCCGCGGTCCAGGGCAGCACGCCGAGCACCGGCCGGCCGGTGAGGTCGCGCAGCCGGTCAAGTCCCGGCCGGAGCAGCCTGGTGTCGCCGCGGAACTTGTTCACCACGAACCCGGCGACCAGCGCCTGGTCGTCCCGGCTGAGCAGGGCGAGCGTGCCGTACAGGGCGGCCAGCGCCCCGCCCCGGTCGATGTCGGCAACCACGATCACCGGCAGGCCCGCCGCCCGGGCCAGGCCCATGTTGGCGAGGTCGTGTGCGCGCAGGTTGATCTCGGCCGGGCTGCCCGCGCCCTCGCAGACGACCACGTCGAACCGGCCGGCCAGCCCGGTCAGGCAGGCCAGCACGGTGTCCGCCAGGCGTGGCTTCAGCGCGGGGTAGGACATGGCGTCGGCCTCGGCGACCGGCTTGCCAAGCACCATGACCTGGCTGGTGCCGTTGCCGCCGGGCTTGAGGAGCACCGGGTTCAGTGCCGCCTCGGGCTCGATGCCGGCCGCGGCGGCCTGCATCGCCTGGGCCCGGCCGATCTCCGCACCGTCCCCGGTGACCACCGAGTTCAGCGACATGTTCTGCGCCTTGAACGGCGCGACCTTCACACCTCGCCTGGCCAGCCACCGGCAGATCCCCGCGGTGACCGCGCTCTTCCCCGCCTCCGAAGCCGTCCCCGCGACCAGAATCCCCCTCATGCCGCCCCCGCCCCCGGGCTCGTTTGTGGTCGTTGGCGCCAGCGCCTACAAAAGAATGTGGTCGTTGGCGTAATCGCCCACAAACGAATGTGGGGGGAGTGCCAACGGCCGCGAACGCTGGCCGGCGCGACAGAGCGGGCTGGGGCCGGGAGCTGGATTCCTCGCGCTCTGCCGGGCTGGCTGAGAAGGTACGCCGTCAGTGCGCACAGGGCCGCGGCGGCGGCGGTGATCAGGCGGGACAGGCGGATGGCGCGGTCGAGGTCGGCGGGGCCTGGCGGGGGGCCATCGCCGAGGGTGCCGCGCCGCTCGGCCCGGCCCTGGTAGACGTTGGTGCCGCCGAGGCTGACCCCGAGCGCCCCGGCGAACGCTGCCTCGCAGCGGCCCGCGTTCGGGCTGGGATGCGCGGCCCCGTCGCGGCGGAGGGTGCGCAGGGCGGCGCGGCCGCTCCCGCCGACCGCGGGGGCCAGGGCCGCGGCCAGGATCGCGGTCAGGCGCGCGGGGACCAGGTTTGCCACGTCATCGAGCCGGGCGGTGGCCCAGCCGAACCTTTCGTAACGCATGGTGTGATGACCGACCATCGCGTCGAGCGTGTTCACCGCCCGGTAACCGAGCAGCCCGCCCACGCCGGCCACCGCGCCCCACAGCAGCGGCGCGACCACCGCGTCGCAGGTGTTCTCCGCCACCGACTCGACCGCCGCGCGGGCCAGTTCGGCCGCGGGCAGCCCGGTGGGGTCGCGGCCGCACAGCGCGGGGAGCCGGCGGCGCGCGTCGTCGAGGTTCCCGGCCGCCAGCGCGCGGGAGACCCCGGCCGCCTCGGCGGCCAGGCTGGCGCCGCCGAGTACCGCCCAGGTCGCCGCGGCGGCCAGCGCCGCGCCGGGCAGCGGGCGCCGCCCGGCACACCGCTGGCCGGCCCAGCCGGCGGCCGCCGCGGGACCGGCGCACACCACGGTGAACAGCGCGCCGCGCGCCCTGGTCGCCCGCCAGAGCCGGCCCTCGGCGCGGGCCGCGGCGCTGCCGAACGCGGCGACGGGGTGCCCGCGCCTCGGATCGGCGAGCAGGGCGTCGAGAGCGGACCCGAGCAGCAGCCCGGAGGCGAGCCCGGACCGGCGCGGCATCAGCGGAGGTGCGGCAGCCGGCGGGCGGCGGGCGCGGCGCACGGGGCAGTGAAGGAGGAGGCGGGTGGGGCGCCCGGCCGGGCAGGTGAGGACGTCATGGCGGGCCTTCCTTGGGGTAACCACGCCCCAGGTGCGAAGGATCGACGGCCGGAGTGTCCTGGCTCCCGGATCGAAGCTCCCCTCAGCCTTCCCACCGCATCGCGGTCGTGGCTAACGTGAGGGCCGCTCCCCGGTCACAGTGGCGGGACCGCGTCGGACTCGCACCGACTTCCTCCACTGCCGACGATGGACCCGGTCATCATCACCACAGTGCGCCTGGCTCGTCAAGCTGCGGGCATGGGCGTGGCCAGGCGCGCCGCGACGCGCGCCTGGCCACGCGGCGGGCGGGGACGGCCCGCGCCAGGCTTTGTGTCCCTCGGCCCGCCCAGTTGAGTCAATGGGGTGCTGGGCACCCTGGCGGTAAACCTGCCGCTCCACCGGGCGCAATCGCAACGAACTGGGCAGAACGTCACCCATTCGTAATGGGCGCCCCGGGCTGCCCGCCCGGCCGGTGACCCGGGGTGCCGCCTGGGCGCACCGGGCTCCGCGGCCGCCAGGCTGCTGCCCCCGCCGGTGGCTGAGAGCTGGCCACCCGGAGGGCGCCGTCGAGCAGACCGGCCGGGTCCCGGCCACGGGACCGCGGCCGGACGTCAGGCGGCGGTGCCCGGGCGGGCGGGCACCGGGGCCGCCGCGGTGAGCCGCAGGGCCAGGGCGGCGGCCTGGGTCCTGATCTCCGGGATGGCCGTGGTCTCGTACCACAGCCCGCGCAGCGGCGGGCCGAGCGTGAACAGGGTGCCGCTGGGGCGCCCCGCCGCGTCGAGCAGCGCGCCGCTCGGGGTGGCGTCGAGGCCGAGCCGCAGTGGGTCCGGCCGGGCCAGCCCACGGTCGAACAGGTCGCGCAGCAGCGGGTCGCCGGTGCGGGTGATGTCGCCGTCCGGGCCGGTGGCGTTGATCAGCCATCCGGCCTCGTGCTCGGCGCAGGTCCCCGCCGCGTGCCCGGTCGCCGCCGCGTGCCCGGTCCCGGCCGCGTGTGCGGTGCTGGTCCCCGCGTGCCTGGCGCCGGCCCCGGCCGCGTACTCGATGCGCACCCGGAGCGTCGCCGGGCTCGGCGGTGACCGCGCGGACCTGCCCCGCGTGCACCGACAGCCGGCCGGTGCCGAGCAGTGCGCTGACCCGGCGCGCGGTCTCCGGCGGCATCCGGTGCCGGTGCACCTCCCAGTAGCGCGCGACGTGCCGGAGGAAGACCCGCCGGTCGGCCACGGGCAGCCGCTGCCACAGCCGGGGCACGTGCGGCCGGAGCGCGTCCATGATCTCTTCCCACGCCTCCGGGCGGTCCGTCATCGCGGCGCGGACCTGCCACATCAGCTCGCCGAGCCGCACCGGGCCACCCGGGCTGGCCAGCGCGGGCAGCCAGGTCGGCCGGCCCGGCTCCGCGCGTCTGCGGTGGGCCCGGGGGAGCAGTGCGTGCCGGGACACCGCGTGGACCACGGTGCGCGGGTGCGCATCCGTCACCGCGATCGCCACGTCCATCGCGGTCAGGCCGGTGCCAAGCACGATGACCGGCGTGCCGTCGCCGGCCCGGCGCAGCGCACCGGGCGCCCAGGGGTCGGCGATGTAGCGGGGGCTGTCGGGCACCGGGCACGGCGCGGCGGGCGCGGGGCTGCCGACGGCCAGCACGGCGATGTCGGCGTCGATGTGGCCGTCGGCAGCGAGGTGCAGCCGCAGTGGGTGCCGCGGTGCGCAGTCGCTGATCCGGACGACCTGCGCGGTGACCGGGGTGACGGTGCTGCCCGGCCCGGCCCGCCGCGCCGCCTCGGCCAGCGTGTCGCGCAGGTAGCGCCCGTAGTCGGACCGGCGCAGGAACCCGTCGTGCGCGACCCGGTTCGCGGTGGCCCAGCGCAGCAACTGGCCCGGGTCGCCGGCCACCGCGCTCATCGTGCTGGCCGGGGCGTTCAGCAGGTGACCTGGGTGCGTGGTGGAGTACGCCTGGCCGAGCCCGTGCCTGCCGCCGGCGTCGATCAGCGCGATGCGCACCGGCGGCCGCCCGGCAGCGGCCAGGCGGAGCAGGTGAATAGCGGTCAGCGTGCCGCTGGCGCCCCCGCCGATGACCGCGATGACGGGCCGCCGGCTTTCGTGCTGATCGGGGGAGTACACGGGTTCAGTATAACCTAGTATGTCGATAGGTTAAATAGCTAAGAGCGGTAGGACAAGGAGGCCGCCGTGATCGAGACTGTGGTGATCGACACGCCGTCGCTGGGTGACCGCAGTTACCTGGTGACCGACGGCGCGGCCGCGCTCGTGGTGGATCCGCAGCGTGACATCGACCGGATCCTGGTGGCGGCCGCCGATCGCGGCGTGGCGGTGACCCACGTGTTCGAGACGCACATCCACAACGACTACGTCTCCGGCGGCCTGGCGCTGGCCGGGGAGACCGGCGCCGTCTACCACGTGAACGGCACCGACGACGTGGCGCTGCGCCGAACGGCGATCGGCGACGGGGACGTGATCGAGGTGGGCGCGATGCGGGTGCGGGTCATGGCCACCCCCGGCCACACCTGGACCCACCTGGCCTACGTCGTGACGGATGCCCGCACCGGGGACGTGGCTGGCGTCTTCACCGGCGGCTCGCTGCTGCACGGATCGACCGGGCGTCCCGACCTGCTCGGCACCCGGCACGCACCCGCGCTCGCCGCGGCCCAGCACGCCTCGGCGTGCCGGCTGGCCGTGCTGCTGCCCGGGCACACGCCGGTGTACCCGACGCACGGCTTCGGCAGCTTCTGCGCGGCCGCGCCCACGGCCGGGGGACCGGCGCAGGGCTCGACGATCGCCGAGGAAGCGCGGGTGAACCCGGTGCTGACCATGGCCGGGGACCGGTACGTCGCGTCCGTGCTGGCCGGCCTGGACGTGTTCCCCGCGTACTACACAAGGATGGGCCAGGCGAACACGCTCGGCGCGGACGCGCCCGCCCTGCTGCCGCCACCGCGCGTGCTGCCCGGCCAGGTGCCGGGGCGGGTCGCGGCCGGGGACTGGGTGGTGGACCTGCGGGGCCGCCGCGCGTTCGCGGCCGGGCACGTGCCCGGTTCGCTCAGCTTCCCGCTCGGTGATGCGTTCGCCACGAACCTGGGCTGGCTGCTGCCCGACGGGGCCGGACTGACCCTGCTCGGCAGCACCCCGGCCCAGGTCGCGGCCGCGCAGCGGGAACTGGCCAGGATCGGCGTGGACCGGATCGCCTGCGCCGCCATCGGCGCTCCGGCGGACTGGCTGGGCGGCGAGGATCCGGCCTCGTTCCCGGTGTCCGGGTTCCATGGCCTGGCCGCCGCCCGGCGCCGCGGCGGCGTCACGATCCTGGATGTCCGCCGCCCGCTCGAATGGGCGGCCAGCCACATCGATGGTGCCGTGCACATCCCGATGCACGAACTGCCCGGCCGGCTGGCCGAGCTGCCCGCCGTGGGGACCGGCCTGCCCCCGGCATCTGTCTGGGTGCACTGCCAGGGCGGGTACCGGGCCGGCGTGGCCGCCTCGCTGCTGGCCGCCGCCGGGCACCAGGTCACCGTCGTGGACGACGACTACGGCAGGGCGGCCGGGGCAGGACTGCCGCTCACCGGCAGCACCGCCCCGGCCGCGCCCGCCGCCTAGACCTAAGGCGCGATCTCCCGCACCCGGTTGTTGCTCCCGTCGGTGACTGCCAGGCCGCCGGTGCCGCCCACCTCCGCGATGCCCGTGGGGCCAGGCCGGCCGCGGTAGCCGGGCCGCCGTCACCGGTGAACTCCGCCGTACCGGTGCCCGCGATCGTGTAGATGTTCCCGGCGGTCATGGCCTTCCCGTAGAACGTCCCGGTGCTTTCGGCCACCACCCGGACCCTGTTGTTACCGGCGTCGGTGAACACCAGGTTGCCGGCGTCGTCCCGGAGCACGCCGGCCGGCGCGAAGATCTCGGCCGCGGTGGCCGGGCCGCCGTCACCGGCGAATCCCTGCGTGCCATCGCCGGCCACGGTGTAGATGTCGCCCGCGGTCATCGCCCGCCGGTAGAACGTGCCGGTCTTCGCCGCCACGACTCGCACCCGGTCGTTGAAGCTGTCGGCGATCAGCAGGTTCCCGGCCGGGTCCACGGACACGCCCTCGGGGATGCCGAGCGCCGCCGCGGTGGCCGGGCCGCCGTCGCCGGAGAACCCCATCGTGCCGTTGCCGGCCACGGTGTAGATGTCCCCCGCGGTCATCGCCGTGCCGTAGAAAAAACCGGTTTTCGCGGCCACGACCCGTACCCGGTCGCCGTCGGTGAGCACCAGGTTGCCCACCTTGTCCACCGCCACGGCGTAGGGCGCCTGGCCAGGCCGGCCGCGGTGGCCGGGCCGCCGTCACCGGAGAACGCCTGCGTGCCATCGCCGGCCACGGTGTAGATGTCGCCCGCGGTCATCGCTCGCCCGTAGAACGTGCCGGTGGTGTGCGCCACCACCCGGACCCGGAAGCGCGCCGCGTCGGCGAGCAGCAGGTTGCCGGCATGGTCCACGGCCACCCCGCACGCGACGCCGAGGGAGGCCGCGGACGCCGGGCCACCGTCACCGAGTGGCCCCGCCGCGTTGTTCCCCGCGGCCGTGGTCAGCCAATCGGTCCGGGCGTTCACCGTCCGCACCGTCGTGCCGTCCGCGATCCTCACCTGGCCGCCGCGGTATGCCAGGCCACAGGACGAGACCGCCACCTTTGTGGCCTTCGCCGGGCCGCACCGGCGTTCCCCGCGATCGTCGAGATCGTCCCGGCCGGCGGCGGCTGGGCGGCGGCCGGTGCGGCGCCCAGTCCCAGCACCGCCGCCAGGGGGAGCCCTGCGGCGGCCAGCGCCACCGTGGCTGTCATCGCTGCCGTCACCCGCCGCGGCAACGTATGAGCAGGCAGCAATGTGCGAGTCGTCGTCATGGCAGATCGCTCCTCGGTTCCCCGGTCCCGTCAGCGTTATCGGCCCGCCACCCGGGCGGGCCGCCTTCTGCTAGACCGGGAGAGCGGGGAAAAGGATGACAAAACACTCACAATGGCGAAGACTCCCCAGGTGGCAAGGGGCCTTGCCGTGGGCTGTGGGCCGGCCGTGGGCTGTGGGCCGGCCGTGGGCTGTGGGCCGGCCGTGGGCTGCGGGCCGGCCGTGGGCTCGATGGGGCTGCGGGGCCGCCGGGTCAGCCGTCGGCGACGGAGGCAAGCAGGGCGGCCTGTGCCTGGTCCACGGCGGCAAGCAGGGCACCGCGCAGCACCGGGGCGTCGGGCACCGCGGTCGGCACCACGTCGGGTTTCACCGGGCAGATCCGGCTGACCTCGGTGCTCACCCGGTCCGCCAGTGCCGTGCCGCCCGCCTGGCCCACCTCGCCGCCGAGCACCACGAGCCCCGGGTCAAGGGTCACCGATATCGCTGCCACGCCGACCGCCACCCGGCGGGCCAGATCGGCGAGGAACTCCTCGCCGCCGGGCTGGCCGGCCGCCGCGGCGCGCACCGCTGCGGCGACCGCGGCACCGTTGGCCGGGGCGGCGAAGCCGTAGCGCTCGGCGAGGGCGCGGACCTCACGCCCGTCGGCCAGCGAGCGGAAGCCGCCCGCCGCGGGGTGGGTCAGGTCCTCCGGCAGCGGCACCCCGGGCACCGGCAGGTAGCCGATCTCGCCCGCGGCGCCCCTGGCCCCGCGGTGCAGCCGGCCGCCCAGTATGGCCGCCAGCCCGAGGCCAACGCCCATCCAGACCAGCACGAAGTCGTCCACCCCGCGCGCGGCGCCCTGTGCGTGCTCGGCCATCGCGGCCAGGTTGACGTCGTTCTCGATGATCACCGGGCGGCGCAGGTCCCCGCGCAGCGCGCCGAGCACGCCCTCGTGCCAGTCGGGCAGGTTCACCGACAGCCGCACGTCGCCGGTGCGCGGGTCCACCATGCCGCCGGTGCCGATCACCACCGCGCGCAACTGCGACGCCTCGATCCGCGCGGCGCGGCACGCGGCGGCGACCGCGTTGCGGACGAGCTGGACCGGGTTGCCCGCGCCGTTGGGGTCCACGGTTACCTCGGCGAGCACCTGGCCGGTCACGTCGGCCACGCCGGTGGTCACCGCCTCGGGGGCGACGTCGAGGCCGGCCACGATCGCGGTCGAGGGGACGACCGCGTACACCGCCGCGCTGGGCCCGCGGACGCCGGCCTGCTGCCCGGTGACCGCGACCAGGCCGCGCTCCTCGAGCCGGGTCAGCGTCTGCGACGCGGTGACCTTGGACAGGCCGGTGCCCTCGCCGACCTGTGACCGGGTGAGCGGTCCCTCGGCGAGCAGCAGTTCCAGCGCCGCGCGGTCGTTGATCTCCCGAAGCAGGCTCGGAGTGCCTGGCCGTCCCATAATCGTTCCCCCTGTCCCGCCAGGCCATCTTCTGCCCGCCCGGCCCCGTGGTCCAGAGTGCGGCCCGCGGTTCGTGCCAGGCATTTCCGGGTGGTGCCCGGCCGATCCGCGCGCCGTGCACCGTAGGTCTCGATCCGGCAACAGAAACGAACCTGTTGCCTGGAGGCCCTATCTTACAGGAAACTTTCTTGTTAGTTTACGCATACCCCCGGGCCCAGGGGTGCTGAGCTGGTGTCATGCGGCGCCAGCACGACCGGCGCGGGCCTCGCCGCGCGCCGGTTCAAGCCCGGCCCCGCCGGCCGCGCGCCGACGGCGACGCGAAGGGAGCAAGCAGTGAGACTCAGACGAGCCGCCGTCGCCATCTCGGTGGCCACGGCACTCACCGGGCTGGCCGCGGCCTGCGGATCCAGCAGCAGCGGCACTACCGGCTCATCCTCGGCGGTGCCCGCCCAGCTCACCGTATGGCGGATGGGATCCTCCACGCCCGAGCAGGTGAGCTGGATGAGCGGGGTCGTCACACAGTTCCACAAGGCCTACCCGGCCTACGCCAAGACCAAGGTCAAGGTGGTCTTCGTCCCGTGGGGGAACCGGGCCACCGACTGGACCACCGCGTTCAGCAGCGGCAAGAACGGCCCGGACGTCACCGAGCTTGGCAACACCGACACGCCGGCCCAGGCCTCGCTCGGGATGCTCGCCAACATCGCCCCCGAGGTCCACTCCTGGTCACCAAGCTCGGACATGGTCAAGGGCATGCTCGCCAACGACACCGTCGGCTCGTCCGTCTACGCGGTGCCGTGGTTCGGCGGCGTGCGCGGCATCTGGTACCGCAAGGACCAGTTCGCCAAGGCCGGCATCAGCTCGCCCCCCACGAGCTGGCCGCAGCTCGTCGCCGACGCCAAGCTGCTGATGAAGAAGTTCCCCGGCACCTGGGGCCTGGGCGCGCCCAGCAACTACACCAACGGCATCGTCAGCTTCATCTGGGGCGCCGGTGGCCAGGTCGCGGTCGACCAGGGCGGTAAGTGGGTCGCGAAGCTGAACACCCCGCAGTCGGAGGCCGGCATCAAGTTCTACGCCGGCCTGTACCTGACCGACCACGTGTCGCCGAAGACCTACATCGGGCAGACCGAGCTTGGCGCTCCCGGCGCCACCTCCGGTGGCTCGAACGAGGACTTCGCGCTCGGCAAGCTGGACATGTACATCGACGGGCCGTGGGCCAAGGCGGAGTTCCCGAAGAACGCCGTGGACAGCGCGAACTGGGCCTCGTTCCCGATTCCCGGCCATGGCAGCGGCCAGTCGCCGGCCTTCGCGGGCGGCTCCGACCTCGCGGTCTGGAAGCTGTCCAAGTACCCCACGGCCGCCTGGGACCTCATCAAGGTGATGAACAGCGTGCCCAACTCCACGTCGTTCGCCAACGCGCAGGGGTTCTTCCCGCCGTACACCTCCCAGCTCACCGGCGGCGCCTACAGCAGCAACCCGTTGCTCTCCGGGTTCGCCAAGGCGGCCACCGTGACCCAGATCTCGCCGCTGAACTCCAAGAACTGGGGGATCGCCGACACCACTGACGCGATCATCCCGACCATGATGAAGGCCCTGATGCAGGGCGCGAACTTTACCCAGACCGTCAACAAGGCCAACACCGCACTCCAGAACGTGCTCAACACGGGAAAGATGTGACGAAGGTGTCCGCCCCTGGCCGCCTGCGCCGGCCAGGGGCCAGGCCCCGGGGGCGCCCGGCCGGCGAGCCGGCTGCGCCGCCGCCCGCCGATGCCGACACCGGGCAGGTGAACGTGTCCGGCGCGCCGCGGCCAGGCCGGGATGACCTGCCCTGGCGGGTCCGGGCCGGCGTGTTCGTCCGCCGGCACCACCTGGCCCCCTATCTGCTGCTGCTCCCGGCGCTGGCCGGGGTGGCGTGGCTCATCTTGTGGCCGACCATGCAACTGGGCCTGTTCTCGTTCCAGAACTACGGGATCGAACAGCTCGCCGGGGTGGCGCCGGCCCAATGGGTGGGACTGGCCAACTTCACCGCCATCCTGCACGACCCGGAGTTCTGGCTGGCCCTGCGCAACAGCGTCGTGTTCGCCGCGATCGTGGTCCCGCTGACGCTGGTCACCGGCACCTGCGTGGGCCTGCTGCTGCACCGGCTCGGCCCGCGGATGTCGGTGGTGGTGAGCACGACGACGCTGCTCGCCTGGGCCACCCCCACCGTCGCGGCGACCGTGATCTTCTACTGGCTGTTCAACCCGGACGGCGGCGTGGCCGACTGGGCGCTGGCGCAGTTGCCGCACTGGCTCGGCGGCGGCGCGGCGACCTGGGACGGCTTCAACTGGATGTCGTCGGCGCTGCCGGTCTATACCGTGGCCACGCTGCTGCTGGTCTGGCAGGGCTTCCCGTTCATCGCGGTCAGCGTGCTCGCCGGGCTCAAGACCGTGCCGGACGAACTGCACGAGGCCGCGCGGGTGGACGGCGCCACCCCGTGGCGGGCGTTCTGGAGGATCACCTACCCGCTGCTCAAACCCATCTTCCTGGTGCTGCTGCTCCTGTCGGTGATCTGGGACTTCGGGGTGTTCACGCAGCTCTACATCCTGACCGGCTCCGGTGCCAACCTCGACGAGTACAACCTCGGCATCTACGTCTACCAGCGGGCCTTCTCCACGCCGCCGAGCTACGGCGTCGGCGGCGCGCTGGCGATAGTGCTCACGGTCATCCTGCTGATCATCACGGTCGGCTACGTCCGGGCATCGGTCAAGCAGGGAGCGCTGCAGTGACCGCGCAGCCGGGCTCGCTGCCGTCCGCCGCGCTGGCGCCCCCCGCCGCCCCGGCGCGCGGCAGCACAAGGAGCCGGGGCGGCGCAAGGCGGCTGCGCGCGGTGGCGCTCAACGGCGCCGGGGTACTCGTCGCGGTGGTCTCCCTGGCCCCGATCGTGTGGATGATCTCGACGGCGTTCAAGCCGCCGCGGGAGATCTTCTCGTTGACGCCGCACCCGCTGCCGGCCCACCCGACCCTGGCCAACTTCCACAACGTGTTCAGCGGCAGCACTGTCGGCATCTCGTTCTGGACGTTCTTCGCCAACAGCCTTCTGGTGACGCTGACCGCGGTGGTCCTCTCCTCGCTGGCCGCCCTGCTCGCGGCGGTCGCGGTGGCCAGGTTCCGGTTCCGGTTCCGCACCTCGCTGTTGATCATGTTGCTGGTCGTCCAGATGCTGCCACAGCAGGCGCTGGTCATCGCGCTGTTCATCGACTTCAGGGCGCTCAACCTGCTCGACAGCCTGCCGGGGCTGATCCTGCTCTACACGGCGTTCGCGCTGCCGATCTCCATCTGGATGCTGCGCAACTTCGTGGCCGCCGTGCCGCGGGAGATGGAGGAGGCGGCGGCGATCGACGGCGCGGGCCCGGCCAGGATCTTCTGGCGGATCCTGTTCCCGCTCGTGGCGCCCGGCCTGGTGGCGACGAGTGTGTTCGCGTTCATCTTCGCCTGGAACGAGTACGTGTTCGCGCTCACCTTCCTGAGCCCGAACACCCCGGGGAAGTTCACCCTGCCGATCTACATCACGTACTTCATGGGCCAGCACAGCTCCGACTGGGGGGCGATCATGGCCGCCGCCACGCTCTACACCATTCCGCCCATCCTGTTCTTCCTGCTGGTGCAGCGCCGGATGGCCCGCGGGCTGGTCGCAGGGGCGGTGAAAGGGTGAGCACCGCGCACGGCACCGGCTCGCTCACCCGCCTGGCGGACGCTGTCCTCATCCCGCCGTTCGCCGGCCGGTCCGCTCCGCGATGGTTGCTGCGGGCGCTGGAAAACGGACTTGCGGGCGTTACGCTCTTCGGCCCTAACGTCGCCGGGCCCGAGCAGTTGTCGGCGCTGACTGCGGCGCTGCGCGCCGCGGTGCCGGAACCGGTGATCGCGATCGACGAGGAGGGGGGCGACGTCACCAGGCTGGCCCACCGCACCGGCAGCCCGTACCCGGGCAATGCCGCCCTCGGCGCGGTCGACGACCCGGTGCTCACCCGGGCGGTGTACCGGGCGCTCGGGGCCGACCTGGCCGCCGCCGGCATCAACGTGGACCTGGCGCCGTCGGTGGACGTGAACACCGCCGCGGGCAATCCGGTCATCGGCACCCGCGCGTTCGGCGACCGGCCCGACCTGGTGAGCCTGGCACGCCGCCGCGGCCGTGCACGGGCTGCAATCGGCCGGGGTGGCGGCGTGCGCCAAGCACTTCCCCGGGCACGGCAGCACGCGAGACGACACTCACCATGTCCTCGCCACCGTGGAGGGCGGCCTGGCCCGGGTGCGCGAGCGAGACCTGCCCCCGTTCGTGGCGGCGATCGCCGCCGGGGTGGCCGCCGTGATGCCGGGGCACCTGCGGGTGGCCGGGCTGACCGGGGACCTGCCCGCTACCCAGTCGGCCGCCGCGCTGGACGGGCTGCTTCGCGGCGAACTCGGCTTCACCGGCGTGATCATCTCCGATGGCCTGGAGATGCGCGCGGTGAGTGGCCAGGACGGCGTGCCCTTCGCGGCCGTGCGGGCCGTCGCCGCCGGTGTGGATCTGCTCTGCCTCGGCCGGGACCAGGACGAGGAGGACTACCTCGCGGTCCGGGCCGGCCTCGCCGCCGCGGTCACCGCCGGCGAACTGCCCGCGGCCCGGCTGGAGGAGGCGGCGGCGCGGGTCGCCAAGTTCCGTGCGGCGCTCGCCGCCGGGACCCTGCTCGGGGCGGGCCCGGGGACGCCGGGGCTCCCCGGGCCCGGGACCCTCGACGGAGCACCGGGTGCGGGGCCGGTGCCAGGAAACGGCGACGGCATCGGCCTGACGGCGGCGCGGCGCGCGCTGCGGGTCAGCGGTACCCCGGGCGCGCTGACCGACCCGCTTGTGATCGAGGTCGCCCCGCCCGGCAACATGGCCGTCGGCGTCGTGCCCTGGGGCCTGGCGCCGTGGCTGCCCGCGGGCAGCGTCATCCAGGTGCCCGCCGGGGGAGAGCGGGCCGACCGGCGGGTGGCACAGGCACTCGGCCGGGCGGCGGGCCGCTCGGTGATCGCCGTGATCCGCGACGCGCACCGCGATCCGGGCGCCCAGGCGGTCATCACCCGGCTGCTCGCGGCGCGCCCCGACGCGATCGTGGTGGAGATGGGCCTGCCGCTGTGGCGGCCGCCCGCCCGTGCCTACCTGGCCACCTACGGTGCGTCCCGGACGAGCGGGCAGGCGGCGGCCGAGCTGCTCGGCCTGACCGCACCGGAACCGGCCTGAGCAAGGGTCGGCCGGCCGGGCCGCCCTCGTTTTGCTATAGATAGTCCATCGGTATATAAGGTCTGCATGACCCAGCGCGCGATGCAGGAAGCGACCTTCCTGATACTCACCGCGCTGGCCGCGGGCAGCCAGCACGGATACGGGATCATCGCCGACGTCCGGCAGATCTCCGGCGGCCGGGTGCGGCTGCGCGCCGGGACCCTGTACACGGCGCTGGAGCGGCTCCGCGCGGACGGGCTGATCGTCGCGGACCGGGAGGAGATCGTGGGAAACCGGCTGCGCCGCTACTACCGGCTCACCCCCGAGGGCTCGGGGCTGCTCGCCGCGGAGGCGGCGCGGCTGCAGGCCAACGCGGCCGCGGCGCTGGCCCGGCTGAACCCGGCCGGGGGGACGGCATGAACGAGCCGGCCCGGCCCCCGGGCCGGGGCCACCGGGGGACCACGGCCACGGTGGCCGGCGTAGCGCAATGAAACGGCGGCCGGCGTAGGGCAATGAATCAGCCAAAGTGAGGCACTGGGTCGCGCAAGTCGGGTAGCTAAGGGAGCGGCGCAGGCAATGGCCTCTTGAGCGCACCCTGGGGAGGCGGGCAGTCAGCCAAGCGCCCGCAGGAGTGCGCGTTCCCGCTCCGGGCTCAGCCCGGCCTTCCGGTGCCGGTCAAGGCCCTCGGCGCGCTCCCACGCCAGGGTGTCGGCCAGCAACTCGGTTCGCGGCCGGTGCCGGAGCAGCCCGGTGCCCAGCGCCGCCGCACCGCTGCGCGCGGAAAAGCCCTCCCAGCCGGGCTCCGCGACCCACATCGGCAGCGACTCCTCGCCCATGTACTCCTCGACCCCCTGCTCGCGCAGCCAGGCAGGCTCGGCGGAGACCACCGGCCCGGTGTGGCCGCCCGCCGCGCGGGACAACTCGATCCACTCGCCGAACGGCACGACCGGGCCGACGGCGTCATAGGTCCCCGTGACACCCGCCTCCGCGCAGGCGAGCATCCAGGCCGCGAGGTCGCGCGCGTCGATGACCTGCGTCGCCAGGCCGGGGCAGCCGGGCACCAGCATCGGGCCCGCCGGGTCGCGCGCGGCGCGGGCGACCCAGTAACCGGACCGGTCGCTGTGGTCGCCCGGGCCGCCGATGAGCCCGGCCCGCGCGACCAGCAGCCGGCCGCCCGCCGCCGCGGCGGACACAAGTTCACACGCGACCTTCGCCTCGCCGTACTGTTCCACGCTGACCACGTCGGCATCGGCCGCCGGGAGCAGTTCCGCCGACTCGTCGTCGCCGAGGGCGGCGTGGCTGGCATAGACACTGCCGGACGACACGTAGGTCCAGTGCCGTGCCCGGCCGCCCAGCGCCGCCACCGCCTTCCGGACGAAGCCCGGCTGCCAGGACACCTCGAGCACCGCGTCCCAGTCGCGCCCGGCCACCTGCGCATACCCGCCCGGGTCGGTCCGGTCGGCAGCGGCGAGCACCGCCCCGTCCGTGGCCCGCCCGGCTTGCCCCCGGGCCAGGCAGGTCACCTGATGCCCACGGGCCACCGCCTGGCGCGCGTACTCCCGGCCCAGCCAGGCGGTTCCACCCAGAATCAAGATCTCCATCACCGCATTCAAATGCCCCGCGCCGCCGCCGCGCGCCGGCTTACGCTGCCAGCGCATTGCGCGCCCGGCGCAAGCTGGCTCCGGCCGGCGCGGGACCGCCGGACGGGCGCGGGCCCGCCGGCCCGGCGCGGTGGGCCGTAGTCTGGCGGCCGTGTACGACCACGATCTCGAGGAACTGATGGCGCTCGGCTGGGAGGAGTTCATCGCCCGGCAGTGGGAGTCCATCTTCGCCGGGTACCGGACCCGCGCGGGGCTGCGGCGGATCTGCCGCCGCTGGAGTGACCTGCTCGAGGTCGGCCTCGGCTGCTCGCAGGAGCTGGCCGACCTGCTGGTCCGGCGCGAGATCATCGACCGCGCCGACCGTGACCTCGAGGGCCTCGCCGACGCGGGCGCCCTAGTCGCCGGGATGGCCGGGCTGGTCGCCGACGTGCGAGAGGACTTGCGGGAGTTGGAAACTGTCCAGCCCGGCCCGGCGGCCACCCTCCTTGCGGCACACGCCAGGCTGCTGGCCTTCCTGCGCGCCTACGCGTTCGGCGCCGGGGAGGCTGACTGCGGGCCCGGCGGCGCTGGCTGAGAGGATCGCCAGGTAAGCCACGGCTGACAGGAGAGGGGGAGGGGCGGCGGGCCCGGCCGGCCCGGTGGCCCCGAGTGCGATGGAGCCGATGCCCGGAGCGGCCGAGCTGGCGGAGGTGTTCGCCCGCGACGGCGTGGTCTGCGTGCGTTCCGCCCTTGACCCCGGCGAGGTGGCCGCCGCCGCGGCGGCCATCGGGGCGGTCCTGGCCAGCCCGGGGCCGCTCGCGCTGGTGGCAAGTGCCCCGGGGGACCCCGGCAGGTTCACCGAGGACTTCTGCCGGTGGCAGGACATCCCCGGCATCAGGGACCTGGCACGCCACTCGCGGATCCCGCGGATAGCGGCCACGCTGATGCTCACTCCGCGGGTCCGCTTCTACCACGATCACGTGCTGGTCAAGGAGGGCGGCACGAGCCAGCGCACCCCCTGGCACCAGGACCAGCCGTACTACAACGTGGACGGCCGCGGCGTGAGCGCCTGGATACCGGTGGATCCGGTGCCCGAGGAGGGCTGCCTGGAACTGGTGGCCGGCACGCACGACGGGCCATGGCTCATGCCGCGCGCGTTCCTGAGCGGGGAGGCGCAGTGGTTTCCCGAGGGCACCCTTGCCGAACTGCCGGACATCGAGGCAGACCGCGGTGGCTACGACATCCGCCGGTTCGAGCTGGCCGCCGGCGACGCCATCTTCTTCGACTTCCTGACCGTGCACGGGGCGCCCGGGTTCCCCTACCCGGGCCGGCGGCGGGTCCTGTCGCTGCGCTACCTGTCGGCCGGTGCCACGTTCGCGCGGCGGCCCTGGCGCACCTCGCCGCCGTTCGAGGGCCTCGACCGCGAGCTGGACGACGGGGCGGAACTGGACCACCCGTTGTTCCCCGTGGTGTGGCCGCCGGGCGGGTGACCGGCCCCCTGGGTGATTAGCGGCCTGGCCACCGGGTAGCCGCTGGTTATGGGAGCACCCGGCAGCACGGTCCTCGGCCGCCGGTATGCGCTGGGGGAGAGGATTGGCGCGGGCGGGTTCAGCGAAGTCTGGCGCGCGACCGACCTCGTGCTGGCCCGGCCCGTGGCGGTCAAGCTGCTGCATCTCGGCGATGCCGAGGCACTCACCCGGTTCCGCACGGAGGCGCAGTACGCCGGCGGGCTGTCCCACGAGAACGTCGCCCGGATCTACGACTATGGCGAGCCGGCCCCGCCTCAGCCGCCGTTCCTGGTGATGGAGCTGGTTGACGGGCCGTCGCTGGCCGGGGCGCTGACCGCCGGGCCGCTGGATCCCGCCCGGTGCCTGGACATCGTGGCGCAGGCCGCGTCCGGCCTGCACGCGGCGCACCTGGCGGGGCTGGTGCACCGGGACATCAAGTCGGCCAACCTGCTGCTCGCCCCGGGTGGCCTGGTGAAGATCACCGACTTCGGCATCGCTCGGGCCGCGGACTCCGCCTCGGTCACCGGCACGGGCCAGCTTCTGGGGACACCGGGGTACCTGGCTCCCGAGCGGGTGATGGGTGCGCCCGCCACCGCAGCCAGCGACCTGTACTCGCTGGGCGTCGTGGCCTACGAGTGCCTGGCGGGCACACCGCCGTTCACCGGCTCCGCGCTGGCGGTGGCGCTGGCTCACTCCGAGCGCCCGCTTCCGCCGCTGCCGGGCCAGGTGCCTGAGGACGTGGCCGCGCTGGTACTCGAGCTGACCGCCAAGGACCCCGCGGACCGGCCGCGCAGTGCCGGCGAGGTCGCCCGGCGCGCCGGGCAGGTGGCCGCCCGCACGGTCGCGGGCGCGGCCACCCGCGCAGGTCCCGCGTACGGGGACCCGGCCGTCGCCGTGGCCGGGCAGGCGGCACGGTACCCGGCGGTCGCTCCGGGCGCTGCGGCCGGGCCGGCCCGGGATCCGGCCACGGCACCGCCGGAGCCGGGGACGGCCACAGGCGCGGCACCGCCGGCGCCCGTCCCCCTGGCGGAGATGCTTACCCAGCACGTGCCTGCCCGCCCGCCGGTGGTGCGCGGGCAGCACCGGGCACGGCACACGCTGCGCCGGGCCGTGCTGCCCGCCGCGGGGGCGATCGTGGTCATCGCCACCGCGTTCCTTATCGGCAGCGCGATCGGCCCCGGGCCCGCGCCGCACGCGGGCCTGGTTCCCTCGGCCACGCCGTCCGGCCCGGTCCGGCCCGGCGCCTCGCCGGCCGTGACCGTGGAGGTCAGGCCCGGCCCGCTGATCGGGCTGCCGGTCGCCGCGGCCGTGCGCCGGCTCCACCAGCAGGGCCTGTCCGTCCGCATCGTCTGGCGGCGCAGCGAGCAGCAGCCCCCGGGAACCGTGCTGTCGGTGCTGCCCGCTGGCCCGCGGCCGGTGGGCAGCACGGTCGTACTGACCGGGGCCAGCGCGGCCCGGCACGGCCACGATGGCGGCCACCGGGGTGACGGCGGTCAGCACGGCGGCGGTGACCAGCAGGGGGGCGGTGACCAGCAGGGCGGCGGTGACCAGGGCGGCTCATCCCATGGCAAGGCCCAGGGCCAGCAAGGCAAAGCCCCGGCCCGCGGCTCCCCCGTCGACTAGGGCGCCCGGTGAGGGTGCCCTAGCCGATCTTGGTCCTGCCAGCGGTGCGCCCGCCCGGTCAGACCGTGCCGACCACCCGGTTTGCGTAGGCGTCCAGGGTGGAGTCCTGGGCGTCGTGCATGAGGTACACGCTGAAGTTGTCGGCGCCGATCTCGCGCAGTTCCGCCAGCCGGTCCACGTGCCGCTCCGGCGGCCCGAGCAGGCAGAACCGGTCCACGATTTCGTCGGGCACGAAGTCCGTGGACGGGTTGTCCGCCTTGCCGTGGTGGGAGTAGTCGTAGCCCGCGCGCGCCTTGATGTAGTCGGTGAGCGCCCGGGGCACCGCGTCCCCGGTGTCGCCGTAGCGGGACACCAGGTCGGCGACGTGGTTGCCGACCATGCCGCCGAACCAGCGGGTCTGATCCCGCATATGCGCGTAGTCATCGCCGACGTAGGCGGGCGCGGCGATGCAGATCGTCACCGCCGAGGGATCCCGGCCCGCCGCGGCGGCGGCCGCCCGGACGGCGCCGATGGTCCACCGGGCGATGTCCGGGTCGGCGCACTGCAGGATGAAGCCGTCGGCCTCCTCACCGCACAGCTTCAGCGCCTTCGGCCCGTAGGCCGCCATCCACACCTCGAGCCGGCCGTCCCGCACCCACGGGATGCGGACCTTCGTGCCGTCGTAGTCCACCTCCCGGCCCTCGGCCAGGTCCCTGATCACGTTGATGGCGTGGCCGAGGGTGCCCAGTGACGACGGTGTCCGGCCGAGGACGCGCATCGCGGAGTCCCCGCGGCCGATGCCGCAGATGGTGCGGTTGCCGAACATGTCGTTCAGCGTGGCGAACAGCGACGCGGTCACCGACAACTCCCGCGACAGCGGGTTGGTGACCATCGGGCCGACCTTGACGTTCGAGGTCCGGCTGAGGATCTGCGAATAGATGACGAACGGTTCCTGCCAGAGCACACTCGAGTCGAACGTCCAGACATGGCTGAACCCGCCGAGGTCCGCCCGGGCGGCGAGTTCGGCCACCCGGCTCCACGGCGGATCGGTCTGCAGCACCAAGCCGATATCCATCAAGCCCCCCTCACCTGAGGTACTGGCACTCGCCCCGGGGCAGGAACCGGCCCCGCCCCGCCTGGCCGTGCCACTGCCCGTCGCTGACCAGGATCTCGCCGCGGGACATGACCATGCTGGCCCCGCCCTGCACCTCCCTGCCCTCGTAGGCGGAATAGTCCACCGCCATGTGGTGCGTCTGCGCGGACAGCACGTGCCGCAGCGCCGGGTCGTAGACCACGATGTCGGCGTCCGAGCCGGGGGCGATGGTTCCCTTGCGCGGGTAGAGGCCGAACATCCGCGCCGGCGTCGTCGAGTTCACCTCGACCCACCGCGCGAGCGACAGTTCGCCGTCCACCACGCCCTGGTGCAGCAGGTCGACCCGGTGCTCGATCCCCGGCATGCCGTTGGGGATCTTGGAGAAGTCGCCGCGGCCCATCTCCTTCTGCTCCTTGAAGCAGAACGGGCAATGGTCGGTGGAGACGATGCTGAGGTCGTTGGTGCGCAGCCCGCGCCACAGGTGCGCCCAGTGCTCCTTGGGCCGCACCGGCGGCGAGCAGACGTACTTCGCCCCTTCGAACTCCGGTGCGTCCAGGTCGTCCTGTGACAGGTACAGGTACTGGGGGCAGGTCTCGGCGAAGACGTTACGCCCCTCGTCGCGGGCCTGGGTCACCGCCTCGAGGGCCTGCCGGGCGGACAGATGCACGATGTAGAGCGGGGCGCCGGTGACCTGCGCGAGCTGGATCGCCCTGGCGGTGGCCTCGCCTTCCAGTTCGGGCGGCCTGGTGCGGCCGTGCCAGCCTGGATCGGTGTGGCCGGCGGCCAGGGCCTCGGCAACGAGCACGTCGATCGCGATGCCGTTCTCCGCGTGCATCATGATCGTCGCGCCGCTGCTGGCGGCCCGCTGCATGGCCTGGAGGATCTCGCCGTCGGTCGCGTAGAACACACCCGGGTAGGCCATGAACATCTTGAAGCTGGTCACGCCCTCGCCGACGAGGACGTCCATCTCCTTGAGCGTCTGCTCGTTGACGTCGGAGACGATCATGTGAAACCCGTAGTCGATGCTGGCCTTGCCCTCGGCCTTGGCGTGCCAGGCGTCCAGCGTCTCGCGCAGCGAGGCGCCCTTGGCCTGCACCGCGAAGTCCACCAGCGAGGTCGTCCCGCCCCAGGCGGCCGCGCGGGTCCCGGTCTCGAAGTCGTCGGCGGAGAAGGTGCCGCCGAACGGCATGTCCAGGTGGGTGTGCACGTCGATCCCGCCAGGGATGACGTACTTGCCCGTGGCGTCGATCGACCGGTCGGCCAGCCCCGCGAACGAGCCGGTATGCGCGGGATCGAGCAGGGCGGCGACGGTCTCGCCGTCGACGAGCACGTCGGCGCGGGATGATCCGGTGGCGGTGACCACGGTGCCACCGCGGATGAGAATGCGCATGGCGGCCCCTCCTTACGGCTGCGCCAGCGGGCCGTAGGAGTCCGGGCGCCGGTCCCGGTAGAACTGCCACAGGTTCCTGACCTCTTCGAGCAGGCCCATGTCCAGGTCGCGGACCACGACCTCCTCGGCGCTGTCGGAGGCGGCCCCGCCGATGATCTGCCCACGCGGGTCGGCGAAGTAGGACTGCCCGTAGAAGTCGTTGTCGCCGAGAGGCTCGACCCCGACCCGGTTGATCGTGCCCACGAAGTACTCGTTGGCGACCGCGGCGCTGGTCTGCTCCAGCCGCCACAGGTACTCAGACAGCCCCCGGCTGGTCGCCGACGGGTTGAAGACGATCTTGGCGCCGGCCAGGCCGAGTGCCCGCCAGCCCTCGGGGAAGTGCCGCTCGTAGCAGATATAGACACCGATCCGGCCCACCGCGGTGTCGAACACCGGGTACCCGAGGTTGCCGGGGCGGAAGTAGTACTTCTCCCAGAAGCCCTTCACCTGCGGGATGTGGTTCTTGCGGTGCTTGCCGAGGAAGGTGCCGTCGGCGTCGATGACCGCGGCGGTGTTGTAGTAGACGCCCTCCTGCTCTTCCTCGTAGACCGGCACGATCAGCACCATCTGGTGCTCACGCGCCACATCGCACATCAGCCGGACCGTGGGGCCGTCGGGTACCCGCTCGGCCCAGGAGTACCACTCCGGCTCCTGCACCTGGCAGAAGTACGGGCCGTAGAAGAGTTCCTGCAGGCAGGTGACCCGTGCGCCCTGCGCCGCGGCATCGCGGACCGCCGCCACCGCGTTCTTGACCATCGAGTCCTTGTCGCCGGTCCACTTCTGCTGCACCAGGGCGGCACGTACGACATCGGCCATGCCGGCCTCCTCTCATCGGCACGTAAAAGGCCATCATCTACCTGCCCGGGGGCTAGGTCATCACCGGCTGGCGATCTTCTGGGGACTGGGGGGCGGGCAACGGCAAACTGGCAGACGGCTCAAAACGCTGTCTGCCAGTTCACCGCCGCCCGCTCAGCGCATCTTGTGCGGCGCCGGTGTCGACCTCCCGCTTCCGCTCAGCCCGCACCGGTGGCGCATCGGCCGGGGGTTTGGGAAAAAGCGAGAAGTGGCTCGGGGGCTGGCCTGGTTACCGGAGGTGGTAGGTGCGGCGGGCGGTGGCGTTGAAGATCGCGTGCTGCTCGGCCTCGCCCAGTTCGGAAGTTAGAGCTCTCGCGGTGCCCAGTACCTCGCCGTAGGTGGCGTCCAGGGTGCAGGGGGGCCAGTCGGAGCCGAACATGAGGCGGTTGGGGCCGAGAGCGTGCAGGGCGAGATCGTAGTAGGGGCGGATGTGGTCCAGGCTGCCGGGGGCGGCACCGGGCGGCGGGGGGACGCCGAGGATGCCGGAGAGCTTGGCCACGGTGTTGTCCAGGGCGGCGAACTCGGTGAAGGCGCTTGCCCATGGTTCGCTGGGGCCGGTGCTGATATCGGGGTTGCCCAGGTGGTCCAGGACGAACCGGAGCCCGGGGACCTGGCGGGCGGCGGTCACCGCGGCCGGCAGGTGCCGGGGCTCGCCGACCACGTCGTAGGCGAGGTCCGCCCCGGCCACCGCGGCCAGGCCGCGCAGCACGTCCGGCCGGGCCAGCCAGTCCGGGTCGGGCTCGATCAGCACCGGGTGCCGGATCCCGGCCAGCCGGTCGCCGCCGGGAAGATCGCGCAGCCGGGCGAGGGCGTCCGCGACGTCGGGCGCGGTCAGGTCGGCCCAGCCGACCACACCCGCGACCAGGCCGGGCCCGGCGGCGAGGGCGAGCAGTTCCGGGGTTTCCCAGGATTCGGTGACGGTCTGCACCACCACGCTCGCCGTGACGCCCTCGGCGGCCGCCAGCGGCGCCAGGTCCGCCGGGGAGAAGTTGCGCAGCAGCGGTGCCAGCACCGGGTCGCTGGCCAGCCACGGCTGGTCATGCGCGGACAGGTCCCAGAAATGCTGGTGGGAATCGATGACCGGCACCCCGGCCGCCGGATGGTCCGGGGCCGGGGCGCCCGCGGCGGTCACCGGCTCACTTGACCTCGTTGAGCCTGCCCGTGGCGACGTCGAAGACGAAACCGCGGATGGAGTCCTTGTGCGGCACGAACGGGCTTGCCTTGATACGGGCGATCGACTGGCGCACATCCTCGTCCAGGTCGCCGAAGGATTCGGCGCCCCAGGCCGGCTTGATGCCGGTCTCGTCCTGGATCGACTTCTTGAACGCGTCGTCGGTGAACGTGAGCATGCCGCAGTCGGTGTGGTGTATCAGCATGATCTCCCGGGTGCCGAGCAGCCGCTGGCTGATCGCGAGCGACCGGATCTCGTCGTCGGTGATGACCCCGCCGGCGTTGCGGATGACGTGCGCCTCGCCGGCGCCCAGGCCAAGCAGCCCGTAGACGTTGAGGCGGGCGTCCATGCAGGCCACGATGGCGATGTGGTTGGACGGTGGCAGTGGCAACGGCCCGCTGAAGCTCTCCGCGTAACGCGCGTTGTTGGCCAGGTACTCGTCGGTGACGGTCATGGGACTCCTGCTCGTCGATGGGACAGGTGCTCCTGGGGGGAGGGCCCGGAATTCCGATCTTAACCCGGTATGTCCCGTATTATCTATTTTCTCTATTGGCTTAATGGGCTATCACTCCGGCGCTTCCCGGGCGGACAGCGAATCGTTTTACTGCCGTACCCGGGAAGGCACTGGAAGCCGGTCCCCGGCGGTGGCACCGTGGCAATAAGTTGCCCGCGCTGATCTCCGGGGAGGAACACATGCGCGCAAGACTCAGCAGGCGGCTCGCCGCGGCCCTCACGTCCGGTTTAATCGCTACGGCCATGGGGTTGTCCCTCGCCGCGACGGCATCCGCCGCGGCACGGCAGCAGGACCCGGTCCCGATCGGTCCCAACGAGTACTTCAGGGGCTTCATCAACAACCACCCGCCGGGCAAGGCCGTCATCACGGTGATCTGCCCCGGGCCCGTCAACACCGGCCACCCGGCCGCTGGCCAGACGATCGAGGTGAAGACCGCACAGCCCACCTCGACCGTCGACACCGGATTCACCGGCAGCGCCGGGAAGAGGATCACAGCGGCGCTCGCGCCGGCGTCCACGACCACGGTTCTCGTCAGCTTCACCAGCTTCTTCGTGCCGAAGAAGATTCCGACCAGCATCACCGTGCCGTGCTCGGGCACCGGGAAGGTGGTGTTCCGGCCCGCGCCCACCAGCCCTACCGCCAAGTCCGCGGTCCTGCCCGTGACGTTCATGGCGGGACCCGGCACGTAGCGCAGCAGCGCATCCGCGCGGCCGGACTCCACCTGGGCACGGGGTCCGGCCGTGCCGCGTGGGACGGGCCTGCGGGCCGGCCGCCGGGGTACCGTTTCCGGATGGATCTGCAGCACTGGCTGAGCAGCGCCGTCGCGGCGATAGCGGAGTGGCAGGAGGGGTTCGGGCCGTTCGAGGCCGACCCGTCGATGCTCGTCAGTGACGAGCGGTTCGCCGGTGTCTTCGCCGAACTCACCGGGCGGCTGCGCGGCAACTACCCGTTCTTCCACCCGTCCTATGCCGGGCAGATGCTCAAGCCCCCGCACCCGGCCGCGGTGGCCGGCTATCTCGCCGCGATGCTGATCAACCCGAACAACCACGCGCTGGACGGCGGCCCCGCGACCGGCCAGATGGAGAAGGAGGTGGTCGCCGCGCTGGCCGCCATGTTCGGCCTGGGCACCCACCTCGGCCACCTGACCACCAGCGGCACGGTCGCCAACCTGGAGGCCCTCTACGTGGCCAGGGAAACCCACCCCGGCCTCGGCGTCGCCTACAGCGAGGAGGCGCACTACACCCATGCCCGGATGTGCGGCGTGCTTGGCATCGAGGGCACCCCGGTGCCGGCCGACGGCGCGGGGCGGATGGACACCGGGGCACTCGACGCGCTGCTCGCCGGGGGCCGGATCGGCACGGTGGTCGCGACCGCGGGCACCACCGGCCTGGGTGCGATCGACCCGGTGCACGAGATCCTGGCGGTCGCCCGCCGGCACGGGGCCCGGGTGCATGTGGACGCGGCCTACGGCGGCTTCTTCACCCTGCTGGCCCGAGGGGACACTCCTTTGCCCCAGGGGCAAGCCCCCGGACCCCATGGCCATGGAACCCCCCGGGACCCTGCCCGCCTCCCCATTCCCCCTTCACTCGCCAGGCCGGCAAGCCGGCAGGCCCCATCGCGCGAGCTCGCCGGGCGGGCCGGTGAGGAAGCCCTGGACCCGGCTCCCTGGCGGGCCATCGCCGGGTGCGACTCGGTCGTGGTCGACCCGCACAAGCACGGCCTCCAGCCCTACGGATGCGGCGCGGTCCTGTTCTCCGACCCTGAGGTGGGCCGGTTCTACCTGCACGACTCGCCGTACACCTACTTCACCTCCGACGAGCTGCACCTGGGGGAGATCAGCCTGGAGTGCTCCCGGGCCGGCGCGTCGGCGGCCGCGCTCTGGCTCACCCTCCAGCTCCTGCCGCTGACCCCGGATGGGCTCGGCCGGGTGCTGGCCGCGTGCCGCCATGCCGCGCTCGCCTGGGCCGCCATGATCGGCGAATCCGCCCTGCTTGAGCTCTACCAGCCCCCCGAACTCGACATCGTCTGCTACTTCCCGCAGGTGCCCGGCGCGACGATGTCCGGCATCGACGACGCCTCCGTTTCGATGCTTGCCCGTGGCATGAAGGCCAGCCGGCCGGTCTTCCTCAGCACCCTGCGGGTCACGGCGGCCGGCATGTCGAGGCGGCACCCCGGCGTCACGGCCGACCAGGACGGCGCGAGAATCCTGCGCAGCGTCCTGATGAAACCCGAGGCGCGGGGCTACGTCACCGAACTGCATGCCCGGGTCACCGAACTCGCCGCTGGCTAGCCGGCGGCGGCGCACGGGAGGTAGCCATGACAGCCGTGGGATGGCTGGACGGCCGGGTGGCGGTGGTCACCGGCGCCGGGACCGGCATCGGCGCGGCCGTGGCGGAGCGGTTCGCGGCCGAGGGGGCCCGCGTGGTCCTGGTGGGCCGGCGGCCGGGACCGCTGCAGGCCGTCGCGGAAGCGCTGGGGGAGCGGGCGCTGGCCGTCCCCGCCGACGCGGCGTCCGCGGCGGACATGGCGGAGATGGCGGCCGCGGCGGCGGCCCGGTTCGGCGGCATCGACATCCTGGTGGCGAACGCCGGCGGCCACGGCGTGGGCACCGCCGGGGATATCGCCGACGAGGACTGGGCGCGAAGCTGGCGCGCCAACGTGACCACCTGCCTGGTCGCCGCCCGGGCCTGCCTGCCGCAGCTCATCGCGCGGCGCGGCAGTGTCGTGGTCGTCTCGTCGATCGCGGGCCTGGCGGCCGCGCCCGAGTCGGTCGGCTACGTTACCGCCAAGCACGGCCTTATCGGCCTGGCCAGATCCATGGCCAGGGATTTCGGCAGCCGCGGGGTGCGGGTGAACACCGTGTGCCCGGGCTGGGTCCGGACCCCGATGGCCGACGAGGAGATGGACGCGCTGGCCACGCTGCGCGGGCTGCCGGACCGGGAGGCCGCGTACGCGCTGGCCACGGCGCAGGTGCCGCTGCGCCGTCCGGCCGAGCCCGGCGAGGTCGCGGCGGTGGTGGCGTTCCTGGCCAGCGGGCACGCGTCGGCGATGACCGGGGCCGTGCTCACCGTGGATGGTGGCGCTACCGCAGTGGATTTGCCTACGATCGCGTACGACGTGCCCCAGTAACCGCGTCTGACCCGGCCGGCAGAACCCTCACGATCTTCACATGCTAATGACATCGTCACTCCAGTTTCGCTGCCTAACGTCTTGCGCTGCCCGAGGAGCGTGATGACGATGCGGCGGCTCGGCCGGTGGCCCTGGTATGCCCTCGCGCTTTCGGCGCTGCTCATCTCCGGCTCCGCCGCTGTGCCCGCGCCGGCGCGCACGCAGGCCCCGGCGAGCACCGCGGCCAGCACGCCGAGCCCGGCAAAAACGGCCCCGGCCAGCACCGCGGCGCCGGCGGCACCACAGCCCCGGCGAGCACCGCGGCTCCGGCCAGCGCACCGAGCCCGGCAAGCACCCCGCCCGCCGCCCCGGCCGCGGCCGGGCCGGGCATCTGCACCTCGCCGGACCAGCCCGCACTGGCGGCCGAGTTGTCGCACCGGATAGCCAGCGTCCTGCGCGGGACCGAGGCAACGGTGGGCATCGCGGTGGAGGACTCGGACGAGGAATTCCGTTGCCGCTACCACCAGTGGCGGGAGTTTCATTCGGCCAGCGTGATCAAGGTCATCACCCTGGGCGCGCTGCTCTACCAGCTTCAGCAGGCGCACGAGAGCCTCAGCTCCTATCAGGACGCGCTCGCCACATCGATGATCACCGAGTCGGACAACGACGCGCAGGACACGCTGTGGAACGAGATCGGCATGCCCGCGTTGCAGGCATTCCTGAACGCGGCCCGGATGAACCACACCGTGCTCGGGACGGACGACTTCTGGGGCCTGACCGACGTCAACGCGCACGACGAACTGCGCCTGCTGCGGCTGCTGATCACCCACAACACCGTGCTGGACGGGACCAGCCGCCGCTATGCACTCAACCTGATGGCCGACGTCATCTCCTGGCAACGCTGGGGCGTGTCCGCGGGCGCGCCCGCGGACATGACGGTCCACCTGAAGAACGGCTGGCTGCCGGACCCGGACATGTGGGACATCAACAGCATCGGCGACTTCACCTACCACGCCCTCGACTACTCGATCGCGATCCTGACCAGCAACGACCCCGACATGGCCTACGGCGTGGACACCGTCGAGGCGATCGCCAGGCTGATCAACAAGACGCTGGCCGAGGGCGACGCACAGGCCGCGGCGGCGCCGGAGCCGTTCCAGCATCTGCTGTACATGCAGCGGCGATTCCTCGAGTGAACCGCGCCACGTACCATCGTGGAATGCCCCGTCGCCTCGCCGCCAGCAATGCCAGCGAGCTCATGCAGGCCGAGCGTGACATCCGCGGCCGCGTCGGGGATCAGCAACTCGACTTCGCCGCTATGGCCGCGGTGTCGAACATCTACCGCGCCGCCAACGTGATCCGCAATCACATGGAACGCAAGGTGCTTGCGGATGAGGACCTGTCCTGGGCCGCGTTCACCGTGCTGTTCGTGCTGTGGATCTGGGGCGAGCAGCAGACCAGGGACCTGGCCGCCGAGGCCGGAGTCACCAAGGGCACCCTGACCGGGGTGCTGAAGACGCTGGAGAAGCGCGGCCTGGCCAGGCGCCGGGCGCACGAGTCCGACGGCCGCCTGGTGCTCGTCAGCCTGGAGCCCAAGGGCCTGGGCGTGATCGAGCGGCTGTTCCCCGCGTTCAACCAGGGCGAGGCGTTCGTCAGCGCCAGCCTGTCCGAGCGGGACAAGGACCAGCTTGCGTCGCTGCTGCGGACGATCATCCGCGCGGTCGAGGAAAGCTGACCGCCCGAAGCAGCGACTGGTGTTTAGCCGAACGATGCTTCCGCGCTGCCCGGATCCGCAGGATCAGCCTGTTTACCGGGGTACTCCGGGAAGGATCACTTCGCCGGGGCTGGGGCCAGCCGGGGGAAGTACATGGCGGCGGCGCTACGCAGTAGGGTCACGATCTGCTCGGGTGGGATATCGGCGTTGGGATCGTCGGGCAGGCCGTCGAGTTTGATGTCATTTTCTTGGGCGTGCTGCCGGAGCCCGTTCAGGAAGGTTCTGCCCAGTGCGGACACAGCCTTTCCGAGGGCCACATCATCCTCGCTGAAGGCTGGCACTGGGCGTGGGGTTGGGACCGGCCAAGATCTCGGGTCCCGTGGCGCCTCCAGGGTGAAGGCGTGGGAGAACGTTCGGGCGGCGGCGTCTCGGGCGGTGAAGGGGTCTCCCAGGTTCCATTGCTCCCGCAGGGTGGCGATCAGAGAGGTGTGGCGGTGTTCCTGGTTGAACACCTGGCCTTCGCCCACCCAGGGGGAGATGACGATGGCTGGTACCCGGTAGCCGGAGCGGTCGAACGTGAAGCCGTATTCGCCGGCCGGGGCGGCCGGGTCGGGTGGGGGGGCTGCGGGAGGGGGCACGTGGTCATAGGTGCCGCCTGGTTCGTCCCAGCCGATGAGCAGGGCGGTGTTCCAGACGTTGGGCCCGGTGCCGGACTGCATACCCCGGTAGGCGTCGTAGATCCGGGCCAGGAAGGCCTCCCCACCCAAGATCGATGAGGGCGGGTCGACGCTGGGGAGGACCACCCCGTGACCCAGCGCCCGCCCCTCTGCCGGGTGGTAATCGTTGTGCCCGATGGCCAGGGCCGGCTCGATCAGCGAGAAGTCGGGCAGCGCCCCCTTCGCGGCATCGGCCTCGAACTGGGCAAACGGGACGAAGTGCGTGGCGAGGCGCTCCTTCAGCCGCTGGTGGTGGATGATGCCGGTGAACGAGATCTGCATTGGCTCGGACACATAGACCTTCCACGTCTTGCCGTGGGCCTCCAGTCGCTCGAACAGCGTCTCGGCGTCGTTCCCGATGAACCACTTCTTGGCCGGGAAGTTCACCGTCAGCCCCGACGAGGTGCCCGCCGTCCAGAACGACCGGTTCATGAAAGTCTGGGACGGCACCTCACAGAACCAGTGGTCGAACACTCCGAAGGCCCGGGCCAGCCCGTTCAGCACCGGAACCTGATCGGGGGTGAACCCGGTCATGATCTGCGAGTACTCCTCATAGGTGGGCTGGCGGCCCATCTCGGCGGTAAAGGTGCTTATGTAGTCGGTGACAAAGCCGTCCATCGTCGGAGTCTGACCTGCTTCGGGGGCGTTCCAGGGGGCCGTCATGTCGTCGGCCACCTTGAAACGGTTCTCCTCGCTCAAAATGTTGTACAGCTGGGTGTTGGTGTGCTGATACTCCTCCCCCGAGTCGGGGTTGGGGCTGTTCATGTCCGTGGCCACCGTGTAGGGCACCACCTTGCGGTCGGCCCCCTGCTCGGCCCACGCAGGGATGGGATTCGACAGGTTCTTGCCGATCACCCCGTCGAAGGTTTTCCCGTCCCCCGGGCCGTGGAGGTGCCCGAGCATGTTGTCCAGGGACCGGTTCTCAAACAGCACCACCACAATGTGATCCAGCGCGTGCGACCTATCTGGCATCTGCCCTGTCTCCTTACCCCACCGGCCCTGAGCGCGGCTGGTCCTTGATACCTGCGCGTTCCTAAGCCTCGCGTTGTGAGCCTTGGGCTCAGGGCCGCGGCTGAGACCCGGGGTGCCAGTCCACGCCGATCGTGCCCTGCGCAGCGGCGACCCCGCTGCGTCCGCCGCCACGCCCCCGCAAGATAAAGGCGATGCCCACCGCGATGAGGCCACCGGCCACCGGGCCGGCCAGATACGCCCACCACGCGGTCCAGTCGCCCTTCACCAGAGCCGGGCCGAGCGACCGGGCCGGGTTCATCGACGCGCCACTGACCGCAGAGCCCCACAGCCCGGCCAGCGCGATATAGCTGCCCACGCCGATCGCCGCCAGCGGCCCGATCTGCTGGGCACCCGACGCCGTGCCCAAGATCACGCTCACCAGCCCGGCAGTCAGGACCATTTCCCACAGCATCGCGGTGGCTGTCGGGATCCCGGAGCCGGGCAAGGTCAGCCCTGCGCTGCCCTGCTTGCCCAAGAACGCCCACAGCAGCAACGTGGCCAAGACGGCGCCGAGGAACTGGGCCACGATGTAGGCCGGGACACGCTTCCACGGGAAGTCACCGCGCGCCGCGAACGCCATGCTCACCGCCGGGTTCAGGTGCGCACCCGAAACCGTCCCCATGAACAAGATGATCGCGGCCACCATCAGCGCCGGCGCCACCACCTTCGCGCCATAGGGCACCGCATTGCCGCCGAACCGGGCGCTGACCATGCCGCCGCCAACCGCCACCAGGACCAGGAAGAACGTCCCCAGCAGCTCAGAGAACAGCCGCCGCCCCTCATACTTGTCATTCCAGAAGTCGAACTCACCGGCCACCGAGTTCGGCTGCCCGATAGACCGCAACGCGACCTCGGCATGACGGACGGCAGCTTGCCGATCAGGCCCCGGCGGCGGGGCTAGCTCCTCTGGCTGGCTGGTCACCTAACACCCCTCTCTGGTTCCTGGCGGGCACCCGCGCGGGGCGTCAGGCCGCTGGCCTGCCCGCAATGCCTCACCCACCGCAAGGTCACCTCGGCGCATCACGACTGCCATCCCCCACGAGGGTGAAAGTCTCATCCAAGATCGCCCTGCGTGGCGGCGCGGACCATTGCCGACGCCCAGCAGCGCCGCACAGGCAGGCTGCCAGCCGTAGGCCGTCCTCGATCAGGCGCCGGCCCTGATCACGTAGCGCGGGATTGTCCCAGTTGTCATGGCACCCTCTTCTGTCACGGTTGCGCCAACCATGACAAAAGGTCAGGTTCCGGCCGCGATGCGCAGCGCGGACGCGACGAGATGGGCGGCCCGGGCGGCAGCGGCGGGCTCCTCGGCGATGGTCTCCGCGAGCATCGCGTCCGGGTCCTGGCCGTTCGCCTCGATCTCCGCCCGGCCGCCGGCGTCCAGCCACAGCCGGAACTGGTCGCCGTCGACCTCGGGGTGGAACTGGACGGCGAGGTGCCGGCCGAGCCGGTAGGCCTGCACGCCCAGGCCGTTGCGCGCGAGCACGGTGGCGTCGGCCGGCGGCAGGCACCGGTCGTGGTGGAACTCCAGCCACGGTCCCGGCGGGATCAGTTCGGGGTCGATCGGTGTCGACCGTGACCCAGCCGATCTCCTGGCGGCCCGCGTGCTCCACCGTGCCGCCGGACGCGGCGGCCAGCATCTGCGCACCGAAGCAGATCCCCAGCAGCGGGACCCCGGCCGCGTCCGCCCGCCGCAGCCACGCCAACTCCTCGTCGATCCAGGCGCGGGCCTCGCCCTCGTCGTACACCGAGCAGGTGGACCCGAGCAGGACGATGTGCGCCAGTCCGTCCGGGTCGGGCAGCGAGCCTTCCTTGGGGAACAGGATCGTGCTCAGCCGCGCGCCGCGCGCCTCGAACGCGGCGCCGATGAACCCGGCCGAGTCCTCTTCATGGTGACGGACGACGACGACCTGCATGCGATGCCTCCGATTGCCGACGATCTCGTTTGGTGCCAAACTACTTTCCATGACGCAAGCCGTCGACCTGACCGACCTCGACATGTGGGCGCGCGGTGTGCCCTACGCCGAGTTCGCCCGGCTCCGGCGCGGCGCGCCCGTCGCCTGGCACGACGAGGCGCCGCCGAATTCGGGTTTCTGGTCCGTCTGCGGCTACTCCGACATTGTCGCTGCCAGCCGCGACGTGGCAACGTTCTCGTCGGCGCGCGGCATTTCGTTCGAGGAGCCCACCGACGAGGACATGGCGGCCCGGCGGACGATCATCGACACCGACCCGCCCGAGCACACCAAGCTCCGCAAGATCGTGTCCGGCGCCTTCTCGGTCCGGGCGGTCGCCGTCTACCAGCACTTCGTCGAGGGGCTGACCGAGCAGGTACTCGACGCCGGCCTCACCGGGCCGGTGCTGGGCGGCCAGGGGTTCGACTTCATCGACGCGGTCGCCAAGGAGGTCCCGATCCGGGTCCTGGCCCGCATCATGGGCCTGCCCGAGGCCGACCTGGACTCGTTCATCGATCTGGGCGACCGGCTCATCGCCAACACTGACCCGGACATCACCGACGTGGTCTGGGGCCGCGACGACACCGACGCCTACCGGCGGTTCCCGTTCCGCAGCCCCTACGGCAAGCAACTGTGGGACCTGGGCCGGACGATCGTGGCCGACCGGCTCCGCCATCCCGGCGACGATCTGCTGTCCCGGCTGCTGCGGGCCGAGGTGGATGGTGACCGGCTGAGCGAGACCGACCTCGACAACTTCTTCTCGATCCTGGTGATCGCGGGCAACGAGACCACCCGGATCGCGATCGCCCAGGGAGTGCTGGCGTTCTGCGAGCGGCCCGAGCAGTGGGACCGGCTGCGGGCCGACCCTCGACCTCCTCGACACCGCGACCGACGAGGTGCTCCGGTGGAGTTGCCCGACCCACTTCATGCGCCGCACCGCCACCGCAGACACGGAACTGGGCGGTGCGGCCATCAGGGCGGGGGACAAGGTCGTGCTCTGGTACGTGTCCGGCAACCGGGACGAGGCGGAGTTCGCCGACCCCGGTGTGTTCGACGTCGGGCGTGCTCCCAACCGGCACCTCAGCTTCGGCCGGGGCGGCCCGCATCTGTGCCTGGGCGCGCACCTGGCCCGGCTCGAGGTGCGGATCGTGCTCGCCGCGCTGGCCCGGCGGGTGGCCAAGTTGGAGCTGGCCGGCGAGCCGCGGCGAATCCGGTCCAACTTCACCAACGGCCTCAAAGCCCTCCCGGTTCGCATAACCCCCACCTGACACACCGCCGCCCCAACTCGCCCGGACGTACCGCCGCCCAACTCGCCCGGCGGACCGCCGCCCAACCCGCCTTGCGCGCCGCCTGGAGGATGCCGGGGCGGGGATGATCATGGGGATGTGGCCCGCCGTGGCTGGACAGCACGAGCCACGGCGGCGCTCCGCTTAGTACAGGCCGTCAACGGTCGAGGCAAGCTGGCCCATACTGAGCAACTGGACGAAGCGGTTGCCGAGCGGGCCACCAGCGGTGGCGGCACGCAGCCGCGTTAAGACACCGGGCCGCCTGGCAGCGGCGTCTATCCACAGAGCCCCTTGGTGGTGCATCAGACCTTGACACCGAATCGTTTGCTTCCATACGATCCCGGCAACTGCCCGCGCCAGTGCCGCCTGGGGCCAACGCCGAGGGGACGGACGTGAGGAAGATCGATGCCTTCGCTCACATTCTCCCGCCTTCGTATGCGCGCCGCCTGGAGTCGATCGTGTCGGGCGGCGCCGTCAGCGACCGAATCCTCGGCTACCAGCCCTGGATCCACGAGGACCCCGCACTCATCGGCCTGGACGCCCGGTGGCGGGTGATGGACGCCTTCGGCGACTACCGCCAGGTGCTGACGCTGGCGGTCCCGCCCCTTGAGGAACTCGGCGGCCCCGCGGCAGCGCTCGACCTGGCCCGTGCCGCCAACGACGAACTGGCCGAACTGGTGCGGGCGCACCCGGACCGGTTCGCCGGGTTCAGCGCCGCGTTGCCGATGAACGACATCGACGCCGCGGCCGGGGAACTCGACCGGGCGATCACCCAGCTTGGCGCGCTCGGCACGCAACTGCACACCAACGTCGGCGGCGCGCCGCTGGACGAGCGGCGCTTCGCGCCCATCTTCGACACCGTGACCCGCCTGGATGGCGCGGTCTGGATCCACCCGACACGCAGCCCGGCCTGGCCGGACTACCCGGCGGAGAGCCGGTCCAAGTACGGCATCTGGTGGTCGCTTGGCTGGCCGTACGAGACGTCCGCGTGCATGGCGCGGCTGGTGTACTCGGGCGTTTTCGACACCTATCCGGGGCTGCGGGTGATCACTCACCACGCGGGCGCCATGGTGCCGCACTTCGCCGGGCGGCTGGCCTCGCCGCTGGAGGATCCCGGCCGGGAGGACATCCTGGCCGGGCTGAAGCGGGACCCGATGGACTACTTCCGCGGCTTCTACGCCGACACGGCGATGTTCGGTGCGGCGCACGCGGTCCGGTGCGCGGTGGAGTTCTTCGGCGCGGACCACGTGCTGTTCGGGACGGACATGCCGCTCGGCGGCCCCAACGTGGTGGGGGACACGATCGCCGACATCGAGGCCCTCGACCTGCCGGATGCCGACACCGCGGCGATCTTCGGCGGCAACGCCGGGAGGGTATTGCGGATTCCGGCCTGAGGGGCACCGCCGGTGCCCCGGCCGTCGTTAAGAAGAATTTTCTTGTATATAGGGAGGCAGCGATGGCGAGTACCGAGCCGGTCTACGAGCGCCTGGGCGCGAAGGTCCTCTCGTTGCCCGATGTGATCGCCCAGTCGGTGGGGTTCATGGGCCCCGTCTTCTCCGCGGCCTTCGTGATCCCGCTGGTGGTCGGCGTGATCAGCGCGTCGGGCAAGGGCGGCGGGGTCGCTTCGCCGATATCGGTGCTGCTGGCCGCCGTTGGTGTCTTCGCGCTGGGCTGGATCGTGTCGAGCTACGCCAGGGAGATCCACGCGGCCGGGTCGCTGTACGACTACGTAACCCGCGGGCTCGGCGAGCGGATTGGCACGGCGGCGGGCTGGCTCTACTACGGCGGGATAACCGTGCTGCTCACCGGCCTGCTGCTGCTCATCGGCGGGTACCTGCAGAGCACGATCCAGGCCGAGTTCGGGGTGAACCCGTTCCCGTCGTGGCTGTGGACGCTGATCCTCATCGTGATGATCGCCGGCATCCTGTACTTCGGGGTGCGGGTGTCCACCCGCAGCCAGCTTGCCCTGGCGCTGGTGTCGATCGTCATCGTCACGATCTTCTTCGTGAGCGTCATCGTGAAGCTGGGCTCGGCGAACAGCCTCAAGCCGTTCAACCCCTCGTCGGCGGCGGACGGCTGGTCCGGGATCTTCTTCGGCATGCTGTACGGGGTGCTGGTGTTCGTCGGGTTCGAGACCGCGGCGAACCTGGCCGAGGAGACGCCCAACCCGCGGCGGGAGATCCCGATCGCGGTGATGGCCACCGCGGGCATCGCCACCGTCTTCTACGTCCTTGCCACCTACGTGGAGGTGGCCGGCTTCCACTACAGCCTCAAGGCGATCACCGCCGCCGCGGGAGCGCCGCTTTTCGCGCTCGGGGCCCCGGCGAAGGCGGGTGGGTACGGCGGCACCTGGATCGACCGGCTGCTTGAGCTCGTGGTGCTGTTCGACATGCTGGCGGTCGCCATCGGCTGCGCGGTGTCCGCCTCCCGCGGCATCTTCGCCATGGCCCGCGACCGCCGGCTGCCCGCGGCGCTGGCCATGACCCGCAAGCGGAACGGCGCACCGCTCGGTGCGGCGGCCTTCGTGGTCGGCGCGTCGATCGTGACCCTGCTGATCAACCAGTTCTGGACCGGGTTGTTCGCGCTGCCGGCCACCCCGCACTACTTCGCCCTGTTCGCCTGGGGGTCCACGTTCGGCGGTTTCGCCCTGGTGGTGGTGTACCTGCTGATGTCGGTCGGCTCGCTGCGCAGCTTCGCCACGTCCGCGCGCCGGGTGTCGCTGGTCATCTCGGCGGTGATCGGCATCCTGATCACCGCGGCCGCCATCTTCGGCTCGTTCTACAAGGTGACCAGCCCCACGATCTGGGCGCCGTGGCTCGCGCTCGCGCTGCTCGTCGTCGGGTTCGCGTCCACGTTCGTGCTGCGCGCCAGGCAGTCGGCGAGTACCCAGTTGTCCGACCTGAGCGCGGGGAGCCGGGTGTGACCGGCGGCCGGGGGTCCTGGCGCCCGGCCTTACAGCAGCACGTCGAGGCGGCGGGGAGCGCGGAACTCCCAGCCGCGGAACTCCGGCGGCCGCGCCGGGTCAAGCGCCAGGCGGGAACCGCCGGATCAGGGTCTCGATCGCGATCCGGACCTGGGCTTCCAGGTCCGCGACGGTCCCCGGCGCGGTGAACTCGGTGATGGCGTCGTGACCGGATCGTATGGAGCCAAACAATTACCGTCAAGGTGCCCGGCCCGTAGACTGCACCGACCCCCATGGACCAGCGGAGGAGGTGGCCCGCGTGGCCATGACCGGTCCTGCCAACCGCAGCCCGAAGGCCCCGCTGCGCGTCGGGATCCTGGGCGCCGGGATGATCGCCACCGTCGAGCCCGGTTACCTGCCCGGCCTGCGGCGGCTGCGCGGCCGGGTGGCGGTGACCGCGATCGCCAGCCGGACCCGGGGCCGGGCGGAGCAGGTCGCGCGGGACTGGGACATCCCCGTGGTCTGCGACGGCCTCGACGAGATGCTCGCCCGCGGCGATGTCGACGCGGTGGTCAACCTGACCCCGATCGTCGCGCACTACGAGACGTCACTGCGCATCCTGGCGGCCGGGAAGCACCTGGTCACCGAGAAGCCGCTGGCGTCTGCGCTGGCGCAGGCCGGCGAACTGATCGAGGCCGCCGACCGGGGTGGCCTGCTGATCGTCTGCGCGCCGATGGACATCCTGAAGCGGGAGTGGGCGCAGACGCGCCGGCTGATCGATGCGGGCGCCATCGGGAAGGTGGCGTTCGCCCGGGTGCAGTCGTCCCACGGCGGGCCGGCCGCTATGGCGTGGCCCGCCGACCCGACCTGGTTCTACGCCAAGGGCGCCGGGCCGCTGCTCGACATGGGCGTTTACGGGCTCGACCGGATTACCGCCGTGCTCGGCCCGGCCCGCGCGGTGGCGGCGATGTCCGGGGTGACCGCGCCGGTGCGCCGGGCCCGCGGCGGCCCGTTCGACGGCCTGGAGATCCCGGTCACCGAGAACGACAACAACCTGCTGCTGCTCGACTTCGGCGACGCCAGGTTCGCCGTGGTGGACGCCGGGTTCTGCGCGATGGCCACCCGGAGCCCGGAGATGGAGCTGTTCGGGCTCGGCGGCACGCTGGTGGTGAACCGGCCCGGCGCCGCCTACGGGCGCGGCGACCTGCCGATCGAACTGTTCCGTGTCGATGCCGCGCCCGGCCTGCCCGGCTGGATCACCCCGTATTCGCTGGACGCCGAGACCGGCCCGGACCGTACCCAGGTACTGGCGCGCGCGTCCCTGGTCGAGCACCTGGCCGACTGCCTGGACAGCGGAACGCGGCCGCTGCCCGGCGCGGCCAGGGCCAGGCACGTCCTGGAGATCATGCTGGCCGCGCAGACCGCCGCCGCCACCGGCCAGACAGTCCCGCTGACGACCAGCTTCGAGCACTGAGGCCCCGGCCGCCCCGCTCCGCGTTCGTGGTTGGCACTCCACCCACAGAAGAAGGTGTCACGAAGAACGGGACAACCTCGCCGACTCTGACCAGGGCCGACGCTTGGTCATCGAGTGGACCGCGAACCTGTGATGAACCGCAACCCGGGCCGTCGGAGGGGCTGGCCTTAGGTCTGGCTGACTACGAACGCCTGGAAGTGGAAGGAGCCGTCTGCGTAGTATCCGCCCGCGCTGCAGTTGCCCGCCGAGACGCACGAGACCGCGCTGATTTGTGCGCCACCGCCCTGGTTGAGGGTGGCGGTGCCGGGGACCTCCACCCCTCACGGGGTACCGGCCCATGCCCCATTCAGGCCCGGGCCACCAGCAAGGTGAGCCGCCCCAAGCCTACGTCCTGGCCCGTCGTTCTCGCAGCCGCCATCCCCAGGGAGTGATCATTGAGTGGACCGCTGACCTGGACAGCCTCTGAGCCAGGGGCTCACCGGCCCCGCTGCAAAATTTCAGATGCAGCATCGTCATCTTGAAGCCCTAGTTAACCCCGGATTCGGGACCGGGCAAGCGGGCGCGATCCAGACTCAGCCACGTGCCTCATTGTCCTTACCGCCCGGGGACAGGCGCCCCCCGGCCACGGTTGGCCGGGGGCGCCTTCGTCTGCCGTAGCCGGCTGGCTGGGATCAGCAGGTTGCGGAGCGATTGGGCTGGGCGCTAGAAGCGCGGTGGAAGCGCGTGATGGGAGGCATTCGCATGGGCCGCCGAGTTGCCGGTCGCGCTGTTGATCAGGACGGAGGTTATGCCGCCGTCGTAGAAGGAGGTGCTGGAGTTTGCGGTGTAACCCGTGCACTCGACCTCTGGCGCTTGCCCGGCCTGCAGGCTGACGGCCTCGCTCAGCGGGATGGTCTCGTAGGTCTGGTTGGCGACCGGGCCGACGGTGGCGAAGGGCCCCGTGGTGGCGCCGTTGACGGCGAGGATGCAGGCCACGGTGTCACCTTGGGCGACGACCAGCATCATGCTGGCGTTGACGTAGTAGGTGCCGCTGGCCGGCGCCGCGGCGGCGGACAACACCGGCACCAGGACCTGCGCCCCGTTCAGGGGGACAGACGTGCCGGAGGTTCCCGAGGTTCCGACCGAGACGCCGGCGGGCCCCTGCGGGCCGACCTTGTTCCAGATCAGGGTCGAATTGCCGGTGGGGCACTTGCCCGAGGTGGCGATATGGGTGAGTGGCGGCAGCGTGGTGCCGGTCTTGTAGCAGGCCTTGATCTGGCCGGGGGCGGCAACGTTGCTCGCCAGCGCGCCTCCGCCGACGCCAAGGATCGCGAGTGCTGCGGAGGTGACGGTTACTGCGGCTATCCCCAGCCGGCGGCGATTAGTCATCGATATGTCCTTCCATGCTTGCTTGGGGTGATCGCGCTGATGTCAGCCTGCTCTCGCGACGGCGCGGCGGCATCCGTGACCACCACGGATTCACCACGGAACAACCACTGAATGGCGATAGCTGGCAGACCGCCTGAAGTGTCATGGACCGGCGTGACCCGCGCCATGGCATGGTCGCTTGTCACCCGCCGCACGGCAGAATGTGGGTGGAGTGCCAACAACCAATTCCCCAGGCCCGGAGGGGCAGGGCGGAGGGCCGCGAGGCGGGGAAGGCAAGGGGAGCGGTGAGGCGGGAAGGCCGGGTGGAAGGGCCGGGCCTCACAGGTGGTAGGCGTACTCGCGGAACTCCCAGTCAGTGACGAACCGCTCGAAGCGCTCGATCTCGTTCCGCTTGTAGGTCAGGAACGAGGTCACGAAGTACTCCCCGAGCACCTCGGCAAGGTCAGTGTCCGCTTCCAGCGCGTCGAGTGCGTCCCCGAGTCGCTGCGGCAGCAACTGCGCCCGCGCCGGGTCGTAGCCGTAGCCCTCCAGCTTGGCGGGCGGTTCCACCTTGCCGGTGATGCCCAGGTAGACCGCTGCGCCGACGGCGGCCATGGCCAGGTAGGGATTGGCGGTGGCGTCGCCGAGGCGGACCTCCATCCGGGCGGCGGCCCCGCGCTCCGGCGGGATCCGGACCATCGCGCTGCGGTTGTCCAGGCCCCAGTCGATCAGCCACGGGGCCAGGGTGTCCGGCCCGAACCGCTTGTAAGAGTTGATGGTCGGGTTGAGCAGTGCGCTCAGCGCCCTGGCGTGCGCCAGGACCCCACCGATGGCGTGCCGCCCGGCCGCCGACAGGCCGTCCGGGCCGTCGGCGTCGCCGAACACGTTCTCCCCGGCAGAGTCCGCCACCGAGACGTGCACGTGGAACCCGGAGCCGCCCTCGTCGTTGAACGGCTTGGCCATGAACGTGGCCAGCATTCCCCGGTGCCTGGCGATCTCCTGCACCGCCGACTTGAGCCGGAACGACCGGTCCGCCGCGTCGCCCAGTTCCGAGTGGCCGAGGTTGATCTCGAACTGGCCGGGGGAGAACTCGTGGTTGGCCGCGGTGACCCGCAGCCCCGCGTCCCGAAGTTGGCGCAGCATGTCCACGAGCACGCCCTGCGGGTCGCCCTTGCGGCCGACCACGTACACGTTCCCCAGGTCGTTCGCGTACCGCTGCCAGCCGCCGCCTGGCGCGGGCTCGCACAGGTAGAACTCAAGCTCGGGCCCGCAGACGAGGGTGTAGCCGAGGCTGGTGAACCGGTCGGCCACCCGGCGGGCCACGGTGCGCGGCGACTCGGGCGCGGGCGCGCCGTCCGGGGTCACCGCGTCGCCGAGGCACCACGCCGCCCCGTGCTCCCACGGCAGCGGCGTCAGCGTGGTCAGGTCGGGGCGGACGGTGATGTCGGGCAGGCCCTCTTCCAAGCCGCCCTGCACCGGCACCACGTCGCCCATCGGGGAGGTGTGGTACACCGCCCGGCAGAACGCCAGCCCGTGGCTGACCGCCGTGCCAAGCTCTCCGAGCAGCACGTCCCGGCCGCGGTCCACGCCGATCATGTCGGGATAGGACACCCGGACCACATCGATCCCCTGCTCGGCGAGACGCTCGGAAACGGTAGCGACGTCGGCGTCGGTCGGGTCCGGCACGGTGTCCTCCCTCTGAGCGCGGCGGTGCGGGGCATCCAGCCTGGCGGGAATGAATCCCTGCGTCTAGCATCCATGATCGTACGGATACAAACGACCTCGGAGCACCTATGAGCGAGCTGGTGGGGTTTTTCTACCCGAGGACCGCGACCGGGCGGTCGTCGCTGCTGCCCGAGCCGCCCTGGCACTACTCCGGCGACCTGCTCACCGTGGAGTACCGCACCGACCCGGCCCGGGTGGCCGAGCTGCTGCCCGCCCCGCTGGAACCCGCGCCGCAGGACCCCGGTGCCGTGGCGCTGATCTGGGCCGACTGGCAGTCCTGCGGCGAGACCGGGGAGGAGTTGCTGGACCCGGTCCGTGCCCAGTACCGGGAATGCTTCGCCGTGGTGCGGTGCACCTTCGCCGGCCAGGTCTACTCGCGCTGCGTCTACATCTGGGTGGACGCCGACTTCGCGCTGGCGCGCGGCCTGCATCAGGGCTATCCCAAGAAGCTCGGGTCCATCCACCAGACCAGGCCGCATCCGTTCGGCCGGGCGGCGCCGCGAATCGCGGCCGGCGGCCGGTTCGCGGGCACGCTCGCCGCCGCCGACCGGCGCCTCGCCCAGGCGGCGGTGACCCTGCGCGAGCCGTCGGCTGGCAACGGTTTCGTCAACGCGCACCCGATGGCGCACCACCGCTGGATGCCCTCGATCGAGAAAGGCGCGCCCGACGCGCTGGACGAGCTGATCGCCTCGGGCAGCGCCAGCGTCGAGGCCGGCCCGGCCTGGCGCGGTGACGCCACCCTGGAGCTGTTCGACTCGCCCACCGAGGAGCTCGCCCGCCTCGAGGTCCACGAGATCATCGCCGGCTACTACCGCCAGGTGGGCGTGACCTGGGACGGTGGCACGGTGCTAGCCCGCAAGTCCGGTGCTGACTGGGAACGGGAGCAACCCTGATGCCACCCGCACTGCGCCGGCGCAATGGCTCGGGCCGGCCAGCTACGTGCGGATGACCAGGTATGCCACCGTGACCGGTGACGACGGTGCCCCGGAGAGAGCGATCGTGATCTTGCCGGCCGAGGCGCCGGCGCTTTTCACCGACAGGAATCCGCCCTGGGCGGTCGCCAGGACGGAGTCACTGGCCACAACATTCGGCAGGGTGACGGTGACCTTTGACGTGTGTGCCTTGACTGTCGCCTTTCCCGCGGTGGAGAACTTGGGGAAGCCCTGCACGCTCAGGGCGAGGCCGCCGCTGACCTGGGTGCCGGCCAGGACGCCGGGGATTGCGGCGGCGCTGGAGTCGCCGAACACGCCCGCCCCGACGGGGCTCACCCCGTAGACACCGAAGAACCCCGCGCCGTACACGCCGTAGTTGGGACTGGTGCGCCCTTCTCTCGCCCGGTGCTCATCGGCGAAGCCTCGCCGATGTGCTCGACGCTAGGTGTGCGCTGCCCGGCGCGAAACGGCGGAAAACCCTGGACTTTGGCACCGCGCGGCAGCCCCGGAAAACCCCGCGGCGGCCATGGCGCATCCAGTCCCGGTCAGTAGGGTCTGGGTAAAGGAATGGTCAAGCGGCTGGTCGGAAGTGGACATAGCGCTTTTCGGGCGTGACCTCGAACTCAACGCCGGCCGGGCGTTCCTGGCGACGGCACCGGCACGCGGGCTGCTCGTCGAGGGCCCGGCCGGGATCGGGAAGACCGCTGTCTGGCGCGCGCTGCTCGATATCGCGCGGACCGACGGCTACCTGGTGCTGGAGACCATCGGCGACGCGGCCGAGGCCCGGCTCACCTTCGCCGGGCTGGCCGACCTGCTCGAGACGGTCGCCGATGAGGCGCTGCCACGGCTGCCTGCCCCGCAGGCCCGCGCGCTGGAGGTCGCGCTGCTGCGCGCCGACGCCGTCTCGCCGGCCGAGCCGCGCGCGGTCGCCGCCGGCCTGCTCGGCGCGCTGCGCGCGCTCGCCGGGACCCGGCCGGTGCTCGTCGCGATCGACGATGTTCAGTGGCTCGACGAGGCCTCGGCGGACGCGGTTGCCTTCGCTGCTCGCCGCGGCCGTCAAGAAGCGGTCCGGCTGGCGCGAGCGCCGCGAGCTGCACCGGGCGCTTGCCGCCGTTGGCGACGAAGGGCTGCGCGCCCACCATCTGGCACTCGCCAGCCGCGATCCCGACGACCATCTCGCGGCGAGCCTCGCCGCGGCCGCCGCACGCGCCTTCGCGCGCGGCGCCCGCCGGGAGGCGGCCGAGCTGGGCGAGCACGCCATCCGGCTGACGCCGGCCGGATCGCCGGAACGGCCCGAACGGCTGCTCGCGCTGGCGTCGTACCTGGAGACGGCCGGCGAACAGGACCGCCTGAAGGAACTGCTTACCGCCAACCTCGGCTCGATCCCGGGCGGTTCACCGCGGGCCCGTGCCTGGCTGCTGCTGGCCGAGGTCTGCTACGAGCACCTCGACGACTACCGGCAGGGCCTTGACCGGGCGCGGGTGGAGGCCCAGGCCGAGCCCGGGCTGCACGCGCTCATCGTCGCGAAGATGTCGAGCGCCGTGATCAGTGTCGAGCGGATCGCGGACGCTGAAGCGAGCGCGCTGGCCGTGCTGCCCGACGCCCAGCGAGCGGGGGACGAGGTGGAGCGGGCCGTGCTCTTCGCGCTTGCCTGGGCCCGCGGGCTGCGCGGACGCGCTCTCGACGATGTCTGCGAGCGCTGGAACGCGGCGTCGGCCACGCCCGGTCACCTCGCCGAGTCACCCGAGCGCGTGGCGGGCCAACGGTATGTGTGGCGTGGCGAGATCGGCAACGCGAAGGCGGTTTTCGAGCGGCTCCTGGCCCTTAACGACGAACGTGGCGAGGTCGGCTCGTACGCCTGGGCCCGGCTGCACCTGTGTGAGCTGGCGCTCCGGACCGGCGACTGGCACGCGGCGCAGCGACTGCTCGACGAGTGGGCGGAGACGGCCGAATCGGAACTCTTCGTCGAGCCCTACCACCTGCGCTGCCGCGCCCTGCTCGCGGCGGGCCGTGGCCTGCCCGAGGAGGCCATGAGGTGGTCCGGCGATGCGATCGGCCGGCGGAGGCGATCGATTTCCAGTGGGACTGGCTGGAGGGCCTGCGGGCACGCGGCACCGCCGCACTGCTCACCGGCGAACCGGCCGCCGCGGCCGAGTGTCTGGGCACGGTCTGGGACCACACCGCACGGGAAGGCGTGGACGAGCCCGGCGTCTTCCCGGTCGCGCCGGAACTCGTCGAGGCGCTGGTGGAACTTGGCGAGATCAGGCGGGCCCGCGCGGTCACCGCCCGGCTGGGCATGCTCGCCGGGCAGCAGGAGCATCCGTGGGGCCTGGTCACCGCGCGACGGTCAGGCGCGCTGATCCGCCTGGCGGCGCCGCCGGGTGACGATGCCGCGGCGGCCGAACTCGAGGCGGCGGCAGATTCCTACGGGGAGCTTGGCCTGCGCTTCGACCGGGCCAGGGTCCTGCTCGCGCTCGGGCGGGCGGAGCGCCGGCTCAAGAAGTGGGCCGCCGCGCGGCGCTCGCTCGAACTGGCGGCCACGGCCTTCGACGAGATCGGCTCCACCGGGTGGGCCGCCCGCGCCCGCGCCGAGACCGACCGCATCGCCGCCCGGCGCCCTGGCAGGGCTGGCGCGCTGACCCCCACCGAGCGGCGGGTCGCCGAACTCGCGGCCACCGGCCGTTCGAACAAGGAGATCGCCCGCGCCCTTTTCGTCACCGTCAACACCGTCGAGGGCCACCTGTTGCACGCCTACGCGAAGCTGGGAATCCGCTCCCGCGCCCAGCTTGCGCACCGCTTCGGGGCTGCGGCGGAACCAGAGCAACCCTGATCCCGTTCCCTATCTCCGTCCCGCGCTCGCGTGACGCACGAGGCTAGCCAAGCGCGGGCTTCTGTACGATAATTTGGCTCCAAACGACTTTCGGTGGTGATCTGGCAGCCGATGAGACACCCTCTGCCGACCTCGGCAGCGTCACGCCGCAGTCGCCGGGCCGAACGCCGCATCGCTCCGCGCTGCGGCTTCCCGGCGGCGAGACTCTGCTGGTCCGGGGGCAAGCCCCCGGACCCCCATGCCTCCCGAAGCCAGGGAGGCCCCCCAGGGCCGACTGCCCGCGAGGGGGGCAGATGAACGAGTGCACGGCGCACGTGGCCGGCGTCGCGGTGGACACCCGCCACTGGATCGGCGGCCGTCGCGTCGCCTCGGCCGCCACCTTCACCGACGTCTCCCCGATCGACGAGGCCCCGATCGCCGAGGTGGCCCGGGGCGGGACGGCCGAGGTCGCCGACGCGGTGCGCGCCGCGAAGGCGGCGTTCGCCGGTTGGGCGGCCACCCCGCCGGCCGGGCGCGCCGCCGTGCTGCGCGCGATCGCCGCCGGGGTCCGGGCCCGCATCGAGGAGCTTTCCCAGGTCGAGACCCGTGACAACGGCTCGCTGCTGCGCTCCCACCGGCGCAGCGTGATGCCCAGGGTGGCGCACAACTTCGAGTTCTTCGCGGACTGGCTCGGCCACCTCGACCCGGGGAACCGTGCGGTCTCCGGGCATGCCGAGCGGGTCTCCTGGGACCCGGCCGGGGTCACCGCGGTGATCACCCCGTGGAACGCCCCGCTGATGCTCGCGACCTGGCGCATCGCCCCCGCGCTCGCGGCCGGGAACACGGTCGTCACCAAGCCGCCGGAGTGGGCGCCGCTGACCGCCAGCCTGCTCGCGGACATCACCCGGGACGCCGGGCTGCCGGACGGCGCGTTCAACGTCGTCCAGGGCCTCGGCGCGGAGGCGGGCGCGCCGCTGGTGGCGCACCCGGACGTGGCCCGGGTCGCCTTCACCGGTTCGGTGGCCACCGGCCGCCAGGTCGCCGCCGCGGCCGGTGCGCAGCTCACGCCGGTCTCGCTGGAACTCGGCGGGAAGTCGCCGCTGATCGTGTTCGCCGACGCCGACCTTGACCTGGCCGTCGGGCACGCGGTCGGCCAGTTCGACAACGCGGGGCAGGTGTGCCTGGCCGGCACCAGGCTGCTGGTGGACGAGGCGATCGCCGGCGAGTTCACCGCGCGCTTCACGGTCCGCGCGGGGGCGCTGCGCCAGGGTGATCCCCGCGACGAGGGAACCGACATCGGGCCGAACATCACCCGCGCGCACCTGGACCGGGTGGACGGCTATGTGCGGCGGGCGATCGCGGCCGGCGCCCACCCGTTGCTCGGCGGGGCGGTCAGCCCCGGCCTCGGCGGCCTCTATTACCAGCCGACCCTGCTCGGCGGCGCCGCGCCCGGCTCGGAGATCCTCACCGAGGAGGTGTTCGGCCCGGTGCTCACGCTGCAGACCTTCACCACCGAGGCCGAAGCCGTCGCACTGGCCAACAGCACGCCCTACGGGCTGGCGGCGACCGTGTTCACCGGCGACAAGGCCCGGGCGGAGCGGGTGTCGGCGAAGCTGGTCGCCGGCACCGTGTGGGTCAACTGTTTCTTCGTCCGTGACCTGGCCGCGCCGTTCGGCGGCGCCGGGCTCTCCGGCATCGGCCGCGAGGGCGGCACCTGGAGCTTCGACTTCTACAGCGACGTCAAGAACACCGTCTACGCAGGACAGGGGTGGAGCCCGGATGGGTGAGGTTGCCGGGGCGGGGCTCTTGGCCCACGTGCCCACGATCATGCTGCCGTACTCCGAACGGCTCGAACTGAACGAGGGCAAGGAGATCAGCCTGGTCCCCGGCCTGGAACGGCTCCGCGCGGAGGTCTTCGAGACGCTGGACTACGACACCGTCGTGGTGCTCGACTCCCACTGGCACACCACCGTGGAGTTCGTCGTGGCAGCCCAGCCGATGCGGGCCGGGCTTTTCACCTCCGACGAACTGCCGCGCGGCATGTCCCGCATCCCCTACGACTGGCCCGGCGACCCGGAACTCGCCCGCGCGATCGCCAGCCAGGCGGACGCGCACGGAACGTGGATCACCGCCATCGATGACCCGTGCCTGCCCACCCACTACGCCACCGTCAACCTGTGGCACTACCTGGGCCGCGGGCTCGGCAAGCGGTGGATCTCGGCCAGCACGGCGCAGACCGGGGACACCGAGGACTTCCTGCGGGCGGGCCGGGCGCTCGGCGCGGCCATCGGGCAGACCGGCCGCACCGTGCTGCTGCTGGCCTCCGGCGCGATGTCGCACACGTTCTGGTCGCTGCGGGAACTGCGCGCGCACGAGGCCAGCGACACGGTGCACATCAGGACCGCCGAGGCACGCGCGGCGGATCTGGAGCGGATCGCCTGGCTGCAGGCGGGGGAGCACGCCAGGGTGATCGCCACGATGCCGGAGTTCCTGAAGGTGCACCCCGAGGCCCGGTTCGCGCACTACCTGATGATGGTGGCGGCGCTCGGCGAGGGGACGGTGACCGCCCCCGCTCGTGCGTATAGCGAGTATGAAAATTCGGTGGGCACGGGCCAGATCCACCTCTGGTTCGACCGGCCACCGGCAGGCTGGTCCCATGCCTGAAATGCGCAGGATCCTGCTGGACGGCGCCGTCGTGCAGGTGCGGCGCGAGGGGAACGAACTGGTCGCCGGGGACGGGCGCCAGGTGGCGGCGGACGACGCCGTGCACCTGCCCCCGGTGCTGCCCACCAAGATCATCGCGGTGCACCTGAACCACCACAGCCGGGTGACCGAGTTCGGCGCCACGCTGCCGCCCGCCCCGACCTACTTCCACAAGCCGGTCTCCGCCCTGGTCGGCCACGGCGGCGCCGTGGTCCGCCCGGCGAACTGCAAGTACCTCAACTATGAGGGTGAGGTGGCCATCGTGATCGGGCGCACCTGCCGTGGCGTGCCGGCCGCGCGGGCAGGGGAGTACATCGCCGGGTACACGATCGGCAACGACTTCGGCCTGCACGACTTCCGCGACACCGACGCCGGGTCCATGCTGCGGGTCAAGGGCTCGGACACGATGGCGCCGCTCGGGCCGGGTCTCGTCACCGGCTGGGACTTCCACGGCAAGCGGATACGCACCTACGTCAACGGCACGCTGGCGCAGGACGGGTCCACCGACGAGATGCGGTGGGACATGCACTACCTGGTCGCCGACATCGCCCGGACTATCACGCTGTACCCGGGGGACGTGCTGCTGTCCGGCACCCCCGCGGGTTCGCGGCCGGTGCAGCCGGGGGACGTCGTCGAGGTCGACGTGGAGGGGCTTGGCCTGCTGCGCAACCACGTCGTGGCCGGGCCGCTGCCGGTGCCTGGCGACCTGGGCGCGCAGCCGACGGAAAGCGAGGAGGTCCGGTCCACGGCGCTTGGCGGGGACTGGGAGTTTCGCGGTATCCGCCCGCCCCGGCGGGACTAGGCTGAACGGCCATGCAAGCGCCGCGGATGTGCCTGATCCTCAGCGAGAACTGGACCATGACCTGCGGCCGGGACCTGCCGCGCCTGGTGCGCTGGGCGCGCGAGGCGGAGGACGCCGGGTTCGACTCGGTGATGCTCAGCGAGCACATCGTGCTGGGTCCTGCCGCGAACGCGAACGGGCTGATGGCCAACCCCCGCGAGTACGCACTGCCGGGCAACCAGGACCCCGCCACGCCCTGGCCAAGCTCGCTGGTGCTCCTGTCCGCGATCGCGGCCGTGACCACGCGGGTCCGGCTGGTCGCCAGCGCGGTGATCGCGCCGTTGCGGCACCCGCTGCTGCTCGCCCGCGAACTGGGCTCGCTCGACCTGCTCAGCGGGGGGCGGCTGGTCGTGCAGCCCACGGTGTCCTGGCTGGAGGAGGAGTACGCGGCGCTTGGCGTTTCGTTCCGGCAGCGCGGCGACCTGCTCGACGAGCATCTGGCGGCCTGGCGGGTGCTGTGGCGGGACACCCCGGCCTCGTTCACCGGTAAGCACTACCAGTTCCATGACGTCTACCTCGAGCCGAAGGCGTTCCGGCCCGAGGGCCCGCAGTTGTGGCTGGGCGGCGCGAGCCTGCACCAGCGGATGCTGGAGCGGATCGTGACCTACGGCGACGGGTTCAACCCGCTGGGCCGCCCCACGCCGGAGGAGATGTCACGGCTGTGCGCCGCGATGACCGCCGCGGGCCGGGACATGCGCAGCCTGGAACTTGTCGGCGGAACCAGGGCCTGTTTCGGCGGCCCGGACGCCGTGGCCGATCTCGGCCAGGCCCTGGAGGCGATACCTGCACAGGCGGCGGCCGGGTTCACCACCTTCTGCATCAAGCCCTCGCAGTTCACCGACGACCCGGCGGGGGTGGGGGACCTCTGCCGGGAGATCATCCGCCGGGTGGACACGATGCCCTGATCCCGTCACGCCCGGGTGAGGCGGGGATAATCGCCGCCCGGCGGCGGACCGGAGCCGCTCCCTGGCCCGCGCCCACGCGGCGTCGATGGCCGGCAGCCGGGCCAGCCGCAGCGGATGGTCCTCGGGCAGCGCGATGTGGATGCGGCGCTCCCTTGACAGCACCACAGCCAGGTTGACCAGGTAGGCCTCCTCGCAGCCGGTCCGGCAGACCGTGTCCTCAAGGTGGGCAGCGGCGCCGGGCGTGCCGGCCAGCAACACGCTGAGCATCGCCAGGTCGAACCCGGGCAGGAACAGGCCGGTGAACTCCCAGTCGAGCAGCGCCCACTCGCCGCTTGGCAGCCGGACCATGTTGCCAGGCAGCGGGTCGCCGTGGTTGAGCTGCCGGGGCTGCCCGCACTGGGCGAGCAGCCGCTCCAGCGCGCGCCGGTCGCGCTCGGTGAAGTATCCGGCGGCGTGGTAGCGGGCGATCCGTTTGTGGTAGGCGAACACCGGCCGGAACCCTTCCGGCAGCGGCTGCCAGCCGTGCAACCGGCCGACCAGTGTGATCGCGGCTACGACCTCGGAGCGGGTGAGGATCCGGGGGTAACGGCCGCTGCCCAGCGTGGCGCCCTCCAGCCGTTCCATCACGACGATGCGGTGCCCGTCGGTGTGCACCAGCCGGGGCACCCGCACTGGCGGGGGATGCTCGGCGAAGATCTGGTACACACCGATCTCGTGCCGCTGCCGGTGCCGCCAGCCCGGATCGCCGTCGGCCAGCACCTTGATGACCACCGGCTGGTCATCCGCATGGCCGGCGGCGACCAGCGACTTGCCGTCGTGGCACAGCATCTCTTCGACACGGAGGCCAGGGAACTGGGCGGCCAGCGCGGCCATCCCGGGCGGAACCCGCTGACGGGGAGATCCTCCCGCGCCCAGGTTCGCTGGCCTGTTCTCGGTCGGCGTTAACAGCGTCACGGTCCCCTCCGACGCGCGCGGTCCGGCCACCGGCATGGCTCCTGGCTCAGGCATTGTGGGCTCCTGCGTGTCAGGCGGGCGACGAGTGCACTTCCACCAGACCCGCGCCCAGTCGCAGGGCCCCGAGCTTCCAGCCAGCCATCACGCGCAGTCAGCCGCGGCGTCAGCCGGGCTGGGAGCTCACTGAGATTAGAGGCAGTCCAGCAGCGATACTCGTGATGTTTGACCAACCGGCGCGGTCTGTAAAGGGACTGGGCGCGTTGCTCTGCGAAGAATGCAGGTCTTTGCCCGGGCCGTACCGGGCTAGCAGGGGCCATTTACACGCGGCATGGGACAGTGTGGACTGGACCGCGGTGGAGTCAGTTCGTGGGAATCGCGCGAAGGAAGGAGCAGGGCCGGTGAGTGAGCCACGGATGACGCTGCACGCGAAGATGCTCGGCCACGGCGCGGACGGGGAGCAGGCCAGCGTAGTACTCGAAGGCCTGCTGATGGCCCAGGTCGGACTCGTCCTGGCCAGATTAGGTGTCCCCGATCTGATCGCCGCCGGGCCGCGCCCGGTCGCCGACCTGGCGGCCGGGGCAGGGGCCGACGCGGACGCGCTCGGCCGGGTGCTGGCCGCGGCGGCGGTCTACGGGCTGGTCCGCCGGGACGACGCCGGCCTGTACGTGCTGACCGGGGCGGGGGAGTTGTTCCGCAGCGACGTGGAAGGCTCGGCGCGTAACCTCGCCGCCGGGTGGCTCGCGCCGCCCATGTGGATGGTGGGCAGCCACATCGCCGACGTGGTGGCGACCGGGAGGGTCAACCCGGGCGCACCTGGCGGCCTTTATGAGTACTACGGGAAACACCCCGAGGAAGCCATGTGGTTCGGCCGGGCGATGAGCCGGGTCACCGAGACCATGGTGGGCGAGCTTGCCGCGTCCGGCTTCCGGCCGCTGGCTTCCGGGCGGATCGTGGACCTCGGCGGTGGCCGAGGCACGCTGCTCGCCTACCTGCTGGGGGCCGACCCCGGCGCCACCGGGGTGGTGTTCGACCGTGCCGAGGCGCTCGCCGAGGCGCCGCAGGTACTGGCAGGCGCGGGGCTCGCCGGCCGGGCCGAATTCATCCCCGGCGACTTCCTGCGGGAGGTCCCGCCCGGTGACCTCTACGTGCTCAGCCAGGTCCTGCATAACTGGCGCGACGAGCAGGTGCTTGCCGTCCTTGGTAACTGCCGGACGGCTGGCCAGGCCGGGCAACTCGATCATGGTGATCGAATTGGTCCTGCCGGACGGCCCCGAGCCGTCGCTCGCCCACATCATGGACCTCATCATGCTCACCACTTTGGGCGGACGGGAGCGCACCCGCGCCCAGCACGAGGAGTTGATGGCCCAAGAGGGTTACCGCCTGGTCAGGGACACACCGCTGGCCCGGGTGCTGCCCTGGCGCATCCTGGAGTTCCAGCACGGGTGACGCTGGCCGCTCACCCCTGGGAAGATGGTGCCCGTGACGGGCGTGTACCTGGAAATGGGCACCAAGCGGGTGTTCGCGTGCGCCGTGGACTGGCCGGGCTGGTGCCGGTCCGGTCCCGGGGAGGAGCAGGCGCTCGCGGCGCTGGCGCTGGCGGCCTCGCGGTACGCGGTGGTGCCCGCCCTGGCCGGCCTGCCCTTCGACCCGGTCCACGAAGTGGACTGCATCGAGATCGCCGAGCGGGTGACCGGCACTTCCGCGACCGACTTCGGCGCCCTGGACGTCGCGCCCGCGCTGGACAGCGAGCCGGGCACGGTGCAGCAGGCCGAACGGCTGGCCAGTCTCGTGGAAACCGCGTGGGACTACTTCGAGCAGACCGCCGCCGCGGCACCGCCGGTACTGCGCAAGGGCCCGCGCGGCGGCGGCCGGGACCGTGACCAGATCATCGAGCACGTGCGTGAGACCGAAGTGCTGCACGCCCGGATGCTCGGGCTCGCCGAGCGGCCCTTCCCGGCCAGCGACCTCGCGGCGCTGGGCCAGGTCCGCGCCCGGATCCTCGCGGAGATCCGGGCCAGCGCCGCGGCCCCCGCGCCGGAGGATCTGGGCCGCACCCACCGCCCGGCCAGGTTCGTCGCCCGCCGCGCCGCCTGGCATGCCATCGACCACGCCTGGGAGATCCAGGACAAGGCCCCCGCGACGTAGTCGCAGGGGCCGCAGGCCAGCGGGGGTCCGGGGGTCGTCCCCGGGCCAGCAGGGACAAGGCCCCCGCGACGTAGTCGCAGGGGCCGCAGGCCAGCGGGGGTCCGGGGGTCGTCCCCGGGCCAGCAGGGACAAGGAACCGAGAGAGGACTGAAGGACATGGCCTTCAGCGGGTGGGGCGACGAGGCGCTTGAGTTCTACGAGGGCCTGGAGGCCGACAACACCAAGACGTACTGGACCAGGTGCAGAGCCGTCTACGACGAGAAGGTCCTTGGCCCGATGACGGAGTTGCTCGGCGAGCTAGGGCCGGAGTTCGGCGAGCCGAAGATCTTCCGCCCCTACCGCGACGTCAGGTTCAGCAAGGACAAGACCCCCTACAAGACGCACCTGGGCGCCATGCTCGGCGGCGGCTACATCCAGCTCTCGGCCCGGGGCCTCGCGGCCGGCGACGGCATGTACGGCATGGCCTCCGACCAGGTCGGCAGGTACCGCGAGGCGGTAGCGGCCGACCGGACCGGCGGCGAGCTTGAGCAGGTGATCGCCGTGATCGAGAAGCAGGACATCGAGGTGCACGGCCGCGACGTGCTGAAGACCGTGCCCCGGGGCTACCCGGCCGATCACCCGCGAGGGGAGTTGCTGCGGTACAAGGGCATCGTCGCCTGGAAGGAATGGCCGCACCAGCCCTGGCTGGAGACCGCGGAGGCCAAGGACCGCATCGCCGGTTTCCTGCGGGCGGCCCGGCCGCTGGCCGACTGGCTGGGCGCCCACGTGGGCCCGTCCACGATGGCCCGCTAGCCCTGCTGGCCCGGGGGAGCGACCCCCCGGAACCTCCTGGGGCGCCGATGGCGCCTGGCCGGGCAAGCCGGCAGGCCCCATCGCGCGTGCTGGCCCGGGGGGAGTGCCGTGCCTGGTCGGTGTATTCGGGTGCCGTGGTGGTGCCGGCCCGCCCCCAGAGGCCGACGTTGAGGTCATATCGTGCCGGTCTCCACTGCCCGGGCGATCCACGGGATCACCTCGTCGAGCATCTGGTCCAGCGAGGTCGTCGCCTCGAAGCCGAGCACCCGCTTGGCCTTGTCCGTGGACGGCACCCGGCGCTGCACGTCGTGCGCGAACGGCTCGTCGTGGACGATGCGCAACGGGACGCCAGGACCTTTGATCTTGCGCCAGATGAGCTCGGCGAGCCGAAGCACGGTGGTGCTCTCCCCGGTAGAGAGGTTGAAGTCCTCGCCCAGCGCGTCCGGGTGCGCCATCGCGGTCACGACGCCGGCCGCCAGGTCGCCGCCGTAGGTGTAGTGCCGCACCTGTTCGCCGGACCCAAGGATGTGCAGCGGATCCTGGCCCTTGAGCACCTTCTGCACCAGGTCGGGTACCACGTGGCTCATTGCCAGCCGGATGTTCCCCGACATGATCTGCTCGTCGCCCAGCGCCCTGCTCTCGCCGATCCCCACGCAGTTGAACGGCCGGATGATGGTGAAAGGCAGCCGGTACTGGTCCCAGGCGGCCTGGGCGAAGTACTCGACGGCGAGCTTCTGGAAGCCGTAGGAGGACACCGGCGGCGGGATCTCCCGCTGCTGGCCCTCGTAGGACGGCCACTGGTCGGCGCTCTCGAACACCATTGACGAGGACAGGTAGGTGACCTTGCGCAGGCGCCCCTCGACGTGGGCCTTGATGGCCGCATCGCAGGAGGCCGCGATGATCCGCTCGTTGGTGGCCAGCAGGTCGTAGGCGTAGGCATGGAAGTAGGAGATGCCGCCGATCATCGCCGCGCCCGCGATGAAATGGTCACAGTCGGCCAGCAGCCCGGTCAGCAGCTCGACGTCCCTGGCGTCACCCTCCACCAGCCGGTAGCGGGGGTGGCTGTCGTAGGACTTGGCCACCTTGCCGTACTTGGAAAAGTTGTCCAGGCCCACGACCTCGTAGCCGCGGTCGAGCAGTTCGCCGACGACATACCCGCCGATGAACCCGGCTGAGCCGCTGACCAGAACCTTCCCTGCTAGTCCATCACCCCGCCCCACCCTGATCATCTCCCTTTCTTCGCTCCCTGGGCCCTTATCTGCTCGGGGGTAAGGCGGCTGCCGAAGGCGAACCGGTACCAGCGCAGGTACTTGGGAATCCACTCGGCGACCTTGAAGTTGGACACGCCGGTCGGCCGGTCCAGCCAGATCGTCGGGATCTCGGCGACCGGCAGGCGCAGGCGCTTGGCCTTGGCGGTCAGTTCGATGCCGATCTCGAAGCCGTCGCGCGAGTCGATGCCGACCTCGCGGACGAAGCTCGTCGAGTACGCCTTGAACGAGTTGGTCGCGTCCCGCGTGCCCAGCCGGGCGAACAGCCGCAGCGAGCGGCCAGCGGTCCGCGACAGCATGCCCTTGACCAGCGGGCCGCCGACCTGCTGGCCGCCGGCCATGTACCGGGACGCCGCGGCCACCGCCACGCCGCGCTCGACCAGCCTGGCCAGGTCATCGATCTGCCTGGAGTCGTCGCAGCCGTCGGCCATCGTGACCACGGCGACCTTTGCCACGGCGGCCGCCATGCCAAAGCGGATGGCGTTCGCGGGGCCCGGCCCGTAGGTGTTGACCAGGCACCGCAGCCTCGGCTCGGCCTGGGCATAGTCGCGGACCACGGGCACGGTGGAGTCGGTCTCGTCGTCGACGACGACCAGTACCTCACAGGACAGGCGGACCGACTCGAACAGGCGGTCCAGGACGGAGACGATGTGCTTGCCCTCGTTGTACGCCGGAATGATGATCGAAATACGCGGCTCACCCATGGTCACACAACGACCCCCTTGCCGAGCACGTTCCAGACGTCGGCGACCGGCTTGCCGGTCTCCAGGGCGGCATACTCGGGATGCGGGGCCGCGATGATGAGCAGGTCCGCCTGGGCCAGCACCTCGGCCAGCGGCGTCAGGTCCGGGTCGGTGGTGACGTAGGGGTCGGTGCAGAGCACCGAGTCCGCCTTGAACGCCAGCAGGCGCTTGAGCTTGTAGGCCAGGCTGGACCGGACGTCGTCGGACCCGCCCTTGAACGCCATCCCCAGGATGCCGACGGTCATCGAGCTCAGATCGAAACGCTGCTCCAGGCGCGCCACCAGGTAGAGCGGCAGCCCCTCATTAATGGCCATCGCGGTGTGGCCGAGTGCAAAATTGTTGTTATTGAACGCGGCGAGCTGCATTGTGTCCTTGAATAGGCACGGGCCGGCCGCGAATCCGGCGCCGGGCATGTCCGCGGCCCGCGGGTAATCCAGGATCAGCCCCTGGCGAATGCGCTCGAAATCCAGGCCGCGATCGTTGGCCATCATGTAGAGCTGGTTCGCGGTGGCGAATTTGATGTACCGCCAGGTGTTGGTGAACAGCTTCGCCAGCTCGGCCTCCTCCGGCGTCATCGGCACCAGCGTCGGCGTCAGCTTGCGGAACAGGTCGCTGGCCCGGGCCAGGCCCCGCGCGGTGCGGCTGGACACGATCTGCGGAAGCTCGAACAGCTCGGTCATGGCCATGCCCTCGGCGATGCGCTCCGGGCAGAACGCCACGTCGATGTCCACGCCGAGGCCGGCGACCATCTTCTCGACCCGGGCCGTCACGCCCGGGTACACGGTGCTGCGCAGGATGAGGATCTGGCCGGGGCCGAGGTAGGCCGCACAGCTTTGCAGTGCGTTCGGGATGGCCGACTGGTCGGGTTCGAGGTTCTCGCCCACCGGTGTGCCGATCACCACGGCCACGTGCTCGCCCGTGCTGACGATCGCGGGGTCGGTCGAGGCCTCGAGCGTGCCCGCCGCGATCGCACGCTCCAGCGGGGCCTGCGCCCCCGGCTCGGCAAACGGCATCCTGGCGGAGTTCACGCAGGCAACCGCGGACTCGCTGATGTCGAAGATGCCCACGCGCAGGCCACGGGAGGCGAAGGCGACGGCCAGCGGCAGGCCCACGTGACCGCAGCCGCCGATGACGACGACATCGCGGGCGAAGGGAGCGGGGCTGGATGTTTCGGCCACCGGGCCTCCTGAAGGTTGATAGCGAATTCGGCGGATATTTCCCCCCGCAGTCCAAATGGGGCAGCCGCCAGCAAGCCCGAATGCATCCTAGCAACTACTGGCTACGAAGTATGACCGCAGATCACTCCGGTGGGCGAGATTGATACCGGCGCTCTATTAATCTGCGGTGACCATATTAACAATTCTTTGGTTAAGGATGACTAATCGTACCTGACCCGGGCAAACGTGTGCGGGTGTTCGCGGGGCGCGGCCGCGGGCGGATCGGCGGCCGGGTCAGCCGACCTGGCGGTCGCGTGCGGCCCAGAAGGGCTGGCGGAGCTTGAACTTCTGCAGCTTGCCGGTGGCGGTGCGCGGCAGTTCGGCGACGAACTCGACCCGCTTGGGGCACTTGAAACCTGCCAGGGTCCCGCGGCAGTGCGTGATCAGGTCCTCGGCGGTCACGCCGGAGCCGTCGGTCACGACGAGCGCCGTGACCAGCTCACCCCACTTCTCGTCGGGGATGCCGATGACCGCGGCCTCGCGCACCGCCGGGTGCGCCATCAGCCGGTCCTCCACCTGGATCGACGACACGTTCTCGCCGCCGGAGATGATCACGTCCTTCTTCCGGTCGGTGATCACCAGGTAGCCGTCGTCGTCGAGATAACCGCCGTCGCCGGTGCTGAACTGGTTGCCGGCGGTGACCTTGGCGGTCTCCTCCGGCTGGTCCCAGTAGCCACCCAGGTTGTGGTTGGTGGCGCTGAGCACCTCGCCATCGGGGCTGATCTCCAGCCGCACGCCGAGTGCGGGTACCCCGGTGCGCATCAGCTTGCGGGCCCGCTCGGCCGGTTCCAGCTTGTCCCATTCGGCGCGGGTGCGGTTCACGGTGAGCAGCGGCGAGGTCTCGGTCAGGCCGTAGATCTGGATGAATTCCCAGCCCAGTTCGGTCAGCACGCGCTCGATCGTGCGCGACGGCGGCGGGGCACCCGCCACGACCACCCGGGTCCTGCCGCTGCCGGGGACCGGGCCGTCCCACCGGGCGGCGGCATCGAGGGTGGTGTTCACCACCGCCGGCGCCCCGCACAGCAGGGTGACGCCATGGCGGTCCACCCGGTGCAGGATCTCCGCCCCGTCAACCTGGCGCAGCACGATGTGCCTGCCGCCGACCCCGGTGACCCCGTACGGCATCCCCCAGCCGTTCACGTGGAACATCGGCAGGGTGTGCAGCAGCACGTCACGGTCGCTGATCGTGGTGTGCAGGCCGAAGACCGTGGCGTTGAGCCACAGGCAGCGGTGGGTGAGCTGCACGCCCTTGGGCCGCGCGGTGGTGCCGGAGGTGTAGTTGATCGTCGCGGTGGCGTTCTCGTCCGGCGTGGCCCACTCGGCGGGCTCGGCCCCGCGCGCGTACAGCGCGTCGTCATCGCCGAGCACGAACTTGTGCGCGACATCGAGGCGGGGCAGGACGTCACGCAGCGCCGGGTCGGCGAACACGACGGAGGCGCCGCTGTGCCTGACGATGTAGTCGATCTCGGCTTGGGCCAGCCGGAAGTTGACCGGCACCAGCACCCGGCCCCACCCGGAGACGCCGAAGAACGACGTGAGCAGCCGGGCGGAGTTCTGCGAGACGATCGCGACGCGGCCGCCGGGCGGCACGCCGAGCTGGTCAAGCCGGGCCGCTTGAGCCCGCGCCAGGGCCGCCATCTCGCGGTAGGTGATCTCACCGAGGCTGGGGGCTGGCTGATCCGGCTCGTCGACGATGGCGACCCGGTCCGGGTACACGTGCTCGGCCCGGTCGAGGAAGTCGCGGACTATCAGCGGATACAGCACCTGGCACCTCCGGATGCGAGCTGGTGACGACGCAGCGTCTGCTGGCACCAGGGTGCCACGGATCGGTGCCTGCTGGTCACGGCGGTTACGGGTCAGGCGCCGAGAACGTCCAGGACCTGCTGGCCGTACCTGGCCAGCTTGGTCTCCCCGATGCCGCTCACCTTGCTCAGCCCGGCCAGCGAGGACGGCAGCGTCGTCGCGATCTCCCGCAGCGTGGCGTCACTGAACACCACGTACGCGGGGACACCCTGCTCCTTCGCCCGTTCCGAGCGCCATGCCCGCAGCCGCTCGAAGACAGGCAGGGCCTGCGCGGGCAGGTCGGCGACGGCCCCGCCCTTGCGGGCCCGTGGCGCCTTCGGCGCCCGTTCCGGCTCGCGGCGCAGCATTACCGGCCGATGGTTGCGGAGCACCTGCGCGCTGGCGTCGGTGAGGACCAGGGTGCCGTAGTCACCCTCCACCGCGAGCAGCCCCTGGGCGAGCAGTTGCCTGACGATGCCGCGCCACTCGGTGTCGCGCAGATCGGTGCCGATGCCGAACACGGTCAGGGTGTCGTGGCCGTGCTGCGTCACCTTGGGCGTCTGCTTCCCGAGCAGGATGTCGATGACATGACCCGCGCCGAACCGCTGACGGCGCTCGGTGCGCAGCCGGTAGACCGCGGACAGTAGCTTCTGCGCGGCGATCGTGCCGTCCCACGCCTCCGGTGGCGTCAGGCACGTGTCGCAGTTGCCGCACGGCTCACCCCGCTCGCCGAAGTACCCGAGGAGTTGCACCCGCCGGCAGCCGACCGTCTCGCACAGCGCCAGCATGGCGTCCAGGTGCTGGCTCTGGCGGCGGCGGTGCGTCTCGTCGCCGCCGGAGGAGTCGATCAGTTTTCGCTGCTGTACGACGTCCTGCAGACCGTAGCTCAGCCAGGCTGTGGATGCCCCGCCATCCCGGCCCGCCCGGCCGGTTTCCTGGTAGTAACCCTCCACCGACTTGGGCAGGTCGAGGTGCGCGACGAAGCGCACGTCCGGCTTGTCGATACCCATGCCGAAGGCGATCGTGGCGACCATGATGACGCCGTCCTCGCGGAGGAAGCGTGCCTGGTTCTGGCCGCGTGTGCGGGAGTCGAGCCCGGCATGGTAGGGGAGGGCCACGTGCCCGTTGCCCGCGAGGAACTCGGCGGTCTGCTCCACCGAGGCGCGGGTCATGCAGTAGACGATGCCCGACTCCCCGGCGTGCTCGGTGCGCAGCAGTTCGAGCAACTGCCGTTTTGGGTCGTTCTTCGGCGCGATCCGGTACTGGATGTTGGGCCGGTCGAAGCTCGCCACGAACTGGCGGGCCTGGGTCAGGTGCAGCCGGGACACAATCTCGGTACGGGTGGCCTGGGTCGCGGTGGCGGTCAGCGCGACGAGTGGCACCCCGGCGAAGCGCTCGCGCAGCACGGCCAGGCCGAGGTAGTCGGGCCGGAAGTCGTGCCCCCACTGCGACACGCAGTGCGCCTCGTCGATGGCGAACAGCGAGATACGGCCGCGCTCGAGCAGTCGCAGCGCCGGCTCCGTGCACAGCCGCTCCGGCGCCACATACAGCAGGTCGAGTTCACCCGCGAGGAAGGCGTCCTCGACCAGGCGGCGGGCGCCGATGTCCTGGGTGGAGTTGAGGAAACCGGCCCGCACCCCGAGGCCGCGCAGCGCGTCCACCTGGTCCTGCATGAGCGCGATCAGGGGCGAGACCACTACCCCGGTGCCGTCCCTGACCAGTGCCGGGATCTGGTAGCACAGCGACTTGCCGCCGCCGGTGGGCATGAGCACCACGGCGTCCTGGCCGCCGATCAGATGATCGATGATCTCCTGCTGGTCGCCCCGGAAACTGTCGTAGCCGAAAACCCGGCGCAGCACCTCCGCGGGATCATGCAGGCGCGAACCGGCGACGGGGGAGGCCACCTGAGTCACTTTACGAGGATCCCCCGACCAGATGCGGGCCGCCGCGTCTGCGGCATGGTCACCACAGGTCGCCGCCGGTGAGCACGTAGATGAACGGCACGAGCGGAATCAGCACGAACAGTGCCCAGGCCACCTTCGCACCCTTGGATATGTCGGTACGGGACAGCAGGTCGATCCAGATGAGGACGACGGCGAGGGGATGGAGAAAACAGAGGAGAAGCTCGATGACCTTCTTCATATCCCGAATCTATTGGACTGCGGGCTAGCCTGGTCCCCCGACGCACTGGAAGCGCTGATGCCCACCGACGTACTGAGCCTCCGGGCCCTGAACCGGGCCCTGCTCGCCAGGCAGATGCTGCTCGAGCCCGCCCCGCTGCCCGAGGGCCCCGGCCGGGCCGGCGCCGTGATCGCGATGGTGGAGCACCTGGCCGGGCTGCAGGCCCAGGCGCCGTTCCCGCCGTACTACGGGCTGTGGTCCCGGCTGGCCGGGTTCCAGCCCGGCGACCTGGCCGAGTTGCTGGTCAGCCGGCAGGTGGTCCGGATCGCCCTGATGCGCTCCACGATCCACCTCGTCTCCGCCCGCGACTGCCTGATGTTCCGCCCGCTGATCCAGCCGATGCTTGACCGTTCCCTGTCCGCCATCTTCGGCACGCACTTCGCGGGGCTGGACGCCAGCGCCCTGGCCGAGGCTGGCCGGGCGCTCGTGGATGCGGAGCCGAGGACGTTGGGCGAACTCGGCGGGCTGCTCGCCCCGGACTGGCCCGGCCATCCCCCGAACGCGCTCGCCCAGGGCGTCCGGGTCCTGGTGCCGCTCATCCAGGTGCCGCCGCGCGCCGTCTGGGGCGCCTCGGGGCTGTCCAGGCACACCTCGGCCGAGGCCTGGCTCGGCTCCCCGCTGGATCCCAGCCCGTCACCCGAGGCCCTCGTCGCGCGCTACCTCGCGGCGCTCGGCCCGGCCACCGTCGCGGACGTGCAGGCCTGGTCGGGGCTGACCCGGCTGGCCGAGGTGGTGGACCGGCTACGGCCCGGCCTGCGCACGTTCCGCGACGAGCGGGGCAAGGAGTTGTTCGACCTGCCGGACGCGCCGCGGCCTGCCGCCGGTACCCCGGCACCTGTGCGCCTGGTCGCCGAGTTCGACAACCTGGTCCTTTCCCACGCCGACCGCGCCCGGGTCATCAGTCCCGATCACCGGCAGCGGCTGAACACCAGGAACGGCATCTTTCCCGGCACGGTGCTCGTGGACGGGTTCGTCGCCGGGATGTGGCGGATCGGGCGGACCCGTGGTGCGGCGACGCTGACGGTCGAGATGTTCGCATCGGTGTCCCCGGCCGACCGCGGCGCCGTCGTCGCTGAGGCGGAGCGATTGCTCGGCTTCGCCGCACCGGGCGACGATCACGAGATCAAGTTCGCGCCGCTCGTCTGATCGCCGGGTCCAGCGGCAGCGCCGTGGCGGGCACCATCTTCCACGACCTCGGCGCGACGACCCAGGCCGCGGCGGCATCATGCCGCCAGCCGTTGGCGGGGCGTGGCCTGCGGAGGCCGCGCCCCCGCCGCTCCCGCTGTTTGTGTCCCGTGCGCCAGGTGTTAATAACAACGGAACATGCCCGCCGGGAACCATCCGTGCTGTCATGGTTTGCAGAGGGGCCGCCAGAGCACCGCCAGCGGTCTGCTCGTGAGCCCCGGCCAGACAGCAGGAGAGGAGCCGGATGCCAGGTCAGGACCGGGATGTCGTGGTCGGCCTCGACAACGGCGGCACGGCGATCAACGCGACCGTGCTCGACTGCACCGGGCGGTTCCTGGTCGACCGGCTGGTGGAGACGCCCAGCCGGGTCGGGGAGGGCCCCGCGGTGGCCATCGAGGCGCTCAGCGACGCGCTGACGCGCGTGCTCACTCTGACCGGTGTACCGCGGGAGGCGGTCAAGGCGGTGGGCCTGGACACCCCCGGCCCGGCCAGCGCGGACGGTGTGATCTCTACCCGCGGCGCGGTGAACTTCGCCGATCCCGCGTGGCGTGGCTTCGACGTCCGCGGGGGACTGGAAGCCCGGCTCGGCCTGCCGGTGATCTACAACAACGACGCGAACGCCGCGTCGCTGTACGCCCATACGGTCCACTTCGGGACCGAGGCTCCGCACCGGTCCTCGGTGGCGCTGATCGTGGGGACCGGGCTCGGCGGTGGCGTGGTCGAGAGCGGGCGGGTGGTGCGCGGCGCGGCCGGGATGGCCGGCGAGTTCGGGCACATGCAGATCCCGATGGACGGGCTGCTGGCACCGGATCAGCCGACGCCGGTGTGCAACTGCGGGCTGGCCGCGGACGGGGAGAGCGTCGCGTCGCTGACCGGCCTCGAGAAGAATCTGCTGCCCTACTGGCTGGACCGCTTTCCCGGCCACCAGTTGCACGCGGTGGGCTCGGCCAGGCAGGCGGCGTTCCAGGTGCGCGGCCACGCCGCGGCGGGGGACGAGATGGCGCTGGAGATCTTCCGGCAGCAGGCGATCGCGCTCGGCCGGTTGTTCACGATCGCGGCGAACTTCACCGACCCGCACGCCTATTTCGTCGGCGGCGGCGTGGTCGAGACCACGCCGAGCTTCTGCGACTGGTTCCTGGCTACCGTCAGCGAGCACACCGACCTGCGCGCCGAGCAGCGCCCCCTGGTGACCTTCGCGCTGGTGCCGGACCTGGACATGGCGGGCGCCCGCGGTGCCGCGCTGGCTGGGGCCGGCGCACTCGGCTGGGCGCCCCCGGACCTGCGCAGATCGTAGCGTTACGCTGCCCGGCCTTAGCGCCGCCCGGGTAGCGGCCAGGATCGCCGGGTCAGGAGGCGCCGGTCCGGTCGCGGTGACCGCCACCGTGGCGTAGTGCACGGTGAAGCCGCCGCCCGCTGCGTCGATCGCGGCGCCGATGCCGGCCAGCCAAGGGCATGAATGTGACAACGAGGCCCCTCTAGGGGCACCAAACTTGCATTCACGGCCCTTGGCGCGCGCCGCAGCCCTCAGGAGTGGCTGGGAGTGGGCGTGGCCGTGCCGCTGTGCCCCTTGTGGTGGCCGGTCCGGGCCGGTCCGAGCAGGTTCGGCGTGGCCGATGTCGTCTGGAGCAGGGTGGGCATGGTCTTGAGGGCCTTGGCGAACGCGGCCTTGTACTCCCGGATTCCGGCGTCGAGTGCCTGCTGGTTGGCGCTGACGAACTGCTTTTCGTAGTCCGCCTGGACCGCGAAGTAGACCCCGGACAGGTCGCTGCTCAGCGTGCAGTTCGCGTCGGCCACCGCCATCGCGATCTGCGTCTGGTTCTGCGCGGCGGTCGGCTGGCCGGGCGGGCCGTTGGGGTTCTGCCCGGGAGCCAGCCGTTGGCCGAGCATGATCTGCGCCTGCTGCGCGAACGCGTCCGCATCCGGGGAATGGAACCCCTGCTTGGCCATGCAGGCCGACCAGCGCCGCATCGCCGCCTTGAACTCGCCGTCGTTGATCACGTCAGAGCCGATGTAGTTGTTCAGAGTCTCGACGATGGACAGGTAGTGGGCCAACGTGGCGTTGTTGAAGTTCTGCAGGATGTTGAAGCACTTGCCCGCGGCCGCCTGCGCCCCGGTGGGCAGGTTGCCACCCTGCCCGCCGCCCGGCCCTGCAACCGGCCCGCCGCCTCCGGGGCCGCCTTCCGGGGCCATGAAGCCTTCCTCGGCCGCCAGCGCGGTCCCTACGTAGCCCCACGGCCCCCACGCCTGCGGGAAGCCCAGACCGCGGTTCGCGCGTATGGGGTACCCCACCTCGCTGGCGTACTGCCCGTAGCCCGCATCCTCCATGCAGGCGGTATGCAGCGCGTCATAGGTGTCACCCGGTGCCAGCCCGTCGTTGTCCGCGGCGCCGAGCGCGGCGTAGGCCGTGAACGCCTCCGAGGCCATGGCCGCCGCGACGGAGGCCGGGGCGGGCGGCCTGCCGACGGCGGGCGTGGTCACGGTCGCCGCCGGTCCCTTGGGCCCGGAGGCCGTGCACGCGGTGAGGGCCGCGCAGCAGATCAGCAGCGGCCAGCCGGTGCGGATGCGCATCATCGTTCCTTTCCAGGCGTGCCGTGGCAGGCCAGGTGTGCTGCCGCTCACGCGTGCCTCAGTGCCGCGAGCGGGCTCGTCCGTGCCGCGCGCAACGCCGGGTACGCGCCCGCGAGCAGGCCGACCACGGTGCCGATCAGCGGGGCGGGCAGGGTGTAGACCGGGTTGAGGACGGCGGTCCAGTTCTTGGTGGCGGCGAAGATCACCACGATCCCGACGCCGATGCAGGTGCCGATCAGCCCGCCGAGGGTGCCAAGCGCCGTCGATTCCGCGAGGAACTGCGCGGCGATGTGCCGGGGCCGGGCACCCACCGCGCGGCGCACGCCGATCTCCCCGGTGCGCTCCAGCACCGCGACGAGCGTGGTGTTGCCTATCCCCACCGCCCCGATGAGCAGGCTGATCAGCGCGAGGATCAGGAACAGGCCGGCCAGGTCGCCGTTCACCTCGCCCTGCAGCTTGAGCGGGCTCTGCGGCGGCGTCACCACCAGCCGCTTTGGGTTCGTGGGCAGTTCGGCGGCGGCGATCTCCCGCGCCACCTTCTGCGCGGCGCCGGTCTTGGTGGCGATGACCATCTGGGCTTCTTCGTAAGTCCCGATGCCCGGCTCGGGGTTGCCGTAGTCGGCTAGCGCCGTCTGCTCTGGGATCAGCATCCCGCTGTCGCCGCTGACCACGCGCTGCGCGGTGGAGTAGATGCCGACGACGGTGTAGGCGATCCCGTTGACGAACACGGCTGGGTGGCTGGCCAGACGGGCGGCGGAGATGCCGAGCGTGGCCGCCGTTGTGGTGTTGAGCATCGCCACGTGCTGCGCGGTGTCGTTCTCGTAGGTGCTCAGCGACGAGCCCGCGACCATCGTCAGAACCATCGCCTTGACCGCCCCGGGCGAGGCGGCCAGCAGGTTGACCGTCTGGGACGTTACCCCGGACAGCGCCTGCGAGGCGCTGAAGTTCGTCCCCTGGGGGAGCGCGACCGGCCACCACACGCCTGCGGCGGCTACTCCGTGGATGTGGTCGGCGATCGCGTCCGCGTCGGCCGGGAAACCGGGCGCGGGATAGGTGCCGGGCGGCGCGACGTCGTTGGCGGGGCCGTTGTCGGCCACCGTAACCGTGGTGTCTTCAAGCACGCTGAACTGCCGCGAGATCTGGCCCGCCCCGGTCGCGGTGAGGCCGAGCACGGCGACGAACGCGCCCACGCCCAGGACGGTGCCGAGCATGGTCAGCGCGGCCCGGCCCGGCCGGGCCACGATGCCCGCGATCGCCTCGGCCGCAGTGTCCCGGACGGTCAGCCGGGGCAACGGCAGGCCTGCGCCGGGCCTAGGCATGACCGGACCCGATCCGCTCGGACAGCACCCCGTCGCCGATGGCCACGGTCCGGCCCGCGTGCGCCGCCACCGTCGCGTCGTGCGTGATGATCACGATCGTGAGGCCGTCGGAGTTGAGCCGGTCGAGCAGTTCCATGAGCGAGGCGGCGTTGCGGGAGTCCAGGTTTCCCGTCGGCTCGTCGCACAGCAGCAGGCTCGGCCGGTTGACCAGCGCCCGTGCGATCGCGACCCTCTGGCACTCCCCGCCGGACAGCGTGGTGGGGAGCGCGTCCAGTCGGTGCGCCAGCCCGACCGCGACCAGCGCGTCGATCGCCGCCCGGAGCCGGGCGCCTCGCGATGTCTGGTTGTACAGCTCGGCGACTACTACGTTCTCCAGTGCCGTCCGGTAGGCCAGCAGGTGGAAGGCCTGGAACACGATCCCGATCCGCCTGCCGCGCAGCGCCGACCGGTCCCGGTCGGGCAACGTGCTCGTGTCCACGCCGTCCAGCAGGTAGCTGCCGGCGGTCGGGGAGTCGAGCAGCCCGAGCAGGTGCAGCAGCGTGGATTTGCCCGAGCCAGACGCCCCGGTCACCGCGACGTAGTCGCCCGCCTCGATCACCAGGTCGGCCGGGCGCAGCGCGCGGACCGGCGGCGGGCCGGGGTAGGTCCGGGCGAGGCCGCGCAGTTCGATCACGGGCGCGGTCATCAGCCGCTCACGACGACGCTGTCGCCGGCGGCGAGCTTGTGCCCCGCCGCCGGGGTCACCTGGACGTAGCCGTTCTCGGAGATGCCCGGCGTGACCGGGACCTGGGTCTGCTTGCCATCCGCGCCGGCCACGGTGACGTAGCTGGTGCCGGACCCGGTGGTGACGATCGCGGCGACCGGGACGGTGAGTACCGGGCCCTCTGTCCGCCCGGTCGCCACGGTGACCAGGACGTTCTCGCCGTTCAGCGCCGCCGGGAGCGGTTTGGACGGATTCACGGTCAGCGGGATGAACGGCGTACCCCCGGGGTTCGTAGCGCTGCCAGAATTGCCCGACCCGGACGTGCCGGTGGCATTGGAGCCGGTGGACCCGGAACCGGCGGCCTGCGCGGCGCTGGCCGACGCCGCGCCGCCTCCGACGTTCACGATCGCCCCTACCGGCGTAATCGTCGTCGGCGTCCCTACGTCGGCGACGGTCCCGGCGGCGTGAATGCCGGTCACCTCGTCGAAGATCTTCGCCTTCAGGCCGGTCTTGACCTGCCCGGCGTACGCGGGTGGCAGTTCGCCGGTGAGCGCCAGCGATCCGCGCGCGGCAAGCTCAAGGAACGGCTGGCCGGGCTGCTGGCCCTTGGCGCCGTTCACCGCGATCACCTTCGCGGGCAGCGAGGGGAGGAAGAGCACGTCGGTCATCGGCACGCCGCCCGTTGCCGAGGGGGTGTAGCCAAGGTGCTCGTAGTACAGGTCCACCGCGTCCTGGGTCGCCGCGCCGAAGAGCCCGGGCGTGTCGCCGCCGGTGTAGTACCCGAGCGAGGCAAGCGCCTTCTGCAGCTCCGCCACGTCGGGCCCGGTCTCACCTGGCGTGATGTCCCGCCATGCCGGCACCCGGCCGGTCAGTGCGAACAGCGGCTCGCCGTCTATCTCGGCGATTTTCTCTCCGTTGGAGATCGTCTGGCCGGCGGCCACGTCCAGCCTCGATATGTACACGGCCCCCTGCGAGCCACCGCCGGTCCCGGAACCGCCTGCCGCGGATCCGGTGCCCGATGCTCCTGTATCCGATGTATCCGACTCCGGAGCGGACGGGTACACGTCGTACTGGGTCCCCGGGTACACCACGCCGCGCATCTGCACCGACGAGGTGAGGATCTGCGAGACGACCTTCGCCGTGGTCACCGTGGGTGGCGGCGCCGCGGTATCCGCCGCGATCTGCTGCGGCGATTTGACGAACGAGGAGCCAATAAGCCCGCCGATGGCCAGCAGGGCCGCCCCGCCAGCCACCCAGAACAGGGCGCGGCGGCGGCGGGCGAGCCGTGATCCGCGCACCGCCTGCCGGCCATGATCACTGGGACTGCTCTCCGTTGCCGGGAAGCCAAGTTGTGTCACGCGGTCCTCCCTGCGCGTCCCGTACCACCGGGGCTTTTTGAAGAAGCCAGAAGACCCCTGGTCCCGGCACGAGTCACATCCTCGCGTGCGGGCCTCAGGCCTACGCGTGATCTGCGTGTGAGTTTGATGTCAACCCGGCCGCGGGCACTCCGCTCGCCCCGGCGCACAGCCCGGTCTCGTGCGTACGGCTCCGCATCGGCGCCTGACCGGCTTGCCCGGGAAGATCAGCCCAAGGGGGGCCGTAGGCCATCACGTGTGACGCGCAGCGTCAAGGATCAGCCGAGAACACACAAGGACGGGTGCGCCGCCAGGGACTCGAACCCCGAACCCGCGGATTAAGAGACAGGCCCGGTTAGCATCGAAACCGTCCGAGGCTGTCCGGGCCTTCGGATGAGCAGCGCTTACGTGTTCGTGGCGGTTGGCGTATGTCCGGTCCAGTGCATCAGTGTTGCTGCTCGCGTTGCTGCTTGCGTCCTCGGTGTTGTGCTGGCCCGGTGCTAGGTGTTCGATAAAGGCAACAGGGCGACGCCTGAGGCTGGTCACATCCCCCAAGGGGTCCGCCCGGCGGCCGGAAGGGGCCAGCCATGCGTCTTGTAGTGCGGGTCTTGCTCGTCGAGAGCTTGCTGTCGTGGGGGATGGTACTTGCTGGGGCTGTGCGCGCGGGTGCGCAGGTCTGGTCGTTCTTCGCAGAGACGCTTGCGGCTGCCTCCCGGAGCCGCGCTTTGCGTATGGGCCTGGGCGTTCTGATTGGTGTTCCGGTAGTGGTGGGCTGGCCACTGTTGTTCCGGTTTGTGCGAGCGCAGCATGTGTATCAAGCTTGGTTTAATGTGGCGGTCTGGTGGTGGGTCCTGCTCGCCGGCACCGGTGCCTTCGTGGTCCTAGCGGCGAGGGTTAGCGCCGTGAAGCCACGCGCCGAAGGGCGCGAAACCGGGTGCCGGTGCGGCACGTGTATGGGACGCGCATTTCGTGTGCTCCCACCCTGACCGAGGCGGCCGAGTCCAAACCCTACGGAGCTTTCGGGCCTTGGGGATCTGAATCCCGGAAGGGGCGTAAACCCTAACCGCATTAGCAGCTCGGGTCGCAGCCGTCCGGATTGGTTCAAGGTGGACCAACGTCTCCGCGGGACGGCGCTACACGTTGGTGAACTGCACCCAAACTGCAACCCCGGCCAGGCCGATCGGAGGCGAGTGCAGCTATCGGCGGTGATCCCCTCAGCAGGGCGTCCCGATGCCCGGCAGTCCTGTACCGCCGGGGCGCTCAAACTTGATGGCGATCGCCCGCACTTCCCCCGGCCGGAACATCTGGGCGGCGCCGACGTAACTGCCCGCCGCGTCGGTGGTAAATGCCCCGACCAAGTAACCACGGACCGGATTATTGATCCAATCGAGCCCTATGCCGGTCTTCGGCTGGAAACCATGGATGTCGAGGACGAAGCTTGCCCGGCTCCCACGGACGGAATACCGGGCCGTTCCTGACAGCGGCGAGCGCAGGCAGAAGGTCTCGGTGCCCCGGTACACATGGGCCGATCTACTCACATCCACAACGCCCGGCCGATACGAGGCCCTCGCGGACAGGCCGGGCTCACTTCCGCTGGCTTTGCTCCCGGTCGGCCTGGGTATCGTGGTTGAACCCGTCCCGGTAGTGCAGGCTGTCAGCGCAAGCGCCGCGATACCAGCGGCGAGCAGGACAAGTCCCTTCCTGGGCACAGTCATATCGTGCCACCGTTTGCCGCTGGCATTACCGGCGCCGGTGGGTGCGGTGATGAGCCGATGAGTGCCGTTGCTGCTCGTCACATCGCTGGTGCTGAGCGTAAGTCACGCGTCCGGCCTGTGGCCAGGGCGTTCACGGGTGCGCCGCCAGGGACTCGAACCCCGAACCCGCGGATTAAGAGTCCGCTGCTCTGCCAATTGAGCTAGCGGCGCTTGCAACCCAGTGATGGTAACAGCATCTCAGCCGGCCGCGGTAACCGTCGGCCACCCTTGCCCGCGCCGCCGCCCGGCCGGGCGTGCCGGGTTCCACGCAGCCCGTCAGCCGCCGAGGAACCGCCCCATGACCTGCGCCGCCCTGGACGGCCGCCCGGTGCGCTTCTCGGCTCCGTCAGCCCAGCCCATGGTGTGCAGCCCGGCGTTGATGCCGAGCCAGCGCAACGGCTCGGTCTCCCATGGCCGGGACCGGTGGTTCACCCACGGCAGCCGGGTCAGGTCGCTGCCCTTGTCGAGGATCAGGTCCGCCAGGGTGCGCCCGGCCAGGTTGGTGGTGGCCAGCCCGTCGCCGACGTACCCGCCGGCCCAGCCGAGCCCGGTGGCGCGGTCCAGGCCCGCGGAGGCGCACCAGTCCCTGGCGATGCCCAGCGGCCCGCCCCAGCTATGCGTGACCGCGACGTCAGCGAGGGCGGGGAACAGTTCGCCAAGCGTCCGGCGCAGCCCCGTGAACACCGCGGGTACACGCTCGAACGACGGCCGCACGGCCGAGCCCAGATGGTAGGGCGCGCCCCGGCCACCGAAGGCGAACCGCCCGTCGGCGGTGCGCTGGCCGTAGATCAGCAGGTGACGGCCGTCGCTGAAGGTGGGCCGGCCAGCCAGCCCCACCGCGTCCCACACCGCATCGGGCAGCGGTTCGGTCGCGATCATCAGCGAGTACACCGGTATCACCGCGCGGTGCAGGCCCGGCAGGGCCGGGGTGTACCCCTCGGTGGCCCGGATGACGTAGTCGGCCGTGACGGTCCCCCGCGTGGTGACCAGCTTGCCCGGCGCGATCTGCGTCACCGGGGTGCGCTCGAACACCTTCACCCCGCGCGACCTGACCGCCCCGGCGAGCCCCCGCACCAGGCGCGCGGGATGGATCGCCGCGCAGTGCGGGGTGAAGGTGCCGCCGAGCACGCCGGTGGCCCCCATGTGCCTGCGGGCCTCGCTCTCGGTCAGCAGCGTCAGGTCCTCCTCGCCGAAACCGTAGTCCCGCGCCTCGGCGACCTCGGCCTTGGCGCGTTCCAGTTGCACCGCCGACCGGGCCACAACCACGGTTCCGCCCTTGGCCCAGTGGCAGTCGATGTTCTCGGCCGCGGCGACCCGGCCGACCTCGTCCACCGTTGCCTGCATGGCACGGTACATCGCGACCGCGGCGTCCCGGCCCGCCATCCGGGTGAGTTTGGCCAGCGAGGCCGGGAACAGCGCGGAGCACCAGCCGCCGTTGCGCCCGGACGCACCGAACCCGGCGATCTCCGCCTCGCACACCGCGACCCGCAGCCCGGGCTGCGCGGTGGCCAGGTAGTAGGCGGTCCACAGGCCGGTGAGCCCGGCGCCGGCGATCGCCACGTCCACCGCCAAGTCGCCGGGCAGCACCACGCTGGGCGCCAGCGAACCAGGTACGGTGTCGAGCCAGAATGACACGGGCCGGTAGGTCTGGTCCGATGGCATGCTCTTCATGGTGGTCAGGCTCCCTGCGTGATCATCATTCCCCGTCGGGCATCCTAGGTGTTATGCCCGTGAACTCGCCCGTGCCGCCGGAGTTGCCCCCGGCGCGGCAACCGTCCGGACCCTACAAGGTCTGCCTGGTCTGCCTCGGAAACATCTGCCGCTCGCCGATGGCGGAGATCGTGCTGCGCGACGAACTCGCGCGGGCCGGGCTGGCCGAGGCGGTCAGCGTGGACAGCGCGGGCACCGGCGACTGGCACATCGGGGAGCGGATGCACGGGCCAGGCCCGCGAAGAGCTTGCCCGCCGCGGCTACGACGGCTCCGCGCACAGAGCCAGGCAGATCCAGCGGTCCTGGCTGGCCGGCTACGACCTCCTGGTCGCGATGGACCGGAACAACCTCGCCAGCCTGCGCCGGATGGCCCCGCCGGAGGATGCCGCCCGTATCCAGTTGCTCCGCTCGTTCGATCCCGCGCTGGCCAGCGACGATCCCTACGACGGCGAGGTCCCCGACCCCTACGGCGCCCCGCAGGAGTACTACGCCCTCGCGCTCGACCTGGTGCTGGCCGGCGCGCGCGGGCTCGAACGGCAACTGGCGGAACTGCTCGACGCGGCCCCGCAACCCCGGACGTGACCGGCGCAGACGTCGCCGGCCGCCTGGAGCGGCTCACCGGCGCGGCCGTGCGCGAACTGCGGGCCGCCGGATCACAGTTCCGCTGGAACTACTACCGGGCGGTGCTCGCCGACGGCCGGGCAGTGTTCGCGAAGGTGGCCGCCGCTGACCTCGGCGGGGTGTTCGGCGCCGAGGCCCGCGGCTTGCGCTGGCTGGGCGAGGCGGGCGCGGCCGGCGTGCCCGGGGTGCTCGGCTGGGACGACGCCACGCTGGTCGTCTCGCAGGTCCCGCCGGGCCGGGCCGGCCCCGCCGCCGCAGAGCGGCTCGGCGGCGAACTGGCGAGGCTGCACGGGGCTGGCGCGCCCCGGTTCGGTGCACCGTGGCCCGGATTCATCGCGAACCTTTCTTTGCCGAACGATCAACCCACGCCGGCCTCCGCCGCCAGCGGCCCGGTTACCTGGCCGGACTGGTACCGCGCCTGCCGGGTGCTGCCTTACCTGCGGCTGGCCGTCGACGCAGGCACGCTGTCCGGCGCCGATGCCCGGCTGGTCGAGTCCGCCGCGGCGCGGGCGGCCGACGTGGCCGGCCCGGACGAGCCGCCCAGCCGCATCCACGGTGACCTGTGGTCGGGGAACGTGCTGTGGTCCGGGGGGAGCGGATGGCTGATCGACCCGGCCGCGCACGGCGGGCACCGGGAGACCGACCTGGCCATGCTCGCGCTGTTCGGGGCGCCGTACCTGGACCGGATCCTGGGTGCCTATGCCGACCAGGCGCCGCTGGCACCGGGGTGGCGTCAGCGTGTCCCGCTGCACCAGTTGCACCCGCTGCTCGTGCACGTGGTCCTGTTCGGCGCTGCATACCGCGAGGAGGCGCTGGCCGCCGCTCGCGCGGTGCTGGCTCTCTGACTTCCCTTAGGACCCTCACCTGGGTGAACCGTGACCGGCCGCCCGCGTGCTTACGGTGTGGACTCTGTTATCCGGCGGCCGCCGCCTCGAGCTTCGTGATCATGAGTTTGGTGTTGTGGTAGCGACACCAAACTCATGATCACGAACGAATTAATGGCCCGGCAACGATGAAACCGGCGTGTGCGGCGCGGTCTCCCTGGCCCGGGTGGCGGACGGGCCGCCAGCCGGTGCATTCGAGCACCGTGTCCGCGTCGGTGCCTGTCATCACGGACCGGGCGGGCTCGCCCACTGCGGCCACCGCGGCCTGGAACGCGGCGCGGCGCGCGGCCCGCTCCGGGGAGCCGTCGCTCACCAACAGGCTGAGGGCAAGCCTGCTGCCGTCGGCGGCGATCCGCCGCAACTGCGCCAGCAGCGACCGGAGCACGGCCTCCTCCAGGTAGACCGCGACCCCCTCGAGCAGGAACAGGCTGGGCAGGCCCGGGTCAAGCCCGGCGGACACCAGCAGGTCGGCGACCGGGTCCACGGTGAAGTCCGCCGCGACGAACCGCAGGTGACCGGTGTCGATCCCGAGCCGGTCCAGCCGCGAGCGCTTGTCCTGCTGGGTGGCCGGGTGATCGACCTCGAACCAGAGCACCCCCGGTCGTGCGTACCGCAGCGACCTCCCGTCATACCCGGCGGCACCGGTCACGATCTGCGCAAAGCCGCGGCTGAGCGCGCGCGTGACCACGCCATCGAAGAACCGCGTGCGCGCTCGCAGGTACTCCCGCATCGGGCCCGGTGCCGCGGCCGCGGCCACGTCCCGGGCGAGGGCGGTGTCAGCGGCCGGGTCGCCGTAGGGCGCAGCGACCCGGTCGAACGTCAGCCGGTGCGCCGCGACCCGCTGTGCCGTCACCGACACCTGCCCCGGCTTCATGCCCCCGCGGGCTTGATCGCGCGGGTGGCGATAAAGCCAGTCATGTAGCGGGCCGTGGCATCGGCGTGGTGCGGGGCCTCCACCAGGTGGGTGAGCAGGAAGCCCGCGCCGAGCTGGCCGCCGATCTGCTCGGTCAGCGTGTGGCTGTACTCGATCGGGCCGCCGTCCCCGTAAGCCCGGGCGCGCTCGTCCGCGGGCAGGTCCAGCGAGGAGAACGGAATCGGATGGCGCACGACGAACTCCTCGCGCTCGTCCAGCGCCACCAGGTCGAAGATGTAGATGTCCGGGTTCATGAACCCGGTCATCAGCACGCCGCCGGGGCGCAGCACGCGGAACGACTCACGCCAGACCGGCGCCAGTTCCGGGCAGAACACGTTCGACACCGGGTTGAAGACCACGTCGAAGCTGGCGTCGGGGAAGGCGGACAGGTCGCGCATATCGCCGAGCACGGTCCGCAGCGCCAGGCCGTCGCGCGCGGCGACCTCCTCGTCCCTGGCGAGCTGGGCGGGGGAGTTGTCGAACACGGTCACGTCCGCGCCTGCCGCCGCCAGCACCGGGCCCTGCTGGCCGCCGCCGGAGGCCAGGCACAGCACCGCGACGCCGTGCAGGTCGGCGGGGAACCAGTCGCGGGGCGTGGCGTGGTACCCGATGAGCACCACGGACCAGTCCCCGGCCCTGGCGCGGGCGATGACCTCGGGCCCGACCGGGCGGGTCCATTCGTTGCCGCTGGCTACCTCGCGGTCCCACGCCGCCCGGTTGTGCGCGACGGGATCGAATTGCTCAGGCACAGCCGACATCCTAGGCGCGCCGCCGGTCCCTGGCCCGGCCGCCGGTCCCCGGCTCAGTCGTCGGCGGCTTCCGTGGCCAGCGCCTCGGGGGCCAGCGGGAGAGTGATACGGAACGTGGCGCCGTACCCGGGCGCGGTGTCCAGGCTGACGGTCCCGCCGTGCGCCGCGATCAGCCCCTGGACGATCGCCAGGCCAAGCCCGTTGCCGCCGGTGCGGCGGCCTCGTGCCTGGTCGGCCCGGTAGAAGCGTTCGAAGACGCGACTGGCCTGCTCCGGGGTCAGCCCGGGGCCGTGGTCGGTGACCTCGACGATGGCGCACGGCACGGCTGGATTGCCCTGCTGGTACCCGGTGAGGATCCGCACGGAGATCGGCGAGCCGTCGGGGGTGTGGGTCAGGGCGTTGTTCATCAGGTTGCCGATCACCTGGCGCAGCCGGGGCTCGTCGCCCAGCACCAGGAACGCGGCGCTGGTGCCGACCGTCAGGTCGATCGACCGGCTGGGCGCGACGATGCGGGCGTCCTGGACCGCGTCCGCCGTGAGCGTGAGCAGGTCGACGGGGCGGCGCTCGACCGGGCGCTGCTGGTCGAGGCGGGCCAGCACGAGCATGTCCTCGACGAGCCCGCCCATCCGGGACGACTCCTGCTCGACCCGCTCCATGATCCGGTCCATGTCCTGCCTGGTGAGCGGCTCGTTGCTGGCCGACGGGTCCGCCAGCGAATCCGGCACGGTGCCGGTACCGGCCACGGCGCCCGCATGGGCGGCGGCCGCGGCGATAGCGGCACCAGCCTCAGCGGCCGCGGGAGTGGCGGGGCGGAGCGACCTCGGCGGCCGTGGCGATCGCGGGAGAGGCCGAGCCGTTCTTCAGCCCGCCACGCTGCCGGTAGTACTCGGCGTAGCCGCGGATCGCGGTGAGCGGAGTACGCAGCTCATGGCTCGCATCGGCCAGGAAGCGGCGCATCCGTTCCTCGGAATGACGGGCGGCGGACTCGGACTGGGCGCGCGCCCGGAAGGCCGATTCGACGTGGGCCAGCATCACGTTCAGCGACGTGGCGAGGCGACCCATCTCGGTCCTGGGGTCGTAGTAGGGCACCCGGCGGGACAGGTCGCCCGCCGCGATGGCCTCCGCCGTGCGCTCGATGTCGCTGAGCGGGCGCAGGCTGGCCCGGACCATCGCGACGCCCACGATCGCGAGCGCCAAGACGATGATCGCGCTGACTACCAGGTCGACATTGGCCAGCCAGCCGACCGCCTGGTCCAGGTGGCCGAGGTCCGCGCCCAGGATCAGCGTCCCGGACAGGCTCGGCCCGGCCTCCCCGAACGGCGGCACCGTCTCGTGGTAGCTCGCCGGGCGGGCCAGCACCCGCCAGTTGTCCCCGCCGCTGGCGGCCGGGACCGTGACGAGCTTGTTGTTGTTGGCCGTCAGCCAGGACGTGCTGGTGGGGACGTTGGGGCCGGAACCCGGGACGGCGCCGGAGGTGCACACGTCGCACGGCACCAGCTGCCCCTGGGCATCCCGCAGTTCTATGACGTAGCCCTCGAAGCTGAGCGCCTGCGAGCGCAGCCCGCCGATCCCCGAGGGATTGGTGATCTGCGCGCTCAGCGCCCGTAGCTGGGAGTCCGCGCGGTCCTGCAGATAGCCGCGGAACTGCGCCAGGCCGACCATGCTGATCACGGCCAGGGCGATGACGACGAGCGCGAGCAGCGCCGCGACCAGCTTGATCCGCAGCGGTACCCGGCCGGCTGCTTGCCGCATCGCCTGCACGGGGCCGGAGGATGCGGGAGGAGCGAACCCAGTCATGCCGGTCAGGACGAGGGCAGCCGGAGCACGTACCCGACGCCGCGCAGGGTGTGGATCAGCCGCGGCTCGGTGCTGTCCACCTTGCGGCGGAGCACCGAGACATAGGACTCGACGATCCCCGTGTCACCGCGGAAGTCGTAGTCCCACACATGGTCGAGAATCTGCATCTTGGACAGCACCCGGTTCGCGTTCCCCATGAAGTAACGGAGCAGCTTGAACTCGGTGGGCGAGAGCTGCACCGGCTGGCCGGCCCGCCACACCTCATGACTGTCCTCGTCAAGCTCCAGGTCGGCGAACTTCAACCGGGGCGTCGGCTCGGCGCCGTCCCCCCTGGTGCGCCGGAGCACAGCCCGGATCCGGGCGATGACCTCCTCCAGGCTGAACGGCTTGGTCACGTAGTCGTCGCCGCCGAGCGTCAGGCCACGGATCTTGTCGTCCATCGCGTCCCTGGCCGTCAGGAACACCACGGGGATCCGATCGCCGCCGCCGCGCAGCCGCCGGACGACGTCGAAGCCGTCCATGTCGGGCAGCATCACGTCGAGCACGATGAGGTCGGGCCGGTAGCGCTGTGCCGCTTGCACCGCCTCGGTGCCCGCGCTCGCGCTGATAACTTCGAACCCGGCATAGCGCAGGCTCGCGGCGAGGAGCTCGAGAATGTTCGGCTCGTCCTCCACCACGAGGAGTTGAGCTTCGGGCCGCTTCCGCCCGTCGCCCGCCGGTGTGGTCATAACAGGAATCCTGGCCAATGAGCCTGAGAGTTTGCTGAATGCGCGCTGGAGTTGACCTGTCGATCTTAGGCGGGTTCCGGCCCGGTGAGAAGCCAAGAACGGGCTGCAGGCAGTGCAAAGTTCAGCCGACAGCCGCTATGGGCGGGGCTTGAAGGCGAGCTGGATCGTGGGCGGTGGAGCGAGGTCAAGTGAGGTTGGCGGCGCCAGCACCGTTGCTGGCTTCCGTCCAGCGGACGATGGCCGCCGCGCGGGATTCCGCGCCCAGCTTTGCGTAGATCCGGTTTACGTGGTTCTTGACCGTCTTCTCGGCCAGAACAAGCCGTGCGGCGATTTCGCCGTTGGAGTGTCCTGCCGCGATGAGGGTCATGATTTCGGCCTCGCGCGAAGAAAGACCAAGCGGGCGGGCTGTACGAGATGCGCCAGCGGTCCTCATTCAACCTCCGACCAGGTATGCAGTTATGAGATGCGACGCATGGTATCGAATGTGGCCCTGGCGCGCGCAAGGTTCACAAGCCGCTTATCGAGCGATGTAAAGCCCGGCGAAGGCCGGGTCCCGGGCGCTCCGGCGGGAGCCCCGCTGACGCTCAGCCCTGCAGGTGCGAGCCGGTGATCAGCCGCTTGGGCACCTTGGTGTCGGTGTTCAGGTCGTGGAACAGCCGGCCTGAACGGAGTCCCACTGCACGGCGTCGCCCGCGGCCGTGGACAGGTTGGAGTTCGCGATCGGGACCGTGGTGGTTTCCGGCTGGCGCAGCGCGAACGCGACGCTGATGAGCTGGTTGAGGTGGGTCCCGTCATCCACACTCAGGGAATCGACGGCGCCGAGCGCCGCGGGAACGACGGAGAACGGGTTGAACATGACGCCTGGGCTGGTCAGCTTGCTCAGCAACGCCTTGATGAACACCCGCTGGTTCTCCTCCCGCTGCAGGTCCTGGCTGGCGAACGTGTGCCGGACCCGGACGAAGCTCAGTGCCTGACCGCCGCTCAGGGTCTGGCAGCCCTTCTTCAGATGCACGCCGGAAGCGGGGTCATGGAGGGAGTGCTTGAAGCACATCGTGACGCCGCCAACGGAGTTGACGACATTCACCAGCCCGCCGAAGCCGATTCCCATGTAGTGCTCGATGCGCAGACCGGTGGCGTTCTGCACGGTCTCGGCGAGAAGTTTCGGGCCGCCGAATGAATATGCCGCGTTGAGCTTGTTGTAGCCGTAGCCGGGAATCTTGACGTAGGAATCCCGGGGGAGGCTGACGAGCACCGCGGGTCCCCCGTTCCCGGGAATGTGCAGCAGCAGGATCGTGTCACTGCGCTGGCCACTGACGTCGACACCGGTGTGATACTTGTGCTCCTGCTTGCGGGTGAGGCCCTGGCGGCTGTCGGAGCCGGTGATCAGCCAGTTCGACCCGGCGCCCGCGGCGGGCTGGCCCGCGTAGGACACCAGCACGTTGGACCGGTTGAGCTTGCCGTCCAGATAGAAGTACCCGCCGATGACCAGGATCAGGAGCACCACGACGAGCCCGGCCAGGAACGCGAGAAACAGCCGGAGCCGGGGCCGCCGCGGTCTCCGCCCGCCGGAGTAGGTCCTGGCGCCCCTGGGGGACGGCCTGGTGCCGAGCGCACCGGCGGCTGGCTGGGCCACGGGTTTGCCGGGGCGCCCGTTGCCGTTGCGTAGCCCGCGTTCGGGTAGCCCTGGCTCATGCCGCCCGGGCCGGCGGCACCGGAACCGGCCGGCAGCCGGACGGTGGGGTCTCCCGAGATCCCCGGCATGCCACCGGCGCTCCCGGCTGCAGCACTTCCCGCCGCAGCACTGCCCGCGGCGGCGCTTCCCGCTGAGGCGCCCGGCATGGCGTTCCCGTCCTGCGGCGCGGCCGGTTTGTCCTCACGGAACCAGCCCGTTGGCCACTCGTTCACGCGGTGCCCTCCCACCAGATCGTGACCACGTTCCGCCCGGATGACCCCAGGTCCCCGGGCCGTTCGCGTTGGCTCCCCAGGTCGAGGAGCGCGGTTTCCACCTCGCTGGCGCGATCGGCCGGCAGGCATAGCCTGCGCCTGGTGACGTCGACGAGCTCAGCGAATCCCGCATAGTCTGCCTCGGCCGGACGGCTCCATTCAGTGTGCCCTGCGTTCAAGCCTGCTGCCGCCAGGATCGCCAGCAGGTCCGCGGCGGTGGGCCCGTCCGGCCGCCGTAGCCCGTGGAACCGCAGCCAGAGCGGGTTGAGCGAGGTCAGCGGGTGTGCCGCGGTCAGTTCGACTACTACCCGCCGGCGGGCGTGGTTCGTCAGAGTTTCCAGGAAATCCCAGATGTCTGGGACGTTGTAGACCACGTTGTGACAGGTCACCACGTCGGCCGGCCCGGCCTGATCCGCCACCTCCGGCCAGCCGCCAGGTATCGTCCGCAGGTCCAGGCCGGCCGCGGTCGCGCGCTGCGCGAGCAGGGTCAGCATGTCCGCGTCGGTGTCCACCGCGGTGACGCTGGTCGCGTGCGGGGCCAGCGGCAGGCAGGCTGCCCCGGCGCCCGAGCCGATGTCCAGTACTGTGCCGGCCGGCTCGAGCGCCTCGGCTTCCCGCTCGTAGGACGGCCCGGCCGGTTCGGCCATCAGCCGGTCCGCGCGGCGCGCGAACACCTGCCGCGGCAGCACCCAGGGCGAGTCCGGCACGGCGGCCATGATGTGCTCGGGGATCGCCCACGCGGCCAGGTCCGCGCGCCATTTGTCCAGAAGTTCGCCCTGCATGGCCACGGCCAGAATCTAGTAACCGCCGCCCGGTGAGCCAAGCAGCCCGGCCGCTGGCTTCCCGATTGCGGGCCTTTGCATTACTCCGCGTCAGCGCCCAGCCCTGTTGCGTAAAGACTTATTGACGCAATCGTAATCAAATGTTAATTATCGGTCGGCGAGATGCCGCGGCGGGGCCTTCTCGCGGGGGCGGCTGGACCTCTTCGAGCAGCGCTTCGACCCATGCGCGCGCGGCGGGCGCGCATGCGGGCCGTCACCCAGCGAAGCCTCAGGAGGCAGTGGGATGCGAAGACTACGTCGTACAGCCGTCTGCGTGTTGTGCACCGCGGGGTTCCTGATACCCGCGCAACTCCTTGGTGCGGCCTCGGCGCAGGCGGCCACGTTCGCCGACCTCACCTTGATCAATGGCTGGACCGCCGGCCCCTTCGCTACCTCACGGCCGCAGGTGGAGATCCTCTCCGGGATCGTCCACCTCAAGGGCGCGATCGCGTCCGGCACCAGCGGGGTCATCACCACCCTGCCGGCGCCGTTCCGGCCGGCCACCAACACCTACGTGAAGGTCGACCTGTGCGGCGCCGCCAACGGGCGGCTGTTCATCCAGTCCAATGGGGTGGTGACCGTGCAGCAGCAGAACGGCGACCCGTTCTCCAACGCCCAGTGCTTCACGTCACTGGACGGAGCCTCGTTCGCGCCCTAGCGGGCGGCCTGCTGGCGAGCGCCGGGGCCAGCCGCCTGGGCTGGCCCCGGCACTTAGCGGGAAACACGATCCTGGCAGGCGCAGGTCGCAGGGTCCGGCCTCCAGTTCGACGACCGCGGCTCTACGAGCTCAAGGGCGTGCCCGGCCAGTGGCGGGTGCTCGCGGTGGTCGACGGCTGAACGCCGCATCCTGAAGCCTTGGGTGCGGCGGGTAAGGGACGCGCCCCAGTGGCACCAAATGGGCCTGCCGTAAGCAGTCCCTGACCGTGTTTGCATGCCCAACGGTTCCCGGTCGTGCCATCTTGGAGCCCGTGAAAGGGGGCCGCCATGGAGAATGACCGCCTGGAAGATGCCGCGCGCAGGGCCGAAGAAGCCGCGCGCCGGGCCGAGGAGGCCGCCCGCCGGGCCGAAATAGCCGCTCAACGGGCTGAGGAGGCTGAGCGCAGGGTTGAAGAAGAAAGCCCACCACGTCGCTATACATGGCCCCCAGCCCCGCCGGGCCCGCCTCCGCCTCCCCCTGCTCCTGGCTCTGCTCCTCCCCCTGCCCAGGGCTGGGGCTCTGATACCCCCGGCGACTGAGTTATGGCCGAGCCACCACGGGTTTGGAGTCGGCGGCGGCCGATCAACTACGCGAAGCAGGCAGAGATGGTCGGCGGCATCGCCGCTCCGCTGCTCGCTGGCTTCTCGCTCACGATCGTCGCGCAACTTGTCATCGGCCAGGATCAGCCATGGCTGGCCGGGTACGCGATCGCGTTGTTCGCCATTGCCGCTGCGCTCCTGCTGAACGCACTCCAGTTCAGTGCCACGGCACTCGGGTATGCCGCCACCCCCGCGGAGCGCCTCGACTACAACCCGGAAGCGGCTTCCAACTCTGAAATCCTGCACATCGTGCGCGTTCGGCAGTGGGAGGAGATGGACCTGCGCGCCCGGCATATGAAACGCGCAAGGTACTCCTACAATGCCGGGCTGTTTGCTTTTCTTGGTGGCCTCGGGCTCATTATCGTGCCCCAGCAGAACTGGCCCTGGCCAGCCGGGCGCCTGATCGGGGTAATCGCCATCGGGCTCTCCCTGATCTTGGAGGCGCTGTGGGTGTTCTCCAATGCCAGGTGGCCCCGGTGGCTGCTCCCCAGCACGAGCACCGCCGAGGCTCCGCACTTGCCCGATGAGGGGACGGATTACCTCTTTGGCGATCCCGTGCGCGAAGAAATCGCGAGCAACCTGCGCAGGTGCGTTGAGCTACTTGAGCTCATGGCCGCCGACCAGTGATCCTCTGAGCGGGGACTCCAGGTGGCACCATCTCCAACCTGCTGGCCCAGAGCGAGCAAGTGGCGTGCTTCCGCAACGCCGCCCGGCACCTGATACCCCGGTGGCCGCAGGGATGCTCTCATCGGCACAGGACTCGTCGCGGGTTCTGCCCGCAGGCTACGTCCGGTGCTGCCGCCGCGAGCGCGTTCTGGCTGGCTGGCCAGTGCGGGCATGCACCTGAGCCTTTCGGCCCTGCGAATCGGCCGGCGGATACCATCGGTCCGGTCGAGCCCGATCATCGGGTGAAGGCCGGCTGGCAGGTACTCCGCCAACCAAGGGATGAACATGGACCGCGATCCTCTGCCCGATGACCGCCCTGGGACCGAACGAGTATCGACAGGGGTGCTCCCGCCCGATACTGACGTGCAGGCCCTCATCACTACCGGCTACGAGCGCTATCGTGATCTCGGCGAGGGGGCTGTCGCGGACTATATTCCTGCGCTCGCGGCGGCGTCGCCCAGCGCCTTCGGTGTCTGTGTTGCCGGGGTTCACGGGCGGATCTTCTCAGTTGGCGACGCTGACCAGGAGTTTGCCATCGAGAGCATCTCCAAGCTGTTTGTCTTCGCCCTGGTTTGTCACGCCCTTGGGCATGAGGAGGCGCGCCGGAAACTGGGCGTCAACAGCACCGGGCTGCCCTTCAACTCGGTGATGGCCATCGAGCTCAACGCGGATCGCACCATGAATCCCCTGGTCAATGCCGGTGCCATGGCCACCACAAGCCTGGTGCCGGGTACCACTGCCGACGAGAAATTCGCGAGCATCATCGCCGCGATGTCGCGGTTCGCCGGGCGGAAGCTGGTAATGGATGAGGACGTCTATGAGTCCGAGACGGCAACCAACGACCGCAACCGGGGCATCGCCCACCTCCTCGACGGCTACGGCCGCATGTACTGCGACCCTAATCTCGCCACCGACGTCTACACGCGCCAATGTTCGGTACGGGTGAGCGCGCGGGACCTTGCCGTGATGGGGGCCACACTGGCGAATGGCGGCGTGAATCCGGTAACCGGTGAGCAAGCCATCCACACCCGCTACTGCAAGCGAGTACTGGCCGTGCTGGCCACGGCCGGGCTCTACGAGCATTCTGGCCAGTGGCTCTACGACGTGGGCCTGCCCGGTAAAAGCGGGGTCGCCGGAGGCATCGTGACCGTGTCGCCCGGCAAGGGAGGCCTCGGCACCTTCTCCCCGCCGCTTGATGCGGCAGGCAACAGCGTGCGGGGACAACGCATCACCAGATACCTCTCCGAAGCGCTCGGGCTCAACCTCTTTGCCTCGGCTCCTGCTACCTGAGACCACCTCGAAGGAACCCGGGCCCGCTCACGGGCCAACGCCACTTGGCCACGGTCGCTTGCACGCCGTCCGGTGCCACCACCGATGGTTGCCACCAGATGCGGACGCGCACGACGATGACTCACATGGCAATGGTGTACCGCCGCCCGGCAGGCGTGATGCGGCAGAGCGTCAAGCCACAGCTGGCCAGCTGGGACCGGGCGGGGCATCCCAGCCAGGTGAAGCTGGCTCGTTTCCTGGCGCATGTGGAGGCCATCGCCGGGCCGGTGCTGGCGACGGTGAGCGGCCGGGTTGCTGCCGAGCTGATCGTTGGGTTCAGCGATGGCGTCTCACTGATTGATGGCGGTCATGACCTGGACAACTACCTGTTCCCGGTCGCTCAGCGGCTGGGCCCGGAGCGGGTGGCGGCCATCTTCGGCCGCAAGATCCACGGGCCGTCTTCACTAGCGGTGGGACCGGCCCAGCCGGGCACTGCCGGGGCCGCCCCGCAGTTCTCGACCCGGATGGCTGGGTCTTATCTGCGCACGGAGTGGAAACAGAGGCTCCACGATCGGCTTGAGGCGCGGGCGGCTGCCATCGATCCGGGCCCGGCCGGGCTGAATATCGCGTTGACCACTGGGCCAGGCCGCAACTGGGCCAGCCTCTGGAAACCGCTTATCGATGCCTTCGGCCCCGTGCTGGGCGAGGATCCCGCCCGCCCGTTCCACCCGCACGATGACCGTATCGTCAGCCTCGGCCTGCATCACACCATCGACATCGGCATCGCCCACGACGTGATCATCGAGGCCTGGTGGACCAGCCTGTAGCTAAACCCGCCGCTCCCCGCCGCGCACGCCGCAGGGGCCAGGATCCGCTGCCCCTGGCCCCTGGACCGGTGACTGGCTACTCCGCGGCGGTGCAGACGTAGCCGCTGCCGTCGCTGTGGATCAGCGCGGGGTCGTAGTGCGGGGTGCTGTAACTCGGATTGGTGTTAGGTTCAGGCAGCGGCGGGCAGGTCTGCGCCGGTTGCTGAGCCGGCGCCACTGACATTCCTGCTGAGGTCGCCAGGATGCGGGGGGATGGCGCTAGCCGGTGTGTGCCGCGCGTACGACCTCGGCGAGACCCGTAGCGGCCCGCCCGAGCAGGTTGGTCAGGTCCGCGCTGCTCGTTTCGAGTTCGCCGCGGGCGATCGAGGCGTCGACGTCGGCCACGAAGCGGGCGGTTGCTTCATCAAGGCCGGCCCGCCAGAGCGCCTGGGCATACTCTTCGGCCGGCAGGTCACGGTAGGTCACCTTCGCGGCTGTGACCTCGCTGATGACCTGCGCGAGCTGGGGGAGGCCGAAGGGCGGGCCGCCGAGCTCGTAGGTCCGGTTCCCTCTTTCGTCCCGGAGAACCGCCGCCGCCGCGGCGGCAGCGTAATCCTTGCGCGAAGCCGCCGAGATCTTGCCATTGCCGGCGGCGCCGATGATCTCGCCGGCTTGGAGGTACTCGCTGAGGTGGTCGGTATAGCGCTCCATGTACAAGCCGTTCCGCAGCGCGGTGAACGGCACGCCGGCCTCGCGTCGCACCCACTCGCTGTCCCGGTAATCGCCGGCGACCGGGCTGGTCGTGCGATCGGCGTTGAGCATGCTCGTGAATACGATGCGCGAGACCCCGGCCATCCGCGCCGCCCCGATGAGGTTGGTGTGCTGGATGACGCGCTGGCCCGGCTCGTTGCCTGAGACCAGCATCAGCCGGTCAACGCCATCCAGCGCCGGGCCCAGGGTCTGCGGGCGCGAGTAGTCCGCCTCGCGCACCTGCACGCCCCGCGCGGCGAGGTCAGCGGCCTTGCCTGCGGTGCGCACGACAGCGGCCACCTCGGACGGTGGCACGCCGTGAGCCAGAAGACTCTGAACTGCGAAACGCCCCAGGTGTCCTGAGGCTCCAGTGACGGCATAGACAGGCATTGATCACGCCCCTCCCCTGCAGCTCCGGCCAGGTGAACTGAGAAGGCCACCCTCGAACAGATCCTCGCCGAGGCAGCCGCCGGAGAAGCCACCGCCGCCGGTGACAGCTGACCGCACCGGCCGGAAAGCGGGTGTATTTGCTGGCTGTGGTCGGTGCTCTGTACTAGCAAGGGGCGAGCGGGGGCAACCGGCGACACTGGCGGTCCCTGCGGGTGAGCCCGCAAGAAACGCAACGGAAAGATCACGAGGGAACAGGCACTATGCGACGTCTTACGTTCATGCTCGCCGCGGGGCTGCTTGCCGCGGGAACCGCCGCCACTAGCGCTGGCGTAGCCCGCGCCGGCACGACTGCTGTCCACCATCAGACCCGCTGCGCCAGCGGCAACTTCTTCCACGTCACCGCCAACGGTGTCGACTACTACCTGGGGACACCCACCAACCTCCCTGCCGGGACGGCCGCGATCTTGAAGCCGAGGCAAGCCAGCACGACCTCGTGGAGCGAGTGCGCATTCGAAGGCTCGGACAATTCGGTCGTACTGGAGAACCGGGGGCTGGCCCTGACCAGCAGGGCCACCGGTGGCGGCGGCGGCGTGACGCTGACGCCGCCGGGGAATAGCGGCAACGGCTTCGCCAGCCAGCGGTGGATCGAAGACGCCGCCGGACCCATGATCACGTTCCAGAACGTGAAGACCGGCCTGTTCCTGCGGATCCGCAACAGCGGCCCGATCATGCACCAGACCGTGACCACCGGCTCCACGTTCACGGTCTGGCTCATGTTCTAGGCAAGAGATAGTTTCGCTGGTTATCGCAGCGTCCGTGAAAAGAAGCGAGGGGCGCCGGGAATAACCGGGGCCCCTCGCGCCGGGCCGCCGACGGAGCGGGAGGCTGCGGGTGCCGCTCGTACCTGTATTTAGAGGATTCCCTGGTGCTCCGTTCAACTGACGCACCCGTGACGGGACGCGATCACCTGTTCGGAGGGGAGCTGGCCGCCGGGCCACAACCGGGAGGCGGGTTCGCAATGCAAGCCCGGTTGCCCGTCGGCGATGTGCCCCACTGGCGGCGTGGCAAGTCAGCGGAACAGGCCGGAGATGAGATTGACCGAGCCCGCGACGATGACCACGCCGAACCCGTAGGACAAGAGCGCGTGGGCGAGCACGGTGCGCCGGATCTGAGGGTCGCGCAGGGTGGTGTCGGACACCTGGTACGTCATGCCAATGGTGAACGCAACGTAGGCGAAGTCGCGGTAGCTGGGATGTTGCTGCCCGTCTTCGGTGCCGAACTCGATGCCGCCGGGCGTGGACCGGAAGTGCTGATCGGCGTAGCGCAGGGTGTAGACGGTGTTGATCAGTGTCCACGACAGCATGACGGTCAGCACGGCGGCGCCGATCAGTAGCGCCCGCGGTGCGCCGCTGTGCTGCCCGGCCAGGTGAAGCGCGTAGCCCGCGCCGAGGAGACTGGCGACGCTAGCGCCCAGCAGCAGCGTCCTGGCGGAGCCTTCTGTCTGGTCTTCGCGGCGAGCGAACTGCGCCGCGCGTGCGCTGTCGGCTCGGAAAATGATCGGCCAGGTGGTCAGGAGGAAGGTGAGCGCGGCGGCGTCCCAGCCTCCGACCAGTGCCAGGCCCCAGGTCACGAACGGCAGCAGAACAACAGCGACAATCAGCCCGGCGCTGAGCACCGTGATCGCACGCCGCATGGCGAGGGCGTGCCAGCCGAGCCAGCGGTGGTACAGCGTGGGTGCCGGGACGCCGGTCATCGTCTGAGTGTTTCCCACGTGCCCCCGGCGTGTCATTCCCTAGCCGCCGCGCGGCTCGGTGCCGGTCGGGTCTCCTGCGGCCCGCGGCTACCTGCACGGTCTGGTCACTGTCGCAGGGGTCGTGCGGCCGGCGCTGGCGGCGGCGGGCGACAATGGCCGTGTGGCCGCGGCGGGTGGCACGCCGCGCCGGAGGTCTTTGCTGGAGTGATTCATGGCTGATCTGGCTGTGCCGGACCGTCTTCCCGCCGGCGTGACGGGGGAGGGCGACGGGATAGTGGTGGGGCGTGGCCCGGTCCGCGTCGACGTTTTTATCGACTTCCTGTGCCCGTTTTGCCGGCGGTTTGAGCTGTCGGCCGGGCCGGTGCTTGCGGGCCTGGTGTCCGGCGGGCAGGTGAGCCTGGTCTACCATCCGATGAATTTCCTGGATGAGGCGTCGACGACGGGCTACTCCACGCGCGCGGCCGCGGCTTCGGGCTGCGCCGCGGACCGGGGACGGTTCGCCGAGTACGCCCGCGCGCTGTTCGCCGCCCAGCCGCCCGAGGGCGGGCCCGGGCTGACCGATGCCGAGCTGGCCGGCCTGGGCCCGGCGGCAGGGCTGGACGACGCGGCGTTCCCCACGTGCGTGTCGCAGGCACCGTATCTGGACTGGCCGCCGTACGTGACCGTGCGCGCCGCCGCGCTGGGCGTGGAGGCGACGCCGACCGTCCTGGTCGCCGGCGCGCCCGTCCGGCCCGAGGCCGGGCCGGTCAGTGCCGCGGTTGCCGCGGCAGGCACCCGGCGCTGACTGGCGCAACCGGCCCGCTGCGCCCGCCACCGGCGGCGGCCTCGCGCCACGGCCGCAGACTCGCGAGCTGGTCGAAGTGCAACCGCGGCACTGGCATCATTGCCTGCCGCCGCTGGCCGGTGCCTGTTCGCCCTCTTGCCGTGACCCTGCCTGGAAGTTCGGTCAGCTGGGCGCGGCGAGGAGCGCGGCGACCGCGATCTCTGCTTCGGCAGGGGCCGGGAGTGCGACCGGCACGGAGGGAATCGTGGGCAGCTCTCCCGCCGACGCGTACCGGCTTATCAGCTGTGGGTCGATGTAGGACTTGCGGGTCACCGCGGGGGTATCGCCGAGCCAGCCCGCCACCTCGCGAATGCTGGCAGCGATGACCCTCTCGCGGCCCCGCGCTGCCTGCGATGGCGCCGCGTTCGCCAGTGCCAGCGCCATCAGCACGGTCGCATTCCAGGTGCGGAATTCCTTGGCCGTGAAGTGGCCGCCGGCCCGGGCGGCGATGTAGCTGCTCACATCGTGCGAATGCAGGACGCGCCAGTTGCCGCCGTGCTGGTAACTGAACAGCGTGTCGAGACCATTGTCGTTGCGGGCCAATGCTCGCACGGTGGGCAGGACTGCTTCATCGGTGACGGTGATCGCCCGGCGCTTGCCCTCCTTGGCGATGTAATCGAACATCATGCCGTCACGCGTCACCCTGACGTGCCGCTTCTCCAGCGTGGTGGCGCCGTAATGCTGGTCCAGCTCGGCGTATTTTTCGCCGCCGATCCGGAACAGGCCGAGGTCGATCAGCCGAACAGCGCTGGCCGCGACTCGATCACGATCCAGACCAGCTCGCGCCAGGTCCTCCACGGTGGCAGCCCGCAACGCAGGCAGAACGCTGGCGAACTGCAGCATGTGAAGGAACTTCTGAGCGTCGCGCTGCTCGCGCCACAGCTGGTGATAGCGATACTGGGTCCGGCCCCGGCTGTCCACGCCGGTGGCCTGAATGTGCCCCACCGGGTCCGGCGAGATCCAGACGTTCGCCCAGGCCGGTGGGATCGCCAGCGCGCCGATGCGCTGCAGTGCCCCCCGCTGTGTGACCTCTGCGCCTGACGGGTCGCGGTAGCGGAAACCTTCCCGGCTCCGTTCGCGGGTGATTCCCGGGCCACGAGGGTCGCTGCGCGTCAATCCTGGAACCGCGGCCGCCAGCGACGATGCACCAAGGCTCATGCCCAGACAGGATAGATGGCCTCGGCGCGCGGGCACCGCGCCCAGCCGCGATACTCAAACCCCCACTCCGCGACACAGCCCGAACCGGGGCCTGAGCCGGTGCTTACCGGATCGCCGGGCTTGCGGCGACAAGGGCGTCACCGAGCGGGGTGCGGCGGTACAGGACCGAGCGCCCGGACCGGGCCTTGGTGAGCAGCCCGGCGCTGTGCAAGATCGCGAGATGGTCACCAACCGCGCCGGTGGCGAGCCCGAGGCTGCGGGCTAGCTGGGTGGTGCTGGCAGGCTGGTCCAGCGCGGTGAGCAGGCCAGCGCGGGCCCGGCCGACCAGCGTGGCGAGGGCGCCTAGGACGGCCGCGGACGGCGTTTGCCACAGTGCGGCGATCCCGCGCGCGGGATAGATCAGCGTCGCTGGCCAGGGCTGGTCGGCATGCGCGGACACCTGCGGCCACAACAACGCCGAGGGCACCAGCAGCAGCCCCTGGCCGTCGAGGGAGACGGTCCGGTGTTCCGTGGAGCGCAGGATTTCTATGGCCCCGTCGCGCCAGCGGACCCGGGGGTGCAGCCCGTCCAGCGCCGCGACCCAGCCGGACCTGCTCAGCTGGCCAGCCCGGTGCACCACATCGCGTTCACACAGGGCACGAAGCTGCAGCCAGTCGGCGGCGAGCAGTTCGTGCCAGGCGGTCTGCAGGGCGCGGGCGGTTCGCTCCACGACATCGTCGCTGCGCAGGATGGCCAGGACCCGTTCGTCATGGGCGGGCCGCAGGCTCAGGCACCGGGCGATCTCGCGCCGCGCGTCCGCCAGCGCCGTCGCGCGGACCGTTGCCAGGTCGTCCTCGATGCTCTGGGCCAGGCTGCGCGGCGGCGGCGCGGCAAAGCCGGGCCCGCGCGTGCGGCTGTGCAGCGCGAGCACCGCATCGAGGTCGGTGGTGGCGCGGAGCTTGCGGTAGACCGGCATCAGCCGGGCGGACCAGGTGCCGGGCAGCCGGTATGGCGACAGGCCGGACAGCTTGCGGAGCAGATTGTCCAGCTCGAACAGCGGCGAGATCGCGAACCGGCTCCGCAGCAGGTCATCCGCGCCCACCTCAAACCGCAACACGCCCCAACCTTACGTCCAGAAACGTAACAATGGCTCCTCCTGCGGCTGGCGCGAAGGCTGGCCGTATGACCACAACCGCCGCCCCCGCCGCGCAACTGGTGACCTACCGGGAGGTGTTCGCCGAGCCCCGATTCCGGCTGCTGCTGCTGACCCGGTCACTGGCCATCGGCGCGGACACGCTTCGCACGGTGGCGCTGTCCATGCTGATCTTCGCGGTCACCGGCTCCCCGCTGCTCGCCGCCATGACCTACGGCGTCGCCTTTCTGCCGCAGGCGATCGGGGGAACGCTGCTCGGCGCCCTCGCCGACCGCGTGCGGCCCCGCCCGCTCATCACCGCGGGCTACGGCCTAGAAGCCGCCACCGCAGCGGCACTCGCCCTGGCGGGCTTGCCGGCCGCCGCCAGCCTGGCCCTGGTCGCCGGCATCGCCTGCCTGACACCGGTTTTCGGCGGCGCGTCCAGCCGGCTGATCGCAGAAACGCTCGACGGCGACGCGTACGTGCTGGGGCGCTCACTGGCAAACATCGCCGCCTCCGCCTCCCAGCTCCTCGGCCTTGCCGCAGGCGGCGCGACCGTGGCCGCCCTCGGCACCCGGCACGCCCTGCTCGTGACCGCCGCATGCCACCTGGCAGCCGCGGCGGCGATCCGGGTGCGGCTGCCCAGCCTGCCCGCGGCCGCAAAGCCCGCCGGCCAGCCGCCAGTATCCGTGCTGCGGCAGAGCTGGACGGTGAACCGGCAGCTCATCGCCGACCCCGCCGTGCGGATTCTGCTGCAGGCCACATGGCTGCCACCAGCCTTCATCGTCGGCGCCGAGAGCCTGATCGTCCCCTACGCCGCCCAGCACGGCTTCCCGGCCGGCTCGACCAGGCCTGCTGCTGGCCTGCGTCCCCGCCGGGATGATCGCGGGAGACCTCGCCGCCGGCCGGCTCCTGCGGCCCGCCACCCGCGAGCGGCTCACCATCCCCCTCATGCTGCTGGCCGGGCTACCACTCCTCGCCTTCGCCGCCGGCCCCCCACTGCCGGTCGCGGCAGGCCTGCTGGCCGTCAGCGGCATCGGCCCCGCCTATCTCCTCGGGATCCAGCGCCGCTTCCTGGACGCGGTACCCGCGCCCGTCCTCGGCCAGGCATTCGGGCTGCTCTCAACAGGCCTGATGACCTTCCAAGGCGCCGGGCCTGCCCTCTTCGGCGCAGTCGCACAAATCACCGCAGCCGGGGGCGCAATGGCACTCGCCGGAACAGCCGTCATCATCACCGCGCTCTGCCTGCTTCCCGCATTGCACAAAGGACCGCGCCCCGGTTGCTTCGCCGGCCGGGACCTATCGTGACACCGGCGTGGGCGGCGGCTTGATCCCCCGGGTCGGGGGTGGCACGATCGCCGAGGTGAGCACAGCGTTGCGGGAACTGTTGATTCGTCACGTTGACGCCGGCACCATTCCTGGTGGGGTCGCGCTCTTGGGTACGGGGAATGTCGACGTGGTCACCGCGGGCGTGGCATCGGTCGGCGGCGGTCCTATGGGCGAGGACGCGATCATGCGGATCCAGTCCATGACCAAGGCGATTACGTCGGTCGCCGCGCTGCGTCTTGTGGAGGCAGGGCGTCTGGAGCTCGACCAGAGCCTGGTGGACCGGCTGCCGGAGCTGGCTGACCGTCAGGTGCTGCGCCGTCCAACCGCTGAGCTCGACGACACCGTGCCGGCTCGCCGGGCCATTACCCTTCGCCACCTGCTGACCAATACCTGCGGATACGGCATGGTGATCCAGGCTTCGCCGCTGCAGCAGGCGATGGCCGCCAACGGCACTGAGGCCGGCCCGGAGCCACCGGCGATGGGCGCTGAGGAGTGGCTGCGTCGCCTGGCGGAACTTCCGCTAGCCTTCCAGCCGGGAGAAGGATGGCGCTATCACCATTCGTTCGGCGTGCTCGGCATCCTCATCTCGCGGGTGACGGGCCGCCCGCTCGGTGAGCATCTGGCCGAGGACGTTTTCGGGCCGCTCGGGATGACCGACACCGCGCTGTGGGTGGCGGAGGGCAAGCTGGACCGGCTTCCGGCGGCTTACCGGCACGGTGACGAGGGACTCGTGGAGACCGAGCCTGCCGGTGGCGGTTTCTACGCCGGGCCGCCGCCGTTCGACGTCAGCCACGGCGAGCTCGTCTCCACCGCATCGGACTATCACCGCTTCGCCCGGATGCTTGCCGACGGAGGGCGAGTCAACGGCCAGCCGATGATCTCAACTGATCACCTACAGAAGATGACCAGCGACCAAGTGCCGGCGGCGTGCAAGACCGCGGACAGCTTCTTCCCCGGATTTTGGGACGGTATGGGATGGGGTTTTGGCGTGGCCGTGCAGACAGAGGGACCCCAGCGCGGCCGCATCGGCTGGTCCGGCGGGCAAGGTACAGACTTCTTCGTCGACCCGGACGGCACGGTCGGCATCCTCCTCACTCAGGTAGAGCTGGGTGCGGACATGGGGCCGCTGCTCACGCAGTTCCAGTCGCTGCATCAGCCGTCATGATCGGCCGGCGAGATCGCCGCTTCCGGAGAGCGGTTCAGCCGATGTCGCGGCCGTTCACGGTCAGCGTCACGTCGATGTTGCCCCGGGTGGCATTGGAGTACGGACACACCTGATGGGCGGCAGCCACGATCCGCGCCGCCTGCTCAAGGTCCTGGACCTGTGGCAAGGAGACGTCGAGTTCCACGGCGAGCTTGAAACCACGTTCCTGGGTGGGCAGCAGGCTCACCCGGCTGTCGATCGAGACGTCGCCCACCTCGGCGCGTTCACGACGGCCGACCACGCCCAGGGCACTCTCGAAGCAGGCCGCATAGCCCACGGCGAAAAGCTGTTCAGGGTTGGTGCCACCGCCCTCGCCGCCCATCTCCTTCGGCGAGCGGAGCTGTACATCCAGGGCTCCGTCATTGGTGCGCCCGTGGCCGCTGGCCCGGCCGCCGGTGACCGTTGCCTCCGCCGTGTAAAGAACTCGCGCCATCTCGGCTCCATCTCCGGGATCTGCAGATTGCCCGGTTCACGGCCGGGCCGGTCCAGTACCTGATCGTGATCCCAGATGACCAGTCCGGCGGGTCACCGCTCTCATGTCACCGTACCCACTGGATGGTGGTATGAGCCGACACGTTCGCGCCGCTGGCTGTCAGCGAGGGTGCCTGCGCTTCCGCCGCGCCGTGAATGCCTCACCCGGGCCACCCCACAGTGACACTTCGTCGGTGAAACCGCACTCGTCATCGCAGCCCACCCCGAACTGGATGCGCGCTGTTCCAGCTGACCAGCTCCCTGACCAGGACCGGCCCCGCACGTGGTGGGGCAGCGGCTCATGGCCACTGTTGCGGTGGCAGCGTTCGTACCCGCCGAACTGTGCCCGGATCACTTCGTGGCAGCGGGCAAGCTCACCCAGGCTGAGCTGCTCGCTCGGAACCTGGGTCACGGGCGTCTCCTTTAGCTGCCTGTCCTTCTCAGCATGCTGGCACCACACCGGGTCGTTTCTCATTCGCCGGCCGAGCTGGCACCCGAGGTCAGCCGGGTTGGACTGGTAAGGCCGACTGCCTCAAGCGGGGGCTGTTCCCCGCCGCCGGCCGGTGCGCTGCGCCGCTGCGCCGGGTTGTCAGATCGGGTGGACGTCCTCGGCCTGCGGGCCCTTCGCGCCCTGGGTGACGGTGAACTCGATCCGCTGGTTGTCCTGGAGGCTGCGGTAACCGTCAGCCTTGATGGCGGAGTGGTGCACGAAGACGTCGGCGGTGCCGTCGTCGGGGGCGATGAAACCGTAGCCCTTGTCGGCGTTGAACCACTTCACTGTGCCCTGAGCCATGACGCTTTCTCCTGCTGAGACGACCTTCGGAACCCGCGTGCGCGGGTCCCGGGCTGCGGCGGGCCGCCTGGCCTGGAAAGCCGGACTGGGAAATCTGCGGCGCCCGCTGTCAGAACTTCGCAGGCGCTGTGACACGAACACGAACTTCCACTACAACCACTACCAGTAAACACCATGACACCAGCCCGCGGGCCGCCAGGCACCATCAGGCAGTTGCGCGCCGTCGTTACTGTTCCTGGTAGAGGTCGGCCAGCAGGCCGAACGCGCGCTCGAACACCGCCGGCGTGACAAGGGCGGGGGCCAGGCGCTTCTCGATCTGCAGGCCGACCAGCATCGCCTGCCCGATGGCCCAGACCTGGACGGGCGTGATCCCCGCGGCGAGTTCGACGCCATCGGCACCATCGGCGTCGGCTAGCTCCTGGAGCCGGCGCTCGCGGCTGCTGCTGTAACGCTGCAGCGCGTCCGGGGCGCGCAGCAGCGCGGCGAAGAACTCCAGATACATCGCCAGCTCCGCGACATCCCCGGGGTGGTCCGCGGCGAGGGCGCGGCCGAATTCTGCCAGGCGCTCGGGCAGCGGCCGCGAGGCGTCGTTGAGCGTGGCCGAGTAATCGGGGGCCGGGGCTGCTTCGAGCGCGGTGAGCAGGAGATCCTCCTTGCTGGCGAAGTGCCCGTAGATGGCGCCCTTGGTGACCTCCGCCGCCTCCGCGATCTGCTCCAGCGACGTTGCGGCGTAGCCGCGCTCGCGGAACAGCCGCTGCGCCTCTGCGAGCAGCCGCTGCCGGGTGCGTTCCTTGGACTCCGCTCTGGTCACTCTGGCCACGTCCTCATTCTGTCACATTGACATACCGATGGCATACAGATACCTTCAGAACTCAGATACTATTGGTATGTGAACGGGTGATGGCCCGGCCAGAAGCGGCTGGCCCGGCTGCGTGGCGAAGGAGTGCGGGATGGGCCTCGGAGAGCGAGTCAAGAGCCGCGTCGTCGAGCCGGCCGTGCTGCGGCTGTGCCAGTGGCGAGGCGATCCGGTCGCCCGGCTGTTGCTCCCGGCGACGAAGGCTGACCCGTACCCGCTGTACGCGCAGCTACGGCAGCGCGGCCTGGTGCGCAGCCCGCTCGGCCTGTTCGCCGTGGCCGACCACTCGACGGTGGCGGGCATCCTGCGGGACCGGCGGTTCAGCAGCTCGCCGGTGCACCAGCCCGGCTACCGGCCGCCGTCCTACCCGCCGGGCGACCCGCGGGCCGGGCTGCCCGCCGCGGACCTGCTCACGATGGATCCGCCCGACCACACCCGGCTGCGCCGGCTCGTGGCCGGCGCGTTCACCCCGAGGGCCATCGCCGGACTCGAGCCGTGGATCCGCGAGGTCACGGTCCGGCTGCTGACGGCCGCGGACGGCGCAGCCGGCTTCGACCTGATCGACGCGCTGGCCTTCCCGCTCCCGATCGCGGTCATCTGCCATCTGCTCGGCGTGCCGGCTGAGGATCAGGCCCAGTTCCGGGCCTGGGGCCATGACGTGGCCGCCACCCTGGACCCCCAGACGGCGGCGGCCGCGCAGGCGCAGACCCGCGCCGCGGAGCTGGTGCTGACCGGCTACCTCCAGGACCTGGTGCGCGAGCGCCGGGCCAATCCCGACGGCAGCATCCTGTCCGCGCTCATCGCCGCCGAGGAGGAGGGCGACCGGCTGAGTTCCGTCGAGGTGGTGAGCACGGCTTTGCTGCTGCTGATCGCCGGGTTCGAGACCACCGTGAACCTAATCGGGAACGGCACGGTCGCCCTGCTGGGCGACCCGGACAGCTGGGACCGGCTCCGCCAGGATCCGGCCCTGGTACCGGCCGCGATCGAGGAGATGCTCCGCTACGACAGCCCGGTTCAGCTGACCGCCCGGATAGCCACCGAGGATGTCGAGGTCGGTGGCGGCGTGATCGGGGCGGGCCGGGCCGTCATCGTGTCCATCGGCGGCGCCAACCGCGACCCGGGGGTCTTCGAGCAGCCCGACGAGTTCCGGATTGACCGGCCGGATCCCGGCCGGCACCTGTCCTTCTCGCTCGGCATGCATCACTGCCTCGGCGCCTCGCTGGCCCGGCTGGAGGGCCGCATTGCCTTCGAGGAGCTGACCCGGCGGTACCCGGCGCTTGAGCTGGCCGCCCCGCCGGCCCGGCGCCCGCTGCTGGTGCTGCGCGGCTTCGAGAGCGTTCCCGTCCGCGCCACGCAGATGCCATCGCAGTCCGCGGCGTAGGCCTAGTGCCGGACGACGCTGGCACGCACCTCCCGCGGCGCGGCCGGATGCGGCTACGACACGCACGGGCCCGCTCCGGCAACCGCAGCCGTGCATGCCGGGGGTGCCCACCAGCAAGGCACCGCTAAACCCGGGCCCGGAAGCTACGGGACGATGATCAGCGGCACCGGCGAGTGACGGGCCAGGCTGACCGCGACCGAACCGACAACCCGGTGGGTGGCGTGTGACGAACTGCCCACCACGATCGCCACGGTGCTGCCGTCGCCGGCGTCGCCGATGGCTGTGGCCATCGCGATCAGTTCCTCGGCGACAATGCCCTGACGCCGCTCGAAGCCCCAGGCAGCCGCGCGGTCGCGCAGTTGCTCGGCGGCCGCGGCGCGCAGCTGTTGCTCGATCTCGTCGAAATCGGCCTCCAGCTCGGCTATGGCACCCGGTGAAAGCATGGCGAGGCTGGACAGGTGGGCCACGTACACGACGTCGATGCGGCCGGTCCGGCCCTGCAGCAATCTGACCGCGGCGTCGAGCGCCCGGATGGCGGGCGGCGAACCGTCATATCCGACGATGAGATGCACAGGCCCAGTGGGCGGCACGACAGTGGTCACGGTGGTCAACATTAGCTCCGGGGCAGGCGCCGCGACGGCCGATCCCCGGCACGGGAGCGCTCGCGGCTAACAAGACGATGCATCCCGCCGTCACTCTGGGGACGTCGCTTTTGCCGCATGCGGGGTGACTCCGCCGGGGGCAGGCGCCGGGCTTGCGGGCGCCGGGTCTGGGTGCGCGGCCTGATCGGCACGCGGGCGGCCGTGGGATGCTCGGGCTATGCGACGCCTTCGGCAGGTACTGACGAAGGGGCCGGTCATCTGCGCCGCGTTCTTGTGCGTCGCTGCGGTGCCGGGATGTTCTGCGGCGTCGCCGGCCGCCGGGTCTGCCCCCGCCGCGGGTGTTTCGGCCGGCGCGGGTGCTTCGGCCAGCGCGGCGTCGGCCTTCACCGTCGCAGGCGCCCGCCCGGTGCCGCCCAATAGCAGCCAGGACACGCACGCGCAGACGCCGACGGCGGCGTGCGACAGCGCTAGGTTCGCAGCCGATCAGGTGGTGGGTGTCAAAGTGGGCGAGGGGTTCGCGGTGGCCGGTTTCCCCGTAGCGGCTGACCTTTTGACGCACTTCCTCCAGGGGAAGGGAACGGCGGTCGATTACCGGGCAGGGTCGCCGCTCTCAGCCGAAGCGGCGTCCAGCAGTGCCTTCCAAGCGGTGAACAACGAAGTCCAGCGCGCGATCCTCAGGCAGCTGAAGGCTGGCAAGACCCGCGTTCACCTTTCCGCCGCGCAGCTGCCGACGGTGGCGTTCGAGTCCAAGAACAGCGACCTGTACTGGGGATTCCGCGGCACGCAGGGCTTGACCGTCAGCGGAGACGGCAGCCGCAAGAACCGCCGGTACGCCGGAACCCTCTCCTACGTCATCCGCGACAGCTACGGCTTCCCGGCCAGCGACACCCTCCACGGCTTCGGCGCACCGATGAGATACCTGCAGACCGCCTGCGGGGCGCCCCAGCATCCCGGCGGAGCGCACTGGTTCCCCGACACCATCACCGTCATCGTGCCCTTCAGCCAGCCAGTGAAAAAGCAGTAAGGCCCGGCCGCCACTCGGGGACCGGGCCTTCTAGCTTGGGACTTCAGTGGGGTGGGCGAGGGGACTCGAACCCCCGACCCCCAGGACCACAACCTGGTGCTCTAACCAACTGAGCTACGCCCACCATCGCCATTTGGCTTGATGAAGCATAGCGGGATCGGGCGAGTATGCCGAACCGGGCCGGGCACCCGTGTAGAACGGCCCCTTGACCTGCGGGCTACCGGTCCTTGGGACTTCTCTGGTGACTCGCCTCAACGGCTGCCGTCACCGTGCTGGGGCCGCGGCTGTTGTCATGCCCCTCGGTGCCGGGCTCCCCGCTGGCCGTGGCCCCGTAGCGCGCGGCGATCTGGCGCGCGGTGGCCGAGTCGGGGCCAGGTTGGGGCACGAAAATCGTCTCCCGGTAGTAGCGCAGTTCCTGGATGCTCTCGGTGATGTCGGCCAGCGCCCGGTGCCCGCCGCGCTTGGGCGGGCTGGCGAAGTACGTCCGCGGGTACCAGCGCCGGGCAAGCTCCTTGATGCTGGACACGTCGACCATCCGGTAGTGCAGGAACGCGTCAAGCTCCGGCATGTCGCGGGCGATGAAGACCCGGTCGGTGGCGATGGAGTTGCCCGCCAGGGGCACCCGCCGCGGCTCGGAGATGTATTTGCGTATGTAAGCCAGCACCTGGTCCTGCGCCTCCGCGAGGGTGATCCCCGAGGCAAGCTCGTCCAGCAGCCCGGAGGCGGTATGCATCTCCCGCACGACATCTTCCATCTGGTCCAGCGCCTCGGGGGGCGGCTTGATCACCAGGTCGAGACCCTCGCCGAGCACGTCGAGCGTGCCGTCGGTAACCAGGCAGGCGATCTCGATCAGGGCGTCGCGCTCCAGGTCGAGCCCTGTCATCTCACAGTCGATCCACACCAGCCGGTCCGTCATCCCCCCAGCCTAGGCGCTATGTCCGTGGTATCGGGCGCCGCTAGCGCCTCATGGTTGATTCCGGCCACTGTTTTGGAGATTTATGCCGAACGATCGGCCATCCCTGCCGCCACCCGCGCGCGGATGTGGCCCGGGGGAGTAAGGCCCGGCCGGAGTGCGGGGTCAGGCTCTGGTTCGCCGAAACTCGTGGTGATGGGCACGACTCCGGCCCAGACCGGCAGGTCCAGATCCTCGGGCTCGTCGCCGGGTGGGCCGGTGCGGATCTTGACGGACGCCTCCCCGAGCGAAACCGCGAGCACCGAGGTCGCTGCGAGTTCCTTGCGGGTCGGCGAACGGACGGCATCCCACCGCCCGGGAATCAACTGCTCGGTGACGGCCCGCAGACCTGCCAGGCGCTCGGCCTCGTCGGTGACGATGCGCGCGGTACCGAACACCACGGCGCACCGGTAGTTGACCGAGTGGCTGAACACGGACCTGGCGCAGACCAGTCCGTCGATATGGGTGACCGTGACGCAGACCTCGTTCCCGTCCGCCGCGTGCAGGCTCCGGTTGGCGGAGGACCCGTGCAGGTACAGGGTGTCACCGATGCGGCCGTAGGCGGTGGGCAGCACCAGCGGCGCGCCGCCCAGGACCACCCCGAGGTGGCAGATCATCCCGGCGTCGAGCACGGCGAGCAGTTCGGTGTATTCGGTCTTGCCCCGTTCGGAGTGACGGCGCAGGCGGGTGCGCTCGGTCGCGGACAGGGTCTGGCTCTGCGTGGTCATGAGGCCTAGGGTAGCCAGAAAGTGGCTACTCGTTTATAGCCACTTTCGGGGCTAATTCAAGGACCACTATGGCTCGCCGAACGCTGGAGCTGCCGCTGGCGGCCGACCGGGCCGGCCCGGAACCGCTGACTTCGCAGATCGCCGGGCAGCTCCGCGATGCCTTGGCGGACGGCCGCCTGGCCACCGGCGAGCGGCTCCCGTCGACCAGGACGCTCGCCGGGCTTCTCGGGGTCAGCCGGACCGTGGTCACCGCTGCCTACGCTCAGTTGTTCGCCGAGGGGTGGGTGGAAGGAAGGCACGGCTCGGGCACGTTCGTCGCGGCCGGGGCGCCGGGACGCCCGGCCGCCCGCGGGCAGCCGGAGCCTGTCCCGCCGCCGAGGCCGGGCCGGGGGACACGGGACGGGCTGCCCGAACTCGACGGCACCTCGATGATCGACCTGCGCCCCGGGATCGCATGGACGGAGGGGATCGACCGCGCGGCGTGGCGCCGCGCCTGGCGGAGCGCGGGCGCCGGGGTCACCGGTGACCTCCCGGACCCGCGCGGCCGTGCCGACCTGCGCACCGCCCTCACCGGGTACCTGCGGCGCAGCCGCGGCGTGCACTGCGCTGCCGGCCAGGTCGTGGTGACCCGTGGGGTTGCCGGGAGCCTGGGCCTGCTCGCCTCGCTGCTGCGGCCGGGCGACCGGGTGGGCGTGGAGGAGCCCGGATACCCGTCCGCCAGGGCGGTGTTCGCCGCACACGGGCTGCGGGTGGTGCCCTGCCCGGTGGATTCCGGCGGCCTGCGGGTGGACGCGCTGCCGGACGGGCTCAGGCTGGTCTACGCCACACCGGCGCATCAGTACCCGCTGGGCGCCCGGCTGTCCGTGCCGCGCAGGCGGGCGCTGACCGCCTGGGCCAGGGACACCGGCGTGCTGATCGTCGAGGACGACTACGACGGCGAGTTCCGGTACGACGTCGCGCCGTTGCCAGCTTTGTTCGGCATGGACCCCGAGGTCGTGGTGTACCTGGGCACCACGACGAAGATCCTCACCCCGGCGATGCGGGTCGGCTGGCTGGCCGCGTCGCCCGAGCTGGCCGCACGGCTCGCCGCGGCCGGCAGCACGCTGGGAGACTGGGCGTCCGGGCCCGCTCAGGGCGCGCTGCTCAGCATGATCACCACCGGCGCGCTGGAACGGCACATCAGGCGGATGCGGCATGACTACGCGCGCCGTCGCACCGCGATGACCGCGGCCTTCCACGGCGGGGAGGCCGGGCGGTTGCTGGGTGACGAGGCGGGCATGCACATGATCCTGGAAACCCGCCAGCCCGCCGCCGAGGTCGCCGCGGCCGCGGCGGAGCGCGGGGTGGCGGTGGCCACCCTGGAGCGTTACTTCGCCGGGCCGGTGACCAGGAACGGCCTGGTCCTCGGCTACGGCGGCGCCCGGCTCGCCGACGTGACCCGCGGCTGCGAGATCCTCGCCGGGATCCTGGCCAGCCCCTGACCAGCGCCCCGAAGCCGGTCGGTCTGCGAAGGTGGCTCTGCGGTCGTTGCGCGGCCAACGACCACGCAAGAACTGTCCGGTCGTTGGCGGTAAGCTGACCGGAATCGGGGCCGCGGGGGCCCGTCCAGCAAGCGTGTGACGCGGAGGCATGCGACGGGCCCCGGGGACTGTTATGGCTGGAGCCGTGCTTAGCCGTGCGTGGCGCGCCATGTGCCAGCGCCCGGTGTGGCTGGCGGGCACGGCCGTCAGCGTGGATCATGCAAGGACACCGCGGGCGACAGGTGGCCAGTGGCACGAGCAAGGAGCGGCATGGGCGATGTCGGCGTTCCCGGCGTGGAGAACACGGCCGGGCTGGCGCGATGGATCGACGACAACGGCCTTCCCGGCGCGGGAGGAGACCTGACGGTCGAGTTGATCGCTGGCGGACGGTCGAACCTGACCTACCGGCTGGAGTTCCGCGCTCCCGGTGACACGGGCCCGGATGCCCCGGTGACGCGCCTGGTGCTGCGCAGGCCGCCGCTCGGCCATGTGCTGCCCACCGCGCACGACATGTCCAGGGAGTATCGCGTCCTGTCCGCGCTGCACGGCACCGCCGTGCCGGTGCCCCGCCCGGTCGCGATCTGCCCGGACACCGAGCTGCTCGGGGCCCCGTTCTACCTGATGGAGTGGGTGGACGGAGTCGTCTTCCGCACCAGCGAGGACGCGCGGTTGCTCAGCCCGGCTCAGGCCACGCAGGTCTGTGAGGACTTCGCCGCGATGCTCGCCACGATCCACGGGCTCGATGTGAGCGCGGTCGGGCTGGATGGGTTCGGCAAGCCCGAAGGGTACATGGCCCGGCAGTTGGCCCGCTGGCAGCGGCAGTGGGACCTGTCGGTGACCAGGGAGATGCCCGGCTACGACGAACTCGTCAGCCGGCTGGCCGCCGGGCTGCCCGCCGAGGACGGGCCCGGCTCGCCCCGGGCGGGCGGTACCGCAGGGACCCTGGTCCATGGGGACTTCCGTATCGACAACATGCTGATCAAGCCGGCGCCGGAGCCACGGATCGCCGCGGTCGTGGACTGGGAGATGTCCACCCTTGGCGACCCTCTCGCCGACCTCGGGCTGTCCCTGGTCTACTGGACCGAGGCGGGGGAGGAGGACCTGCTGCCGCATGGTGTGGGGCAGTCGATAACGACGAGCGCAGGGTTCCTCACCCGGGACCAGGTCGCGGCCCGCTACGCGGATCTCACCGGCCGGGACCTGTCCAGGCTCGACTACTACATGGCGTTCGGCTGCTTCAAGCTGGCCGTGGTGCTCGAAGGTATCCACGCCCGGTTCCTGCAGCACAAGACGGTGGGCGAGGGGTTCGAACGGGAAGGGCAGGCGGTCGCCACGCTGATCGGGCGCGCCCATCAGTTCCTGGACGGCGGAGCATGACAGAGGCGGCCTCCGCTGGGAGGCCGCCTCCGGGAACCCTGAGGCCCGGCTCCCCGCTCTGGCCGGGCCCCAAGTTTTCTGGTGAGGCCCAGCGCCCCGCTTTCGCTGGGCCTCAAGTTGCTGGGGTCCGGCTCCCCGCTCTGGCCGGGATCCTGAGGTCCGTCGCTCGGCGCCTGGGGCCTGGCTCCCCGCTTAAGCCAGGCCCCAAGCTTTTGAGGCCCAGCGCCCCGCTTTCGCTGGGCCTCAAGTTCTTTGGGGTCCGGCTCCCCGCTCTGGCCGGGCCCCAAGCTTCTGAGGCCGCTTCCGCTCGGCCGGACCTCAAGTTTTCTGGGACCTGGCTCCCCGCTTAAGCCAGGCCCCAAGTTTTTGTGGTCCGGCGCCCCGCTCTCGCCGGACCACAAGCCTTGGGGGGTATGAGGCCCGGCTCCCCGCTCTGGCCGGGCCCCAAGTCCCTTATGAGGCCCGGCGCCCCGCTCTCGCCGGGCCTCACAGAGAAGACGCGCCACAAACCGGCTTGGTTCACATCTGGTGGCGAAGTTTCGCAGAGGTTTTTTCGGGCGTCCCGCGGGCCATCGGCGGCCGTCCTGCGGTGCGGTCCGCGAGCGTTCCTCGGCTGGTCCGCAGGCCGGCCCGCGGGCGTCCGCGGCGTCACAGTCCGGCAGCGGCCCCGCACGGCCCTTGACGGGCAGGTCACCTGGGGCAGTGCGGCTGGCAGATCCGCCGCCCGAAGGCCCGGTAGAAGATCTGCGGTATCTGGGCCGCGCTGGTGACGGGCCAGACCTTGCCGTTGGTTGCCTTGGCTATCTGCTGCAGGTCGCTGAGATCCTTCGGCACGCCGAAGACAACCATCAGGATCTCCACCGGGCGACGAGGGTTGACCAGCGTGTGCAGGTTGTGCAGCAGGGTGGCCGCCGAGATGTCGCTGGGGTCGTTCTCCACTCCGGCGGTCAGCACGATGATGTCGTTGACGTACTGCGGCTGATAGCCGGCGACCATCTGCTTGTAGGCGGCCAGCAGCGTGCCGTACAGGGCGGCCGGGGCCTTCGGCGCCGTCTGCGCGATCGCGGCCAGACGCTGGATCGCCTGCCTGCGGGTGACCACGCCGAACTGGCCCGGCAGCGGGCCCATCGGGACGAGCTGCTTGTACGGCAGGGCGCCGGACAGGTGGCTGGCGAACACCCACAGGCCCATCTGGGTGCTGTTCGGGAAGCGCCTCATCCCGGCCGCCGAGGTACGCCCGAGCACCTGCTCCAGGGTCGGGCCGCCCGGTGCGACCGGGGTGGCCATCGCGGCCGAGACGTCGTTGATGGCCAGGAACCGCGACCCGAGGGCAAGAACGCGCCAGGCGTGCAGTTCCTTGCCGGCCTGGGTCGGCCCCGGCGGCCCGAGCAGCGGCGGCTCCGCGGTGGCCAGCCCGTACGAGGCGGGCCAGACGCCCGCCGTCCCGGTGCCGGTGCGGAACCCGTCGTAGCGCACGAGGGCGTTCGCGTAGGACGAGCGCAGCACGGTGCCGAACGCCTTCGCCGCGGCCAGCGTCACCCGGCCCGTGGCGGTCAGCACATAGGGATAGGAGAGCTGGAAGGTGCCCTGAGCCGGGTACCGTACGGCGAGCGGCTCGCCCGGATGGGACCGGTCGAAGGCCACCACCGCCTGCTCCGACGTCAGCGTGACGGGTGCGGTGTCGCTGTCGCCTGAGGGCCGGGCAAAGGTGTCAAGCGACGGCAGCGACGAGGCCACCGTGCTCGGACGCACCACCTGGACGTTGAGCGCGAACGTGGCCATCTCGCCGCGGGCGGCGCGGCCATAGCCGAACAGCCGCTTGAGACCGATCAGCCCGGCCAGCCCCACGGCGCTCTGGGTCGGGTCGGGGAACTGCACGCTGAGGCCGAGCGCCCGGGGCGGGCCGCCCGCGCCCGGCGGGGCCAGGATCTGCCAGCCAACCGAACTGCCGAACACGGGCATCCGCGCCGCCACGGGCCGTGGCATCGCGATCAACAGCGGAGACTCGGCGACGACGATCCCACTGGGCTGGACCCGCCTGGCCGCGGCCGTGGTGCCACGGGCCACATCCACCCACAGCGAGGAATCGGGAATCCAGGCGTCCACCGCGGGCTGTGACTTCCCCGCGGCCAGATCCGCCGCCACCGTGGCCGCAGGCATCGTGTGCACCGTGACCGCGGCGCAGCGCCCGTCCACCTGGCGGTGCTCGGTGTTGAAGAACGTGGCGAGCCGCTGAACCGCCGGTGCGATCTCGGCAGACACCGCCACCTGCGCCGTGGTGGTCTGGCCGGTGCAGGTGGCACGGGCGGAGATGGTCCTGGCACCGAGTGCCACCAGGAGGGTTGCCGCGATCGCCGCGGCAAGCAGCGTGAACAGCGCGGTGCTGAGCCTGCGCTTGCGGCCCGGCCGGTACCGGCCGCCGGCGCCGGTGCGTGCAGTAGTCACGACATCCCTCACATCACGAGACGCGCAGCCCGGCCCACGAGTGCGTGCGGGCACGCCCGCCGCCCGCACTGTGGGTTCTCACCCACCACCCCGCCCAAGTGGTTCTCACCCCGCAACCCCGCCCAGGTCGGCCAAACCCGCGAACGTTGCGGGCACGACTGTAGTAGAGGATCGTCCCCCATGAGATCTCTTGTGCCTTTTGCGCACGATGTGCTAAACGCGCGCAAGCCCGTGCTGCGCGAGGGGTTACCTGCGGGCTGCCGCGCGGCCCGGCCAGACTGGGTGCATGGCAGGCATCGTCGACGTGGCCGACCCCGGTGACCCGCGCCTGGCCGACTACGCCCGCCTCACCGACGTCCGGCTGCGCACCAGCATGGAGTCGGCGCACGGGCTGTTCATGGCCGAGGGCGAGAAGGTGATCCGGCGTGCGGTCGCCGCGGGCTTCGGCGTGCGCTCGATGCTGGTCACCCGGGACAAGCTGGCCGGCCTGGCCGATCTGGCCGGCCTGTGCCCCGGTCCGGTCTACGTGATCTCCCAGGAGGTCGCCGAGCAGGTCACCGGATACCAGGTGCACCGCGGCGCGCTGGCCTCGATGGCCCGCCGTGCGCTCCCGACGGTGACCAGCCTGCTGTCCGGTAACGCGGCGGAGGGCGACGGGGCGGCGGGCGGCAGCGCCCGGCCGGCGCCCCCGGGATCGGGGCGCCAGGCCCGCGACGGGCAGCCCGGCCGGCCACGGCGGATCGTATTGCTGGAAGATCTTGTTGACCACGCGAACGTGGGCGCCATCTTCCGCTGCGCGGCGGCGCTAGGCGTGGACGCGGTGATCCTGTCACCGCGCTGCGCGGACCCCCTGTACCGGCGGGCGGTCAAGGTCTCGATGGGCGCGGTGTTCGCCATCCCGTACGCCCGCATGTCCGACTGGCGCGGGGGGCTGACCGAGATCCGGGCGGCCGGCTTCACGCTGCTCGCGCTGACCCCGGATCAGTCGGCGGTCCCGCTGGACAAGGTCGGTTCCGCGGGGCGGGTCGCGCTGCTGCTCGGGACCGAAGGCGACGGGCTGTCCTCGCGCTGGCTGGCCGAAGCGGATACGGCGGTCTGCGTGCCGATGAGCGTGGGCGCGATGGCCAGGGGGGTCGACTCGCTGAACGTGGTCGCGGCCGCGGCGATCGCCTGCCACGAACTGGCGCGCCTGCCCGGGTGACGCAGGGCCGGCGGCCTGTGGCCCGGCGGGGCTACTGGGCAGCCTGCGGGCTGAAGTACGCGGTGGAGTCCTTCCGCCACAGGTAGACGACCGCGCCGAGGCCGATCAGCCAGGTGAGGATGGACACCAGGGTGCCGGCCGCCGCCCCGGCGCGGGCCACGCCGAGCAGCAGGAAGAGGGTGTCGAGCCCGAACAACACGGTGGCGACGATGCGCGCCCAGGGCTTGCCCGCCTTGTTCATGAACGCCATCCAGACCCACAGCCCGATGCTGACCAGCCCGATGAAGATCGAGCCGACGACCACGACGGCCTGCAGGTCGTGCAACTGGGTGGGAGTGAGCGTGGGCTGGGCCTTGTGCAGGCTGGCGCGCAGGCTGCCGATCGTGACCAGGCCGACGATCAGGCTCAGCGCGCTCACCACGGCGCCCGCGTACATCAGCCGCACCGCCATCACCACGGAGGCCGGAGGCTCCGGGCGCACGGGTTCGGGCATTCGCCCGCCCGATGGATAAGGCTGGACCATAACTGCTCCTCGGGGCAATTCCATGAGCGCGCGACACGTACAGAACGCGGCTGCCGGGATTGTGGCGCCCTGAGCCTAGCGTGCCGCCTGGCTCCTGCTAGGAAGATACCCATGCCATGCGGAGTCACCGCAGCAGGGCCCACACCACCTTGCCGCCCTCGTCGAGCAGGTGCCAGCCCCAGCGTACGCAGCAGGCTTCGACCACGGTCAGGCCGCGACCGCACTCCGCGGCGAGGTCGGAGTCCCGCAGCACCGGAATCCCGTGGCCCGGGTCGGTCACCATGCACATCACGAACGGCGCCTGGGCAAGCAGGCGCAAGCGCACGCAGTACTCGCTGACCATCTTGCGCGCGGACGGAACGCCGTGCCGTACCGCATTGGTCACCAGTTCGGATACGACGAGTTCGGCCACGTCGGTGAGCGCTTGCATGTCCCATAGACCAAGCGTGACCCGGGTGAAGTTGCGGCCGGCTTTTCACCGACTCCGGGTCGGCGCCGAGCGTGCATGTCGCCGTGGGCTGCTCAGTGACTGACGCCGCATCGCAGAGCAAGGGAGGTGCCGAAAGCAAAGGGCTCTCCTGGCGCGTACTCCCGGGCCTGCTCGCCGTGAGGAGTTGATCCTCAGACACCTCGTTAACCTCCGTTGTCTTAGGCGAGGTGGCCCGGTGGGAGGTGATGGAAGTCCCATCGACTAACGCTGCCGCCGTAAGTCGTGTACTTGCGGCGCAAGCGCTATCATCCCCTCTAGACCTTGCAAACGCAAGGCCGGATGCACGTGCAGATGGAAGTGCTTGGTGCACGTGCGACTGACGGGGAGGTCGTCCGAAGGGTTTTGCGCACCGACTGCCGGAGCGAACTCAGGGAGCGCGCGTGATCACGGCACAGCCGGGCAGCGGCCCGACCGTGCTGCGCATTCTGCTGGGTTCCCAACTCCGCAGGCTGCGCGAGGCCAAGGGGGTTACCAGGGACGACGCCGGATACACGATCCGGGCTTCGGGCTCCAAGATCAGCCGGATGGAACTGGGGCGGGTCAGCTTCAAGGAGCGCGACGTACAGGACCTGCTTGACCTCTACGGTGTGGACGAGGAGGAGGCCCAGTCCCTGATTGCCCTGGCCAGGCAGGCGAACTCGCCCGGCTGGTGGCATAAGTACGGCGACGTCCTGCCCGACTGGTTCCAGGTCTACGTGGGCCTGGAAGAGGCGGCGTCGCTGATACGGCTCTATGAGGTGCAGTTCATTCCAGGACTGCTCCAGACGGCCGACTACGCACGGGCCGTGGTCCGGCTGGGGCAGCCCTCCGCGACGCCCGAAGAGGTCGAGCGCCGGGTGGGCCTGCGTTTGGCCAGGCAAGAAGTGCTCACGAAGCCGGGCGGGCCCCGGTTGTGGGCGGTTGTGGACGAGGCGGCGCTGCGGCGCCCCATCGGTGGCAGGGAGGTGATGCGCGCCCAGCTTGTCCGACTGACCGAGGTGGCGGGAGAAGCCAACATCACGCTTCAGGTGGTGCCCTTCCGGTCCGGAGGCCACGCGGCCGAGGCCGGAGCGTTCACCATCATGCGGTTTCCTGAGGTTGACCTCCCCGACGTGGTTTACCTTGAGCACCTCACCAGTGCTCTCTACCTCGACAAGCGCGAAGACGTCGAGAAGTACACCGAAGTCATGGAGCGTCTCAGCGTCGAGGGTGAGTCACCCGAACGAACAATCGAAATCTTGAGCGGGATGCTTGAGGAAGTCATAGACGAATGATTATGTACAACGGAATACCAGCCACCGAGATCAAGGGTGCCGCCTGGCGTAAGAGCAGTGCCAGCAACTCGCAGGGCGCCTGCGTGGAACTGGCCAAGCTGGGCAGCGACGAGTTCGCGGTCCGGAACTCGCGGCACCCGGACGGCCCCGCGCTGATCTACACCCACGCGGAAGTCGCCGCTTTGATCGAAGGCGTCAAGATGGGCGAGTTCGACGACCTGTTGGGCGAGGCCACCTTCTAACAGCACGGTTTCCCGCGGGCGCGGTCACGCCGCGGCCGGACGGGAGTAAAGCTGGCCGCCGCGTTCATTACCGGACGCGGCGGCCGGCGCGTGTCCGGGACCAGGTTGCCCGGCCTCGGCGCGGGCGAGTGCGGGCAGCGCGGGGCCGCGGGCGGTTCTCCTGGCGCGGGGTGAGGTATCTGCCGGGGGGCCGTTGTTAGGCAAGCCTAACTTTAGTAAGCTGGCCCGCGTTGCCCGGCCGCGGCCCTGCCCACCAGGAGAGGAATCCCCTTGTCATCAAGCCAGATCGTCCTTCTGGGCGCCATCGCGGGGTTCACAATCTTCTTGGGCCTGCCGCTCGGGCGCATGCGGGCACCGATGCCGCGGCTCAAGGTGTTCCTCAACGCGCTCGCCATCGGCATCCTGATCTTCCTGCTCTGGGACGTGCTCACGAACGCCTGGGAGCCGGCCGATGCCGCGCTGAGCGCGCACCACTGGGGAACCGCGTTCATCGACGGCCTGACCATGCTGGGCTGCCTCGGCATCGGCCTGATGAGCCTGGTCTACTTCGACCGGTGGATGAAGCGGCGGGCCGCGGCGATGCGGCCGGAGGGACCGGGCGCGGCCGTCGCGCACAAGCCAACGCTGCCCGCGGGCCCGGATGCCGTCAAGGCGCGAGCCGCGGAACTGTCACTGCTCATCGCGGTGGGTATCGGCCTGCACAACTTTGGCGAGGGACTGGCGATCGGCTCGTCGGCCGCCGCCGGGGAACTCAGTCTGGCGGTGCTCCTGGTGATCGGGTTCGGCGCGCACAACGCGACCGAGGGATTCGGCATCGTGGCGCCGCTCACCGCCGCGGGGGAGCGGCCGACCTGGGGCCGGCTGATCCTGCTCGGCGTCATCGGCGGCGGCCCCACCTTCCTGGGCACCATAGTCGGCCAGGTGGTGAGCAGCCCACTGCTCGGCGTGGCGTTCCTCGCGCTCGCGGCCGGCTCGATCCTGTACGTCGTGATCGAACTGCTCGCCGTGGCCCGGGCCTCCAGGATGAAGGAACTGGTCACCTGGGCGATCCTGCTCGGGATCGTGCTCGGCTTCGCCACCGACGCGATCGTTACCGCGGCCGGCGCCTGACTCACGGCGGCTGCCGCGTTCCGTGCACCACCCCACAGCCGTGGCGGCTGCCGCACTCTCCCCCCGCGCACTTCGTGCGGCCTGCGGCAGCCGCCGCGATCCAGGCCTGACAGGCAGACTGCAGCGCACCTGCAGCGCGCATTGATCTGGCGCCCAGGCTTTAGCTAATAGAGTCCTGGGGTGAATTCCGGGGTTCCGGCTACCCTCCCGCCGCTGACCAGGCGACTGCTCGGCTGGGAGATCATCGTCGTCTTCGCCGTGTCGCTCGGCGCCAGCGCGCTGTTCGCGGTCATCAACCTGATCGGCTCGCTCACCGCCCCGAAGGCGCTGCGGCAGCAGCAGGCCTTGCTGGTCGGGTCGATGGCGCCCGGCCTGCCGCTGCTGGACCTGACCCTGCAGCTGGCCAGCATCATCACCACGCTCGCCCCGGTCGCGCTGGTCTTCTACCTGCTGGCCAGGGAGGGTGAGGGCCCCTCGGCGCTGGGCATCGACGCCACCCGCCCGGGCAGCGACCTCGCCAGAGGCGCCGTGCTCGCCGCGGTCATCGGCGGCTCCGGGCTTGCCCTGTACATCGCGGCCTTCCACCTCGGGGTCAGCCTGAACGTGGTGCCGGAGAACCTGCCGGCCATCTGGTGGCGCATCCCCGTGCTGGTACTGGACGCGGCGCAGAACGGCATCCTCGAGGAGGTCCTGGTCCTCGGCTACCTGCTGCGCCGCCTGGACCAACTCGGCTGGGCACCGGGCAAGGCGATCGCCCTGGCCGCGGTGGTACGCGGGTCGTACCACCTGTACCAGGGGTTCGGCGGGTTCATCGGCAACGCCATCCTCGGCGTCATCTTCGGCGTGCTGTACAAGCGATGGGGCCGGGTGACCCCGATGATCATCGCGCACACGCTGATCGACACCGGTGCCTTCGTCGGTTACGTGGCGCTGCACGGCCACGTCTCCTGGCTCCCCTGACGCTGGGCTTGGGCGCCGGGCCGGGTTACCGGGATGCTCGCCACGTCCGCGGAGAACGCCAGCAACTCACGCTGACCTCCGCCGTCAGCCGCTACGACGTCTCACTGTCCCCGCACGGTTAGGCTCGGCCACCGCGAGGGTCTTGTTCGCGGATGCACCCCGGTTGTCGATCTTCGTGGTGCTGCCGCCCACGGCCGTGCACACGCCCGGCGCGCTACAGTCCACGCCGGAGAGGAAGCTGCTGACGACGTTCTTCGGGCCGGCCACCGGCTGACTCGACCACGACGTGCCATTCCACACCTCGGCCAGCAGTCGCACGACGCCCGCCCTGGTGGTGTAGCCGCCCGCTGCGGTACACGTGCTGGGTGAAGTGCACGACACGGAGGACAGCGAGGTGCCCAGGCTTCCCACCGGGCCGGAGATCGGCTGGACCGACCAGGCCGTACCGTCCCACGATTCGGCCAGCGGGAACCCGTTGCCGCTGCCGTCCTGATAGTTCCCCACTGCGATACAGGCACCGGCCGCGGCGCACGACACGCCGGAGAGGAAACCGCGGAACAGGCCCGCCGGGACGGGCACCGGCTGGGCGGACCAGGAGGTCCCGTTCCACCGCTCAGCGATCGGCACCTCGGTCCTCGAATTGTTGCCGAACCCGACGGCGATGCAGTTGCTGGGCGAGGTACACGACACGGACACCAGGCCGCTGTCCCCCGGGCCGTCGGCGATGGGGGTCCGGATCGACCACGAGGTGCCGTTCCACACCTCGGCCATAGGGACGGCGGCCGGCTGACGCTCCGCGTCCCCGACGGCCACGCAAGAACCGGGCGAGGCACATGACACGGCGAGGAGGAAGCTGTTACTGGGATGCGGCTCGCTGGGGATCCGCTGGACCGACCACGTAGTGCCGTTCCACCGCTCGGCGAGGGCATGTCCGCCGTGGCTGGTGAACATACCGCCTACCGCGGTGCACGCCGTGACCGAGGTACACGAGAGGCCTGCCAGGTAGTTTTGGAGTCCGCCGGTAAGCGGAGTCCGCTGGATGGACCACGACGAGCCGTTCCAGTGCTCGGTGAGCGCCCCGGAACCGGCATCGATGCCCGACGAACCCACGGCGAAGCAGTCGGTGGCCGCGGGACAGGCGACACCGGACAAGCTGTTCTGGGTGAACGCGGCCGGTGCCGGAGTCGTCTCGATGGACCAGGAGGCACCGTTCCAGGCCTCCGCCAGCGGCGTGGGCGCCTGGTACCGCGAAGTCTGGGTGCCGACGGCGACGCACACGGATGCGGAGCGGCATGCCACACCGGCCAGGCTGCTGCGCGGGGCGGCCGGGCCGGGGATGGCCTGGATCGACCATGCGCTGCCGTTCCATACCTCGGCCAGCGGGACGTGAGTGAGCTTGCCGGACTGGTAGCTGCCCACCGCAGTGCAGGCGGTGGCGGACAGGCAGGACACACCATTGAGGTAGCTGCGGCTGGCACCCGCGGGTATGGCGGCTGGTTCGATGGCCCAGGCGGTGCCGTTCCACGCCTCGGCAAGCAGCGCGTGAGCACCGGAGCGGTTCTGATAGTTCCCCACGGCGGCGCACGCGCTGGCCGAGGTACAGGACACACCGGCCAGGACACCGCCGATGGCGCCAGCCGGGTTGGGCGGTTTCTGCAGGGACCACGAGGTTCCGTTCCACGCCTCGGCCACCGGCTCGAAGCCGTCAGCGGAGCCCACCGCGACACAGGCGCTCGGCGCGGTGCACGACACGCCGGTGAGGTAAGCGTGATTCGGGCTGGTCGGGTTGGATGTTGCCTGGATCGACCAGGACGTGCCGTTCCACGCCTCGGCCAGCGTCAGGACGCTGCCGAAGCCGCCGAAGTCGCCCGAATACCCGACGGCGGTGCAGGCGTTCACCGCCGAGCACGACACGGAGGTCAAGACGCTGACCTGATTACCCGCCGGGTTGGGTGTCGCCTGGATCGACCAGGCCGTGCCGTTCCACGCCTCAGCCAAGGTGACGATGTTCCCGGCCTTGTTCCGGTAATTCCCCACGGCCACACAGTGACTCACCGAGACGCACGACACGCCGAGCAGATTCGTGGTCTGCGCGCCCGCCGGAACCGGCGGCTTCTGCACCGACCAGGCCGCGCCATCCCACGCCTCGGCCAGCGGGGCAAAGAAGACGCCGTCAGGCTGGTAACTGCCCACCGCCATGCACGCCGTGGCCGAGGCGCACGAGTCCGCGGCGAGGGCGCCGGTGCGGGCCGGCGGGTTCGGCGTGTTCTGCACGTGCCAGCCGCTGGCCAGGGCACGGGCGGCCGCTTGGTGATGCGCTGGCCCCGCGGGCGCGGCGCTCGCGGGACCGGCGGAGACGACCAGACCGGCCGCTAACGCGGCGGCCGCGGCTGCCGCCGCCACCGCCCGCGTCCTCGCGGCCCGCCACTGTCCCGCCATGCGCTTGTCGCCGCCCATACCGCCGGCCCCTCGTGTCCGGGCGGACTGGTCCACCGCGACCGGGGCCCAGGTCCGCTACATACGGCTTAAACACCCAGAGCGTAACAGCGTAGGTACACGTGAATGCCGGGCTGACTCGCCCGCGGGATAGCGCTCCGGCAACTCCCGGATGAGCTGGGACACGCTCTTTCCTTCACGCCTGGCCTGACGCTCCGCTGCATCTCGGGGTTCGGCGGGCACGCGCGCCGAGACCTGGGGGGAGTGCTTGCCTGGCCCGGTCAGCGACGGGCGGCCGGCGGTCAGCGGGCCAGGCCGTCGATCACCCGCGCGCCGGGCAGGCTGGCCAGCAGTTTCGCGGGCAGGACCAGCTTGGAATGCCGGACACCGCTGCCGATCACCACGTACGGCGTGTCCGCCACGGCCGCGTCCACCAGCACGGGCCAGCTTGCGGGCAGTCCCAGCGGGGTGATCCCGCCGTACTCCATCCCGGTCTCGGCGACCGCGGTGTCCATCGGCGCGAACGAGGCCTTGCGCACGTCAAGCTCGCGGCGGGCCACGTTGTTCACGTCGGCCCTGGTCGTGGCGAGTATCACGCAGGCGGCGTACCTGACCTCGCCCTCGCGCTTGCCGGAGATCACCACGCAGTTGGCCGACTCGGCCGGGCTCACCCCGTACCGCTCGCAGAACGTCGCGGTGTCGGCGGCCGCCGGGTCGATCTCGGCCACGCCGACCTCGCCGGCCGCGGCTTCTCCCAGCGCGGCCAGCGCGCCTGCCACGGGCGCGGCCAGCAGATCGGGCCTGCTCAGCGCCGGGACGGCGGCCAGCGAGCCGATTGATACATCCACGCCGTTATCCTCCTACCATGTCCGAGCCCAGCACATCGTCGCAGGTAAGCCAGACGCTCGGGGGCACCGGGCTCGATCCGGACACCGCGGCCGTCGGGGCGTTGCGGCAGGCCCTCGCCGACGGCGCCCTCACCGCCACGGAACTGACAGCTTTCTACTCCAGCAGGATCGAGCGGCTCAACCCGGCGCTGCACGCGGTCATCAGCGTCAGCCCGCAGGCCGCCGCCGAGGCGCGGGCCTGTGACGACGCCCGTGCGCGCGGCGCGGCACCCGGGCCGCTGGCCGGTATCCCGATCCTGATCAAGGACAACATCGCGGTGGCTGGGATGCCCGCCACGGCCGGTTCGCCGGCCCTCGCCGAGGCCGACCAGGACGAGGCTTTCCTGGTTACCCGGTTGCGCGAGGCAGGCGCGGTGATCCTCGGCAAGGCCAACCTGTCCGAGTGGGCGAACTTCCGCTCCAGCCACTCCACCAGCGGGTGGAGCACGCTCGGCGGGCAGGCCGTCAACCCGCACGGGACCGGCCGCAACCCGTCCGGATCGAGTTCGGGGTCCGGGGTCGCGGTCGCCGCTGGCCTGGTACCGCTCGCCGTGGGCACGGAGACCGACGGCAGCATCGTCTGCCCGGCAAGCGCCTGCGGGATCGTCGGCATCAAGCCGACCCTCGGCCTGGTCAGCCGGACCGGGATCGTGCCGATCTCGGCGGCGCAGGACACCGCGGGCCCGATGACCCGGTCGGTGGCGGACGCCGCCGCGCTGCTGTCCGTGCTCGCCGCCGCCGACCCGGCCGACCCGGCGACCGCCTCCGCGGCGCCCCGCGACTACACGGCCTACCTCGACGGCAACGCGCTGGCCGGTGCGCGCCTGGGCGTGTGGCGGGACGGCTCCAGGGACGCGGATGCGCGCACCACCGCGGTCCTTGAGCGGGCGCTCGACCTGCTGCGCGAGGCCGGCGCCGAACTGGTCGACCCGGTGGAACTGCCCGGCGCGGCCGAGATCAACGAGCCGGAATTCGCGGCGCTGACGCACGAGTTCAAACACGATCTCAATGCTTACCTGGCCGATCTGCGCGGAACGCACCCGGCGGACCTGGCCGGCCTTATTAAATACAACACGCAATACGCCGGCACGGTGCTGGCCCACTTCGGCCAGGAACACTTCGAGCGGGCCGAGGCAACCACGGGTGACCTCGGGGAGCCCGGCTACCAGGCAGCACGCGCCGAAGCGTCCCGGCGGGCCAGGGAATCGCTGGACGGGCCACTCGCCGCGCACCGGCTCGACGCCATTGTCACACTGACCGCGAGCCCGGCGTGGCTGACCGATTACGTGCTCGGCGACCACGACGTTTTCCACACCTCGTCGCCTTCCGCGGTAGCCGGGTACCCCGCGGTGACCGTAATGGCGGGAAATGTGTCCGGCCTGCCGGTGGGCCTTTCCTTCCTCGGCCCGCCGTGGAGCGAGCCCGCGCTGATCGCGCTCGCGCACGCCTTCGAGCAGGCCGCGCCACCGCGGCTGGTGCCTGGTCATCGCCCCGCCGGCGAGCCCGCGGACCAGAGATAGCCTGCGCACATGGAGACCTGGCACGCCGCGAATGTTCCTTCCCTGCCGGGACCCGGCGCCGAACCGTACCTGGCCAACACGGCCACCGGCGAACTGACGCGCGCCGCCGCCGGGCAGCAGGCGACCCTGTACGCGTGCGGGATCACTCCTTACGACGCGACCCACCTCGGGCACGCGGCGACCTACGTGGCCTGGGACCTGCTGGTCCGCGGCTGGCTGGACAGCGGCCACGAGGTGACCTACGTGCAGAACGTCACCGACGTGGACGATCCGCTGCTGGAGCGGGCCGACCGCGACGGCGAGGACTGGCGCGAGCTGGCCGACCGGGAGATCGCCAGGTACCGGGGCGACATGGAGGCGCTGCGGGTGCTGCCGCCCGCCCGGCTGGTCGGCGCGGTGGAGGCGCTCCCGCTGATCGAGCGGATGAACCAGGTGCTGGCCGACCGTGGTGCCCTGTACGAGGTGGAGCGGGACGTCTACTTCTCCCGCGCCGCCGACCCGGAGTTCGGGGCCGTGTCACACCTTGACCCGGCGACCATGGTGGAGCTGGCCGCCGAGCGCGGCGGTGACCCGGCCAGGCCGGGCAAGAAGGACCCGCTGGATCCCCTGGTCTGGCTCACCGCCCGGCCGGGGGAGCCGTCCTGGGACTCTGGTTTCGGGCCAGGGCGGCCGGGCTGGCATGTGGAGTGCGCGGCGATCGCCACGTCCTACCTGGGCGATGTGTTCGACGTCCAGGCCGGCGGCCGCGACCTGATCTTCCCGCATCACGAGTTCAGCGCGTCGCACGCGCGGGTGGCCTTCGCCGACGGTGTGCCGGGGCACGGCGCGTTCGCACGCCGTTACGCGCATGCCGGGATGGTCCGCCTGGACGGCGAGAAGATGTCCAAGTCGCTGGGCAACCTGGTGTTCGTGTCCCTGCTGGTGGCCGACGGCGTGGACCCGATGGCGGTGCGCCTGGCCATCTTGGCGCATCATTACCGGGACGACTGGGACTGGACCGCGGCCGGGCTGGCCGCCGCCCAGGACCGGCTGGCCCGCTGGCGCGCGGCGCTGAACCGGGCGGTGTCCGCCGCGGCCGGCGCCGCATCTGACCCTGGTTCCGTGGTAGCCGGCGAGGGCATACCCACGGCCGAGAGCGTGCTGGCCGCGGTGCGGGAGCGCATCGCCGACGACCTTGACGCCCCGGGCGCGCTGGCCGCGGTGGACCGCTGGGCGTCGGCGGTCACCGGCGCGGCCGAACTGCCCGCGGGGACGGCCGCGGCGGCCTCGCTTGTCCGTGACACCGTGGACGCCCTTCTCGGCATCGCGCTCTGACCACAGCCCCTGGTCGAGGCGTGGCCTGTCAAATCCGCGGGTCTGCGCTGTGGACAGACGGCGCCAGCGATCCCGGGGTTATGCACACGCCGCCGGTGGGCCTCTTTCCCCCGCGTCGGTCCCTCAGCCTGGGTGCATGGAAACCGAGCAGCCGTCACCCCGTCCCGCTCCCCACCCCGACCGTGAACGTCGCCATCGTGACCTGGCCGACCGTGAACCGGGCGCCGCCAAGCCCGCCGGCCGGGAGCCGTCGCCGTCCGGGCCGGCCGCGCCGCCTGAGGCAGCCCCGTCCGGCCAGCGTGCCTCACCTGGGCGCAGTTCGCCGCGCGGCCCGCTTCCCCCGCCGGTCGCGGACACGCCCACGCCCGCGCCTGCCGATCTGAGCCCGCCGCCCGGAGGGGGAGGGTCCGAGCTGGCCCCGTCGGACAGGAGCTTGCCCAAGGTCCGGGTCAGCGGCCCGGCCGACGTCCTGGCGGTGGTGCCGCACCTGATCGGCTTCCACCCAGGACTGAGTTTCGTAGTGCTCGGCGCCGCGGGCCCGCGGCGCCGGGTCGAACTCGGGTTCCGGTACGACCTGCCGGATCCGCCGGGCGCCGCGGCAGCGGCCGAGATCGCCGACCACGCGGTCGCCGTGCTCGCCCAGCGCGGGGCCGGCATGGTGATCGGCATCGGTTACGGTCCCGGGCGGCTCGTCACCCCGGTGGCGGACGCGTTCGCCGCGGCGGTCCGCCAGCGGCGGTTGCAGCTACGTGAACTGCTCCGGGTCGAGGACGGCCGGTACTGGTCCTACCTCTGCGCCAACGTGGCATGCTGCCCGGCAGAGGGCAGGGCCTTCGACTACCAGTCCCACCCGGCGGCCGCCGCCATGACCGTCGCAGGGCTGGCAGCCTATCCGGATCGCGACGCCGTCGCCGCCACCCTCGCCCCGCCCGCAGGCGCGGCGGCCCGTGCCATGGACGAGGCCATCGATCGGGCGTGTGACCGGGCGCAGGCCCTCATGGACCGCGCGCGGCGTAACGGGCCAGACAGTCCCCTGCGGTTGGTGGTCAGCCAGGGCCGCAGGGCCGTGCGGGAAGCCATCCGTGTGTACCGCGGCGGGGGCAGGATCACCAGCGAAGACAAGATCGCCTGGCTCGCGGTCAGCCTGGTCCACCTCGCCGTTCGTGATGACGCATGGGCGAGGATGCTCCCCGAGCACCGCCGGGCGCACCTTTCGTTGTGGACGGATATCGTGCGCCGGATCGATGGCCCGTGGCTGCCCGCGCCGGCCTCGCTGCTCGCCTTCACCGCCTGGCAGTCCGGTGACGGGACGCTCGCGAACATCGCCCTGGACCGGGCTCTCGGTGCCGACCCGGACTACTCCATGGCGCTGCTGTTACGGGACATCCTCACGGCGGGAGTACCGCCCTCGCAGGCACGCCTGCCGATGACTCCAGAGGAAGTAGCGGAAAGCTACGCGCAGCCATCCCCCCGGCGCCAGTCCGGGCGGCCCCGGCGGCGCCGGGGCGGTTCGCGCGGGAAGGGGCGCTGACAACCCGGACCCGCCCCGGCAGCGCGGTGGTTCGCGCAGTGAGGGACGCTAACAAGCCGGGCCGCCCCTGGGAGCGCTGGGGAGATTCGTGCAGGAAGGGACACTAAGCGCGAAAGTTACCTAAGGGTAGACTCGGTCCGCCCTTCGCCCGGAAGCCAGAACTTGCCGCCCCGGCCCTGGCGCAGTCATCCTCAATGCAGGACCGGCCTGCGACCGGAGGAAGGCCGGGCGTGCAGCCGAAGGAAGGCCGGGCTTGCAACCGGAGGAAGGCCGAGCCTGTGACAGGAGGAGGGAGTGGGTCAGTGACGGACGCCACAGTGGCTGGCGGCCATCCCGAAGCGGCGGAGCCCGGCGTGGCGGCGCCAGGCGTGGCGGCGTCGCAGGTGCAGCTGCCCCCCGTGGTGGCTGCGGAGCACCAGGCCGCGGTCGCCGCCTTCCGCGAGGCCTATGCCGCCCTGCCCACCGGGGCGCCGGTCCGGCTGGCCAAGCGCACCTCGAACTTGTTCCGGTTCCGCGAACCGGCGCCACGCGCCGGGGGCCGCCGCGGACCCCAGGGACCAGGCACCGCCGCCGGCTGGACGCGTCCGCGTTCTCCAGCGTGCTGCACGTGGACCCAACCGCACGGGCCGCCGTAGTCGGTGGCATGACCACCTACGAGGATCTCGCCGATGCCACCCTGCGCCACGGGCTGATGCCGCTGGTGGTGCCGCAACTGAAGACGATCACGCTCGGCGGCGCGGTCACCGGTCTCGGCATCGAATCGACCTCGTTGCGCAGCGGCCTGCCGCATGAGTCGGTTACCGCCATGGAGATCCTCGCCGGAGACGGGAGGGTGGTGACGGCTACCGCCGAGGGCGAACATGCGGACCTGTTCCGTGGCTTCCCGAACTCCTATGGAACGCTCGGCTACGCCTTGTCGCTCACCATCGAGCTTGAGCCGGTGGCACCATTTGTCCACCTGCGCCACTTCCCCTACACCAGCCCGGAGCAGTGCATGGAGGCGGTCGCCCAGGTCGCCGCGGAGGGGAGCCTGCACGGGCACCGCGCCGATTTCGTGGACGGCACCGCGTTCGGCCTGGACGAGATCTACCTGACCGTCGGCGCCTACAGCGACGTGGCCCCCTGGCGCAGCGACTACACCGGCCAGCAGATCTACTACCAGTCGGTGCGCGGGCCGCGCGAGGACTTCCTCACCATCCGCGACTACCTGTGGCGATGGGACACCGACTGGTTCTGGTGCTCGCGGCCGTTCGGCGTGCAGCACCCGGCGGTCCGCAAGTTGTGGCCGCGCCGCTACCGGCGGTCCGATGTCTACCGGTCACTGGTCGCCTTCGACCGCCGGCACCACTTGTCCGACACGCTCAACGCCAACCGCGGGCGGCCGCCGCACGAAGCGGTGATCCAGGACGTGGAGATCCCGGTGGACCGCGGGGCCGAGTTCCTGCGCTTCTTCGCAGCCGACGTGGGCATGAGCCCGGTGTGGCTGTGCCCGCTGCGGCTGCGCAGCGGCACCTCCTGGCCGCTTTACCCGCTACGGCCCGGCGAGGTCTACGTGAACTTCGGTTTCTGGGGGACGGTGCCGCTGCCACCGGGACGGAGCGACGGCTACCACAACCGCCTGGTCGAGACCGAGGTGGCCGCGCTCGGCGGTTCCAAGGGCCTGTATTCGACGTCGTTCTATTCCGAGGAGGATTTCTGGGCCAGCTACAACGGCCCCGCTTATGCCCGGCTCAAGAGCGCCTACGACGGAGGCGGCAGGCTGTCCGGGCTGTACGAGAAGTGCGTGCGCGGAAGCTAGCCAAGCGCGCGGCAGGTAGTGAAGGGATGACGGTCATGGCGCTGGCCAATGTGTTCGAGCGGATCGCGGGCCCCGATGCCCCGGTGGAGTTCCGCGCCTACGACGGAAGCGATGCGGGGGTCGCGGGCGCACCGGTGCGGATCACGATCCGCTCCCCGGTCGCGTTGTCCTACATCGCCCAGGCGCCGGGCTCACTCGGCCTGGCACGCGCCTACGTTTCCGGCCATCTCGACGTGGACGGCGACATGTACACGGCGCTCACCCGGATGTCCCAGATCCAGCAGGTGAGCCTGAGCCCGTCCGAGCGGTACCGCCTCCTCGGCGACCTGGGGGGGCCGAAGCTGCTCTACCCGCGGGTCCCGCCGCCGCCTCAAGAGGTGCGGATCCGCCGCCGCTGGACGGGCGGGCTCCGGCACTCCAAGGGCCGCGACGCCTCGGCCATCGCCCATCATTACGACGTCTCCAACACGTTCTACGAGTGGGTGCTCGGGCCGTCGATGTCCTACACCTGCGCCTGCTACCCGGATGAGGACGCGACCCTGGAGCAGGCGCAGGCGTACAAGCACGAACTGGTGGCCAGGAAGCTGGCGCTCCAGCCCGGGATGCGGCTGCTTGACGTCGGCTGCGGCTGGGGCGGAATGGTCCGGCACGCCGCGCGCGAGCACGGGGTGAAGGCCCTCGGGGTCACCCTGTCGGCACAGCAGGCAGCGTGGGCACAGCAGGCCATCATCCGCGAGGGGCTGTCCGGCCTCGCCGAGGTACGTCACCTGGACTACCGGAACGTGCCGGAGACCGGGTTCGACGCGGTCAGCTCGATCGGCCTGACCGAGCACATCGGCAAGGCCCAGCTCCCGGCCTACTTCTCGTTCCTGTGCGGCAAGCTCAGGCCGGGCGGCAGGCTGCTCAACCACTGCATCACCCGGCCGGACAACTCCGCGCCCGCGCGCGTGGCAGGGGGCTTCATCAACAGGTACGTGTTCCCCGACGGGGAACTGGAGGGCCCGGGCCACCTGGTGTCGGAGATGAACGGTGCGGGGTTCGAGATCAGGCACGAGGAGAACCTGCGCGAGCACTACGCGCGGACCCTGGCCGCCTGGTGCGCGAACCTGGACGCGCACTGGGACGAGGCCGTCGCCGATGTCGGCCAGGGCACCGCCAGGGTGTGGCGGCTGTACATGGCGGGCTCCCGGCTCGGATTCGACCGCAACGCGGTGGAATTGCACCAGATACTCGGCGTCCGGCTGGAGGCCGACGGCAGGTCCCACATGCCGCTGCGCCCCGACTGGGAGAGCGCGCCCGCCTCGGTCGCCGGGTAGCCCGCGGGCAGGGTCCGTGGATCGGCCGTCGCGGGCCGGCTGAGAGGGCCATCGCGGTCCTTGTCGGGTGGCCGGCTTGGGAACGGGTCGGCCGATGCAAGAGCGGCCTCATGCGGGGCGGCTGGCGCGGCGAGCGGGCCCGACGGGCTGTCCTGGGGCCAGCCGGCGGGCAGGGCGGGCTGCGGCTCCCATGGCCGCCGGGGCATGCGCGCGTGGATCAGGCAGAATGACGTGGTGGAATCCTCGCGCTCGCGGCCACGGGACGTGGTGCTGCTCGGCTCGACCGGCTCGGTGGGAACCCAGGCGGCCGATGTGATCCGGCGGAACCCGGGCCGGTTCCGGGTCACCGGGCTGGCGGCCGGGGGGAGCAACCCCGGCCTGCTGGCGGCGCAGGCCATCGAGTTCGGGGCTGCCGTGGTCGCCGTGGAACGGGAGTCGGCAGCCGCCGAGGTGCGGGAAGCCCTGAAGGCACACGCGGCCCAGGCAGGCCGGGCGGGCAGGACCGGCCAGGGACCAGGGCCCCTCACCGTCCTGGCCGGCCCGGACGCCGTGGCCGAGGTCGCTGCCTGGCCGGCCGATGTGGTGCTGAACGCGGTGACCGGGTTCAGCGGCCTGGCCGCCACGCTGGCCGCGCTCCGCGCGGGCCGGGTGCTCGCGCTGGCGAACAAGGAGTCGCTGATCGTCGGCGGGCCGCTGGTCGCGGGACTGGCTGCACCCGGCCAGATCGTGCCGGTGGACTCCGAGCACTCCGCGATCGCCCAGTGCCTGCGTTCCGGGACCGGGTCAGAGGTCGCGCGGCTGGTGCTGACCGCGAGCGGCGGGCCGTTCCGTGGCCGCAGCCGGGCGGAACTGGACGGCATCACGCCCGAGCAGGCGCTCGCGCATCCCACCTGGAACATGGGCCCGGTGATCACCATCAACTCGGCCACCCTGGTGAACAAGGGGCTCGAGGTGATCGAGGCCCACCTGCTGTTCGGGCTCGGGTTCGACAAGATCAAGGTGGTCGTGCACCCGCAGTCGGTCATCCACTCGATGGTCGAGTTCACCGACGGGTCCACGATCGCCCAGGCCAGCCCGCCGGACATGCGTATCCCGATCGCGCTGGCGCTGGGCTGGCCGGACCGGGTGCCGGGGGCCGCCCCGGCGATCGACTGGTCCACCGCGCACACGTGGACCTTCGAGCCGCTGGACGAAAGCGCCTTCCCCGCGGTCGCCATCGCCCGCCAAGCCGGGCAGGCGGGCGGGACCGCGCCGGCCGCCTACAACGCCGCCAACGAGATCTGTGTGGACGCCTTCATGACGGGCAGGCTCCCGTTCGCCGCGATCGTGGACACCGTGGCGCAGGTAGTCTCGGAACATGACGGCCGCGCGAAAGATGCGGTGAGCCTTGCCGATGTGCGGGCAGTTGACCGTTGGGCGCGCGCCAGGGCGGCGGAACTGGCCGCTGCCTGGGGGCAACGCACGCATCAAGCCGTGGGCACGGCACTGAAGAGGGGAGAGACCGCCGGATGAGCTTCCTGCTCGGCGTTGCCATCTTCGTAGTGGCCCTGCTCGCGTCGATCATGCTGCATGAGGCCGGCCACTTCGCGACGGCCAAGCTGTTCGGCATGAAGGCCACCCAGTTCTTCGTCGGGTTCGGCCGGACCGTCTGGTCGCGCCAGAAGGGCGAGACCGAATACGGCGTCAAGGCCATTCCCGCCGGTGGCTTCGTCAAGATCGTCGGGATGACCGACCTTGAGGACGTGGACCCGGCCGACGAGCCGCGGTCGTTCCGCAAGCAGCCGGGCTGGCAGCGGATCATCGTCCTGGCCGGCCGGCTCGTTCATGCACTTCGTGCTGGCCCTGGTGCTCCTGTTCATCGTCGCCGCCGGCATCGGCCTGGAGACCGCCAGCGCCGGGACCGCGGTCGGCACCGTGGAATCCTGCGTCCCGGCCAACCTGAACTCGGGCTGCGTCAAGGGCGACCCGGCATCTCCGGCCACCCAGGCAGGAGTCAAGGCCGGCGACCGGATCGTCAGCATCGGGGGCATCCGGGTGAACTCCTGGACGCAGATGGGCAAGGCCATCCGCAGCCAGCCGGTCGGCCATGAAGTCCCGGTGGTGGTGGACCGGCACGGCAAGCTCGTCACCCTGCACGCGGCGCTGGCCAGCCTCCCCGGCCACGGCTCCTACCTGGGGGTCTCGCCGACGGCGGTGTTCCAGCGCGTGGGCCCGCCCGGCGCGGCCTCCTACGCGGGCCACGAGTTCTGGACGATGCTCTCCGGCTCCGCCAGCGTGGTCGCCAGCCTGCCCAAGGCCATCCCCGACCTGTTCGCGAAGAATCGCGCCGACACCCCTGGCGGGCAGGTCACCAGCGTGGTCGGCGCGGGTGACGTGACCGGCCAGGTGCTGGCGGCCAAGATCGGCTGGCAGCCCAAGGCCGCCCTGGTCCTGCTCATCATCGCTTCGCTGAACATCTTCGTGGGAGCGTTCAACCTGCTCCCGCTGCTGCCCCTGGACGGCGGTCACCTCGCGGTGGTGATCTACGAGCGGATCCGGTACTGGCTCGCCAGGCTGTTCGGGCGGCCCGACCCCGGCCCGGTCGACTACCGGCGCCTGGTACCGCTGAGCGTCGGAGTGTTCGCGCTCTTGGTCGGTGTAGGTTTGCTTTTGATCATGGCTGATCTCGTCAACCCGGTTCACATTCAGTGAGGCCTTGAGCAGATGACGACAGACCTTGGCATGCCCGGACTTCCTGCGCAGCCGGTAGCCGAACGACGCAAGTCCCGCCAGATCGTGGTGGGCAAGGGCAAGCACGCGGTGCCGGTGGGCGGTGGCGCGCCCGTATCGGTCCAGTCCATGACCACGACGCTGACCGCCGATGTGAACGCCACGCTGCAGCAGATCGCCGAGCTCACCGCGACCGGCTGCCAGATCGTCCGGGTGGCCGTGCCGTCGCAGGACGACGCGGACGCGCTGCCCGACATCGCGCGCAAGTCGCAGATCCCGGTCATCGCCGACATCCACTTCCAGCCCAAGTACGTCTTCGCCGCGATCGACGCCGGCTGCGCCGCGGTCCGGGTGAACCCGGGGAACATCAAGGCGTTCGACGACAAGGTTGCCGAGATCGCCCGTGCCGCAGCCGCGGCGGGCGTCCCGATCAGGATCGGGGTCAACGCCGGGTCGCTGGACAAGCGCCTGCTTGCCAAGTACGGCCGGGCCACCGCCGAGGCGCTGGTGGAGTCCGCGCTGTGGGAATGCTCGCTGTTCGAGGAGCACGGTTTTACCGACATCAAGATCTCGGTCAAGCATCACGACCCGGTCGTGATGATCAACGCCTACCGTCAGCTCGCGCAGGCGTGCGACTACCCGCTGCACCTCGGCGTGACCGAGGCCGGGCCCACCTTCCAGGGCACGGTTAAGTCGGCGGTCGCCTTCGGGGCCCTGCTCGCCGAGGGGGTCGGGGACACGATCAGGGTGTCGCTGTCGGCCCCGCCGGTCGAAGAGGTGAAGGTCGGCATCGCCATCCTGGAGTCGCTCGGCCTGCGCGAGCGGGGCCTGGAGATCGTGTCGTGCCCCTCGTGCGGACGGGCCCAGGTGGACGTGTACACGCTGGCGGACCAGGTGACGGCCGGGCTGGAAGGTCTCGAGGTGCCGCTGCGTGTCGCGGTGATGGGCTGTGTGGTGAACGGCCCCGGCGAGGCCAGGGAAGCGGACCTCGGCGTCGCATCGGGCAACGGCAAGGGCCAGATCTTCGTCAAGGGCGAGGTCATCAAGACCGTGCCCGAATCCCAGATCGTGGAGACGCTGATCGAAGAGGCCATGAAACTGGCCGAGGCGGCGGGCATGGCCGACGCGGGCACCCCCACGGTCACCGTCACCTGAGCGTCCCGCCCGGGCGTCCGCTAGTTCGCGATAATGAGCTGGCCGACCCGGTCGGCGAGCGCCGTCCGCGCCTCGTCGGGGAGCCCGCTGTCGGTGATGAGCGTGTCCACGTCGTCGAGGTCCGCGAACGAACTCAGGCCCACGATGCCCCACTTGGTGTGATCGGCGATCACGGTGACCTTCCTGGCCGCCTTCACGAACGCCCGGTTGGTCTCGGCCTCGGCGAGGTTGGGCGTGGTCAGCCCGGCCGTGGGGTCGATCCCGTGACAGCCGAGGAACAGCGTGTCCAGGTGCAGCGACCGGATGGTCAGATCGGCCACCGGCCCCACCAGCGCATCGGAGGGCGTTCTGGCGCCACCGGTGAGCACCACCGACAGTTCCCGCACCCGCGGATCGGCGCCTGGCCCGTCGGTGAACAGGCTCATCACCCGCACCGAGTTGGTCACGATCGTGAGCCCGGAGATGCCGGGCAGTTGCTCGGCCAGGGCGAAGGTGGTCGTGCCCGCGGACAGCCCGATCGCGCTGCCCGGTGTGACCAGGCTGGCCGCCGCGTGGGCGATGGCCGCCTTGGCAGGCTGCTCCAGGCTGGACTTGGCCTCGAAACCTGGCTCGTGACTGCGCGGTGCCCCCGGCAGCACCGCGCCGCCATGGACCTTCTCGACCAGCCCCGAGCGGGCGAGTACCTCCAGGTCACGTCGGATTGTCATATCCGACACCCCGAGCCGCTGGGTGAGCTCACTCACCCGGGCGCTGCCGGTACGCCGGATGTCCTCAAGAATCAGTGACTGCCGGTGCCTGGCAAGCATCCGTGCGCCTTCCTCTGCGTCGGACGGCGACCACATTGGTACAACCTTTCGTCTCCGCGGTGCCCTGGCAGTGTTTCTATTGCGTTCCCAATCTGTTATCAATCGGTGACTTGTTAGCGTGAACATGTTTGGATATGTTCGGTTGACCTTAGCATGGGCCGGGAGAGTTAATGATCATGGTGGACGGCCGGACGCGTTTCGTCGGGGCGCGCTCACACCGGTCCACACAGAGCGCTCAGGTCTTCCAGCGGGCGTGCACGGCAGCCCCTGCCGGACGGGAGGGCGTCACTCCCGCAGCGGCGGCCGGGATCACTGCCGCGGTCACAGGTCACGGCTCGGTACCGGGATCTGCGCGTCGTCTTGACACGCAATCATGAGCGGCCTTAGCGTCGGGCCGCGGTGCGGTGGGGCACCGTATGGCCTGAATTTCAGCAGTTCAGCGGGTGGCCATGCCATCAGCAAGGGGAACCCGCGGCCGCCGGCCTTGACACGAGGACGGGCGATGCGTCAGCCCCACCAGGTGCCGGTCTGGCAGCGCACGACGGTGCCACAACCGGTATTTCGCTGCGTGAGCCACGATCTGGTGCCCACCGCGACGGATGTGGCGCCCGCACGGTGCGGGATAACCGTTTCCCGGGCCGGCCCCCAGGGGATGATGCTGGCGCAGCACGCCAGGTCGGCCCCGGATCGTACGCACCTCGTGGGGCAGAGCCCTGCCTCACGGAACTCTTCTGGAGGATCGCGATGAGAAAAGTCGACCCCAAGGTCGAAGAAGCGGTCGAGACACTGAACATGAAGGACGGCCCGAGTCGGCGCAAGCTGCTGAGCGGCACCGGGCTCATCAGCGCGACCGCGGCCGCGTCGGCCCTGCTCGCTGCGTGCAGTTCCTCGAGCAGCACGGCGACCGCGGCCAAGAGCACGGCCGGTAACTTCCCGAGCACCCCCGCCTGGAAGTTCGCATTCATCAACCACGTCACCACCAACCCGTTCTTCGTGCCCACCCAGTACGGGTTCGAGGACGCCGCGGCGCTGCTCGGCATTCCGAAGCCGTCCTGGACCGGGTCGGCCAACTCCAACGTGCCGCAGATGGTCAGCGCCACGAACGCCGCGATCTCGGCAAAGGCGAACGGCATCGCGGTCGCGGTGATCAGCGCCACCGCGTTCACCACCCCCGTGGCGAACGCCATGAACGCCGGCATTCCGGTGGTCTCCTACAACGCCGACGGCAACACCAACGACCCGGGGACCAACCGGCTCGCCTACATCGGCCAGGACCTGTTCGTCTCCGGGGAGGCGCTGGGGCAGAAGATCGCGGCGTCCATGCCCAGCGGCGGCGACGCGGTAGGCTTCATCGCCACCCCGGGCACCGCTAACATCCAGCCCAGGATCGACGGCGCCAAGGCCGCGCTCAAGGCCTCCGGCAAGAACATCAACTTCACCTCGGTCGCATCCGGTGCCGAGTTGCCGCAGGAGAACACCACGATCAACGCCTACGTGCTGGCACACAAGGCCACCCTCAAGGGGATCTTCGCGGTGGACGCGGGCTCGACGCAGACCGTGGGCGCGATCGTCGCCAAGTACGGCCTGCAGAGCAAGGTGGCGTCCGGCGGGTTCGACCTCACCCCGCAGACGCTGTCGTCGATCAAGGCCGGCAGCCTGGGCTTCACCATCGACCAGCAGCCCTACCTGCAGGGCTTCCTGCCGGCCCTGTACCTCTACCTGTGGAACCTCTCCGGCGGCCTGGTGAACCCGCCGGTAACCAACACCGGCCTGACCTTCGTCACCAAGGCCAATGTGGGTCCCTACCAGACCACCACATCCCGGTTCGAGGGTTCCAGCACCGCGCAGAAGCTCATCCCGCACTCCGGAGCGATTGCCTGAGAGCACCACCGAACGGATCCGCGCTTGGATTACCGCGCTGCCGGCGGGAGACTGGACCGTGAGAACGGGCCCAGTCCCCGCCGGCCTGCGCGGGGGCACCACGGGAGAGGCAGGAAACGAACGTGAGCGAGACAGCCGAGCGCGCCCCTGAGGATGTCGCAGCCCTGCCGCCGACCCCCGGGCTCGGCGGGGGTCCCTGGGGCGCCGTGAAACGAGCCGCGGCCGTGCTCGCCCAGCAGCGCGAGGCGACCGTGTTCGTGGTGGCCGTCCTGCTGGTGATCTACTTCTGGCGCGCCTCCCCGGCCTTCCTCACCAAGGACAACATCGTCAACATCTCGCAGATCACCGCGCCGGTCGCGATCATCGCCATCGGTGAGGTGTTCCTGCTGGTCTGCGGCGAGATAGACCTGTCGGTGGGGTTCATCTTCGCCTTCTCGCCGTTCTTCATGCACTACCTGATCGACTACTACGGCGTACCGGCGGTCCTGGCGATCATCCTTTCGCTGCTCATGGGGGTGGCCGCGGGCTTCGTCAACGGGTTCATCACGGTGGCGCTCCGGGTGCCGTCTTTCATCGCCACGCTCGGCACCGGGTTCATCCTCTGGGGCCTCATGCTGACCACCTCGAACGCCTACCCCGCGAACATCCCAGCCAAGGCCGTAGGCATCGGGCACTGGATCGGCACCTACGCCTGGGCCGAGATCACCTGGGCCATCGTCCTGGTGATCATCTTCCAGGTGGCGCTCAGCCGGACCCGCTGGGGCCTGCACACCGTCGCGGTAGGCGGCAACATCCTCGGCGCGTCCGAGGCAGGCATCAACGTGGCCAGGATCAAATACACCGCCTTCATGCTGACCGGCTTCATGGGGGCGCTGGTCGGGATGCAGGAGGCGTTCCGCACCAACTCGATCGACCCGAGCAGCGGCGGCTACACGCCGATGTTCTACGCGATCGCGGGTGCGGTCATCGGCGGCACGGCGCTCGCCGGCGGGTCGGGCACCATCGTCGGCGCGTTCCTCGGCGCGTTCGTGCTCTCGGCCCTGACGGACGGCTTCAACCTGATCGGGATCAGCGCCAACCCGCTGAACATCATCTTCGGTGCCGCGATCCTGGTCGCCATGATCGCGAACGTGCAGCTATCCCGGCTGCGGAGGGCAGGGCGGACGACATGACGGCTCCCGAACCTGACGGCCTGTCCCCGGTCGGCGGTCCGCCCGGGACCGACCCGCAGGCCGCCGACGGCGCGGTCCTGCGGGTGGAGCACATCGCCAAGCGGTTCGGCGCGGTCACCGCCTTGGTGGACATCAACCTGCACGTGGCTCGCGGCGAGGTGCTCGGCTTGCTCGGCGACAACGGCGCGGGCAAGTCGACCTTGCTGAAGATCCTCTGCGGCTTCCAGCCGCCCGATACGGGCCGGATCCTGCTCAACGGCGAAGAGGTGCAGCTCAAGTCGGTGGACAACGCCAGGGCGCTGGGGATCGACGTGGTCTACCAGGACCTGGCGCTGATCGACGAGTTGACCGTCTACCACAACATGTTCCTCAAGCGGGAGATGGTCCGCTGGCCGCTGCTCAACAACCGGGCCATGCGGAGGATCGCCAGGGAGCGACTGGACGCCATCGGCATCGGGCTCAAGTCGGTGGACGTCCCGGTGGCCCGGCTGTCCGGCGGTCAGCGGCAGGCGATCGCGGTCGCCCGCGCGGTGTACTCGGATGCGAAGGTGCTGCTGCTCGACGAGCCGCTCGCGGCCATGGGGGCCAAGGAGGCGGCGCTGATCCTGGACCTCATCAGGGACCTCAAGCAAAGGGGCGATATCTCGATCATTATCGTCGCGCACAACTACGGCCAGGCCATTGAGATCTGCGACCGGATCAACCTGCTCCAGCACGGTGAGATCACCTTCGACAAGCTGAGCAAGAACACCTCGGTCCAGGAACTCAACGACATCGTGATCGAGGAGTACCGGCGGGCGCTGCTGGAGCGCCAGCAGAGCGCCTGACCGCGGAGCGTCCCAGGACGGGGCACGCCGCTGGGTGCGGCAAGATAGCAGTCATGCCGTCGCCCCGCAGGTCGCAGTGGGCGTTCCCGCGTCGGAGCGCCACGCCAGCCGCCGTTGTCATGTCGTGCGCGATCATGATGCTGGCCGGCTGCACGTCGGCCAGCGGATCGCCGTCCGCCCCTGCGGGCGCCCCGGCGACCCGCGACAGCGGCGCGCACCAGTCATCGGCGACGCGGCCCGACTGGCAGCCCTGCACGGTCTCCGGCGCCTCGATGCAGTGCGCCAGCCTGGCCGTGCCGCTGGATTACCGGCATCCGTCGGGCCGAAAGATCACCCTGGCGCTGTCCATGGTCCCGGCGACCGCTCCGGTGGCCGAGCGCCAGGGTGACCTGCTGGTCAACCCGGGCGGCCCGGGTGGTGCCGGGCGGTACCTCGCCGCGTCGGTCGCCTTCAGCCTCGACCAGAAGGTGGCCTCCGAATACAACATCATCGGGTTCGACCCGCGCGGCGTGGGCGCCAGCGTGCCCGCGCTGCACTGTGACCCGTCGTTCTTCGCCGGCGTGCGGCCCGACTACATCCCGGCGAACAAGGCCGCCGAGCAGGTCATGGTCGGCCGGGCCAAGGCCTACGCCGCCGGCTGTGAGCACCGGTTCGGCTGGATGCTGCCGTACATGACCACCGAGGACTCCGCCAGGGACATGGACTCCATCCGGGCGGCGCTCGGCCAGCAGAAGATCAGCTACCTGGGTTACTCCTACGGCACTTACCTGGGCCAGGTCTACGCCACGCTGTTCGGCAGCCGGATTCGGCGGATGGTGCTCGACAGCACCGTCAACCCGCAGGGCGCCTGGTATGCCGACAACATCTCCCAGGACTACGCGTTCGAGTCCCGGATCCAGGCATTCTTCGCCTGGATCGCCGCCCACGCCGCCACCTATGGGCTCGGCACCACCGGCGCCCAGGTACAGCAGGCCTGGTACCGGGCCCGTGCCGAACTGACCGCGCACCCGATCTCCGGGCCCAGCGGTCCGGCGATCGGGCCGGACGAGTTCGACGACACCATGCTCCAGGGTGGGTACAGCAATACGCTCTGGCCAGGGCTGGCCGCCGCACTCGCCGCCTACCTGCACGCCGGGTCGGCCGGGGGGCTGCTCCGCGAGTACAAGGCGCTCGGCGGGCAGAGCGAGAACGAGTTCGCCGTCTACAACGCGGTCGAGTGCAGTGACGTCAACTGGCCGCGCAACTGGGCCAAATGGGACGCCGACACCCGGCGGGTCTACCGGACCGCGCCGTTCGAGGCCTGGGACAACGCGTGGTTCAACGCGGCCTGCGCCTTCTGGCCGGTGCACGGTGCGGCCCAGTCGCTGGCCATCAAGGGCGCGGGCCTGCCGCCGATCCTGATGATCCAGGGGTCGCTCGATGCCGCCACCCCGTATCAGGGCGCCCAGGCCGCCCACAGGCTGCTGCCGAGCGCGCGGATGGTGGTCGTCAAGGGCGGCGGGAACCACGGCCAGTCGCTGTCCCAGCCGCCCAACCTGTGCGTCAACAACTACCTCAACAACTACCTCGCCACCGGCGCCGTGCCGCATCAGCCCGGGCTCGTCAACGCCACCTGCCCGAACCTGCCCGACCCGTCGCCGAACGGCTGACCGTGCCCGGCCTGAGGGTGGCCGGCCCTGGTGCGCCGCAACAGGTGTCCTTCGGACCACGGCCCCGGTTGAGCCAGCCCGGCCGTAGCGGCCGGCCCTAGTGCGCGCAACGGGTGTCCTTCGGGCCACGGCCCCGGTTGAGCGAGCCCGGCCGTAGCGGCCGGCCCTAGTGCGCGCAACGGGTGTCCTTCGGGCCACGGCCCCGGTTGAGCGAGCCCGGCCGTAGCGGCCGGCCCTAGTGCGCCGCAACAGGTGTCCTTAGGACCACGCCCGGCCGGCCGGCCGATACGCTGGATGAGTGCTGCGCACCAAGGCAGGGCGATCCTCGGCACTACGCCTGCTCGATGATCGCGACCTCGATGAGGTTCTCGCACTGTGCGACCGTGACCCCGTCGTCAACGTGTTCGTCAGCTCCCGCCTGCGCGAGGCTGGGCTCGAACTGGCCCGGCTTGGCGGCCAGGTCTGGGGCTATCAGCCGGGCAGCCAGCTCACCTCCCTGTGCTACGCCGGCGCCAACCTGGTGCCGGTTGCGGCCAGCCCGGACGCTGTTGCGGCGTTCGCACACCGCGCCCGGCTGATGGGCCGCCGCTGCTCGTCGATCGTGGGGCTGTCCGCGGCCGTGATGGACATGTGGGAGGCCCTGCGGCCCTACTGGGGCGCGCCGCGCGAGATCCGGGCCAGCCAGCCGGTCATGGAGATCTCCGGGCCGCCGCAGGTCGCACCGGACCCGCTGGTCCGCCGCGTGCGCCCGGAGGAACTCGACATCCTGCTGCCTGCCTCGGTAGCCATGTTCACCGAGGAGGTGGGCGTCTCGCCGATCGGCCCCGACGGCGGGAGCGCCTACCGGGCGCGGGTGCGTGAACTGATCGGCTCCGGCCGCGCGTACGCGCGAATCGAGGACGGCCGGGTCATCTTCAAGGCCGAGATTGGCTCAGTCACCCCGCTCGCCTGCCAGGTCCAGGGCGTCTGGGTCCGGCCGGAACTGCGCGGCCGCGGCCTGGCCGAGGCCGGCATGGCGGCGCTGGTCAACGATGCGCTGCGCCGGGTGGCGCCGGTGGTCTCGCTGTACGTCAACGACTACAACCGCCCGGCCCGTGCCGCCTACAGGCGGGTCGGCTTCACCCAGACCGCGACGTTCGCGTCCGTGCTGTTCTGACCGCGATGACCGGGCCTGACGCCGCGACGGCCGTGACCGCCTGTGGTCACGCGGCCAAGACCGCCGCCCCGCACCTCGCCGCCGCCCCCGACGAAGCCGTCAACGCGGCGCTGTACGGCATGGCCAAGCTGCTCGGCGACACCGCGCTGACGGTCCTCGCCGCGAACGCCGCCGACGTCGCCGCGGGCGAGGCTGCCGGTCTCGGCCGCGGTCTGCTGGACCGGCTCACGCTCGGCGAGGCGCGGATCGCGGAGATGGCGCGGCAGATTTCCCTGCTCGCAGCCGCTCCCTTCCCGCCGGCGTACAGGCGGCTGCGCGATCTGCCTGACGGTCTTTATCTTGCCGAACGACGCGTCCCGGTCGGTGTGATAGGCGCCAATTACGAGGCCCGGCCGAATGTCACGGTGGACGTGGCGTCGCAGTTGCTGAAATCCCGCAACGCGGGCGTGCTCCGTACCGGGGCGGCGGCGCTGCGCTCGGCCACCGCACTGTTCGACCACGTCATCTCGCCGGCCCTGGAACATGCCGGGCTGGATCCCGGTGCCTTGCAGCTGGTCAGGTCCGCCGACCGGCAGGCCGCGACGGAACTGGTCGCCCGGCCGGCCCTGATACCGCTGGTGATCCTGCGGGGGAGCGGGGACACCACCCGCGCCCTCGCCGCCGAGGCCGCCAGGCACGGGGTGCGCACGCTCGCGCACGCCGACGGTGGCGGTGTGCTTTACCTGGACCGCGCCGCGGACCCGGCGCTGGCCGCCGAACTGATCAGCGCGAGCCTTGACAGGCTCGGGGTGTGCAACCGGCTGAACCTGCTGCTGGTACACGCCGAGGTATGGGACCAGATGCTCGGGGTGGCCGGGCCAGCGTTGCGCGGGCGCGGGGTGACGGCGTCCATGCCCCCGCACGATCATCCGCTTGGCCATGAGTGGGCGCTGGACACCGGGCACGAGGCGACCGTGACCGTGGCCCCGGTGGACGGCCCGTCACACGCGGCTGCGGTGGCTAATGAGGCAACATCCGGCCTTGCGGCGAGCGTGGTGACCGCGGATCCGGATGCCGCCCGCACCTTCCTCGACGCCTACGCCGGGACCGGTGCCTTCTGGAACGCCAGCACCCGGCTGCTCGACGGGTTCAAGCTGCGCGGCGTCCCCGAGACCGGGATCAACGTGGACCACGTGCCCGGCCCGCGCGGACCGGTCACGTTCGAGGACCTGTGCCTGCGCCAATACGTGGTCACCCCCCTCGGCTACGCGGGGGACGGGCGGCCCTAGCGCGGGCTGGCAAACGTGCCGCGCCCCGGCACCGTGTAGGCAAGGCCAGCCTCGACCAGGACAGAGACAGCCTTGCGCACCGTACCAACCGCCAAACCGGTTTCCTGAACCATGTAGGTGATGGATGGCAACGGCTCGCGCGGCCCGATCGCGCCGGACTCGATCATTGCGCGCAGTTGGGACGCGAGCTGCCGATAGCTCGGTTCCGGCGCGTGCGGGTCGATGACCAGCCGATCAGCCATACTGATCAAGGTAGCCGTGCTGATCATGGCACTAATACCAGAGCATGGCTAGCATGGTTGATATAGTTGACATAGTATGGGCGCATGATCGATGACGCCGGCGCCCAGGCAGCCGATGCGACGCGTCAGGTACTACCTCGGACGGTGTGAGGACGCGCTCGATGACGCGACCGCCGCGCTGCATCACACGCCCGCCGTGGATGCCGGCTGGCGCGAGGAGTTCACCCAGGACGTTGCGGTTCTGCGGAGCAAGCTGGACATCCTCCGCACCCTGATGAACGGCCGGTGAGCCGGGCGGCGCACCGGAGCCGCCCTTACAGCTTTCAGCAGCCTGCGGGCACACGTGTGACGATCTCGGTGACGTAGGCGTCGATCGTCTTCTGGTGCATGGCCGCGGCGATCGACACTCGGTGGTGCCCATCCTCGACGAAGTGCAGGCCGCCGACCCGGTATACCTGGATCGGCGGGATCGCCTCGCCTCGTCGCTGGGCAAGGGCGAGCTGTACCCAGCGGGACCGGATCCGGTTGCTTGTTGGACGGAACCGGCGGTCGAAGTCCTGCCGCGGGTCGAGGGTACCGACGATCGTGGCCAATGGGATCGACTGCAAGCCAAGCGGCCGCTCGCTATGGGTACCTAGCCCGCCGGCCACCTCGGCCAGCGGCAGCAGGCGGCTCGTGCTTCCCGGCCGGTGGCGGATCCAGTTGGCCAGCCGGGCGGCGGCCTGGTGGCGCCGGGCACGCAGAAAGTCGTTCTCGACATCCGCTAGCGGAAATCCTGTATCCATTCTCTGGCCTTCCGCGACCGCTATCCAGGCTAGCCCGCGGTTGCCGGCGGTGCGCCGGCCGCGGGCTGTATGCCGTTCAAGGCTGTCGTGACGACGTCTTGGACGAACCGGTCGTCCAGGGGGAGGTGCCCGTGCAGCAGCCGGTGCCAGAGCGGGCCGTAGACCAGGTCCACCGCAACCTCGATGTCGGTGCTGGCGGGGATCTCGCCGCGCTGGATGGCGCGCCGGAAGACGACCCGGGCCTGATCCCGGCGTGGCTCGACCACGCGCTGGCGGTACTCGGCGGCGAACGCCGGATCGGTGTGCACCTGGGTGAGCAGCGCGGCGATGACGCGGGCGTAGGGGCGGCTGCGGACCAGGCGGGCCCAGGGGCGCAGCAGCGCGATCAGGTCACCGCGCAGCGAACCGGTGTCCCGTGGCGTCGGCTGGACGGTGGCCCACTCGGTGTACAGGGCGTCCAGTGCCAGCGTCTCCTTGGTAGGCCACCAGCGGTAGATGGTGGCCTTGCTCACGCCGGCCCGCTCCGCCACCGCGTCCATGCTGACCGCGGACAGGCCGCGGGCCAGCAGGAGTTCCGCGGCCGCGTCGAGGATCGCCTTGTGCGCCTTCTCGCTGCGCGGCCGGCCGCGCAGCGGGGCTTGTGTGGTGCCGCCCTCGCCCCGTGGCGGCGCCGCGGCGCCTTTGGCTCTGCTTGGCCGCCCGCTTGACGGGAGCTGCGTGGCCATGCCGCTCACGCTGCCCGCGGCCCGGTGGCGGCGCTGGTGGCCGGGTGACCCGGATCGACGGTCAGGTCCGGCGCCCCGGCCGTCTCGGCCAGCACGCGGAACAGGCCGGCGATGTCGCGGTGCCCATAGCCCAGTTTCTCGGCCTGGCTCAGCACGCCGTCGGCCGCCAGGGCGGCGGGCAGCGGGATCTGGGCTTCGCGGGCGGCGTCCAGCGCGAGCCGAATGTCTTTGTGCATTAGCTGCACATCGAACCATGCCTGCTCGGGCAGGTCGAGGACGAGAGGGACACGCGCCTTCAGCATCGGTGACCCGATCGCGGACTCGGTCATGGCGCGGGCGGCCAGGCGTGGGTCGATCCCACCGCGCTCGGCCAGCAGCATCCCCTCGCTGAACGCAAGCATCTGTGCGGCGAGGCTGATGTTGATCGCCAGCTTGAGCAGCAGGCCCTGGCCGTTGCCGCCCACGTGGGTGACGCTGCTGCCCAGCCGGCGCAGCAGCGGGAGGACCTTCTCGAAGGCGTCGTCAGGGCCGCCTGCCATGATCGCGAGAGTGCCGGTCTCGGCCGCGGGAACGCTGCCCGAGACCGGCGCGTCGATCATGGTGGCACCGGCCCAGTGCACCCGCCTGGCCAGTTCGCGGCTGGCCTGCGGGCTGACCGTGCTCATGTCCACGTAGATGGCGCCCGGCCACAGACCGGCCAGGATCCCGTCCGGGCCAGAGGTGATGGCCGTCAGGGCGGCGTCGTCGGTGACCATGCTGAACACCACCTCCGCGCCCACCGCGGCCTCGCGTGGCGTGTCCCGCCAGATCATCCCCTGCTCGATCAGCGCGCCGGCCTTGGCCTTGGTGCGGTTGGTCCCCTCCACCTGGTTGCCCGGGAGCAGGCGCCCGGCGAGCGGCGCGCCCATGGAGCCCAGGCCCACAAATCCGATCTTCTTCATGTCCTCTCCTCAGTTCGCTGCTTCGATCTCGGCCACGTCCTGGGCGGTAAGCTCCAGGTCCGCGGCGGCAAGGATCGGGTCCACCTGGGCGGGCCGGCGGAATCCGGTAATCGCGCCGTCCACCGCGGGGTTCCGCAGCGTCCAGGCGACCGCCGCCGCGCCAGGCGTAACGCCGCGCCGGTCCGCCACCGCCCGCAACCGTGCGGCCAGCGCCAGGTGCTCGGAAATCTGCGGCTCGGCGAAGCGGACGTCGCGGGACCGCCAGTCGTCGGCCGGCAAGGCCGCGATCCGTTCCCGGGTCATAGCCCCGGTCAGCAGGCCGGAGCCCATGGGGGAGTAGACGATCGCGCCGATGCCGTCCCGCTGCGCATGCGGCAGGATCTCCGCCTCAGCCGCCCGGTCGATCAGCGAGTACGGCGGCTGGATCGTTTCGACTGGCGCGATCGGCTGGATCTGCCGCAACTGGCCGGCGCTGAAATTGGATACGCCGATATGCCGGACCAGGCCGCGCTCCTTCAGTTCGGCCATGGCCGCCCAGCCTTCCTCGATGTCCTCATCGGGGATCGGCCAGTGGATCTGGTACAGGTCGATCGCGTCCACCCCGAGCCGTTGCAGGCTGGCCTCCGCTTCGCGCAGTATCGAGTCGCGCTTGAGCACGTGCCGGATATGCCTGGTGCCGTCGTCCAGCAGCGAGGCCTTGGTGAACACATACGGCCATTCGTCAACGGCGGCCAGCGCCTGGCCGACGACCCGCTCCGAGCGGCCGAACCCATAGGCCGCGGCGGTGTCGATCCAGTTCACTCCTAGTTCCAGCGCCCGGTGGATCGCGGCGATCGACTCGTCGTCGGCCTGCGGCCCCCAGCCGCGCTCCCCGCCACCGCCGACCGCCCACGCGCCGAAGCCGACACGGGTGATCTCCAGGCCAGTGCTGCCCAGCGGGACGGTCCTGAGCTGTGTCTTCTGCATGTCTCCTCCAGTGCTCCCGAGTGCCCGCCAACGGCGATCAGGGGCGCCTCGATATAGAAACTATACCACTAGTTTCGTTTACTGTAGCATGTGGCCGAGGCTTGCTATTCCCCTGGTCCGGGGCAGCAGTTCGCGAGCGGGCCGCCGGCGCTCGCCGGGACAGGCCCGATCGGGCCAGTGCCGCTACCCCATCCGAGCCGGCTGGGAGCCATCCAGGCCGACAGTGCCAGCCGGGAGCTGGCGGCAATCTGGGCTGGCTGGCCCGCCGGGGAATAGCACGGCCGCGGTGCCCGTTACCTCCAATACAAAACGATACGTTTCGTTTTAGAAAGGGATCTTGCCGTGGCTACCCTCACGCTGGCCCGCTCGTCCGCGCACCGGGACGAGCCGTCCTTCCTTCTGCAGCGAGTCCAGCCCGCGATGACCGGCCTGATCGACGGGTCGCTGTCCACCCTGGCGCCGATCTTCGCCGTGGCGCTCGCCACCCACCAGCCGCACTACGCGTTCTTCGCGGGGCTGGCCACCGCGATCGGCGCCGGCGTCAGCATGGCCTTCTCCGAGGGCCTGTCCGACACCGGAGACCTGACCGGACGTGGCAGCCCGTACCTGCGCGGGACGATCACTGGCGCGGGCACGTTTCTCGGCGGCGTGCTGCACACCCTGCCGTTCCTGATCCCGGCCTACGGGGCCGCCCTGATCGTGGCGCTCGCCACGATCGCCCTCGAACTGGTGACCCTGGCCTGGATCCGGTGGCGCTTCTTCGGCGTCGGCTTCGTCCGCTCGTTCGTCTTCATCGCGATCGGCGGAGCGATCATCGCCGGCGTCAGCGCCGCGCTCGGCGCCATCAGTTGACCACCCGACCCCGAAGGGATTGAGCGGCGTGCTGCCCTTCGTCGGCACCGGCATGGCCGGGGGCGGCAGCTATGCCACCATCGCCGTTCTCGCGATGGCGCTTGGCGTGCAGAACAGTACCGTCCGCCATCTCGGCGCCCCCGATCTGACCACCACGGTGCTGACCCTGACCCTCACCGGGCTGACCGCCGACAGCGCCCTGGCCGGCGGCCCCGGGGCGAAGCCGCACCGCCGGCTCGGTTCCGTCGCCGCCATGCTCGCCGGGCTGGGCGGGCGGCGCGAAGGGGCCGGGCAGGGGCGGCGAAAAGCAGGTGAGGTTCTGACGGCGGCCGGGTAAACTTTCGGGCTCTTGTGCCCGCATCCCTCCTACCTTCCGAGGTGGTGACGCATGCCCTCGCCCAGCGGGACAGACGCCAAACCCGCCGAGCCAGCCAGATCCGCCGACCCGGCCGATCCGGCCGAATCCGCTGAATCTGCCGATCCTGTTCTCGCCGCCGAACGCGAGCACCTTCGCGAGTCCCGCGAGTACCTGCGGCTGATGCGGGAGGACGTACTCTCGCTGCCCGCGCTGGGCGGCGACCGTGTGTCCATCGAGTACCTCAAGGCAGACCTCTATCACCGCGCCGAGGCCCTGCGCGATATCCCCGACGCCCCGCTGTTCTTCGGCAGGCTCGACTACGCCCCGGGCAGCGTATGGAGTGACGAAGGCGAGGCCGGAACGGACGGCGCGCGCTTCCACATAGGCCGGCGGCACGTCCACGACCCGGCCGGCCACCCGATCGTGATCGACTGGCGCGCGCCGGTGTCCCGCGCGTTCTACCGGGCCAGCCCGTCGGACCCGATGGACCTGGTACGGCGGCGCAGGTTCGGGTTCTCCGGCGGGAGCCTGACAGCCTACGAGGACGAGGAGTTCGGCGGCGCGGCGCCCGGAATCGGCCAGCCCAGCCGGATCATGCTGGAGGAGATCGAGCGGCCCAGGTCGGGTCCCATGCGCGACATCGTGGCGACGATCCAGCCCGACCAGGACGACATCGTCCGCGCCGACGCCGATGCGACCGTGTGCGTGCAGGGCGCGCCGGGCACCGGCAAGACCGCGGTCGGCCTGCACCGGGTCGCCTACCTGCTCTACGCGTACGCGAACCGGATGAAACGTGGCGGGGTGCTGGTCATCGGGCCGAACCGCGCGTTCCTCTCCTACATCGGCAACGTGCTCCCGGCGCTCGGCGAGGTCGGGGTGAGCCAGGTGACGATCGCCGACCTGGTCGCCACCGTCGAGGTCCGGGCCACCGATACCGAGCGCGCGGCCCGTGTCAAGGGCGATGCCCGGATGGCCGAGGTGCTGCGCCGTGCCCTGTGGGCCGGACTGTCCGAGCCGGCCGGCGGTCTCATGCTCACCCGCGGATCGCGGCGGTGGCGGGTGCCGGCGGACGAGATCGCCGGCCTGGCCCGTGAACTGCGCGACCGGGGAGTCCGCTACGGCCCGGGCCGGGACATGCTCGGCCACCGGATCGCGCACGTGGTGCTCACCCGGATGGAGGCCGCGGGGGAGACGTGCGACGACCGCACCCACGAGTCGGTGCGCCGGACCCGTGAGGTGCGCGCGGTGGTGGACGAGGTCTGGCCGGCCGCCGACCCGGTGCGCCTGGTGCTCCGGCTGCTGTCACAGCCTGACCTGCTCGCCCGCGCCGCCGACGGCTTGCTCGACCCCGCGGAGCAGGCCGAGATCAGCTGGCCTGCGGCGCCGCGTGGCCCCCGGTCGGCGCGCTGGTCGGCCGCGGACGCGGTCCTGGTGGACGAGGCCCGCGACCTCATCGAACGGATTCCCAGCCTGTCCCACGTGGTGGTGGACGAGGCGCAGGACCTGTCGGCGATGGAGTGCCGCGCCGTGGGACGCCGGTGCGCCACCGGTTCGGCCACGGTGCTCGGCGACCTCGCCCAGGCCACCACGCCCGCGGCCGTGGCGGACTGGGCCGATCTGCTCGGCCACCTGGGCAAGCCGGACGCGGGGCTGCGCCTGCTTGAGACCGGCTACCGGGTGCCCAGGCAGATCCTCGACTACGCAAGCCTGCTGTTGCCCCAGATCGCTCCCGGTCTCCCGGCGGCGCGGTCGTTCCGCCAGGATCCCGGCGCGCTGGCGGTTACCGGCACCACGCCAGCCGCCTTCACCACCGCGCTCGCCAAGGCCTGCGCCGACGCCCTGGGCCGGCCTGGATCCGCCGCGGTGATCGCCGCGGACGGCCAGGTGACGGCGCTGGCCCGGGCGCTGGGCAGGGCAGGGATGGCGCACCGGGTCCTGGGCAGTGAGGGCCCGGGCGAACGGCTCACCCTGGTGCCCGTCAGCCTGGCCAAGGGCCTCGAGTTCGACCACGTGATCGTGGCCGAGCCGGCCGCCATCGCCGACGGGCACTCCCGCGGGCTGCACCAGTTGTACGTGGCGCTCACTCGCGCGGTATCCCGGCTGACCGTGCTGCACTCGCAGCCGCTGCCCGCGCCGCTTGGCTGAACCCGGCACGGCCGTTCTCACCGCCACCGCCTGACCTGGAATTGCACGAAATAACAGACCTTGACCGACGGCAATGCCGGCCATATTGACCGGCGGGTTTCACGCCCATCGCGGATAGCAGCAGGACCTGGGGATAGCCGGGATCAGCCCGGGTGTGACGGGGTCGGCTTGCCGTGTGCGCGGCCGGACGGGGCAGGCGAGCCGCTGCCCTGGCTGGCCGGTCCGGGAGCCCGGGGCGCAGGCACGTCGAGCCCGGGAAAGGCCAGGGTGCCGCGCCGCCAGGTGGCCGCGCGCAGCGCCGCCGCCCGGACGGCCCGTGCGCCGAACGCGCGCAGCGCCGGGTCGTCCAGCCCGACCAGCCCCAGGTACGCGGCGCTGAGTCGGTCCTCGAGCAGCGTCACGAGCGTGACGGCCGCCGCGGCGCTGTGCACCGAGAACGGCAACTGGTACACCGCCGCGGCGGCCACCGGCTGGGCGCCACGCGCGGCCAGCATGGCGGTGAGGGCGTCCCTCGCGTTCTGGTGGCCGACCCAGTTGCGGACCGCGGCCGCCCGCCGTGCCCCGGTCAGGTGCGCACCCGCCACGCCGTAGCCGTAGACGGCGGAGTTCTCCGCGGCCAGCGCCTGCTGCAGCGCAGTGACGGCGGCGGAGTCCGTGGCGGTCACGAGTGCCTCGCGGCGGTGCCGAGGATCAGCGCATGCGTTGCCTCCGAAGCGGAGATGCTGGCCAGCAACTGGGCGAGCGACGGCGGTGCGGTAGCCACGTGGGTGAGCAGCGCACCGGACGCGGCGTCCTCGGCGTCACGCAGGTAGCCCAGCGCGGCCGCTTGTGTGCCCGGCACCTGGCCCGTGGGGCGCGGCGTGGCGCGGGGCGTGGGCAGCGGCTGCCCGCCCACCGGGACGATGAGCCGGGCGCGCAGCCGCGCGAGGTGCTCGTGATGCTGGGCCAGCAGCGGGCGCAGGGCCGTCGCCAGCCCAGGGTTCGCCGCCAGCACGTCGCCGTACCTGGCGATGAGCTGGGTCTCCACCGCGATGGCGTCGGTGGCCACGGTCACGTCGGGAGCAGGTTTTGGCGGGGGGCCAAGCGCCGCGATGCCCTTGCAGCCGGACGCGATCAGGGGCAGCGCCGCCGCGGCCGCGGTGAGCACGCGGCGCCGCGTCGCGTCCCGCGCCATCGCCTACCTCCTGCCACCGCTCGTCGCGCCACTGCCTGCCGCGTGCCGCGCGAGGAACCCACGGCGCGCCGCGCTGAGCCCACCGCCCGCTAGCGCCGCCCGCCACTGTATGGCCGTCGCTGCCCGGCCGCTGACTGGCCTTCTCATCCGGCCGCGGACGCAGCGTAGTGGCGGGCTTACCCAGCATCCCATGACCGGGCGCCCCGCCTGGCAGGTAACGGACGTGCGGCCCGCGGGTGCTGGCCCGGCCCTCCCGCCACCGGTCCGCCAGGACCCGCCCGTCTGTCCGGGCCCGGCCGGCCGCATCGGGCGCTGACCAGGTCAAGTTGCCCTCGAGGTCCGGCTAGGCTAGGGGGCAGACAAACAACAGCACAGGTTGCGGACGAGGAGGTCGTGATGAACGGTGACTCCCGTCACGCACAGTCACGCCCCCGGCGTGGCCATGGGCGGTCCCAGGGCCCTGGCGGCGCTGCCGCCCCTGCTGGCACCGGCACCGGCCGAAGCCGCGTGCCTGGCCCGCTGCCCGAGCCGGCCGACCTGGCGCGCGTGCTCGAACCGGTGGTCCGGGCGGCGGGCATGGACCTGGAGTCGGTGCGGGTCAGCCCGGCTGGGCGGCGCAGGCTGCTCAAGCTGGTGGTCGACGCCGACGGCGGCGTGGGCCTGGACGCGATTGCCGAGGTCAGCCGCGAGATATCGGTGCGGCTGGATGCCAGCGGCGCCATGGGCGAGGTTCCCTACACCCTCGAAGTGTCGTCGCCCGGCGTAGACCGGCCGCTCACCGAGCCCCGGCACTGGCGCCGCGCGCAGGGCCGGCTGGTCAGCGCCCCGCTGGCGGCGGCGGGGGGTGACGGGCAGGCCCGGAAGGGAGCAAGGCGGCCGCCGACCCTGCAGGGCCGGGTTCTCGTCGCCGGCGACACCTCGGTGACCCTGGACATCGACGGTGACCGGGTTGAACTCGACTACGCCGAACTAGGCCCTGGGCGGGTGCAGGTCGAGTTCGGCAGGCCCGACGCCGCCGATGCCGAGGCGGCGGCGGGTTCCATGCTTGATCGCGTCAGGGCGGGGAACGGGGGTGGCCAGGATGGACATTGACCTGAGCGTCCTGCGCGGCCTGGAGAGCGAGAAGGACATCTCGATGGACCTGGCGATCAAGGCCATCGAGGACGCCCTGCTGGTCGCCTACCACAAGTCGGGCGACTCGGCCGCGACCGCGCGGGTCGAGGTGGACCGCCGCAGCGGGCACGTGACCGTCTGGGCGGCGGAGACCGGCGAGGACGGCGAGGTGCTGCGCGAGTACGACCACACGCCCGCCGGTTTCGGCCGGATCGCCGCCACCACCGCCCGGCAGGTCATCCTGCAGCGGCTGCGGGACGCCGAGGACGAGCTCACCTTCGGCGAGTACGCCGGGCGTGAGGGCGAGATCGTGGCCGGCGTGATCCAGCAGGGGAAGGACCCGCGGGCGGTTCTTGTTGACCTGGGCAAGGTCGAGGCCATCCTGCCGCCCACCGAGCAGGTGCCCGGCGAGCGGTACGTGCACGGGGAACGGTTGCGCTGCTTCGTGCTGCACGTCCGCAAGGGCTACCGCGGGCCCTCGATCACCCTGTCCCGCACCCATCCCAGCCTGGTGAAGCGGCTCTTCTCGCTGGAGGTGCCGGAGATCGCCTCAGGTGCGGTGGAGATCGTCGCGATCGCGCGCGAGGCCGGTCACCGCACCAAGATCGCGGTGATCTCGCATCAGAGCGGCGTGAACGCCAAGGGCGCCTGCATCGGGCCGATGGGCAGCCGGGTCAGGAACGTGATGACCGAACTGCACGGCGAGAAGATCGACATCGTCGACTACTCGGAGGACTCCGCTGAGTTCGTGGCCAACGCCCTGTCCCCGGCCCGGGTCTCCCGGGTCAACATCGTCGACGCCGACGCCAGGCTGGCCCAGGTGATCGTGCCGGACTACCAGTTGTCCCTGGCCATCGGCAAAGAGGGGCAGAACGCACGGCTGGCGCACAAGCTGACCGGCTGGAAGATCGACATACACTCCGACAATCCGGGTGGCAACGACAGCGCAGGCAGAAGGCCCGCAAGAGACAACGACGGAGGGCCCGGTGGAGACCGCGGCGCCCGGCCGGGCGGCGGCAACGCCGATCCGCACACCGGGCACGGTACCTCCGATGCGCCGGCGCGGTAAGCTTACGTCCGGAATGGCCAGGCGGTCCTTGCCTGCCCCGCGATCCGGGCCTGTCGTCCGGACCTGTGTGGGATGCAGGGCCCGCGCGGTCAAGTCTGACTTGCTGCGCGTCGTGGGACGCGGGGATGAGGTTGTCCCCGACCCACTGGCGCGGCTGCCTGGTCGGGGCGCCTACGTGCATCCGAACCAGAGCTGTTTCGAGCAAGCACAACGTCGGCACGGATTCAGCCGGGCGCTCCGGCTGAACGGGCCCGCCGTGACTGCCGTGCTCGGGCAGTATCTGGCGCAGTTGTGCGAGGAGTGCCGGCCAGGGTCGTCCGGGGTGGCGAGCCCCGGGCGGGACGAAAACGGCGTTACAGCCGGGAAAGCAGGATCCGATTGTGATGAGCGCCCGATGAGAACGCGGCGATGAACAGCAGAATCTGACGCCGGCCGGAGCTTCGCGCCCGGGCCGGCCCGATGGTCCGGCGATCCCGGACCGAGCAGAGGGAGCGCAGTGGCGAAGGTCCGGGTATACGAACTCGCGAAGGAGTTCGGCGTAGAGAGCAAGGCCGTCATGGCCAAGCTCCAGGAGATGGGCGAGTTCGTGCGGTCGGCGTCCTCCACGATTGAGGCGCCCGTCGTTCGCAGGCTCAAAGAAGCGTTCGCGTCGCAGGGTCCTAAGCAGTCCCAGGCACGCAAAGCCGATGGCCAGGTTGCCACGGCTCCACCCAAGGTTGCCCAGGACGGGCGGGGCGAGCCCGCCCCTGACCGGCCTGCAGGCACCCCCAGGGCCCCGTCACCTGGGCCGGTCGCGGAGGAACCAGTGGCCTCTCGGGCAGCGGGCAATGGTGCTGCATCGGGCAGCGTTACCGCAGCGGAGCCGCCCTCGCCGGCGCCCGCGCCGGCCGCGCCCGCGGCCGGACCGCCGCAGGCTGCTCCGGCGCCTCCGGCACCCGCGCCAGCGCCCCAGGTTCCGTTCTCCCCGCCCCCGGCACAGCCGGGGCCGCCCACGTCCCAGCGGGGCACGCCTCAGCCGGGCCCACGGCAGGGACAAGGCGCTCCCGGCCCCCGGCCCGGCCCCCGTGGCGGGCCCCGGCCGGGCCCACGGCCGGGTAACAACCCCTACAGCCAGACCGCGACAGGGATGGGGCTGGCGCCCCGTCCCGCACCGCCGCGCACCGGCCAGCCAGGCCCTGGGCCCGGGCGCCAGGGCGGCCCGGGTGGCCCAGGCGGCCCGCGGCCCGGCGCTGGCACCGGGCGCCCGTCCCCCGCGGATGTGGCGCGCCCGGGCGGCCCGCGGCCCGGTGGGCCGCGGCCAAGTCCCAGCAACATGCCACCGCGCCCGGCGGCCGGCCGTAGCGGGCCGGGCGGCCCGGGCCGCGGCGGCCCCGGTACCGGTGCCCGTCCCGGCGGTGGCCGTGGCGGTCCCGGCGCGGGCCCGCGTCCCGGCGGCGGCGGCGGCGGTGGTGCACCGCGGCCGGGCGGTGTCGGCGGTGGCGGCGGCGGGCGCCCCGGTGGTGCGGGCGGCCGTGGCCGCAGCGGCACCCAGGGCGCGTTCGGGCGCCCCGGTGGCCGGCCCTCGCGCGGCCGCAAGTCGCGCAAGCAGCGGCGCCAGGAGTTCGACAACATGCAGGCGCCGTCGATCGGCGGCGTGCAGATCCCGCGCGGCAACGGCCAGGCCATCCGGCTCTCCCGCGGTGCCTCGCTGAGTGACTTCGCCGACAAGATCGGCGTGAACCCGGCGTCCCTGGTGCAGGTGCTCTTCCACCTGGGCGAGATGGTCACCGCGACCCAGTCGGTCAACGACGAGACGCTGCAGTTGCTGGGCGCGGAACTGAACTACAACGTGCAGGTCGTGTCGCCCGAGGAAGAGGACCGCGAACTGCTGGAGTCGTTCCACATCGAGTTCGGCGAGGACGAGGGCGGCGACGCCGACCTCCAGGCGCGGCCGCCGGTGGTCACCGTCATGGGCCACGTCGACCACGGCAAGACCAAGCTGCTCGACGCCATCAGGCACAGCAACGTGGTGGCCCGCGAGGCCGGCGGCATCACCCAGCACATCGGCGCCTACCAGGTCACCACCGAGGTGGACGGCAACGAGCGCAAGATCACCTTCATCGACACTCCCGGCCACGAGGCGTTCACCGCCATGCGGGCCCGCGGTGCCGAGACCACCGACCTGGTCGTGCTCGTCGTGGCCGCGGACGACGGCGTGAAGCCGCAGACCACGGAGGCGCTGAACCACGCCCAGGCGGCCGGCGTGCCGGTGGTCGTCGCGGTCAACAAGATCGACAAGGAGGGCGCGGACCCGGCCCGGGTGCGTGCCCAGCTCACCGAGTACGGCCTGGTGGCCGAGGAGTTCGGTGGCACCACCCTGTTCGTGGACGTGTCCGCCAGGGAGCGCATCGGCATCCAGGATCTGCTGGAGGCGATCATCTTGACCGCCGACGCCGAGCTTGACCTGCGGGCCAACCCGGATCAGGACGCGCAGGGCGTGGCGATCGAGGCGCACCTGGACCGCGGCCGCGGCCCGGTGGCCACGGTGCTGGTGCAGCGTGGCACGCTCGAGGTCGGCGACTCGATCGTGTGCGGTGAGGCCTTCGGCCGGGTCCGGGCGCTGCTCGATGAGAACAGCGAGCCGGTGACGGACGCGCCGCCGTCCCGCCCGGTCCTGGTGCTCGGGCTCACCGCCGTCCCCAACGCCGGCGACAACTTCCTCGTCGTGTCCGACGACCGGATGGCGCGGCAGATCGCCGAGCGCCGCGAGGCGCGGGAGCGCACCGCGCAGTTCGCGCAGCGCAGGCCCAGGGTCACCCTGGAGGACCTGGAGTCCGCGCTCAAGTCGGGTGAGCGGGAGGAACTGCTGCTCATCATCAAGGGTGACGTGTCCGGGTCGGTGGAGGCCCTGGAGGACGCGCTGCTCAAGATCGACGTGGGCGAGGATGTGGTGCTGCGGGTCATCGGCCGCGGCGTCGGCGCGATCACCCAGGACGACGTCAACCTGGCGATCGCCTCCGAGGCGGTGATCGTGGGCTTCAACGTGCGGCCGGCCGGCCGGGCGGGCGAGCTTGCCCAGCGCGAAGGCGTCGACATCCGCTACTACACGGTCATCTACCAGGCCATCGAGGAGATCGAGGCGGCCCTCAAGGGCATGCTCAAGCCCGAGTTCGAGGAAGTGCAGCTCGGTACCGCGGAGATCAGGGAGATCTTCCGGGTGCCGCGGGCCGGCAACATCGCCGGCAGCATCGTCCGCTCGGGCACGATCAACCGCGGCAGCAAGGCACGCCTGGTCCGCGACGGTGTCGTGGTGTCGGAGAGCCTCACGGTCGATTCGCTGCGCCGGTTCAAGGAGGACGTCACCGAGGTCCGCGAGGGCTACGAGTGCGGCATCGGAATCGGCTACAACGACATCCACGTCGGCGACACGATCGAGACCTACGAGATGCGGGAGGTTCCGCGGGTCTGACGCAGGGCTTGTCCTTAGGGCGGCGGACGTGTACGTGGGTGCGCTGACGCTGGACGTGCTGCTCGGCGATATCCGGTCGCTGAAGCAGAAACGTTCCGCGGTGGCCTCGATCATCGCCGAGGTGCGCAGGCGGCATCCCGGCGTGGCCGTGGCCGAGACCGGCAGCCTGGACCGGCACCGCCGGGCGGAGATCGGGGTGGCCGCGGTGGCGTCCACGGCGGCGCACGTGACCGAGGTGCTCGACGCCTGTGAGCGCCTGGTCGCGGCGCGGCCGGACATAGAACTGCTGTCCGCGCGGTTCCGCCTGGTGAGCGAGGAGGAGTGAAGGGTCATGGGCTCAGGCCGGGCGAACAAGCTCGCTGACCGGATCGCGCAGATCGTGGCCGAGATGCTCGAGCGCCGGGTGAAGGACCCCCGGCTCGGTTTCGTCACCGTCACCGACGCCAAGATCACCGGTGACCTGCGCGAGGCCACGGTCTACTACACGGTCTACGGCTCGGCGGACGAGCAGGAGGGCACCGCCGCGGCGCTGAAGAGCGCCACCGGGCTCATCCGGTCCGAGGTCGGGCGCCAGACCGGGCTGCGGCATACCCCGTCGCTGTCCTTCGTCCAGGACACCCTGCCCGAAGGCGCCCGCCAGATGGAGGAACTCGTCGCCCGGGCGCGGGCCGCCGACGAGGCCCTGGCACAGGTCAGGGAGGGGGCCGTGCCGGCCGGCGACCCGGACCCTTACCGTGTCCCGGCCAATGACGAGGACGACGACGAGGACGGCGGGGACGGCGCCGGAGCGGGCCCAGGCAGGTGAGCGCGGCTGACGGGCTTGTGATCGTGGACAAGCCCGGCGGGATGACCTCGCACGACGTGGTGGCCAGGCTCCGCCGGCTCGCCGGGACCCGCCGGGTCGGCCACGGCGGCACCCTCGATCCCATGGCCACGGGCGTGCTGGTCGCCGGGGTGGGGAAGGCCACCCGGCTGCTCGGGCATCTCACGCTCGCCGAGAAGGAGTACCTGGCGACGATCAGGCTCGGCCAGGCGACCGATACCTGCGACGCCGAGGGCGAGGTCATCTCCGGTGCCCCGGCCGGCGCGCTGACCCTGGATGCGGTGCGCGCCGCGACGGTGCCGCTGACCGGCGAGATACAGCAGGTCCCGCCGGCGGTCAGCGCCGTCAAGGTGGCGGGGACGCGGGCCTACCGGCTGGCCAGGGCCGGTGCCGCGCCGGTCCTGGCACCAAGGCCGGTGACCGTCAGCTCGTTCCGCGTGCTGTCCCAGCGGCGCGCCGGTGACCTGCTGGATGTCGACGTCGCGGTGACCTGCTCCAGCGGCACCTACATCAGGGCCCTGGCCCGCGACCTGGGCGAGGCCCTCGGCGTGGGCGGCCACGTGACCGTGCTCCGGCGTACCCGGGCCGGCTCCTACGACCTCACCATGGCACGGACCCTGGACCAGCTCGAGGCGGAACTGTCGCTGATCCCGCTGGCCCAGGCGGCCGCCGACGCGTTCCCGTCACGCCAGCTCACCGGTGACGAGGCGCAGCGTCTCGCGCACGGTGGCCGGCTGCGCCGGCGGCACGGGCGCGGGGCCGGGCGTGGCGGCGGCATTCGCCCCGGATGGCACGCTGATCGCGCTGGTCGAGGAGAGGGATGGCCATACGCTCCCCGTGGCGGTGTTCGCCGCCCAGTGATCTGCCCCGGGCGGGACGCAGGCAATCATCGCCGGGCGTGGCAGGCTTCTACCAGGGGCCGAACGGTGCCTGACCGACGAGTCCACAGGCGAAGGGCAGGGGAGCGGCACGTGGAGCGCTGGATGGGTCTGGGCGAGGTGCCGGACGCCTGGGGGCCTTCCGTGGTGACCATCGGCGTCTTCGACGGCGTGCACCGGGGGCACCAGCGGATCGTGGCCAGGGCAGCCGCGATCGCGCGGGACATGGGCCTGCCGCTGGTGGTGGTCACGTTCGACCCGCACCCGGCCGAGGTGATCCGGCCCGGTACCCACCCGGCCATGCTGTGCAGCCTGCGGCGCCGCGCCCGGCTTCTCGGGGAATTCGGCGCGGACGCGGTCTGCGTGCTCGAGTTCACCGTTGAGTTCTCCCGGCTGGGCCCGGAAGAGTTCGTCCGGGCGGTGCTCGCCGACCGGCTGCACGCCCGGCGCGTCGTCGTCGGGGAGAACTTCCGGTTCGGCCACCGTGCCGCCGGTGACCTTGCCCTGCTGGCGGAACTGGGGGAGAAGTACGACTTCCAGGCCGAAGGCATACCGCTGCTGGCGCAGGACGGCGTCACAATGTCGTCGAGCGCTATCAGGGACCTGGTCGCCGCCGGGGACGTGGCCGGTGCCGCGCGCGGGCTTGGCCGGCCGCACCGGGTCGAGGGCGTGGTCGTGCGGGGCGAGCAGCGCGGCAGGGCGCTCGGCTTTCCCACCGCGAACCTGGAGACCGCGCAGCACACGGCCATCCCGGCGGACGGGGTGTACGCCGGGTGGCTGGCCAGCCTTGGCGCCGACGGGGCGGAGACCGATCGCTGGCCGGCGGCGATCTCCGTCGGTACCAACCCGACCTTTGACGGGCGGCACCGCGTCGTCGAAGCGTACGCGCTCGACCGGGACGACCTGGACCTGTACGGGGTGCACGTGGCCGTGGACTTCGCGGCCAGGCTGCGGGGCATGGTCCGGTTCGACTCGGTGGACGCGCTCATCGAGCAGATGCACGCCGACAGCGCCGAGGCCCGCGCGCTGGTCGCCGCCTCCGGCTGAGCCAGCCGACACCGCCGGCCCGGGTCACCGGACGATATGGCGGCATTCGGGCTTCGCGCACGTCGGCGAGAGCATCTGGCATGGATCACAAGTATCTTCTGATCATGGCGATAGGTGAGGCGCGGATGCCGGATGCCGCTGCGCTGCCGCCGCGAGGCGCGCAGGACCGTGGCCATCCGCCCGCCTGCCGGGCAGGCGGGTAAGGGGGTGCGGCATGGCGCTGTTTGACCACACGGCCGAGCGACTGGCCCGCGGCCCGGCCGTGCTGTTCGCCGCCGACCCCGCCGACGGCATGGCGGAGGCCATCCTCCGCTACGACCCACGGGCCACCGTCAAGAGCGACAGGTTCGTGTTCCACAACGGCGTGCAGTTGCACGGCCCGGTCACGGTGGCCCCGGACGTGGCCAGGCAGGCCGGGCTGCCCTCGGGGATGACCGCCGGGTACTATGCGGCCATCGTCGAGGGCGGGACCGGCCGGCCCCGCCCGGACAGCCTGAAATGGCAGGACGCCGAGCGACTGATCCGCGGCCTGGCGGCGCGGCTCGGCGGCACGGTGCATGACGAGCGGCCGGCCATGGACCTTAAGCTGCGCGTGTCTGTATACAGCGGGCACGAACTGCCGGTCGGCCAGGTGATCGAGGTGCTGCAGCCCTACACCGACACCGGCGAACTCCACGTCGAGGAGGACACCGGCGTGTCCGGCGCGTACTACCTGTTCACCAAGGCCGAGCCGGTGTTCTTCGTGACGTACTGGCCGTCCCGGCTGTCCCGCTCCAGGCTGGCACTGCCGCCCCCGGCACTCGGCGGGTTGCGCGACAAGGAGCCCTGCCGCTGGGACCTGCGGACCAAGTTCCCGGTGGCCACCGTGCCCCGCGAGACGTGCCTGCGGGTCGCCGAGGCCGCGCTGGCGCTCGCCCGCCGCGCCGATGGCGTGGTCATCGACACCTACGGCTTCCCCGTGGACCGGCCGGAGGACATGCTGCCGCGCTAGGGGAGCGCCGGGAGCGGGCCAGCGCGATGCCCTTCCGAACATCCGGCTTCGGCTGTCAGCGGAAGCCGGGGGGCCGGGCCTGGAGCGGGCGGCCTGTCCGCCCGGCCTGCAATAGCATCGGTCCGGTGAGTCTGCGGTGATTTGGCAGCGAAGCGGGACCAGGCGAGGCCCGGTCGGGATGCGGGCGCGGTGGAAGCAGGTCCGTCGTGCCGGTGTGGTTGGCCTGCACCCGTTCACCAGCGCCGAACTCGGTGCGGTGTCGCTCGACGCCAATGCGGTCCCGGAAGCCGAGCGGGGTCCGTTCCTCCAGGTGGTGACGCCGCTGCTGACCGCACCTGGTACCGCGGGCACGGCCGGCCCCCCGGTACGAAGTCCGGTGGCCCCCGGCCCCGCGCTGCCCGAGTGGGCCGTGGCGCCGGATGATGCCGCGGCCGGTGCGGCGGCGGTGACCAGGCTGGAGAGCCTCGGATTCCTCAGGCCCGGCCGGCCCGCGCCCGCGGCCAATGCGGCGCCCGCGGAACTGGCGGGCTGGGCTGCGGGCTCCGGCGGGGACGCGGGCGCACGCCGGCCGGTGACCCTGCTCGGTGACCTGGCCATCATCACCCGGATCCGGGCCCAGCCGGTCTGGGTGGCCGAGGTCACCGTCTCATCCGCGCCGGGCCGGCCCGGGCCGCCAGCGGACGGGTGGCCGGTGCTGGCCCGGATGTACGCGCCGTACCGGCCCCGCGTCGGGCTGGTCGAGCAGTCGCCGGGCACCGGGGGCAAGCTCCCGCCTTACGTCCTGGTCCGCCACGACCGCATGGTGCGGATCCTGGTCGGCTGGTGCGGCGCGGACATGACCGCGGCCGGGGACGAGCGGGCCGCGGATGGCGGAATCCGAGGCCGGGCCGCTGATTCCGATGCCGACCGCCGAGGTCTCCGGCGCGTTCGCGGCCGTCACCCAGTTGCGAGTCGCCGTGGCGCAGGGGCCGAGCGTCGAGTTGCGTACGCTGCTCGTGGCCACCGGCCAGGGAAGGCACTGGCTGCTCGATGGCGAGCGGTGGCAACGGGCCGTCCCGGTCTCAGCGGATGGCCTGTCGGGACAGGTCGCCGGGTTGCTGAGGCTGCCCGCGGACGGGTGAGAGCGCCGCCGGCACCGTGGTACCGTAATGGGTGGCCGGCATCGTCGGCCCGGTCGGCTGCACCCTCAAGCGGCCGTCTGAGGGGAGTCCTGGATCGCCTGATCCCGCCCGCGGGGCTGGGTAGCGCGCGACGGGATCCCGCCAGATCAGTAACGAAAGATAAGGAACGCACGTGCCGCTGGATACAGCAGTCAAGACGGAGATCATCGCCGGGCACGCGACCACTGAGGGTGATACCGGTTCGCCGGAAGTCCAGGTCGCTCTGCTGACGCGACGGATCAACGATCTCACCGAGCACCTGAAGGTACACAAGCACGATCATCACAGCCGTCGTGGCCTGCTCCTGTTGGTGGGCCGGCGCCGTCGCCTGCTGAAGTACCTGCAGAGCAAGGACATCGAGCGCTACCGCGCCCTCATCCAAAAGCTGGGCCTGCGCAGGTAGGCTCGGCTCAGGGCACGGCCCGCAACACAACTAGAGAGCAACATCCCGCGGCCCCGGCTCCGGAGTGCGGAGGGCACCATGGGCCGGTCCTCGGTAGTGGTTCTCGGGTCGGGTGCCGAATGCGGCGCACAGCCGCGCATCCGGGCCGAGGGCTTCGATCGAAGACCGGCCGGCGGCCATTGACCGGGCTAGTGATGGCCCGGAGCACTACCGGCGGAAGGCGGGACGCGGGACCCCAATCAAGGAGGTCTCACCCGTGGAGGGTGTGCATACCGCCGAAGCCGTTATCGACAACGGCCAATTCGGCATGGTTACCATCAAGTTCGAAACCGGCAGGCTTGCGCGGCTCGCCGCCGGATCCGCCGTCGTCTACCTCGACGGCGAGACCATGGTCCTGTCCGCGACCACCGCGGGCAAGCACCCCAAGGAGGGGCTGGACTTCTTCCCGCTCACCGTGGACGTCGAGGAGCGGATGTACGCGGCGGGCCGGATCCCCGGTTCCTTCTTCCGGCGTGAGGGCCTGCTCGTCCGAGGACGCCATCCTCACCTGCCGCCTGATCGACCGGCCGCTGCGGCCCTCGTTCGTGAAGGGCCTGCGCAACGAGGTCCAGATCGTCGAGACGATCATGGCTCTGCACCCGGAGCACCTGTACGACGTGGTGGCGATCAACGCCGCCTCGCTGTCCACCCAGCTCTCCGGGCTGCCGTTCTCCGGCCCGATCGGCGGCGTCAGGGTCGCCCTGATCAAGGGCCAGTGGGTCGGGTTCCCCACCCACACCCAGCTCGAGGACGCGACCTTCGACATGGTCGTCGCCGGGCGGGTGCTCGAGGACGGCGACGTGGCCATCATGATGGTCGAGGCCGAGTCCACGCCGCGCACGCTGGTGCTGCTCGCCGACGCCGACAGCGGCGCGGTCGGCCCCACCGAGGAGACCGTGGCCCAGGGCCTGGAGGCGGCCAAGCCGTTCATCAAGACCCTCTGCCAGGCGCAGCAGAGCATCGCGGACCAGGCCGCCAAGGAGACCGCCGAGTTCCCGGTGTTCGCCGACTACGAGGCGGACGTCTACGACGCCGTCGCCGCGGAGGTCTCCGAGGAACTGGCCCGGGTGCTCGCCATCGCGGGCAAGCAGGAGCGGGAGAGCGAGACCGACCGGATCAAGGCGCTGACCGCCGAGAAGCTCGCCACGCAGTTCGAGGGCCGGGAGAAGGAGATCAGCGCGGCGTTCCGCGCGGTCACCAAGAAGCTGGTCCGGGAGCGGATCATCACCGACGGGGTGCGCATCGACGGGCGCGGCCTCGCCGACATCAGGCGGCTGTCCGCCGAGGCGCACGTGCTGCCCCGGGTGCACGGCTCGGCGCTGTTCGAGCGGGGCGAGACGCAGATCCTGGGCGTCACCACGCTGAACATGCTGCGGATGGAGCAGATGATCGACACGCTCAACCCGGAGCGCACCAAGCGGTACATGCACAACTACAACATGCCGCCGTACTCCACCGGTGAGACCGGCCGGGTGGGCTCGCCCAAGCGGCGGGAGATCGGCCACGGCGCGCTGGCCGAGCGCGCGCTGATCCCGGTGCTCCCGACCAGGGAGGAGTTCCCCTACGCGATCAGGCAGGTGTCCGAGGCGATCGGCTCCAACGGCTCGACATCGATGGGTTCGGTGTGCGCCTCCACGATGTCGCTGCTGGACGCGGGTGTGCCGCTGCGGGACATGGTGGCCGGGATCGCCATGGGCCTGATCCACGAAGGCGGCCAGTACGTCACGCTGACCGACATCCTCGGCGCAGAGGACGCGTTCGGCGACATGGACTTCAAGGTGGCCGGCACCAGGAACGTGATCACCGCGCTCCAGCTCGACACCAAGCTCACCGGCATTCCGGCCTCGGTGCTCGCCGCGGCGCTGACCCAGGCCAAGGCGGCCCGGCTGACCATCCTCGACGTGATGCGCGAGGCCATCGACGTGCCGGGCGAGATGAGCCCGTACGCGCCGCGGATCATCACCATCAAGGTCCCGGTGGACAAGATCGGTGAGGTGATCGGCCCCAAGGGGAAGATGATCAACTCCATCCAGGAGGACACCGGCGCCGAGATCACCATCGAGGACGACGGCACGATCTACATCGGCGCCACCGACGGCCCGTCCGCCGAGGCCGCGCGCACGGCGATCAATGCGATCGCCAACCCGCACATTCCCGAGGTGGGCGAGCGGTTCCTCGGCACCGTGGTGAAGACGACCACGTTCGGTGCGTTCGTCTCGCTGCTGCCCGGCAAGGACGGCCTGCTGCACATCACCCAGATCCGCAAGCTGCACGGCGGCGCCAGGATCGAGAACGTCGATGACGTGATCAAGGTCGGCGACAAGATCCAGGTGGAGATCCGCGAGGTGGACGACCGCGGCAAGCTGTCGCTGGTCCCCGTCGAGGTCGTGGAGCGGGAAGCGGCCGGCGAGGACCTCGAGCGGCGGGGCCGGTGGCCGCGAACGCGGCGACGGGCAGCGTGGTGACGGCAACCGTGGCGACCGCGACCGGTATCGCGGTGACCGCGACGGGCACCGCAGCGAGGGTGACGGCAGTCACCGTACCCGCCATCGTGAGCGGCGGAATCGCGACTCATGACGGTGACCACCCAGCACGACGGCGATGAGGGTGTGCGCCGCTCGGTACTGCCGGGCGGCCTGCGGATCGTCACCGAGTCACTGCCTTCGGTGCGTTCGGCGGCCGTGGGCATCTGGGCCAGTGTGGGCTCCCGCGATGAGGATCTCGATCACGCGGGGGCCACGCACTACCTGGAACACCTGCTGTTCAAGGGCACGAGCAAACGGACCGCGCTGGAGATCTCCGCCGCCATGGATGCGGTGGGCGGTGAGCTGAACGCCTTCACCGGCAAGGAGTACACCTGCTACTACGCGCGGGTGCTCGACGCGGACCTGCCGCTGGCGATCGACGTCCTGACCGACATGGTGACCGGCTCCCTGATCGAGCCGAAGGACGTGGACGCCGAGCGCGGCGTGATCCTCGAAGAGATCGCCATGAACGAGGACGAGCCCTCGGACACCGTGCACGAGGCGTTCGCGGCGCAACTCTTCGGCGACACCCCACTCGGCCGGCCGATTCTGGGCACGGTGGCCTCGATCAACGAGATCACCAGGGACCAGATCGCCGGCCACTATGCCGCCAGGTACACGCCACCGGACCTGGTCGTCGCGGTCGCCGGCAACGTCGACCACGACACGGTTACCCGGCAGGTCGCCGACGCGTTCGGTGCGGCCCTGACCGGGGACGCGGTATCGACGCCGCCGCGGCTGGCCGTCACGGACAACAGCCTCGCGGCCGGCACCGGCGTGCGGCTGGTACCGCGCAGCATCGAGCAGGCCAACCTGGTGCTCGGCTGCGCCGGGATGTCCCGCTGCGACGACGACAGGTTCGCGGTCGGGGTGCTCAACGCGGCCCTGGGCGGCGGCATGTCGTCGCGGCTGTTCCAGGAGGTGCGGGAGAAGCGCGGGCTGGCCTACTCGGTGTACAGCTTCGCCTCCCAGCATTCCGACACCGGCATGTGGGCCACCTACATCGGCTGCCTCCCGGCCAAGGCCGACGAGGTGCTGGCGATCTGCCAGGAGGAGATCGCCAAGGTCATCTCCGGTGGCCTCACCGATGCCGAACTCGACCGGGGCAAGGGGCAGCTGCGTGGCTCGCTGGTGCTCGGCCTGGAAGACCCGTCGTCGCGGATGAGCCGCCTGGGCAAGTCGGAACTTGTGTACGCCCGGCTCGAACCGGTCGACGAGATCCTCGCTTCCATCGAGGCGGTCACCCACGACGACGTGCGCCGGGTGGCCGCGAAAATCCTGGGACGGCCCAAGGTGCTCGCCGTGGTCGGCCCGTTCGACGACGACGCCCCCTTCGCCGCCGTACTGGGCTGACGTCCGGCCGGACCCCGGTACCGTCCGGGAGGAACGGCAGGCAGTCATGATCAAAGTGGGTGTGCTCGGTGCCCGCGGGCGCATGGGCTCACAGGTGTGCCAGACGGTCGCGGGCGCGGACGATATGGAAGTTGGCGCCGCGGCCGATCAGGGCGATGCGCGGGATCCGCTGGCCGGGTGCGACGTGGTGGTGGACTTCACCCATCCCGGCGCGGTCCTGGATAACCTGCGCTGGTGCATCGGCAAGGGCCTGGACACGGTCGTCGGAACATCCGGGTTCGACGAGCCGAAGCTGGCGCAGGTGCGCGAATGGCTCGCCGCCGCGCCGAGCGTGCGGGCACTGATCGTGCCCAACTTCTCCGTCGGCGCCGTGCTGATGATGCGCTTCGCCGAGCAGGCTGCCCGGTTCTTCACCTCCGCCGAGGTGATCGAACTGCACCACGCGGGCAAGGCCGACGCCCCGTCGGGCACCGCCTCCCGGACGGCCACGATGATCGCCGATGCCCGGGCCGCCGCCGGGATGGGCGCGCCGCCGGACGCCACCGTGACCGCGCTGGACGGGGCCAGGGGCACCGCCCTGGGCGGCGGGGTCCATGTGCACTCCGTCCGGCTGGCCGGCCTGGTCGCCCACCAGGAAGTCCTCTTCGGCGGCCCCGGCGAGGTGCTCACCATCAGGCACGACTCCATGGACCGGGTCTCGTTCATGCCCGGGGTGCTGCTCGCCATCCGTGGCATCGCCGGCCTGCCGCCCGGCCTGACCGTCGGCCTGGATCCGCTGCTCGGATTGTGAGGACTCGCGGCTGGCGTGGCGGCGCAAGCTAGCCTGGGTTCGTGCCAACGACCGCCCAAGTGCTCGGGTTCGCGGTGACCTGCGTGATCGTGATCGCGATCCCTGGGCCGAGCGTCATGTTCGTGGTAGGCCGTGCGCTGGCCTACGGCCGGCGCACGGCGCTGGCGTCGGTGGCCGGCAACGTGGCCGGGGTCCAGACGGTCGCAATGAGCGTCGCCCTTGGCATCGGTGCCCTGGTACAGCGTTCCGAGCTGGTTTTCACGGCCGTGAAACTGATCGGCGCGGTGTACCTCGTATGGCTGGGCGTCAAGGCCATCAGGCACCGCCGTGTGCTCGCGTCCGCACTGGAGGTGGCGGCGGCCCCGCGCAGCGGCTGGCGGGCAGCCGCCGAGGGATTCATGGTGGGCGTGGCGAACCCGAAGGCCTACATCCTGTTCGCGGCCGTACTGCCGCAGTTCGCCAACCAGGCCACCGGGCATGTGCCGCTGCAGCTTCTGCTGCTGAGCCTGGTGTCGCTGCCGATCGGGCTGATCTCCGACGGCAGCTGGGGCCTGGCGGCCAGCGGCGTGCGGGCCTGGTTCGCCCGCTCGCCCCGGCGGCTGGAACTCGTCGGCGGCCTCGGCGGGCTCACCATGATCGGCCTGGGCGTCACCCTGGCCCTCACCGGCCGGCGGGACTGATCGGCGGCCGGTTCCTCACCGGCCGCGAGTACGGACTCCGGAAGGGGGCAGCAAGCGCCATGCGGCTCGTGCTGAACATCATCTGGCTGGTGCTGTGCGGGCTATGGATGGCCATCGGTTACGCCCTGGCCGGCCTGATCTGCTTCGCCCTGTTCTTCCTCGTCATCACGATCCCATTCGGGATCGCGGCGTTCCGGATCGCGGGTTACGTGCTGTGGCCGTTCGGGCGCAGCATCGACCGGCGGCCGAGCGCGGGCGTGGCCTCGCTGCTCGGCAATATCCTCTGGATCGTCCTGCTCGGCTGGGAGCTAGCAATCGCCCACCTGGTCACCGGCGTCCTGCTGTGCCTGACCATCATCGGCATCCCGCTGGGCCTGGCGAACTTCAAGATCATCCCGATCTCGCTCTTCCCGCTCGGGGTACGCATCGTGCCCAGCGACGAACGGTTCGGGGCCTAGCTCGCGCGGTCCTGGTCAGGCGGTCTGGGCGCTGGCGGCCTCACCGAGGTCCAGCTCGGTGACGCTTACCTCGCGCATCTTGTACTTCTGCACCTTGCCGGTGACGGTCATCGGGAACTCGTCCGAGATCCGCAGGTACCGCGGGATCTTGTAGTGGGCGATCTTGCCGGTGCAGAACTCGCGCAGTTCGTCCAGGGTAAGCGTCTCGCCCGGGCGCAGCTTCACCCAGGCGCACAGCTCCTCGCCGAACTTCGCGTCGGGCACCCCGATCACCTGGACGTCCTCGATCGCGGGATGGGCGTAGAGGAACTCCTCGACCTCGCGGGGGTAGATGTTCTCCCCGCCCCTGATCACCATGTCCTTGATCCGCCCGGCGATGTTCAGGTAGCCCGCGTCGTCCATGACCGCGAGGTCGCCGGTGTGCATCCAGCGCGCCGCGTCGATGGCGCCGCGGGTCTGCTCCTCGTCGTCCCAGTAGCCGAGCATCACCGAGTAACCCCGGGTGCACAGTTCTCCCGGGGTCCCGCGCGGCATGACCTGGCGGGTCTCCGGGTCGATGATCTTGACCTCGACGTGCGGGTGCACCCGGCCCACGGTGGACACCCGGCGTTCCATGTCGTCGTCCGCCCGCGTCTGGGTGGACACCGGCGAGGTCTCGGTCATCCCGTAGCAGATGGTCACCTCGGCCATGTGCATCTCGCTGACCACGCGCTTCATCACCTCGACCGGGCACGGCGAGCCGGCCATGATCCCGGTCCGCAGCGTGGACAGGTCGTAGCTGGCGAAGTCGGGCAGGGCCAGCTCGGCGATGAACATGGTCGGCACCCCGTACAGCGACGTGCACCGCTCGCGCTGCACCGCCTCCAGCGCGGCGGCCGGCTCGAAGCCGGGGGAGGGGATGACGATGCAGGCGCCGTGCGTGGTGCACGCGAGGTTACCGAGGACCATGCCGAAGCAGTGGTAGAACGGCACCGGGATGCAGACCCGGTCCTCCTCGGTGTAGCGGCAGCCCGCCCCGATGAACAGCCCGTTGTTGAGGATGTTGTGGTGCGACAGCGTCGCGCCCTTGGGGAAGCCCGTGGTCCCGCTGGTGTACTGGATGTTGATCGGGTCGTCGAAGGCCAGCCCCGCCTCACGCGCGGCCAGCGGGTCGTCCCGGACCCCGCCGTCCCCCTGCCTGGCCCCGGCGGCCATCAGCGCGTCCCACTCCGGTGAGCCCAGGTACACGACCTGCTCCAGGGCATCGAGGTCGCCGCGGACCTCCTCGATCATCGCCCGGTAGTTGCTCGTCTTGAACGACTCGGCGCTGACCAGCATCCGGACACCAGACTGCCGCAGCACGTAGCCGAGTTCGTGACTGCGGTAGGCCGGGTTGATGTTCACGAGCACCACCCCGGCCTTGGCCGTGGCGTACTGGAGCAGCACCCACTCCGCGCAGTTCAGGCGACCAGATGCCGACCCGGTCGCCGGCCTTGATGCCCGCGGCGATCAGTCCCCTGGCCAGGGTGTCGGTGTCGGCGTCGAACTGGGCGTAGGTCCACCGGCGCCCGGTGGGCACGTCCACGAGCACCTCGCGGCCGGGATACTGTGCGGCGATCCGGCGCAGGTTGTCCCCGATCGTCTCGCCGAGGAGCGGGTCGGGCGACGCGCCATGGCTGTAGGACAGCCGGGCCGTTCCGGTCATGGTCAAACCCCCTCGTGCGCTCGATGGCACCCATGATTCCCGCTGCAGGCCGTTGTGAACAGCCCGGTGGGCGCCCGATGGGCCATCTGGGCGGCGGGCTGGCGGGCCGGCGTTACGCCTGAATCAAATCCGTACCGCAAGGCCGAGGGTCAGCAGCGCGCCGAACGCGAGCTGCAGCCGGCCCGTCTGCCCGAGCGCGCCGATCAGCGCCGGGCCGCCCGCGCCGGTACGGACCGCCCGGACCGGCGGCAGCGCCAGCGGGATCGCGGCCAGGGTCAGCAGGGCGAGCGGCCGCACCGGGGCGATCAGCACGGCCGCGGCGAACGGGACCAGCGCGCAGCCGGCGTACAGCAGGCGGGTGCGCGGGTCGCCGATGCGGACCGCCAGGGTGCGCTTGCCCGCCGCGGTGTCGGACGGGATGTCGCGCAGGTTGTTGATCACCAGCAGCGCGCAGGCGAGCAGCCCGACCGGGATGCAGGCGGCAAAGGCGAGCCAGGTCAGGCTGCGGACCTGCACGAACGCGGTGCCGACCACCGCGGCGAGCCCGAAGAAGGCGAACACCGCCACCTCGCCGAGGCCGCGGTAACCGTAGGGGTTGGGGCCGCCGGTGTAGGTCCACGCGGCGGCCACCGCGGCCGCGCCCACCGCCAGCAGCCACCACGTGGTGGCGGCGGCGAGCACCAGCCCGGCCACGCAGGCGACGGCGAAGCTGGCGATGGCGGCGGCGAGCACCTGGCGCGGCGGGGCCAGTCCCGCGGCGACCAGGCGGACCGGGCCGACCCGCGCCTCGTCGGTGCCGCGGATGCCGTCGCTGTAGTCGTTGGCGTAGTTGACCCCGACCTGCAGGGCAAGGGCCACGACCAGCGCCAGCACGGCCCGCCAGGCGGAGAAGTCGCCGTAGCCGATCGCCACGCCGGTACCGACCGCGACCGGGACGAGCGCCGCGGGCAGCGTCCTCGGCCGGGCACCAGCCAGCCAGTTTCGTGCCGTCGCCATGCCAGGCCGGCTACTTGCCGGAACCGAGCAGGCCGAGGTCGCGGACCGCCCCGGTGGACGCGGACGTGGCCAGCGCGGCGTAGACCCGCAGTGCCTCGCTGACCGGGCGCTGCCGATCGGCCGGGCGGTACCCGCCGAGCGCGGCGATCAGCTTGTCGCGGCGCGCGGCAAGCTCGGTGTCCGGCACGTCCAGGCGCAGTTCACGGGCGGGGATGTCGACTCACGATCCGGTCGCCGGTCTCGGCGAGCGCGATCACACCGCCGGCCGCCGCCTCCGGCGCGACATGGCAGATCGACAGGCCGGACGTGCCGCCGGAGAACCGGCCGTCGGTGATCAGCGCGCAGGCCCGGCCCAGGCCCCGGCCCTTGAGATAGCTGGTCGGGTAGAGCATCTCCTGCATGCCGGGGCCGCCGCTGGGGCCCTCGTACCGGATCACCACCACGTCGCCCGGCGTGACCTGGCCGGCCAGGATGCCCTCCACCGCCGTTTCCTGGCTCTCGAACACGATCGCCGGGCCGGAGAAGTGGAAGAGTTCCGCGGGCACCCCGGCGGTCTTCACGATCGCGCCCTCGGGGGCCAGGTTGCCGTACAGCACGGCGAGCCCGCCGTCCGGGGTGTAGGCGTGCTCCGCATCCCTGATGCAGCCGCCCTCCCTGTCGGTGTCCAGCGTGGACCACCGGGCACTCTGCGAGTAGGGCCGGGTGGTGCGCACCCCGCCGGGCGCGGCGTGGAACAGTTCCTTCGCCTCGTCGGTCGCCGTGGCCGAACGGAGGTCCCAGGCACCGAGGAACCCGGTCAGCGAGGAGCTGTGCACGGTATGCACGTTGTGGGTGAGCAGCCCGGCCCGGTCCAGTTCGCCGAGTATCGCCGGGATCCCGCCCGCGCGATGCACGTCCTCCACGTGGTAGCTGCTGCTCGGCGCCACCTTGCACAGGCAGGGGACCCGGCGGGACAGCTCGTCGATCTCCTTCAGGCCGAACCCGACCCTGGCCTCGTGGGCGGCCGCGAGCAGATGCAGGATCGTGTTGGTGGACCCGCCCATGGCCACGTCAAGCGCCATCGCGTTCTCGAACGCGTCGCGGCTGGCCACCGAGCGGGGGAGCACCGACTCGTCGTCTTGTTCGTAGTACCGCCTGGTCAGCTCGACCACCAGGCGGCCGGCCCGGTCGAACAGGTCCCGGCGCGCGGTGTGCGTGGCCAGCGTGGTGCCGTTGCCGGGCAGGGACAGGCCGATGGCCTCTGTAAGGCAGTTCATCGAGTTGGCGGTGAACATGCCGGAGCAGGAGCCGCAGGTCGGGCAGGCGGCCTCTTCCAGTTCGGCGAGCCGCTCGTCGGACACCGAGGGGTCGGCCGAGGCGATCATCGGATCGATCAGGTCGAGCCTGGTGACGCCGTCGGCGGTTTCGTCCCCGGCGCGGGCGATCCCGGCCTCCATCGGGCCGCCGGACACGAACACGGCGGGGATGTTCAGCCGGAGCGCGGCCATCAGCATGCCCGGAGTGATCTTGTCGCAGTTGGAGATGCACACCACGGCGTCGGCACAGTGGGCGTTCACCATGTACTCGACCGAGTCGGCGATAAGCTCCCGGCTCGGCAGGGAGTACAGCATCCCGCCGTGCCCCATCGCGATACCGTCATCCACCGCGATCGTGTTGAACTCGCGGGGGATGGCGCCCGCCGCGCGGACGGCGTCCGCGACCACCTGGCCCACCTCGCGCAGGTGCACGTGCCCGGGGACGAACTCGGTGAAGCTGTTGGCCACCGCGACGATCGGTTTGCCGAGGTCCTCACGCGCGACACCGGTGGCGCGGAGCAGCGCGCGGGCACCGGCCATGTTGCGTCCGTGCGTGACGGTACGGGACCTCAGCGGCGGCATGACCCCTCCAGGGGCTCGTTTCTGCAGGCTTTGAAGCCTTCAGCGTACCGGTGCCGCTGCCCGCATCGTCGCAGTCCCGTGGGTGTCCAGGTGGTCCCGGGCCGGGTCTTCAGGTGTCCGGCTGGGCGGTCACCGTCACGCCGATGAACGCCACCACGAACAGGACGAAGAAGGCGACATAGTGGGTCAGGAAAGCGGTCCCGAGCGTGGCTGGCATCAGGAAGAAGAACACTCCCCACGCGAGCGTCCTCTTGTCGGTCCTGTCCAGGTCGCTGCGGGGGGTCCTGCGCGGCGGTGCCTCGCGCCTGGGCGGGATGCTGACGGTGACCGCGGCCAGTTCCCCGTACGTGTGGGAGGCGAGCGCCCAGATCGTACGCGTGCGGAACTCCTCCTGCGTCAGCCGGCCTTCCACGAAGGCGGTTCCGAGGGTGTCGACCACGCGCTCGCGGTCAGCGTCGGAAGCGCGGATCCGATCGCGGCTTACCATGCATGCCGCTACCTGGTCCCAAGGCTCTGCCGTCACCGGGGCCTCCATCAACGCGCAACGCCTACGAGCATAACCCGGCGCGCCGCCCGGGCAGCTGGGCCGTTTCGGGGTCGCGCTGAGATCTTGTGATCTTGACGGCGGGGGCTGGGTACCCGTTGAAGGCGCTGCGGCCCGAGTAGCAAGTGGTGTAGGCGCCGGCGTTGCCGATCAGCACGCGGTCGCCGGTGCGGGGCATGGGGAGCCATACCTCGTCGAGGATGGTGTCCTGGCTGTCGCAACTGGGCCCGGTCAGGGTACAGGGGACGCTCGTCCTGTCCTGGGCGACGGGGATGGTGACGGGGAAGCGCAGTTCGCGGCCGGATTCCAGCGCTTCGATCAGGCCGTGGAATGCGCCGGTATCAAGGCTGACCCGCAGCGTGCCGTGCCGCCATGCCGTGCCGATGACCGTTGCGATCATGGTGCCGGCCGGGGCGGCGATCGCCCGGCCGGGTTCGCAGGCCAGTTGCACCGGGTAGGGCAGCTGGGCTGCCGCGGTGTCGATCGCGGCGGCGTAATCGGCCAGTGGCGGCGGCTCGGTGTCGTAGCGGACCGGGAACCCGCCGCCGACGTCGAGCATGGCCAGCCTGATCCCGTCGGCGGCCAGGGCGGTCATGATCTGTGCGCAGTGGCCGATGGGATGGGCCCACGCCTTAGGGTCCATGGTCTGTGATCCGACGTGGAATGCGAGCCCGTACGGGTTCAGGCCCAGTGCCCTGCACAGCCGCGCCAGCTCCACGGCCTGCCCGGGCGGGATCCCGAACTTGCCCTGGTCGCCGACCGTGCCATCGGCACCGGCGTCCAACCGCAGGAGCACCGCGGACCCGGGGGCGTTCCGGGCGATCTTGTGCAGCTCGGTATCGCTGTCGGCAGCGAACCGCCAGACCCCGGCCTGGTAGGCGCGGGCGATGTCATCGTCGGGCTTGACCGGATGGGTGAAAAGCACCTCCGACGCGTCCGCACCAGCCCGGATCGCGGCACGGACCTCCGCCCAGGAGGCGGCCTCAAACCGGCACCCCGCCGCGTGCAGGCAGGCCAGCAGCCGGGGATGGGGATTTGCTTTGACCGCGTAGTGGACTGCTACTCCGGGAAGTGCCGCGGCCAGCCCGGCAAAGCTGTCCTTCGCCCGGGCAAGATCGAGCAGCACGTACGGGGTGGCTGGCCCCGCGACGGGGGCGGTCCAGGCGACACTCCGCCGGGCCGAGGCCTCTATGCCATACCAGGCCACGTCCGCGGCAGCCTTGCCGACCGCGAACCCCAGCCATACCCCACCGGGCAGTGGCCGGGCCAGCCACGCGGCCCCGGCCAGGCAACCCGGGCGGATCAGGAACCCGTCCAGTGCTTCTGCGAGCGCGCACGAGGCCAGCTGTGCTGTGATCGCGTGCCATGCCCCGGCAGCTAGCCTCCGCAAACCGTCCAGGTGGGCCGTGGCCCGGCCGGCCGCAGCCGTCGCCTTTACCGCGACGCACCCATAGAACCCCACAGCTTCGCAGATGGTGGCCAACCCAGCAGCCGCCAGGAGCGACCCGGCGGCCCGGTACCCGACGGCGAAACCGCTGACAGCGGCGACGGTGCCGCAGACCTCGGCCAGCCCGAACCGGGCCCGCCACGCCTGCCACCACCCCGCCCTGGCCGGCGCCACGCAACGGCCAGCCGCCCGCTCAGATACGGCACCGCCGGGCACATCCCCGGCCGGCAACGCCGGCATGCGCCCAGTGCCCCTAACCGCCAGTGCCACAGCCGTGACCCCGCGCTCGCTCATGCTGGTCCCCCGTCATCCGCAGCTTCCCGCACCGCGGGTAGCCCCCTCTGTAGAAGGGGGTGCCAGCGCGGCCTTGATACACCGCGAGATTGCGCGACCCGCCAACCAGCAGCACCGGCATAAGGCCGGGAAGCCGAACGCCCACGCCTGCCCGCCGCGTCACAACGGGCTGCGTGGCTGGGGTTTTGCGGTTACTTTGAAGTCATGGGCCAGCCCACGCCCGAACTGCCAGCCGACACCCTGGCCAGCGCTGTTGACAACGCCCGCCGCGGTGTCGTGACACACATCACCATCAAAGACGTGCGTGTCGCCGCGATCGTCTCCCCATCCACCCTGGCGATGTCGCAGCTCCTCACTGCCTTGCTGACCAGTGAGATGGCTGCCAGTGCACTCCCCGCGGTACTGCCGGCGGCATTCCCCTGGGCCAGCTCCCTCCCAGATGATCACCTGACGATGTTCGCGGGCGAATTGCGCGAGGCGGTCGTCGCCGAGTCGCCTGAGCGGGTGGAACGCATGCTGACTGACTGGCAGGCGGTCGCAGAGGTTCGCGCCGGAACGCGCTCAACCTGAGCGGAGTGCGGACGCCTTCAGGCTCGGTCCCAGCGGCCTTCCGGCCGGATCGGCGACGGTACAGTACCGTCGCAGATCATGGGCACCAATGCCGGACGGCGTGATCCTGGGTTCTAGCTGCCGCCGGTCAGGTTGCGGCTGCGCTGGTCGACGCCCAGCTCGCCGTATGGGTAGTCGGCAGGCCGCGGGTCGCTGACGGCGTCCAGCTGGGCGGTCTCCTCTGCGGCGAGCTGGAGATCGGCGGCGCGCAGATTAGCCTGCAGCTGAGCGAGGGTGCGGGCGCCGAGGATGGTTGAGGTGACGCCTGGCCGGGCGGTCACCCAGGCCACCGCGACCTCCGCCATGCTGGCACCGCGGCTCGCGGCGATCTTGCGCACCACCTCGATCACGTCCCAGGTGCGCGCGGTGCCGCGCCGGTCGTAGGCCTCCATGCCCCGGGCTGGATCTTCGCCCAGCCGGGTGGCGCCGGACGGCCGCACATCCGGGCGATACTTGCCCGACAGCCACCCGCCGCCCAGCGGGCTCCACGGCAGCAAGCCCATCCCGGCGTCCAGCGCCGCGGGCACGATCTCCCACTCGGTCTCGCGGACCAGCAGGCTGTACTGCGGCTGAACGGTCACCGGCCCGGGGACGTTCAGCGCCCGGGCCAGATGCACGGCCTTGGTGAGCTGCCAGCCGGTGAAGTTCGACAGGCCCCAGTACCGGATCTTGCCTGCCCGCGCGAACCCCTCCAGCGTTCGCAGCGTCTCCTCCAGTGGCGTCCACGGGTCGAAGGCGTGCAGCTGATACAGATCCACCGCCTCCACCCCCAGCCGCCGCAACGATCCCTCCAGCGCCCGGGTCAGATGCACGGCGGACAATCCCGCGCCGTTCGGCGAATCCTCGACCGGGAACCGGCCCTTTGTCGCTAGCACCACCCGCCGGGTGACCTCGGCGGGCTGGCTGGCCAGCCACCGGCCGATGATCTCCTCCGCTCTTCCCGCAGCATAGACATCGGCCGTATCGACCAGCGTGCCGCCAGCGTCGATGAACCAGTCCAGCTGCTGGTGCGCCTCCTGCTCGCCGGTCTCCACCCCGAAGGTCATCGTGCCCAGCGCCAGACTGGACACCGCGCAGCCACTGCGCCCCAACGTCCGGTAATCCATACGGCCAACCTATGCCGGCGGCGCCGAGCGGGTCACCGGATGCTGGCCATATCGGTGAGGGCGGCACAGGGGCCACCATCGTGGGGCGGGCTTGCCGTACACAGGTTTGCCGGGCACGGTAATAGTCGGATCACCGGACAGGAGCAGACGATGACCGAGATATCATCCTCCGGTCCGCCTGCGGCGAGCGGGCCCCGGCCTGAGGTCGCGGTGCTGGGGACCGGCATCATGGGCTCGGCGATGGCCCGCAGACTGGCGGCTGCCGGGCTGCGCACGACGGTGTGGGACCGGTCACCGCAAGCGACCGTGCCGCTGGCCGCTGCGGGCGCGCAGGTGGCCGCCTCAGCGTCAGAGGCTGCCGTCGGCGCCGGCGTGGTGATCACCATGCTGCCGACCGCGCCGGTCGTAGAGCAGGTGATCTTCGCCGGCGGCGTAGTGGAGGCGTTCGCCGACGGCGCGGTGTGGGCGCAGATGGGCACCATCGGAGTCGAGGCAACGGTCGGGATCACCGCCCGGCTGGCCCAGATCCGGCCCGATGTCATGTTCGTCGATGCCCCGGTCTCGGGCAGCAAGGGCCCGGCCGAGACCGGCCAACTGCTCATCCTCGCGTCCGGCCCGCCCGGCGCGCAGGCGATCGCGGGCCCGGCGTTTGCGGCGATCGGCCGCAAGAGCGTCTGGCTGGGCGCGGCCGGACAGGGCAGCCGGATGAAACTGGTCGTCAACGCCTACATGTCCACACTGATCGAGGGCGTCGCTGAGGCGCTGGACCTGGCCAGCCGCCTGGGCATCGACGCGGACGGGCTGGCGGAGGCCATTGAGGGCGGACCGCTGGACGCACCGATAGCCGAGGCGAAGCTGCACAAAATGCAAAGCGGTGACTTCGCACCGGAGTTCCCGCTGGAATGGGCTCTGAAAGACGTGGACCTGGCGATCGCGGCCGCCGGCGAGGACAGGCTGCCACTGCTCGAAGCACTATCCCGGCAGTGGCGCGCAGCCGTGGAGGCCGGCCACGGCCGCGACGACGTCAGCGCCGCACGCCTGGCCCTGGGCAATCAGGTTCGCGATAGGCACGCAGGCGCATAGCCGACCGGGCTCAGCGCCACCATCCGCGACCACTGCTGCCCGCGGTTGGTCCGTACAGCCGCCTGATCTGCACGCCGGCCGGGTGACGGTGCCCGCTATCGGGAATTATTTTCATTAGCGGGCTGTTACCTCAGACATGAGTCGCAGCACATTTCGCCCCGTCATCAAGCTGAGGTCGACCGCTGGGACTGGCTACACGTACGTGACCAGGAAGAGCCGGAGAAACGATCCTGACCGTCTCGTCATCCGCAAGTACGACCCGGTGATCGGCCGCCACATTGAGTTCCGGGAGGAGCGGTAATCATGAAGCAGGGAATCCACCCGGACTACCATCCGGTCGTTTTCCGTGACCGCACGGCGAACGTCGCCTTCCTCACCAGGTCGACTGCGGTCAGCGAGCGGACCATCACCTGGGAGAACGGCAGTACCTATCCCGTCGTCGACGTCGAGATCTCATCGGCGAGCCACCCGTTCTACACCGGGCAGGCGCGCGTCCTCGACACAGCCGGCCGGGTGGAGAAGTTCCGCCGGCGGTATGGCAACAACGTCAAGGGCGCCTGAGACCTCAGGCAGCCTTTGCCCCCTCGATCACGGGCCGTCCGACTCTGGAGCCGGGCGGCCCGTTCACGTGTCACCATCGTCCAAATCACGCAGGCCGGTATCGTCGAACACCGCGTCAGGGCGCCTCGGGCGCGCTGGGCGTCTGGAGGCCGGCCCGGGCGTGTGCCGGCCCGGGCTCTAGGGGCGGCGCGCCGACCGCGCAGTTGATCGTGCATTCGGGCTTGGCGGCGGCTGGCGTCACGCGCAGCGCGTCGTCGCGGATCGTGAAGAACGACAGCACCGCGCCGCAGGCGACCAGCGCGGCGCTGGCCAGGATCGCGATCCGGAAGCCGTGCAGGAACACCAGCGGGTGCGACTGGGCGTCGTCGGTCAGCCCGGCCAGCGGCGGGATCGCGGCGACGAACAGCAGCGACGCCGCCCGGGCGACCGCGTTGTTGACTCCGCTGGCTACTCCGGCGTGCCGCACGTCCGCCGTCGCCAGCACGGTTGCGGTGAGCGGCGCCACCACGGCCGACAGGCCCAGCGCGAATACCACGACCGCGGGCAGCACCTCGGTCAGGTACGAGGTGTGCACACCGATGCGGGTCATCAGCACCATCCCGGCCGTGACGGCCACCAGCCCGGCGGTCATCGGGATCCGCGGGCCGATCCTCTGGGCGAGCGCGCCCGCGCGCGCGGACAGCAGCAGCATCAGGACCGTGATCGGCACCATCGCCGCGCCGGCCGCGATCGGCGAATACCCGGCGACGACCTGCAGCGTGACCACGAACAGGAAGAACACCACGCCCATCCCGCCGTACACCACGAACGTGACGAGGTTGACCGCGGTGAACTCCTTCGACGCGAACACGTCCAGCGGCATCATCGCCTCCGGGTTGCCGGTGCGGGTGCGCTGGCGTTCGGTCAGCACGAACCCCGCGCCGCACGCCACGCCGAGCACCGCCGCCACGATGACCGTCACCTTCGACGCACCCGGCTGCGGCGCCTCTGTCAGCGCGTAGGTGATCCCGGCCAGCGCGAGCGCGACGAGCACCGCGCCGCGCACGTCGAACCGGCCCTGTGCGGTCTCGTCCCTGGTCTCGGGGACGTGCCGGACGGTTACCGCCACCACGATCGCCGCCAGCGGCAGGTTGATCAGGAATACCCAGCGCCAGCCCGCCGCGCTCACCAGCCAGCCGCCCAGGAACGGGCCGATCGCGCCCGCGACGCCGCCCAGCCCGGACCAGGCGCCCACTGCTTTCGGCCGGTCCTCTTGCACGTACGAGGCTTGGATGATCGCCAGCGACCCGGGCGTGAGCAGCGCGCCGCCGATCCCCTCCAGGGCCCGTGCCGCGATCAGCATCTGCACGTCGACGGCGGCGGCGCACAGCGCGGAGGCCACCGCGAACCAGATCACGCCGAGCACGAACACCCGGCGCCTGCCGTACCGGTCACCAAGTGAACCGCCGAGCAGGATCAGCCCGGCCAGCGTGAGCGTGTAGGCGTTCACGATCCACTGCAGCTGGGCGACCGTCGCGTGCAGCTCCTGGCCTATCGTCGGGAGCGCGACGTTGACGACGGTCGCGTCAAGGAACGCGACCCCGGAGCCAAGCACCGTCGCAAGCAGCACCCAGCGTCCCCTGGCGGACTTGAGCCGGATGCCGGGATCCATAACGTCATCCTGCCACCACGGCCCGGCCCCGCCGGGAGGCCGTCGCTCTGCGTCTCTTGATGCGGCGGGGTGAGGCTGCCTAGATTCGAACAGTCGCACCAGAAACGTGCGGATTTGGGGGGACTGATGTGTGGCGATCAGCAGGGCACCGAGGTCAGCCTGCATCTGCCGCATGTCAACTGGTTCGGCTCGGACGTGACGCTGCCGGATTACACCGGTGTGGCGCCCGCAAGCTACCAGGCGTTCCTTACCGGCACCGTGATTCCGCAGATCCACACCGCCGGAGGACTGGCCTCCTATAACCACCCCTACGGCAGCGGGAACGGTGCGGCTTTGCCGCAGACGCAGCAGGACACCCTGCTGGCGCAGGTCGCGGGCGCCATGCTGCCCGGTGCCGGAACCCCGGCGGCGCTCGGCGCGGACCTGCTGGAGGTGGGCTACAAGCTGCGCGCGGGCGTGGACCTCAACCACCACCTGGCCCTGTGGGACATCATGTCGCGCAACGCGGTGTTCCTCACCGGCAACGGCGTGTCTGACGACCACCACGGCAACAACTGGTACGGGATCGGCAACAACTGGATCACGTCCGTGTGGGCTGCAAGCACCGGCATGGCCGACCTGATCTCCGCGCTGGCGGCAGGCCGCGCCTGGTGCGGATCGCTGAGCGCCTACCGGGGGACCCTGGACCTGCTAGTGGACGGCTCGGTCCCGATGGGTGCGGTCAGCGTGTCCAGCGTGACTTCCCGCCAGCTCGTGGCCACAGCCACAGGCCTGCCCGCTGGCAGCACTCTCCAGATCCTGCAGGGCGCTGTGGACTACGCCGGGCAACACGTGCTGACCGCGAACACCGCGCTGATCGGGTCATACTCCGCGAGCCAGCTTGGCAGCGGGTCGGTTACCCAGGCCGTGGATACCTCGGCGGACAGCTTCTTGCGCACACTGGTCATTTCCGCCACCGGTGCCGTCATCGCCACGTCCAACCCGGTGTGGTTGCTGCAGAACCCGCCTCCGGGCGGCATTCCCCCTCCCAGGCAGGCCTGACCGCTTGTCAGTGGAGCATCGGCAGAGGATACTCGCGGAAACAACGAGGGGGAGTTGTGACTTTCCGCAAAGCTGGCGGGCCTGTCTCAGGACGGCGACGGCTGGCGCGAGCGGGCATGGTCGCCAGCCTTGTCCTGCTGCTAAGCGGAACGGCGGCCCCAGCGCCGGCTTCCACCATGGGCATTACCCTCTCCGGCAATGAGTTCCTCATGAACGGCCAGCCATTCGTGCCACACGGTTTCAACTCCATTGCCCTCCTGAACTCCCCATGGTGCAGCCAGAGTGAAACCATTGCGGCAGCAAATAATTTCACCTCCACCGAGCTGGCCACAGCGATGAGTACCTGGAACGCTAATACGCTGCGTTTTCAGGTCAGCCAGCCCGTCCTCGCCGGGCCGGACGGCGCCGCCTACGCGCAGCAGATCCAGGCCGGTGTGGGCATGGCCCTGGCCGCCGGCTTCGTGGTGGTCGTGTCCATGCAGGACCAGTTCCTGGCGTGCGGGCCGGCCGAGCCGCTGCCCAGCCAGGAGACGGAAGACGCCTGGGCGACGCTCATCGGCAGCACCACACTGGGCAGCAATCCCGACGTCATGTTCGAACTGTTCAACGAGCCGAAAAATTCAGCAGTCACGTCCGCGACCACCAACCCGCGGCAGGAGACGTGGCCGGACTGGCTTTCCGGGGGCAGGGAGATCGAGCCTTCCGCCACGCAGCAGTGGGCGCCCTACACGCCTGTCGGCCATCAGGAACTGGTTGATTATCTCCGCAGCACGCTGAACGTGACCAATGTCCTTATTGCCGACGGGGCAAGCAACGCCGAAAACCTCGCCGGGGTTCCTATCCTGAGCGACCCGGGAAGCAGCTACCAGATCGCCTATGCCGTGCACCCTTACAATTACACCGGCGGTCAAGGTGAGTGGGATACGCGCTGGGGATATCTGGCGGGCTCCTACGCGCTGATCGCCACCGAGTGGGACTACCAGGACAGCGACTGCGGCCGCACCAAGCAGACGCTGGCACCAGTATTCCTCAATTACATGAGGAGCAGTGTCAATGTCGGCGTCCTCGGCCACGCACTCGATATCTTCTCCGGCCGTTTGATCGCCGACACCTCGCTCGACCCGACCCAGTGCGGGACGGCGAGCCCGGGCAGCGGCTACGACTTCCGCGAGGACTACCTTGACACGTTCCCGGCTCCTGGTGCTGCCGCACCGACCGCGCCGGTGATCCTCGGTTCCCCACAGCAGACCATGGCGAGCATCACGCTCACATGGGCCGCCGCCTACGACTCCACCTACAGTTCCACCGACCTCAGCTACGCCGTCTACCGCGACGGGCAGCTTGCCGGGACGGTGCCCGCAGGCACGACCTCGTTCACTGACACCGGCCTCAGCCCAGGTACCACCTACACCTACACGGTCACCGCGTCCGACCCGGCCGGCAACACCTCCCAGCCCTCGGCCGCCTTCACCCAACCGACCCAGAAGTGCCCACCGCCGCCCGCGCCCAGTGGCCTGGCCGCCACCGCGGAGAGCGGGACTACCGTCAGCCTGAGCTGGAACGCCGTCATCGCGCCAGGTGCCGGATGCAGCGTCGCGGGTTACCTGGTCAAACGTGGTGGCGTGGCCATCGCCGCCCCCAGTGGCACCACCTACACCGACGGCTTGGCCGCATCCGGCACCAAGTACACCTACCAGGTTCTGGCGGTGGCCACGGGCACCGTCCCGGGCGCCGCGGCGGCCGTCACGGTCACGACGCCGAAGGTCGCAGACACAACCCATCCGAGTCCCGCGACCAACCTGACGGCCACGGCCACAAGCTCATCTCATGCCGTTGTGACGTGGGCCCCCGGAAGCGACCCGCAAAGCGGCGTCAAGCACTACGTGATACTGCGCAACGGCACCCGGGTGGCAACCGTCCCAGCCACGTCAGCCACGTTCAGCGACACCCGCCTCAGCGCCCACACCCGCTATTCCTACAAAGTAGTGACGGTCAACGGCGCAGGCCTGACCGCCGCGTCAACCGCCGTCAAGGTCACCACCCCGTAGGCACGCCCTCCCGCCTTGGCGAGCGCGGTCTGCTGTTCGCTTGCTCAGCCCAGGGCGAAGGGGTCGCGGGTACCACCGCTGAGTTCCACCCAGACGGATTTCGTTTCGAGGTACTCATCGATCGCGGCGATGCCGTTTTCACGGCCCACGCCCGATGCGTTATAGCCCCCGGAGGGGACGCTGGGGGCGACGACGCGGTAGGCGTTGATCCATACTGTGCCGGCCTGGATTCTGCCCGCCACCCGGTGGGCGGCGGCCGCCTGCTTACCGGGATAATGCCCAGCCTGGACGAGCCAGAGCCACACAGCAGACGATCGCAGCAGGACCGCTGGCTCCGCCGTCGCTTCTGCCGATGATCCCGGGTAAGTAGGCTGGCGGCATGCGGGTAGTAGTCGCGGGCGGGCACGGGAGGATCGCGCTGCTGCTGGAGGGCCTCCTCGCCGAGCGCGGTGATCAGGCCGTCGGGCTGATCAGGAACCCGGCCCACGCCGCCGATGTGCACAAGACCGGCGCTGAGGCTGTCGTCTGCGATCTGGAGGCAGCCTCAGCCGACGATGTCGCGGTGCTGCTGTCCGGGGCCGATGCAGTGGTATTCGCGGCAGGCGCCGGGCCGGGCAGCGGCGCTCCTCGCAAGGACTCCGTCGACCGAGGTGCCTCGGTGCTGATGGCCGACGCCGCCCAGCGGGCCGGGGTCCGCAGGTTCGTGCAGGTCTCCTCGATGGGAGCCGGCCGCCGCAGCCGGGCACCGACGAGGTCTGGGCCGCCTACATCACGGCCAAGACCGCCGCCGAGGCCGATCTGCGCTCCCGGGACCTGGACTGGACCATCGTGCGGCCCGGCGCCCTCACCGACGCTCCGGCCACCGGCCGGATCCGGCTCGCGGCGCCGCCCGTGCCCCGTGGCACGATCCCCCGCGCCGACGTCGCCGCGGTCATCGCTGCCCTGCTCGACGAGCCGGGCACCAGGCACACGACACTCGAGCTGACCAGCGGAGACAGCCCGGTCGCCGCAGCCGTCCACAGCATCTCCTGACCGAATCTTCGTCTCCGGCAGCTCAACCGCCGGGAGACGCCCGCCAAATAGCCGATGTACGACTGTCAGCGGGCGGAGGATGGTGTCTGTCCCAGGACGTGAAGAGCGTCTGCCGGTTCGGGGCGGTTACATTGGCTGCGGCGTCAGGTGCGCTATCGCTGGCCGGGGCGTAGGCCTAGCTGTGGGGTCTGGCGGATCTGGGGCTGGCGCGCGCGGGGTCGTGGGGAGCGCTCCGGGTATGCGGCCATTGTGACGGAAGGCGGATCCAGACTGTGCAGGACAGCCAGCCGGACCCGTTCGGCACTGCGGAGTTGCGCCGCGTGGTGCTCGACGCCTGGGCGGCGTCGCCGGCGCGGTTTCGTGAGGACGCTAACGCCGAGGAGGATTACGCGCTCGGCGGCTACCGGGATCGCGTGGTGGTGGAGCTGGCGCAGAATGCCGCCGATGCGGCGGCGCGCGCCGGGATGCCGGGCCGGCTGCGGCTGACATTGCGTGCTGGAACGCTGGTGGCCGCGAATGTTGGGGCGCCGCTGGATGCGGCGGGTGTCGTGGCGTTGTCCACGCTGCGTGCTTCGGGCAAGCGAGGGCCCGCGGCGCAGGAGATGGCGGTTGGCAGGTTCGGTGTGGGTTTCGCTGCTGCTGTGGCGGTCAGCGACGAGCCGCGTATTTGTTCGCTCACCGGTGCGGTGAGCTGGTCGGCCAGCGCGGCCGGTGACCTTGTCCGGCGGATTCCTGCTCTGGCAGGCGAGCTGGCCGCGCGGTCGGGTCATCTGCCCGTGCTGCGGTTGCCGTTCGCGGCCGGCGGCGCGCCGCCCGAGGGCTTCGCGACGGCGGTCACGCTGCCGCTGCGGGATGAAGCGGCGGAGCGGCTTGTCAGGCGGCTGCTCGCCGAGACGGGGCCCGCGCTGCTTCTCGCGCTCCCCGCGCTGGCTGCCATCGAGATCGAGGCCGACGGTGTGGCCCGTGTGCTCACCGCGGCGCACGACGGCGACGGCGTTACCATCACCGTCGACGGCGCCGCCTGCAGGTGGCGCACGGGAACTGCGGCCGGCCAGGCCGATCCGGGGCTGCTCGCCGACCGCCCAGCCGAAGAGCGCGCCCGGCCGTCGTGGTCGGTGCGCTGGGCGGTGCCGGTCGCGCCCGGCGGTGAGGACGCTGATGTGCCGACCGGCCGCCTGCCCGAGGGCGTCGGTGCCGTGGTGCACGCGCCCACGCCGACCGATGAGCCCCTTGGCCTCCCGGCGCTGCTGCTGGCCTCGTTCCCGCTCAGTCCCGACCGCCGTCACGTCGCACCGGGCCCGCTCACCGACTTCCTCCTCGATCAGGCCGCCGAGGTCTACGCTCGTCTGCTGCCCTGCTTCGGGCCGGGGGATGGCTTGCTCGATCTGATCCCGGGTCCGGTCGGGCTGGGCGAGCTGGACGCGCAGCTGCGGCGCGCGATCCTGGCGCGGTTGCCGGAGACCGCGTTCCTTCCCGCCGCACAGCATCGCGGCCGGCGAATCCGCCCTCGTGACGCGGTCGTGCTGGAGCCAGCCGTTCCGGGCCTCGTCGATCACCTCGCGCCGGTGGTGGATGGCCTGATCGAGGGGCCGGCTCGCCATCCCGGTTACGCAGTGCTCGGCGTCCGGCGGCTCCGGATGGCCGAGCTTGCCGACATGCTCGCCTCGCTCGACCGTGATCCGGCCTGGTGGCGGCGGCTGTATGAGGCGCTGGCCGCCGCGGATCCAGGCGAGCTCGGCGCGCTGCCGGTGCCGCTGGCTGACGGGCGGCTGGTGCGGGGCCCGCGCGGGCTGCTCATGCCCGGGCCTGGTCTCGATCATCCTGGGCAATTGTCGCTGCTGGGCCTGCGCATCGTGCATCCCGGCGCGGTACACCCGTTGCTGGCCCGGCTGGGTGCAGCCGAGGCGACGCCGCGGGGCGTCCTCGTCGACCCAGCCGTGCGTGCGGCCGTCGCGGGCTCCTACGACTCAGACGATCCTGGGCCCGTCGCTGACGCGGTGCTCAGCCTCGCCGCGGCCGCACACCTGCGGCCCGGTGAGCAGCCCTGGCTCGCGGATCTGGCACTGCCGGGCGCCGACGGCGAGTGGTATCCGGCGGGGGAGCTGCTGCTCCCCGGTGGCCCGCTGGCCGAGGTGGTCGCGGCGGACACGCCGTTCGGCACCCTCAGCCCGGCGATACTCCAGCGCCACAAAGCCGCGACGTTCGAGGCAGTCGGCGTGCTGTCGTCATTTGCCCTGCTGGCCGCCGAAGACGTCGCTCTTGATGCACCAGACCTCGACCTGGATGGCGCGAAGGAGTGGGCGGCCGACGTATGTGCACGGCTGCCCGGTGGAAGCGTGCCGCCGGTGGCGGCCGAGGTGCTGGCCGTCCGCGACCTTGAGCTCGTGGACCCGGCGCGCTGGCCGCGGGCACTCGAGCTGCTCGCCACGCCGTCCTTGCGGGCAGCGCTCGTCGAGCCTGCCCGGGTGCTGCTCGCAGACGGCCGCCACGCCGACGTGCCGTCCTACACCGCCTGGTGGCTGCGCCGCCACCCGGTCCTCGGCGGCCACCGGCCCACCGACGTGCGCGCCGCCGGCACCGACTCGCTGCTCGCGGGCCTGTACGACGAGATCGCGCTGCCAGCGGACCCGGCGGTCGCCCGCGCGCTAGGAGTACGTACCTCGCTCGGCGAGCTGCTCGCCGAGCCCGGCGGGGCGGACGAGTTGCTGGACCGGATGGCCGACCCCCGGCGGCCGGTGACGCGGGCGCAGTTGCGGGCACTGTGGACGGCGCTCGCGGTCGTCGCCGAGGTCGCAACACCGGACCGGGTGCGGGTGGTGTGTGGGGACGAGATCGTCGTGGCCGACGCCGGGGACGCGCTGGTACTCGACGCCCCGGACTTGTGGCCGCTCGTAGCCGCCCAGCCGCTGGTGCTAGCGCCACACGACCGGGCCACGCGGCTCGCTGACCTGCTAGACCTGCCGCTGGTCTCGGAGGAAATCGCTGGCCTGGTCGAGTCATCACCGGTACAGCGCCCAGTCCCCGCGATCATCAGCGCGGTGCTGCCCGACTCTCCCGCGACCTACTACGCACACGACCCGCTCATTGTGGACGGCGTCTGCGTGCCGTGGCGCTACACCCTCGGCGCGGTACATGCAGCTGGGCGCGGCGGCCTCGCCTGCGGGCTGGCCTGGGCATCGGGTATGTGGCCGGCGCGACACCTGCTCGCCGCCCTGCTGGACGACCCCGGTGCGGCCGCCCGCCTGCTCGCAGAGGCCGATCTGGACCACAATCCACCGCCCCGGCAGTAGCGCACGTCCGGCTACACCTCACGCCTGCGAAACCGCAAGCAGCATTCTCCCGCCGCCGCGCGTTTCTTAGATAGGAGCCAGGCGCGGAGGGGTGATGACGTTCGAGGAGTTCGCGGCGGCGCGGCTGACCGGGCTGATGCGGTTCGCGGCCGTGCTCACCGGCGACCGCGGCGTCGCCGAGGACGTGGTCCAGGAGGTGCTGCTGCGCGCGAACGGCCGGTGGCAGCAGATCTCCCGGATGGAGCGGCCGGACGCCTACATCCGCACGATGATCGTCAACGAGTTCCTATCCTGGCGGCGGCGGTCCTGGCGGCTGGTTCCGTCGGGGACGGGCGCGGACGTGGCCTGCGGCGTCATCTCCGACCACGCTGCGGACTACGCCGAGCGCGACGCCATCCTCGCCGAGCTGGCCCGGCTGCCCCGGCGGCAGCGCACGGTGCTGGTGCTGCGCTATTACGAGGGCCTGCCGGACCCGCAGATCGCCGTGATCCTCGGCTGCAGGCCCGGCACCGTCCGTGCCTACGCGGCACGGGCGCTGGCAGCACTCCGGGTGGAGCTGGCCCCGCCGCAGCTCCCGGCACCCGTTGTGATCGAGGAGGGAACCTGATGCGATCCGAACCCCGGCGGCCGGTGCGCACGGTGGACGACCTGCGGGCCGCGCTGGCAATGCTGGAGCGGCTCGCCCCGGACGCCGACGCGGTGCTGCGCGCCGTGCGCGAGGCGGCGGCCCCGCGGCGGTCGGGGGTGGCCCGGCTGCTTCGCTCACCGGGGGTCCGGCAGTGGCTCCGGTGGCCGCGGCCGGCGATCGGCATCGCCGCCGCCGCGGCCGCCGCTGCGGTGGCGATCACTGTCGCCCTGCTGCCTGGCGGCGTCTCCTCCCACATCGCGCCTCGGCACGCTAGCGCGGCACTGCCGTCTGCCGCATCGGTGGGCAAGACGATGCTGGCCTCATTCAGCGCGATCAACGACGACATCCTGTACTCGACGCAAACGGGCGCCACGGCAGGTGCCGTGGTCGACGCATACCGGGACTGGTCCTGGCCGGCCCAGCCGGTAGCCGGCGGGCGGGAACTCGTGCGGGGGACCTGGAGCCAGCGACCGGTCAGCGCCAGCGGGAGGCTCCTCCTCAGCAAGCCGCTTAAGCTGACCGAAGATGAGGGATTCGCCTACCTCGTGCCCCGGGACAGCGCGAACAACGCGTACGGCAAGCTCACGGTCGTCTGCTACGCCGGGACCGGGCAGACCGGCTGCGGGTACGACGGCACCACCACCCCGGCGGGCACCTGGTCACTGCGCTACGGCCGGTTCGGGAACCCCAACCCCGGCCTGGACGACCTCCGGCCCGCCGCGCTAGCCCAGGAGATCACCAAGGGGCTGTGGCGCGTCACGCGCCGCGGCCGCGTGCACGGGCAGCAGGCTATTGAGCTGACCGAAACGCCGGCCGGCCACTACCAGCCCCTCCCCACCTTGCTGTGGGTGAACGCGCACACCTACCTGCCGCTCCGGATGCTCAACGGCGCAGGCACACGGGACTGGGCGCAGATGGACTGGTACTACCTGCGGCCCACCCCCGCGCACCTGGCACTGCTGCGGGTGCCGATCCCAGCGGGCTACCCGCGCTCCGGCGGCTGACAGCCCCGGCCGTGTCTGCCCTCCCGGCGCGGGTCGGCGGGCGGCGTTTACCTCAGAGCCGGTGAGGTTGGGCATCCGTCCGCCCAGCCGACCGCCATGCGGATGGATGCCGGTTCGCTGACGCGCCTGGGCTCGCGCATTTACATTGGGCGCGTGCCTGCGCCCGATCTGTGTAGTGAGCTGGTGGCCTGGTCCACGCTGTACCCTGTGCCTTCCGCGCCCGCCGTGCGGAACGATGCCGCCCGGATGAACGAAGACAAATTCCTGGCCCGCTTCGCAGGCCTGGTGGCACTCGACCGCGACCAGGCTGCTGCGCTGGTCGGCTGGAAGTTCCAGGGAATGGCGCACCGCAAGGCGCTGGCGCTGCGGGGTATCAGCCCGGAGCGCTGGGAGGACCACGATGGGTTGCCCGGCGCAGCCGCCGTCATCCGCAGCGCCCTCGCATCCGGCGATGACTACCAGGCCCTTGCCGCCATAGCCGGCGGCGTCGGCGGGATCTACCACTTCGGCCCAGCGATGAGCAGCGTGATCCTGGCCGCCTGCCAGCCGCGCAGGTTCACCGTGGCCGACTCGCGGGCACTGAACACCGTCCGCAGGCTCCGGTTGATGCCACCAGGCCCGGCGGGGTTCCGGCTGGAGGACTGGCTGCCCTACCTCACCGCGTGCCGCACGCTGGCCCGCACGTGCGGCCTGAGCCTGCGCCAACTGGACCGGGCCCTGTGGGTCGGGGCCTCCGACCCACTCCCGCCCAGTAGCTGACGAACCGGTGCCGCTGCCGCCGAAGCAGCCCAGCACCCACGACCCGCTCTCCCAGCCGGGCCCTTGTCAGGACGGGCGGTCCGCACTCTTCGCGGCTACTTGTTGAATTGCCTTTAGGGCCGATGCCTGGCCAGGCTCGGTCCAGGCGCCCGGTCCGTCGCTCTCATTGCGGCTGCCCACCCTGGTCGTGTGGCTCTCATCTGGCCTGCGCGGGCCGCGCCCGCCGCGGGAGCAAACCAATGGCCAGCATGTCTGTCGCCGCGCCATCTCCTCCGGGCACCCGGTCTGGTAACTCACCGCAGATCGCCTCTGCATCACCGGAATCGGGTGACGACCTATCACCTTCCCGGTGGTGAACCTGAACACGTCCTGAAGGACCAGGTCCCTTCATGATCGGAAGGAGAAGCACCGTGGCATCCGTTTTCGCCGCCGTTTCCATGGAGGTGGCGGTATGAGCGAGCATGTGGCGATCGTGGTCGGCGCGGGGGTGAGCCCGTCCGTAGGACGGCGGAGAAGCTTGTGGCCGCCGACATCATCGTCTACCTCGTGAGCGACGCCGCCGCGCCGGTGAGCGGTGCGGTCGCGCCCGCCTAGGGAGCCTGAGCTTCTCCCCTCCTGTCGCACGTCTGGAAAGGACGACCATGTCATCTAACTCAGCCCCGAACCGCCGCTCGTTCCTCGCCCGCGGCGCGGCGCTCGCCGCCGTCCCTGCGGTCGCCACCCTGGCCGGGGGCGTCCTCGCCGAACCGGCGTCGGCCGACACCCTGCCCGATTACGCGCCGATCCCGCCGTCAGCGCTGGGCCCGGCCGTCAACGCGCAGGGCTACTTCGTCGGGCGGGTGGAGAAGAACCTGTACTGGGTCACTGACAGTGCCTATCAGGCGGCGTTCCTTACTACCCGCGACGGGGTCGTGCTGTTCGACGCGCCCCCGTCGATCGGGCACAACCTGCAGCGCGCCATCGACAAGATCGCCGCCGAAAACGGGGTGTCGAACAAGGTGACCCATCTGGTCTACTCCCACCACCACGCCGACCACATCGGTGGCTCGTCGCTGTTCGGGAAGCACGTGGTGCGGATCGCGCAGGTCCAGGCCAAGCAGTTGCTGGCAAGCGAGAACGACCCGGCCCGGCCGGTGCCTGACGTGACGTTCAAGACTCACCGCACGCTGCACGTTGGCGGCGAGCGGATCGACCTGGCGTGGCATGGCACCAACCACACCCCCGACAACATCTACATCCACTTCCCGGACCACGACACGCTCATGCTGGTCGACATCTTCCTGCCCCGCTGGGTGCCGTTCGACAGCTTCAACCTGAACGAGGATGTCCCGGGTTCCATCGCCGCCCCGGACACGGCCATGGCCTACCCGTGGAAGCACTTCATCGGAGGCCACATGGGCCGGCTGGGCGCCCGCGACGACATGGCCGTGTACCAGCAGTACGTGAACGACATCATCGACGGCGTCAAGAAGGCCCTGGCGGTAGTCGACCCGACCCCCTTCTTCGCCAAGTACGGGAACAACGTGTGGGCTGCGTCCCAGCAGTACCTGGCTGCGGTGGTTGCCTACGCCTCCGGGCCAGTCATCAAGAAGTACCTCGGGGTCCTAGCCGCCGCCGACGTCTACACGGCCAGCACTGCGTTCCACATCCTCGAGTCGATCCGCCTCGACCTCGGTTTCGGCTCGCAGGTCCACCCGTGACGGGAACCGGAGCGGGCCCGGGCACGGGCCCGCTCCCGGCCGGATCGACAGGGGGCGCCATGACCGGAAGCGGACGGGAACTCGGCGGGTCTTTCGCGCTCGGCCCGTGGCACGTGCGCCTGGCCGGGCACGGCGCGATGCTGCTCGCCGGCGACGGGTCTCGGGGCGCTGTTCCCTATCCGGGCGAGCTCGGAACGGTCTTATGGCCTGTGCCATTTAGTCGGATGCAATCGCAAAAAGACTGGAGGCGGGATCAGTGAGTGAGCTTCAGGGCATCGGTCGGTTCAAGTTTCATGAGGGCAAGCTCGAGGAGTTCAAGCGCTTGTCCGCTCAAGCCATGGAGATCGTGCGAGCCAAGGACACCGGGACGCTGCAGTACGAGATCTACTTCAGCGACGATCAGTCCGAGTGCATCGTCCTCGAGCGATACAAAGACTCCGATGCGCTCATCGAGCACGCCGCAAACCTTGGCGAACTCGGGGCGGCAATCCTTGCGACGGGATTGGTCTCCAGCGAGCTCCTTGGTGAGCCGGGCGCCGAGCTCAGAGCGAAGCTGGCTGGGGGCCCGGTCCGTCTCTTTACGCCCTTCCTGTCGATGTAGACACCGTCGACGCCCCGAGAGGGACATCGCCCCCCGCGGTAGCACCGCCGCGCACCACCAGCTTGCCGCCCCGGTCATCCTGATCTGGGAAACTCCCGTGGTTCCCCTCGTAGCGTGGACACTTTGTCCACGCTACGAGGGAAGCCCACACGACCTGCAAGCCTGCTATGCGCGGCGACACATGGAGGCGCTGGCCGGGGTGTGGGCTTCAGGCCGGTCAGCTGCTGGGTTGATCGGGGTTGTGCCCGTGGTCGTGGCGGTGAGGATGATCATTTGTGGCGGGCCCGCCCTCACGGGGCGGATCGGCTGGCATTCAACAGCCGGGCTGGCCGTGGTTGCCGCAGCAACCCTGCCGCTTACGCAGCTTGATCAAGGTGTTGGACGCAGCCATTCGCAACTTGACAGCGAATGAGGCGTCGTAGGTGGCCCAGTTGGAAAACAAGGCGCCTGGGCCTGGATGCGGCCGGGGTTCCTCCTCAGGCTCTGACATAACGCCAACAGTACGGCGAACGCGGTCCCCGCTCCAGTGAAGCTTCGCCTCTGACCAGCTCGACTCGCATGCCGGGCACTCCGCTCATACGCGCCATGCGGCGCGCGAGTCCGGGAGACTCGCTGACCGGGGTGGCCGGAGATCGCGAGCTGATCACCCAACGTGGCTGATCCGCGGTAACAATTGCCCACTCGGAGTGGCGAAGGGCTATGCCGGCGGCTGCACGCAGATCAGTCCTGATCGGCGCGGGCAACTGGGTCCGGCCTCCAGGTTACGGGCTCACATCGGTTTCCGGCGGCGACCTCGGGCGACGCCCAAGCCAGCCGAGCCACCTGATGTCGCAGCCATCGGACAGGAAGCAACCTAGGGTGCGCAGCACCCAACGGCGATCCCGGAAGCGGATCGTCTAGCGGTTCTCCGCCACGAACTGGCTGGCGGTGAAAGACGCGCTAGCCGGATCGGCAAGGACAGCGAATCGGACCCACGGCGCATTCTGCGGCTCGGCGAGGACCGAGCCTCCGAGCTCGCTTGCTCGCGCAGCGATCGCGTCCACGTCGTCGACGGCGAAGGTCACGCTCCAGCGCGCTGGGCCACCCTCGCGGGGCAAGATCGTCGCCACGACGTTCTCGAAGCCTTCGGGTGCGCCCATCTGCTTCATCCCCGCGCGCATGCCGGGGTTGAGCTCCTCGAGATGGTCGCCGTAGCCCGGCAGAGCCCACATCGGCGAGCCGACGTCGATCGTCGTCCAGCCGAACACGGCGCCGTAGAAGGCCCGTGCGGCCTCGACATCGTCGGTGTGCAGGTTGTTGAAGTTCACCGCGCCATGCTCGTTGACCGCCGCCGAGCCGCGGTGCGATCCGGGCTGCCACACGCAAAAGACCGCGCCCTCGGGATCGGCGAACACGCCCATCCGCCCCGCGTCAAACACATCGAAGGGCTCGGAGAGCACCCGCCCGGCCGCCTCGCGCACCCGGGCTGCGGCGTCGTTAGCGGACTCGACGCGGATGTAGGTGTTCCACATGGCCTCCGGCGGTGCGCCGGGGGGCTGCGAGGAGATCGCCGCCACGTCCCGGCCGTCGATGCGGGCCATGTAGTAATGAGCTCCCGCATCGGGGGGCATCGCGTCCTCGGTCTGCCACCCGAAGAGCCCGGAGTAGAACCGGGCGGCGTCGGCGGGGTCGGGCTGGTTGGTGTCGACCCAGCACGGCACCCCGGCTGGGTAATCCTCGCGCGTGCTCATGGCGGCAGCCTACAGCGGCTCTCATCGAGCATCCCGGCAGCGAGCCGCTAGAACCAGGACAAGACAACTGCCGGCAGAACGACAGCGAGCGGCGAGACAGGAGGCGGAACTCCGCTAACCGGTTGCGCCATGTTGCCTGTTAGCCATCAGTGCCCTTCATCGACCAGTAGAGGGGCTCCCCGTGCGGGTACTGAGTCGCCCGGATATACGCGGTACACAACAGCAGCCGGTCACCGAAGCTCCAGTTCGCCCGGCTCCACGGGGATATGTCGCGGAAAGAATAGATCGATGCTGACGATCGGGCGCCGTTATAGCCTCGGAATGATTTACGGCATTCCCTTATCGCCTCGTGGACTATCGTGGCGTGTCCCGGGAATGCCATGGCCGCGGCCCAGTAGTGAGCCGAGAAGAAGTACACCTCCGCGACGTGCTTCTCGGTGCACGGAACGGCCATGACCACGTGGGGCCACCACCTGGCGGCGTTGACATCCTGCGGGCCCCGGAGGCAATCTCCTGGCCGCAATTGGCCGATCAGCAGCGGCTGGGCAGCAGCCGCAGGCGCATGCTTCGGCGCGGACGTGCGCGTCGCCGCGGGCGTCGGTGCCTGCGTAGCTGCGGGCTTGTGGGCGGAGGTTTTACCTAGGACGATCGCGGTCACGGCCACAGCGGCCACAACGCTGACCGCTGCGACCGTGAGCGGGATGATGCGTCGCGCCGCGGTGATGGTTCAGCGCCGGTGACGTCGGCGGGCAGGGGGAAGCCGCCGGATACCTCCGCTGGTAGCGGCGTGCCCGCCGCCCAGCCCGGTGCGCCGATATTGGCGGCCGTCAACTGCGGCTGGCTGCCAGTGTCACCAGGCCTAGTTGCTGCGCGCACCTCGGCACCGGCGGCTGCCACCTTGCCCGCCTGATCGATCTTCTTAAAGTTCTTGCGGCGCCCCCAGGCGCTGCAGGTTATGAGAAGCGCGAACACCGCCGCGAGCAAGGCAACCACGGCCAGGGTGAAGTCGGCCTGGGGCTTGCTGAGGTCCCGTGCATACAGGACCACCGTCACGGCCGCGGCCACGGCCGTCAAACCCAGCCAGACGGCGAACATAATCCCGGCCCGCCTGATTCTGTCTGCGGCGTCGTGCCATTGCGGCTGTGATCCAGCAAGAGGCGACCACAACTCGGCCGGCGCCTTTCCCCCTTCTGGTTGGCCGTCGGCAGGGTCGGCCTGAAGAAGAAACGGTGACCACTGCCTGCCATCCCAGCGCCGCAGCCCCGGCTGGCCGCCCGGATCGGGGTAAAGCCCCGGATTGGCCGGTGATTCCTGCGATCCTCGCTTTGTGGCCGTCCCGGTCAGCTCCGCCGGCATCGCGTGGCGCTCGGCGGCTTGCCTGATTACCGCCAGCGTCTCCGGGCGGGCATCCCGCTTCCCGCTCGCCGTCCCCGAGGCGGTGACCATGCGCCCGTCGCGCAGCACGATGCCCAGAGCCCACAGGCGCCCGGCATTTCCACCGTTCACCGATCCATCCGCGAAACAGCGCACCTCCGGCCAGCCGATCCGGTAGGTGCGGCGGTAATTACGCACCGTGACACCGTCATCGCCGAGCCGCAGCCTGATCCGCCAAGCCCGGGCACATCCCCAAATCGATACTGCCGCGGCGATGACCAGGTAGGCGACAGCGGCCGCGATGTGGCCGCGTGGCAGCAAAGTCGGGGAATTCTGCATAAGCATCAAGCCAGGCAGAATGGCGACCAGAGGTGTGAAGATTACCGCTGACCAGCGGGGATAGCCTTCAACGATGGCGATAGCGCCCGATTTGTCCGCCACCCACCGTGGGCCGCGTCGGGAAGTGCGCGACGGGCCGCTCAGGGCGGGCAGATCGGCCACCGCTGGTGTCGTAGCGACCGTGACCGCAGTGCTCGCGGGCGCCCCGCCCGCAGCCGCCACGGCGAGCTTTCGCGGGGACGCCTTAGGCCGGAGCCGCAACCAGGCCCCCCACCCCACGAAGGCCAGCCCAGCAGCCCCAAAGCCAATCCAGATGGCGTTTGGCATGTCATTGGTCGTGGGGGAGGCTTCATCCCCAGAGTCGTAGTTGATGTTGAGCAATCGATGAGAGGGGGGACCGTAGATCTCGCCGCTGTTCACGCCGTGCATCACTGCCGCGACCTGGCTGTCAGCGACGTCGTAGACCACGTCCACGGTGCACGTACCGTTCGAGCACGGTCCCTCATGGGTGACCGTAGCCACGACGTTGTGCCCGCTGTTCTTGGCCGCAAAGAAGATGCCCCCGAACAGGATGCAGCCAACACCCAACGCAATCAGGATCCACGCCCCGGCCCGCGCCTGCCGGACCGCGATCGTCTCAGCAGTGAACCGGGTCACCTGGTCCGTATCGGCCGCAGCGTGCCCGCCCGATGGCTCTTCCATGGCCCCCCTTCCGGGCCGTCAAGGCTCAACCCATGCGGGGTCCGCAGTTCATACCACGGCTGCCGAAGACAGGGCAAGTAATGACACCGGCCGTCCAGCCCCGTGCCTGACAGCGCTGGGGTGCCAGTGGGGGTTCGGGATTGATGTCGGTCATGGCAATGGTTTCCTGGCGCCGGTTCGGGATCGGCACGGTCGGCCCTGGCCGCCTAGATTAACGTCACTCTCTGTGATAAGTCCTGTTCTTGGCTCACGCGCGTGTAACCGCCATTCGGCGCGGTCATCGGCTAGCTGGCGTGGACGACGGGTACCGCCAGAACGGGTGGTTCTGGCGCACGAACCGTTGCCCGACTCCGACCTCGTGCGCCCGCATATATGTCAGCTCCGGGATAGCGCAGTCAGCGGCCAGATGCCGTCGCGTCCGGCGGCTTGCCGCATGTGCTACTGCTGGGAGTTGCGTTGCTCGTTCCGCGGTGGCAGCGATGCCGCGCCCGGCGCGAGCCGCAGCAGGCCGCGTTCCAGCACGACCGGCACGAACAACTCGCGGTAGCCGTGTTCGTCGAAGAGGACGGTGACGTGGTCGCCGTCGTAGCGTTGCACCGTGCCCTGGCCCCAGCGCTCGCTCATGACGCGCGCGCCCACGGCGAACGGGACTTCGGCCTGCGCGGCCTTGGCGGGTGCGAGATCGTTGTCGCAGTTTCCGCAGGGGCCGCGGTAGTCCTGTCCGAGGTAGGTAAGCAGGAATGAACGACGGCAGCCGGTGTGCTCGGCGTAGCGGCGCATCATCGTCAGCCGCGAGCGCTCCACCTCGTCCTCGCGTTCGGTTTCGGCCTCCGACGCCTCCAGCGCCGCGGCGACGGTCATCGTCTCGGCCCAGCGAACATTGCCGTCGGCTTGCCAGAGCGCCGCGCCGAGATCGGCCAGACGGGTGAGCGCGGCCGCCTGCTGCCGCGTGCCTGGCTCAATCCGCTGACCGGCCGCGAGCATGGCCGCAGCCCGTGCGACAGCCGCGCCGGGGACCCCTCTGGCGATCAGATGCCGGACGATCTCGAAGTCGTCATAGCGGTAGAGCAGCCGGGCGCGCGATGGCTTGCCGTCCCGCCCGGCGCGGCCGATCTCCTGGTAGTACGAATCCGGCGAGGGCGGCGGGTCAAAATGCAGCACCCACCGGACGTCTGGCTTGTCGATCCCCATGCCGAACGCGACCGTGGCGGCGATGATGCGGGCCGGGCCGTCCAGGAACGCCGTCATGGCGTCGTGCCGCTCGCGCTTGGAAAGCCCGGCGTGATAGAGCGTCACAGGCTCGCCCGCCGAGCCGAGTGCGTCGTGGGCCGCCTGCGCGCTGGCGTGCGTTGCCGCATAGACAATCCCCGGCCCGGCGAACTCGCCCGCCGCACGGACAAGCGCGCGCTGCTTGTCAGGAACCGTGTGCGCATGGTGCGCCGAGAGATGAATGTGCGGGCGGTCGAAGTCGCCGAGCACCACCACCGGATCGCGCAGGCCGAGCCGCCGGATGATCTCCTGCCGCACCGGAGGCGCGGCGGTCGCGGTCAAGGCCAGGCGGACCGGTGCGCCGACCGCCTCGGCCTGCGCACCGAGCAGCATGTAGCCGGGGCGGAAGTCGTGGCCCCACTGGCTGATCAGGTGCGCCTCGTCGACGGCGAACAGCCCCGGCCGAGCGCGCCGCAGCGTCTCGCGCGTCTCCCTGTTGGCCAATTGCTCCGGCGAGAGAAACACGAATGTACCCGAGTCACACGACGCCAGAAGCGCTGCCGCGCGCGCCCCGGCCGACTGCTGCGAGTTGAGGACGATGGCAGGCAGTCCGGCCGCGCGCAGGTGCGTGAGCTGATCATCCTGCAACGCGATCAACGGCGAAACGACCACCGTCGGCCCCGTCCGCAACAGCCCCGTCAGCTCGTAGATCGCGGACTTCCCGCCACCGGTCGGCAGCACAGCCAGCACATCCCGGCCGCCGGCCAGCGCTTCGACCGCGCGATGCTGTCCGGGACGAAGCCGCTCGAAGCCGAGACGATCCCGCGCCAGCTCCTCGATCACGGCTCCGCCAGACCGGGCGCACAGAAGAACCGACCATCAAGACGAAAAGCGATACCCATCCCCCCAAACAGCAGCACCCTACCCATGCCAACCACCGTACGGTCCCGAAGCCTCAACGCGGCTGGCTGGCGCAGCTGCAGCCGCCAGCAACGCTGCTTGGCGCCCTGCAGCGCTGACGCGCCTTCCCAGGTGCCGGGAAAGCGGCGGAGCCATCGGGTCATCGTCCTCTTGCCGGAGACTTCCGTGGGCCTGCGCAGCTGCGCCGAGGGGATGCTTCCGTCAGAGGCAGGCCCGCTCGTGGCCACGGCGGGGTGCCGGTTTCAGCTCGGGGCTGGAACTGTGAGTACCCCAGCTGCTGGGAGAGAATCGCCTTGGGTTGCCGCGGGCTGGTAGCCGCGGCGGGTCCCGGGAGGAGGCCACAGTGGAGGAACACTTCGTCTGGATGACCACCCGCCAGCTCAAGCCGGGCACGCTGGCGGAGTTTGAGCGGGCGTGGCGGCCGGACAAGCATCCAGAAGGCATGCTGCGCGCTTATGCGTACTGGTCTGCCGATGAGCGGGAAATCATCGGGGTCTCGTTCTGGGCCTCGCCGCAGCTGTGCGAGGCGTGGCGGTCCTCGGGGTCCGAGGCCCGTCGGCGGCTGGCAATGGCTGCCTTCGTCGTCGGGGAGCAGGAGCGGTTCTACCGCGGCCGAGAGCTCCACGTGCCCGATCACTAGCAGCTATCCCCGCCCCAGTTGGTCGCGGATGACCGGGTGCGGAGGCCCGCGGCGGGCTCCAGCGCCGCGCCCCACCTCCCGGTTGGCAGAAGCCCGGCGGGGAAGCCTGGGCCGGAGTGCCGGACCTCGATCACCAGTGCCGGCCCGGCGACCTCGGCTGAGATCACGACCTGGGTGCCGCGTGGGCTAACCGCAGCGCGTTGCCGGCGAGGTTGTCCCCCCGCCTGGCGGATCCGCCCCGCGTCTACCTCCGCTGTCCGGCCGGGGTGGGGCTGACCTGGCAGGTCAGCTGCGCCGCCTCGGCGCGGGAGCGGGCGCTTTGGGCCAGGAGCGCTCTCACGGCGGCCCCGGCCGTACTGTGGGAATCCCGGAAATCATGGGCCGGTGGCCGTGGCAGGGAGTCGTGATGCAGGCAATTATGGTGAGCCAGTTCGGTGGCCCTGACGTGCTCCGCGTCGGAGAAGCCGACCTGCCGCGGCCGCGTGCTGGTGAAGTGCTCGTCCGGGTGCTCGCCGCTGGGGTGGGCCCCTGGGATGCCTCGCTGCGCCGTGGCGGGTGGACCGGGCCCCTGCCCTACGTGCCAGGCGGGGAGTTCGCCGGCGTCGTCGAGGGTGACTCCGGCGATGAGGCCGCCCTCCACGATGGCTCACCGGTGTACGGCTACCCGGGGCTGACCGGCTGCTACGCCCAATACGTGAGCTGCCCGGTGGAGCAGCTCGCCCCTATCCCGGCGGGTTTGCCCATCGCCGACGCGGCGGCAGCCCCCATCGACGCACTTACGGCCGAACAGGGACTAACCGACGTGCTGGGAATCAGCGCGGGGGACAGCGTTTTGATTACCGCCGCGGCAGGCGGGCTGGGCCATTTCGCGGTGCAGATCGCCCGCATCCTCGGGGCGACGGTAGTAGCCACCGCCAGCCCGCAGCATCACGAGTTCGTGCACCGGCTCGGTGCGGCCGAAGTCGCCGACCATACACAGCCGGACTGGCCCGAGCAAGTGCGTGAGTTCACCGGCGGCGGTGCCGGCCGGGTGCTGGCGTGCGCGGCACCCACCCTTGAGGGGGCAGCCCGGGCCGCCCGCGACGGGGCGCTCATCGCCACACCGGTGCGAGCCGAATATCCCGACGCACAGCGGGTCGGCTGGCAGCACTACAACGGCCAGCCCCGCGGCAGCCGCTTGATCCGCATGGCACCATGGTTCGACGATGGGTCACTGACGGTCACCGTCCAGGCCCGGTACTACTGGCAAGACGCCGCGCAAGCGCACCGCGTCGTAGAGCAGGGACACACCCGGGGCAAGCTTGCCCTGATCGTTGATGACGACCTCGCCGCCGCGCTGGAGATCTGATCAGCGCCACTCCTGAGATCCTCAACGTCCGCGAAGCTCAACGGGCGCTGGCAAGCTCGTCCGGGACGTCCGCTCGCCCTGCTCCGGTAAGCGATGCTGGCTCGCCGGTGCAGCGGGGCCGCGAGGCGACTGGCTCACGGCCGCCATCTGGGTGATCGGCCGTGTGCCGGCACGGGCGGGCTCAGGCTGCGCGGCGCCAGGCGTCCGCCAACGCCGCGTAGCTGCCCTTGCGACGTTCCCGGTCCAGACTCGGGGTGACGACGACGATCTCGTCAGCCTGGGCGCGCTGCTTCATCTCAAGGAGCCGCCCGGCGACGGCCTTCGGCTCGCCAGTCACCATCGTGCCGTCATCGCGCCGGGCAGCGCGGAACTGCTGCGAGCGGGCGAAATCGCGAACCCGCTCCGGCCGCAGCGGCTCACGTATCCCCCGGCGGATGTTCTGAATGGTCAGTGTCCACGCCGCTTCGAAGTCAAGTATCGCCTCGTCATCGTCGCTGGCGAAGGCGAGCACCGACATCGCTGAATACGCCGATCCGCCCTCCGTGCGTGGCGTGAACGAACGGCGGTACTCCGTAAGCGCCTCGAACGCGAGATCGGGGCTCATGTGGTGAGCGAATACGGCACTCATCCCGTTGACCGCGGCGAAGCGCGGACCATAGGGGCTCGACCCCAGCACGAACAGCTCAGGCTGCTCATCAACCAGCGGCGCGGCAATCAGCCGCGCGTAAGGGTGACCGGCCGGGAAACCGTCACCGAGAAATGCCAGCAGCTCACCGACCTGACCAGGGAATTCAGCGGCCGGGTCGGTGACCATCCCCCGGCGGAGGACATGCGCGGTGAGCGGGTCGGTGCCCGGCGCCCGGCCCAGGGCAAGGTCGATGCGTCCCGGGTACATGGCCAGCAGCGTCCGGAACGTCTCGGCTACCTTGAGCGCGGCGTGGTTGGGCAGCATGATCCCTGCGGCGCCGACCCGGATCCGCGATGTGCGCGCACCGACGTGCGCCGTCAGCAGCTCGGGGGAACTGCAGGCAAGGCTGGTCATGTTGTGATGTTCGGAGACCCAGTAACGCCGGTCGCCGGCCTCCTCCACGGCCCGCGCGATGTCCACGGCACCGGCCACGGACTCGGCCGCGCTCTCGCCGTGCTCGATCCCGACGAAATCCAGTACAGCCAGCGGAAGCGACTCCTCGACAACACCCATCATCACCTCAATGCCGCACCGCCCAGCCGCATTCCCAAGGCGAATCGTGCTCGCTGTAAGCCCCGTGTCCCCACACCGGCTGACAAGTGGCCCGGCGAGCCCGAACATGCTGCCTGCCGTCCAGACCTGAGGCCCGCCGGGACCGCCCCGGGGAGCCAGCCTCATTGAAGCGCAGGCTGAGGATCCAGGCACGCGATGGGGGGGCGGATGCCAGGTCAAAGAGGTTCGTCATGCCCAGACACTGCGCTTGGACTCCGTTGCCATGAAGCCTCGCGAACGCGCCAAGTGCGCATCGCGGAGCTCGGCACTACCGGTGCCGATGACTGCGCGGGTTGAGCAGTGGGCCTTGTTCCAGCACTGGCAAGTAGCCGCGGCGCAGCGGCGGGCCTGCTCTTCACGGAGGAGTTCGGGGGACCGGTTGGCATCCCGTGCCTAAACCGTTTGCCAGCGGTGTTGTATCAGGATCAGCTTCCGCCTGCTCTGTACCACTAGGAGGAAGGTCCTCCGGCCCATCGCTGATCGCCGTTTTGGGAAGGTGGATGATGTCGCGCTTGGCTGGCTTCTACATCGCCAAGGCAATAGAAAGCGCGCCGCGCACTCACGGCAGCCCTTCTGCCTTGCGGCAGGTGGCGGCCGCAGTGCACCGCGTCATCAGTGGCTTGAGCAGAGCCAGCGGACGCAACCCGGCTGCGGACTGGACCACTGCCTCCGCCCGCCAGAGCCGGCACGGCAACTATCAGCACGTAAGGAGCGGCAAGGACACCCCAGGCGCGGCAAGTGTGGGCGTGTCTGCGTACGGCGGCGATGGGTGCTTATGCGAGTTGGCCAAGCCGATCGTCGCTTTGAAGCTGGAATGTTGGGGACCCACTGGCAAGGTGGAGACCCTGTTTCCCGTGCGCAGAATCGTTTGATCGGCACGACGCGTGGGTTGTCGCCATTGATTACCTCGCCGCACCGCTTTGGATTATCTTCCGGCGCTGCGGTCCTGATCTGCGGGTTGGCCCGGGTTACGATCTGCCTGTGGGTGGCGCGTTTCGCCGCGGGGGCACGGAAAAGGGGAAGAGATTATGAAGCACGTAATTGAGAAGATGGGCTGGCTGCCGGTGGCCATAGCGTCGTTGATAGTGGGAATAGCGCTGGCCTCCGGTGGCTCATCTGCTGCGGCAGGTTCAGTGTCAAGGGGCGCGACTGGTGCGCTCGGAACCGCTTCGCCGCCGCCCGTTGCCTATGTCGCGAACTCTGGCTGCTGCACCGTGACCCCGATCAATACCGCCACCAACGCCCCCGGCAAAGCGATCCAGGTCGGGAGGAGCCCGTTTGCGATCGCGATCACGCCGAACGGCGCCACCGCCTACGTCGTCAACAATTCCTCGGACACGGTGACCCCGATCAACACCGCCACCAACATTCCCGGTAAAGCGATTAAGGTCGGGAGGAGCCCAACTCCGATCGCGATCACGCCGAACGGGGCCACCGCCTACGTCGCCAACTTTATCTCGGGTACGGTGACCCCGATCCGTACCGCCACCAACACCCCCGGCAAAGCGGTCAAGGTCGGGACGAACCCGACTGCGATCGCGATCACGCCGAACGGCAAAACCGCCTATGTTGTTAACGCAACCTCGGACACGGTGACCCCGATCCGCACCGCCACCAACACCCCCGGCAAAGCGATCAAGGTGGGGTCGGAACCGATGGCGATCGCGGTCACGCCGAACGGGGCCACCGCCTACGTCGCCAACAACTTCTCGGACACGGTGACCCCGATCCGCACCGCCACCAACACCCCCGGCAAAGCGATCAAGGTCGGGGCTCAGCCGACCGCGATAGGGATCACGCCGAACGGCAAAACCGCCTATGTCGTTAACGCAACCTCGGACACGGTGACCCCGATCAACACCGCCACCAATACCCCCGGCCCAGCGATTAACGTCGGGCAAGAACCGATTGCGATAACGATCACGCCGAACGGAGCCACCGCCTACGTCGCCAACGTTTGCTGCGGCTCGGGCACGGTGACCCCGATCAACACCGCCACCAACACCCCCGGCCCAGCGATTAACGTCGGGAAAGCCCCGGTTGCGATCGCGATCACGCCGAACGGTGCCACCGCCTACGTCGCCAACAATGTTTCGGCGACGGTGACTCCGATCAGCACCGCCACCAACACCCCCGGCCCAGCGATCCAAGTGGGGAAGAACCCGGAAACAGTCGCGATCGCGCCCTAACTCAGGAGCGCATTGGACCGCGGAGGATCCCGATCAGCCCTGCCAGCCCAAACCCAGATCGGCGAAACAGGTCCAGGCATGATGCCATGGTCCCTTGCCAGGTCGCGTGTCTATTGGCGGATCTGCGTGCGGCGGCGCGACGCCTCAGGCACAACTCTGGCTGCTCCGATTTGGCTGATTGGGAATCCCGGGCACAGCTGGGTGAGAGTAAACGAGGTGGGTGCCCAGACTGATGTGCCTGGTCAGAGGCGGAGGGAGCGGTGGCTCGGCTGGGAGGGGCCGTGGTCAGGCTGATTGGTCAGCTGCCCGGGCTGGGCGAGAATTTCCTGGAGGCGCCGGGCGTGGGGGGCTCCGATGCGCTGGTAGATCGCCAGTGCCCGGCGTAGGTAGGCGGTGCCGTTGCCGAGGTCGTCGTTTTGCACGTGGTATTGGCCGATGCCTTCCAGGGCGCGTGCTTCCTCCAGCGGCGCGCTGATGTCGCGGGTGATGGCCAGTGCCTGGGTGTGACGCTCACAGGCCTGGCTGGTGGCCGAGGTCCGCGAGGAAAGTTCGCCGAGGCGGTTTAGCGCCTCGGCCTGGCCGAGCAGGCTGCCGAGGTCACGGAACAGGGCCAGGGCCTGCTGGTGGCTGGCGGCGGCGGCCGGGTAGTCGCTGGTTTCTTGCTGCACGACGCCGAGGTCGTTGAGGGTGTAGGCCTGGCCATATAGGTCGCCGAGCTCACAGAACAGCCCCAGGGCCTGCTGGTGGCTGGCGGCGGCGACCGGGTAGTCGCCGGTTTCTTGCTGCACCAGGCCCAGGCCGTTGAGGGTCCATGCCTGGCCGAGCAGGTCGCCGAGGTCGCGGGACAGCGCCAGGGCCTGCTGGTGGCTGGCGGCGGCGGCCGGGTAGTCGCCGGTTAGCTGCTGCAGCGTGCCCAGGTTGTGGAGGGCTTCGGCCTCTATGAGACGGTCGCCAGCGCTGCAGGCCAGCGCCACGGCCCGGTGAAGGCTGGCGGCGGCGGCCGGGTAGTCACCGGTCAGCACATGCACAGAGCCCATCTGGGTGAGCGCGTAGCCCTGGCCGGGCAGGTCGCCGGCCTCCCCGCAGAGTGCTAGTGCCCGGGCCAGGCTGGCGGCGGCGGCCGGGTAATCCCCGGCTTCTCGCCGCAAGATGCCCAGCTCGGCGAGGGTGTAGGCCTCGCCGAGCTGGTCGCCTACCTGGCGCGCCGCGGCCAAGGCGGTCTGGTGGAGGGCAGCGAACTGATCCCAGTGACCGCGGGCGGCCAGGAAGCCGCCTATCGCGGCGGGGATGGCGATGGCATGCCGGGATTGTGCCTGCCCGGCGGCGTGGTCCGCGGCGGCGTGCAGGTTCACCCGCTCGGTTTCCAGCCAGGCGCCTGCCTGCCGGGGGGTGGACAGGTCGGGGGGATGGGTCGGCGGCCGGCCGGGCGGCGGGCGGCGGTTGGCGCTGACCCAGGAGCCGAAGTGGCGGCCGGCGGCTAGGGCGGTGTGCAGGTAGTAGTCCAGCAGCCGGGCGGTCGCTTGGTCTGATTCGGCCGGGTTGTCGGTGGCGGCGAGGGCGCGGGCGTGTTCGCGGAGCAGGTCGTGCAGCTGGTAGCGGCCGGATGCGGGCTCGCCGATCAGGTGCTGGTCGTAAAGCTCATCGAGGTATCGGCGGGCGGTGTCCAGGGTGATGCGGTCGAGGGCGGCGGCGGCGTAAGCGTCGAAACCCGGGCCCGGGATCAGGCCGAGGCGGCGGAACAGCCGCTGCGGGCCGGGGGTGAGGTCGGTGTAGGACAGGTCCAACGCGGCGGCGACGGACACGTTCTCGGCGTGCATGAGGGCCAGCCGGTCGCGGGCCGTCGCCAGGTCGGCGGCTAGCTGGTCGCAGGCCCACGCGGGGTGGTTCCTGAGCTGGCTGGCCAGCATCCCGATCGCCAGCGGAAGATTCCCGCACAGCCGGGTAATCTGACCGACCGCGGCATCCCCGGCGCGCATCCCGGGCCGGCCCGCCAGCCGGGCCAGCAGAGTCGCCGCGTCACCGGGAGACAAGGTGTCCAAGCTGACCTGGGCGGCACCCTCCAGCGCCGCCAGCCGGCGGCGGCTCGTGACCAGCACCAGGCTGCCGGCGGTGCCGGGCAGCAACGGCCGGACCTGCTCATGCCCGGCCGCGTCATCCAGCAGCAGCAGGATCTTCTTGCCCGCCACGTGATCACGCCATCGGCCCGCCCGGGCCTCCAGGCCGGGCGGGATCTGCGGCGCGGCGAGCCCGGCGGTCAGCAGCAAGCTGGCCAGCGCATCGGCGGGGTCGACCGGCCGCTGTCCAGGGGTGTGGGCATGCAATGGCAGGAAAAACTGCCCGTCCGGGAAATCGCTGGCCAGCCGGTGAGCGGCGTGCACGGCGAGGGTGGTCTTGCCGATGCCCGCCATCCCATCGATCGCGTGGATGCCCACCACGCCGCCGTCCGCGGCCACGGCGGCCAGCGCCTCCAACAGCTGGGACAGCTCGGCCTGGCGGCCGGTGAAGGCGGCGATGTCACGCGGCAGGCTCCTGGTGGCGGCCGCGGGGAAGGCGCCCGGCGCATCGCGTTGCCTGGCCGCCAGCACCTCGGCGGCCGGGGCCTTGCCCACGCGCCGCCGCCACGAACAATGCACGCACCGGCCCGGCCAGGCTCAGCGCATCGGCCAGCAGCAGCGCGGTGTCCTTGTGGGCGGTGCGGTTGATACCCCGCTCCAGGTCACTGACCGACCGCGGGCTCAAGCTCGCCGCTTCCGCCAGCTCCTCCTGCGTCAGCCGGGCCTCGTCCCGCAGCCGCCGCAACAAAACGGCGAAACTCAGCTCAGGCTGGTCGGCCACTGCCCAGCGTCCCCTCACAACCTGTCCGCCGCGGCTTCCCGGCACCGGGCGGAACCGATCCTGCACCTACAGTACGCAGCCCAGCTCAGCGCCGCCATCTCCCGCCGCGCTGGCCAGCCAGCGGCAAGCCGCCGCCGGCTCCCTCACCCCCGACCCTGCGGAAACCCGGCACCGTGAGCGCGGCGGCCGCGGCAGGATCGGCAGCCGCGCCCCCGGCCATCACCGGAACCGCCCAGCGGGGCGGATTCCTGTGGGCTGTCCTGTGGGCGGTCACGTGTGGTGAACACCATCGCCGCCGCCAACAGTGGAATCAGCCGCGCTGGCCCCCGCCCGCCCGGTCCGGGCTCCACGAAAGGTCATCATGAACCGCATCCGCCGCATCTGCCGTTGCCTGGCCGGCCTGCCACGGCGTGCCGGCGTCCTGCTCGCATCCGCTGCAGCGGCGCCGGCCGTGCTGGCGGCCTCGCCACCGCTGCCGCCCGGCGGTAACAAGCACCCGCCGCTGCCCGCCCGCCCCCACACGGACAGGTGCCCGGCCGGGGGCGGGCTGTCGTTCCGGCGGATCGTGGACATCCCGTTCGACGCCTGCCTGGCGGCCCTGGACAGCTGGCCGCGCACCGGGCACGACGGCGAACCGCACCCCGGCCAGGGCCTGTGGCGCGGGCCGATCGAGCGCGACCGCGACTCGGGCACCTGCTCGATCCAGGTCCGCCTGGCCCGCGGGCCACTGCGCCCGCCGCTGCTCATGAGGCTCGACATCGACCGCTGGCCCGGCGCACGCACCGCCCTCGAACTCATCCCATCTCAGCGCGCCCGGCCCACCGCAGGTTACTTCCGCGCGGGCCACCGCCTGCTGGACTCCTTGACCCACGC
>CAVSCM010000045.1:0-33030 GCA_963726415.1 uncultured Actinomycetes bacterium
CCAGTCGCTGGTTGAGTGTCCACAGTCGAACCGACCCCCACCACCCAGGCCAGCATCCCGGTGCGCCACTCCCCAGCGGACCCAGGCCCTGTCAGCGACCAGCCGCTCGCTGCCCTGACCGGCCGCCTCCAGATGCGTCCCCATCACCCGGTCACCTCCACCAGCCCCGAGACCACGTTTGTCAAGCAGTCGCCGCCGCCGACATTCTGTATGTACTATACGACGTTGTCGCTGCGACTTCACCGGTCGTCGCCGACTTGGTGTTTGGATTCGGTGTACCTATTATGGTGCTGACATTCAGCTACATGTCAACCACGAGCGCCGACGCCTTGCAGCCGCGCTGGCTGCTGATTGATGCTTACCCTTGACCAACGCATGTGGCTATGGACGCGGACTACAGGTCGGCCGTCCACTCGATCGTGAGGTGCCGGTCCTGCGGGGACAGGATTCCCGCTTGTCACGCACACACGGGTGGCGGTGCGGGGGTGGCCCGGGGGTTCACTGTCAGTGCGGCACGGCGGGGCGCCAGGGGCGACGAGACCCTCTTGTGGCGCGGTTGTGGCCCCTCCCCATCTCAGCAGCCTGCCGACGTGCGGCGGTGGGCGGTGCAGGTCCCAGCCACGGTGACCAGCGTGAGCACCTCGCGCTCCCGGGCGGCGCGAACTCGCCGATGAGCTGCCGGGCTGAAGCTCCGGGCGAGCAGTGCGTCCCCGGCGGCCACCACGCGGATTCCGGGCGGACAGGTCGGGGCGGGCCGGGGTGTCCTTCAGCAGGAACCCGCTCGCCCGGCGCCGCAGCGCCGCGTAGACGTACTCGTCGAATTTGAACGCTGGTGAGGATGAGCACGCGCACGTCCCTGGTGTCGGCAGCGCCGCAGATCAGCCCGGTCTCCACCCAGGCCATGCGGGGCATCCGGATGTCCATGAGGACCACGTCGGGGCGCTGAGCGGGCCAGGTCGACTCCCTCGGTGCCGTCGCTCGCCTCGCCCACGACCTCAAGGTCGGGCGCCGAGTCGAGGAGCACGCGAAACCACCGCGCACCAGTGCCTGATCGTCGGCCACGACCTGATCAACCGGTCACCTCCGGTACCGGGAGCCGGGCGGAACACCCGAAGCCGCCGTCGGCGCCGGGCCCTGGGGCGGCGAACTCCCCACCAACACCATCACGCGCTCGCGCATGCCGATGATCCCGTGCCCGGTGCTGAACGAGGAGGTCTGGCACTGGCGGCTGCCCCGCCATCCTCACCCGGCCTCGCGCCCGCCGTCTTTCCTGCCCGGCCTGTTCTTCGCCCACCGCGCCTTCCTCGTAGCTGACCTTGACACATGCGGTGGCCGCCGCCGCGTGCTTGATCACGTCGGCCGCAAGCGCCTCCTGGATGTAGGCGGACAGGTCACCTGGGCGGCACGGCTCGTCCACCTGGACCCACACCTTGACCGCCCGGCCTCTCCGACCCGGCCACCAGCGGCGCCAGGTCCGCCAGCCCGGGTGCCGGGGCCAGCGGCCTGGCCCTCGGCCCCATTCTGGCGCAGGATGCCGAGTACTGCGCATTCTCGGCGAGCGGCGGGCCGGCTTGTCGCCTCGGTGCCCGGCCTCCTCCGGCCGGGTGTCCATCACGTGGCCGCCGACCGCCGACTGCACCGCGATGACGCCCATCGAGTGCGCCACCACGTCGTGCAGTTCCCGGCCGATGCGCAGCCGTTCCTCGGCCACCGCCCGGCGGGCCGCGGCCCGCACGACGCGCAGCGGCGGCTGACGCAGCAGTTGAGACGTGACAAACCACCAGCTCACCAGCTCACCAGCTCACCGCTCCTGAGGTTCCGCCATGTCCGTCATCAGCGTCAGTCATCTGACCAAGCGCTATGGCCCGGTCCTCGCGGTGGACGACTTCGTCGTTCGACGTCCACCCGGGCAAGGTCACCGGCTTCCTCGGCCCGAACGGGGCCGGGAAGACCACCACCCTGAAGATCCTGCTCGGCCTGGCTGCGCCGACGGCCGGTGGTTCGGCCACTGATCGTGGTTGAATACCGCCGGTGTTCTTATCCTACCGCACCAGGTGGTCCGGAACCGGACAGTAACACCTCTCCAGGGCCGCAGCGCCACCCAGCACCTCAAGATCATCGCGACGGCGGCCGGCGGACCGCACCACCGGGTCGGCGAGGTGCTTGACCAGGTCGGGCTCGCCAACGCCGCGGGCCGCCTGGCCTGCGGCTACTCACTGGGCACTGCGCCAGCGGCTCAGCCTGGCCCTGCGCCCTGCTCGGCGACCCCGGTGTGCTCATCCCGGACGAGCCGCTGAACGGGCTCGACCCGGAGCTTCCGCCGGACGGCGCGGTCTGCTGCGCCTCGTGCAGAAGGCAGGACCGTGCTGGTCTCCAGCCACCTGCTGACGCGGCCAGACCGTCGACGAGATCGTCGTCCTCGCCAATGGCCGCCTCATCACCGAGACCACGCTGGCCGACCTGGCCGGGCGCCAGCTCGGTAACCCGGGCCCGCACCACCGACGCGGCCAGGCTCGCCGATGTCCTGCTGGCCGCCGGAATCGAGGTCCGCGTCGTGGACGGCACCACCGTGGAGGCCCGCGGCACCGACGCGGACGCGATCGGCCTGGCCGCCGCCGGTGCGGGCCTGCCCATCCTCGAACTGTCCCGGCACGACGAGGACCTCGAATCCCTCTTGATCTGGTCAACGCCAAGCGGGAGGTGGCGGCATGAGCACCGCAGCGCTTCTGGAATCTGGTCAAACAAAGGCAGGAGGTTACGCCATGAACGCCACCCTGCGGCTCGCCCGAGCCGAGTTCAGGAAGCTCTGCACCACCCTCGCGGTCCCGGTCACCGTCGCCCTCGCGGCCGTGTTCGCCGTCGGCAGCGTGCTCATCGATGCGGCGGTCGCGGGCAGGCCCGGCCAGCATCCCCTGGGGCAGCATGGCGGTAGAGGACGATGTCGAAGTTCGGCCCATCGTCGTGGTGGCCATGCTTGTCCTCGGCATCCTCGCCGCGGGCGGCGAATTCCGGCACCGGACCATCGTGCCGGCCCTTGCCCGCTGGCCACACCGCAGCGGGCCCGGGTGTTCGCGGTCAAGGTGGCCGTCATCGCCCTGTTCGGCGTGGTGTTCAGCGTGGTGATCTTCGGCCTGGCCGCACCATCGCCGGAGTGCTGGCGGCACACGGATTCCACACCCTGCCCGCGGCGGCCGGCCTGATCACCCTGCACGGTCATCGCTGGCGCCTGCTTCGGGATGCTCGGCGTCGCCGTAGGCGCGCTCACCCGCAACACCGTCGTGGCGATCCTCGCGGCGGTCGGCTGGGCATTGTTCGTGGAAGTGATCGCCCTGTGGAACGTGCGCCGAGCCTGGAGAGGTGGTTGCCGGTCGGCGCGTCCATCGGCCTCACCAACCGGCCCCGGTGCGCCGACGCCCACGGCCGCGGGGGCGGTGCTGATCGGTTACGCGGTGGTGATGCTGGCGGCCAGCCGGACCACGCTCCGGCGCGCATCGGGCCGACGGCGACGCCCCGCCGGTGGCGCACCCAGGCACGAACGGCCAAGGGGCGGCAGCCCAGACGGGCTGCCACCCCTTCGCATGTAGATCGCCACGCAGCCCACGGTCTCGGATGGTGAGACATGCGTTTCGCCGCTGCGTACGGCATGTGTCAGACTGGGACCGTGACGTGCGGCCGGATCATTATCGGCAGGCGCGCCTGCACCTAGCAGGCCCCGAAAGTTCCCAGGCCCGCACCCGCCGGCGCGAGACCTCTCGCATCCCGCGAGGGGTCTTTTGCTTTGTCCGGCCGGGGCGCGGTCCCAGAAAGAACGGATCACAGATGCCCGACGACAGTTTCCACGTCTACGACACCACGCTGCGCGACGGTGCCCAGCAGGAGGGCCTGTCCCTGACCGTCGCGGACAAGCTGGCCATCGCACGGCGCCTGGACGAATTCGGCGTCGGCTTCATCGAGGGCGGCTGGCCCGGCGCGATTCCCAAGGACACCGAGTTCTTCCGCCGGGCCCGCACCGAGCTCCAGCTCACCAACGCCACCCTGGCGGCCTTCGGCTCGACCCGGCGCCCGGCGTGGTGACGGCGGACGACCCGCAGGTGGCTGCGCTGCGTGAGTCCGGCGCCCCGGTCGTGACGCTGGTCGCCAAGAGCCACGACCGGCACGTCACCGCCGCGCTGCGGACCACGCTGGAAGAGAACCTCGCCATGATCGCCGATACCGTGCGGCATCTGGCGGCCGAGGGCCAGCGGGTGTTCCTCGACGCCGAGCATTTCTTCGACGGCTACCGCTCCAACCCCGTCTACGCGCTGGAGGTGGTCCGGGTGGCCGCCGAGGCCTGGCGCCAAGCGATCGCGCTGTGCGACACCAACGGGGGCATGCTGCCCGCGGAACTCGGCGAAGTGGTCACGGCGGTCGCCGCGGCGAGCGGGGCGCGGCTTGGCATCCACTGCCACGACGACACCGCCGTGGCGAACACGCTCACCGCGGTGGAGGCCGGGTCACGTTGGTGACCTCGCTGATCGCGTGCGCGACCCGGCTCATCTCGGCCAGGCACCCGGGTGGGAGCACCTGGCGGCCCCGCTTGAGCTGCAGGCCCGCCACCACGCTGAACAGGTTGGCGTTGCCGGCCCGCTCCCCGTAGCCGTTGGCCGTGCCCTGGACGTGGGTGACCCCGGCCTCCACCGCGGTGAGCGTGTTCGCCACGGCGCAGGCGGTGTCGTCGTGGCAGTGGATGCCAAGCCGCGCCCCGCTCGCCGCGGCGACCGCCGTGACCACTTCGCCGAGTTCCGCGGGCAGCATGCCCCCGTTGGTGTCGCACAGCGCGATCACTTCGGCGCCGGCCTCGGCGGCCACCCGGACCACCTCCAGCGCGTAGACGGGGTTGGAGCGGTAGCCGTCGAAGAAATGCTCGGCGTCGAGGAACACCCGCTGGCCCTCGGCCGCCAGATGCCGCACGGTATCGGCGATCATGGCGAGGTTCTCTTCCAGCGTGGTCCGCAGCGCGGCGGTGACGTGCCGGTCGTGGCTCTTGGCGACCAGCGTCACGACCGGGGCGCCGGACTCACGCAGCGCAGCCACCTGCGGGTCGTCCGCCGTCACCGCGCCCGGGCGCCGGGTCGAGCCGAAGGCCGCCAGGGTGGCGTTGGTGAGCTGGAGCTCGGTGCGGGCCCGGCGGAAGAACTCGGTGTCCTTGGGAATCGCGCCGGGCCAGCCGCCCTCGATGAAGCCGACGCCGAATTCGTCCAGGCGCCGTGCGATGGCCAGCTTGTCCGCGACGGTCAGGGACAGGCCCTCCTGCTGGGCACCGTCGCGCAGCGTGGTGTCGTAGACGTGGAAACTGTCGTCGGGCATCTGTGATCCGTTCTTTCTGGGACCGCGCCCCGGCCGGACAAAGCAAAAGACCCCTCGCGGGATGCGAGAGGTCTGCGCGCCGGCGGGTGCGGGCCTGGGGAAACTTCGGGGCCTGCTAGGTGCCGGCGCGCCTGCCGATAATGATCCGGCCGCACGTCACGGTCCCAGTCTGACACATGCCGTACGCAGCGGCGAAACGCATGTCTCACCATCCGAGACCGTGGGCTGCGTGGCGATCTACATGCGAAGGGGTGGCAGCCCGTCTGGGCTGCCACCCCTTCGCCGGTTGTTCGTGCCTGGGTGCGCCACCGGCGGGGCGTCGCCGTCAGCCAATGTCGCGCCGGAGCGTGGTCCGGCTGGCCGCCACGAGCATCACCACCGCGTAACCGATCAGCACCGCCCCCGCGGCCGTGGGCGTCAGCACACCGGGCCCGGGCGGGTTGGTGAGGCCGATGGACGCGCCGACCGGCAACCACCTCTCCAGGCTGGGCGCCACGTTCCACAGGGCGATCACTTCCACGAACAATGCCCAGCCGACCGCCGCGAGGATCGCCACGACGGTGTTGCGGGTGAGCGCGCCTACGGCGACGCCGAGCATCCCGAAGCAGGCGCCAGCGATGACCGTGCCGAGGTACATCCGGCCGGCCGCCGCGGGCAGGGTGTGGAATCCGTGTGCCGCCAGCACTCCGGCGATGGTGCCGAGGCCCAGGCCGAAGATCACCACGCTGAACACCACGCCGAACAGGGCGATGACGGCCACCTTGACCGCGAACACCCGGGCCCGCTGCGGTGTGGCCAGCAGGGCCGGCACGATGGTCCGGTGCCGGAATTCGCCGCCCGCGGCGAGGATGCCGAGGACAAGCATGGCCACCACGACGATCGGGCCGAACTTGAGCATCTGGTAGGTCTCCGCCATGCTGCCCAGGGGATGCTGGCCGGGCCTGCCCGCGACCGCCGCATCGATGAGCACGCTGCCGACGGCGAACACGGCCGCGAGGGCGACGGTGACCGGGACCGCGAGGGTGGTGCAGAGCTTCCTGAACTCGGCTCGGGCGAGCCGCAGGGTGGCGTTCATGGCGTAACCTCCTGCCTTTGTTTGACCAGATTCCAGAAGCGCTGCGGTGCTCATGCCGCCACCTCCCGCTTGGCGTTGACCAGATCGAAGAAGAGGGATTCGAGGTCCTCGTCGTGCCGGGACAGTTCGAGGATGGGCAGGCCCGCACCGGCGGCGGCCAGGCCGATCGCGTCCGCGTCGGTGCCGCGGGCCTCCACGGTGGTGCCGTCCACGACGCGGACCTGGATTCCGGCGGCCAGCAGGACGTCGGCGAGCCTGGCCGCGTCGGTGGTGCGGGCCCGGGTTACCGAGCTGCGCCCGGCCAGGTCGGCCAGCGTGGTCTCGGTGATGAGGCGGCCATTGGCGAGGACGACGATCTCGTCGACGGTCTGGGCCACCTCGGTCAGCAGGTGGCTGGAGACCAGCACGGTCCTGCCTTCTGCCGCGAGCGACCGCAGCAGACCGCGCATCCAGCGGATCCCCTCCGGGTCGAGCCCGTTCAGCGGCTCGTCCAGGATGAGCACACCGGGGTCGCCGAGCAGGGCGCCGGCCAGGCTGAGCCGCTGGCGCATGCCCAGTGAGTAGCCGCCGGCCCGGCGGCCCGCGGCGTTGGCGAGCCCGACCTGGTCAAGCACCTCGCCGACCCGGTGGTGCGGTAGGCCGGCCGCCGTCGCGATGATCTTGAGGTGCTGGGTGGCGCTGCGGCCCGGGTGGAAGGTGTTACTGTCCAGCGCGGCGCCGACCTGGTGCATCGGGTCGGACAGCCGGCGGTATTCGACCCCGCCGATCGTGGCCGAGCCGGCCGTCGGCGCAGCCAGGCCGAGCAGGATCTTCAGGGTGGTGGTCTTCCCGGCCCCGTTCGGGCCGAGGAAGCCGGTGACCTTGCCCGGGTGGACGTCGAACGACAGATCATCCACCGCGAGGACCGGGCCATAGCGCTTGGTCAGATGACTGACGCTGATGACGGACATGGCGGAACCTCCGGGAGCGGTGAGCTGGTGAGCTGGTGAGCTGGTGGTTTGTCACGTCTCAACTGTCGTCACCGCCGGGCTCCGCGTCGTCGGCCCGCAGGCCCGCCGGGCGGTGGCCGAGGAACGGCTGCGCATCGCCAGGGAACTGCACGACGTGGTGGCGCACTCGATGGGCGTCATCGCGGTGCAGTCGGCGGTCGGCGGCCACGTGATGGACACCCAGCCGGAGGAGGCCAGGCACGCGCTGGCGGCCATCGAGGCGACGAGCCGGTCCGCGCTCGCCGAGATGCGCCGGCTGCTCGGCATCCTGCGCCAGGATGACGAGCCGGCCGGCAGCCTGGCCCCGGCACCGGGGCTGGCGGACCTGGCGCCGCTGGTGGCTCAGGTCGGAGAGGCCGGGCTGAAGGTGTGGGTCCAGGTGGACGGGGAGCGCGGGCCGGTGCCGCCCGGGGTGGACCTGTCCGCCTACCGGATCATCCAGGAGGCGCTGACCAACGTGATCAAGCACGCGGCGGCGGCCACCGCATGTGTCAAGGTCAGCTACGAGGAAGGCGCGGTGGCCTTGGAAATCACCGACGACGGGCCGGGCAGGAAAGACGGCGGGCGCGAGGCCGGGTCAGATCGGCCGGGCGGCCCGCCAGCCGATGCCGCAACCTCCTCGTTCAGCACCGGGCACGGGATCATCGGCATGCGCGAGCGCGTCGCGGTGTTCGGTGGGGAGTTCGCCGCCGGGCCCGGCGCCGACGGCGGCTTCCGGGTGTTCGCCCGGCTCCCGGTACCGGAGGTGACCGGTTGATCAGGGTGGTCGTGGCCGACGATCAGGCACTGGTGCGCGGTGGTTTCCGCGTGCTCGTCGACTCGGCGCCCGACCTTGAGGTCGTGGGCGAGGCGAGCGACGGCACCGAGGCGGTCGACCTGGCCCGCTCACAGCGCCCCGACGTGGTCCTCATGGACATCCGGATGCCCCGCATGGACGGCCTGGAGGCGACCGGGCTGATCTGCGGCGCTGCCGACACCGAGGACGTGCGCGTGCTCATCCTCACCACGTTCGACCTCGACGAGTACGTCTACGCGGCGCTGCGGGCCGGGGCGAGCGGGTTCCTGCTGAAGGACACCCCGCCCACCGACCTGCTCGCCGGGATCCGCGTGGTGGCCGCCGGGGACGCACTGCTCGCCCGGAGCGTCACCCGGCAGCTCATCGGCGAGTTCGCGCGCCGCCCGGAGAGCGACCGCCCGCCACCCTTGAGGTGCTCACCGACCGGGAGCGCGAGGTGCTCACGCTGGTCGCCCGTGGCTGGTCCAACGCGGAGATCGCGGACCGGCTCTACCTGTCCGCCGCCACCGCCAAGACGCACGTCGGCAGGCTGCTGATGAAGCTGCAGGCCCGCGACCGCACCCAGCTCGTCGTGATCGCCTACGAGACCGGTCTCGTCGCCCCTGGCGCCCCGCCGTCGCACTGACAGTGAACCCCCGGGCCACCCCCGCACACAGCCACCCCGCAAGAGTGTGTCGTAACAAGCGGGACAATCCTGTCCCCGCTAGCCAGGACCGGCACCTCACGATCGAGTGGACGGCCGACCTGTAGTCCGCGTCCATAGCCACATGCGTTGGTCAAGGGTAAGCATCAATCAGCAGCCAGCGCGGCTGCAAGGCGTCGGCGTGCGTGGTTGACATGTAGCTGAAGGGCGGTCTACGGGCCGCCAGTTCATAGGTACACCGAATCTGCAAACACAGATCAGCGAGACAGACCCCGGGGAAGATCAGCAGGCCGGACGCGTGTCCGTCGTGCGCAATGTGAGCGTAAGGTCTTGCTTGGCAAGGGGTCAGCTCGGGGTGGCCTGGTGGAGGTGACCGGGTGATGGGGACGCATCTGGAGGCGGCCGGTCAGGGCAGCGAGCGGCTGGTCGCTGACAGGGCCTGGGTCCGCTGGGGAGTGGCCGCGGCGGTCACCGGGATGCTGGCCTGGGTGGTGGGGGTCGCGTTGATCCCGCTGGACGCCAAGCTCGACCAGGGCGACCAGCATCTGGTTCAGGTGCTGCGGGCGCACGCGGGCCAGCTGTATGCGGCGGCGCTGCTGGCGGCCCTTGGTGCGGTGCTGCTGGTGGGTTTTTTTGCCGTGCTCATCCGCCTGGTTCCTGAGGGGTATTCCGGCTGGGGCTTGTTGAGGGTGTCGCTGGCTGGGTGCGTGGTCACGCAGACGCTGGTCATCGTGGGCGCCTCGTTCGCGCTTGCTGACGTGCATGCTGCGGCTGGGAACGCTGGTGCTGGGGTGGTCGCTTTCGGCTGGCGGGGGCTGTGGCTGACGTTCCTGGTTTCCGCGGTGCCAACCATTTTGTTCACGGTGACCGGTGTGCTGGGCCTGGGGCAGGCTGGGCTGATGCTGCCGTGGGTGGCCGCGCTGGGCTGGCTGTCGGCAGCGGCGCACCTGCTCGGCCTGTTCACCCTGGCCCAGCGGGGAGTATTCGCGCCGGATGGGATTATCGCGGCGCTCGTGCCGCTGACCACCGTCATCTGGATCCTCGCCCTGGCAGCCACCCTGCCCCGGACATGCCAAGCAGCCAGCAGGGCCAGCGCTGAGGGCGCGGCCGGCCAGCAGGCGAAGGTTGAGCTTGCGCGGCCGGAAGGATCGGCCGGCGCAGGCTGAGCCCCGGGATGCCCGCACGCACACCGATCACGGCATCGGAGGGCACAGCTGACCGCCATGGCAGTCAAAACTTGAGGAGGTCTCATGTCAGGCCCTGCAGGCAGGGGTGAAGTTGCCGAGCGGGTTGCGCGTCATGCCGAACGCCCAGGATTCCGGATCTCAGAGATGCGCATGAGCCCTACCCAGCGGGTCCCGTGGCACTACCACTCCAGCATCCAAGACACCTTCTACGTCCTCGAGGGCAGCGTGCGGATCACCCTGCGCGACCCCGATGAACAAGTCGACCTCCAACCGGGCGAAAGCTGGGGACCAGTCCGCCCGGGGCGTCCGCACCTGGTCACGAACACCGGTGACGCAAGCGCCACCTTCCTCGTGCTCCAAGGGATTGGTGACTGGGACCACATACCCCTCGCCTAGCGAAATCCAGCGTCCGAGGATCCTGCAAGCGATCCTGCAGCAACAACCACCTCTGGCCAGTGCTACGCGCAGCCGACAGCCACGCGTGGTTGTCCCTCCCTGCCATCAGAATGTGGTGAGGGTGCCAACCACTGCACGCGGGATGAGCCGCGTGCACCTTTAGGGTGGTTTGTCCAAGTTGTCCGTCAGGCGAGCTTCTGGACCCAGTCGTAGGGGTCGGGGCGGTGGCCGTACTGGATGCCGAGCAGTTCCTCGCGCAGGCGCATGGTCACCGGGCCCGGGTCGCCGTCCCCCACCGCCCATTCGCCGGACGGGCCCTTCACCCGGCCCACCGGGGTGATCACCGCGGCGGTCCCGCAGGCGAAGACCTCGGTCAGCTCGCCGGACTCACAGCCCGCGCGCCATTCCGCCACGGAGATGGCCGCCTCCTCGGCCGGGATGCCCAGGTCGGGGCCGAGCTTGAGCAGTGTGTCCCTGGTGACCCCGGGCAGCAGGGTGCCGGTCAGGGCCGGGGTGACCAGCCGCGCGTGCGGGCCGGACCCGTACACGAAGAACAGGTTCATCCCGCCCATCTCCTCGACCAGGCGGTGCTCCAGTGCGTCGAGCCAGACCACCTGATCGCAGCCATGCAGCACGGCCTGCTGCTGGCCGGCGAACGAGGCGGCGTAGTTGCCGCCGCACTTGGCCTCGCCGGTCCCGCCCGGCGCGGCCCGGGTGTAGTCCTCAGACAGCCAGACCGTGACCGGGTGGATGCCGTCGCGGAAGTACGACGCCGCCGGTGAGGCGATGACCGCGAACAGGTAGGACCCCGACGGGCGGTTCACCCCGAGCCCGCGCTGTGTCGCGATCATGAACGGGCGCAGGTACAGGCTGTGCTCCGGGGCCGTGGGCACCCAGTCCCTGTCCTGCCCGACGAGCAGTTCGAGTGACTTGAGGAACAGTTCGGCCGGAAGCTGGGGCATGGCCATCCTGGCCGCCGACCGGTTGAACCGCGCGGCGTTGGCCTGTGGCCGGAACGCCACGATCTCGCCGCCGCCGGTCCGATAGACCTTCAGCCCTTCGAAGATCTCCTGCGCGTAGTGGAACACCGACGTCGCCGGGTCCAGGGTGAACGGCCCATACGGCTCCAGCCGGGCATCGTGCCAGCCGCGGCCGTCGTCCCAGCGGATGGTGATCATGTGGTCGGTGAAAACCTCACCGAACCCCGGCGCGGCCAGGATGCGCCCGCGTTCCTCCGCCGTCAGCGGAGCTTCGCTCACGCGCACGTCAAACCCGATGTCGGTGCTACCGGTCGTGATCATCGCAGTCCTTCCTAACCCCCGGCGCCGTTGCCAGGCGCGCGGCTAATCCACCATTGACGGACTTCCGCATGGGGTTAGCCTCGCGGATCCAGGCTAACCCTGGCCCCGCTAAGGCGGGGCCTCAGCCGGCTACTCGCTCCGCGATGTCATCGCCGATCTCCGCGGTCGACCGGGCGGCCCACTCGCCCTGGCGTTCCACCAGATCGTCGGCGGCGGCCTGCTCAATCTTGGCGGCGACCGCGGTGAAGCCCAGGTGCTCACAGAGCATGGCGACCGACAGGATCGCGGCCGTCGGGTCGGCCTTCTGCCTGCCCGCGATGTCCGGCGCGCTGCCGTGCACCGGCTCGAACATGCTCGGTGCCGTCCGCTCCGGGTTGATGTTCCCGCTCGCCGCCAGGCCCGATCCCCCCGGCCACGGCCGCGCCGAGGTCGGTGAGGATGTCGCCGAACAGGTTGTCGGTCACGATGACGTCGAACCGCTCGGGCTGAGTGACGAGGAACATGCAGGCGGCATCCACGTGGACGTAGTCCACGGACACGCCGGGGAACTCCTTGGCGCATCTGTCCACGATGCGCCGCCACAGGTCACCGGCGTAGGTGAGCACGTTGGTCTTGTGCACGAGAGTCAGGTGCTGCCGCGATCGCTGGGCGGCCAGGTCGAACGCATACCTGACCACACGGGTGACCCCGTAACTTGTGTTGACGCTCTCCTGGGTGGCGACCTCGGCGTCGGTGCCCTTGCGCAATACGCCGCCAGCGCCCGTGTACGGGCCCTCGGTGCCCTCCCTGACGACCACCATGTTGACCGACTCCGGCCGGACCGCGTCCAGCGGGGTGCCGACGCCCGGGTACAGCCGCACCGGCCGCAGGTTCACATAGTGGTCGAGTTCGAACCGCAGCCGGAGCAGGAGTCCGCGCTCGAGGACCCCGCTCGGCACCGACGGGTCGCCGACCGCGCCGAGCAGCAGGGCGTCATGGCCGCGGATCTCCTCGAGCACCGAGTCCGGCAGCGTCTCGCCGGTCCGGTGCCAACGGTGGGCACCCAGGTCGTAGCTGGTTTCCTCGAAGGGCACATCCGCTGCCTTGAGCACCTTCAGCGCCTCGGCCACGACCTCGGGGCCGATCCCGTCGCCGCCGATCACGGCGAGCCTTATCTGGGACGATGCCATGCGCGGTACCTTACTGGCCGGAAAACTGGTCACGCGGGTCGCTGGCGTCCCCTCCGTTGTCACGGCGGTCCAGGGCCACCTGGACGGCCTGCGCGGCGGCCGCGGACGGCGGGCGCGGGCAGGCGCGTGACCGCCGTTGCCGGTGTCCTCGGTGGCCGGGACAGACGAGTCCCAGTGATACATGTCGTACACGACGCTTCTCCCCTGACGAGTAATCCCACGGCCAGCGACTCCCGCCCGTAGCGGGTCGCTGGCCTGCGTGATCAGGCCCCGCTACGGCTGCGTGAGATAAGTACGAAGCGCCGCATAGCACTCCAAGCGTACTGAAGACCTGGCCGGATGTCACGCTGAGAGCGCTACTGTCTCGTATCCTGAGACAAATAGGGAACCGGCCCACATCATGGAACTGGGGTTCACGGCACGGCCGCACTGCTTCCCCGGAGGCATTCCACACAAGCCACCAGGGCCGCGGCCCACGCGACGGAGTGCGCGGGCGCTGGGCCACCGGGGGGTTCCGGGGGGCGCTCCCCCGGGCTAACACCCATCAGGACATGTCGAGGTTGACCGCGCGGCCGCTCACCGCGCCGATCGTCGCGGTTATGTCCTCGAGGACCACGGGCGGGATGGCGCTGTCGACGGTCAGCGCGATCAGGGCGTGGCCACCGCGCACGTCCCTGGACACCTGCATGCCGGCGATGTTGATCCCCTCGCTGCCCAGGATCTGGCCCACCACGCCGACGATTCCCGGCCGGTCGGTGTAACTGAGGAACACCATGTGCTCGGCCAGGGCGATTTCCATCTCGAAGCCGTTGACCTCGACGAGCTTCTCCACCTGGCGCGTCCCGGTCAGCGTCCCGCTGACCGACACCGACTGGCCGCCGGGCAGGGTGCCGCGCAGGCTCACCAGGTTGCGCCAGTCCGGGCTCTCGGTCTCGGTGACCAGGCCCACCGCCATCCCTCGCTGTTCGGCGAGCAGGGGGGCGTTCACGTAGGTCACGGCGTCCTCGACCACGTCGGCGAAGACACCCTTGAGCGCGGCAAGCTGCAGCACCCGCACGTCCTTGCTGGCGATCTCGCCGCGCACCTCGACGTCAAGGCTGGCCGCGACGCCGCCGGCCAGCGCGGTGAAAAGCTGTCCGAGCTTCTCGGCCAGCGGCAGGCCCGGCTTCACGTCCTCGTCGACGGCGCCGCCCTGGACGTTGACGGCGTCGGGCACGAACTCCCCGGCCAGGGCCAGCCGGAGCGACTTGACCACCTGGGTGCCGGCCTTCTCCTGTGCCTCGTGGGTGCTGGCTCCCAGGTGCGGCGTGGCCACCACGTTCGGGAAGTCAAGCAGCGGGTTGCCCGCGGGCGGCTCGGTCACGAACACGTCGATGCCGGCGCCGGCCACCCGGCCGTCCTTGAGCGCCATGCCCAGGGCGTGCTCGTCCACGATGCCGCCCCGGGCCGCGTTGATGATGCGCACGCCCGGCTTGACCAGGTGCAGTTCCCGCTCCCCGATCAGCCCGACGGTCTCTGGCGTCTTCGGCAGGTGCACGCTGATGAAGTCGGCCTCGGCCAGCAGGTCGTCCAGGCTCACCAGGCGCACGCCAAGCTGCGCGGCCCGCGCCTGGGGCACGTAGGGGTCGTAGGCGATGACCTGCATGCCGAAGCTCGCCAGCCGCTGCGCGACCAGGACCCCGATCCGGCCCAGCCCCAGGATGCCGGCCACCTTGCCGCTGACCTCGACCCCCGTGAACTGCGACCGCTTCCACTCGCCGGACTTGAGCGAGGCCATCGCCTGCGGCACGTGCCTCGCGACCGCGAGCAGCAGCGCGGTCGCGTGCTCGGCGGCGCTCACGATGTTGGAGCTTGGCGCGTTCACCACCATCACGCCCGCCTTGGTGGCCGCGGCCACGTCGACGTTGTCCAGGCCGACCCCCGCCCGGGCGACGACGCGCAGGCCCGGGGCGTGCGCGAGCGCCTCCGCGTCGATCTTCGTGGCGCTCCTGACGATGACCGCGTCGACGCCGGCCAGCGCTTCCAGCAGCGCGGGGCGGTTCGCGCCGTCGGCGTAGCGGACCTCGAAGTCCGGCTCGAGCAGCGCGATGGCGGCGGGTGACAGTTCCTCGGCAACCAGGACGATGGGTACAGGCACGGCAGAGCCCCTCGGGGGTCGACGTCGGAGGCTCCAGTGTAGCTCCGCTTGTGAAAGTGTTCACGAACCTCGTGGCCCCCTGCCGGGCATCCGCCGTGCAGTAACCTTGCGTTCACGAAGGCAGCGCGGTGACCGCGCAGGCAAACGTGCGCCCCCGCTCGGCCAGGCGGAGCGTGGCCGGACGACGAGGAGCCCCGTGGCCGCTTCTGGAAGCCAGTCACTTGCCCGGTCCCCCGGCGTATCGGCGGCCAGCCACGCCGGCCGGCCGGACCGGCTGGCGGCAGGGTGGGTGGCGATCGGCCCGGCCCTCGATCACGCTCGTTGTGACGCTGTACCGGCTCGGCGTGCCCTCGTTCACCCGCGACGAGGGCGCGACCCTGCTCGCCGTGCACCGGAGCTTCCCGCAGATGATCCGGATGCTGGGCAACGTAGACGTGGTGCACACCGAGTACTACGCGCTGATCTGGGTGACCTCCCGGCTGGCGGGCAGCGGCGAAGCTGGCCGCCAGGGCCCCCTCGGCGGTGGCGATGGCGGTGGCGGCGGGCGTCGTGACCCTGCTCGGGCAGCGCCTGGTGTCCGGCCGCGCCGGGCTGGCCGCGGGGCTGCTGTTCGCCGCGTTCCCCTCGGTGAGCTTCTACGCCGAGGACGCCCGCGAGTACGCCCTCGTCACCGCCCTCGCGACCGTCGCCAGCTACTTCCTGATCCGAGCCCTCCAGGCCGCCACCCCGGCGACGGCAGCGGGCTGTGCGCCAGCCGACGGGGCCGGGCCCGGTGACGAAGGAACCGGGCCTCAAGGCCAGCGGGGGGTTCCGGGCATGGGGTCCGGGGGCCTGCCCCCGGGGAAGCGGGTCGCTCCCCCGGGCTAGCACTGGTGGGCTACACGGCCGCGATGGCACTGCTCGGCCTGGGCAACATTCTCAGCCTGCTGCTCATCGCCGCCCACGCGGTGACGGTCGCCGTGTGGCATCGCTGCTACCGCGGGCCCGGGCGGCCGTTCGTGCTGCGCTGGCTGGCCAGCGTGGTGGTGGCGGTCATCCTGGCCAGCCCGGTGGCGATCATCGCCTCGGGCCAGGCCCATCAGGTGCAATGGATCAAGCCGCCCGGCCTGGTCGCGATCATCGCGATGGCGGGCCTGATCGGCCCGCCGCCGATGTTCTTCATCGTGGTAGCGGTCGTGGTGATCGCGCTCGTGACCGGCCTGGTGTCGGGCAGGGCGCGGTTGCGTGCGGACTGGCCCGCCGGGCTGTGGGGGCTCGCCGTGCCGTGGCTGTTCCTGCCGCCGGCGCTGCTGTTCACGGTCTCGGTGATACCCGTGACCCATCCGGTCTACGTGTTCCGCTACATCGCGTTCTGCATCCCCGCCGCCGCGCTGCTGGCAGGCGCGGCCCTGGCCGCCCTGGCAAGGGCCGCGGTGGGCTGGACCGTGGCCGTCGCCGCGCTGATCGTCATCGTGGTGGCCGGGCTGGGCGCACAGGCCAGCGAGCGCCTCCCGACCGGCCACGGCTATGACATCCGCCTCGCCGACCAGGCCGTCGCCAGCCACGAGCGGCCCGGCGACGCACTGATGAACGTCAGGTACTGGCCGCTGTCATGGGGCGGCGGCGTGGAACGCGGAATGGACGGCGAGTACCCCTACGGCCTGGCCCGGCTGCATGACATCAGCGAGGCACGGGGCCCTGTGCCGTCTGCCACCCTCGGCGGCACGTTCGCACCGACGTCCGTGGAACGCCAGCGCCTGGCCACAGTCACCCGGCTCTGGGTCGCCTCCTGGTCCAAGGCTCCCGCGCCGCTTCCGCAGCGGCTCGGTTTCACCGTCGCGTACACATTGCACGCGAAAGGCGTATGGCTGCGCTTGTACACCCGCCCGCATGCCGCGGCCGCGGGGAGCGCCTCCGGCCAGCCGGCGGGCTGAGTGCCGCAGCGTCCGGGGCATGGAATTTTGCGTCCAGGGGCAAACCACAATTATCGTGCACGATTATGCCCTCCGGATGCTCACGGGTCATACTCGAATCTGGGCGGTCCGCCAGGGAGTGGGTGTGCCGTTTGGCTAGCAAGACGTCCCTGATGGGGAAGGTTTTCGGCGGGCTCGGGGTGCTTCTCGTCGCGGCCATCGCGGCGGGGTGTGCCGCGCCTCAGTTCACGTATGTCTCGGACTCGGGCGCCAATACCTACTTCAAGGTGCCGTTCGGCTGGCACAAGATCAGCGACGTGTCGCTCGCGGCGCAGTTCAAGACGCCGGGCAGCGCGCTGGGCCGGGCCGCAGGCACCTGGGACATCGCCTTCGACGCGGACCAGGCGCCCGCGGCCGTCCACCTGTTCAGCCCCAACGCCAAGCAGCCGTTCGCGTTCGCCTTCGTCACCCCGCTCAGCGCGACCGCGAGCAACGCCCTCCGACGCTCCCCTTATAACGGGCTGCGGGACGTGCTGCTGCCGGTGACCTCGGCGTCCCGCGCCGCTCAGGCGGCCCAGGGCAGCTTCCCACTGACCCACTTCAAGCTGCTGCGGGATATCGTGCTCACCCCCGGCCAGGGCGTGCACGGGGTGTGGGACACCTACGACTACACCTACCCGGGCGGCATTACCGAGACCTTCGACCAGGTCGCGCTGACCAACTCCAGCAGCACCCAGCTCTACGTGCTGATGGTGCACTGCATCGCGACCTGCTACAGCCACAACCGTGACCAGCTTGACACGATCGTGTCGTCGTTTACCGTCAGGAGCCCCTAGTGCGTGAGGCCCTAGCAAAACCGCCCGAGGGACTGCCAGCGCCCGACGAGCACCCCGGTAACAAAGACCGGCGTACCAGGAAGCCCATGCCCCTCTGGGACCGGCTGAAGTTCCTGCTCCTCCTCGCGCTGCTCTGGTGGATCCTCGTCTGGTCCGCGATGGCGAGCAACCCGCTGATGGGCATCAGCGACGCGATCCGCACCGAGCTCAGGAGCGGCTCGTGGGTGTTCGTGCTGTTCTGCCTGGAAGCGCTGCGCCAGATCCACTTCCTGATCAGCGAGCATTGGGCCGCATACCACAGGTTCTGGACGCAGACGTTTTTCGGCGGGCTGGAGGGCGCATCCCAGCGCAGGCTGTCGCCGTGGACCAGGTACCGCCTGAGGCGCGTGGTTACCTGGTTGTTCTGGATTGCCGTCATCGGGGTGGTGGCCGGGAAGGTGACGCACCAGGACGCGCTGACGGCTTTGGCGCACATGCCGGGCTACATCTGGCACGCGCTGCCGTTCGTGCTGCAGCTCATGGTCATCCTGCTCGTCGTGGTGGGCCAATTCGCCGCGATCTTCTGGTTTCTGTCCAAGGGCGGCGTGGACGTCTACTACCCGGACGACATCAAGACCCGGTTCTCCGACGTCTGGGGCCAGGACCATGTCCTGGAGCGGGTCAAGGAGAACATCCTGTACCTGGAGGACCCGGAGCAGATCGAGTCCAGGGGTGGCTACGTCCCCGGCGGGATTCTGCTCTGGGGCCCGCCCGGCACCGGCAAGACGCTCATGGCCGAGGCGGTTGCGGGCGAGACCGGCAGGCCCTACGTGTTCGTGGACCCGGGCGCGTTCATCAACATGTTCATGGGCGTCGGCATCCTCAAGGTCAAGTCGCTGTTCCGCAAGCTGCGCAAGCTGGCGTTGCGGTACGGCGGCGTGATCGTCTTCTTCGACGAGGCCGACTCGCTGGGCCGCCGCGGGGCGCTGGCCCAGGGCGGCCCGCCCGGCCAGGGCCGCGCCACCCCCGCGGCCTGGCAGGCAGGTGGATGCCACGGCTTCTCGTACCTGTCCAGGGATGTGCAATGGCGGCTCGCCCAGCGCGCGCTCACCTCGGAGACCGGCGACGAGCCGGATAACCGGCGCAACAAGCAGATGATGGGCATGGGCATGGGCGGCGGCGGCATGGGAACGCTGGAGGCCCTGCTCACCGAGATTTCCGGGCTGAAGAAACCGCGCGGCTTCGTCAACCGGCATGTACGCCGGCTGTTCGGCATGCGGCCCAAGCCGCCGCCGAAGTACCGGATCCTGGTGATGATGGCCACCAACCTGCCCGAGGCGCTGGACGAGGCGCTGCTGCGGCCGGGCCGGATCGACCGCATCTACAAGGTGGGCTACCCGTCCAAGGCCGGCCGGGTCCGGACCTACGAGGGCTACTTCGCGAAGGTGCGGCACGAGCTGACGCCCGAGCAGATGGACAAGCTCGCGGTGATCACTCCCTACGCGACCGGCGCCACCATCAAGGACCTGGTCAACGAGTCGCTGATCGCCGCCATCCGCAACGGCCGGGACGTGATCACCTGGCAGGACGTGATCAAGGCCAAGCAGCTCAAGGAACTCGGCCCGCCCGAGGATGTCGAGTACATCGAGCGGGAAAGGCACGCCGTGGCGGTGCACGAGGCGTGCCACGCCCTGGTCGCCTACCGCACCCGCCAGCACATGGAGATCGACATCGCCACCATCGAGAAGGGCAGCGACTACCTCGGCATGGTGGCCAGCATCCCGCCCGAGGACCAGTTCACCCGGTGGCGCAGCGAGTACGAGACGGACATCCTGGTGTCCCTGGCCTCGCTGGCCGGAGAGCGGATGTTCTTCGACAGCGACAGTTCCTCCGGCGTGTCCGGCGACCTGGAGTCGGCGACCACCGTGGCCTCGTTCATGGAGGGCTTCTGGGGCATGGGCGCCACGGTGTCCTCCTACTCGACCGCCAAGCGCCTCGAGGTCGGCTCGCCAGGCGGCGGGCAGGGCGGCAGGAACAAGAAGGGCCAGGACCCGGAGCAGGAACTGCGGCGGGCGCTGGCCGACCGGATCGAGGATACGCTCGGGACGCTGCTGCAGCGGGTGGAGATACTACTGCGCGAGGACCGGGCCAAGGTGCTGAGCCTGAGCCACGCGCTGGAGACGCACAAGACGCTGACCGGCGAGGACATCGTCGCGGTCATGGAGCACACGGTGGGCCCGCTGGTGGACGGCCGGCCGTACGCGGATCCGGAGTTCCTCGGCCTGCTTGAGCAGTACCACCAGGCCGCGGCGGTGGCGCACCAGAGCCACGGCCGGGTGGCGCTGCCGATGCCGCCTGCTCCGATGCTGGCCCCGGTGGTGCAGGGCGCGGTGGCGTCCCTGGACGGCGGCTCGTCCCTGGACGGCGGCTCGACGGTGGACGGCGCGCCGGCGCTGGACGGCGGCGCCGGTCTAGGGCAGAACGGCGGCCCGGGGCAGAACGGCGGGCCTGGCCTGGAAGGCGGGACCGGGCCGAACGGCAGCCAGGGCCCTGGCGGGGAGTGGGCACCCGGCAGTGACTGGGCGCCCGGCTCCGGGCCTGCGCCCAGCCCCTGACGGGCGGGATGCGCGGCGCCCACCGGGTCCGGCTGGTGGTGAACCTGGTCAACGGGTCCACCCTGGCCGGGGTCCTGGTGGCCGCCGCGGGCCGGGCCAGGCTCACCCGCGCCGGGAACGGCCTGTTCGTCGCGCTGGGATACCGGCTGCCGGTTCCGCCGGCGCCCGCGTTCTGCCTCGGCAACGTCATCGTGACCCGCCTGGATGCCACGGGCGCACGTGGTGCGCAGGTCCTGCTCGGCCACGAGGCACGGCACGCCACCCAGTTCGCCTGGTGCGGCGGCGTGCTGATGCTGCCGCTGTATTTCCTCGCCGCCGGGGTGTCGTGGCTGCTGACCGGCGACTTCGGCTCGCGCAACATCTTCGAGCGGCGCGCGGGCCTGGCCGAGGGAGGCTACGCCGAGCGGCCATTGCGCCCGATATTCGCCCGTGGGCCCGCCGATAGATAACAGCAATCCGCGCCAGGGCCACGGGGGCGGCAAGCGGATCGCGCGGAAACTGGTGGCGGCCGTCCCGTGCGCTCCGGAACGGCCGCCGTCTGCTGCCGGCCCGCGGACCGGCTGTCGGTTACCGGCCCGCGGCCGGTGGCGTGTCACCCCTCGTCGGCGTCGTCGGCGAGCCAGCTCATCAGTGGCCGCAGCTTGGCCCCCACCTGCTCGATCTGCTCGGCGTGCAGGGCCTCGCGCCGCTTGAGGAAGTTCGGCCGGCCGCTGTCGAACTCGGCCACCAGCTCGGTGGTGAACGAACCGTCCCTGATCTCGGCCAGGATGCGCTTCATCTCTTCCATGCTGCGGCCGTCGATGATCCGCGGCCCGCGGGTATAGCCGCCGAACTCCGCGGTGTCCGAGACCGACCAGTACATCTTGGACAGGCCCCCCTCGTACATGAGGTCCACGATCAGCTTCATCTCGTGAAGGCACTCGAAGTAGGCCACCTCGGGCTGGTAGCCCGCCTCGACCAGGGTGTCGAAGCCGGCCTTGATCAGCTCGGAGACGCCGCCACAGAGCACCACCTGCTCGCCGAACAGGTCGGTCTCGGTCTCCTCGGCGAACGTGGTGGCCAGCGCACCGGCCCGGGTTCCGCCGATGCCCTTGGCATAGGCGAGCGTCAGCGGCCAGGCCCCGCCCGACGCGTCGCGCTCCACCGCGACGAGCACCGGCACGCCCCGGCCCTCGGCGAACTGGCGGCGCACCAGGTGGCCGGGCCCCTTGGGGGCGACCATGCACACATCCACCCCGTCCGGCGGGGTGATCAGCTTGTAGCGGATGTTCAGCCCGTGCGCGAAGAACAGGGCGTCACCCGGTACCAGGCTCGGCGCGATCGCGCTTGCGTACAGGGCCCGCTGCACGTGGTCCGGGGCGAGCACCATGATCAGGTCTGCCTCTTCGCAGGCCTGCTCGGGCGTGGTGACCGCGAGCCCCTCGCCGGCGGCGGCCTCCCTGCTGCGGGACCCTTCCGGCAGGCCCACCCTGACGTCCACGCCGGAGTCGCGCAGCGACAGCGCGTGCGCATGCCCCTGACTGCCGTAGCCGAGCACCGCGACGTGACGCTGCTGTATGACAGCCAGGTCCGCCTGGTCGTCGTAGAAGATGTCTGCCATTGGTTGCCTTCCTTGGGCGGGGTGGTGGGGTCAGGACTAGCCGCGTCTACTGCGCTGAGCCGCCCGCCCTGCGCTCGATCGGCCGCAGCGCACGGTCGGTGATGGACTTGCTGCCACGTCCCAGGGCCACCATGCCGGACTGGACCAGTTCCTTGATGCCGAACGGCTCAAGCACCCTGATCAGGGCGTCCAGCTTGTCCCGGTTCCCGGTGGCCTCGACCGTCACCGCGTCCTGGGCGACGTCGACGACCTTCGCGCGGAACAGCGCGACGGTCTCCAGCACCCGGGACCTGGTCTCGGCATCGGCCCGCACCTTGACCAGCAGGAGCTCCCGCTGCACCGACACGGAGGGGTCCAGCTCGACGATCTTCAGGACGTTGATCAGCTTGTTGAGCTGCTTGGTGACCTGTTCCAGCGGGTGCTCCGCGCAGTTCACCACGATCGTCATCCGGGAGTACTCGTGATGCTCCGTCGGCCCCACGGCGAGCGATTCGATGTTGAACCCGCGGCGGGAGAACAGGCCCGCGATGCGGACGAGCACTCCGGGCTTGTTCTCGACGAGCACCGACAGCGTGTGCCTGCTCGCACTCGGCTCCTGCTCCCGAAGCCGCACCGGCGGCTGGCTCATTCGGTCACATCCCAGTCCGGCGCCATGTCCCGCGCCACCTTGATGTCGTCGTTGCTCGTGCCCGCCGCCACCATGGGCCAGACCATGGCGTCGCGGTGCACGATGAAGTCGATCACGACGGGACGGTCGTTGATCTCCATGGCCTGCTTGATGACCTTGTCCACGTCGGCGGCGGTCTCACAGCGCAGGCCGACGCACCCATAGGCCTCGGCCAGCTTGACGAAGTCCGGAATCCGGGTCCCCGCCGAGGTGCCCTGCTCCATCCGGTCCAGGTCGGTCTGCGAGTAGCGCTCGTTGTAGAACAGCGTCTGCCACTGGCGGACCATGCCCAGGTTGCCGTTGTTGATGATGGCCACCTTGACCGGGATGCTCTCCACCGTGCAGGTGGCGAGTTCCTGGTTGGTCATCTGGAAGCATCCGTCGCCGTCGATCGCCCACACGGCCGACTCCGGCGCACCGACCTTGGCACCCATGGCGGCGGGCACCGCGTAGCCCATGGTGCCGAGCCCGCCGGAGTTGAGCCAGTGCCGGGGGTGCTCGTGCTCGATGAACTGGGCGGCCCACATCTGGTGCTGGCCGACGCCCGCCACGTACACCGCGTCCGGGCCGGCCAGCTTGCCGATCCGCTCGATCACGTACTGCGGAGACAGCGAGCCGTCGTCCGGCTGGTCATAGCCGAGGGGGTAGGTGGTCCGCAGGGCGTCCAGTTGCGACCACCACGCGGTCAGGTCCGCCTGCTCGCCCGACTCCTGCTCGCCGCGGATCGCGGTGATGAGTTCGATGATCACCTCGCGGCAGTCACCGACAATGGGCACCTCGGCGTGCCGGTTCTTGGAGATCTCGGCCGGGTCGATGTCCGCGTGCACCACAGCGGCGTCGGGGGCGAAGCTGTCCAGGCGGCCGGTCACCCGGTCGTCGAACCTGGCCCCGAGCGCCACCAGCAGGTCCGCCTTCTGCAGCGCGCCAACGGCCGCCACCTTGCCGTGCATGCCGGGCATGCCCAGGTTCTGCTTATGGCTGCTGGGGAACGCACCCCGGGCCATCAGCGTGGTCACCACGGGCATCCCGGTCAGCTCGGCCAGGGTGAGCAGGTCCTCGCTCGCGCCCGCCTTGATCACGCCGCCCCCGACGTAGAGGACCGGGCGCCGTGCCGCCATCATCATCTTGGCCGCTTCCCGCACCTGCCGGGAGTGCGGCCGGGTCACCGGGCGGTAGCCGGGCAGTTCGAACGGCACCGGCCAGCGGAACTGCGTCCTGGGCCTGCAGCGCGTCCTTGGCGATGTCCACCAGCACCGGTCCCGGCCGGCCGGTGGAGGCCACGTGAAATGCCTCCGCCACGGTCCTGGCGATGTCACCGGCCTCGGTGACCAGGAAGTTGTGCTTGGTGACCGGCAGCGTGATCCCGGCGATGTCCGCTTCCTGGAAGCCGTCCGTGCCGATCAGGCTGGACGGCACCTGCCCGGTGATGGCGACCACCGGCACCGAGTCCATGTAGGCGTCGGCGAGCGGCGTGACCAGGTTGGTCGCGCCCGGCCCCGAGGTGGCGATGCACACCCCAGGCCGGCCGGTCACCTGCGCGTAGCCGGCCGCCGCGTGGCCGGCACCCTGCTCATGCCTGACCAGGATGTGGCGCACGCTGCGGGAGTCGAACAACGGGTCGTAGGCGGGGAGGATGGCCCCGCCGGGGATGCCGAAGACGACATCGACGCCGAGTTGTTCCAGCGCTGCCACCAGCGCCTGGGCGCCCGTCATCGTTACCGGCGCGGCGGCGGATTCGCTCGCCGGGCCGGCGCGGGCCCGGCGACGGTGCCGCTTGGTTGCCCGGCGCCCGTGCCGCGAGGTCGCGCGGCGAGGGTGCCTGGCCGTGGCGGGGCGGGCCCGTCGTCCCGGCCCGGGAGCCGACCGTGGTTGTGGTCTGGTCAGTCATCGCCAATGTTTCCTTCATCTGCCTTGGTTACGCGAACGCTGGCAACAAAAAACCCCTCCTGCCTCGGGCAGTCGGGGTAGCGCGCGGATAATCGGACGTCAGCGATCCGCGCGCCTGAGAAGTACAAGAATCTGGCCACCATGCACGTAGTCCACTGTGGTCCATGGGGCCAGATCCGTCAACCTGAGAACAGTTTCGTCTCAGGGTATGAGATCGGAGCCGAGCGCGGCACGCTGGCCGCCGAACCGCGCGGGCTGCTCACGCCGCGCCGGACTGCTGCGACGCGGCGGCTTCGGCCGGCGTCTGCTCCGGTTCCCCGGCACCGGTGTCGTCACCGGCACCGAACATCTCGGCCTGCCCGGCTCCGGCCGTGGCGGTGTCGTCATTGGCACCGAACATCTCGACCTGCCCGCTGCCCGCTGCCTTGGCCCGGGCGAGCGCCATCTCGGCATTGCGCCACACGTGCGCCGCCGGGCTGCCGTCGGCGATCGCGGCCCCGACGCTGGCGGTGATGCTCAGGTCCGTATCCCCGATCCGGAACGGCATGGAGGCCACGCCGCGCGCCAGCCGTTCGGCAATATCGGCGAGTTCCGCGGCGCTCACCGTGGCTTCGGTAATGACCGCGAACTCATCGCCGCCCCAGCGGGCAACCGTGTCCTCCGGCGAGACCGCCAGCCGGAGCCTGCGGGCGACCTGCGCGAGCAGCAGGTCGCCGGCGGTGTGCCCGCGAGCGTCGTTCACCGCGGTGAAGCCGTCGATGTCCACGACGATGACGCCGGGCAGCGGCGGATCCGCCACCGCCAGCGCCGCGGCCGCGGCATTGCGGTCCTCGCTGAGCACGTCGTGGGCGCGCTGTTCGGCGTAGGCCCGGTTCGGCAGTCCGGTCAGCCCGTCGTGGAAGGTGAGGTGGGTGACCTGGCGGCGCAGCGCCACCTGCGCACTCATGTCCCTGGCGGTGATCAGGACCAGGTCCGGCTGGCCCAGGTCGCGGTATCTGGAGACGGTGGCCTCGACGTGGCGCCAGGTGCCGTCCTCGGCGCGCACCTGGCAGGGGTAGTGGCCCGGCCGTTGTGCCTTGCTGGTGATCGCCCGGCGGATCGCCTGCATGCCGCCCGCCCGCTCCTCGGGATGCAGCAGGTCGGCCACGTGCGTGCCGCGCAATGCGTCTGGCGCGTACCCATAGCCGGTCACCGCCTGGCTCGCGTACCTGATCACCCCGCTCGCGTCGCAGAGCAGCACCACGTCGCTGGTCCGCTCGGCGAGCTGGCGGAACTGCCGGCCTGACTCCTGCCACACCCGCGACCAGGTGTCCACCCGCCAGACCAGGCTGACCACGCGCACCGCGAGGACGCCGGCCATGGTGCCGAGGATCAGGATTTCCACCAGCCCGGTGAGGTGCCCGGTCACGATCGCCTGGCCGACGACCAGCAGGCCCGCTATGGCGGCCGCGGCCGCGACGGCGGCCGTGGTCACCTCGCGTGCGCCGCCGAGCCGACGGCCGCCGACCGCCCAGGCGTCACTGACCCACGGGGTGAGCGCCAGCAGCGACCAGCGCGATGAGCGCGGCGGCCAGCGCGACAATCCCCGGGCGCGTACCGGCAATCCGGGCGCCGACCGCGAGCGAGTCGCCCGCGGTGATGGCCACCAGGGCAAGGTAAGGAGCCACCGCCCGGCGCCCGGCCGTCTGGACGAGGGGCAGGGTCACCAAGAGGACCATCAGGTCCACCAGGGGGTGAACCAGGTCCACGGCGAACGACGGCCCGGCGCCTGCGCGGGTGAACTCCGCACCGAACAGGGTCACCCAGCCGATCAGGAACAGCGCCGCGACCAGCACGTAGCCGTCCGCCAGGTACGCGCCCGCGACGGCAAGTCCGGGGCGGCGCGGTGGCTGCGCGTCGGGCACCGCCCGGCGGGCGGCGGAGGCGAGGCCGGCCAGGCCCGCCGCCATCACCGGCAGCACGAGCAGTGCCGGAAGGTCGGTGAACGAAAGCATCGGCGCCGCGCCCGCCGTGGTGGGGACCGCCAGCCCGACGATCACGCTGGCGCAGATCAGCCCGGCCGCGATCGTGAACCACCGGTAGGCGCGCAGATCCGGCCATGGCTGGCGGGCGGCGCCACGCCACAGGCTCACCGCCGCCACGATGGCGGCCAGCAAGACCGCAGCTGTAGCTGCCAGCAGTGCCAGGCTCATGGCAGGACACCCGATGCTGTACCGCGCACCGAGCCTCTCCCTTCCACCGAGTCCCGCTCGCTGTCAGGCTGATCTGGCCGGTGGGTCGCCTTGTGGGTGGGCCCACCGCTCAGTAATCGGGCCATGGCCCGTTGTCACGCAAAGGGGGAAACGAAAACTGCCGTGCAGCGCGCCTTTGCATCTACACGGACACGAGACGTCATTACGCTGTGACTCTCACTGTAGATCCCAAAGGTCACACTTCGATTGAGAGTGCAGCAAGGTAAGGCGGCAGTAACCTCAGGTCAACCTGAACGACTTCCCGATCATGGCCCTGACCTGCCCCACTAACTGGGAGGATCCGGGTCATGACGGCACCTCACGCCCGCGTGGGACGCTGAGAGCGAAAGTGACGACTGATGGCTGATTCGTGGAACAGCGTGCAGATCGTCACGCTGGTGGTGGACGCGCTTACTCCGATCACGGTCCTGGTGCTTGGTTTCATGTTTACCCGGGCCAGCCGGCGGATCGAGCAGGTGCAGTGGGCCAACCAGACCGTGGTCACCCACCGTCTGAAGGTCTTCGACAAGCTCGCCCCTGGCCTGAACCAGTTGCTGTGCTTCGCCACCTTCGTCGGCACCTGGAAGGACACCGATCCGCGCAAGGCCATCGCGATCAAGCGCGATCTGGACCAGATCATGTACGCCAACAAGGTGCTGTTCTCCGACCAGTTGTTCTTCGCCTATCACCGGTTCATGACGGTGCTGTTCGACATGTTCGGCACTACGGGCGCCGATGCGAAGGTCCGGGCCCCGATCGAGAGCAAGTGGGGCAGCCGCCGCGACCTGGACTGGTGGGATGACACCATGACCGGGCGGTTCACCGCCGAGGCGGCGAGTCTGGACGACATCCAGGCGGCCTACGACGCGCTGGGTGAGCAGTTCAGGGCCGACCTCTACGTCACTCACCAGGCCCGGCCGCTGCTGGCTACCCAGTCCTAGTAGCGTCCGGCGTATGAGCGAGCCACCTGGACAACCACGGATCGAGTTCGAGCCGCACGCCGATCCCGCGCTGGAGGCCGGGTCTTACGCCAACGGCCTGGCGATCTGGCACACACTGCACGAGTTCACCTTCGACTTCTTCGTGAGCAGCCAGCCACCGGCCGAGGCGCGGACGGCGGACGGGGAGGTGGTGATCCGTGCGCCGCACCGCCTGGTCGCCCGGGTGCGGGTGCCGCCTACCTCGGTGTTCGACATCATCCGGACCATCAGCCAGAACCTCGCCCTGTACGAGCAGAAGTTCGGCCCGATCCGCATTCCGGGGGCCGAGGCCCCGCTCTACCCGCCCGAGGACGGCCCCGGCACAGAGCCGCAGGAATAACCCCTGGCAGGTCGACCGCCCCAGAAATCCCCGCGCGACATAGTAAGGATGCCGCTCGTGAATTCACGCCATGCAGTCGCCGGGTGGCTGGCCGCTCCCCTGGTCCTGGCCTTCCTCACCGTCCCGGCCGCTTCGGCCGCACCCGCCTCGGCCTCGGCCTGCGGCGGGAAGGTCTTCAAGGGCGAACTGGACGCGGTGGCGGCCATGTCCGCTAGCGACGCCTGGGCCGTCGGGGGCTACTCCACCAGCACGGCGGACCGGGCCCTGATCGAACATTGGAACGGCACGCAGTGGTGCCGGGTGCCCATCCCCGGACCCGGCACGTCCGACGGGCTCACCGGGGTGGCCACCGTCTCCGCCACCGACGCCTGGGCGGTCGGGTCGTACGGGACCTTCAAGACCCTGATCCTGCACTGGGACGGCACGGCCTGGACCAAGGTGCCCAGCCCGGACCCAAGTCCCCGGGGCATCAACGAGCTTGAGGCGGTAACCGCCACATCTGCTACCGACGCCTGGGCGGTCGGAAGATACGTGACCAGCGCGGGCGCCCGGACCTTGATCCTGCACTGGAACGGCGCGGCCTGGGCCAAGGTGCCCGCACCGACCCCGGGAACCTTTCCGGCGCTCGACAGCGTGGCTGCCACCTCCGCGTCCCGGGCCTGGGTGGTCGGCGCGCACAACAATGCCCCTCAGACGCTGACCATGGAGTGGAACGGCACCGCGTGGCGACATGTGCAGAGCCCGAACCCGGTGGGCCCCGCGGGGAGCAACGGGCTCAACGGGGTGGCGGCCACGTCAGCGTCCGGCGCCTGGGCCGTCGGGCCGGCTTGAAGGGCTCGGTGGGCAGCATCATCGCGCTGCACTGGGACGGCACCGCGTGGCGCAGCGTGCCGGTGCCTCAGCCGGACCGGTTCCACGACCTCTTCGGCGTGGCCGCCACGTCGGCGTCCAACGCCTGGGCCGTCGGCGACTACGGGACGGGCAGCGGCTCGAGCACCCTGGTACTGCAGTGGAACGGCACCGCCTGGACCCAGGTACCCAGCCCCTAAGCCCGCGCCCACCTGCTGGGCACGAGCCGCTAGCGCCGGTCCGGGCACGGCTCCTCGGCTTGCCGGGGCTACCGGGTGCCCGTGGATCCCGGCCGGCCACGGCTGATCGTTATGAACTATGAATCGGTGAGGCGGGCGAGGATCAGCTCGCGGACCCGGGACGCGTCGGCCTGCCCGCGCGTGGCCTTCATGACCGCGCCGACCAGGGCACCGGCCGCCGCGACCTTGCCGGCGCGGATCTTGTCGGCGACGTCGGGCTTGGCGGCGATCGCCTCGTCCACCGCGGCGGCCAGCGCCGTGTCATCGCTGACCACGGCCAGGCCGCGGGCCGCCACCACCTCGTCCGGGGTCCCCTCCCCGGCCAGGACGCCCTCGATGACCTGGCGGGCCAGCCGGTCGTTGAGCGCACCGGAGCCCACCAGCGCCGCAACGGCCGCCACGTCGGCCGGGGTGATCCGCAGGCTGCCCAGTTCGGCGCCGGTGTCGTTGGCCCGGCGGGCAAGCTCGTTCAGCCACCACTTGCGGGCGTCGGCGGGCGAGGCACCCGCGGCGATCGTCTGCTCGACCAGGTCGAGCGCGCCGGCGTTGCGGATGTTGGTCATCTCGGCCGCCGTGATGCCCCAGGCCTCCTGCAGCCGGGCGAGGCGGGCCGAGGGCAGTTCCGGCAGCGCGGCGCGGATCTGCTCGACCCAGTCGCGCGGCGGGGCGAGCGGGACCAGGTCGGGCTCGGGGAAGTAGCGATAGTCCTGCGCCTCTTCCTTGCTCCGGCCCGCCGTGGTGATCCCGGATTCCTCGTGGAAGTGCCTGGTCTCCTGGATCACCCGCTCGCCCGCGTCGAGCACCGCGGCCTGGCGCTCGATCTCGTAGTGCACGGCGCGCTCGACCGAGCGGAGCGAGTTGACATTCTTGGTCTCGGTGCGGGTGCCCCACCGGCCGGAACCGCGCGGGGACAGCGAGGCGTTCACGTCGCTGCGCAGCGACCCCTCTTCCATCCGCACATCGGACACGCCGAGGGAGCGAAGCAGGTCGCGCAGTTCCCGCACGTACGCGTGCGCCACGGCCGGGGCCAGCGAGCCGGTGCCCTCGACCGGCTTGGTGACGATCTCCACCAGCGGGATGCCGGCCCGGTTGTAGTCGACCAGCGAGTACTCCGCGCCGTGGATCCGCCCGGTCGCACCGCCCATGTGCTGCGATTTGCCGGTGTCCTCCTCCAGGTGCACGCGCTCGATGCCGACCCGGAACGTGCGCGGGCTACCGTCCGCTCCGGCTTCCGATTCATCCAGGACGACGTCCAGCCAGCCGTCGGTGCACAGTGGCTCGTCGTACTGGGAGATCTGGAAGTTCTTCGGCATGTCGGGGTAGAAGTAGTTCTTCCTGGCGAAGCGGCACCACTCCGCGATCGAGCAGTTCAGCGCGAGCCCGATCCGGATCGTGTACTCGATCGCCGTCCGGCTCGGCACCGGCAGCGACCCGGGCAGGCCCAGGCACACCGGGCAGACGTGGGTGTTGGGCGCGCCGCCGAACGTGGCCGGGCAGCCGCAGAACAACTTGGTCCTGGTACCCAGTTCCACATGGGTCTCCAGGCCGATCAGCGGGTCGTACCTGGACACCGCCTCGTCATAGCCGACCAGCGCTCTGCTAGCCCTCACCCCGCCACCCCGCCCCATTTCGCTAGCCCTCACCCCGCCACCCCGCCCCATTTCGCTAGCCCTCACCCCGCCACCCCGCCCCATTTCGCTAGCCCTCACCCCGCCACCCCGCCCCATTTCGCTAGCCCTCACCCCGCCACCCCGCCCCATTTCGCTAGCCCTCACCCCGCCACCCCGCCCCATTTCGCTAGGCATCAGGCCAGCCCCTTCGCGTCGTTCAGCAGCGGATATCCGCGGCCGGTGTCGAGCGCAGCCTCGACCGCGGCGCCGACCCGGTACATCCGGTCGTCGGCCAGCACCGGCGCCATGATCTGCAGGCCGACCGGCAGGCCGTCATCGGGCGAGAGCCCGCAGGGCACCGACAGCGCCGCGTTGCCGGCCAGGTCGGACGGGATCGTGCACAGGTCGGCCAGGTACATCGCCATCGGGTCGTCGACCCGCTCGCCGAGCGGGAACGCCGTGGTCGGCGTGGTCGGCGAGATCAGCACGTCGACCCGGTCGAACGCGGCCTCGAAGTCCCTGGTGATCAGCGTGCGAACCTGCTGCGCCTTGCCGTAGTAGGCGTCGTAGTACCCGCTGGACAGGGCGTAGGTGCCCAGCATGATCCGCCTCTTGACCTCGGCGCCGAATCCCTGTGCCCGGGTCAGTGCCATCACTTCCTCGGCGCTGCGGGTGCCGTCGTCGCCGACTCGCAGCCCGTACCGCATGCCGTCGAACCGGGCCAGGTTGGAGGAGCACTCGCTCGGCGCGATCAGGTAGTAGGCCGGCAGGGCGTAACTGAAGTGCGGGCAGGAAACCTCGATCACCTTCGCGCCCAGCGACTCCAGCAACTCCACGGCCTCGGTGAACCTGGCCAGCACGCCCGGCTGGAAGCCCTCGCCGGTGAACTCCGGCACCACGCCGATGGTCATACCGCTCACGTCCGCCTGCCGGGCCGCCGCGACAACCGGCGGGACCGGGGCGTCGATCGACGTCGCATCGCACGGGTCGTGCCCGGACATCACCTCGTGCAGCAGCGCCGCGTCGAGCACCGTGCGGGCCAGCGGGCCCGGCGTGTCGAGAGAGGATGCGAAGGCCACCACGCCATACCGGGAGTTGCCGCCGTAGGTGGGCTTGACCCCGACCACCCCGCAGACCGCGCCGGGCTGGCGGATCGAGCCGCCGGTGTCGGTGCCGATGACCGAGCGGGGCCTCGTACGCCGCCACCGCGGCCGAGGACCCGCCCGACGAGCCGCCGGGCACCCGGGACAGGTCCCAGGGGTTGTGTGACGGGCCGAACGCCGAGTTCTCGGTGGAGGACCCCATGGCGAACTCGTCCATGTTGGTCTTGCCGAGTATCACCACACCGGCCTCGCGCAGCCGCCTGGTGATGGTCGCGTCGTACGGCGGAAGCCAGTCGCCAAGGATCGCCGACCCGCAGGTGGTGGGCATGTCCTTGGTGGTGAACACGTCCTTGAGGGCGAGCGGCACCCCGGCCAGCGGGCCCAGCGGCTCACCGGCCGCCCGGCGCCGGTCCACCGCCCGGGCGGCCTCGCGCGCCTGGTCCGCCGCGACGTACAGGAACGCACGGACCTGGGGGTCGACCTGCTCGATCCTGGCCAGGTGCGCCTCGGTCACCTCGGCCGCGGAGACCTCGCCGCCGCGGACCGCCGCGGCGATCTCGGCGGCGCTCATACGGAAAAGCCCGCCATACCTCAGTCCTCCGCCAGGATCCGCGGCACCCGGAACCGCTGCTGCTCGACGGCGGGGGCCTGGGACAGGACCGTCGCCGCGTCCAGGCACGGCACCTCCGCGTCCTCGCGGAACACGTTCACCAGGGGAACCGCGTGTGATGTCGGCGGGATACCTTCGGCGGCGACCTCTTGCACCCGGGCCACCGCGGCGATGATCTCATCGAGCTGCGGGGCCAGGTGGTCCAGTTCGTCGTCGGCCAGGGCAAGCCGGGAGAGCCTGGCCAGGTGTGCGACGTCGTCACGAGCGATAGGCATGGTTGCAATCGCTAGGGTCGCGGCGCCGGACCGCCGACCGGTTGACCGGCTGGCAACACTCCGGCTAGCCCGCCGGGGCACCGGCGGACGGCACCGGGGAACGCGGGCGGGCGTGGGCGGGACGCCGCGCCTGCGGCGGCAGGGCCACGACGCGGCGGGCATTCTTCCTCACGGGCAGGCGCAGGTGGTTGGCCGCCCATTGGCTCGCGGCGGCCGGTTCGAGCGGCCGGCTGAAGCACCAGCCCTGCGCCGCGTCGCAGCCCATCGCCGTCAGCGCC
>CAVSCM010000046.1:0-174244 GCA_963726415.1 uncultured Actinomycetes bacterium
TCCACTTGGCATCAACGCGAGCCCGTCCGTAGGTTGAAAAGAGCAGGCTCGAGGAAGGGCGCCGCATGCGGTCGATGCTGGCCGGATTCACCACCCGCGGCAGGGCTTTTGTGGCCGCGGGAGCAGCCGCAGGCGTGCTGGGACTTGGGCTCGGGCAGCGCACCCTGCTCAGCATCGGCGGTGTGCTGATCATCCTGCCGGTGTTGTCCGTGCTCGCCGCGAGCCGGACCAGGTACCGGATCAGCTGGGCCAGGGCGATCACGCCGGCCCGCGTGCCGGCCGGCCATACCGCCTCGGTGTCCATCCAGCTCGATAACGTGTCCCGGCTGCCCACCGGGCTGCTGCTGGCCGAGGACACCGTGCCCTACTCGATCGGCAGCAGGCCGCGGTTCATCCTGGACCGGATCGAGCCGGGCGGTTCGCGCCGGCTGAGCTACCCCATCCAGCCCGATCAACGTGGCAAATACGCCATCGGCCCGCTGAACGTCCGGGTGGCGGACGCCTTCGGCCTGGCAAAGGTGGGGAGCGTGGCCGCACCCGCGAGCACCCTGGTGGTCACCCCCGCGGTCACCGCGCTCCCGCATACCTCCCTCGCGGGATCCTGGCTCGGCGAAGGCGACGCCCGCGCCAGCACCGCGGCGGCGGCGGGCGAAGACGACGTGGTGCCGCGCGCCTACCGGGACGGCGACGAACTCCGCCGGGTGCACTGGCGCTCCACCGCGAGGTACGGGGAGCTCATGGTGCGCAGGGAGGAGCAGCGCTGGCGGAACCGGGCGGTGCTGTTCCTTGACACCCGCCTCGGCGGCCACGGCGGCCGCGGCCCGGCCTCGTCCTTCGAATACGCGGTCAGCGCCGCCGCCTCCATCGGGGTGCACCTCGCGCGCGAGGAGATGGACACCGAGTTCGTCACCGACGCCGGCCCGGTGACCTCGCCCGGCTCGTTCGAGGATGTGCTCCTCGACACCCTCGCGGTCATCCGGCCCTCGCGCAACTCTTCGCTCGGCCCCGGGCTTGCCCACCTGCCCTCGGACACCAGCGGGCTGTTCATCGTGGTCGCCGGGCAACTGAGCGCTGGCGAGGCACGGCAGCTTGCCACCGCCCGCCGGGCCTCCGGCCGGCCATGGCGCTGCTGCTCGCCGTCTCCACGTGGGCCGCCGAGCGGCCGGGCGCCCCGGCGACAGGGGAAACCGACGAGGCGTCGAGGATCCTCACCGCGGCCGGCTGGCGGGTAGCCACGGTGACCGCCGACACGCCGCTCAACGTGGCCTGGGACATGCTCAACCGCAGCCACATGGCCCGCGGCGCCCCCGGAGCCATCGAAACGGCCGGAGCGATCGGAGCGGCCAGTGCGGCTGGCACCGGGCCCGGCCCGGACGGCGGCGCCCCAGGCGGCAGCGGAGCGGCGAGCACCGCCGTCCCGCCCGCAGAAGCAGGAGCGAGCCGATGAACACGCGCCTGACGGTGGCCGCAGCGATCGCGACCGTGCTGTCATCGATCGCCCTGTACCCGCTGCTGGCCGGCGGCACCTGGTTCTGGGACGGCATCGGGGTGGTCATCGTGGTGGCGGCGGTCGGAGCCGCGACCCGGCGCCGGGCGATTCCCGCGATCCTCTGCTTCCTCGCCGCGCTCGGCGCGGAGCTCCTGTACCTCAACGCGGTGTTCGCCGGCCGCCAGTCGTGGGCAGGCCTGGTGCCCACCGGCGCCTCCATGCACCGCCTGCAGGTGCTGCTCCAGCAGGCCATGGACGAGACGCACAAGTACGCGCCGCCGGTCCCGTCCCGGCCGGGGATCACCATGCTCACCGTGGCCGGGATCGGCCTGGTCGCCGTCCTGACCGACGTGCTCGCGGTGCGCCTGCACCGGCAGGCCCTCGCCGGGCTGCCGCTCCTTGTCCTCTTCTGCGTACCGCTGACCACCGATGCCCGCCCGGGCGCGGTGGGCGGGACGCTGGTGTTCTGCGCGGGCATGGTGGGCTACCTGGGCCTGCTGTCCGCCGACGGCAGGCACCGGCTGCGGCTGTGGGGGCGGCTCATCCATCCCTGGCAGGACGATACGGACAGCCAGGGACCCGACGTCAGGCCGCTGGCCGCCGCGGGCCGCCGGATCGGCTCGGCCGCCGTCGTGCTCGCGCTCGCCCTGCCGCTGCTCGTCCCCGGGCTGAAGGCGCACCGGCTGTTCCCCGGCGACGGAAACGGGAAGGGCAGCGGGGGCAGCCACGGCAAGATCTCCTTCCCCAAGCCCCTTGACCTGCTGAACACCGACCTGCGGGAGACTCGCCCGGTACCGGTGCTGACCTACCACACCGCCGACGGCACGCCGCCCTACATGCAGGTCTACGTGCTGGGCAACCTCACCACCAACGCGTGGACGATGGGGCAGGCGCCCGCCACGACAGGCCTGACCAGCAAGGGCCTCATGCCCGCGGTGCCGGGCATGCTCAGCACCACAACAGGGCCGTTCGTGCGCGAATGGATCAACCTGGGCACCAACCTGGCCAACCACGGCAATGTCAGCTATCTGCCACTGCCCTACGCGGCACGCCAGGTCAAGGTCAGCGGCGGCTCCAACTGGCGGATCGATCCGGACACGCTGTCGGTGCTCTCGCCCAGCGCGAAGCTGTCCGGCCTGCACTACCAGGTACTCGCCAAGGACGTGAACCCGCTGCCCCAGGATTTGCGCAACAGGCCCAGCCTGGCGGGCTCATCCAGCGGATTTCTCAACGTCCCGGCCCAGTACCGGACGAACAAGATCCAGAAACTGGTGAAGCAGATCACCAAGAACCGGGACACCCCCTACGGCAAGGCGGTGGCGATCCAGGCCTGGTTCACCGCTCCCGGTCACTTCACCTACTCGCTGAAGGTGCCGCAGACGCAGAGCCCCGCCGCGCTGATCCAGTTCCTGACCAAGAACAAGACCGGGTACTGCCAGCAGTTCGCGTTCGCCATGGCCGTGCTGGCGCGCCTGGTGGGCATTCCGGCCCGCGTCGTCGTGGGCTACACCCAGGGCACCTTCATCGGGAACGACAACTGGCAGGTGAAGACCAGCGACGCGCACGCCTGGCCGGAGCTGTTCTTCCCCGGGGCCGGCTGGCTGCGGTTCGAGCCGACCCCGCCGAACGCGGCCGGGCTGCCCGGGCAGGCGACGGCGATCCCGCCGCCCTATTCGACGCCGCTCTCCGACCAGCCGAACGCCAACCTGGGGACCGGCCCGCGGGTCAGCACCAACACCAACCAGTCGTCGACCCAGGGAGGAAAGGGCCAGTCGAGCCTGAACAGGCTGAAGAAGACCGCCCCCACCGGCGCGGGCGGCGACACGGCAGGCAAGCACGGCGGAACCCCGCCCATTGTTCCCGTGCTCCTCGCGCTGCTCGTGGTGCTGCTGATCGCGCCCGCCGCGACCCGGGCGGCTGGACGCCGGTGGCGGTGGTGGCGGGCCCGGGACGACCTGGCCAGGGCCCACGTGGCCTGGCGCGAGCTGCGCAACGACCTGACCGACCACCGGATCCCCTACCGGGACAGCGAGACGCCCCGCGTGCTCACCCGCCGCGTCGCCACATCGCTGGGCCTGGCCGGTGCCGAGCGTGACGCGCTGGAGCGCATCGCCCTGGCCGAGGAGCGGGCTAGCTACGCGATCAGCCCGGCCGATTCCGCCCGGCTCCAAGCGGACGAGGCCCTGGTGCGGCGCGCGGTCGCGCGCTCGGGTACGGCGTCGGCACGCTGGCTGGCGATCATCGCGCCGCCCTCGGCGCTGATTCCGGTGCGGGCGGGCGCCCTGCATCTGCTTGACGTGTTCGGCTGGATGGAACTGGCGACGACCAAGACACGGCGCCGCTTCTCGTCGCGCACCGATGTGCCGGTGCTGCGAACCGACAAGCCCGCCCCGCACTAGCCCCTGACCACAGCCGCGCCCGCCCAGCCGACGCCGTGAGGTTCCGGGGTCGCCCCGTCGAGCGGTGCAACCGACCCAAGCCCGACCCGTGGGCGGTGCAGCCAACCCGAGCCGTCGGGGATTTCGGAGGATGCCCTCGGCCAGCGGTGCAGCCAACCCGAGCCCGAGTCGTGGGGGTTCCGGGGGGTCGCCCCCCGGGCTAACACAGCGCGCGGGCTCTGGCGAAGCTGGCCGAAGGCCAGCGAGCAAGCGAAGCCGCCCCGGCCCGCGCGCGCCCCTTACCTGCCGCCCTCCTGGCGACGCCGCCAGCGTTCCTCGAGCCGCTCCATGAAGCTGAGCCCCGACTTCTCCCGCGCGGCGCGGCGGCCTTTGCCAGCCGAACGGCGGCCTCGCTGGTGGGCGGGCCGGGGGGCCGCCCTGCGGCCGGGCCACGCCCAGGCCCTTGCCGCTCACGATCCCGCCCATGTGCCGCCAACTGGTCAGCGCCCACATCGCACACGCCAGCATGACGAGGAACCCGCCGACGCCGACGAAGATGATCTTCGAGATCACACCGGCCAGGAGCAGGCCTACACCGATCACGAACCCGATCGCTGCCTCGACGACCCGGCGCTTGTAGTGGATCTTGGGATCCTGCGAGCGCACAGACTGGGCAAGCTTCGGGTAGTCGGAATAGAGCGCCTGCTCGATCTGCTCGAGCTGACGCTGCTCGTGCTCAGAGAGCGGCACTGCGCCTCCCATGAACCTCTAGCGTGGGGACGGGTGCGGTGACCATGGCCTCACTGCGTCCGTATCTCTCCACAATACGAGGGCTGCAAGGTCGGGGAAAGAGCAGCCGGAGGCAAAGAGAGGGTTGGCTCGCCCAACCAGGCCCGGGTTCCCGGCTCGCGCCTGCTTCGGGCGGGGACTCCCGGTATGTCCGCCAGGCCGCTTTCCCGCGCCCGGCAGCCAGCCATCGGCGGGCGCCTCACGCGCTCTCCCTGGTGCGCGGCGGGCCGCCATGTTCGCCGTGCCGGACCAGCGCGGCCGGCCGCACCGTCCCCGTGCCGAACCGCCCGGCGATCCTGTCCACCGCCTGCTCCGCGTCGCGCCAGGGAGGCGGTTCCTCGCCCAGGGCAAGCTGCGTGGACACCGTGCGCACCGGGATCAGGCCGGTCGCGCGCACCCCGACCAGGCGCAGCCGGGCGCCGGAGTCGAGCCCTGACCCCTCGAACAGGGCACACGCCGTGGTGTAGATCCGCTGCGCCACGTCGGTCGGCTCGGGCAGGGTCCTGGACCTGGTGATCGTCTTGAAGTTGGCCAGGCGCAGCTTGACCACCACGGTCCTGGCCATCCAGCCGCCCGCCCGCAGCCCCTGAGCCGTCCGCTCGGACAGCCGGAGCAACTCCCTGCGGATCACCACGGGGTCGGCCACGTCCGCGGCAAATGTCTCCTCCGCGCCGATGCTCTTGTCCGGTACCTGCTGCACCGGGCGCGAGTCCCGGCCCCAGGCCAGGGCGTACAGGTGGGCGCCGGCCGCGGTGCCCAGTTCCCGCTGCAGGGTGTCCACCGGCGTGCCCGCGATGTCCCCCACCGTGCGGAGCCCGAATCTTGCCAGGACCTCGCCGGTCTTCTCCCCCACCCCCCACAGCGCGGATACCGGCAGCGGGTGCAGGAAGCCGAGCACGCCGGCGGCCGGGACCACGAGCAGGCCGTCGGGCTTGCTCACCGTGGACGCGAGCTTGGCCACGAACTTGGTGGTGGCCACGCCGACGGAGCAGGTCAGCCCGTACTGGCCGCGCATGCTGGCGCGGATCCGCCGGGCGATGGCGGCCGGCGGCCCCAGCCGCCGGATGGCCCCGCCGACGTCAAGGAACGCCTCGTCAAGGGAGAGCGGCTCCACGTCGGGTGTCACCTCGCGGAACAGGGCCATGATCTCCTTGGAGACCGCACCGTAGACTCCGTGGCGCGGCGCCACGAAGACCGCGTGCGGGCACAGCCGCTGCGCCCGGCTTACCGGCATGGCCGACCGCACCCCGTACGCGCGTGCCTCGTAGGTGGCCGACAGCACGACGCCGCGGCCGCCGACGGCGCCCACGATCACCGGTTTCCCGGCCAGTTCCGGCTGGTCGCGCACTTCCACGCTGGCGTAGAAGGCGTCCATGTCCACGTGCAGGATGCGGCAGCCGGCGTCGTCTGGCGGCCCGGCTCCCGCGCCAGCGCCCTCGGTCACCGATACCCCAGGACGTGGACCTGGGCGGCGAAGTCGTGGAAGGCGGGGTGGGCGGCCGCGGCGAGTTCCAGCACTTGCAGCGCCTTGGCCGCGCCAGGGTCGGCGTCGGCGACCACGCGGGGCACCAGGTCGGCGAAGACCCGCACCCCCAGCGCCGGGCCCGGGCGCAGGCCGGCCTCCTCGATCAGCGCGGTGACGCCGGCCAGGGTGAACCGGCGCGGGCCCGCGCCCGGCTGCCCGTGCCCCTCCACCGCCGGGGCGCTGCCGTCGCCGCGCGCTGCGCTGCCAAGGCCGGAGAGCAGCCGCCGTGCCTCGTCGAACCGGCCCGCCAGGGCCCGGTGGATGACCGCCGCGACCGCGCTGGCAGTGAGCACGCTGACCGCTCCGCCGGGCCGCAGCACCGCCGCGATCGCCGCCATCGCGGCCGGCGGCGAGTCCACGTACTCCAGCACGCTGTGGCACAGGACCAGGTCGGCGCTCTGCTTCCCGGTGACCAGGGCCAGGTCGGCCGCGTCGCCCTGGACGGCACGCAGCGGCACGTGCTGCTCGGCCGCGCGGCGCTGCGCGGCGGCCAGCGAATCCGGGCTCGGGTCGACCACGGTGACCTGGTGGCCCAGGCTGGCCAGCGGCACGGCGAAGCCGCCGGTCCCGCCGCCCGCGTCCACGATGTCGAGTGCGGTCCTGCCGGTCTGCCCGGCCAGCGTGGAAACCACGGTCTGCAGCACGTCGAGCACCACCGGGTTGCCTGCCACGCTGTCTCCTCACCACCCGCCGCAACGGCGCTGCCCACGCCCTTGCCGTGTCCCACTGTAGTGCCGTGACCTGACAATTCCTGTGGCAGGCGACGGATGGGTCGCTGCCGCAACCGACGGGGGCAAGGCCCCGCGGCGCAGGAGCGGGGCCTTGAGCCAGCGGGGGGTTCCGGGGGGTCGCTCCTCCGGGCCAGCACAGCCCCAAGGTGACAAAAACGGTCCTGTTGCCGGCTTCAGGTAACCAGCCCGGGAGGGACCGCCTAGGCTCGGGCGCATGCCGGATCACGTCGAGTTCCCCCGGCCGCTGCGGCTGCTGCGCACGATCTCGTGGAGCCTGGTCGAGTCGGCCGGGCTGCCGATCGGCGCGCTTGCGCTGGGCGCCTGGCTGTTCGGCCGGGACGTCGGGCTGCTCGCCGGGCTCGCCGCCACCTGGCTGGTGGCGCTGATCCGGAAGGTCGCCACCGGCAGCGTGCCGAGCCTGCTCACGATCACGGCGGTGGTGCTGACGCTGCAGACGGCGATGGTGCTCGCGACCGGCCAGCTCTGGATCTACCTGCTCCAGTTCCCGCTCGCCAACCTGGTCATGTCGTTCCTGTTCGCCCGCACCGCGCGCGGCCCGCACCCGCTGGTCGCAAGGCTCGCCGCCGAGGTCGTGGCGCTGCGGCAGCCGTCGCGGCACCACCCCGGCCTGCACCGGTTCTTCCAGGGCGCGACCTGGCTGTGGGCGGGGATCTTCCTGCTGCTCACCGCGGGGCTGGCGGTCCTGATGGTGACCGAGCCACTGCGGGCGTTCATGGTCGCCTCGACCGTGATCACCGTGGCGCTGACGGTGGCGGGCATCGCTATCTCGGCACTGTGGTTCCTTGCCGTGCTGCGCCGCTCCGGCCTGCGCGTCCGCTTCGCCGCCTAACCCGGGTACCGCATCACAGGGTGAGCGTGGGCTTGAGTTCGAGCAGCCGGGCGAGCAGCCCGTTCACGAACGCCGGTGAGCCCTCGGTGGACAGGTCCCCGGCAAGCTGGACGGCCTCGTTGATCGCCACCGCGTCGGGCACCTGGTCCTGCCACAACAGCTCGTAGGCGCCGATGCGGAGGATGTTCCGGTCCACCGCGGGCATCCGGTCAAGCGCCCACCCCTGCGCGTGCGCGGCGAGCAGCTCGTCGATGCGCTCACGGTGCGCCTGGACCCCTTCGACCAGCTCGGTGGCGTAGGCGGGAACCGGCGGGGCCTGCTCGGCGGCGCGCTCGTTCAGGATCTCCAGTACCGGCTCGCCGCGCAGCTCAGCCTCGAACAACACGTCGAGCGCGCGCTTGCGGGCCTTGCTACGGGCGGGCACGGTGCGTCCCTGCGCTACTGGTCACGCGCGGCCGAGGTATTCGCCGGTGCGCGTGTCCACCTTGATCTTCTCCCCGGTGGTGATGAACAGCGGCACCTGGATCTGGACGCCGGTCTCCAGCGTGGCGGGCTTGGTGCCGCCGGTGGACCGGTCGCCCTGCACGCCGGGGTCGGTCTGGCGGACGGTCAGTTCCACCGCGGCGGGCAGTTCCACGTACAGCGGCGTGCCCTCGTTGAACGCGACCACCGCGGTCTGGTCCTCCAGCAGGTAGCTGGCGGCGCCGCCGACGGTTTCCGCCGGGATCCGCGGCTGGTCGTAGTCCTGGGTGTCCATGAAGACGAAGTCGTCGCCCTCGCGGTACAGGTACGACATCTCCCGGCGGTCCACGGTGGCCACGTCGACCTTGACACCCGCGTTGAAGGTGCGGTCAACGACCTTGCCGGACAGGATGTTCTTGAGCTTGGTCCGCACGAAGGCGCCGCCCTTGCCGGGCTTGACGTGCTGGAAATCCACCACGTTCCAGAGCTGGCCGTCGAGGTTCAGCGTCATGCCGTTCTTAAGGTCGTTCGTGGTGGCCACGTCTAAAGTCTCTCCTGGTTACCGGGGGCCGACCGTTAAAGGGTCTACAGGACGAGCAGCTCCCCTGGGGGCACGGTCTTGGTCGTGGTGAGCAGTTGACGGGAGGCCGCAGGCCCGGCCCCGGAGCGCACCACCAGGGTGTCCTCAATCCTGACGCCGCCCATGCCGGGCAGGTAGACGCCCGGCTCGACGGTGATGGGAACCCGGTCCCCGAGTGTACCCGGCTTGGCCACGCCCAACTGCGGTGCCTCGTGGATCTCAAGGCCCACCCCGTGACCGAGGCCATGGCCGAAGTGCTCGCCGTGCCCGGCGGCCTTGATCATGTCCCGGGCCACGGCGTCCACGTCCGCGGCGGCCGCGCCCGGCACGGCCGCGTCGATGCCCGCCTGCTGTGCGGCGGCTACCAGAGCGTAGATCTCCCGCTGCCAGCCGGCGGGCGGGCCGAGCGCCACGGTGCGGGTCATGTCCGCGTGGTAGCCGCCGTACCGGGCGCCACAGTCGATGGTGATCATGTCGCCGGCCTCGAACCGGCGGGCGCCGGGGGCGTGGTGCGGGATGGCGCCGTTCGCCCCGCTGGCCACGATCGTGTCGAACGCCGGTTTCTCGGCACCGGCGTCCACCATGGCCCGCTCGATCGCCGTGGCCAGTTCCCGCTCGGTCATACCGGCCCGGATCGTGGGCACCACCTGGTCGAAGGCCGCGCCGGTGATCGCACAGGCCCGCGCGAGCAGGGCGATCTCCTCCTCGTCCTTGGTCACCCGCAGTTCCTCCACCATCTCGCCGAGCGGTATCAGCTCCAGGTCACCGGCCCGTGCGAGCGCCGCATGGCGCTCGACGGTCATTTCCTGGGCTTCGAATCCCAGCCGGCGCACCCCGCGTTCCCTGGCCACGTCCGCGAGCGCCGGCTCGACGTTGCGCGCGTTGAGCAGCGTGAGGTCCGGGCAGTCGCGCTCGGCGGCGAGCAGGTAGCGGGAGTCGGTGGCGAGCACGGGCGGGCCGTCGGCGGGCAGCAGCAGTGCCGCGTTGGAACTGGCCAGGCCGGTCAGGTAGCGCACGTTGACCAGGGAGGTGATGAGCGCGGCGTCCGCGTCGCTGGCGGCGACCGCCGTCCGCAGCCGTTCCCGGCGCAGGGAATGAGACTCGGGCATCCCCCGACTCTATGAGGCCAGGCAACCCGGGCAAAGAAGCGCCGGGGATCCCCTCCCTCCGCCCTCGGCAAATGCTTGTGGACGGATGCTTGCGGGCGGATACTCGTCACCGTATACTCGTACTCGGATATACGTTGGCGAGCACTCGATACGGACCCAAGGAGCACGCGATGGCTGACCGGCGGAGGTCGACCTCCAACCCGCTGGCGCTTGCCGTGCTTGCCTGCCTGCACGAGCGGCCGATGCATCCCTATGAGATGGCCTCGACCATGCGCGAGCGCGGCAAGGAGAACAGCATCAAGCTGAACTACGGCTCGCTGTACACGGTCGTGGACAGCCTGGCCAAGAACGGCCTCATCGAGGCGATGGAGGCAACCCGCGAGGGCCGGCGCCCCGAGCGCACCGTGTACCGGCTGACCGAGACCGGCCGGGCGAGGCTCGACGCCTGGATGTCCGAACTGATCGCCGAGCCGGTCAAGGAGTACCCGCAGTTCGAGGCGGCGCTGTCGCTGTTGCCGGTGCTCCATCCCGACACGGTCACTGAGCTGCTGCACACCCGGATCCGGCTGCTGCAGAGGGAGATAGCGCAGGCCCAGATCATGCTCGAAACCGCGCACAACGCACGCCTGCCCAGGCTGCTGCTCATCGAGGGCGAGTACCACGTGGCCATGCGCAAGGCCGAGCTGGCGTGGGTGCAGCGGCTGGCCGGTGAGCTCGACGCCGGGACGCTGGAGGGCCAGGACGGCTGGCGCCACGTCTACGAGACCGGCGAGGCACCCACGTGGGATGTGGATGTCACCGCCCTGGAGAAGCTGCGCGACATGGCCGCGGAGGGAGGGACCCAACCAGGCTGACCGGCAAAACCGGCCCCCGGCACGGTGCGGCAACACCTGGCCGGGGGCCGTGAACCCCGAACCGGTCCCGCGGGAGCGAGACCAGATCGAGTGAGCACTCCAAGAGTACTTGGCTGCTCCCTCGTGGACCGGTGCACACACCCGACCATCAGGGAGAAAGCAGCATGACCATGCAGACGGCAGCGCCGGTACCCGCCACCGCGGGCATTGTCGGCGCGCCCGCGATCGAGGCATACGACCTCGCCAAGACCTACCCCAAGGAAATCCGCGCCCTGGACGGGCTCAGCTTCGTCGTCCCGGCCGGCACGGTCTTCGGCCTGCTCGGCCCGAACGGGGCCGGCAAGTCCACCACCGTCAAGATCCTCACCACATTGGCCCAGGCCGATTCGGGCACGGCCACGGTGGCCGGGCTGGACGTGCGGGCCAACGCCTCGCAGGTGCGCCGGCTCATCGGAGTCGTCGCCCAGCTCAGCGGCGCGGACCCGGTCGCCTCCGGCCGGGAGAACGTGATGCTGACCGGCCGGATCCAGGGCCTGCGCGGCCGGGACCTGGCCCGCCGCACCGACGACCTGCTCGGCCGGTTCGGGCTGGCCGACGCGGCCGGCCTGCCGGTGCGCACCTACTCGGGCGGCATGCGCCGACGGCTCGACGTGGCGATGGGCCTGGTCAACCGGCCGCAGGTGCTCTTCCTTGACGAGCCCACGGCCGGCCTGGACCCGGAGTCCCGTTCGGTCATGTGGGCGGAGATCGGCCGGCTCGCCGCGGCCGATGGCCTGACCATCCTGCTCACCACGCACTACCTGGAGGAAGCGGACCACCTGGCCACCAGGCTGGCGATCGTGGACCGCGGCCGGGTAGTGGTCGCGGGCACCCCCGACGAACTCAAGGGCGAACTGCACGGCGACGCCGTGCACCTGGAACTGGCCAGCGGCACGCCCGGCGACCACGCGCTCGCCGCGCTGGTGCCGGTGGCCGGGGTCCGCGAGGCCAGGGTCGAGGGCACCAGCCTGAGCGCCCGTGCCGACGATGGCGCCGCCGCGCTGCCCGGGGTGCTCGCCGCGCTGAAGGGCGGCGGGGTCACCGTCCGGGCCGCCACCGTCGCCCGCCCCTCGCTGGACGACGTGTACCTGCGTTACTCCGGCCGCCGGTTCACCGACGCCGACCAGTCCCCTGCCGCGCCCGCCACCTCTGGAGCATCGAAATGACGACCATCGCCGCGCACACCACCTGGATGACCGGGCGGCAGCTACGGGCGATCGCCCGCCAGCCCGCTTACATCGTCATCATGCTGATCCAGCCGGTCATCTGGCTGTTCCTGTTCGGCTCGCTGTTCCGGAAGGTCGTCGAGCTGCCCGGGTTCGGGGCCCCGTCCTACATGGACTACCTGGTCCCGGGCGTAGTGATCATGAGCGCGCTCTCGTCCAGCATGTGGAGCGGCATGACCGTGCTCGAGGAGATCGACCGGGGCATCATGGACCGGTTCCTGGTGCTGCCGCTGCACCGGTCGGCCATCATCAACGCCTCGGCCGTGCTGCAGGCCCTGACCACCGTGGTGCAGTCGATCCTCATCGTGCTGCTCGGCTGGGCGGCCGGGGCGCACTACTCAGGCGGAATCACCGGGCTGCTGGTGCTGATCGCCACCTCGGTGCTGGTCGCGATCGTGTTCAGCGCGTTCTCCAACACCGTCGGCATGCTGGCCAGGCAGCGCGAAACGATCATCGGGATCAACACGTTCCTGCTGCTCCCGCTCACGTTCCTGTCCACCGCGTTCATGGCAGAGGCGCTGATGCCGCACTGGATGCGGATCGTAGCGAACTGCAACCCGGTCAACTGGGCGCTGGAAGCGGGCCGGTCGGCGATGAGCGCGAACCCCGACTGGGCCCGGGTGGGCCTGCAGGGCGGCGGCCTGGCGCTGCTCGCCATCGCCGTCACCGCGCTGTCGGTGCTGATGTTCCGCGCCTACCAGAAGTCGGTCTGACCATCCCTGCGCTGCCCGGCAGCCCATGAATGTGAGCCTGGTGTTGCTCTTTGAGCACCAGGCTCACATTCATGGCGAGGGACGCCCGGCCCGGCCCTAACTCAGCGGCACCGTTGTGCCAGGAAATGGGGCGCACCGGCTCGTATTCGGCGCCCGCCTCCTGGGCGCCGTTCGGCCCGGCCGGAGGCGTCTGCCCGGAGGGCCAGCGCGGCGGCATCGGCCCGGAAGGCCAGCGCGGCGGTGCGGCCAGGCCGCCCTGGCCGTAGTCGGCTCTCCCCTCCTCCTCGGGGAGGCCAAGCCGCCTGCGGTTGGCACGGTCGACGCCGCGCAGCACCACCTCTGCCATCGCCAGCTTGGCGTCCAGCGTCGCCTCGGCCACGGCACCCAGATCCAGCGCCACCCGGTTGGCGAGCGCCTGGTCCCACGGGGTCGCGACGACCGACACGCGCGTTCCGTCGAAGTTCTCACAGATCCTGGCGTACCACCGGGCCTGCTCCGGGTCGCTCGCGGCGAACTTGTCCACGACGATGGTGGCCTCGTCCATGAGGCCATTGAGGTGCCGCATCTCCTGCTCGGTCAGCGGCCTCTCCTTCTCGCCTTCGTAGTTGCGGTACCGGCTGAAAACCTGGCCAATGGACCAGAAGCCAAGCTGGGACGCCTCGGTCACGAAGACATATTTATCGCCATGCAGAAGCGTGCCGACCTGAAGTTTGGCGAACAGCCCGGTGCCGCCGTCGTTGATGACGATGTTCGACATGCACTGGAGAAATTCAAGGACCGTCAGGTACTCCTGCTCGCCGAAGTCGACACCCACGCATTCGTCGGCGGTGTCGCCACGGATCACGGCCACTCCCTGCAGCCACGCGACGGCATCGCGCAGGTCGGCGTAAACCTTGATGCTGCCTGCCACGCAGGCTTGGTAGAAGCCGCGAATGGACAGCGCCCGCTGGTTCGGCGCCAGCGCCTCGACGGGCAGCCCCCCGAGCCTGATGTAGCCATGGGGCATGTCGTCATTGCTGTCGGCCAGTATGACCCGGTCGGAAGGCCGGGCAGCGGCATAGATGGCGGCAAGCGTCACGGCTACGTCGGTCTTTCCGGTCCCGCCAAAGCCCGAGCCAACGGTGATGACGCCCGACTTGAGCGGGGGCTCGCGGATGCCGGCCACGGTCTGGCGCCGCCACTGCGCCGTCTTCTCGCGCTTGACACGCTCCCGCTTGCCGGGCGGGACGACGACGCCGTGCCGCAGTGCCCGCCGCGACATGGCCCCCCTGACCCCCTCGCTGGCCGGTGCCAGCGCGCCGGACGCGGATGCCAGCCAGGTGGCCCGGTCGCTGCCGGGGAACTCGGTCCACCACGCACCCAGCTCGTCGGAGTGTTCAGACATCGCATTCCTCCAGCTCCGGGTAGCGATCTAGGACAAATAGGCCAGCGCCCCGCCGAATTTACCAGCCGCGCCCCGGCCGGATAATTTCCAGGCCACGCCATTCCGGCACAGGAGTCTTAAAAACTCACACAGATCCCGCTGGCCACACACGTCACCGCATCGGCACACGGCGTCGAGTTCACCGCTGTACGGCGCGGCGCATGCGCTCCAGCAGGCAAAACGTGCGACTCTGGGGTGTCGTGAGGGGAAATGCACAAGTCTGCACCCGTGGGCGGCCGCCAACGCCACAGGCCGGAGTCGCCGGGCCTGGGGGGCTCACGTGAGCAGCGACGGTGGCCCTGCCGCCGGGCCAGGCATGCCCGCGGTTCACCCGGCCCGGCATGCCGCGGCTCACCCGTACGGGCATCCGGCGGCCGGTGCTCCCCCGCCGTGGTGGCCGCCCGCCGTCGGCCCGGCGCGTTCCCGTCCTGGCCGCGGCGGGCGCGCTGGTGGGGGTGGGCCTGCTCGTGGCGTGGATGGGCCAGCGCGCCGAGGCGCAGGCGCGCGCCAGGCCCGGGCTCGCGTGGTCGGTGTCCACGGCTTCCAACAGGGTGACCATCCGGCTGACCGCGGGCCGCGGGCCCGCGGCCGGGCACATCGTCACCGGCAGCCGCATCGTGGTGTCGGAGAGCGGAAGGAAGCACGAGTGGCGGTCCGCCGCCGGCCGCGGGATGATTCGCGTCCCGGTCCCGCCGGGCCGGCGCACCCAGCTCCTCGTCCAGGTCCAGGGGCCCGAGCCGATCACCAGGACGCTGACCGTCACCCTGCCGCCCCGGCTGGTTGCCACGGTTCGCCACACCGCGCACGGACTGCTCATCCGGGCATCCAGCCCGCTCCGCAACAAGCCGCTCGGACCACTGTGCGGTTCGGATCAGATCGGCTTCCCCGCGCCCGCGGAGGTCACCGTGACCAGGAGCCCGCAGGCATGCCGGGCGGGACTGCGGCTGACCGCCAGGGATGGTGAACGGGCCACCGTGCACGTGTACCTCCCCGCCCTGCCCGAGGTCCCGTTCTACGCCTTCGCCAGCCCGGCCGGCCGGGCCATCTACATCACCGTGGACGACGGCTGGACCCCGAGCGCACAGGTCCTGGTCACCATGGAAAGGACCCACCTGCCGGTCACGGCCTTCCTCATCGAGCAGGCCGCCCAGCGGAACCCGGTGTACTGGCGCGCCTTTGCCCAAGCGGGCGGGACGATAGCCGACCATACGGTCTCCCATCCCAACCTCACCAAGCTGTCCCTGAGCCAGGCCACCTCCCAGTGGGCGCAGGCCCGCCTGGCACTCGGGCGATGGTTCGGCAAAGCACCTGACATGGGCCGCCCACCGTACGGCGCCTTCAACCCTGCCGTGGCGGCGGCGGCCTACCGGGCCGGGCTGAAAACCCTGGTGGGATGGAGTGCCACGGTCACCAGCGCCGGCATCCGCACCTGGAACGGCAAGCGACTGGAGCCCGGCGAGATCGTGCTGCTGCACTGGACCCCGGGCCTGGGCAAGCAGATGACGAAGCTGCTGACGGTCATCCACGCGCGGCACCTGCACCCGATGCCGCTGACTCCGGCGAGCTTCACCGGCACCACCCCGCAGCGGCACTCGCTGGGCGGTGACTAGCCCGCCGCGCAAGGCCGCGGTAACAAGCGCCCGGCACCGCCCCCGCCCAATCCCGTCATGGCCGAAATTCGAATGACGACACGAATGCTGCTTGCGGGACTATTAGTGACATAAGTGCTTGACTGAACCCGCTTATGGCGGTCATCGCACCCTGACCGAAGACGCAGGCAAATGGTCACCGCACGAGGGGACACAAGGAGCAGACGATGTGGGCACTGCCGGGTGGGCGACTGCCGAGAATCCTTATTAGCGTTGGAGTTGGCGTTGTGACGGTCGCCGCACTTTCCGTAGCGGCGGTCGCTGAAACGTCCGCGGGCTCCTCGGCACATGGGCGGCACGCGGCATCCGCGGCCAAGCACCGGCAGCGGGTGAGCCATTTCAACGTCGCACGCACCCACTCGCCTAAGTTGCTCCGCGAACTCGCGGGCCATCCCGGTAAGCCAAAGAACGGCGTCACGGACAATACGCCGGGGGCGGGGCTCGCGGGAGCGGTGCAGGGCGTGGACGTCGCCGGCTATCAGCACCCGGGCGGCGCCAGCATTAACTGGCGGAAAGTCGCCAAGTCCGGCATTAAGTTCGCCGCCGTCAAGGCGACCGAGGGGGCTTACTACCGGAACCCGTACGCGCTCTCGGACCTGGCCGGGGCGAAGGCGGCCGGCCTGTCGGTGATGGCCTACGAGTTCGCGATCCCGAACGGCAACGGCAGTTCGGGCAGCCCCGTCGCACAGGCGGACTACCTGCTCAAATACCTCAGCTCGGCGGGCGGCACCCCGCCGCCGATCATGCTGGACATCGAGTACAACCCCTACGGTGCCGAGTGCTACGGGCTCAGCCAGCCGGCCATGAGGTCGTGGATCTCCCAGTTCAGCGGCGAGGTCGTCGCCAAGACGGGCGAGGAGCCGGTCATCTACGGGCCGGTGCCCTGGTGGCAGGACTGCACCGGCAACGCCACAAGGTTCGGCCAGTTCCCGCTCTGGGTGCCCGACTACACCTCGGCGCCGAAGCCGCTCATCACGGCCGGATGGCGCACCTACGCGTTCTGGCAGTACTCCAGCGCCGGCACCGTCAGGGGGATCAAGGCGCCCGGCAACACCGACCTGGACCAGATGAACCCGGCGAACATACCGTTGATGGACCCGGGCCCGCAGTCCAACGTGGCGGGCGGCACCGTCAACCTCCAGATCAACCCGGCCGGCCCGGTGTCGAGCAACAGCGTCTCGTTCTCCGCCGCGGGCCTGCCGCCGGGCACCTCCATCAGCCCGGACGGGCTGATCACAGGCTGGCCGACGGCGGTGGGCAGCTTCCCGGTGATGGTGAGCGCCACCGACAGCCAGGGGCAGTCCGGCTCGGTGTCGTTCACGTGGACCGTGACCGGCGCGCCCACGACGGGGCCGACCGGGCAGGTCCAGTCGGCCCTGGGTGACTGCCTGACCGCCGCGGGCGGCACGACGGCCACCCGCGCGGTGATCAAGGCATGCACCGGCAGCAGCGCGCAGGCCTGGACCTACGCACAGGACGGCACGCTGCGGATCGACAACGAATGCCTCACGATTCCCACGGCGGCCCAGGGCGCCCCGATGGGGCTGGCGCAGTGCGGCAGCACGCAGGCCCAGCAATGGCGCCTGATCTACCCGCGGGCACTGAACCCCGCCCGCGGCGCACGCCCGACCGCACTGCTGAATCCGTGGTCGGGAATGTGCCTCGCCGACCCCGGCTTCAGCACCACCAACGGGACCCGGGTCGTGCTCTGGCCGTGCAACGGCTACTCGAACCAGTCGTGGACGCTGCCCGCCGGCCCGGTGACGTCGCAGATCCCCGGGATGTGCCTCGATGATCTCGGCGACCAGGCGGCGAACGGCACCAAGATCGTCCTTTCGACCTGCGACGGCGCTCCCGAGCAGGCATGGCAGGCCAGCACGGACGGGACCTTGCGCATCAACGGGAAGTGCCTCGATGTCGAGCACGGCGCCACGGCGACGGGCAGCGTGGTCGACCTGTACTCCTGCAACGGCACCAAGGCTCAGCTCTGGCATCTGGTGCCCGCGGGAACCGGGATCAGTCTTGTGAACCCGAGTTCGGGCCTGTGCCTGGCCGACCCTGGCGACACCACCGCCGAGGGGACCCAGCTCGTGATCGACACCTGCGCGGCGGCCGACCCAGGGATGTCCTGGCAGGCCTCCTAGCCAGCGCGGGCCGACCCGGCAGCGCCCGGTCCTGCGACGTCGTGCGGTACGACGTCGCAGGACCGGGCGCTGCCGGTTTGCGGGAAACCCTGGAGGTCAGGGGCCGGACACCGGTCAGGGGCCGGACACGCCCTTGGCGCCGAGCACGATGTTCACGCTCTTGCTGTGGTCGGTGCCAGCGGCCGCGCTGACCCGGTACTCCCCCGGGCGGACCAGGTTCCCGCTGTCCCCGCAGCCGGTTCTCCGGTTCCAGGAGACGCGCAAGGTGGCGTGCGTGCCGCTGGCCAGGTCGACCGGGTCCGAGCCGGAGCCGCTCGCGCAGTCCGCCGAACTCCAGACCGGCCGGCCGCCGGCGGAGTCGATGACCACGGAAACAGACCGTGGGCTCATGTCGAAGTGGCAGGGCTGGCTCTCGGTGGAGACGGCGCGCACCGTGAACTCGGGTGTCTTGCCCGGCTGGTACCAGTACTGCGGGGACGACACGGTAAGCGTCACGCCATCGGGGGTGCAGGCCGGTGTGCTGCCGGAAGCCTGGGGCGCCCGCCGGGCTGGCCCGGTGCCGCGCGGGCGAGTGGCTGGGGCTGGCGGACGGCGAGGCCGCGGGCGGCGCCTTGTGCGTGCCGTGCCGCGCCGGGGGGTGCCGCGCTGCCGTGGTGTGGCCGGCGGCAGCGGGATGGCGCGCCGTGGATCCGGTCGCGAGCAGGCTGTTCGCTGCCCAGCTCAGGGTGGTGAGCACGCCGACTCCGGCACCGAGGACGACCACCCGGCGGCGCCAGTACGTGGCCGCCGAGACCCTCGGCCGGGGGACGGGCGCACCGCCGCGGCCGGGTGCGCCGCCGCGCGGCGGCGCACCGTTGCGGACCGGCGCGCCACGGGGGCGATCGGTCCCGGGCGGTGAACTCTGAGTCACATCGCCCAGTATGTAAAGAAACCACCACAACCGGTTGAAGGCTCGCCGACCAGCGCCGGGATGACGTGGTCCGGCCCCCGGGTCCGGCGGCCCTCACGTCACTCCCCCGCAGAGGCCGGCCACGGCCCAGGGCAGCGCGCGCGGACGGTCAGGGGGCCAGGTCGCGTATCTTCTCGATCAGCGCGACCCGGTCGGCGTGGCTGGGCGCGATCGGGGTCACGTTGAGCGTGGTCACCCCGGCCTCCCTCAGCGCGGCGAGGCGCTCGGCCACGTAGCTCTCCGGCCCGACCAGCGAGGTCCCGGCCAGCAGTTCCCCGGGGACCATGGCAGCGGCCTCGTCCTTTCGCCCGTCGAGGTAGGCGTCCTGGATCCTGGCGGCCTGCTCCCCGAAGCCGTACCGCACCGCAAGCTCGTAGTAGAAGTTGCTGCCCTTGTCCCGGTGCGGGCCCATGCCGCCGATGTACAGCGCCAGCAACGGCCGGGCCAGGTCCAGGTAGGCGCCGACGTCCTCGCCGATGGCCAGGCCCGCCTGCGCGACCACGTCCAGTGGTGGCAGCGCGGGATCGCGGCGGGCCAGGCCGGTCGCCAGCGGCTCGGCCCACACCGCGGCGGCCCGCTCGGGGAAGAAGAAGATCGGCTCCCATCCCTCGGCCAGTTCGGCGATCATCGCCACGTTCTTCGGGCCCATCCCGGCCACGAAGATCGGGATCCGCTCCCGCACCGGGTGGTTGATCAGCTTCAGCGGCTTGCCGAGCCCGGTCCCCTGCCCGGCCGGCAGCGGCAGCGTGTAGTGCTTGCCGGAGTACTCCAGCCGCTCGCGCCGCCACACCATCCGGCAGATCTCGATGATCTCCCTGGTCCGGCCGATCGGCGCGTCGTAGGGCACCCCGTGCCAGCCCTCGATCACCTGCGGCCCGGACGCCCCGATGCCGAGCGTGAACCGGCCACCCGACACGTAGTCGAGCCCGGCCGCGGTCATCGCGGTCAGCGCTGGCGTGCGTGAGTAGAGCTGGAAGATCCCGGAGGCGATCTGCAGCCGCTGTGTCTTGGCGGCGATGAAGCCGAGTTGGCTGACCGCGTCGAAGCTGTACGCCTCCGGCACGAAGACGATCTCAAGCCCCGCCTTCTCGTAGTCGGCGAGTTCCTCCACGGTCTCGGCGAAACCGCCCGCGTAGTTCAGCGACATCCCGATGCGCATGCTGTCCCGCCTTCCGCTGCCACGCCGTCCCCGGCCGTCGTTTTGCCCGTGGTGCTTAGACGGTAACCGCAGCCGTCCTCTCGTCGCCTGGCCTCAGCCGGCATCCTGCACCGGGGCGCCGAGCTCCGCGATCGCCTGCAGCGCGAGCCGGTAGGACAGCAGCCCGAAGCCGGCGATGGTTCCATCCGCTACGCCGGCCACCACCGAGCGGTGCCGGAACGATTCGCGTGCCGCCGGGTTGGAGATGTGCACCTCGATCAGCGGCGCGGTGCGCATCGCCAGCGCATCGCGCAGGCCGTAGGAGTAGTGGGTGAACGCGGCCGGGTTCAGCACCACCGGCAGGCGCTGGTCGATGGCCTCGTGAACCCAGGCGATCAGCTCGCCCTCGTCGTCGGTCTGCCGGACCTCGACGTGCAGCCCGAGGCTGCGCCCGGTGGCCCGGCAGGATTCCGCCAGGCCCTCGAAGTCCACCGTGCCGTAGACGTCGGGCTCGCGGGAGCCGAGCCGCCCGAGGTTCGGGCCGTTGAGCACCAGCACCGGCCTCACCGTGAGGTCACCTCCGCGTACGCCCGCTCCAGCAGGCCCTCAGGGGGATCGGCGAGGATGGCTGGCCGGGCCGGGCCCTCGAGCACCACGAAGCGCAGCGCCGCGCCGCGCGCCTTCTTGTCCACGGCCATCGCCTTGCGCAGGGCCGGCCAGGCACCGGCCAGGTAGCTGGTGGGCAGCCCGGCGCCGGTGAGGATCCGCCGGTGCCGGTGCAGCGTGGCGGCGTCGAGCCGGCCCGCGAGGCGGCCCAGTTCGGCCGCGTACACCATGCCCACCGAGACCGCCTCCCCGTGCCGTATCCGGTAGTCCTCCACGAGCTCGATGGCATGGCCGAGGGTGTGGCCGTAGTTGAGGATCTCCCGCCGCCCCGCCTCCCTGAGGTCGCCGGTGACCACCTCGGCCTTCATCCGGACGGCGCGCTCGACAAGCTCCCTGGCATGACGGCCGTGCGGGACCACGGCACCGGCCGGGTCGGCTTCGATCAGGTCGAGGATGACCGGGTCGGCGATGAAGCCCGCCTTGATCACCTCGGCCATCCCGCTCGCGTACTCACCGGCGGGCAGGGATTCGAGCACGGCAAGGTCGGCGAGCACCCCGGCGGGCGGGTAGAACGCGCCGACCAGGTTCTTCCCTTCGCCGGTGTTGATCGCGGTCTTGCCGCCGACCGCGGCGTCGGTGATGGCCAGCAGCGTGGTCGGGACGAGCACCAGGCGGACTCCGCGCAGCCAGGTCGCGGCCACGAAACCGGCGAGGTCCGTGGTTGCGCCGCCGCCCACGCCGACGATGGCATCGCTGCGGGTGACCCCGTGCTCGGCCAGCCGGGACCACAGCCGCGCGGCCACGCCGACCTCCTTGGCCGCCTCGCCCGCCGGGACCGTCTCGGCACGTACCAGGTAGCCCGCCGCCTCCAGCGCCCCGCAGACCGGGTGCACGATGGCCGCCAGCCCCTCGGGGCTGATCACGACGACGGTGCGGGCGTTGTCCCCGACCAGCGCCGGCAGTTCGCCGAGCACTCCGGTGCCGATGACGACCTGGTACGGGCGCTCCCCGCCGACGCCGATCCTGGTGACGCTCACGGGCTCGGCGCGGGTGCCCCGGCGGGCGCCGCGCAAGCCCGGTCAGCCGCTGGCATGCTCCCCCTCCTCGACCGCCCAGTCACCCTCGGCCCCGGCCCCTTCGCCGGCCGCCGCGGCGATCCGCGCGGTGATCGCGGCCGCGATCTCGTCGGCGATCTCCTGCGGGTCGCGGTCGTCGGTGACCACGGTGATCCGGGCCAGCGACTCGTAGACGGGCAGGCGCTCGGCGAGCAGTTCGCGCATCCGCGCACGCGGATTACCGAACAGCAGCGGGCGCGGGGTGTCGAGCCCCACCCGCCGCACCGCGGCGGCGAACCCGGTCTGCAGGTACACCACGCGGTGCCCGGCCAGCCGCTGCCTGGTCCGCGGGTCCATCACCGCTCCGCCGCCGAGCGAGACGATCCCGGCATGGCCGTCCAGGGCTTCGGCCACCGCGGTGCGCTCCAGGTCACGGAAGGCGGGCTCGCCGTCGGTGATGAAGATGTCGCTGACCGGCTTGCCCGCCGCCTCCTCGACCAGGGCGTCGGTCTCGGCGAACTCCGCGCCGAGCAGCGCGGCCAGCAGCGGGCCGACGGTGGACTTGCCCGCGCCGGGCGGCCCGATGAGCACGGCCACGGGGCTCATGCGATCACCAGCGAGTCCAGGTAGCCGCGCAGGTTCCTGCGGGCCTCGGCGACCGAGTCGCCACCGAACTTCTCCATGGCGGCCTCGGCGAGCACCAGCGCCACCATGGCCTCGGCGACCACTCCGGCCGCGGGCACCGCGGTGACATCGCTGCGCTGGTTGATCGCCTTGGCCGGCTCGCCGGTGAGCACGTCCACGGTGTCCAGCGCCCGCGGTACCGTGGAGATCGGCTTCATTGCCGCGCGCATCCGCAGCGGCTCCCCTGTGGTCATTCCGCCCTCGATCCCGCCTGCCCGGTTGGTCCGCCGCCGCACCCCGTCACCGGAGCCCTCGATCTCGTCGTGTGCGCACGAGCCGCGGCGGCGCGCGGTCGCGAACCCGTCCCCGGCCTCGACACCCTTGATCGCGTGGATGCTCATCAGCGCGGCGGCCAGGCGCCCGTCCAGCCTGCGGTCCCAGTGCACGTGACTGCCCAGGCCCGGTGGCAGGCCGTGGGCCACCACCTCGACGACCCCGCCGAGGGTGTCGCCGTCCTTGCGCGCGGCGTCGATCTCCGCCTGCATGGCCGCGCTGGCGGCCGGGTCCAGGCAGCGCACCGGGTCCGCGTCGATTCGGCCCGCGTCCTCCGCCCGTGGCAGCAGCCCGTCCGGGGCGGCGACCGTGCCGATCGCCACCACGTGGCTCACGATCTCGACGCCGAACGCCTGGCGCAGGTACCGCCGCGCCAGCTCACCGAGTGCCACCCGGGCGGCGGTCTCACGGGCGCTGGCGCGTTCGAGCACCGGCCGGGCGTCCCGGTGGCCGTACTTCTGCATCCCGGCCAGGTCCGCGTGGCCGGGGCGTGGCCGGGTCAGCCACGACGCCCTGGCCAGGTCGTCCAGCATGCCGGCGGGCACCGCGTCGGGCGCCATCACCGTGTCCCATTTGGGCCATTCGGTGTTGCCGATGCGGATCGCCACCGGGCTGCCGAGCGTCACGCCGTGCCGCACGCCGCCGGTGATCTCCGCTTCGTCCTGCTCGAACTTCATCCGTGCGCCGCGGCCGTACCCGGCCCTGCGGCGGGTCAGAGCCGCGGCCACGTCGGCGGTGCTGACCTCGACGCCCGCGGGCAGGCCCTCGCAGATCGCGACGAGCGCGCGCCCGTGCGATTCTCCCGCGGTCAGCCAGCGAAGCATGCTGCCGATCCTCCCACGAAGCGGCCGGGGGTGATCACACCGCAGCGCCGCCCGCGCCAGGCGCCAGCTCGGCGATCGCGACTTGGATGCCGCGCCGCACCCGGTCGCCCGCGCCGCCCATCAGCCGCTGGGCCGCTCGCTGGGCGGCGTCGCGCACCTCCTCCTGGCGATGGCCGGGCACCGGAACGAGCAACAGCGTCAGGTCGGTTCCGTCCGTTCCCGGCTGGAGCCGGTACCCGCCGATGGCCGGCTCGGCGAGCAGCGCCTCGTGAACCAGCGCCATCACGTCCGGGTCCTCGTGGGGCAGCGGAGCCGTCCGGCCCTGCGCCAGCGCGGCCAGCCGGGCGCCGTCCACGGCGAAGGGCACCGGCCCGGCAATGTCGATCACCACCGCGCTCGCGTCCTGGGCGCCGGACTGCCACACCTGGGCCGCGGGCACCGGCACCGGCCGCGCCCCGGGCCGCCACCGGGCCAGCGAGGCCGCACTGGTGAACGCGGGCAGGGCAGCACGGCCGTCGGTGCCGATCACCGTGGGGAGAGCCATCTCGCTGGACTTTTCCTGGCGCAGCCCGCCGGGCCCGGGGGTGTCTTCGTCGGCGAGCACGGCCACCACGGGAACCATCAGGCGGGCGGAGTCCAGCGCCGCCAGCACCGCGTGCTCGCTGCCCTGGCCCGCGGCGTAGGCGGCCAGCGCCGCCGTCACCTGTGGTCCGGCCGAGCCGTCGTCATCGGGGAAACGCGGTCCGGCAAGACTTCGCCCAGCCACGGGTTCACCCTAGCCGCCCCGGCCGGCCTGCCGGATCGGTCCGGTGGGCGCGCCTCGCCCCCACCTGGCGCGCTGGCCTGCTCTTTCCTCACTCTGAATACAGCTACGGCCAAGCCGGTTGAGGCGTAAATTCCCATATGAGAGTCTTTGGAACTGCATCGCAGGTCAATCCACCGCCCCAGAGGACCGTGTGATTCAGGCTGAGCTGCCGACGAGATCGATCGAACCTGGCACCCCCATGGTGAAGGTCATCCCCCCGCGCCTCGTCGAGCCTTACCTGACGGGGCAGCGCTCGGTGATCGCCGGCTATGTGTACCGGGTCAGTGACTGCACGTTTCGGACACCGGCCGACTACTACCAGGCTCTGGCCCTGGGCTATGAGGGCTCCGAGTTCTCCGCCGAGATGCCCGAGCTGTTCGTTCTGCGCTGGATCGCGCTGGACATGTCGGCCTCGCTGGTGGCCGGGCCCCGCGCCACGGCCGGGAGCCCGGTCAGCGCCATTCCCGAGTTCTACACACTGCCCGTGCCCATCCCCGTCGGGGCGGAGATGAGCCGGGTCACGTTCGGTGCCGAGGAATTCATCGGCCGGTACGACGGGCAAGTGTGGCTGCGACCCTGAGGGAGGCCTGAGACATGAGATACCGGCTGATGGCGACCTACCGTGGCGTGCCCTACGAGGCGGGGGTGGGCCCGTCCGGGACCGACGTGGTGCTGTACGCGGCCTGCCCGCCGCCGGAGGAACTCGGCTTCGAGCCGGCCACCGGGCACTGGCGCAAGCGGGTGATCCGTGCCGAGGTCGACGCGCTTTGGGAATCCCGGCCGGTGGGCACGTTCCGCAACGAGCCGTGCATGGTCCTGGACGACCTGGGTGAACGGCTGCACATCGCCTACCTGGGCGCAGACGCCGGCCTGGCGGCCAGCCTGGGGTACTGGCAGGTGGACCGGGGCGTGTTCGAGCTGCTCACGCCGCGCGAGGAGGTCACCGGGCTGATCGAGGAGCGGATCGAAAAACCGCTCCGGCTGGCCCCGCCGGGCGGCCCGGCCGCCACGCAGTCGAGCTACCCGTACCACCCAGGGCCGGGTTTGGACCTGGGCCCGGCCACCGGCTTGGCCCCGGCCCCGGACCTGGGCCTGGACCCGTTGCTGTCCCCCGCGTCCGCCGCGCCCCCGCCCAGGCGCGAGCCCGTCCCGGACGGAGGTGGCCGGGCCGCCCGGCGCCAGCGGGTCAAGACCAGGGACATCTTCTGCGAACTAGCGGACCTGGCGGCGATACCGCGGACGGCGTACGCGCTGGAAACCGAGACCGAGGGCGCGTTGTGCCTCGTGCCGGGGCCCGACGGGTTCGAGGTCTTCATGGCGATGGACGGCGCCCGGCACGAGGCCCGCTCGTTCCCCGACGAGGAGGCCGCCTACTTCTACCTGTTCGGTGTCCTCGCCGCGGAGGCGGTCCGTAACGGTGCCCTGCTGCCCGCGGTGGCGCCCGCGGGCACCCGGCACGACCTGAGCTAGCCCTGACCCCGCCGCCCCGCGCTCCGCTGGCCTCGACCCCGCCGCCCCGCGCTCCGCTGGCCTCGACCCCGCCGCCCCGCGCTCCGCTGGCCTCGACCCCGCCGCCCCGCCCAAAGTTAGTCCGCGCGGCCGTTCGATCCAGCCCGTTTCACCAGCGTCGTTGATGAACTTGGCGCGCATTCCTCCCCGGTACGGCTATCGTGCAATTGCCGGCGGGGCTGACGGTCCCCCCGCTCCCCAAGCAGCCCCGCCGGCACTGTGCCGTACTCCGCGAAAAACCCCGCTCCGACAGCGACAATGTCTGTCATGACGCCTGCCGCACTGACCGGAGAGCAGTACGAGATCACCGGGGGCGACTACGTCGCCGTCGTCACGGAAATGGGTGCAGGCCTGCGTGCGCTGCGGCACCGTGACCGGCCCCTGATCACCGCCTACAACGCCGACGAGCTTCCGCCCGGCGGCGGCCGGCCAGCTCCTGCTGCCCTGGCCGAACCGGATCGACGGCGGCCACTACCGGCTGGCGGGCACCGAGTATCAGCTGGACCTGAGCGAGCCCGCCGCCGGGAACGCCATCCACGGCCTGACCCGGTGGTCGTCCTGGTCGCTGGCGCGGCACGACCCACATGCGATCGTGCTGCACTTGAACCTGCTCGGCCGCACCGGCTACCCGTTCCGCCTGGACCTGACGGTGGAATACCAGCTCAGCGGCAGCTCCGGCCTGATGGTCAGCGTGACCGCGCACAACGCGGGCAGCAGGCCGGCCCGTACGGCACCGGCTCACACCCCTACCTGACCGCCGGGGCGCCGGCCGTGGACGGATGCGAGCTCACCCTGCCGGTCAGCCAGTGGCTGCCGGCGGACCAGCGCGGCATCCCGTCCGGCCCGCCCACCGACGTGGCCGGGACGCGGTTCGACTTCCGCGCCGCACGGGAGATCGGGACCGTGACGCTTGACCACGGCTTCACCGGGCTGGAGCGCGACGAGGCCGGCCTGGCCTGGGCCCGGCTGACCAGCGACGGAGCCGGGACCGCGCTGTGGGCCGGCCCGGGCTACGGCTGGCTGCAGGTGTTCACCGGGGACACGCTCGGCCAGGAGCACCGCCGCCGCGCGGTGGCCATCGAGCCGATGACCTGCCCGCCGAACGCGTTCGTCACCGGCACCGACCTGCTCACCCTGGAGCCCGGCCAGACCGTCACGCACCGCTGGGGGATCCAGGCCATCGCCGCGGCGGGCTAGCACGCGCGATGGGGCCTGCCGGCTTGCCGCCCAGGCGCCATCGGCGCCCCAGGGGGTCCGGGGGGTCGCTCCCCCGGGCTAGCACGGCGTCTGGGCGGGCCCGGCCAGCAGGGCGCCGACCCTGGCCAGGTCTTCGGGGGTGTCCACGTCGTCGGGGCTGGCGATGTCCGCGCATTCGACCAGCGTCACGAGGCCGGGATGGGCGCGCAGGTAGGGCCGTGCCCCGGCGTCACCCTCGGCCGCCGCGAGCACCCCGGCCCAGTGCCCGCGGGCCAGCAGCACCGGGTTGCGGGCCCGGCCGTCGTAGGCGGCAACCGCGAGCTCCGCGCCCGCCCGGTACGCGGCCAGCAGCCGCCGGACCACCTCCGGGCCGATCAGCGGCTGGTCCACCAGGGCGATCACCGCGGCGGCGCAGTCACCGGGCAGGGCACGCAGCCCGGCCGCCAGCGAGGATCCCATGCCGGTGCGCCAGTCGGGGTTCGGTACGGCGGCGACGCCGGTCACGGTGACGGGCACCGCGCCGGTCACCACGAGCACCGGGGCGGTGCCACCCTCGCGGAGCAGGTCGGCTCCCCGGTCGACGAGCCGGCGGCCGCCCAGTTCGACCAGTGCCTTGGGCGTGCCCAGCCGTTTTCCCTCACCAGCCGCGAGCAGCACGCCCGCCACCCTTGGAGCCACCCGGGCCGACCGGTCAGCCGCCGTGGATCCGGCCGGCGGTGTCGGTGAGCGGGCGGCCGGATCCGCCCCAGCGAAGCTGGATCAGCTCGGCCGCCACCGAGACCGCGGTCTCCTCCGGGGTCCGGGCGCCGAGGTCCAGCCCGATCGGGGACCGGAGCCGTTCCAGTTCCGCCTCGCTGAGCCCGGCCTCACGCAGCCGGGCGAGCCGGTCCTCGTGGGTCCGCCTGCTGCCCATGGCCCCGATGTAGCCGGCCGGGGTGCGCAGCGCGACCTCGAGCACCGGCACGTCGAACTTGGGGTCGTGGGTGAGGACGCAGATCACCGTGCGCTCGTCCACCGGCGTGCTGGCCAGGTAGCGGTGCGGCCACTGCACGACGACCTCGTCCGCGTCGGGGAACCTGGCATTGGTCGCGAACACCGGCCGCGCGTCGCACACGGTGACGTGATAGCCGAGGAACTTCCCGGCCCGCGCCACGGCCGCCGCGAAGTCGATCGCCCCGAAGACCAGCATCCGCGGGGGCGGCGCGAACGACTGGACGAACACCGACAGTTCGTCCAGGCGGCGCTCGCCGTGCTCGCCGTAGTGGCGCACGGCGGTCAGGCCCTGGGCGAGCATCCCGCGCGCGTCGTCGTCCACGGCCTCGTCGAGCCGGTCCCCCGCGGCCAGCGTCCCGTCCTGCGCGTCACCGGAGATGACCCGCCGCGCCCCGGTCTGCCCGGGGCCGGAGATCACCGTGGCCACGGCGACCGGGCGGCCCGCCGTGATCGCGGCGGCCACCGCACCGAGTTGCGGGTAGCGCTCCTTGCTGACCGGCTCGACGAAGATGTCGATGATGCCGCCGCAGGTGAGGCCGACCGACAGCGCGGTGTCGTCGCTGACGCCGTAACGCTGCAGCACCGGCTCCCCGGTCTGCAGCACCTGCTGGGCAAGCTCATAGACCGCGCCCTCGACGCACCCGCCGGACACGCTGCCGATGACTTCCCCGCCCGCCGACACGGCCAGCGCGGCGCCTGGCTCCCGTGGTGCGCTGTGGAACGTTCGCACCACCGTGGCCAGGCCGAACGTCTCCCCGGCGTCCCACCACTTCTCGATCTGGCCAAGGATGTCGCGCACGGCCCATCCCTCCACGAAACTTCGCCTGCTGGTCCTAACAGGTTCCGGCCAGCGGATATGCCGGGAGGTCCCGGCACCGTGTCCCCAACAGTACGTCGTACCGCGGCTAGCCGACGATCTTGGAGATCGGGATCTCGAGGATGTCTCGTGCCCCGGCCGCCTTGAGCGCCGGGATCAGGGTGTTCACGCTCCGCTTCGGCACCACGGTCTCCACCGCGTTCATGTCGCCGCGCGCCAGCGTGGTGATGGTCGGCGAGGACAGCGCGGGCAGCATCGCCGTCACCGCGGCCAGGTCGGCCGCGGGCACGTTCAGCTTGAGCAGCACGTTGCCTCGCGCCTCGATCGCGCCGCGCAGCAGCAGCGCGATGTCCTCCATCGCGGCGCGCTTGTCCGCGTCGCCGTAGGCAGCGACGTTGGCCACCAGCTCGGTGTAGCTGGTGAGCAGGGTGTCCAGGATGCGCAGGCCGTTGCGGCGCAGCGAGGACCCGGTCTCGGTGAGGTCCACGATCGCGTCCACGATGTCGGGGACCTTGGCCTCGGTGGCCCCGTAGGAGGGCACGACCATGGCCTTGACCCCGTGCTCCTCCAGGTACTTGCCGGTCAGCGCCGGAAGCTCGGTGGAGATCCGGACGCCCTCGGGGAGGTCGGCGACCGACCGCCAGGGCGCGGCCTCGGGCACCGCGAGCACCACACGCACCGGGTTGGTGGTGACCTTGGAGTACTTCAGCTCGCCGAGCGAGACCAGGTCTGCGCCGGTCTCGGTGATCCAGTCCCGGCCGGTGATGCCCAGGTCGAACAGCCCGCTCTGGAGATAGGCCGGGATCTCCTGCGGCCGCAGGAAGCGCACCCGGTCAACCCGTGGGTCGTCGATGGACGCGTGGTAGTCGCGGTCTGAGGACCGGCGGACGGTCAGGTCCGCGGCATCGAAAAGATCCAGGGTGGCCCGCTCCAGCGAGCCCTTGGGCAGGACGAGGGAAAGCAAGGGATCAGCCTCTCATCGCAGTGAGCGCAGCACCAGCGCGGTGTCGAGTGCCGCCACGACCGCCGCCCAGCCCTTGTCCTCATGGCTGCCGTCCAGCCCGCACCTGTCCCGGGCCTGCTCCAGGGTGTCACAGGTCAGCACCCCGTTGCCTACCGGGGTTCGCGCGTCAAGCGCGACCCTGGTCAATCCGGCCGTCACGGCGTCACAGACGTACTCGAAGTGCGGGGTCCCGCCGCGTATCACCGCGCCGAGGCAGGCCACGGCGTCGTGCCGGGCGGCAACTTCCGCCGCGACCACCGGCAGTTCGACCGCACCGGCGACCCGCACCACCAGCGGCTCGCCGACACCGCAGGCCCGCGCCGCGGCGCAGGACCGGCGCACCAGGCTATCGGTGATCTCGGCGTGCCAGCGGGTCGCCACGATGGCCAGGCTCAGCCCGGCCGCGTTCACGGTGGCCCCGGCCGCGGGGCGCCCTTCCCCGCTCACCGTGCCTCCGCGAGGCCGCTCGGGCGACCGGCGTGGCCCTCGCCGTTCGGCTCGGGCAGCCCGTCGATCCGGTGGCCGAGGCGGTCCCGCTTGGCGGTGAGGTAGCGCAGGTTCTCCGGCGTCGGGGTGATCGGCACCGGGATCATGCTGCGCACCTCGATCCCGCAGGCCGCGAGCCCGGCCACCTTCGCCGGGTTGTTCGTGAGCAGCCGCACCGACCGGGTACCGGCGTCGGCGAGCATCTGCGCGCCGATCGAGTAGTCCCTGGCATCCGCGGGCAGGCCGAGTTCCAGGTTGGCGTCCACGGTGTCCGCGCCGCCGTCCTGCAACTGGTAGGCGCGCAGCTTGCCGAGCAGGCCGATACCGCGGCCCTCGTGGCCACGCAGGTAGCAGACGATGCCGCGGCCCTCCGCCGCGACGGCCGCCATGGCCGCCTCCAGCTGCGGACCGCAGTCGCAGCGCCGCGAGCCGAACACGTCCCCGGTCAGGCATTCGGAGTGCACCCGGGCCAGCACGTCCTGCCCGTCACCCAGGTCCCCGTACACCAGCGCGATGTGCTCGGTGCCGTCCACCGAGTCCAGGTAGCCAAGGGCCCGCCATTCGCCGTGCGCGTTGGGCACCCTGGTCTCCACGACCCGCCGGACCTGCTGCTCGGAGTGCCGCCGGTAGTCGATGAGCTGGGCGATGGTGATCATCGCCAGGCCGTGCCGGTCGGCGAACGCCCGCAGCTCGGGCATCCTGGCCATGGTGCCGTCGTCGTTGAAGATCTCGGCCACCACGCCGGCCGGGGTGAGCCCGGCCAGCCTGGCCAGGTCCACCGCGGCCTCGGTGTGCCCGGCGCGGCGGAGCACCCCGCCCTCGGCGTACCGCAGCGGGAAGATGTGGCCGGGCCGGACGATCTCATACGGCTCGGTCGCGGAATCGACGAGCACCCGCACGGTCCTGGCCCGGTCCGCCGCGGAGATGCCGGTGGTGATGCCGTCGCGCGCGTCCACGCTGATCGTGAACGCGGTGCCCATGCGCTCCTGGTTGTCGCTGGTCATCGGCGGCACCTGCAGCCGGTCCAGGTCCTCGCCGAGCATAGGCGCGCAGATCAGCCCGCGCGCGTACCTGATCGTGAACGCCATCAGCTCCGTCGTGGCCTTGTTGGCCGCGAAGACGATGTCGCCCTCGTTCTCCCGGTTCGCGTCGTCCACCACCACGACCGCGTGACCGGCCGCGATGTCGGCGATGGCCCGCTCGACGCTGTCGAGGGGGACGGTTTCCCTGGCCTGCGCCGCGTTCATGACCGCACCGCCGCTTCCTGGCCGGGCAGCATCCGCTCCACGTACTTGCCGATCACGTCGGCCTCCAGGTTGACGCGTGTGCCCGGCTGCGCCCGGCCGAGCGTGGTCGCCGCCAGCGTGGCCGGGATCAGGCTGACCTCGAACCAGGGCGGCTCCGCCGGGCCGCCGCTGAGGGCGGACACGGTGAGGCTGACGCCGTCGACCGCGACGGAGCCCTTCTCCACCAGGTAGCGGGCCAGGCCGGGTGGCACGGTGATCCTGACCACGTCCCAGCGCTCGCCGCTGACCCGTGAGGTGACCATGCCGACGCCGTCCACGTGGCCCTGGACCAGGTGCCCGCCGAGCCGGTCGCCGACCCGCAGCGAGCGTTCCAGGTTGACCGGGGAGCCGGGGGCCAGGTCGCCGAGCCCGCTGCGGCGCAGCGTCTCGGCCATCACGTCGGCGGTGAACTCGCTGCCGGACAGGCCGGTGACGGTGAGGCAGGTGCCGTTGACGGCGATGGAGTCGCCGTCCTGCGCGTCGGCGGTGACCTGCGGGCCCCGTACGGTGATCCGGGCCGCACCGCCGAGATGCTCGACGGATACGACCTCGCCGAGCTCTTCCACGATTCCGGTGAACATCTGCGGCTGTGCCTCCTCCGGGCCGTCCTCACGCCGGCTCCGGGGGTGCGCGCGAACGCGCCAGCACGGCCTGGCGCTGGCCCGCAACGCCAAACCGAGAGCGTGCTGCCTCCCATCCGGGCTTTCACCGTCGGTCCCGGGATTCCACCGGGTCAACCGGCCAGGCACCTGGCCTGGACGGGTCGCGGACTGTCACCGCCGGCTCGGAGTTTCACCGACCCCGGAGCACGCTGTCACTTCGGTAACCAGTGTGCCATGACGGCTATTCCGCCCGGAAACCGGCGGGTCAGCCGGGGCGCCTGGCCCGGGCCAGCGAGGTGCCCACCAGGGCACAGGCCAGCCCCAGCGCGGCGGCCTGCCCGGTGACCAGCAGCAGCAGCGGCAGGCCCGGGGCCCGGTGGTAGAACGCGGCCTGCAGCACCGGGTTCAGCGGGGGCAGCCAGGGCACGGCCAGGGACACCACGGTGAGCCCGGTGACGGCCGCCACCGCAGTGCCGACCCTGGTCCGCAGCGGCGGGGCGATCAGCACCCCGATCCCCGCTCCGGCGCAGGCCTCCGCCAGGTGCATGCCGAGCAGCGCGATCGACGTGGCCGCGGGGCAGGGCGCCGGATCCGCCACCCGGCCCCACAGCATCGCCACGCACGCCAGGACCACCGCGATCGCAAGGACAGCCGTGGACCTGGCCGCCTGCCGGCGCCCGGAGCCGCCCAGGGCCACCAGGGTGACCTCCGCGAACCGGGCGCTCTCCGAGGTGGCGGCGAGCCTGGTCAGCCAGGCCGCCGCGGGCATCAGCGCGATGGCGGTGATCGCGCCCGCCTGCAGGTGCGGCTCGGCCAGCCGGGGCGGGCCGCCGGGGCTTGAGTAGTTCAGTGCCACCACGGCCAGGTAGAACAGCACGGGCGCGAGCACCGCCTGCCGGGACGTCAGCAGCCGCAGGTAGTACCGGGCGGCCACCGTCATGGGACCTCCTCCACCCGGCAGACCTCCTCGCCGCGCAGCAGCGCCTCCAGCAGGGTGCGGTCCCGGTGCGCGGCGGGCACCCGCAGCTCGCGGGGCGGCTGGTCGGCGGCGCGCAGGACGAGCTTCCAGTGCCCCTCCCCCACCGGCGGCGCGTCCTCGGCGATCCGGCGGCCGCTGATCCGCACCCGCCGGGTGGCGACCAGGTCGCCCGCGCCGTGATGATCACTGAGCAGCACGCCCGCGCCCCCGGCCGCCGCGGCGCCGATCAGGGCCGCGGCCGCGGCCCTGGCCGGCGCATCCAGCGGCGCAAACGGCTCGTCGAGCAGCACCAGCCCGGGCCGGCCGGACAGCGCACCGGCGAGCAGGACCTTGGTGACGGTGCCCCGGCTGAGCATCCCCATCTCCTGCCCGGCGTCGACGCCGCCGAGCGCGTCCAGGATGTCCAGCGGGGCCGTGCCGCCCCGGTCCCGGCGCATCCGCCCGATGGCCGCGAGCCACGCGGAGGACGCCATCGGCGGTGGCGGTTCCTCGCCGGTCTGCGGCTGGTAGCCGACACCCGCCGCCCGGCGCACCACGCCGCGCCGCGGGGCCGCGACGCCCGCCGCCAGGCGCAGCAGCGTGGTCTTGCCGCTGCCGTTCGGGCCGCGGACCATCACCACCTCACCGGGCGCGACCGTCAGGTCGGCACCGTCGAGGACCGGGCCGCCCGCGACGTACCAGAAGGCCATGTCCCGAACGCTCAGGGCGGCGGTCGGCAACGCACACCTCGCAGGACCCGGAAGGCTGGCTGATGTGGGTGAGCCCGGCCCGCGGACTCACGGCGCTTCGAGGATAGAGGTTGTGCCCCCGGCCGCTCAGGCGCGCGCCGTGGTCACCTCGGTGAGGCGGCGGGCGAGGAATTCGCGTTCGGCGGCGTTGTCAGTCAGGGCCAGCGCGTCACGGTAGGCCTGTGCCGCGCGCCTCCCACCGGCCCAGGCGCCGCAGCAGGTCCGCCTTGGCGGCGGGCAGGTAGCGGTAGGCGTCCAGCCGCCCACCCGCCTCCAGTTCGCCGAGCTGGGCCAGCCCCGCCGCCGGGCCCTGTGCCATGGCCACCGCGACGGCACGGTTGAGCGCCACCACGGGCGAACTCCAGACCTGCAGCAGCACGTCGTAGATCGCGACGATCTGCGGCCAGTCGGTCTGCGCGTAGCTGGGCGCCTCGGCGTGCAGCGCGGCGATCGCGGCCTGCAGCACGAACCGGCCCGGCCGGCCGCCCCGCAGCGCCCAGGGGAGCAGCGCGGTGCCCTCGGCGATCAATGTCCGGTCCCACTGGGACCGGTCCTGCTCCTCGAGCAGCAGCAGCCGGCCCTGCGGGTCGGCCCGGGTGGCCCGGCGGGCGTCGGTGAGCAGGATGAGCGCGAGCAGGCCGGCCACCTCCCGCTCGTCGGGCATCAGGGTGCGCAGCATGCGGGCCAGCCCGATGGCCCGGTCCACCAGGTCGGCACGGACGAGGTTGTCACCACCGGGAGCGGTGTGCCCGGTGGTGTAGAGCAGGTGCACGACCGTGAGCACCGCGTCAAGCCGGTCGGGCAGTTCGGCGGGGGCGGGCACGCGATAGGCGATCCGGGCCGCGGAGATCTTCTTCTTGGCGCGGGTCACCCGCGCGGCCATGGTCGGCTCGGCGACCAGGAACGCCTGCGCGATCTCCACGGTGGTCAGTCCGCACACCAGCCGCAGGGTCAGCGCGACCTGGGCCTCCCTGGCCAGCGCCGGGTGGCAGCAGGTGAAGATGAGCCGGAGCCTGTCGTCGGGGATCACCTGGTCCTCCTCCGCCTGGCCGTCTCCTGGCGGCGCGGACGCCGCGACCGGCGGAGTCCGGCTCGATGAGCAGCGGCAGCTTGGCACGCAGCACCCGGTCCCGGCGCTTGGCGTCGATCGCGCGGCGGCGCGCCGCGGTGGTGAGCCAGGCACCTGGACTGTTCGGCACGCCCTGCCGCGTCCAGGCGGTAAGTGCGGCGGCGTAGGCGTCCTGTACGCACTCCTCGGCCAGGTCAAGGTCGCCGGCGACGCGCGCCGTCGCGGCGAGCACGAAGGCCCACTCGCGACGGTGCGCGTCCGCGACCGCGGCGGATACCTCGCCCGTTCCCCGGCCAGCGCCGGCGTCGGCGCCCGCAGCGGGCCGGGGGGATCCGGTCACTTCAGCCGAACACCATGATCGGCCGCACCTCGACGCCGCCGAACCGGGCCGGGCACAGCTTGCCGATCTGCAGGGCGTGGTCGAGGTCACGCGCCTCGACCAGGTAGTAGCCGCCGATCGCTTCCTTGGTCTCGATGAACGGGCCGTCCGTCACCACGTCGCCGCGGATCGAGGTGGCCGTGGACGTGGGTTGCAGGGCCCGCCCCTCGATGATCTTGCCGCCCGTCTCGGCGACCTGTTCGGAGAACCGGTTATGCGCGTCCATCACCTGCTGGAGCACGTCCGGCGTGGCGGTGGCGTAGGCACTCTCGTCCTCGCAAATGAGGATCATGTATTCAGCCATGGTTGTGATCATCCTTCCGTTTCCGTCAAGGGCTCCGTCACCTAACTCGACGAGCGGCCGCCCCCGGAATCGACAACTCTCCACGTGTTGGCTGGCCGCTTTTCCGGGCGGCCTGACGCCAGGATCAGTGCTGCTGCCAGGGTGCGCGGGCAGTGGCTTGTTCCGCGTGCTGGCGCAGCCTTTGCACGGCCGCCGCGGGGTTGTCCGCCCCGTAGACCGCCGTGCCCGCCACGAACACGTCGGCCCCGGCCTCCGCGCACCGCTCGATGGTCTCCTCGCCCACCCCGCCGTCCACCTGGAGCCACACCGACGCGCCGTGCCGCTGCACCAGCGCCCGCGCGCGCCGCAGCTTGGGCAGCACGACATCGAGGAAGGCCTGGCCACCGAATCCCGGCTCGATGGTCATCAGCAGCAGCATGTCGAACTCGGGCAGCAGGTCTTCATAGGGCTCCACCGGAGTGGCGGGGTTGATCGCGAGCCCGGCGCGGGCACCCGCGGCGCGGATCATCCGCAGGGTACGGGTCGGGGCATGGAGCGCCTCGGCGTGCACCGTGACGTTGCGGGCCCCCGCTTCCGCGTACCCGGCGGCCCACCGGTCCGGCTCGGCGATCATCAGGTGGCAGTCCAGCGGCAGCTCGGTGTGCTTGAGCAGCGACTCGACGACCGGCAGCCCGATGGTGAGGTTCGGCACGAAGTGGTAGTCCATGACGTCCACGTGCAGCCAGTCGGCCACATCGGCGACCGCTGCCGCCTCGTCGGCGAGCCGGGCGAAATCCGCGTTCAGGATGCTGGGCGCCATCTGGACGGCCATATTGCCGAGTCTAGACGTCGCCCCCGGTCACGCGCGGGTGGCGTCGGGGTGGTACCGGGCTCCCCCGGTAGGGTTCCACTGGTGAACCCCGATACACCGGACGCGTTGCTCGCCCGGGTCCGCAAGCTGCTGGTCAAGGCCGAGGCGGACGGGGTGACCCAGGCGGAGGCGCAGGCACTGACGGCCAAGGCCGCCGAGCTGATGGCCAAGTACGGCATCGACCGCGCCCTGCTCGCGGCGGTGCGGCCGGAGACGGACCGGCCCGACGACCGGGTCATCGACGTCGCCAACCCCTGGGCCAGGGTGCAGGCGCACCTGTTGTGCGGGCTGGCGGCCGCGCTGCGCTGCCAGTGCGTGATCCTGCCCCGCACCGGCCCGGGATCGCGCATTCACGTGTTCGGCTTCGCCTCGGACATCGAGCGCACCGACGTCCTCTACACCTCGCTGCTCCTGCAGATGTGGCAGGGTCTGTCCGCCGCCGAGCCGCCGGCCTGGTCGCGGAGCACCCGCGCGTGGCGCCGGAGCTGGCTGCTCGGTTTCGCGACCGCCGTGGTGTCCCGGGTCCGCGCGGCCGAGCAGCGAGCGGCGCAGCGCGCCGTGGACGCCCCGGCGGGCAGCGGCCCCTCGGCCGCGCTGGTGCTGGCGGACCGGACCGAGATCATCGATCGCACCCTGCGGCAGGCCTACCCGGTCACCCGCACGTCCCGGGTGACCTACAGCGGCACCGGGTACGGGACCGGTTACGCCCAGGGCCAGCGCGCCGATATCGGCACCTCCCGCCTCGGCCGCACCACCGGCCGAGCGCTCACCAGGTGAACCCCTAGCGCTTGCGCAGCAGGGCCAGGAAGATGGCGTCGGTGCTGTGCAGGTGCGGCCAGAACTGCGCGTACCGCCCGCCCGGAGCGGGACAGACCAGATCCGGTACCTCGGGCAGCAGCGCCGGGGCGTCCAGCACCACGACGTCGTCACGGGCGGCTGCGGCCTGATCGACCACGGCGCGCGTTTCGGCGACATGCGGCGAGCAGGTGACGTAGGCGATCACTCCACCGGGCCTCGCGGCGTTGATCGCGGTGCGGAGCAGCGCGCGCTGCAGCTCGCCGAGCGCCGCCACGTCGGCGGGTGTCTTGCGCCAGCGTGCGTCCGGGCGGCGGCGCAGCGCCCCGAGCCCGGAACAGGGGACGTCGGCGATCACCCGGTCGAACGAGCCGGGCCGCCAGGCGGGCCTGGTGCCGTCCGCCACGACCACTGCGGCGGCGCCGACCGGGGCCGTCGCCGAGCGCACCAGCCGGGCCCGGTGTTCCCTGACGTCGGCGGCGAGCAGGCGGGCGCCCCGGCCCGCCGCCAGGCCTGCGAGCAGTCGCGCCTTTCCACCGGGGCCGGCGCACAGGTCAAGCCAGCGATGGTCGCCGGCCTGTGCCGTGTCCGGGTCTCCCCCGGCAGAGTCCGCGGTGCCGTCGCGGGCGCCGGCCGTGTCCGCGCGGGTCAGCGCGAGGGCGGCGAGCTGGCTGGCTTCGTCCTGCACGGCCGCGCGGCCCTGCTTGACTTCGGGTATCCGGGCCGGGTCTCCGCCGTCCAGGTAGGCACCGAACGGGGACCACCGCGCGGGCCGGCTGCCCCGGGGTGTGAGGTCAGCGGGAGTAGCCAGGCCGGGCACCGCGGACAAGGTGACCAGCGGGCGGGTGTTGTTCGCAGCGAGCGCCGCCTCGGTCAGCGGCAGCCCGGTGACCGGTTCCTCGCCCAGCGACTCGCTGACCGCGGCGACGATCCAGCCCGGATGGCTGGTCTTGACCGCGAGGTAGCCGACGGGGTCGCCGGACCGGTCCGGCGCGACCACCGCGATCCAGGAGTCCAGGTCGCGGGTGGCGACCCGGCGGAGCACCGCGTTGGCGAACCCCGCGGCCCCTCCCCCGGCCACCTCCCGGGCCAGCGCGACCGACGTGGCCACCGCGGCGTGCGGGCCGATCCTGGTCGCCAGCAACTGGTGGGTGCCGAGCCGGAGCACGTCAAGCAGCGGGGGGTCGATGTCGGCGAGCACGCGGGTGCTGCACGCGGCCAGCACGGCGTCGTAGCTGCCGCGGCCGCGGAGCGTGCCGTAGGCCAGTTCGGTGGCGAGCGCGGCGTCGCGGCCGTGCAGCCCCCGCTCGGCCAGCAGGGCCGGGAGCAGCAGGTTGGCATAGGCGTCCCGGTCGGCGACCGCGCGAAGCACGGCCAGCGCGACTTCGCGGGCCGGGGTCGGGGCGCCGCGGGGCGGCACCCTGGCCGGTGCGGCGGTGCGGCGGCCGGCCATGTCAGTGCAGCACCGGTCCCGCGGCGCCGGTCTCGCCCGGGACCTGGGCCCCGGCAGCCGGCTCACCACCGCCCCGCCGCAGAGGCTGCCCCGCACCCAGCCGCAGTCCCCGGGCCCATTCGGTGGCGGGCATTCTCCGCTTGCCGCCCTGCTGTACGTCGCCGAGTTCCACGGGGTGCGTAGCGGTGCCTGCCAACACCGCGGACCTGGTGACCCGCAGTTCCCCTGGGCGCAGCGGCGCGCCCGGTGCCTGCGCGCAGTCGCGCACCGGCCACAGTTTCAGCCGGGTGTCGCCCAGCATGGTCCAGGCACCGGGAGCGGGGGTACAGGCACGGATCTGCCTGCCGACGGCGAGCGCCGGATCGCCCCAGCGCACCCGCGCGTCCTCGGTGGTCAGCTTGGGCGCGTAGCTGATGCCCTCGGCGGGCTGCGGGACCGCGCGCAGGTCACCGGACTCGATGCCGTCCAGGGTCTGGGCCAGCAGGCCGGCGCCCGAGGTGGCGAGCCGGGCCAGCAGGTCACCGGCGGTGTCCTGCGGGCCGATCGGCTCGGTCATCACCCCGTACACCGGCCCGGCGTCCAGCTCGGCCACCAGGCGGAACGTGGTAGCCCCGGTGATGTCGTCGCCGTGCCAGATGGCGTGCGGGACCGGCGCGGCGCCCCGCCAGGCGGGCAGCAGTGAGAAGTGCAGGTTCACCCAGCCGTGCGGCGGTATCTCCAGCGCCGCGCGCGGGATCAGCGCACCGTACGCGGTGACCGGGCAGCAGTCGGGCCCGAGCGCGCGGAGCCGGTCAAGGAAGGCCGGATCCCGGGGCGTGGCGGGCCTGAGCACTTCGATGCCGGCGTCGGCCGCGCACCGGGCAACCGGGCTCGGGCCGACCTGCCGGCCCCGTCCGGCCGCCGCGTCCGGCCGGGTCAGCACCGCCACGACCTCGTGCTTGGACCGCAAGAGTTCTTCCAGTGAGGGCACCGCCGTCTGCGGGGTGCCGGCGAAGATCACGCGCATGGATTCGCGGGGATCCGGGGCCGCCGCGCGGGGTGGCCCGCTTCGCCATCACGCATCCGGTTCAGAGCGCCTTGCCCCAGGTGGGATGCGGTGAGACCTTCACCTTGGCCGCAGCGTCGCCCCACCAGTCGGACTCGCGGATCTCCTTCATCGCCAGCTTCCGCTGCTTGGCGTCCAGCCGGTCGATGAACAGCACGCCGTCCAGGTGATCGGTCTCGTGCTGGACGCACCGCGCCAGCTGTCCGGTGCCTTCCAGCGTGACCGGTTCACCGTGCATGTTGAAGCCCTTGGCGACGACGCCGTAGGCGCGCTTGGTGGGATAGACCAGGCCGGGGAAGGACAGGCAGCCCTCGTCGTCGGTCTCTTCCTCGTCGGACAGGCCCAGCGACGGGTTGATCAGATGCCCGACCTGGTCATCGACATGGAAGGTGAACACCCGCAGGCTCACCCCGATCTGGGGCGCGGCGAGGCCCACGCCCGGCGCGTCGAGCATGGTATCGGTGAGGTCCTTGACGAGCCTGCGGAGCTCGGCGTCGAACACCTTCACGGGATCGGCCGTGGTGCGCAGCACCGGATCGCTGAAGAGCCGGATCGGCTTGATGCTGATGGCGCACCGTCCCTTCGCATGACGGCCTTGTGTCGCGGTCGGCCAGAACCTGCCCGCCGGGCTCCGGCGGGTCAAGTCTAGGGGGTCTGGCAGGTTACGAGCGCCTGCCGCGCGAGCCAGGTGAGGGCGAGCGCGCCTTGAACGCGGCCTTGCGCGCGGCCCTGGCCACCGCCGGGTCCGGGTGGTGCTCGCTGAGCGCGGTGAGCAGGTCGGTCACGGCCGGGTGGTCCACCTCCCACAGCCCCGCCACCATGTCAGCCTGGGCCTTGGGCGGAAGGTCGGGAAGCAGTTCCACCACCACGTCCCTGGGGTCGGCTTCTTCAAGCAGCCCGGCCCCGAGGTCCACCAGCAGCCAGGCCCGCTCCCGCGGCCCGAGTTCGGCCTCTTCGCCGTGCTCGTGCAGCCACACGGCGGCGTGCGCCCGCAGCACCGGATCCTCGAGCGCGGCCTGCACCGCGGGCACGGCCTGGTCGCCGATCCGGTCGAGCACCGCGAAACCGGCGCCGCGCAGGCCTGGCGTCCCGCGCCGGGCCGCGTCGATCAGTTCCCGGGCCGCATGCGCCGGGGCCCGTGCCGCGAGCCAGGCGGCGATCTCCGCCTCGCCGTCTTCCGCGTCGCAGCTTGCCAGCGTGATGAGCAGGGCGGCGGCACCGTCGAGGGCGCCACTGCCGAGCACGGGCACGTGCCAGCCCTGAGCGCGCAGATGCCGGTGCATCCCCCAGACCCCGAGCCGCGACAGGGCCACGGTCAGGCCGCCCGCGCTGTCGTCGGTGCCAAGTTCCACGACGCCGAGATCGGCCAGGGTCTCAAGCGCGGAGGACAGGCCCGCGGCCAGGTCCTCCCCCGGGCGGGACGGCCGTTCCGCGCGGTCCCGGCTCCCGGCCGCCGCCACGTACGCCTCGAACAGCGCGTCCATCTTCACCGGGCCGCCGACCGTGTAGAGCGCGGTGGCCATGCCATCGAGATCCTCGGCGCGGAGCATCACCCGCAGGGCGTCCTCCCACACCGCGAGCACGTCACCGGCATCGCCGCTGGCCAGCACGTCCACCCGTGGCCCGGGGACGGCCTGGCCGGCGGGCACCGCCACCATCCCGGTGCCCGCGGCCACCCGCCATGCCACGTCGAGTTCCGCGGCCGTGAGTTCCAGTTCGGCTATGGCCGCCGACGCGGCGCTGGCCGTCAGCCCCTCAGCGGTACCGGACCGCTGGCCGGCCGCTGCCCAGCAGGCGACCAGCCGGGCGGCGCGCAGCAGCGGTGCCACCCTGGCCGCGGCGGCCAGTTCCTCCCGCGGCGCCAGCCGGACCGGCGGCAGCTTGGCCGGCCTGGCCCTGGTCCCCTGCCGTGCGCCGCTGGCGGCCTTGCCACCCGCCTGGTTCTGGGAGCCGGTTTCGCCTGTCCCGTCCTCGCCGGTAGCTGCGGGCGGCGCGGCTGCGCCGCGCTGCGTGCGCGCGTTCCGTCGTGAGGTGGCCACCCCAGCACCCTATGACGTCGGCGGGGTCGCGGCAGCGGGTGCGCGGGGAGTACCGGGACTATCGCAGGGCATCCGGGCAGCTCAGCACGCGGGTTTCCAGGTCAGATCAGGTCGGCCGGGTCAAGCTGGACCCGCACCTGGCCGGTGTCTTTGCGCGCGGTGCGCACAGCCTGGGCCTGTCGCAGCGCGGCCGCCAGCGCCAGCCCGCCGGGCCGGGGAATTCTGATCAGCGCCTGGACCTTGTCCGGGCCGGCCTTGTCCGGGCCGGCCGGGATCGTGCCGATGACCTCCGCCTCCGCTGGAAGCACGGTGTCGGCGAGGAATCCGGCCACGGCCCCGGCGGAACCGGTCACAGCCGCCATCCGCACGGCGGGCGGGAAACCGAGCGCCTCCCGTTCGGCGAGTTCGCGTTCGGCGTGGGTGACCGGATCCCAGCGGATCAGCGCCTGCGCGACCGGCAGCGCCGCCTCGGCTACCAGGACCACCGTGCCGCCGGCGCTGCCCGGGGCGGTCAGCGCCGCGGCGTTCAGCCACCGGCGCAGCGCCTCCTGCGCCGCGGCCAGGCTGGGCCGGCCGAGCAGCACCCAGCCGTCGAGCAGCACCGCCGCCGCATACCCGCCGTCTACCTGGGGTTCGGCCCCCGGCGTTGCGACGACCAGGGCCGGCCGCGGCGGTATCGAGTTGAGCGTGGCCGCGCCTGCGGAAACGACGACCGGGGCACCGGGGAACGCCCTGGCGAGCTCCTCGGCGGTGCGCCGGGACCCCGCGACGACGGCCCGGAGCCGGCCGTGGCCACAGGCAGGGCACCGCCACTCCGCATCGCTGCGGCCGCACCAGCGGCAACCGGCCGGGGCGTCGCTTGCCGCCACCGCCAGCGGGCCGCCGCAGGTGACGCAGCGCGCGGCCGCGCGGCAGCGCTCGCAGGCCACGGCGGTCAAGTATCCGCGCCTGGGCACCTGGACCAGCACCGGCCCGCGGTCCAGGGCAGCCCGGGCGGCGCGCAGCGCCAGGCTCGGTATCCGGGCGGTCCTGGCCGCCTCGTCCCTGGCCAGCTCGGCATCGTCGCCGGTCGCGCGGACATCGGGGGCGAACCGGCGTACCACGTCGCGCGGGGCCGTCACGGCGCGCGCCCAGCCGCTCGCGACCAGGCTGGTCGCCTCGGCGGTGCGGGCGAAGCCGCCGATGAGGGCGGCGGCGCGGGCCCGGTGCGCCCGCAGCGCGAGCACCTCCCTGGCGTGCGGGTAGGGGGCGCGCGGCTCGGCGTGCAGGTCGTCGCCGTCGTCCCAGACCACGACGAGGCCGATACCGGCCACGGGGGCGAACATTGCGGCCCTGGTGCCGGCCACCACGCGGATCTCGCCACGGGCCACGGCCAGCCACCGCCGGTACCGCTCGGCGGGCCCGAGCCCCGCTGCCAGGCTGACGTGCCGGCTGGGCCCGAGCGTCCGGGCCAGGGCGGCGTCGACCAGGCTCAGGTCGCGCGCGTCCGGGACCACGATGAGGGCACCCCGGCCCGAGGCGGCCGCGGTACCCGCGGCGCGCGCGATCTCCTCCGGCCAGTCCTGGCCCGGCAGGGCCGTCCAGACCGCACGCGGCACCCGCCCGTCCGCCAGCGCCGCCAGAAACGCCGGCCCTTGCCGGTAACGAGCCCACGGCCCCGGCTCCGGCCGTACCAGCGGCGACGGCCGCGCGTCACCCGGCACGCTCACAGCACCCCGCGCCCCAGGCGCTCCGGGCGCATCCCCGTTGCCCGGGGCACTAGCGGCGCGCGGCCGTGCCGCCTTTTCCGCGCCCGCGTGGCGCCGCGGGATCGCCAGCCGGAGCACGTCCGCCATTGTGCCCGCGTAGCGGTCGGCCACCTCCCGGGCCAGCGCGGCGATCTCCGGGGTGAGCACCGGCTCGGGCGAGACGACCCGCTCCAGGGCCGCGAGCCGGCCCGCGTGGTCGCTCACGGCAACCCGGTCCAGCAGGTAGCCGCCGACAAGCTGCCCGGCGAACCTGACCCGGACCCGGCAGCCCGGCACCGCCGACTCCGCCAGCTTCTCTGGCACCAGGTAATCGAAGGGCCGGTCGAGATGCGCCAGCGGCACATCGACCAGTACCCGGGCGACCGGCAGCACCGCCGCCGGGGCCTGGGCCGCCGGTGGCCGCCGCCGTGGCGCCCGGGCACGTCCCGGCCGCCCCGCCCCGCGCGCCGGTGCGACGGTCGTGCGCGGCGGCGCCTGATCCCGGTCCCCTGCCACGCTCCCTGTCCTACCAGATCCATCCGACCCCGCCGCGAACCCGCGCTCGGCCAAGGATCCGGAGATGATCTCGGGCTTTGGCCGCTGGGGCAAGGCGCATCAGACCGGAAGGGCCCTCGGGTTGACGGCTCCCGTGGAGGGCTGATACTTCTGCGCCGAGTGAAGGCCGCCTCCCGCGGACCGGGAAGGATACGTGGCGGGTGATCGCACAGGATGCGCGGTCTGACCGAGCTGGCGATCCTGGAGACGCTGAGCGCGGCCAGCGGCGGTCGTCACCGAGCGCATGTCGTCTGCACGAAAGCCGTGGCGGCGATCGAGGAGCGCATCGGGCTCGGGCCGCGATACGGGTATGAGGTGCTGCTGGACCTAGCGCGCCCGTGGATCGTCCCGGTGCCTACGGTCAGCGTGGTGGGCAACAAGGGTGACCGGGACTTTCCAGAGGCCTCCGGGCCGGAGTACACCGAATGCCGCCCATCCCACGCGGGCCAGATCGTGCTCGATGCCGAGGCCCACCGGCTGGCCCCGGTCCCGGTAGGGATTATCAACGGGACCACCTACCGGGGCGGGATGCAGCCGCCGCTGGAGCCGTTGCGGGTGCTGGCTGCCCTCCGCAGGCTGCTGGAGGATCCGCGCACCCCCGGACAACGACGTTCTCGGCATCGTCGGCCTGCCGTACTCGGCGGCTGGCTGCGAGGTGACCGGCGACCTGGACGCGCTGATAAAGGGCCGCCGGGCCGTGATCCGCGAGACCGCCAGGATCACGATCACCGGCGTTCCCGTGCCGCCTGCTCCAGCCGGGGCTCCTGCGCCCGTCCGCCCGCATACCGCGGTAACCGCGCTCGCCTATGCGACCGCTGGCCCGCGGCGGCCCCGCCACCCGGGCCACCTCGTCATCGAGTCCCTGCCGGCCAGGACCTCCAGCCCGCAAGCGGGACAGGCGATCATCTCTCGCCCGTGGCCCCGCTCCCGGCCTGACTCGCATCCCTCGCTGGCTCGGACCCCAGGGCTGCCTATCGAGGACATCACCGATCAGGCGGACACCGGCACCGACGTCCGCATCGTGATCGCACTGCGCCCCGGCTCTGACCCGGTGGCCGTTCGCGGCCAGCTCGCAGCCATCGACGACATCACCACCGAGGCGACCTGGAAGTTCCCCGCGCCGCTGGCCAGCATGCTGCGGTCGTGGGTGGACCGTTACCGCAGTGAGGACATCGCGGCCGGCCTGGCCAGCCTCGAAGACGCCATCTCCCGTGACCGCCGCCGCGAGCAAAGCCACCGCTGACCACGCCGCGCCCGCGTGCCGTCGGCCGCGAGCTTCACGGGCCGGGCGCCCCTCATTCAGATCGCCGATCGCCGCGCGGTACGCGTCCAGCCCGCTGCCCTTGTACGCCACGCACCCGGGTCCGCCGCCCGGACCAGGTTGCGGCACCAGGGAGGCCCCACGGCGGCCACCAGAGCCGCTGCAGCCACGCCCAGCGCCAATGCAGCCCTAGCCAGCCAGTTCGCCGGCTTCAGCGGTCGGGTCGTGTGATCGCGGCGCCGGCGTTGAGCCGGTGCCGCGATTACCGCCCGCCGCGGCCGGCCCCGCCGGTTAGCCCCAGAACCCACCAGCCTCCCGGCCGAGCGAGCGATGACGACGCTCCCAGCCCGAATCACACCCCGATCAGGCAGATTCTAGGCTAAATGGGACAATCCAGGGCATACATCAACGCCAACGTACGGCGATCCGGCGGATCGGGTCAGAGGGCGGCGGCGCGCCTGAGTTCCTCGACGCGGTCGGTCCGCTCCCAGGAGAAGTCGGGCTCCTCCCGGCCGAAGTGGCCGAAGGCCGCCGTCTGCGCGTAGATCGGCCGGAGCAGGTCCAGGGCCTTGACGATGGCCGCCGGGCGCAGGTCGAAGACCTCGAGCACGGCGTCCTGGATCCGGGCAACCGGCACCTTCTCGGTGCCGAAGCACTCCACGAACAGACCGACCGGCTTTGCCTTGCCGATGGCGTAGGCGACCTGCGTCTCGCAGCGGTCGGCCAGGCCGGCCGCGACCACGTTCTTGGCCACCCAGCGCACCGCGTAAGCGGCACTGCGGTCCACCTTGGAGGGGTCCTTGCCGGAGAACGCGCCGCCGCCGTGCCTGGCCATGCCACCGTAGGTGTCGATGATGATCTTGCGGCCGGTGAGGCCGGCATCCCCCATGGGGCCGCCGATCTCGAACCGCCCGGTCGGGTTGACCAGCAGCCGGTAGCCGTCGGTGTCGAGACCGAGGCCGCCGATGACCGGGTCCACCACGTGGTCACGCACGTCGGGGGCGAGCAGTTCCTTCAGGTCGATGTCCGGCGCGTGCTGCGCCGAGACCACCACGGTGTCCAGCCGGACCGGCTCGTCGCCGGAGTATTCGATGGTTACCTGGGTCTTGCCGTCGGGGCGCAGGTAGGGCACGTCACCGCTGCGCCGCACCAGGGACAGCCGCCGGGCGAGCCGGTGCGCCAGCATGATCGGCAGGGGCATGAGCTCGGGGGTTTCCCGGCAGGCGTACCCGAACATCAGGCCCTGGTCGCCGGCGCCCTGGCGGTCGAACTCGGTCGCACCCTCGCCTTCGCGGTACTCGAACGCGTCCAGCACACCCTGTGCGATGTCCGGCGACTGGGCGCCGATGGATACCGACACCCCGCAGGAGGCGCCGTCGTATCCCTTGGCCGAGGAGTCGTAGCCGATTTCCAGAATCTTCTCGCGGATGATCGACGGGATATCGACATAGGTATCCGTGGTCACCTCACCGGCCACATGTACCTGGCCGGTGGTGATCAGAGTTTCCACCGCGACATGACTGCCCGGGTCATCCTTGAGCATCGCGTCGAGAATGGCATCGCTGATCTGGTCTGCCATCTTGTCCGGATGGCCCTCCGTGACCGATTCGGAGGTGAAGAGACGACGAGCCACGTGAGATCCTTTTCTGCTGCGCTTGGGGTGCGCCCAGTCACGGGCGCCACGAGCCCGGCAGTCATGTCGCCGGGTGCACTCCGTTACCGAGTGCAGGGGCTTCGCCGAATTGTACCGGGCGCCAGCCGCGGCCAGTCGGGTGCCTGGCCGCCGCGCCCCGGTCAGGCCCGGGCGGGCAGCCGGGCCATGACAAGATCCCAGATCACGTCGGCCAGCGCTGACTTGGGCCCCCGCGGCACTTCGGTCACGCTCCCGTCGGAGCCGAGCACGAGGGCGGCATTGTCACTGGTGCCGAACGCCAGCCCGGGGCCGACCTGGTTCACCACGAGCAGATCACAGCCCTTGGCAGCGAGCTTCGCCCGGCCGTTTTCCGCGATGTTCTCGGTCTCCGCGGCAAAACCGGTGAGGACCTGCCCCGGCGGCCGGCGGGCGGCGAGTTCCTTCAGGATGTCGGGGTTCTCCACCAGTTCCAGCGGGGCGAGCGGCGTACCGGTCTTCTTGAGCTTCTGCTCACTGCGCGCCGCGGGCCGGTAGTCGGCCACCGCAGCGGCCATGACCACCGCGTCAGCATCCGCCGCGGCCGATAGCACCGCCTCGCGCATCTGGCTGGCCGAGGTCACCGTGATCACCTTGGCTCCGGCCGGATCGGGCAGGCCGACGTTGGCCGCGACCAGGGTCACCGCCGCGCCCCTGGCGACGGCCGCCTCGGCGAGCGCGTATCCCTGCCGCCCCGACGACCAGTTGCCGATGAAACGAACCGGATCGATTTCCTCCCTGGTCCCGCCCGCGCTCACCACCACGTGGCGGCCGTGCAGGTCGGGGACCATCCCGCCGGTCCCGCGGGCCAGCACCCGGACGGCCACCTCGAAAAGCTCGGCGGGCTCGGGTAGGCGGCCGGGACCGCTATCGGCTCCGGTGAGCCGGCCCGACGCGGGCTCTACCACCAGGCAGCCACGCTCGCGCAGGGTGGTCACGCTGGCCTGGGTGGCCTGGTGTTCCCACATCTCGGTATGCATGGCAGGCGCGAACACCACCGGGCAGCGCGCGGTCAGCAGCACCGAGGTGAGCAGGTCGTCTGCCCGGCCGCTCGCCGCGCGGGCAAGCAGGTCAGCGGTGGCCGGGGCAACGAAAACCAGGTCGGCTTCGGCGCCCAGGCGGACGTGCGGCACGTCGTGGACGTCTTCCCAGACGGTGGTCGTCACGGGCTGGCCGGACAGGGCGGCCCAGGTGGCCGCGCCGACGAAGTGCAAAGAATCCGCGGTCGGCACGACCCGGACCTGATGCCCGGACTCGGTCAGCCGCCGCAGCAGCTCACAGGACTTGTAGGCAGCGATCCCGGCACTCACGCCGAGGATGACGCGGGCCGGCATGCCCAGGGCCTAGCGAGCCGGTCAGGGCTCCGCCGTCTCCACGGCGGACAAAAGCCCTTCGCGGATCTCGCGGAGCGCGATCGACAGGGGCTTCTCCTGCACCCTGGTCTCGACCAGCGGGCCCACGTACTCCAGCAGTCCCTCGCCGAGCTGGGCGTAGTAGGCGTTGATCTGCCGTGCCCGCTTGGCCGCCATGATCACGAGGCGGTACTTACTGTCGACCACATCGAGCAGATCATCGATGGGCGGGTTAGTGATGCCGTCCGCAGTGGTAATACCTGCCACCGGGTTCCTTCCGTCGTTGCGCGCCGAAAGCGCGGGATAGCCTCTCAGGCCGTCATCAAGGTTACCAGTTGCCTGCACACGTCCTTGACGGATGTGTTCACCAGCGTGATATCGAACTCGCGGCCGGCTTCGATCTCCTGCCGGGCCACTTCCAGGCGGCGGGTGATCACCTCGGGCGGTTCGGTGCCGCGGCCGGTGAGCCTGCGGGCCAGTTCCTCACGGGACGGAGGGGCCAGGAAGACCAGCAAGGCGCCCGGCACGCTGCGGCGCACCTGCCTGGCGCCCTCGATGTCGATCTCCAGAAGCGTCGCCACCCCCGCGGCGGCCTGTTCCGCGACGGGCGCCTTCGGGGTGCCGTACTTCTTGCCGTCAAACGTGGCCCACTCGAGCAACTCGCCGCGGGCCACCATGGCATCGAATGCCGCATCGTTCACAAAATGGTATTCACGACCGTTGACTTCGCCCGGCCGTGGCGCACGTGTAGTCACCGAAACCGAGAGCCAGATGTCGGGCCGCTGCGCCCGCAAGCCCGCCACGACGGTGCTCTTGCCGACACCGGAAGGGCCGGAAAGTACTGTCAGCCGGGCTTCATGGGCGCCCCCGGGGACAAGCGCGGCATCGCTTACGCGATGAACGGCCGAATCAACCGCGGAACTGTGTTCCCCGCGCTCGTCCTTGGGGTCGTTGAGCTCGGTCAGAGCTCGCCACCGAACTCGTTCTCAAGGGCGGTGCGCTGATTGGCACCCAGGCCGCGAACCCGGCGCGATTCGGCGATGCCGAGCCGCTCCATGATCTGCCGCGCCCGCACCTTGCCGACGCCTGGCATGGCCTCAAGCAGTGCCGAGACCTTCATCTTGCCCACTATCTCGTCAGACTGTCCCTGCTTGAGGACAGCGGGGAGCGTGATCGAGCCACGCTTCAGGTTGTTCTTGACCTCGGCACGATCCTTACGTGCCTTAGCCGCCTTCTCCAGGGCAGCTGCGCGCTGTTCGGGAGTGAGGGGAGGAAGAGCCACTCCGTGTCACCTCGGGTTTCGAATAGAAAACATTGGTTCGGGATGGGAAAGTAGCGAGTTCGGCTCTCCAGGGCAACGCGAATGCCCGTTTAACACGCTATAAATTGACAGGTACTACTCCCCGAAAGCGGCCGATCACTCAGGGTAGTTAACTGGGGTGGTTGCCCGATCGTCAAGGGCGGCGCCGGCCCCGCGCTGACCCCTGATCCGGAGGCCGACGAGACAGGTCGCGCCTGCTGACGGCCAGCTTTCCACCGATCGTATACCGTCCGGTACCCCTCCGCTGGTGTCGGGGTCCGGGTACGAAGGAGTCGGGCCCGGAGGCGAACTCAGCTCTGGGTCGGCTGGAACCGGCGCAATGGCGCCGCGATCGCCGCGGCGGCCGCCCCGGGGTCTGGCGCGCTCGTAATAGGCCGCCCAATCACCAGCAGGTCGGCCCCGGACCGCAATGCCTCTTCCGGCGTAGCGGTCCGCGCCTGATCGTGTGCCGCGGCGCCCGCTGGGCGGATTCCGGGTGTAATCAGCGTGACGTCCGGGCCGACTTCGGCCCTTACGTCGGCAACCTCCCGCGGCGAGCAGACCAGGCCGCGGGCACCGGCGTCGACCGCAAGCACGGCCAGTCGCCGCACCGCGTCGCTCAGCGAGCCGGCGACGCCGATGCATTCCAGGTCGGCGGGACGCAGCGAGGTAAGCAGGGTGACCGCGGCGATCATCGTGGACGGTGCCGCCTCGGCCGCGGCGCGGATCACCTCGGGCCCGCCGGTGGCGTGCACGGTCAGCACGTCCGGATGCAGCCGGGCCACCGCACGAGCCGCGCCGGCCACGGTGGCGGGAATGTCGTGCAGTTTCAGGTCGAGGAAGACCTTGACGCCGCTGGCGCCGCGGATCGACGCCACGATTCCCGGGCCGTACCGCAGATAGAGTTCCAGGCCCACCTTGACGGTGCTCACGTGCGGCGTGACCAGCCCGGCCCACCGGGCGGCGGTCTCCAGATCCGGGGCATCGAGTGCGACGGCTATCGGCGCAGGCTGGGTCAAGGTCCCTCCTCGTGGCTGGGGCCGCACGCTATAAGACACTGCCCGGCCTCTTACGGCCCGCGACCTGGCTCGGCTCATGGGCCAGCCCGACCACGTCAGTGGCACGCTCAATGCCCCGGCTGGCCAGTTCTTCCTCCAGTTCCCTGACAATGCGCGGGCATGCGGACGGATCATGGAATATTGCCGTTCCGACACTCACCGTGGTGGCGCCGGCCAGCATCAGTTCGAGCGCGTCCTGGCCGGTCCGCACCCCGCCCATGCCGATGATCGGGATGTCGGGGAACGCCTCGTGGACCTGCCAGATGCAGCGCACCGCGACCGGCCTTATGGCCGGCCCGGACAGCCCACCCGTGACCCCGGCCAGCGTTGGGCGCAGGGTCTTGGTGTCGATCGCCATGCCGAGCAGCGTGTTGATCATCGAAAGCCCGTCCGCGCCCGCCCGCACGCAGGCGCCGGCGATCGCCACGACGTCGGTGACGTCCGCGGAAAGCTTCGCGAAAACCGGGATGTCATAGCGGATCCTGGCCCGCACCGCCTCTATCACCGCCGCGGACGCGGCGGGGTCACAGGCGAAGACCTGGCCCCGGTCCTCCACGTTCGGGCAGGAGATATTGACCTCGACGGCGGTCACCCCGGAGGCGTCGGACAGGCGGGCCGCCAGTTCGGCGTACTCATCCACGGTGCCGCCGGCGATCGACACCACGGCGCGCGCGCCGCGGGACAGCAGCCAGGGCAGGTCACGCTGCAGGAAGGCGTCGATCCCCGGGCCCTGCAACCCGATCGAGTTGAGCATGCCGCTCGGCGTCTCGGCCATCCTGGGGCGTGGGGCGCCCCGAGCGCGGGGCGAGCATGACCGACTTGGTGACGACGGCGCCGATCTTGGCTACATCGAAGAACTGGGCGAGTTCGCGCCCGCGCCGGCGCACCCGGACGCGGTCAGGATGGGGTTCGGCAGCTCCACATGAGCCAGCCGGCTCCTCAGGTCAACGGCCATTGGAGGACCGTCTCACCGGCCGCGGCTTGGCCTGCGGGCGCGGCTTCCACCCGGGTGCGCCCAGCGCATCGAAGGGGACGGTCCCGACGTCGTCCCAGCGCACCAGGTCGCCGCGGAACACCGGGCCGTCCACGCAAGACCGGGCCATCCGGGTCACCCCATCCTCGCCCACCACGGGCAGCACGCAGGTCATGCAGACCCCGATCCCGCAGGCCATCGACTCCTCCACCAGCGCCTGGACCGGGATGTCGTAGCGGCTGGCCAGCGTGCTCACCGCACGGAGCATGCCCATGGGCCCGCAGGCGTAGATGACGTCGGTCCTGCCCTCGTGGATGACCTGGGTCAGCAGATCGGTCACCAGGCCACGGGCGCCCAGCGACCCGTCCTCGGTGGTGATCACCGCGCTGCGCCCGCTGCGGCGTGCGGTGAGCGCGCCGAACACCCGGTCCGCGCTGGCCGCGCCCAGCAGGAAGTCGACCGCGCAGCCGCGGCCACGAAGCTTGTCACCGAGGGCGAACAGCGGCGCGCTGCCGTACCCGCCGCCGACGAGCAGTGCGTTCACCGGATCCCGCGGCAACGGGAACGGCCGTCCCAGCGGGCCGGCCAGATCCAGCGTGTCCCTGGTGCGGCGCTCGGACAGCCACCAGGTGCCCGGCCCGGTCACCGCGAACACGAACTCCACCGTGCCACCGTGGTCGGGGCGTACCTCATGGATGGAGAACGCCCGGCGCAGCAGCATCGAGGTGTCCGGGCCGCCGACCGCCACAGCGACGAACTGGCCGGGCCGGAACCGCGCCGCCACGCCCGGGGCGATCACTTTCATCGCGAAGTACGCGTCCACCCGGCGGACGGTCAGCACGGTTCCCTTGACCTGCGCCGGAACCAGCGAGGCGCCCGGCTCGGCCCGCTCAGCCGTCATCGCCGTGCTCTGACTTGACTGCGGAGGCACGGCTGGCCGCCATGTCGGCGCGCAGCGCCCTGGCGTGTTCCTGCAGCGACCGCACACCCACCTCACCACGCGTGATCGCTTCGATGCCCTGCACGGCGGCGGCCAAGCCCTGGATCGTGGTCACGCATGGAATCCCGCGCCGGACCGCGGCGGTGCGGATCTCGTACCCGTCCAGCCGCGGCCCGGACTGACCGGGGCTGCCGAACGGCGTGTTCACGATCAGGTCGACCTGGCCGTCCAGGATCTGGGCGACGATGTCCGGCTCGCCGCCGGGACCCGGACCGTCGCTGTGCTTGCGGACGATCGTGGCACGAACTCCGTTGCGCCGCAGCACCTCACCGGTTCCGCGGGTGGCCCAGATCTCGAAACCCAGGTCGGCCAGCCGTTTCACCGGGAAGATCATCTGCCGCTTGTCCACGTTCGCCACCGACACGAACGCCCGGCCCTTGACCGGCAGGGTGCCATAGGCGGCCGCCTGGGACTTCGCGTACGCGGTGCCGAACGCGTCGTCGATCCCCATGACCTCGCCGGTGGACCGCATCTCCGGCCCGAGCACGGTGTCCACCCCGCGCCCCTGGTCGTCGCGGAACCTGTTGAATGGGAGCACCACCTCTTTGACGGCGATCGGCGCGTGCTGGGGCAGCGTGCCGCCGTCTCCTGAGGCGGGCAGCAGGCCTTCGGCCCGCAGTTCCGCGACCGTCGCGCCGAGCATGATCCGCGCGGCCGCCTTGGCCACCGGCACGGCGGTCGCCTTGGACACGAACGGGACGGTCCGTGACGCACGGGGATTGGCCTCCAGCACATACAGCACCCCAGCGGCCAGCGCGTACTGGATGTTGAGCAGGCCGCGGACGCCCACCCCCCGGGCGATCACCCCGGTGGACTCCCGGATCCGCTCGATGTCGCTGGCACCCAGGGTTATCGGCGGCAAAGCACAGGCCGAGTCGCCGGAATGGATGCCGGCCTCCTCGATGTGCTCCATCACCCCGGCCAGGTAAAGCTCCTCCCCGTCGAACAGGGCGTCCACGTCGATCTCGATCGCGTCATCGAGGAAGCGGTCGATCAGGACCGGATGCTCGGGGCTGGCTTGCGTCGCCTTGGCGACGTAGGACTCCAGGGTGGCGTCGTCGTAGACGATCTCCATCCCCCGGCCGCCCAGCACGTAGGAGGGCCGCACAAGCACCGGGTAGCCGATCTCGGCGGCGACCGCCTTGGCCTGGCCGAACGAGGTGGCGGTGCCGTGCTTGGGCGCGGTCAGCCCGGCGGCGGCCAGCAGCGCGCCGAACTCCCCCCGGTCCTCGGCCAGGTGGATCGCCTCCGGGCTGGTGCCCACCACCGGCGCGCCCGCGGCGGCCAGGCCGCGCGCCAGGCGCAGCGGCGTCTGCCCGCCAAGCTGGACGATCATCCCGGCGACCGGCCCGCTGGCCCGCTCGGCGTACAGCACCTCCAGGACGTCCTCCAGGGTGAGCGGCTCGAAGTACAGCCGCCCGGAGGTGTCGTAGTCGGTGGACACGGTCTCCGGGTTGCAGTTGACCATCACGGTCTCGTACCCGGCGCTGGCGAGCGCGAAGGAGGCGTGCACGCAGGCGTAGTCGAATTCGATGCCCTGCCCGATGCGGTTCGGCCCGCTGCCCAGGATGATCACCTTGGGCCGGTCCCCCGCGGGCACCTCGCTTTGTTCGTCGTAGGTCGAGTACAGGTACGGGGTGCGCGCCTCGAACTCGGCCGCGCAGGTGTCCACGCTGTGGAACACCGGGCGGATCCCCAGTTCGTGCCGGTGGCGCCGGACCTCGTCCTCGGCTATGCCCGCGATCTCGGCGATCTGGGCGTCGGAGAACCCGGCCCGCTTGGCCGCGCGGAGGGTGTCCGCGGGCACGGGCCAGCCCTGGGCTATTCGTTCTGCATGTTCGTCAAGACCGGCCACCTGGTCGATGAACCAGGGGTCGATACCGGTCGCGGCGGCAAGCTCGGCCACGCTGGCGCCGGCCCGCAGCGCCTGGTGCACCGTGGACAGCCGGCCGTCGTGCGGGACGGCCGCGGCGGCCACCAGCGCCGCCCGGTCCCCCGGCGGGCCCCGCCAGTGCAGCGGCGCGCCAGGGCTCTCCAGCGAGCGCAGCGCCTTGCCCAGCGCCTCGGGGAAGCTGCGGCCGATCGCCATCGCCTCCCCCACCGACTTCATGTGCGTGGTGAGCTCCGGGTTCGCGCCGGGGAACTTCTCGAACGCGAACCTGGGCACCTTGACCACCACGTAGTCGAGGGCGGGCTCGAAGCAGGCCGGGGTCTGCCCGGTGATGTCGTTGCGGATCTCGTCGAGGGTGTAGCCGATGGCCAGCCTGGCGGCGATCTTGGCGATAGGGAACCCGGTCGCCTTGGAAGCCAGCGCGGAGGACCGGGACACGCGCGGGTTCATCTCGATGACCACCATCCGCCCGGTCCGCGGGTGGACGGCGAACTGGATGTTGCAGCCGCCGGTGTCCACGCCGACCGCGCGGACCACGGCGATCGCCACGTCCCGCATGTGCTGGTACTCGCGGTCGGTGAGGGTCATCGCCGGGGCGACGGTCACCGAGTCGCCGGTGTGCACGCCCATCGGGTCGATGTTCTCGATCGAGCAGACGACCACCACGTTGTCGTTGCGGTCGCGCATCAGCTCAAGCTCGAACTCCTTCCAGCCGAGGATGGACTCCTCGAGCAGCACCTCGCCGACCGGGCTGGCGTCCAGCCCGGCCCCGGCGATGCGGCGCAGGCCCGCCGCGTCGTGCGCGATGCCCGAGCCCGCGCCGCCGAGGGTGAAGGAGGGCCGGATCACCACCGGGTAGCCCAGCTGGCCCGCGGCCTGCTCGCACTCCTCCAGGCTGTGGCAGATCGTGCTGGCGGGGACCTGCGCGCCGAGGCCGGTGACGATCTCCTTGAACCGGCTGCGGTCCTCTCCCGCCTGGATCGTGTCGATGGTGGCCCCGATCAGCTCCACCCCGTACCGGGCCAGGACGCCGGACTCGTGCAGGGCGACGGCGGCGTTCAGCGCGGTCTGGCCGCCCAGCGTGGGCAGCACCGCGTCAGGCCGCTCGATCGCGATGACCTTTTCCAGCACCTCGGTGGTGATCGGCTCCACGTAGGTGGCGTCGGCGAACTCGGGATCGGTCATGATCGTCGCCGGGTTGGAGTTGACCAGGCTGACCCGGATCCCCTCGGCGCGCAGCACCCGGCAGGCCTGGGTGCCCGAGTAGTCGAACTCGCAGGCCTGGCCGATCACGATGGGCCCGGAACCGATCACCAGCACCGCCCGCAGGTCCTCACGCCTGGGCATGGCGCGCCCGCTCTGTTTGTCCCGCCCCCGCGGTCTGTTCTTCCCGCCCCCGCTCCATCAGCGCGCAGAACGCGTCGAACTCGCCCGCCGCGTCGTGCGGGCCCGGCGCCGCCTCGGGGTGGTACTGCACGCTGAACGCGGGCGCGTCGAGCAGCCGGAGCCCCTCGACCACGCCGTCGTTGAGGTTGACGTGGCTGACCTGCGCCCGGCCGAACGGCGTGTCAAACGGCGCGAGCAACTTTTGATCATGCGCTACGAAGGCCCCACGGCCGGGCTCCGTGAGCGGGCCATCGGCGCCGGAGCTGGCCTGCGGCGCGTCCGCGCCGGGCAGGGTCTGCGTACCGGGCGGCGCCACGGCAAAACCGTGGTTGTGGCTGGTGATCTGCACCTTTCCGGTGGCCAGGTCCTTGACCGGCTGGTTCACGCCACGGTGCCCGAACCGGAGCTTGTAGGTGCCCAGGCCGAGGGCCCGGCCGAGGATCTGGCTGCCGAGGCAGATGCCGAACACCGGGATGCCCGCGGCCAGCACGCCGAGCATCGCCTCGACCGCGTACCCGGCGGCGGCCGGGTCGCCTGGGCCGTTGGAGAAGAACACCCCGTCCGGGCCGGTGGCGAGGATCTGCGCGGGCGTGGCCGTGGCGGGCAGCACCTGGACCAGGCAGCCGCGGGCCGCCATCGCCGTGGGGGTCGCGGCCTTGATGCCCAGGTCCACCGCGGCGACCCGGTAGCGGGTCTGCGTGCCGGGCGGCGGGCTGACCTGGTAGGGCTCGGCGGTGGACACCTCGCGGGCCAGGTCGGCGCCGGCCATCAGCGGGCTGGCGAGCACCCGCTGCCGCAGTTCTTCGGGGTCGGCGCCGCCGGTGGCACTGATCACGGCGCGCATCACGCCCTGGTCGCGCAGCCGCCGGGTGAGCGCCCTGGTGCCGGTGATCGCGATGCCGGGGACGCCCTGCGCCGCGAGTTCCTCGGCCAGGCTGCGCTGGGCGCGCCAGCTCGAGGTGATCCGGGACGGCTCCCTGACCACGTAACCGCTCACCCAGATCCGCCGGGACTCGGGGTCGGTGTCGTTGACCCCGGTGTTGCCGATGTGCGGAGCGGTCATGGCGACGATCTGCCGGCAGTACGAGGGGTCGGTCAGCGTCTCCTGGTAACCGGTCATCCCGGTGTTGAACACCATCTCGCCGAACGCCTCGCCCCGCGCGCCGAACCCGGTCCCGTGGAACGTGGTCCCGTCCTCGAGCACGAGCACCGCTGGCCACGGGGTACTGGCACCGCCCGCCATCAGGCGGGCTTCCCGTCGAGTACCGTCGGGCGGCCGCGCAGGAACGTGGCCACCACCTGGCCTGGCAGCGTCATGCCGGCGAACGGCGAGTTCCGGCTGCGGGAGGCGTGCGTGGCGGGATCCACGACCTCGCGCGTGGCTGGGTTGTAGAGGACGAGGTTCGCGGGCTCGCCGGGAGCGAGGGGCCTGCCCTGGCCGGCCAGCCGGCCGATGGCTGCGGGCCGGGCCGACATCCGGTCGGCGACCTCCGCCCAGCCAAGCAGGCCGGTGTCCACCATCGCCTCCTGCACCACCCGCAGCGCGGTCTCAAGCCCAGTCATGCCGTGCGCCGCCACGGCCCACTCGGTCTCCTTGTCCTCCACCGGGTGCGGGGCGTGGTCGGTGGCCACGCAGTCGATGGTCCCGTCCGCGAGTGCTTCCCGCAGTGCGGCCACATCCGCGGCGGTGCGCAGCGGTGGGTTGACCTTGTAGACCGGGTCGTAGCTGGCCACGAGGTCGTCGGTGAGCAGCAGGTGGTGCGGGGTGACCTCGGCGGTCACCCGCCAGCCCTTGGACTTCGCCCAGCGGATGATCTCCACCGAGCCCGCGGTGGAGACGTGGCAGATGTGCAGCGCGGAGTCCACATGGGCGGCGAGCAGGCAGTCCCTGGCGATGACCGCTTCCTCGGCCACGGCGGGCCAGCCGGCCAGGCCAAGCCGCCCGGAGGCGACCCCCTCGTTCATCTGCGCGTCCTCGGTGAGCCTGGGCTCCTGCGCGTGTTGCGCGATCACCCCGTCGAAGGCCTTGACGTATTCGAGCGCCCGCCGCATGAGCACGGCGTCGGACACGCACCGGCCGTCGTCGGAGAACACCCGGACGCCGGCGGCGGACTCGGCCATCGCGCCGAACTCGGCCAGCCGCGACCCGGCCAGCCCGACCGTGACGGCCCCGACCGGCTGCACGTCGCAGTGGCCCGCCGCCCGGCCGAGCCGCCAGATCTGCTCGGTGACCCCGGCGGTGTCGGCCACCGGGTCGGTGTTGGCCATCGCGTGCACCGCCGTGAACCCGCCCAGCGCCGCAGCCAAGGTGCCGGTCTCGATGGTCTCGGCGTCCTCGCGGCCCGGCTCGCGCAGGTGGGTGTGCAGGTCCACGAGCCCGGGCAGCGCGATCAGCCCGGACGCGTCGAGGACCTGCGCGCCGGGCGGTGGCGTCGCCCCGGGCACGATCTCGGCGATTGTTCCGCCGGTGACGGTGATGTCGGCGGGCTCGCCACCCAGCGGCCGCGCCCCCCTGATGACCCAGGTCGTGTTTTCCGCGGTCATTGGGCCACCTCCAGCCCGCCGAGCAGCAGGTACAGCACTGCCATCCGGACGCTGACACCGTTGGTGACCTGCTCCACGATCGTGGACCTTGGCGAGTCGGCGACCTCCGCCGCGATCTCCACCCCCCGGTTCATCGGGCCGGGGTGCATCACGATGGCGTCCTCGGGAAGCTGACGCAGCCGGGCGGTGTCCAGCCCGTAGCGGCGGCTGTACTCCCGCACGCTGGGGAAATAGGCGGCGTTCATCCGCTCCTGCTGGATGCGCAGCATCATCACCACGTCGCTCTTGGGCAGCGCCGCGTCGAGGTCGTAGCTCACCGAGCACGGCCAGCCGTCGATCGCCACCGGCAGCAGGGTGGGCGGGGCGACGAGCGCGACCTCGGCCCCGAGCAGGCGCAGGAGCCAGACGTTGGACCGGGCGACCCGGCTGTGCAGCACGTCGCCCACGATCGTCACCCGCAGCCCGTCCAGTGCCTCGCCGCTGCCCCGGCCGAACCTGCGCCGGATCGTGAACGCGTCGAGCAGCGCCTGGGTCGGGTGCTCGTGGGCGCCGTCGCCGGCGTTGATCACGCTGCCCCGCAGCCAGTTCGAGAGCCGGTGCGGCGCGCCCGAGGCACTGTGCCGGACCACCACGGCGTCGGCGCCCATGGCCTCCAGGGTGAGCGCGGTGTCCTTGAGGCTCTCCCCCTTGGCCACACTCGAGCCCTTGACGGCGAAGTTGATCACGTCGGCGGACAGCCGCTTGGCCGCCGCCTCGAACGAGATGCGGGTCCTGGTGGAGTCCTCGAAGAACAGGTTCACCACGGTGCGCCCGCGCAGCGTGGGCAGCTTCTTGATGGGCCGGTCCGCCACCCGGGCCAGTTCCTCGGCGGTGTCCAGAATCAGCAGCGCGTCCTGCTTGCTCAGGTCGGCGGCTGAGATGAGGTGCCGGTTCATCGTCTCCTCCCGGTGACTCCGCCCCGGCGGGGCCGTGACTCGGTGCCGACCGGTTCAAGGAGCACCGCGTCCTCGCCGTCGGTCTCGGTGAGCAGGACCCGGACCACCTCATGCTGCGAGGTCGGCAGGTTCTTGCCCACGTAGTCGGCCCGGATCGGCAGCTCGCGGTGCCCACGGTCGACCAGCACGGCCAGTTGCACGGCGAGCGGGCGGCCCAGGTCGTTGAGGGCGTCCAGGGCCGCGCGCACGGTCCGCCCGGAGTAGAGGACGTCATCCACCAGGACCACGGTCTTGCCGTCGATGCCTTCGGCGGGTACTTCGGTGGGGCCGAGCCGCCGGGCCGGGCGCAGCCGCAGGTCGTCGCGGTACATCGTGATGTCGAGTGAGCCGTGCGGCACCGGCCTGCCCTCCACACCGGTGATCCGCGCGGCCATGCGCCCGGCCAGTGGGACACCGCGGGTGGGGATGCCCAGGAGCACGACCTGCTCGGCTCCCCTGGTCCGCTCGATGATCTCGTGGGCGATCCTGGTCAGCGCGCGGTTGATCTCCGCCGCTTCAAAGACAATCTTGGGATTTGCCTGCGGGCCGGGTGCGTCGGCACCGCCTGCCTGGCCTTGAGCGGTGACGCTGTCACCGGGGGTGCCGGGCTTCCCGCCGGCCGGGTGCGCAGCATGCGCCACGAGGACCTCCTTTCCCGCCTCACGGGACGGGCCTTTAAAGGACGCCAGTTCGGACACACGGTACCAGCCGGCGGCCCACCACGGGGGACCGCCGCGCCCCGGGCGATGCTGGGCGCCGCGGGCGCGGCGACGCGAGCAGCCTGGGCGCGGCAGTGTCCCGGGACGGGCCCGGGCCACGGGTTACCGTATGTGACCTACCTCACCGTGATCCGGCCGAGTGCCCGCCGTGGTGCTGGCTGGGCGTATCCGCCGGTCCAACCGGCCAGAACCCCTGTAGGCGTAAGGGCTCCCGGCCACTGATCGGCGCGCCGGAAGCTTCGAAGGAGGTCCGGGCAAGGCGCGTAAGTTCACCCACTTTTTGCCATTCGGCTTGACCTCGTCGTGGTTGCGGCCTACCGTCACTGTCCGTAACCATCACTCAAAGCGACGACTGGCCAGGGAGCCGAGATCATGCCATCCGAGTACGCCAAGACGCTCGGTGCGCGCTTGCGCGCCATCCGTACCCAGCAGGGTTTGTCCCTCCACGGTGTTGAGGAGAAGTCCCGCGGCCGCTGGAAGGCGGTGGTCGTGGGCTCCTATGAGCGCGGCGACCGTTCCGTCACCGTGCAGAAGCTTGCCGAGCTTGCCGACTTCTACGGAGTGCCGGTATCGGAACTCCTGCCGGGCGATGCGGCGCCCACGGCGATGGCCCCATCGCCGAAGCTCGTCATCGACCTGGAGCGCATGTCCCAGTTGCCGCGCGAGAAGGCCGGCCCGCTTGCCCGCTACGTGGCGACCATCCAGAGCCAGCGCGGCGACTACAACGGCCGGGTGCTGTCCATCCGTCAGGAGGACCTTCGCTCGCTGGCCGTCATCTATGACAAGTCGCCGGCCGACCTCACCGAGGAGCTGATCGGCTGGGGCGTGCTCGACTCCGAGGCCCGCAGCGCGGTCGAGGCGTTCTAGGGCACCAGCGGCCATCCAACGGTCGCGGCGTTCCCAACTAGGCGTTCCCGGCTAGGCGTTCCCAGCTAGGCGTTCCCAGCTAGGCGGCGTTCCCAGCTGGGCGTTCCCAGGCAGAGCGTTCCCAGGCTGAGCACAGCGCGTCGTGGCGGGGCCGGCGGCTCCCCGGCACCAGAGCGGCCCCGCACGACGCGATGGCGTGCCACTCGCCTGTTGACTCTGCGCCAGCGCTGCCTGCCTGGCCCATCCTGAAGGCCCGCGCGTCTGCGACCCACCTGCCCATCGCTGGGTCGGCCACGGCCCGCAAAGCTGCCCGCCGGACGTTGACCCTGCTGGACCGCACACGTGCCTGCATGCCGATGGCACAGGCCCCTGGCTGGCACTGGCCCCTGGCTGGCACTGGCCCCTGGCTGGCACTGGCCCCTGGCTGGCACTGGCCCCTGGCTGGCACTGGCCCCTGGCTGACGGAGGCCCCGGCTGGCACAGGCCCCTGGCTGACGGAGACCCCGGCTGACGGAGGCCCTGGTCGACTGAGGCCCTGAGTTTGGGTGGCGGCCCGGTTGGCGGCGGCCCAGATCCGGCCGCTTCGAGCATGAGCAAGTCCGGACCCAGCTTGGGATAAGCCGGATCGGCTGGCCTCGATCGCGCCGGGGAACTATCCGGCGCTTCTGAGCGGCAGCACCGGCTGAACGGTCACTCCCAGCGCCTCCTCGACCAGCGACAGGAATGTCTCCGCGTCCCTGAGCAGGTCATCCGCTTCGGCACCAGACACGGCTCGGGCCAGTCCCGCCTCGGCGGCTGCCCGCTTGCGCGCACCGGCCGCGAAGAAGGCCGCCCACTCGGCGAGGGCGGGCTCCACGCGCGGCAGCAACTCCCACACGCTCTTCGGTGCCTTCCGGCGCGGTCCCGTCCCGGCCTCGGGACGGGCAGCCACAACCGCGGCTGCGGCCCGCAGTGCCGCGAGGTGGGCGGCCACATACCGCGAGCCGGCGCTGCCTTCCTCGCCTGCCTCCGCCAGTCCATGCCTGGCCGATTGCAGGAGCGCAAGGGCGGCAGGGGCGACGCGGCACCGTGTCCGGCCTGGCCGCACCTGGCTGAGCGTGTCCATGGCTGCTCCTCCTTCCGCAAAGCCGGGGCCGGGCGGGGCACTTCCCCCGCTCCGCCCGACCCGGACCGGCAGCAGGGGCGAACTGCCGGGCGGCCTCACTGACATCTATTCGAACATAAGTTCGGCTAGCTGTCCACCGCTATCAGATCTGAGTTCGAAGCTACCCCCGGGCTCTGACAAAACCTGGCTCGCCACCGAGCCGCTCAGCCCGGTCGAGTACGCTACGCGCGTGCAGCCCGGACTTATCCTGGCCGAACTCGACGGGAACCAATTCCTGGCGGTCCTGGAGGCGTGCGCGCGGGTCTATGCGGCAGCGATGAACCCGCCTGAGGAACAGATTCCCGGGCGGCACACCATCATGGAGCGGCATGCAGGCTACGCCGCGTTCCGCGCCATTGCGGCAATCGTGCGACCCGCGGGCGGCGCGGCCACCGACGCAGAACATGCCGACTGCGACCATGCCGACGGCGGCGAGCCGGTAACCGGCGAGCTTGTCGCGTTCGCCTATGGGTTCCACGGCGGGGGCGGGCAATGGTGGCATGACCTGGTCAGCCGCACAACCGCCAGCGTTCTGGGCAGCCGCGCCGCCCAGGACTGGTTCGCGGACTCGCTCGAGATCGCAGAGGTGCATGTGCTGCCCAGCTACCAGGGCCGTGGCACCGGCCTGGCCATGATGCTGCGGCTGACCGCTGGGCGGCCGGAACGGGCGGCGGTCCTGTCCACCATGGACGCCAACACGCGCGCCCGGCGGCTCTACCGTGGGCTCGGCTTCACCGACCTGCTGACCGGCTTCACCTTCCCCGGGACGGAGCTGCCCTACGCGATCATGGGGGCACCGCTGCCGCTTCCCGGGGCCCCGGCAGGCTCGGCCCCGCCGGACAGGCCAAGCCGCTGGTAGATGTCCAGCGTCGCGCGGGAGCCGTTCAGCGTGCAGAAGTGCAGGCCGGGAGCCTGCTCGGCGAGCAGTCGCTCACACAGGCCAGCGGCGTAGTCCACCCCGATCTCACGAACGGCGGTTTTGTCGTCTGCCGCCGCGTTCAGCCGCTCTACGAGACCGGGCGGAACCTTGGCGCCGGACAGCAGCACGATCTTCTCCAGCGTGGCCATGCTGGTGACCGGCATGACACCGGGAATGATCGGCACGTCACACCCGGCCGCCGCCACCCGGTCCCGCAGCCGGAGATAATCCTCGGCGTAGAAGAACATCTGTGTGATCGCGAAGTCTGCCCCCGCGCGGCATTTCCTGACGAAATAGTCAAGGTCGGACTTGGGATCCGGGGACCGCGGGTGACCTTCGGGAAACGCCGCCACTCCGACGCAGAAGTCGCCTGAGGCCTTGATCAGGCGCACCAGTTCCTCCGCGTGCCGTACGCCCTCGGGATGGGCGTGCCACTCGCCGTTCGGGTCGCCCGGCGGGTCACCGCGCAGGGCCACCATGTTCCGCACCCCGACCGCGGCGTACGAGCCGACCAGGCGCCGCAGCTCGGCCACCGAGTGGTTGACGGCGGTGATGTGCCCGGCCGGGGTCAGCGTGGTCTCGGCGGCGATCCGCCCGGTGACCCGTACCGTGCGCTCCCTGGTCGAACCGCCCGCGCCGTAGGTCACCGAGACGAACGTCGGCCGCAGCGGCTCCAGCCGCCGGATCGCCCGCCAGAGCTGGCGCTCGCCCATCTCGGTCTTGGGCGGCATGAACTCGAACGAGAACGACCGCCGGTTCCCGGCCAGCAGGTCACGGATGGCCGGCACTTTGTGATCAAGGTGTGGCGGCATGCAGCCCACGTTACCGGTTGTGCTCGCCGGGCTCTGGGCTCGGCGGATCATCTAGTCTCGCGAGCATGACACCGGGCTCCGCGATGCTGGGACACGTCCGTGACCGGGTGGACGGCGCGCTGCAGACGTTCCTCGGCCAGCAGCGCGACGTGCTGCTCGCCGCCGGGCAAGACCTGCTGCCGGTAGCCGAGTCGATCGCCGGCCTACTGGCCGGGGGGAAGCGGCTGCGGCCCGCGTTCTGCTACTGGGGCTGGCGCGGTGTGGGCGCGCCGGACTGCCCGGAGATCATCAACGCGACGGCGGCCCTGGAACTGCTGCACGCCGGTGCGCTGGTCCACGACGACCTCATGGACGGCAGCGACACCAGGCGGGGCCAGCCCTCGCTGCACCGGCAGTTCGAGGCGCGGCATGCCCGCAGCCACTGGCACGGCTCTCCCGCGGCTTTCGGCATGGGCGCCGCCATCCTCCTGGGCGACCTGCTGCTCTGCTGGACCGATGAGATGTTCCATGCCAGCGGCCTGCCCGGCGAGGCACTGCGCCGTGGGCGGCCTGTGCTCGACCGGATGCGCACCGAGGTGTTTGCCGGGCAGTACCTCGACCTGCTTGGGCAGGTGACCGGCGACGAGACGCTGGAGAGCGCGCTGCGTGTGGTGGAGTTCAAGACGACCAAGTACACCATCGAGCGGCCGCTGTACCTCGGTGCCGCCCTGGCGGGCGGCTGCGCGGGCGAGGTGCCCGGCCGCGGCGCCGCCGGGCAGGACGGCCCGCCCGGCGCGGACCAGGCGCCCGGCCTGGCCGCCGCATACACCGCTTACGGACTGCCGCTCGGCCTGGCCTTCCAGCTCCGCGACGACATCCTCGGCGTGTTCGGAGACCCGGCCCAGACGGGCAAGCCCGCCGGTGACGACGTCAGAGAGGGCAAGCGCACCGTGCTGCTAGCGATCGCGAGGGACCGCGCCACACCCGGTCAGGCCGAGGTCATCGACCGATACCTGGGTGACCCGGCCCTTGACGAGGCCGGGACGGCGGAGGTCCGCGCAGCCATCACGGCCACCGGGGCTCTGGTGGAGTGTGAGCGGATGATCGGCCGCCAAGTCAGCGAGGCCATCGCCGCGCTGGAGGATGCCCCCATCACCGGCGAAGCCCGGGGAGCGCTCGCCGAGCTGGCCGTCGTCGCCACCGCCCGCGACGGGTGAGCCTGGAACGACGGGTGAGTGCTGCGTATCCCACCCGTATCAGCTACGCCCACTCCGCACCGAGACACGACAGCGGTTTTGTCGGCATTGAATGCTAAGGTTAAGGCCAATAAGCGTATATCAGTTCGAAAGGAGCTCCCGGTGGCCGACCTTGCCAGTTACGGCCAGCCACCGGGGAGCCCGCCCGTCGACCAGGCGACTGCCATGGCTCCGGCGCCGCCGTGGGTGCCACCCGTTGGCCCCGCGTGGACCACGATTACCGGGGCCGCCCGCTGCCCGGGAAACGGGCAGTTCTCAGACGCTGAGCGCTCCCGCTGGGAGGACAGTGACTGCGGGGATGACAGTGAGTGGGACCCGGCAGGATCGCTGACCGCGAGGGAAATCGCCACGCTGGCCGCCCTGGACCGCGCAGGCGCTAACGCGAATGACGCAGATGTCTGGGACGAGGGCCGAGGCGATGCCGTTCCGATGGCTCTGGGCTGCTCGCTGGGCGGACCGTGGTCGCCTGGTGATGAGCTGGGCTCGCCGCCGGGCGACGAGCCGGTGGAGGCGCTGCCTGGGCTGATGCCGCGGCACCTCGGCACCGGTGGCGGGTTTGACGCGGGGGGCGTGGCCGATCGGGTGCCGCCGGGACCGGTCCTGGCCGGGCTTACCGCCGATAAGTGGGCGGGTGGGCTGAGCCGCGTCACCGATGACGAACTCGCCGGCCTGATGATCGCCTGGCGGCGAGTCGCGTCTTGGGCCACTGCCGGGGAGCTGGCCGCGATCGCGGAGCTGTGCCGGCGGCGGCAGGCGCAGGTCGCGGCGGGAGCGGATGCACATTTAGCTGAGCATGCCGGTGACGAGGTGGCGATGGCACTCACGCTCACACCGTGGGCGGGGGGCAGGCTGGTGGACAGGGCACAGGGCCTGGCGCGGCTGCCCAAGACGATGGCGGCATTAGCGGCCGGTGAAATCGATGCGCCGAAAGCACTGGTGATCCTTAGCGAGCTGAGTGGTTTGGGCGACGTACACGCCTCACGAGTGGAAGCGGCTGTGATCGGGCGGGCGGCGAAGTGGACCACCGGAGAGCTGCGGCGTGCCGCCAGGCGATAGCCGCCGACCCGGCCGCCGCGCGCCGGCGCAAGGCGCAGGCAGAGAAACTGGCGCGGGTGGAGCGGTGGATGGAGGACGCCGGCACCGCCGCCCTGGCCGGACGGGACCTGCCGCCCGCGGGCGTGCTGGCCGCCGACGCGCACCTGACTAGCTGGGCCAAGCGGCTCAAGGCTGCGGGCCTCAGCGGGAACCTCGATCAGTTGCGTTCACAGGTGTATCTGGCCCTGTTGAACGGTCAGCCCCCCGAGACCCTGCTCCCCACAGATACTCCCAGTCCGGGCAGCCCGGTCGCCCAGCCCCCCAAGACCCCGCTCCCCACCGGCACACCGAGCCCGGGAAGCCCAGCCAGCCAGCCGTCCGAGAACCTGATCCGCGGCGGCGCACCCAGCCTGGGCAGCCCAGCCGACCAGCCCCCCAAGACCCCGCTCCCCACCGGCACACCCAATCCGGGCAGCCCGGCCGATCAGCCGTCCGAGAACCGGCTCCCCACCGGCACACCCAACCCGGGCAGCCCGGCCGACGCCGGCGGTCCAGGCGGGCCCACTGCTGCGGCGGACGAGGCGAGAGACGCCGGGGTGGGCTCCTATCGCGACAGCCTTCGCGCCTGCGGGCCGCCGGGCGCCCGGATCGGTTGCGATGCGGGGGACGGCGCGTTTTCGCCAGCTGCCCGCAAGCCGTCCCACCCAGCATCCGGTCGGGCACCGGCCTCCCCGCCGAGCCGGGAACCCGGCCCGGCGTTGCGCGGGTCCGTAAACCTGGTATTGCCGCTTTCGACGTGGCTGGGCTGGTCACTTTCGCCAGGTGAGGTCGCCGGGTTCGGGCCGCTGGATGCCGCGGACTCAAGGGCGCTGGCCGGCGCATTGGCCCGCGATCCGGCGACCAAATGGTGCGTGACCGTGACCGGATCCGATGGCCGAGCGGTCGCCCACGGGTGCGCCAAAGCTGCTCCCGGTCGGCCGTCGGCCGGACCCCTCGGCCCACGCGAGGGCCGAGGCCCACCGCCCCCGCTGGGGATCCGCATGTGGCTGGCTGGCGTCAGCCTGGCTTGGCTGGAGACAGGTCAATGCAGCCACCGCCGGGAGTCGCCGGGGTACCGGCCCTCCGCTGCCTTAACCCACCTGATTCAGGTACGGCAGGTCACCTGCATTGCTCCGGGTTGTCGTCGGCCCGCCGTGTCCTGCGATTTCGAGCACACGATCCCCTACCACCAGGGCGGCCGGTCGTGCGAATGCAACGGTGGCCCCTGCTGCCGACGCCATCACCGCGCCAAGCAGGCCAGCGGCTGGCAACTGGCCCAGCCCCGCCCGGGCACCTTCGTCTGGACAACGCCCCACGGACGGCGTTACCTGACCCGGCCAGAGCCCTACCTGGCCTGAGCCTGGCGCCGCCAAGCGGCTGCCGGTCCCGGTGTGCTGGCCGGGCAGGCATGGTCGGAGGAGCACATGAGTATCGGCGGCCGTGCTTGTCGGTGGCGGCGGCTAATGTTACGGCGGATCGCTGCTCCGAGAGCATCCGCGTACGGTCGCGGGACGGATCCGCGCCGCGGGTACCCATCCGTTCGCTGGGAGGAGGGCACCATGATCGAGGGCACCCTCATCGCCGAGAGCCTCCGCGTCGGCACGGTCCTGGCGGACCTGAGGCTGACCGTCCGCAAGATCAGCAGGTACCGGGCTGGGGGCACCACGCCCGACCAGCCAGACATCTGGACCACGCTGGATTTCGAGGCCGAGGAAGCCAGCGCTGAGGAGCTGGCCCAGGCCTTCGCGGACGCGCTCGAACGGCCCGGCTGGTATGTGAACTTCGAATCCCCTGCCGAGAACTTCGTGGTTTTCCCCGGCCGGATCTTCCGCTACCCGCGCGGCGACGCGGCCGGCCGGGCCGCGGCCCAGGCGCACGGGCGGCGGCTCGCCATTCCGGAGTCACAGCTCGACTGGCCGGTGTAAGGCGCGCCGACTGGCCGGCGTGAGGCGCGCCAGGGCTGACCGGGCGGGTCAGAGTTCGGCCTGGCCGCGGACGCAGGTGACCGTGCCGCCCGCTACCCAGATCGTGCCGTCGTCATCGCAGGAGACGTGCACCCGGCCAGCGCGGCCCAGGGCCGTGCCCTGGCTTACCACGTAGGGAGCCTGGGCCCGGCCGGTGCGCAGCAGCCACGGCGCCAGAGAGGCGTTCAGGCTGCCGGTCACCGGGTCCTCGGTGGTGACGCCGTCCTTAGGGAAGAACGCCCGGACCTCGAACGCCTGCGGCGATCCCGGCGGGTACGGTCCGACCAGGCCGAGGTCAAGGTCCGAGGTCGTGGGCTTGACCGTCAGCACCGCCTCCGCGCTGGCGAGTAGCACCGCCACCCAGCCGGGGCCGTTGTCCGCCCACGAGGCGTCGACGATGTCGGCCCTGTCGATTCTCAGGACCGAGGCGATCCGGCCGAGCAGTTCTTCGGCGACCGGGCCGTCCCGCAGCACCGGCGGGGCGGCGAAGGCAAGGCCATTCTCGGTCTGGCGCAGGTTCACCAGCCCGGCGCGGCACTGCTGCACCACGGTCCCGGCCTGGCGGGGTACCCCGCCAGCCTCCAGCCAGGCATAGCACGTCCCCAGGGTGGGGTGGCCGGCGAAGGGCAGCTCGGCGACCGGCGTAAAGATCCGCACCTGGTAGTCCGCGGCCGCGTCGGACGGCGGGAGCACGAACGTGGTCTCCGACAGGTTCATCCAGTGCGCGAACCGCTGCATCTCCTCGGTGGAGAGGCCCGTTCCGTCGAGCACCACGGCGACCGGGTTCCCCCGGTACGGCTTGGTGGTGAATACATCAACCTGGTACAGAGCGCGCATCACACACGCCAGGATGCCACAGCGGGCTGCCAGGCCCGCCGGTCACCCAGCCGCCGCCCCCGGCGTCAGAACGCCATCGCCTGTGCCCGCCTGTTCACCTCGGTGCCACGATGCTCGGCAATGGCCTGGATGGGGGTACCGGGCAGCGTTTCGTCGGCCGTGAACAGCCATCGAATCGCCTCCGGCTCATCGAAGCCGCAGTCGAAAAGCAAGGTGAGCGTGCCGTGCAGTCCCTTGATGATCTGATGGCCGTCCAGGAACGCGGCGGGCACGCCCAGCGTCCCGTCCGACTGCCGGACCGCTACCAGTTTGCGGTCGCGGAGCAATTGCTTGATCCGGCCGCGTGGGATGCCGAGGCGGTCAGCGACCTCGGCCATGCTGAGACAGGTGCCGACGAGTGAGTCCGGCAGGGGGTCGTTCTGTGCCACACCCCCGATGTTGCCACCTGCGCACCCGGCCAAACCTGGAAGATCGCCACAGACACTCCACGCGTTCCCGGCCCGTTACCTCAGCCGACCGCGGCACCGCGGAGGGGGACGGCCGGATCGGCCAGGCGCACCGGATCCACCGGCGTGCCCGCGGCGATCAGCCGCCGCCCCTGGAGCAGGTCCCGCGGCCGCGACACGGCCAGCACCGCGGTCAACTGCTCCCCGGCAAGCCGGTCCCCGGCACCCCGGTCCCGGGCCAGCCAGCATGCGGTCCAGTCACGGCCGTCCGTATCGCCGCGCCAGAGCAGCTTGTCGCCGGGTGAGTGCTGGCCGCAGTACTGCACCATCCGCCCGAATTGCTCCGACCAGAAATAGGGCACCGGGTCGTAGCGCTCGTCGCCGCCCAGGATGTTCGCGGCCGCCACCTCCGGGGCGTGGATGGCCGAGTCCCAGTGCTCGACCCGCAGCCTGCGCCCGAAGCGGCGCGAGACGAACGCGGCGCAGTCCCCCGCGGCGAAGATGCCCGGGACGGATGCCCGTAGCCCCTCGTCCACCGCCACCCCGTTCTCCAAGAGCACCCCCGAGCCCGCCAGCCAGCCCACCTCCGGCCGGACGCCGACCGCGGTGACCACCTCATCGGCGGCCAGCCAGCCACCGCCGGGCAGGGCGAGCCCGCCCGGCTCCACCGATTCCACCGGCTGGCCCAGCCGCAACTCCACCCCGGCGGCCGCGTACCACGGCACGGTCCGCGAGCCGGCCTCGGCGCCGAGCGCCCCGGCGAGCGGTGCGGGCGCCGCTTCCACCACGGTCACCTGGCAGCCGTGCTTCGCGGCACTGGTGGCAAGCTCGGCGCCGATCCAGCCGGCGCCGACCACGGCCAGCTTGAGCCCGGGCCGCAGTATCGACCGCAACGCGGCGGCCTGGTCGAAAGTGCGCAGCACCCGCTGCGGGCCCGGGCCGGGCAGCCGTACCGGCGTGGCCCCGGTGGCGATCACCAGAGCATCGAAGCCGAACTCGGCCTTGGTCGTGCGGAGCACACCCTCACCCAGGCTGGTCGCCGCTTCCCCCAGCCTCAGGTCGGTCCCGAGCGCGCCCAGGTCGGCGCGCAGCGAGGTGTCGTCGATCTCGCCGGTCATGAACTTCTTGGTGAGCGGCGGCCGGTCGTAAGGCGGCCAGGACTCGGCGCCGATCATGGTGAGGGCGCCCCGGTACCCACGGGCCCGCAGTTCCTCCGCGGTCCGCAGCCCGGCCAGGCCGGCCCCGGCTATCACCACCTGCCCGATCCGCATAGGCCCCAAGGGTAGGAGCGCAGCCCACTCCCGGCCACCGAGGGTCGCTTCCCGGGCCAGCAGGACCCGGCCCGGTGACGAATGAGCCGGGCCGGAGGCCAGCGAGGGGTTCCAGGAGGCCGGTTGGGGGGTTCCGGGGGTCGTCCCCCGGGGCCAATACCGTCACCGGCTGTGGCCGTCTCGTCGCCTTCGTGCTGTTCCCGGGCTGAAATGCGGTGTCAGCTTTAGAATCGACGCCAATGGATACGACCCTGGCCCGCGTGCATATCGGCCAACTCCTTGATGGCCGGTACCGGGTGGAGTCCCATCTCGCACACGGCGGGATGGCGACCGTCTACCTGGGCACCGATACTCGGCTCGACCGCACGGTCGCGCTGAAGATCATGCATGCGGAGCTCGCCAACGACGAGGACTTCGTCCGGCGGTTCGTTTCGGAAGCCAGGTCGGTCGCCAAACTTTCCCACCCGAACGTGGTCACCGTCTACGACCAGGGCGCCGACGGGCGCACACTGTACCTGGCCATGGAGTACGTACCCGGCCGGACCCTGCGCGACCTGCTGCACGAGCGCACCAGGCTGCGCCCGCGCGAGGCGCTCGACATCATCGAGGGCGTCCTGTCCGGGCTGGCCGCCGCGCATGCGGCCGGTATCGCCCACCGTGACGTCAAGCCGGAAAACGTGCTGCTCGGACAGGCCCAGTCGCTCAAGGTCGCGGACTTCGGGCTGGCCAGGCTGCTTTCCGACGTGACCCACACCAAGAGCGGGCTGCTCATCGGCACCGCCGCCTATCTCGCCCCGGAGCAGGTGGCTGGCGGCCGGGCGGACTTCCGCACCGACGTCTATGCGACCGGGATCATGCTGTTCGAGCTGCTCACCGGCCGTCAGCCGTTCACCGGCGACACCCCGCTCGCGGTGGCGTACCGGCACGTCAACGAGGTTGTCCCGGCGCCCTCCAGCCTGGTGCCAGGGCTGCCGCCCGCGCTGGATTCCCTGGTGGCCCTGGCTACGAGCAGGGACCCGGACCTGCGCCCGGCCGACGCCGGGCAGTTCCTGCGCGCCATCACCGGCGCCAGGCACGGCCTGCCACTCGACGTCCCGCCGCCCGCGCCGTATAGAGCGGGCGACGCCGGGCCGCCCGCCGCTGGCCCCGGCCTGCCCGGTGCTCCCACCGTTGCCGCCCTCGGCGTCATGCCTGGCGCTCCCGTGCCCAGGACTTCCGGACCCGGTGCTCCCATGCCGGGCGCTCCTATGCCCGGCGAAGCCTCGATCGCGGACACCGCCCCGCCGCGGGCGGTCGTCGCACCGGTGTGGCCGGCCCCGCCGCCCAGCTGCGGTGGCCCGTCCGGGCAGGCCGGTGGCGCAGAGCCCGCCAGCGGCTGGCCGGATCCGCCGCGGAACGGCGGCGACCTGGACATGGTCCCCGGCATGGCAACGGGGACGGCGGCGCAGCCTTACGGTGTCACCAGCGCCGATCCCTACCGCCCGGCCACCAACCAGACCCTGATCGTCTCCGCATCCGACCCCCCGTACGGGACGACGGTGCGCGAATCCCGGCTGGGGGGGCTGCTGTTCAGCCGCAGGCTCGCCTACATCGCGGCCGGCCTCGCCGTGGTGCTGGTGTTCGCCCTGCTCGGCTGGTGGATGTTCGCAGGGCCGGTACACGATCGTGCCCAAGGTCACCGGGGTCTCCGCGGCAACGGCCCAGGCCGATCTCCGCGACGTGGGCCTCACCCCCGGCCGCACTACGACCGTGCTGGACAACGGCGTCGCCAAGGGCCTGGTTATCAGGACCAACCCGGCAAACGGATCACGTATCGCGCGCGGCGGCCAGGTCGACCTCGTCGTGTCGGCCGGCCCGCACATGATCAACATGCCGCAGGTGACCGGGCAGACGCTGACCGCCGCGCAGGCGGCGATCAAACACGCGGGCTTGACCCCCGGGAAGGTCAAGACGGTCACATCCACCACGATCGCCGCCGGGATCGTCATCTCGACTGATCCCACGGCCGGCACGTCCTGGCCGCAGCCCAAGCTGGTGTCCATCGTGCTGAGCGCGGGGCCGCCGCTGCCCAACTTCGTCGGCCAGGACAAGTCGGTGGCCGAGCAGTGGGCGGCCGCCAACGGCGTGAAGCTCAACGAGGTGCCCGCCGCGCACAGCGACCAGCCGATCAACATGGTCGTCAAGCAGTCGGCCCCCCCGGGCAGCGCCTTCACCAGCGGCGAGGTCATCACCGTCCAGATCTCGCCCGGCCCGCCAATGGTCAACATCCCCAACGTCGCCGGGCTGCGGGTTCCCAAGGCTGTGCAGGTCCTGCGCGGCGCCGGGTTCGTGGTGCAGATCAACGAGGTCGGGCCGTTCAACGTGGTGACCGACTACAACCCGAAGGGCCAGGCCCCGAAGGGCAGCACGATCACGCTGATCACGGGGTTCCCGCACTTCGGCTGAGCACCAGCCGGGCGGGGCCGGTCAGGTCTGCGCGCGCTCCTGGCCGGGCTTGCGCAGCGCGATCGCGGCCGCGATGCAGGCCAGCGGCACCGCGGGAAGCACGTACCGGTAGGTGTACTCGTGCTCCGCGATCGGCAGCACCATCAGGATGACGGCGCTGGCCCACAGCAGCACCGCGACCGCGGTACGGCGGCGCGGCAGGATGATCCCGGCCAGCCCGGTGAGCATGATCAGCGCGAACACCGGGCCCGGCAGGAACACGATGTGCTGGTACTCGTTCATCAGGAACACATACGGCGCCTCCAGCCGGGTGCCGTAGGCGTACCCGAGGTCCCCCGCCACGCCCTGGTCATTGCCGGTGTAGCCGTTGATCGCGGCCACCGCGTACCGCCGGTTCGCCCGCGACAGCCCGGAGGAGCGCGGCTGCACGGTGGGGAAACGCAGGTTGTTGGTGAACACGAAGGGCTCGGCGCTTTCCCTTGCCACCACGCCGATATAGCCAAACGGCTGCGCAGCGATGGCCGTGATCGCAAAGTGCAGCGCCCGTGCGTTGTTGGCCTGGGTAAAAGCGGCGGTATCCGGCACGAACCCGGAGTGCTCGTGCCGCCACTGCCAGGTGCGGTGGTTCCACAGGTACCGCTTGGGCGGCAGCCGCCGGGATGGGTCCGGCTGGGCAAGGTGGCCCGGCTGGGCACTGGGGCAGAGCGCCTGCAGGTCGGCCGGCGGGTGGATCACCGCGCAGTTCGCGAACGACATCGTTCGTGACCACAGGAACATGCCGTTGCTGTCGGTCAGGTTGACCGAGCCGTGCACGGCGGCGAACCAGCCCAGGTACCCGGCGACCGGGGTCACCCCGGCCAGCAGCGCGGCACCCGCCTTGCGCCAGCCGACCCGGCGCAGCAGCAGGAACAGCGGGATGAGCAGCACCACCGGCAGGGTGGTCGGCCGCACGGTGACCGAGGCGCCGGTCATCAGGCCCGCCGTCACGACCTGCCACATCGATGGCGGCCTGCGCAGCAGCAGTACCGCGAACGCCCCGACCATCAGGGCCATGGCCAGCAGGTCGGCCATGACGAACTGCTCCACGAGAATCTGCGCCGGGTCGAACAGCACCGGAGCGGCCGCGAGCGCTGCACCCCAGTCCGGCAGCCCGTAACGGCGGACCAGAACGTATACCAGCGTGGCGATGCCCAGGCCGAGCAGGTGCTGCAGGGCGACCACCAGCACGATCGAGTGGAACGGCCGCAGCAGCCACAGGAACAGCGAGTACCCGCTCGGGTTCACCACGTTCGGCGAGACGTGGACCGCGTCCCACAGGTAGTCGTAGGTATCCAGCCGGAACAGCACGGCGGGCTGGAAGCCGGACATCGCCACCAGTCGCGGCAGCACCGCCGCGCCCAGAGCGCTCGCGAAAATCCAGTGCCGCCGTATCAGGCCGGCCAGCCAGGGCCAGGCCGCGCGCCACCGCCGCCAGACCGGCGGTGTCCCCGGGCTCGTGGCCGCCTGGCCCGCGCCTGGCCCCTCGGCGCCGGGCCCGGCTTCCTTGACCGACGTCACTGATCTCCTCGACCTGGTCTGCCCCTACCGGGCCTGCGAAGGCAACGCCGGACCATTGCGGCGCACGGCAGGGCTCAACTCCGACAGCACAGGCGGCTCGCGGCGCGCCGCGCCCGCCTGATCGATGGGCGGCGCCCGCCTGACCGGCAAATGTCAGGTCAGGCCCGCGTCCTCCATGCGAATCCCCCCGGGCACAGAGCGCGCACGCGATGCCGCTGCAAAGGTACCGTACCGGCGCCGGTGCCGCCGGGACCTCGAAACCGTGCCGGATTCGCGCGCCAACCGGCCAGGTCAGCCACCATATGACCGCAATCCGCCAGCTGCTGCGGCGATCCGCCACGAGCCGGTCACACCGGGCCGCCGGATGGCCGCCCGCAGCCTCCCATTGCGGCATCGCGGAGGCGGCTGCGCAGGATCGCGGGGGCGGCTGCGCAGGTCAGATGACCCAGGGCTTAGAGTTTTTTTTCACAGGCTTTGACCTGCAAGTTACGCAACACTCGGCCGTTATGCCCGCACTGGCCGGTACGATCCGCTTTGGGCCGGGCTATTGGCCGCCTCCCCCGCACACGCCGGGCTGCACCCGGCGTCCGAGGTCGCCGAACGGGCTGTCTACGGGTGAGAAAAAAGCAAAAGGTTGAGGGAGACGCCAGCCGTGAGCGAAACGCTTGCCAGGACTTCCGCAGACGGGTCCCAGGGCGGTGCCCCGGCCCCGCAGCAGAGGCGCCGCCCGGCCTGGCTCACGCCGGTCAACCTGACGATCATCATCATCACCCTGCTCGCGCTGATCCTGCGCGTCTACTACCAGTACACCCGGCCCGGCTTCCTGCTCGGCGTCACCGAGTACGACGACGGGCCGTACTTCGGCAGCGCGGTCCGCCTGGTGCACGGCTCCATGCCCTACAAGGACTTCATCCTCGTTCAGCCGCCTGGCATCACCCTGCTGATGAGCCCGGTCGGCCTGCTGACCTACTGGACCGGCACCGCCTGGGGCCTGGCCATCGGCCGGATTCTCACGGTGCTGGCCGGTACCGCGGGGGTCGCGCTCGCCGGGCTGCTCGTGCGCCACCGCGGCCTGCTGGCAGTCCTGCTGACCTGCGGGATCGTGGCGGTCTACTCCGACGGCGTGGCCGCCGCGCACACGGTGCTCGTCGAGCCGTGGCTGGTGCTGTTCTGCCTGGCCGGCGCGGTGACGGTGTTCGACGGTGACCGGATCACGGCCAGCACCAAGCGCCTTGTCTGGGGCGGTGTCCTGTTCGGTTTCGCCGGCGCCGTGGAGGCGTGGGCGATCGTGCCCGTGCTCGTCCTCACCGCGCTCTGCCTGCCCCAGCTCAAACGCGCCGCGATCTATGTCGGCGGGGTCGCGGCCGGGTTCGTGATTCCCGTGCTGCCGTTCGCCATCGCCGGGCCGAGCCAGCTTTACCACAGCCTCATCACCGCCCAGGTCGGGTACCGGGCCCACGCCGTGCGGGTGGGGGTGCTGCTCCGGCTCAGGAACATGATCGGCCTCCCGTACGCGCTGGGCTGGTCGAAGAGCCTCCTGCTGCTGGCCGTGCTCGCGCTCGTGATCTTCGTGGTCGTGGCCTGGGCCGCCGCCATCGCGGTGACCCAGCAGCCGCCGCCCCTGCTGGACTGGTTCGCGGCCGTGACGACCGTGCTGATCGTCGCGATGTTCCTGTGGCCGCCCCAGTTCCACTATCACTTCACCGCGTTCCTCGCGCCGTTCATGGCGCTCACCCTCGCGCTACCGGTGGCCCGGCTGTTCGGCGGCGCCCAGCCGGACGGCGGCCTGGCCGTCACCTGGCCGCGCACGGGCAGCGCCAAGGCCGCCCGCCAGGCCGGTACGGCCATCTTCGCCGTGTCGGCGGTGGCATTGGCGGTGGTCGCGGCCTTCCAGTTCCGCTTCGAGAGCGGGGCACCGCGGGTCATCGGGCCGATACCGGCCGCAATCGACCAGATGGTCCCGTCCGGCGCGTGTGTGCTGACCGACCAGGTATCGGTCACGCTCGCCGCCAACCGGTTCGTCTCCACCGACCCGAACTGCCCCAAGGTGATAGACAGCCTGGGCACCACCCTGGCCCTGTCCCGCGGCCTGAAACCGCAGACCGGGGCGGCGAAGGTCGCGCGCGTCAACCAGGCGTGGAGCCAGGCGTTCAGCAAGGCACAGTACATACTCCTCACCGCCACCAACACCCGGCGGATCGCGTGGAGCCCGCAACTCGAGGCCTACTTCGCCAGTCACTTCCACGTGATCTACCAATCCCCCCGCAAGCTCCAGCTCTACGTGCGCAACGGCCTGCGTACGGGCTGACGGAAACGACACGGCCGCATGGCTCTCCTGGGCAGGGCGGCAAGGCTGCGGGGCAGCCAGGCAGGCACAGGGAAAGCGGGCGGCGATGAGCGGGGTGATGGCCACGACGGCTTCCGGCACATCCTCCGGTGACGCCGCGGCACCACGTGGCTGGGGCACTCCCGGGGTCCGCGCGGCGATCATCAGCACCAGCCTGATCGCCCTGGCCCTGCGGCTGTGGATCCTGTTCCTGCCCGGCCTGATGTCGGTCACCCAGTACGACGACGGGCCTTACTTCGGCAGCGCGGTACGGCTCGTCCACGGCGTGCTGCCCTACCGTGACTACGCCTTCGTCCAGCCACCGGGCATCACCCTGCTGATGAGCCCGGCCGCGCTCGAGTCCTACCTGGGCGGTACCGCGTGGGCCCTGGTCATGGGCCGGTTCCTGTGTGTCTTTGCCGGGACCGCCGCGGTGGTGCTCGCCGGGTTCCTTGTGCGTCACCGCGGAGCCCTGGCCGTCCTGCTCACCGGCGGCATCATCGCCATCTACCCGCCCGCCGCGGCGTCCGCGCGCACCGTGCTGCTGGAACCGTGGCTCGTACTGTTCTGCCTGGCCGGAGCGGTGGCCGTGTTCGACGGCGACCGGCCGACGTCCCGGACCCGGCGGCTGCTGTGGGGCGGCGTGGCGTTCGGCTTCGGCGGCGCCATCAAGGTGTGGGCGATCGTGCCGGTGCTCGTGATCGTCGTGCTGTGCCTGCCGCACGTGCGCCGGGCCGCGGTGTTCGCCGGTGGGGTCGCGGCCGGTTTCCTGATCCCGGTACTGCCGTTCGTGATCGCCGCGCCGGGGCGCTTCTACGACGACGTCGTCGTGGCCCAGCTCTCCAGGATCGGGGTCAGGACCGAGGCCTGGAAGCGGTTCAACTCGATGCTGGGCACGCCCAAGATACTGACCCCGACCACCGTGATCGTGCTGGCGATCACCGTGGTGGCCGTCGTGATCGTGGCCCAGATCGCCGCTTCGCTGGTGACCAGGCGCCCGCCCGCCCCGCTGGACTGGTTCGCGCTGGCGTCCGCGGCGCTGATCGTGGCCATGTTCCTGTGGCCGCCCTACTACGCGGCCCACTACGCCGCGTTCCTCGGGCCCTTCCTGGCCCTGTCCCTGGCCCTGCCGGTGGCCCGGCTGGCCGAAGGGCTCGCGTCCCGGCGCGCCACCGGGGATCAGCCCACGGCGCACGATCAGCCCGCGGCGGCCCCGGCCACGCCGCGGCTGGCCAGAGCGGGCCTGATCGTGCTCGGGCTGGCCGTGCTGGCCGGCGCGGTCGCGCAGGCGGGCCCGCCGACGCACTGGACGGCCCGCTTCGCCACGCCGGCGGTGACGCTGCGGCTGATCCCCAAGGGCTCCTGCGTGCTCACCGACTCGGCCGTCTACCTCCTCATCGCCAACAGGTTCACCTCCGACGTGCCGGGCTGCTCGCAGATGGTGGACAGCCTCGGCACCGACCTGGCGTTCGGCGACGGCCGCCGGCCCAGTCGGGTGCTGGCCGGGTGCCTGCCGTGAGCCAGGCCTGGCATCAGGCCTTCAGCACCGCCGACTGGGTGCTGCTGACGCCGAAGGCCTACGTCCGGATACCGTGGAATCCCGCGCTCCTGGCCTATTTCCACGGTCACTTCCACCTGGCGCGGCAGGTGAACACCTATACCCTGTACAAAAGGGATGGATCCAGGCCAAAGCTCCAGAAGCTGCATATGGCCGTATGAGCAGGGCAGAGAATCATCCCGATGCCGCACCCGGCTGGCGTCCTTTCGTTACCGTTGCATGGTGAAAATGAGCAACCTGCCAGATGATCCAGGAGAAGGCCGCACCGCGAGGGGTGCGGAAGGGGAAGTCACGGCGCAGCCGACCGGACAGGCCGACGGGCCGGCCGGGGAACGGTCACAGGAGAGACCCGAAGCGCAAGCGCCGGCCGCCGAAGCGGCAGCCGAAACCCCCAGGGAACGTGCGAAGCTGGCGTTCGCCAGCTTCCTGATGCTCTTCGTGGAACTCGCACTGATCAGGTGGGTGACCGCGAACAACGTCTTCGTGACCAAGGCCACCAACTTCGTCCTGCTGGCAAGTTTCCTCGGCATCGGCATCGGTTTCCTGAATGCCCGGACCAAGCGCGACTACCTCCGCTGGACACCGGTAGCGCTGCTGCTGCTGGTGTCCTTCGTGCTCGCATTCCCGGTGATCCTGGCGACGCTCAACGGCCCGAACCCCTTCCAGGGCCTGCATGGCAGCCCGGCGCTGCCGCAGCCGGTCAGCCTCGGCGTGGTCTTCCTGCTGGTGACCGGCGTGATGGCGGGCCTGGGCCAGGGCACGGCCCGGCTGTTCGTCCGCTTCCGGCCGCTGCGCGCCTACCGGCTCGACATCCTCGGCAGCCTCGCCGGTATCGCGGCGTTCACCGGGCTGTCCTTCCTCGACCAGCCGCCCGGCACCTGGGGCGTCATCGCCTGCGCCGGGCTGCTTGTGCTGCTCGCTCCGCGGATCCGGTGGTGGCAGGTCCTCGCGGTCGCGAGCGTCGCGACCATGCTGCTGCTGGAGTCGTTCCTCCCGGCGCAGGAGTGGTCGCCCTACAACAAGCTGGTGTACAACCAGACACACGGCGCGACCGGGGCGCTGTATGTGTCCGCGAACAACATTCCCTACCAGGCGGCCCGTTCCCTGGCCCTGATGCACAAGCAGAAGGCGTTCTACTTCTACCCCTACCGGCACGTCACCAAGGCGTCGCTGGGCAACGTCCTGATCATCGGCTCGGGGACCGGCAATGACGCGGCCGTCGCCCTGTCCGAGGGTGCCAGGCACGTCGACACGGTGGAGATCGACCCGTTGCTGGTGCGGCTGGGCAACATGCACCCGAACCACCCTTACTCCAATCCCAGGCTGACCGCGCATGTCGACGACGGGCGCGCCTTCCTGCAGGACACCTCCAAGCACTACAACCTGATCCTGTTCGCGCTGCCCGACTCGCTGACCGCACTGGCCGGGCAGTCGGGGATCCGGCTGGAGAGCTACCTGCTCACCTTGCAGTCACTCGAAGCGGTGCGCGCCCACCTGGCGCCGGGCGGCACGTTCGCGATGTACAACTACTACGCGCCGTTCCTGGAGAGCAGGTACGCGTCCACGATCGAGGACGCGTTCGGGCGGGTGCCCTGCACCGAGGTCGGGCCGCCGCTCGGCGGGCGCCGCCTGGCGGTGCTCACCGTGCACCCGGCCGGGCCGGTGCCGAGCTGCGCCAGCTACTACCACGGCACCAGGATCGCCCCGGCGACCGACGACCACCCGTTCCCCTACCTGCCGGGCAACAACATCCCGAAGCAGTACCTGTGGATGATCGGGGCCATCTTCGCCGCGTCGCTGCTGCTGGTCCGGGTCGGCGGCGGCTCGTTCTCCCGGATGCGGAACTACGTGGACCTGGCCTTCATGGGGGCCGCGTTCCTGCTGCTCGAGACCAAGAACATCGTGCAGTTCGCGCTGCTGTTCGGCACCACCTGGCTGGTGAACTCGCTGGTGTTCGCGGGCGTGCTGCTCGCGGTGTACCTGGCGGTGGAGACCGCCAGCCATCTGCGGCTGCCACGCCCGGCGCTGCTCTACGCCGCGCTCATCGCGTCGCTCGTGCTCACCTGGGTGGTGCCGCAAACCTCGCTGGTGGGCCTGCCCATCGTGGCCCGCTTCTTCGCGGGCAGCGCGCTGGCCTTCGCCCCGATCTACCTGGCCAACCTCATCTTCGCCCAGCGGTTCTCCGACGTGGCGACCTCCGGGGACGCGTTCGCGGCCAACCTGCTCGGGGCCATGGTCGGCGGGGTCCTGGAGTACATCGCGCTGATCACCGGATACCGGTTCCTGCTGATCGTCATCGGCCTGCTCTACGGCTTGGCGTTCGTGACCAGCAGGTACCTGACCAGAAGGCAAGCTGACGGCGTGACCAGTGCCGGGGTGCAGGCCCCGGTGGGCGTGCGCTAGGCTGCACCCGTGCGCTCGCAGTTCGAGTTTTGGTATGGCTACCGGCCCGGTTCCCGGACGGTCGCCCGCCAGACTCTGCGCTGACGCGAAACGACCTGATGACAAGCCCCGGGCCCGGAAGGCCCGGGGCTTGTTTGCTGTGACAGACCGGCCAGAGCAACTGGAGGAGACCCAATGGTCGTGGTGATGGCCCCGGAGGCCACGCAGGAGGATGTGGACGCAATCGTCGAACTGGTGCGCGCGGCCGGCGGTGAGGCGTTCGTGAGCCGCGGCGTGTCCCGCACGATCGTGGGCCTGGTCGGTGACGTGGAGCAGTTCGGCGCGCTCAACCTGCGCAGCCGCAGCGGCGTCGTGGACGTAGTGCGGATCTCCGTGCCGTACAAGCTCATCAGCCGGGAGCACCACCCCGACAGGTCGGTGATCCGGGTCGGCGGCGTGCCGATCGGCCCGGACACGCTCACCGTGATCGCCGGGCCCTGCGCGGTGGAATCGCACGAGCAGACGCTGACGGCCGCGCGGATGGCCAAGGCGGCGGGCGCGTCGCTGCTGCGCGGCGGCGCGTTCAAGCCGCGTACTTCCCCCTACGCCTACCAGGGCCTGGGCGAGGCCGGGCTGCGCATCCTCGCCGACGTCAGGGCCGAGACCGGGCTGCCTGTGGTGACCGAGGTCATCGACCCGGGCAGCGTGGAACTGGTCGCCTCCTACGCGGACATGCTCCAGGTCGGCACCCGCAACATGCAGAACTTCGCGCTGCTCCAGGCGGTTGGCTCGGCCGCCAAGCCGGTCCTGCTCAAGCGGGGCATGAGCGCCACCATCGAGGAGTGGCTGATGGCGGCGGAGTACATCGCCCAGCGCGGCAACCTCGACATCGTGCTGTGCGAGCGGGGCATCCGCACGTTCGAGACCGCCACCCGCAACACACTGGACATCAGCGCGGTACCGGTCGCCCAGCGGCTGTCCCACCTGCCGGTCATCGTGGACCCGTCACACTCGGGCGGCCGGCGTGACCTGGTCCTGCCGCTCACCCGGGCGGCGATCGCGGTCGGCGCCGACGGCGTGATCATCGACGTGCACCCGGAGCCGAAGCTGGCCATGTGCGACGGCGACCAGGCACTGGTGGATTCCGACATCCGGCAGCTCGCCAGCATCGCCGCGAACCTGTCCCCGCTGATGGGCCGCACCCTCACCCCGCCGCGTGCGGCAGCCCAGGGACAACGGGAGGACAAACAGCCCAGCCCCGTGGCAGGCTGAGCGCTGTGGGGGCTGCCACACACGATCGGAGACTCGCGTGCATCGCTTCCCCCACCGCTCCGCGGCACTTCGTGCCGGTATCGGGCTAGCCGCGGCCGCGCTGGCCGCGACCGCCTGGCTGCCGGGCGCGGCAGCCGCCAGCACCGGCTGGCGGGTCGCCTTCCAGGCGCACACCGGGGCATCGACCATCTTCAACGGCCTGACCAGTGTGGCCGCGTCCGGGAAGACCAACGCCTGGGCGGTAGGCGGCACCGACCTGTCCGGCGGCACGCCGGGTGCCCCGCTGGCCGTGCGGTGGAACGGCACGAGCTGGCAAACCGCCACCCTGCCCAGTGGGCTGACCGGCACCCTGGGCGCGGTGAGCACGCCGGCCAGCAACGACGCCTGGGCGGTCAGCCAGCTCACCGGGTACGCGCTGCACTGGAACGGCGCGTCCTGGTCGGTGGCCAGGACGTGGCCCGAGCACCAGCTCGCCACCGAGATCACCGGCGTCAACGCGTTCAGCCCCACCAACGTCTGGGTGTTCGGCGGCCCCGGCGCCTACCCCGGCATCGGGACCTGGCACCTGATCGGGACCACCTGGCACAAGGTCACCGGGCTGGCCAAGGGCATCTCCTTCGCGAGCGCCATCTCCCGGTCGGACATGTGGGCCATCGGCGCGGACAGCGTTTCCCCCGACGACATCCTGCTGCACTACAACGGCGCCACCTGGCAGCAGGTGACCAGCACGGCCCTGACCGGGCTGCAGCTCGAAAGCATCCTGGCACTGTCCGACACCGACGTGTGGGTCACCGCGGCACCCGGCGGGGGCCCGAAGCAGCAGTTGCTGCACTTCGACGGCACCAACTGGACCAGCGTGGCGGTGCCGTCAGGGGTCCAGCTCAGGAAGATTGCCCCGGACGGCAGCGGTGGCCTGTGGTTCAGCGCCGCCCGGAACTCGTCGCAGGCGCCTGTGGCGGAGCACCGGTCCGCCACAGGGACCTGGTCCAGTCACCCGCTGTCCGCCGGGGCCGGGCAGGTGTTCGGGATGGCCCTGACCCCCGGCACCACGTCCCTGTGGGCGTCGGGATACCTGCAATCGTCCGGAGGCACGGGCTCGGACGCGGTGATCTGGAGCCACGGCTGAGCTGGAACCGCGGCCCCGCCACCTGAGCTCCCGCCGACGGGAGCTCAGGGCCGGTCGGGGCGGTACTCCTGGGCCAGGCCGGCCAGTTCCTCCGCCAGGTCCGCCGCGTCCAGACGGGCCTCGATCCGGCGCAGGTCGTCGATGCGCGCCTGGGTCTCCACATGCCGGGGAGTCAGCAGCGTGCAGCAGTCCTGGTCGGGCAGTTCGGAGAGCGCGAGCGTGCGGATCTGGCGCGCCTCCGCCATGATCTCCACCTTGTCCCGGCCGATCAGCGGGCGCAGGATCGGCAGCCCGACCGCGTCGTCAAGCGCGGTCAGGTTGACCAGCGTCTGGCTGCTCACCTGGCCGAGGGAGTCGCCGGTGATGAGCGCCGCCGCGCCAAGACGGCCGGCCAGCGCCTCCGCGGTCTTGAGCATCAGCCGGCGCTGCGCCACGATCTGCAGCCGGCTGGCCCCGGAGGCCGCCAGGCGCTGCTGCGTCTTGCCGAACGCGACCACGAACAGGCGGGACCTGCCCTGGAACCTGTCCAGCTGATGCATCAGGCCGTAGGCCTTGTACACCGACTCCGGCCCGGTCAGCGGCATGCCGGAGAAGTGCAGGAAGTCGCAGCGCAGGCCACGGCGCATCATCCGGTACGCGGCCACGGGGGAATCGATGCCGCCGGACATGAGCACGAGCGCGCGGCCGCTCATCCCGACGGGCAGGCCGCCCTGGCCCGGCTGGCCGTCGGTGTAGACGAACACCTCGTGCTGGTCCACCTCGACGAACACCGTGTTGTCCGGGTGCTTCAGGTTGACCGGGTACCCGTACTCCCGCTGGACCCGGGTCCCGATCGCGGTCGCCAGTTCCGCGGAGGTGGCGGGGAACCGCTTGTCGCGGCGGCGGGCGCGGACCGCGAACGAGCCGGTCTTTCCCGCCATCATGGCAACCGCGGTGTCGATGGCAGCCTCGGGCTGCTTGGGCACTCGTACCGCCCTGCAAACTCTCGCGATGCCCATGACGTCCCGGGCACGTTCGGCGATCTTGTCCACCGTGGCCTCCGCCCCGGCGGCATCGGTCCCGGCGTCCTCCGCGGCCCGCAGCATGGTCACCCCGTACCGCTGCCAGATCCGCACGGCAAGGCCGACGTCCTCCATGGCCTGCCGGATGTTCGTGTGCAGCCGCTGCTCGAACTGATACCTGTTGCCCCCCTTGAGCACGATCTCACCGAGCTTGAGCAGCACGCACGGTTCAGGCCGCCCGGGCAGGGCGGGCACGCCTTCCTGAGCGTGCGCAGTGAGGGGCGTGACGGGCATTCCTCTAGTCTGCCAGCAGCGGGGCGCGGCGGCGCCGGATAGCAGCCCGGCATCATATGGCCGGATGTGTCGATCCGGGGCCGCGCCATTCGACTCCATGCAGAGGCCGGCGTCCTGGCCGGCCAGGAGAGGTGGTGCATGGTGAAGTACATGTTCCTGCTGTACCGGCGGCCGGAGGATCAGCTCCCCGAGCCCGGCACCGAGGAGTTCGACCGGATGCGGGCCGAATGGGGCGCGGCCACCGGCGCCATGGCACGCGCAGGCGTGCTGCTCGACTGCGCCCCCCTGCAGCCCCCGGCCGCGGCGACCACGGTGCGGGTCAGGGACGGGGAGATGCTGCTCACCGACGGCCCGGCGGCGGAGATCAAGGAGCACTTCGGCGGTTACACCCTGGTCGAGTGCGCGGACCTGGACGAGGCGCTGAAATGGGCGGCGACCCTGCCCGCGGCGCACGTGGGCAGGGTGGAGGTGCGCCCCGTGGTCCAGGTGGTGGCTCCCGCTGAGCAGCCAGCAGGATAGCGGCGCGCTCGGCGAGGTGTTCCGCGCCCACTGGTGGGCGGCGGTCGCGGCGGTCACGCGCCAGGTGGGTGACCTTCAGGTGGCCGAGGACGCGGTGCAGGACGCGTGCGCCGCGGCCTTGGCACAGTGGCCCGCCGAGGGACTGCCGGCCAGCCCGCGCGGCTGGCTGATCGGCACCGCGCGGCACAAGGCGCTCGACCGGCTGCGCCGGGAACGCCGCCGGGCCGGCAGGGAGGCCGAGGCCATGCGCGAGGAGGCCGCGCTGCCCGCGACCGGGTGGGCCGCGGGCACGGACGACGAGCTTGCACTGATCTTCACCTGCTGCCATCCCGCGCTCGACCCGGCCGCCAGGGTCGGGCTGACGCTGCGCTGCGTGTGCGGGCTGACCACGGCCGAGATCGCGGCCGCGTTCTGCGTTCCCGAGCCGACCATGGCGCAGCGCCTGGTGCGGGCCAAACGCAAGATCCGCCAGGCTGGCATCGCGTTCCGGGTGCCGGGGCGGGAGGACCTGCCGGCCAGGCTCGGCGCGGTGCTGCGGGTGGTGTACCTGGTCTTCACCGAGGGGCACCTGGCCGCGGGTGGTGACGCGCTGATCCGCGGCGACCTCTGCGACCAGGCGATCAGGCTCGCCCGGGCGCTGACCGCGCTGCTGCCCGGCGAGCCGGAGGTGACCGGGCTGCTCGCGCTGCTGCTGCTCACCGACGCGCGCCGGGCCGCGCGCCTCAGCCCCGCGGGAGACCTGGTGCTGCTCGCCGAGCAGGACCGCGGCCGCTGGGACCGCGCCATGATCGACGAGGGGGAGATGCTTGCCGAGCAGGCCCTGCGGCTGGGCCGCCCCGGCACCTACCAGATCCAGGCGGCGATCGCGGCATGCCATTCCGGCGCCGCTACCGCGGCGGACACCGACTGGCGGGAGATCGCCCTGCTGTACGGCGAACTGATCAGGCATGAGCCCTCGCCGATGGTGGCGGCGAACCGGGCGGTGGCCGTGGCCATGTCCGAAGGCCCGGCGGCCGGGCTGGTCATCCTGGACACGGTCAGCGGTGACGGCAGGCTGGCCCGCTGGCCGCAGTTGCATATCGCCCGCGCGGAACTGCTGCGCCGCCTGGGCCGCCGCACGGAGGCGGTCGCGGCCTACGAGGCGGCGCTCGCCCTGGAACCGCCCGCGCCGGAGCGGGCCTATCTGGCCCGGCGGATGCACGAGTGGTGACCGGTGAGCCGGCACGAATCCCTTGGCGGCGGGGCGGCGGCGCGTGGCAGGGTGGGCCCGTGGCAAAGCCAGAGGTGCGCGCGGCTACCGAAGATGACCTGGCCGCCATCGCCGCCGTGGCCGAGGCGACCGGGCAGGTCGAGGAGTGGTCCGGGTCCGATCCGGCCTACGTCCGGCATCTGCTGACGCACGGGCGGGTGATGGTGGCCGAGCACCGGGCCGCCGGGGCACCGGGCACCGTGACCGGGTTCGGCGCGACGCGGCGGATCGGCGACGGGCCCGCCGCCGTCACGATGCTGTGCGACCTGTTCGTGGACCCCGCGGCACATGGCCGGGGCACCGGCCAGGCGCTGCTGGCCGCGCTGTGGGAACCTGGCTCGCCGCGGATGACGTTCAGCAGCCTGCACGCCCATGCCCTGCCCCTGTACACCCGGGCCGGCCTGGACGCCTGGTGGCCGCTGCTGTACCTGGGCGGTGACGTGGGCGCGCTGGCGCACGCACCGGGCTGGGCCGTTGCCACGACGTCACCGGAGGAGGTGGCGGCACTGGAGGCGGAGTGGACCGGGATCGACCGGTCGGCCGACCACCGGGCCTGGGCCGCCCGCCCCGGCGGACAGCCGGTCACCGCACGGCGCGGCGCCGCGGTGCTGGCGGCCGGCACCGTGGCCGGCGAGGACGCCGAGTACGGGATTGCCCACCTGGCCATCCCGCCGGCCGCCGGGGACCGCGACGCGGTGGACGCGGTCCTGGCCGTGCTCGCGTCCCTCGATCCCGCGGGCGGCCGGGCCCGGGTGTGCCTGCCCGCGCCGCACCCGGCGACCAGGCCACTGCTCGCCGCGGGCTGGCACGTGGATTTCATGGATGTTTTCATGGCCACCGAGCCCGGCCTGCTCGACCCGCGCCGCGCCGTCCCCTCCCCCGCCATGGCCTGACCACCCGCCTCACCACTGCCGTGCGCCGGGTACCACGCCCGGGCGGAGATTCGTGACCGCAGCCCAATGGCACCCGCGCACGCCCGCCCTAACATCGGCGGAAACGGAAGGGTTCGTGCGTGGCAGTCCCTGGCGGCGCGCGGTTATTTCCGCGGCGACATGTACATCACCGGCTGATCATCCGCGACAGAGCCGAAGGAAGGAATGCTGTCATGTTCAAGTCCTCATCCAACTCGTTGATACTGCTCGGCGTTCTGGGCATCATCGTCGGGATCGTCGCGATCGCCTGGCCGAGCGTGACGATTGCCGCGCTGATCATCCTGTTCGCGATCTACGCGTTCATCGGCGCGGTCCTGCAGGCCATGCGGGCGTTCAGCAGCGGCAGCGCGGGACCGGTTTTCGGCCACCTGCTGCTCGCGCTGATCGATCTGGCCGCCGGCGTGGTGGCACTGGTCTGGCCCGGGCCCACCGCGCTGGTGCTGGTACTGGTCGTGGCGATCTGGGCGTTCGTGGCCGGCTTCGCCGAGATCTTCGCAGCCTTCGGCAGCGCGGAGACCGCGGGCACCCGGGCGATGTTCATCGTGACCGGGCTGATCTCGATCGCCTTCGGCGTGGTGCTCAGCGCCCGTCCCGACATCGGCGCGCTCACCCTGGCCCTGCTGTTCGGCCTGTACAGCCTGATCTTCGGGGTGTCGGAGATCGTGCTGGGTGTCCAGATGCGCCGGACCGGGCACACCGTGCAAGCGGTGCTGCACGACGCCGCCTGAGCCGCGACCGGAGCCGGACGTCCGCGGGGCGCAGCGACGGCAACGGCCGTCAGGCGGGGGTGACGGCGCAGAGGATGCGGTTCTCGCCGTATTGCCAGAGCGTGCCGATCTCGGCGAACCCGGCCGCGCGCAGCGCCGCAACGTGCTGCACGAGCAGCACCGACTCCGAGCCGTGATGGTCCTCACTCAGCCTGCGCCGCGCCCGCTCGGCGGTGGGCCCCGCCAGTTCCGGATCGGCGGTCGCCGCCTCCCACCAGGCCTTCCAGTCTTCCTGGTGCTCCCGGTCGCCGAGCCGGCGGTGGGCGGCACGCTCGCTGACGGCGTCCCCGAGCCGGGCCAGGGCGGGCACCGCCGTCTCGTCCTCCTTCAGGTGGTCGCCGTCGAGCATCAGCCCGCCGGGGCGCAGCACGGTCGCCAGTTCGGCGTACATGGCCCGCAACTGGGCCGCGTCAAGCCAGTGCAGCGCGGTGGTGCTCACCGCCGCGTCCGCCGGCCGGTCCAGGCCCAGTGCTGGCGCCCAGCCCGGCTTCCGCAGGTCCTGATCCACGAACCGGAGCCCGGCACGGCCGGCATACGCGGCACCGCCGAGGGCAAGCAGCAGCGGGTCGGTATCGATGGCCACCACGCGCGCCGAAGGGAGCCGGTCCAGCAACCTGGCCGCCAGCGACCCCGGGCCGCAGCCGAGGTCGAGCACGAGCGGGTCGTCCCGGCCCACCCCGGCCTCGACCGCGTCGATGAGGACGGTGAACCGCTCCTCGCGGTCGGGCATGTACCACTCTTGCTGGGCGTCCCAGCGGTCGATCCACTGCTCGGCCCGGTCCAGGTCCACAGCGCCCCTCCCGATCACCGGCGGACACCGTCTCCGCCACTGTCCCAAACCTAGATCTCCGGGCGGGCAATGCCACCGGGATTACGCCCACGCGCCGGGCCACCGGCTCCCCGGGGCGCGGCCAGCCGGGCACAGTGCCACAATTTCCCCATGGAGCCTCACCAGGCCATCTCGGGCGGGCCTGGAACTGCCCTCAGCCCCGGCCAGGCCGGCACCCGCCGTTCCGGCATCCCCGCGCCGGTCACCGCGCTGATAGGCCGGCGCAAGGAATGCGAGGGCGTCACCACGGCCCTGGATTCCAGCCGCCTGGTGACGCTGATGGGCCCGGGCGGCGTCGGCAAGAGCAGGCTGGCGCTCGCCGTCGCGGCGCAGTTGCAGGCACGGTTCGGCGGCCGGGCCTGGTGGGTGGAATTAGCGCCTGTCACCAGGGACGACATGGCCGCGCAGGCGATCGCGGACGCGATCGGGGCCAGGGACGCCTCCGGCCTCAATCTGGCCGAGTCCATTGCCGCGCGGGTCGCCGATCACCCCGCGCTTATCGTCCTGGATAACTGTGAACACCTCACCGCCGACTGCCGTGAGGTTGCCGACCGCCTGCTCACCATGTGCCCACGGCTGCACATCCTGGCCACCAGCCGGGAGCCGCTGGGCGCGGCCGGCGAGTCGCGCTGGCCACTGCCGCCGCTGACCGTCCCGCCGCTGGCCGCGCCGCCGGGAGCGTGGCCGACCCCCGAGCAGGACGGCGCCATTGCCGCGCCCGGCGCGGCGGCGCTGCTGGCCGGCTCCGAGGCCATGCAGTTCTTCCTGGACCGGGCCAGGGCCGTGCTGCCCGGCTTCGAGATCACCGACGACAACGCGGAGCTGATCGGCCAGTTGTGCCGCAGGCTCGACGGCCTGCCGCTGGCGCTCGAACTGGCTGCGGCGAAGCTGCGGGTGATGGCGGCCAGCCAGGTCCTGGCGGGCCTGGACGACGTGTTCAAGCTGCTGGTGGGGGGCAGGCAGGGCGCCCCGGTCCGGCACCAGACGCTGCGGGCCGCGCTGGACTGGAGCTACGACATGCTGCAGCCCGCGGAGCAGGCGGCCCTGCGCCGGCTGTCGGTGTTCGCCGGCTCATTCTGCCTGGCCGCGGCGCAGGCGGTCGCCACGCTCGGCGGAGCGGGGGCGGCCGCGGAGCGCGGGGGCGGGGAAAACAGAGCCGACCCGGCGGACGTGCTCGACCTGCTGGCCCGGCTGGTGGACCGGTCGCTCCTGCTGGTCGAGCACACCCCGGCCCAGGCCAGGTACCGGATGCTCGCGACGGTGCGCCGGTATGGCGCGCAGCGGCTGACCGAATCCGGTGAGTTCGCCGTGGCCAGCGAGGCGATGTTCGCCTGGTACCTGGACCTGGCCGAGCGCACGGAAACCGAGCTGTCCGGGCGCGACCAGGCGCAGGCGGCGGAACGACTGCAGGCCGAGGCGCACAACCTGCGCGCCGTGCTCCAGGCCGCGCGCGACCGCAAGGACATCGCCGGCACCCTGCGGCTCGCCACCGCGCTCGTGCAGTTCTGGTACCTGCGCGGACACTACCGGGAGGGCAGGGACTGGCTGGACTGGGCGCTCGCCGCCCCCGACGGGGCACCCGCCGAGGTGCGGGCCAAGGGGCTGGCGGGCAGCGGCATGCTCGCGCACCTGCAGTGCGAGTACCCGGCGGCGGTGCGCCGGCTGGAGGGCGCACTGGCGCTGTACCGCGACCTCGGCGACCGGCGGGGCGTCGCCGGGATTCTGTCGTCGCTGGGCAGCGTCGCCAGGGAGCAGAGCCGGTACGCCCGGGCCAGGGAACTGCAGACCGAAGCCCTCGCCGAGTTCGAGGCGCTCGGTAACCGCCGTGGCATGGCGGGTGCCCGCGATGCGCTCGGTTTCGCCGCGTGGCTGGAGGGTGACTTCGCCACCACGACGGCCGAATGCACCCAGGCGCTCGCGGCGTTCACCGAACTCGGCGACGCGGAGGGCGCCGCGGGCGCGGAACTGAATCTGGGCGTAGCAGCCATGTACCAGGGCGAGCACGAGGCCGCCGCGGCCGCGCTGGCGCGCAGCGGGGAACTCGCCGAGCAGGTCGGGTTCCGCGAGGGCGTCGCGTGGGCGCTGCACGAGCGCGGCCTGCTCGCGGTGCGGCGCGGCGAGCCGGGTGCCGCCGCGCTGCTGCACGAGGCCCTGGACATCCACCGCGACCTCGGCGACCGGTGGCGGGTGGCGAGCGTGCTCGACGACCTTGCCGCGGCGGCGCTGGCCGCGCGGCCACCCGACGCGGCCGGGGCGGCGCGGCTGCTCGGGGCGGCACAGCACATCAGGGACGTCATCGGCACCGCCGTCGCGCCGTGCGAGCGCGCGGACCACGCCGGGACTCACGCGTCGGCGCGGGCGGCGCTCGGCGAGGCCGCCTTCGCCGGCCTTGTCCGGGCGGGCGCGGCCGAGCCCCTGGATGACGTGCTGGCCCGCTCCCCCGCGCCGCCCCCGGGGGATACAAGCGCACCGGCCGTCCCCGGCACCGATTTTTCTGCCGAACGCACGGCCCACGCTGACCAGCGCCCGCAACAGCAGCCACCGTCCGTGGCACGGGCTGGAACTGGGGTGTTGCGGCTCAGGCTGCTCGGCCAGGCAACCGTGCACCTGGCCGACCGCCTGCTGACGCCCGCCGACTGGGGCTACGCCAAGCCCAGGGAGCTGCTCTGCCTGTTCGCCAGCTCGCCGCCGCTGGCCAGGGCGCAGATCGGCCTTGCGCTGTGGCCCGAGCTGACCGAGGGCCAGTTGCGCAACGCACTGCACAGCGCGCTCCGGCAGTTGCGGCGCACCCTGGGCGATGGCGGCTGGATCGGTTTCACCGACGGCCGTTATGCAATGGATGAGTCGCGGCCGCTGGACTGCGACCTGCACGAGTTCGAACAGGCGCTCGCGGAGGCCAGGACCGCGCAGCCGCCCGCGGCCGCGCTCGGCCACCTGCGCCGCGCGATCGCGGCCTACGGCGGTGACTTCCTGGCCGGCACTACCGCCGGGGACTGGGCCACGACAAGGCGCGCCGGGCTGCGCCGGGCCTACGAGCGCGCGCTGGGCGCGGCGGGCCGCCTGCTGGTGGCCGACGGCCGGGTGCGCGAGGCGATCGAGGTGTACCGGCGGGCGACTGCGCACGAACCGCTGGACGAGGCGGCACACCGCGCGCTGATGGAATGCTGGGCCGCAGCAGGCCAGCCCGCCCGGGCCATGCGGCACTACGAAGAGCTTCGCGAACTGCTGCGGACCGAGGTCGGCGGCGCCCCGGCCGCGCAGACCACGGCGCTCTACGCCCGGCTGCGCGACGCCGCCCGCTGACCCGCCCCGCCGCGGACCCGTACCGCCGTCCCCCCGCGATTCCCACAGCGCCCCCCGCGATTCCCACCCAGCCCCCGCGTAGCGTCCCGGGGTGTCCCGGCTGGCTGCCCGCTGAGTACTTGCCGCTGCCACCAATCAGCATGGCCATCCGGGTTAGAAAGCCCGCTGCGGTGCCCCGGACCAGCCACCGGGGTACCGCAGCGGTTCCATGGCCAAAGCCCACGCGACGCAGTCGCAGGGCCGCGGAGGCCCGGGGTCGCCTCCGGGACACAGGGTCGGCCGGCGTAACTGGGAGGGGCGGTTGACCGAGGCACCGGATCTGATCGAGCCACCGGCTGCCCGCGAGCCGGCCGAGGTCCTGCTGCTGGCTTGTGCCGCACTCACCGATGGTGATCTTGAGGCTGCGGTGGCCCTGTACGAACCGGACGCCACGCTGTCCTGGAGCCAGGACCACGCGGCGGCCGGGCATGCGGCGATCCGCCAGGTTCTCGCGGGTGTGATGGACATGCGGCTGCCACTGCGCGCCCGGGCCGTGCGGGTACTCCGGGCCGGGCCGCTGGCGCTGATCACCGGTACACGTACGCTCACCGGGACCGGCCTTGACGGCGTGGCGGTCACGCTGACCGGCCCTACCGCGCTGGTCGCGCGGTGCCAGCCCGACGGCACCTGGCTCACCGCCGCCGACCAATGGCTGCCCTACCCCGGCCCCGACGGAGCAGGCAAGGGCGGCTAGGCCGCACTGTCCGGGGCACCGCGGCCGTCCCCGGACCGCCAGCGCACGGCCCGGGTCGGCGGCAGCACCAGGACCACCGTGGAACTCAGCACGGCCCAGGCAGCACCGGCACCGAGCACCCTGGTGATCCCGGCCGCCTGCGCGACCGGCCCGGCCAGCGCGAGCCCGGCCGCGCCCAGGCCGAACGCGCCGAACGTGACGAACGACGACACCCTGGCCAGGGAATCCGTGGGCACCTGCTGCTGCATCGTGGTCAGGCAGAAGGTGAGGAAAACCGCGCCGCCGGCCCCGGCGAGGAACGCACCGCCCGCGACCGCGGGACCGGGTGCGCGCAACGCCAGCAGCAGGCACGGGACCGGGTAACCGAACGTGCCCAGGGTCGCGGCAAGCATGGGGCGCCTGGGCCTGCGGCCCAGCAGCCCCAGCCCGGCCAGCAGCGCACCGGCGCCGCTGGCCGCCTGGATGAACCCCCAGGCCCGGGCTCCGCCAAGGTAGTCCCTGGCCAGCACCGGCCCCAGCACCAGGTAGGGCGCCCAGGTGATGAGGTTGAACAGCGCGAACTGCACGGTGGTCAGCCACAGCCACGGCCGCCCGGCGAACTGGCGCCAGCCCTCCCCCAGCTCGCGCAGCAACGGGCGGGCCTGCGCCGGCCGTGCCCCCGGCAGCCGCAGCATGCCGAGTGCCAGCATGCTCGCCCCGTAACTGGCGGCGTCCGCGGCGATCACCGGGGCCGGGCCGGCCAGCGCGACCAGGATGCCCGCGAGAGCAGGCCCGGCAATCGTCGTGGCCGACGACGCGGCGCCGGTGAGCGCATTCGCGCTGACCAGCGCGTCCTCCGGCGCGATCTGGACGGTCAGGGCGTTGAGCGCCGGATTGAACAGAGCCTCCCCGGTGCCGACGAGGGCGGCGAGCAGCATGAACAGCCAGATCTGCGGATGGCCGGAGAACAGCGCGGCGGCCAGCGCGGCCTGAGCGCAGCACCGGAGCGCATCGGCGCAGAGCATCACCGGCCGGCGGCCGAGGCGGTCGGCAAGTACCCCGCCCACAAGGATGAAGGCCACTTGCGGGACTATCCCCGCCGCGGCGACGTAGCCCAGATCCGCCGCGGTCCCGCCACTGCCGAGCACGGCGAAGATGACCGCCACCCCGGACATCGAGGTACCGAGCAGCGAGGTCACGTAGCCGGCATAGAAACGGCGGAAATTTCGCTCGCGCAGCGGCGCCAAGCGATTTACTGCGAATTCGGTTCGGCGATCAGTAAGCGATTTACTGCGTTTACCAGAAGGGAGCCCATGGCCAGCAGACACGACATTTACCATGCCATCAAGCTGCATGGAATGCCACATCAGCCTTGAATTGAGGGCTGGCTCAATTCTTATGGGGCATCCTGCTGACGATATGGTTTCCGCAGTAAATGCACTCAACGGAAACGCTACGATGGTGGCGGTGGCAAGGCGCGGGTGAGGTGCCCGCGCGACGTACGCCGCAGGACCGTGGAGGCCGGCCGTGGGTGCAGCGTCATCGGAACCCGAGGGCCGGACGCCCGCGCCGGTCGAGTACGCGGCGGCGGTCGACCGGTACCTCGGCCAGGCCTGCCTTGGCCCGGCGTCCCGGAGGGTGTACCAGATTTCGCTGGCCGCCTGGGCCTGGCCGCTGGTGGGCCAGCGAGCGCCGCGCGGCGAACGGCGGCGCGGCGCGGCGCCCCCGGTCGTGCCGCTCGCGCTGCTCGATGACCAGGAAACCGGTGCCAGGCTCGCCGCCGCGCTCGCCGGGCGCGCCGCGATCACCGACGCACGCACGGTCAACCGTGAGCTGTCCGCCCTGCGCAGCGCCGTCGGCTGGTGGCAGGACCAGCGGTGGATCCGCACCGACCCGACCGCCGGGCTGCGCCACCTGGCCACACCGGCGGCCGCGCTGCCGCCACTGACACCGGACCAGGTCGCCAGGCTGTTCCAGGCCACCACGAGCCTGCGGGATCACGCGTTCTGGCGTCTGCTCTACGACGCTGGCGGGCCCGCCAGCGACGTGCTGCAACTCGACATCGGCCAGCTCGACCTGGCCCGGCACCGGGCACACCGCAGGCCGGACCCGGGCGCCTGGCTGCAGTGGCGCGAGGGCGCCTCACAACTGCTGCGCTGGCTGCTGGCGGGGCGGCCGGACGGGCCGGTGTTCCTCACCGGCCGGCGCGCCCGGCGAGGGTCAGCGCCCGTGGACACGTGTCCCATCACCGGACGGGCCCGGATGTCCTACCGGCGGGCCGCGGAAATCTTCACCTCGGCCACGGTCCCGCTCGACCCGGCGGGCCGGGGCTGGACCCTGCACCAGCTCTGCCTGGCCGGGCAGGGCCGCACCGCGCTACTCACGCACCACGGTGACCCGTGGGCGGCCCGTGCGGGTCAGCCGAAGAAGACCTCGGCCTCCGCGTAGCGCTCCGGCGGCACCAGCTTGAGTTCCCTGGTGGCGTCCGCCAGCGGAGCGCGGACGATCTCGGTCCCGCGCAGTGCCACCATCGTGCCGAACGCCTGGTCGTGCACTGCTTCGATGGCGTGCACCCCGAACCGCGTGGCCAGCACCCGGTCGAACGCCGTCGGGGTGCCACCCCGCTGAATGTGCCCGAGCACCGTGGCGCGGGCCTCCTTGCCGGTGCGCTTCTCGATCTCGTTGGCGAGCATCTGGCCGATGCCGCCCAGGCGGACATGGCCGAAGGCGTCCAGCCGCTGGTCGGACAGGGCCAGTTCGTCCTCTTCTGGCCGGGCGCCCTCGGAGACCACCACGAGCGGTGCGTAGCGGGTCTGGAACCGGTGCTCCACGTACGCACACACCTGTTCCAGGCTGAACGGCCGCTCGGGGATGAGGATCACGTTGGCACCGCCGGCCATCCCGGCGTGCAGCGCGATCCAGCCGGCGTGGCGGCCCATGACCTCGCAGATGAGGGCACGGTGATGGCTTTCCGCGGTGGTGTGCAGCCGGTCGATCGCCTCCATCGCGATGTTGACCGCGGTGTCGAAGCCGAAGGTGTAGTCGGTCGCGCTGAGGTCGTTGTCGATGGTCTTGGGCACGCCGACCACCGGCACGCCCTCGGCGTACAGGGTCGCGGCGACCCCGAGGGTGTCCTCGCCGCCGATCGCCACCAGCACGTCCACGCCCAGCCCGGCCAGGTTGGCCTTGATCCGCTCCAGGCCCGACCGGCCGCCGGCGGCCGCGCTCTCCGCGAACGGGTTGGTCCGCGACGAACCCAGGATCGTGCCCCCGCGCGGCAGTATGCCCCGCACCGCCTGGATGTCCAGCGGGACCGTGTCACCCTCCAGCGGCCCGCGCCACCCGTCACGGAACCCCAGGAACTCGTAGCCGTACTCTGGGACTCCCTTACGGACCAAGGCGCGGATCACGGCATTCAGCCCTGGACAGTCGCCACCACCGGTCAGCACTCCGATTCGCATGGGAGCAACATTAGCCGTCATGACTGTCCTTGCGATTGACGCCGGAACAACGGGTGTGACCGCCTTGCTCGTGGCCGCGGACGGATCGGTGGCCGCCCGCGGATACCAGGAGTTCCGGCAGTACTACCCGCGCCCCGGCTGGGTGGAGCACCTGCCGGAGGACATCTGGCAGGCCACGCTCGCGGCCTGCCGGCAGGCGCTGGAGCAGGTCCGCCCCGGCCAGCCGGCGGTCGCCGCGCTCGGCATCACCAACCAGCGGGAAACGGCGGTGCTGTGGGACCGCGCCACCCTGGCCGCGCCGCGGCGGGCCATCGTCTGGCAGGACCGGCGGACCGCCCGGCTGTGCGACGAACTGCGGGAAGCCGGGCACGAGGAGCGGGTCAGCGAGCTGACCGGCCTGCGGCTGGACCCCTACTTCACCGGCACCAAGCTGACCTGGCTGGCCGCCGAGGAGCCGGCCACCTGGGCGGGGCTGGCCGACGGCTCGCTCGCGGCGGGCACTGTGGACTCCTACCTGATCGCCCGGCTGACCGCCGGGAAGCGGCACGTCACCGACGCGTCCAACGCGTCACGGACACTGCTTTTCGACATCACCGCGGGCCGGTGGTCGGCGGAGCTGTGCGAGCTGCTGCGCGTGCCGGCCGCGGCACTGCCCGAGGTGGTGCCCTCCACAGGTATCGCCGGGCGCACCGACCCGGCCGCGTTCCTCGGCCTGGACCTGCCCATCGCAGGCATCGCCGGTGACCAGCAGGCGGCACTGTTCGGCCAGGCCTGTTTCTCGCCGGGTGACGCGAAATGCACCTACGGCACCGGGTCGTTCGTGCTCGCCAACACCGGGGCAACGGTGGCCCGGCCGGGGAACGGGCTGCTGTCCACGGTCGCGTGGATGGACGGTACCGGCGCGCTGACCTATGCGCTGGAAGGCTCGGTGTTCGTGACCGGCGCCGCAATCCAGTGGCTGCGGGACGGGCTCGGGCTGCTGGATGATGCCGCGCAGAGCGAGGCGCTGGCCGCCTCGGTTCCCGACAGCGGCGGGGTGGTGTTCGTGCCCGCGCTGACCGGGCTGGGGGCGCCGGACTGGGATCCCGACGCGCGCGGCGCGATGTTCGGCATCACCCGCGGCACCACCAGGGCGCACCTCGTCCGCGCCACCCTGGAGGCGATCGCCTACGAGGTCCGTGACGTGTTCGACGTGATGGTCACCGGTGATTGGCGGGCCGGCCGTGCGCTGCGGGCCGACGGCGGCGCCAGCGCCAACGGCCTGCTCATGCAGTTGCAGGCCGATCAGCTCCAGGTGCCCGTGGAGCGGCCGGAGATCATGGAGACCACCGCCCTGGGCGCGGCGTTCCTGGCCGGGCTGGCCGTAGGCGTGTGGTCGTCACCCGGGGAGCTGGCCAGCACCTGGCGGCTGGGCCGGCGCTTCGACCCACGGGCCCGCGACGACGAAGGGCATGACCGCTGGCGCCGCGCGGTGGCGCGCACCAAGGGCTGGGCCCGCGGCTAGGAGGGCCCGGGGGTAGAACTGGGTACCGCGTCCGGCTTGGCGGCGCCGTCCGGCTGTGGGGTGGCGCCGTGGCTTGCCGGGCTGCCAGGCCTGGCCCTCCTCTTGGCCCGCTGGGCGTCCTCGTCCACGTACTCCTGGCCGGACAGGTTCATGACCGCGTACATGATCTCGTCGGTCACCGCGCGCAGCACCAGCCGATCCGTCTTCAAGCCCGCATACCGGGAAAAGTCCAGTGGCTTGCCGAACCTCACCCCGGGCCGGATCGACAGCCTCGGCAGCACATGCCCGGGCGGCTGAAGCTCGAAGGTCCCGATCATCGCGCACGGGATCACCGGTGCCCCCGACTCCAGCGCGAGCCTGGCCACCCCGGTCTTGCCGCGGTACAGGCGGCCGTCCGGTGTCCTGGTGCCCTCGGGGTAGATGCCGAGCAGTTTGCCCTCGCCCAGCACGCGCAGGCCGGTCCGCAGCGCCCGCTCGCTCGCCTCGCCGCCCGACCGGTCCACCGGAATCTGCCCGACACCGCGGAAGAAGGCCTTGCTGATCAGGCCCTTCAGCCCGCGGCCGGTGAAGTACTCCGACTTGGCCAGGAACGTCACCTTGCGCGGCAACGGCAGTGGGCCGAAGAAGTGGTCGGAGAACGACAGGTGGTTCCAGGCGAGGATGGCCGGTCCCTCGCGCGGCACGTTTTCCGCCCCCTCCGACCACGGGCGGAACACGATCGCCAGAAGAGGTCCGAGGATCGCCTTGACCACCCAGTAACCCATGCCCCACATGTTCCCACGTCCGGGCGACCACGGGCAGTCTCTGGCCGGAGGGACTTGGCCGGGCGGGCCGTCGCCCGCGGGCAGATTGCCCGCGGGATGCCCCGGCTCCTCCCTTTCAGCGTGCGCTCTGTCGTGGTCGCGTGCGACGATGCGGGAGAGCGCAGGCGCGAGAGGACGGCCGTCATGCCAGTGATGCCGGGGGCGGAGCCCTTCTTCCACTCCGGAGGCAACACCGGGGTCCTGCTCTGCCACGGCTTCACCGGCAGCCCGGCCTCGCTGCGGCCCTGGGCCGACTACCTCGCCGCCGCGGGGCTGACCGTCTCCCTCCCCCGGCTGCCCGGCCACGGCACGACCTGGCAGGACATGGCGCATACCCGGTGGGAGGACTGGTACGCGGAGGTGGACCGGGCGTACGAGGAACTGCGCGGGCACTCCGACGAGATCTTCCTCATGGGCCTGTCGATGGGCGGCTGCCTGGCGCTGCGGATGGCCGAGCTGCGCGGTACGGGCGTGGCCGGGCTGGTCCTGGTGAACCCCTCGGTGACCGCCGATACCAAGCTTTTCCTGCTTGCTCCGGTGCTGAAGCTGGTGGTGCCCTCGCTCAAGGGCATCGGCAGCGACATCAAGAAGGAAGGGGTCCACGAACTCAGCTACGACAGGGTGCCGGTCCGGGCCGCGGCAACACTGCCGCAGTTGTGGAAGGTGACCCAGCAACAGCTCGGCGAGGTCACGCAGCCGGTGCTCGTGTTCCTGAGCACCACCGACCACGTGGTAGGCCCGGCCAGCATGCGGGTCTTGCGGGCCGCGCTGCCCGCGACGCAGCTCACCGTGCGCGAGTGCGCCGACAGTTACCACGTGGCGACCCTGGACAACGACGCCGGCCAGATCTTCGACGGCAGCCTGGAGTTTGTCCGCGCCCACAGCCGCGCCGGCCGGGAATGAGAGGGGGTGCGCGTGCCATGACCGAGGATGCCAGCGAGGAGGCGGCCTGGCGGGACCTGGTCGCCCATTACGCCACGCCCGCCGCGGCGGACGATGCGCCCACTCCCTGGCCCACCAGGGAAGACCTGCCCGGCCCGGCACCCCAGGGCCAGGAGGCGGCCGGCCAGGACGCCAGCGGCCCGGACACCGCCGACCTCGACGTCACCGGACTGGACATGGCCGGGCCGGAAAGCGCCGAACTCGACGGCACCCAGCTGCCCGGCCCGCGCCTGGGGCCGCGTCCCGGGCCATTCGGCGGCCTGCCGCCAGGGCCGCCGCAGATCCGCATCGTCAGGCCCGCCAGCGCCGCCCCGCCACCGGACGACGACGATGATCACTTCGTCCCCCCGGTGCCACCGCCGCTACCACGGCTGGACCCGGTCACCAAGGGTGCGTGGGCAGCGCTGTTCGGCGGGCCGCTCTACCTGCTGGTCGCCGTGATGGCGAGCTGGCAGGTGCCGGACTGGGCCGCGTTCTGCGCCGTGGCCGCGTTTGTCGGCGGATTCGCGACGCTGGTCGTGCGGATGGGCGACCGGCCGCCGCGGGACTCCGGGCCCGATGACGGGGCCGTGGTCTAGGTACAGCGCGGCTCCGCAGGCAGGGCCAGGTCAGCCGTTCTTGGCCAGGTCAGCCGTTCTTGGCCAGGTCAGCGGCACCGACGATGCCAGCGTTCACCCCGAGCGCGGCCCTGGCGATCTCCACCCGTGGCCGGTAGCCCCCTCCGGTGAGCGCCTTTTCGAAGGCGGCGCGCGCCGGGCCGAGCAGCAGCTCGCCCGCTTCGCTGACCCCGCCGCCGACCACGATGCACCCCGGGTCGAGTATCGCCGTCAGGTCGGCCAGGCCCTGCCCGAGCCAGGTGCCCACGATCGAGAAACAGCGCAGTGCCGCGGGATCACCTTCCCTGGCGGCCTGGGTGATCTGCGGGCCGCCGATCGCGGCGGCATCCCCACCGGCCAGCTGGAGCAGGCGCATCGCCCCGCCAGGAGCGCGCATGGCGAGATCGCGTGCCTCGGTCATCAGAGCACTGCCGCTGGCGTACTGCTCCCAGCAACCGCGGTTCCCGCAGCCGCACAGGCGGCCGTCGGGCACCACCCGGAAGTGCCCGGGCTCCCCCGCCATCCCCCATCTGCCGCGGTAGAGCCTGCCGTCCAGGATGAAACCGGCCCCGATGCCCGTGCCCACGGAGACGAACGTGACGTGCTCGTGGCCACGGGCGGCACCGAACCTGAACTCCGCCCACGCGCTCGCGTTGCCGTCGTTTTCCACGGTGACCGGCAGGCCCACCAGCCCCGCCACCTTGGTGCGCAGCGGTTCGCCGCGCCAGGCCAGGTTCGGCGCGAACGCGACGGTGCCGCCCGCCTCGTCCACGAAGCCGGCCGCGCCCACGCCGACCGCGCTTGCCTGGTGACGGCCAAGCAACTCGGTGACCACGTCGGCGATCACCGCAGCGGTGCGCTCCGGGCTCGCCGCGGGCGTCGCCCGGCGCAGCGTCTCGAGGATCCGGCCGCGGTCATCCACGACCCCGGCTGCGACCTTGGTGCCCCCGACATCAACCCCGATCGTCAGGCTCATGCGGATCCAAGGGCTCCGGTGCCGCCTGCTGGCCTGTGGCCGGTGCCGCCTCATCGTCTGTGGCCGGTGCCGCCTGCCTGCTCGCCCCCGGCTTGGCCCCATCGGCCGGGCCCGCCGGTGCGGAACTGGCCGGGGACGCCTTGGCCGCTGCCGGGCCGGCCGGTGCGGAACTGGCCGGGGACGCCTTGGCCGCTGCCGGGCCGGCCGGTGCGGAACTGGCCGGGGACGCCTTGGCCGCTGCCGGGCCGGCCGGTGCGGAACTGGCCGGGGACGCCTTGGCCGCCGCCGGGCCGGCCGGTGCGGAACTGGCCGGGGACGCCTTGGCCGCCGCCGGGCCGGCCGGTGCGGAACTGGCCGGGGACGCCTTGGCCGCCGCCGGGCCGGCCGGTGCGGAACTGGCCGGGGACGCCTTGGCCGCCGCCGGGCCGGCCGGTGCGGAACTGGCCGGGGACGCCTTGGCCGCCGCCGAGCCGGCCGCCGGGAAACCACGGGTGCCCGGACCCGTCTCTGCCCCCCGGCCATTCGGGGCAGAGCCACCGCGGCTGGTCGCCGCGAGCGCCGCCTCAAGGACCGACACCGCATCCTGGACCACGGTGGTGAGCGCGTCGCCCACCGCGGCCACCCGGGTGTCCCTGGTGGGCTTGGCCTCACGGACGAGCCTGGCGGCACGGCACAGCGGGCACCAGGCACACTCCGGCGCCTCACCGGGCAGGGGCTCGGTGGTGGCGGTCTCCCACACGTCGCCGGTCGGCTGGTTCTTGCCCAGGGCCGTGCGGACCTGGTCGGCCAGTTCCCGGCTCATCCCGCGGGCACCAGCGCGCAGGAGCCAGCGCTGGAAGTCACCGATCAGGTCATTGCCCGACCCGCCTGGCTGTGTCACCTGGTGTCCTCTCCGCCGCCCGGCACCGGGCCGGGGCGGCTCTCCACCCGTTCCTTCAGTCCCTTGAGGGCTGTATCGATGATCGTCTTCTCGGCACGCCGCTTCAGCAGCCCCGGCATCGGGACCCGGAGGTCCACCGAGAGCTCATAGGTGGTCTCGGTGCCCCCGCTCTGGTCGGCGAGCAGGTAGCCGCCGTTCATTGCCGAGATCACAGAACCGGCCTCGGCCAGGTGCCAGCGGACCACGGCGTCGCCGTCCCAGTCGTAGCCGAGCACGTAAGTGTCCTTCACCACGCCCGCGTCGAGCGTGAAACGGACCCGGCTGGCCCGGCCGTCCTCCTGCTCCAGCACCTCCGCCGCCCGCACCGCGGATGCCCACTGCGGGTACGCGGCGAAGTCCGCGATCACCGCCATGACGTCCGGGCGCGGCGCGGCGATCACGATGCGGGAACTTGTCCTCGCGGCCATGCTCGGAGCGTACCGCCATCCGGGAGTTCCGCCGCCGCCCTACAACGCCAGGACGTAGGGCCTGCCGGTCGCCCGGAAGTGCCCCACGTTGATGCACTCGGTCCTGCCCACCCGCACCCGGCGGGCGAGCGGCTGGTGGACATGCCCGAACAGCAGGTAGCGGGGCTGGGAGCGCTTGATCTCGGCCAGCAGGGCGGTGCTGCCGCGCTCCAGCCGCCGCGCGACCGTGTCATAGAGCAGCTCCGGCACCGCGGGCGGGATGTGCGTGCACAGGATGTCGGCACCGCTGACCGCCGCCACCTTCGCCGCGTAAGCATCGTCGTCAAGCTCGTTGGGCGTCCGGTACGGCGAGCGCAGCCCGCCACCAACGAAGCCGAATGTCCACCCGCCGAGTTCCACCTGTTCGCCGTCGAGTACGTGATGGCCCGGCCGCAGGTGCTCGGCCCACATCTGGGGCAGGTCCACGTTGCCGTAGGTCAGGTAGGCAGGCTCGGGAAGGGCCGCGAACATGTCCGCGTACTGCCGCGCGGCGGCGGCCCTCACGTGTGCCGCCGCATCGCCGCCGAGGCGCTGCCACAGGCCTATCGACAGTTCCCTGGCCTCACCGAACCGTTTCGCGGTGCGCAAGGCGATGAACTGCCTTGCCGCGTCCGCGCCGAACAGGTCCGCGAAGATCCCCTGCGCCTGATCCGCGTAGTCCACGAACAGCAGCAAGTCACCCAGGCAGAACAGGGCATCCGCACCGGCTGCGGCCGTGCGAAGGGCGCCGGCCCGGCCGTGCACATCACTGATCACGTGCACCCGCATGACCACAGGCTAGAAGCAGCCGGCCAAGGCCCCGCGACGAAGGAACGAGGCCGCGGGCCATCGCGGGTTCCGGGGGTCCCCACCGGGTAACGCTGGGCCGGGCAACCCGGCCGGATTAGTCTGGCGGGATGCGAGAGTACAGCACCCCAGCGTCCGTGGACATACCATCGTCGGCGGGCCTGACCGATGTCGTGTTCGAGCGGGCCGCCAGCGATCCTGGCCGCGTGATCCTCCGGCACAGGAGCGCCGCGGGAGACGCGGGCTGGCAGGACGTCACCGCCCGGCAGTTCGCCGATGAAGTGACGGCGCTGGCCAAAGGGCTCATGGCCACGGGAATCGCCGCGGGAGACCGGGTCGCGCTGATGTCGCGGACCCGGTACGAGTGGACGGTCGTCGATTACGCCATCTGGGCGGCGGGCGCGACCACGGTGCCGATCTACGAGACGTCCTCGGCGGAGCAGGTCGAATGGATCCTGACCGACTCCGGTGCCCGCGCACTGATCGCGGAGACCCCCGCCCACCTGCAGACCGCCGCCGAACCGCTGGCCGCGGCGCCCCAGGTGGAACGGGTATGGATGATCGAGGACGACGCCGCGGGGGACGGTGCCGGTCTGGCCGTGCCCGGCCGCCCGGTGCCGGTCGAGTCGCTGAGCGCCCTGACCGCGGCGGGCGCAGACGTCACCAGCGACCAGCTGGACCAGCGCCGCACCTCGCGCCACACGGCCGACCTGGCGACGATCATCTACACCTCCGGCACCACCGGACGGCCGAAAGGGTGCGAGCTCAGCCACGGGAACCTGCTCGCGGATGTGCGGAACGTCATGCACGGCTGGCTCCCGGCCATCTTCGAGACACCCGGCGCATCGACGCTGCTGTTCCTGCCGCTGGCGCACTCGTTCGCGCGGATCATCCAGGTGGGCTGCCTGGAGTCGGGGGTCGTGCTCGGGCACACCCCCAGCGTGGCCCGCCTGCTTCCCGACCTGGCGTCGTTCCGGCCCACGTTCATCCTGGCCGTGCCGCGGGTGTTCGAGAAGGTCTACAACGGTGCGGAGCAGCAGGCGTCAGGCAGCCCGGTGAAGAGCCGCATCTTCCAGGCCGCGGCGCGGACCGCGATCGCCTGGAGCCAGGCATCCGGCACCGGCACGCCGGCGCCGGGCGGTGGCCCGGGAATGCCGCTGCGGCTGCGGTACGCGCTGTTCGACCGGCTGGTCTACGGCAAGCTGCGGGCCGCGGTGGGTGGCCGGGTCCGTTACGCCGTGTCCGGCGGGGCGCCGCTGGGGGAACGGCTCGGTCACTTCTTCCGTGGCGCCGGGATCACCGTGCTTGAGGGTTACGGACTCACCGAGAGCAGCGCGGCGGCGACCGTCAACCGGCCGGAGCGCATCAAGATCGGTACCGTCGGGCAGCCACTGCCGGGAGTCAGCGTGCGGATCGCCGACGACGGCGAGATCTTCCTGGGCGGCCCGACCATCTTCGGCGGGTACTGGCGCAACGACGCGGCAACCGCCGAGGTGCTGGCCGATGGCTGGCTGCGCACCGGGGACATGGGCGAACTCGACGACGAGGGATACCTGCGGGTGACCGGGCGGAAGAAGGAGCTGATCGTGACCGCGGGTGGCAAGAACGTGGCACCCGCGGTGCTGGAGGACCGGATCCGCGCACACCCACTGGTGAGCCAATGCCTGGTGGTGGGCGACGGCCGGCCTTACGTGGCGTGCCTGATCACCCTGGACGAGGAGGCGGTGGATATCTGGAAGGCACGGTTCCCGCAGTTGAAGGACAAGGCCGTGGCCGACCTGACCGAGGCGCCGGAGCTGCACACCGAGCTGCAGGCCGCGGTGGACGAGGCGAACAAGGCCGTGTCCAGGGCCGAGGGGGTCCGGCGGTTCCGCGTCCTGCCCGGTGACTTCACCGAGCAGAACGGCTACCTGACCCCCTCGCTCAAGGTGCGCCGGAACCTCATCGTGAAGGACTTCGCGGCCGACATCGAGGCGCTGTACTCCTGACCCGGGGCCGCGGGCGCGCCGCGCCGGTGGGTCAGTCCCCCGCGAGGATCTCGGCGAACCGCTGGGTGATGATCTCCCAGCGCCATTCCTGGTGCACCCAGGCCAGGCCCTTTTCGCCCATGGCCTTGGCCGCACAGGGATCGTTGAGCAGGCGCTTCAGCCGGTCCGCCAGGTCCGCCACGCTCACGCCGGGCACGACGTAGCCGGTCTCCCCGTCGCGGATCGCGTCGGCCGAGTTACCGGAGTCACCGCCCACCACGGGCAGCCCGGTCGCGGCGGCTTCCAGGAAGACCATGCCGAGGCCTTCCACGTCCAGCCCGCGGCGCCGGGTCCGGCAGGGCATCGCGAACACGTTGCCAGCGTCGAAGTAGCCGGGCAGTTCGGCACGGGACGGCGCGCCGGTGAACACGACCGAGCCGTCCACCCCGAGGTGGCGTGCCATCCGCTCCAGCCGGCTGCGGTACGGGCCATCCCCCACCAGCAGGAGGGTGGCGTCCGGTGTGGTGGCGAGCACCAAGGGCCAGGCATGGATAAGGGTGTCCTGGCCCTTGCGGGGGACCATGCGGGAGACGCAGACCACCACCGGCCGGTCGCCGAGGCCCAGCCGTTCCCTGACCGCCTTACCACCGGCCCCTGGGTAGAACTCGCCGGTGTCCACGCCGGGAGTGAGCCGGGTCATCCTGGCCGCCGCCGCGGGGGACAGGGCGCGCGCCAGCCGCACCCGTGTGTACTCGCCCAGGTAGGTGACCGTGTCCACGGAATCACCGATGCGCCGCAGGATGGTGCGCGCGGCCGGGAGCGCGGCCCAGCCGACCTCATGACCGTGGGTCAGGGCTATCAGGCGCTTGACGCCCGCCTTGCGCAGTCCCGGCGCGAGCAGGCCGAGCGGTGCCGCCGCGCCGAACACCACCGTGTCGCACCCCTCGGCCTCGACGATCCTCTCGGCGCGGCGCGCCACCGTGGGCACGGGAAGCATCAGCGAGGTGGGATGCCGCACCACAGGGAAGGGCAGCTCCGCGTCGAACTGCGCTGCACCCTCCCAGGCGGGCGCGTACACGATCACGTTTTCCGGCGGCAGCCGCATCGCCAGTGCGTGCACGAAGAACTGGATCCCGCCCGGCCTTGGCGGGAAGTCATTCGTCAGGACAAGGACTTTCGGCATAACACAGCGCTCCCCGGGCCGCGGGCCGGCAAACCCGCGGCGTGCCACCAGCACACACCGGTAGCAATGGCAAAGATCTTAAAGTACCTGGCAGTCCGCGCACCCTCAGCCTTTCAGCTCGACCTCAGGAGTTTCCGGATTTGCCCCCCGCCGATCAACGTCTGTCCACGGCAGCACGCGCCGGCAGACCCTGCCACGAGTAGCCTGGACGACCTCACGGCTAAACGCCGGGCCAGTGTGAGACCGCCCGGCTGCTGGGCACCTGCATGGCATACCTCCCACGCCGACAAGCCACGGCTCGCGGCACAACTCACGGGAGCGGCGGCCAGCCTCCGCCACGGGGGGTTCCGGGGGGTCGTCCCCCCGGGCCAACACTGCGGGCCACGGCGAAGCCGCGCAGCGGCGAGCATGGTGCGCCGCCCCGACTCCGATCAGGGCCGGACGGCGGAGTCGAGGTTCGCGCTGTACCACGACGAGGACAGGCTCACCTTTTCCACGTTCATACCTGGTTGTGGCGCATCGATGAGCATCCCGCCGCCCACGTAGATCCCGACGTGGCTGTCCCCGGCGAACTCCAGGATGTCACCTGGCTGCAACGCGGACAGAGACACAGCCGGCAGGGTGGCCTGGCCATAGCTGGTGCGCGGGACGGACACCCCGGCCGAAGCCCACGCCGACATGGTCAGCCCGGAGCAGTCGAACCCGGAGCCGCACGGCCCGGTGCCCCCGAAGACATACGGGCAGCCGAGCTGGTTGTAGGCGAACGCCACCGCCTGCTCGGCCTGGGTGTTCGTGGGCCCCTTGTAACCGCCCTGGCCGGTGGTGGTCCCGCCGCCGCCGAGTTGCTGCTGTTGCTGCTGCGGGGTCAGGCTGTTCAGCAGGGCCTGCTGCTGGCTGATCGTTTTCTGCAGCTCCGCGCGCTGTGAGCCGAGTTGCTTGGTGAGCGAGGCCACCGCCTTCTCGGTGCGCTTGGCCATCTGGCGCGCCCCAGCGAGCTGCCGCTCGGTCGTGATGACCTGCTGGAGCTGCTGGTACTGATCGGTCGACAGGTGCGTGAGGAAGGCCGACTGGCTGAGCAGCGTCTGCGGGTTCCCTGAGGTCAGCAGCGCCGCCACCGAGCTCATGGCGCCGTTCTCGTAGACGTTCGACGCGATCTGGGCGATCTCGTCCTGCATGCTCTTCGCCGCGGCAGCGTCCTTGTTGACCTCGGTGTTCACCACGGTGAGCCGCTGGTGCGCCGAGGCAAGGTTCTGCTTGGCCTGGTCGTACCGCTGGATGAGCCAGTTTTCCTTGCTGGTCAGCTTCTTGAGCTTGGCCTGTACCTGGCTGACGGTTGGCTGGGGCTGTGCCCCGGCAGATCCCGCCATGGTGAGGAGTCCTGCGGCGGCAACTGCGGCGACTGCGACGGTAGCCCAGCGCCGGACATAGGAGAGTTTGGCGACCGGATGCGTATCCACGTAGTGACGCGCTCCCTTTCCACCCCCGCCGACCAGGTGATCCGACGGGTCCGGGCCAACACGAGCACCCTACGACCTGCGCCGCGACCGGCCTCGGCGACACTCCAGTGGAGTTGTCCCGGAGCGGGGGCAACGCCCGGGGCCCTCCACCTGGTCACCAGCTCCCCAGCGGTCCCACAGGGCCAGTGCCTGGTTACGGCGGTACCGATCACCGTCGCCGTCGTGACGACTGTGGAGTGATCAGCCGGGGCTGACACTAGTGAAAGACAAGCGCTGGATTCAACCGCTTCGCGCACTCTGGCCGCAACTTCACCTGGCAGACCTCCCCCCTCAGGACGCCTTCGGCAGGGCCACGCGCAGCCGCAGCGGCGGGATCATCCGGGCGTCCGCGAGAACCTTCAGCGCCCGGCATTCCGCCTCGCCAAGCACACCGTCCGGCTCCGGCGCGGACAGCAGCACCGTGACCACACAGTCCGAGCACGCGATGTCGCGCATGACGCAACGGTCACACTCGATCAGCATGTTCCCTCCTGGGATCTTGCGGGCTCCCAGCCCCGCGAAGCACTACGGTAGGCGGCAATGCCGACAGTTTCGCCGCGGCAGCCGCGCCGCAGCGCGCCCACAGGGCCACGGCGAAGCGGACGCGGCGAGCCTGCAGCAGGAATGTCGGTAGCCAGATTTACGGTTGCCTCGTGCTCACCCGGGACATGTCAGCGGAATCGCTTATGAAACAGCTCTGGCGCAATCGCCGCCCGCCGGCCGCCCCCTCGCCGTTCGACCTGATCGACTTCGCCATCGTCGACCTGGAAACGACCGGCTGGGCTCCCGAAGAGGCGACGATCACCGAGATCGGGGCGGTCCTGGTCTGCGGCGGGCGGGTGCGCGCGCAGTTTTCCTCGCTCGTCAACCCGGGCGCCGCGATTCCCGAGCAGGTGGCGGTGCTCACCGGTATCAGTGACGCCATGGTGGCCTCCGCCCCGCCCCTGGCCACGGTGCTCGCCGGTTTCCTGTCGTTCGCACAGGGATGCGTGCTCGCGGCCCACAACGCGCCGTTCGACGTCGCCTTCCTCACCGCCGGGTGCAAGGCCTGCGACCTGCCATGGCCGGAGTTCCAGGTGCTGGATACCGTGGAACTCGCCCACCGCGTGCTTGGCGAACAGGAGGTGGCCGACTGCAAGCTGGCAACGCTCGCCGCCCACTTCAACACGCGCATCAAGCCGCGGCACCGGGCGCTGCCGGACGCGCTGGCCACCGCGGACGTGCTCACCGCGCTGCTGCGCCGGCTCGCCGCCACCGGTGTGCGCACGCTCGCCGAGGCGGTGTGTATAAACAGTGAGGGCGGCGCTGCGCAACCCCCGGCCGAGCTGAGCGCACAGCCGGGGCCCAGTAACGCAGGAACGGGGCTCAGCGCCCAGTGACGAAGGCGGCCGCGGGCACGTGAGGGGCTGCCTCCCGGGCCAGCGGGAGCCTGGGCCGCCCTCGGCTAACAGGAGGCAGATGTGGTCACGGCGATCGTGCTGATACGTGCGGACGTGGCGCGCATCCCGGAAACGGGAGCGGCCATTGCCCAGATTCCTCAGGTCACCGAGGTGTACTCGGTGACCGGCGACTTCGACCTGGTGGCCCTGGTGCGCGTCCGGGCGCACGAGGAACTGGCGGATGTCATTCCCGGCACGCTCAACCGGGTCCCTGGCGTGACGCATACCGAGACGCACATCGCGTTCCGCACCTACTCCAGGCACGACCTCGAGGCCGCCTTCGCGCTCGGTTACCCCGAGGCGGGCGACTAACAGGTCCGAGCCCGGGCGGCTCAGCCTGCTCGATGACCTTCGGTCATTCTCGCCACGGGCCGCAGTGTTGACCCCCGGGGGGATCCCGGACCCCCGCGTTGGCTCAGGAGGTCTCCGCGGCGAGCCGCTGGCTCGCCGCCACCCACCGGTCCAGCAGGTCCTGCGCGGCCCCGGAGTCCAGCGCCGCCGCCGCCCGGGCACAGGTGCCGACGAGCACCCCGGCCAGGCCCTCGGCACGGGGCACCCCCTCGGCCGCGGCCAGCGCCGCTCCCGCATTCAGCACGACCGTGTCCCTGACCGGCCCCGGCTCGCCCGACATCACCGCCCGGGCCACCGCCGCGTTGGCCGCCGCGTCCCCGCCGCGCAGGTCCCCCCGCCGGGACCGGGGCAGCCCGAGGTCGGCAGGATCGAGCACGGTCTGGCTGACCGTGCCGTCGTGCACGACCCAGACCGTCGAGGTGTCCGCCGTGGTGAGCTCGTCCAGGCCGTCGTCGCCGTGGAAGACCAGGGCCGAGCAGCCCCGGGCAGCCAGGACTCCGGCGAGGACAGCCCCCATCCGGGGATCGGCCACCCCCACCGCCTGGGCACCGGGCCTGGCGGGGTTCGCCACCGGCCCGAGGGAGTTGAAGACGGTGGGTACCCCCAGTTCCCGCCGGGGCACCGCGGTGTGCCGCAGCGCCGGGTGGTACAGCGGCGCGAACAGGAACGCGATCCCGACCTCCTGCACCAGGCGCACCGTCGCCTCCGGTGCCAGGTTGATCACCACGCCCAGTGCCTCGAGCACGTCGGCGGTGCCACACGCCGATGACGCAGCCCGGTTGCCGTGCTTGGCCACCCGGGCACCGGCCGACGCGGCGACGATGGCGCCCATCGTGGAGATGTTCACCGTGCGGGCGCCGTCTCCCCCGGTGCCGACCAGATCGACGAGCGGCCCGGGGATGCTGAGCGGGGTGGCGCGCGCCAGCATCACATCCGCCAGCCCGCCGAGCTCGGCGACCGTCTCGCCCTTCATTCGCAGCGCTACGCCGAAGCCGGCGATCTGCGTCGGCGTCGCCGCGCCCTCCATGATCTCGTTCATCGCCCATCCGGCCTCATCAGCGGTGAGCGTCTCCCCTTTGACAAGCGCGCCGATCAGCGCGGGCCAGGTAGTGCGGGAATCCATGGCGCCCCCTCTGTAGGCGGGTGATGTCTGGGGACCGGTCAGGCCTGGGCAGCGGCGCGGCCGGCCAGTTCGCGCATCAGGCCGGCCAGCGCAGCGGCCAGAGCGCGCGGCTCGATGGGATGGCTGACCACCGCTTCCGCGCCCGACCAGGTGGCGAGCCAGCCGTCGTCTGGCCTGCCGATGATCAGCAGCACCGGCGGGCAGTCATGGATCTCATCCTGGGCCTGCCCGGCACACGCCCATCCCGCCAGGCTGGGCCTCGCCGTCCAGCACCATCACCTCGACCTGACCGGCGTCAAGCAGCCGGAACAGGGCAGGTTCGGTAGCAACCTCAATAATCTCGGCTTCCGGGACATCCGGTGCCGGACGGCGGCCGATGGCAAGGCGGACCCTGGCCCGGATGTCCGCATCGTGGCTGTAAACGACGACCTTCATGGACTGGATGCTACCGACACGGGGGGTCGGGCGGCGCTCGCCTACGTGGTGTCGTAATAATGGCCTTCGTGGCCACAGCATCCGCGACGAAGACGCCACCCCGCTCGCCGGCCAGCAGGCCGAACTTGGTCAGCGTGGGGACGATCGTTTGGCTGTCTTCTGAGCTCATGTTCTTCGCGGCGTTGTTCGCGATGTACTTCACCATCCGCTCGGTGGACAAGGGGGAAGGACTCCCCTGGCCCGGCGCGCACCTGGACCTGACGCTCGGGTCGATCAACACGACCGTGCTGCTGCTGTCCAGCGTCACCTGCCAGATGGGCGTGTTCGCCGTCGAGCGCGGTCAGATCAGCCGCAGGGGCAGCATCTTCGACTTCCGCAAGTGGGGCCTGCGCGAGTGGTACGTCCTCTCCTTCCTGATGGGCCTGTACTTCGTGCTGGGCCAGGGATATGAGTACCTGGGCCTGATCCACGACGGGCTGAACCTGTCCAGCGGCTACGGGTCGGTGTTCTTCATCCCGACCGGGTTCCACGGGCTGCATGTGACGGGCGGGCTGATCGCGTTCCTCTTCCTGCTCGGCCGTACTTACGCCGCAAAGACCTTTACCCAGGAACAGCAGGTCAGCGCGATCGTCGTGTCGTACTACTGGCACTTCGTCGATGTCGTGTGGATCGGCCTGTTCACCACCATCTACCTCATCCGCTGAGCCGGCTGTGCCGGTGCATCGGTCTGATGCGAAACCGAGGAACCACGTGAGCTGGATCACCGCACTGCGCAGGCGCCCCGTCGCCGGGTACGCAGTGGTCCTGCTGGGGCTCGTCACCGTCGGGATGGGCTATGCCGCCCTCGCCGGACAGAGCAGCCCGGCGTCGGCTGCGACCCCGGGCGTCGTGTCGCCGCAGACCATCGCGCAGGGCAAGGAGTTGTTCACGGTGACCTGCGCGACGTGCCACGGCATGGACGCCCAGGGCACGTCGCAGGCCCCGAGCCTTATCGGGGTCGGCGCGGCCGCTGTGGACTTCCAGGTAAGCACCGGCCGGATGCCCGCCAAAGAGACCGGCGCGGAGTTTGACCGCAAGCCGGTGACGTTCACCACCCAGCAGATTCATGCGCTCGCAGCGTACGTGGCCTCGCTGGGCGGCGGCCCGGCCATCCCGTCGGCTGCTGAGGTGAGCACCACGGGGGCGAACACCGCGCTCGGGCAGAGCCTGTTCATCACCGACTGCGCGCAGTGCCACAACTTCGACGGTGCGGGCGGGGCGCTCACCTACGGGAAGTTCGCGCCAGCGCTGACCCAGTCCACCAACACACAGATCTTCGAGGCGATGCTCACCGGACCCGAAGCCATGCCGGTGTTCGCCAACACCACCATCACCCCGGCGCAGAAGCGGGACATCATCGACTACATCACCAGGCTCCGCGCCGAGCCGAACCCGGGCGGGTTCAGCCTGGGCCGCATCGGCCCGGTCACCGAGGGCATCGTCGGCTTCCTCGGCGGAATCGGTGTCCTCGTGTTCCTGGCCATGTGGATTACGATGAAACGGCGTGAGTCATGAGCGAGACGCAGTCTAACCACGGCCTTGCGCCGGAGGAGGACGGCGGCCAGTCGCGCACCCCGCACCGGGTGATCGGGACGCCGCCGCCGGCTCAAGCACGCACGCTGCTGGGCGAGGCGCCCGGCACCGCCGAGCCCGAGGCTCCGCGCGAGCTTCCAGCGGGCCCGGACGATCCGGCCAAGGCCAAGACCGCCGAGAAGGTCATCGCCGCGTGCTTCATCCTGTCGATGCTCGCGAGCTTCGGGTTCATCGCCGCCTACGTCGGCCTTGAGGTGCACTCGGTCGACGCGACGCTCCGCTCCAACCTGGCCCTGGGCCTGTCCATGTCGGTGGCCTTCATGGCGATGGGCGTCGGCGCCACCATCTGGGTCCGGTCGGTCATGCCGGACGTGGAGCAGGTCGAGCAGCGGCACCCGCTCGCCGCCAGCGACGAGGAGCGGGAGGCGTTCGCCAAGACGTTCAAGGAAGGCGCCGAGGCGAGCGGCTTCGTCAAGCGGCCGCTGCTGCGGCGGACGCTGATCGCGGCCAGCGTCCCGCTCGCGGTCGCCCCCCTGGTGGTACTGCGGGATATGGGCCCGCTGCCCGGCACCAGCCTGCGCCACACGGTATGGCGCAAGGGCATGCGGATGGTCGTGTACGGTCCCAACACACCGCTGCGCGCGGCCGACTTCAGCATCCCGGGCCAGATGATCACGGTTGCCCCCGAGGGCTTCCCCGAGAACCAGGATGTGCTGGCCAAGGCGGTCACGATCATCATCAAGTTCGCCCCCGGCCAGTTGGTGCCGAACACGCCGAGCAGGCCGGGCACGATCATGAACTGGACCGTGGACGACATCGTCGCCTATTCCAAGATCTGCACCCATGTGGGCTGCCCGGTCGCGCTCTACGAGCAGACGACCCACCACATCCTGTGCCCCTGCCACCAGTCCACGTTCGACGCGACCGCGGGCGCCACGGTGCTGTTCGGGCCCGCGCCGCGGCCGCTGCCACAGCTCCCGATCGGGGTCGACTCGAACGGGTTCCTGATCGCCACCAGCGACTTCCACGAGCCAGTGGGGCCGGCTTTCTGGGAGATGGGATGAGCACCACAACCGGCAAGATTCTCGGCGGCACCGGCAGGTTCCTCGACGACCGGCTGCACGGCGCGCGGGGCGTCCGGGTCTTCCTGCGGAAGATCTTCCCCGACCACTGGTCGTTCCTGCTCGGCGAGATCGCGCTCTACTCGTTCATCATCCTGCTGCTGACCGGCACGTTCCTGACGCTGTTCTTCCAGCCCAGCATGACCGACGTCATCTACCACGGCTCCTACACGCCGCTGGACGGCGTGCACATGAGCGAGGCGTACGCGTCCACGCTGAACATCAGCTTCGACGTGCGCGGCGGCCTGCTGATGCGGCAGATCCACCATTGGGCGGCGATCCTGTTCGTCGCCGCGATCGTGTGCCACCTGCTGCGGGTGTTCTTCACCGGCGCGTTCCGCAAGCCGCGCGAGCTCAACTGGCTCATCGGGGTGGTGCTGTTCACCCTGGCGTTCACCGAGGGCCTGTTCGGCTACTCGCTGCCTGACGACCTGCTGTCGGGCACCGGGCTGCGGATCCTCGAGGGCGTGCTGCTGTCCATCCCGGTCGTCGGCACCTACCTGAGCTTCTTCCTGTTCGGCGGGCAGTTCCCGGGCCATCTCATCATCCCGCGGCTGTACATCATCCACGTGCTGCTGATCCCCGCCATACTGCTGGCGCTGATCGCCGCGCACCTGTTCCTGATGTTCCACCAGAAGCACACCCAGATGCCGGGTAAGGGCCACACCGACAAGAACGTGGTCGGCCAGCCGATGTACCCGTACTTCATGGCGAAGACCGGAGCCTGGTTCTTCTTCATCTTCGGCGTGACCGCGCTGCTGTCCACGTTCGCGCAGATCAACCCGATCTGGATCTACGGCCCGTACAACCCCTCGGGCATCTCGGCGGGCTCCCAGCCGGACTGGTACATGGGGTTCCTGGAGGGCGCCCTGCGGATGTGGCCGAGCTGGCACTGGAACGTCGGGGGGTACTCGTTTGCCTTCAACGTCTTCCTGCCGGCGTTGCTGCCGCTCGGCCTGATCATGACCGGGCTCGCGGTCTGGCCGTTCCTCGAAGCATGGATCACCGGCGACCGCCGGGAGCACCATGTCAACGACCGGCCGCGCAACGCGCCGACCCGCACCGCCATCGGCATGGCCGGAGTAACGGTCTACGGGATCATGTGGCTGGAAGGCGCGAACGACGTCGTCGCCCGGTTCCTGAACATCTCGCTGTACCTGACCACGGAGATCGCCAGGTATGCGATCTTCATCGGGCCGGTGGTCGCCTACTGGGTCACCAAGCGGATCTGCCTGGGCCTGCAGCGCAAGGACGTGCACCTGCTGGAGCACGGCGTGGAGACCGGGATCATCCGGCAGCTGCCCAGCGGCGAGTACATCGAGGTGACCAGGCCGGTCGACGAGGAGAAGCGGGCGGTGCTGGAAGCACGGTCGCAGCTGCCGCAGATCGAGGCGCCGGTGGGCGACGACGTGCCCGCGCCCTCGGCCCGCGGCGGCCTGGGGAAGCTGCGGGTGTCGCTGAACCGGGTCCTCACCGAGAGCATCCCGCTGCCCCACGGCAACGGGCACGGCAATGGCCACCAGCCGAACGGCCACGGCGACGGGCATGCGGGCGAGCCGACGGCGGTCAGCGCCGGGGAGGCCGGGCCGGAGAGCCTCGAGCAGGCGGGCGGAGACGGCAGCGGCGACTGAGGCGGCCCGCCCTTTGCCCGGCACTACGTCTCCGACGCTGTGGATCGGGCTCGGCGGCTTCCCGCGGGAGTATGTGGCGGTGAGCGAGGGTGGGGGCTGCTGGACTGGGTGGAGGGGGGCCTGCCGCTGAGCGTCCGGGCTTGTTTCGCGAGGTTAGGGAGCGGCATCCGCAGATAGCAGGCCTCGGCGGCGAGTGGCTGCGCGTTGAGTCTGGTCAGGACGGAAGCATCACGGCCGGGCGATCGTGAGCCGGGACATAATGCGTTGACGACGCGATTACTGTGTCACCATGACGATTCCCGCCTCGCCGCCTCCTGCCGACCAACCGGAGAGCATAGGCAGCGAACGTCAGGTCCTTGAGGCCTTCCTTGACTTCCACCGCCAGGTGCTTGTCAGCAAGGTGGACGGCATCTCGGAGAACGAAGCCCGCCGTCGGCGCGTGCCGTCGAAAACCACGCTCGCCGGCCTGATCAAGCACATGATCGGGGTCGAGCGAGGCTGGTTTCAGGAAGTGCTAGGTGGACGCAACCCAGAGGATATCGGTCCCAATGTCGGAGGCGGCGAAGAAAGCTGGGACCTGGCCGAGAACGAAACAGTCAGCTCGCTGATCAAGGAATATGAGCAGACCTGCGAGCAGTCGCGACAAACAGCAGCACGATTCGCTCTCGATGACGCAGTGCCCGAGCCAGACATGGGCCAGGTCTCACTACGGTGGATCTACGTCCACATGATCGAAGAATCCGCTCGGCACGTTGGACACGCAGACATCCTCCGGGAGCAGACCGACGGCGCCTCCGGCATTGACGGCGATTCCGCGGTCACGACCTGGCTGCACCGTATCGTGGTGAACGCCGCCGGTAGGACCGGGTGCCGGTCTCGGTGATGTGCGCGTTGAAGGTGACGCGGTCGGCCCAGCACCCCCCGCAGGCATAAGAATACGCACAGTGATCGTCCCAGCATAACGGGCACTCGCAAGCGGGACACGTTGAGCCAGTTTATGGTTCACCCGGCGTGGCGGCAGGCCGGGCCGCCGATGCGCGGATGGCCCGCAGAAGGCATCGGCCTAATGCGCGTAAACGCCCCGGTAGTACTCGAAGACAAAGCCGATGGCCGACAGGACCACGAAAAGCATGCCGATCAGGAAAAGCCACCATCCGACCGCCGCGCCGATCGCAGCCGTGGCGCAGGCCAGCCCGGTGAACAGCGGCCACCAGCTATGCGGGCTGAAGAAGCCAAGCTCGCCCGTGCCGTCGGCGACCTCGCCCTGAGGGTTGTCCTCGGGGCGCAGCGGCAGCCTCCGCCCGGTGAACAGGATGTAGAAGCCGCTGAGGAAGGCGAGGCCCACGGCCAGCGCCAGTGCGGTGGTCCCCGTCGGGTCCTTCGAGAAATGCCAGTACACGATGTCGGCAGCGGCGAAGAACACGGCACTGCCGATGAACAGGTACCCTTCGACCTTCATCTATGACCTCTCCACCGCCTGGCCCGCCGGCCAGGCTGGCACGATGGCACGCCGGATCACGGTCGCGGCGCCGAGATGGGCTCGTGCTCGGGCCGGCCCGACTTGATGTGCGGGTAGTGCAGGTCGAACGCGGGGCGCTCGGACCGGATGCGCGGTATCGACGTGAAGTTGTGCCGTGGCGGCGGGCAGGAGGTCGCCCATTCCAGCGAGTTGCCCCAGCCCCAGGGGTCGTCCACGGTGACCTTCTCGCCGTAGCGCGCCGTCTTGTACACGTTGTAGAGGAAGAAGAGCGTGGACGCGCCCAGGATGAGCGAGCCGATCGTGGAGATCTGGTTCAGCGTGGTCGCCAGGTGCGGCAGGTCCGGGTAGTTGGCGATCCGCCGGGGCATGCCGATGACGCCCAGCCAGTGCTGGACCAGGAACGTCATGTGGAACCCGATGAACAGGGTCCAGAAGTGCCACTTCCCGAGCGTGTTGTCGAGCATCTTCCCGGTCCACTTGGGCCACCAGAAGTAGAACCCGCCGAACATCGTGAACACCACCGTGCCGAACAGCACGTAGTGGAAGTGGGCGACCACGAAATAGGAGTCGCTGACGGCGAAGTCCAGCGGCGGCGAGGCCAGGATGACCCCGGTGAGCCCGCCGAACAGGAACGTGATCAGGAACCCGATGATGAACAGCATGGCCGGCTCGAAGGAGAGCTGGCCGCGCCACATCGTGCCCACCCAGTTGAAGAACTTGATCCCGGTCGGCACCGCGATCAGGAAGGTCATGAACGAGAAGAACGGCAGCAGCACCGCGCCGGTGGTGAACATGTGGTGCGCCCACACCGTCATCGACAGGCCGCCGATCGCGATCGTGGCCGCCACCATGCCCTTGTAGCCGAACAGGGGCTTGCGGCTGAACACCGGCAGGACTTCGGTGGCGATCCCGAAGAACGGGATCGCCACGATATAGACCTCGGGATGGCCGAAGAACCAGAACAGGTGCTGCCAGAGGATCGCCCCGCCGTTGGCGGAGCTGAACACCACCGAGCCGAGCTTGCGGTCGATCTCCAGCACCAGCAGCGCCGCGGCGAGCACGGGGAAGGCCAGCAGCACCATGATGGAGGTGACCAGGATGTTCCACGTGAATATCGGCATACGGAACATGGTCATGCCAGGGGCCCGCATGCAGACGATGGTGGTGACGAAGTTGACCCCGCCCAGGATCGTGCCGAGCCCGGACAGGACCAGCCCCATGATCCACATGTCCCCGCCCATGCCCGGTGAGTAGACCGGGTTGGTCAGCGGCGAGTAGGCATACCAGCCGAACGACGCCGCACCGCCCGGCGTGATGAAGCTGATCAGCAGGATCAGGCCGCCGAACAGGAACAAGTAGTAACTGAACAGGTTCAGCCGCGGGAACGCCACGTCGGGGGAACCGATCTGCAACGGCATGATCTCGTTCGCCAGCCCGACGAACAGCGGGGTCGCGAACAGCAGCAGCATGATCGTGCCGTGCATGGTGAACAGCTCGTTGTACTGCTGGTCGGACACGATGTGGTTGTCCGGGCCGAAGAGCTGGATCCGCATGATCATCGCCATCAGGCCGGCGGCGAGGAAGAACCCGAACGACGTGATCAGGTACAGGTGGCCGATGACCTTGTGGTCGGTGGACGAGAGCCAGTCGGCCATGATGGAGCCCTTGCGGGCATTGCGCGGCGCCGCGACCGCTGCCTGGGCCGGATGATCGAGCGTGGTCACTGTGCACCCCCTGCCTTCTGCTGTGCTGCCTGCTGGGCATGAATCCATGCGTTGAACTGGGCTTGTGTGACAATCCGCCACTTGAACAGCATCCGGCTGTGGTACAGCCCGCACAGTTCGGTGCAGTGGCCGATCCCTGACCCGGTCTTGGTCGCGGTGACCTCGAAGTGGTTCGGGTGCCCGGGGATGACGTCACGCTTGAACTCGAACGGGACGATCCAGAACGCGTGGATGACGTCGGTGGAGACGAGGTTGAACCTGACGGTCTCGTTTCCCGGCATGACGAGCACCGGAAGCTGGCTGTTGCCGGTCTGCGGGCTCCATGGCTCGCCGTTCTCCGTTACGTAGCCCGTGGGCGAGCCCGGCACCGGGTAGTTCTTGTACTGGAACTGCCAGCTCCACTGGTAGCCCACGACGGTTATCGTCACGGCGGGGTGGTGCGACAGCTTGTCGATGTAGTTCTCGTCCCGCGCCGTGAAGAAGAACAGGACGCCGACCATGATGAACGGCACCACGGTGTACAGCATCTCGATCGGCAGGTTGTAGCGCACCTGGGCCGGTGCCGGGGGTGACCCGCGCTTCTTCCTGTGGAAGATGATGGCCCAGATCATCAAGCCCCAGACCACCGCTCCGACGATCCACGCGGCGATCCAGGACCCCTGCCAGAGGGTCAGCGCGACCTGCCCCTGCTTGGTGACGGGCACCGGCCAGCCGAGCCTGGTGAAGGCGTTGGAGGTGCATCCCGTGGTCGCCAGGCCCAGCAGGGCCAGCAGGGCGGTGCGGGGCACCAGGCGGCTCGTGCGCGTACGTACCCGGGCCGGGCGCGCCGCTGCGGACCGCCCTGGGCGGCCCTGGTCGTGAGCGTCCCGGCTGGGCGGGGCGCTGGGGACAGAACTCACAGGTTGCCTTCCCTGCGGATGACGCCCGGCTGCGCGATCTGGCGCCGGCACGGGCTGGTCATGGCTCGTCCTACAGGCTGTCGTGCAAACAGTATCGCGCGCGGCAGCGGACGCGGCGAGGACCCCCGTCTGTGTCGCGTTCTGCGCCGCGCACGGCTAGGGTCATGGGGTGCTGCACGTTGAACCGGCGGTCAGCGGTCACCGGGCGCGGCTGTGCTTACCTGCGACGGCGGGCGGGTATCGCTTCCGCATGGCATCTCACGCACCGCGCGCCGCACGCCGCCTGGCTCCGCCGCCGCCCGGCGCGGCACGGTGAGCCTGGTGCCTGCCAGCACGGCGGGGAAAGGGCGCCTGGCATGAGTTTTCCGGCGCCACCGGCCCCGCTGCTCACCATCGACGCGCTCGGCCGCAAGTGCCCGATCCCGATCATCATGCTCGCCGAGCGGATTCGTGAGGTGCCGGTCGGGCAGGTCATCGCGGTGCTCGCGGACGACCCCGCGGCCCGGACCGACGTGCCGTCCTGGTGCGCCATGAAGTCGCATGACTTCGTCGCCGTCACCGACCTCCCCCAGGGCTGGGCCCTGCTGATCCGCCGCAGGTACTAGCTAATCCTGGCCGGGACGCCTGAAGCGGCCGGTGAAGCGAGAGTCGCTTTCCCACCAGGGTTGGCTGTCCGCGGCCGGGGCCACACCCGCGGTCTGCGCAGCCGCATCCCTTGCGTCCAGTTCCGCGTCCACCTGCACGGCCTCATGCTCGTCCTCCCTGATCATCTGGATGAGCAGGGCAGCCAGGAACGGCAGGCCCACGAGGTCGCCCAGGATCCAGAGGGCGCCACCGCCGATCACCTGATCGGCACGCAGCGACGGTCCCCAGGGCCGGCCCAGCGCCTGGTAGTAAGACCCGGCGATGAGGTGCTCGTCCGCGATGATCGCCAGGCCGAGGACCGCGTCCCCCACCACCTCCACGCCGGTGACCCACAGCGAGACCAGGTACGGGTAGGCCTTGGGCACCGGGTCCACCCGCAGCAGGGTCCAGAAAAAGACCAGCCCCGGTACCATCAGCGCGGCGTAGGTCAGTTCCCGCACCAGATCGTCGCGCAGACCTGCCTCGTACCACTGGGTGAAGTACAGCAGGAACGGCACGATCACCAGCACCATCGCGGTGATCGCGGGGAAGGTGAGGATGCGCGCGGCGCGGCTGTGCACCGCAGTCTCGGCTCGTGCGCCGAACCCTGGCCGCGCCACGATCAGCAGGGTCAGCGGCCGGCCCATGGCCAGGAACAGCGGGGCGACCAGGATCAGCAGGACGTTCTGCACCGCCCGGGCCGAGAACAGCACGCCCTGGTACACACCGAGGAAGGACATGGTGGCGAGCACCACGGCGCCGGTGCCGCCGGCCAGGAACGCCACCGCCCGCGCGGCGGGCCAGGCGTGCCCGGCGCGGTGCACGCGCCGCGTCCCCGCCAGGTACAGGCCCGCTGCCACGAGCACCGCCACGAGCACCGGAAGGTCGAGCGTCCAGGATGTGACCGCGCGGCTGAGCGTGAGCGCGGGCGGCCCGGTGTACACCACTCGCCCAGGCTATCGGGGGTCGCCGTGGCAACCAGGTCGGCCCTGGTCCCTACATCCGGCTTATCACTCGTCATAAGCCGGATGTCCCTGCGCGGCTAGCGTGATCGCGAACGGTTAGCTGTAGTGCGCGCTGATCTCCGCTGCGGCTTCGTCGCCGTAGGTCTCCGCCAGCCGCCCCGCTACCTGCGCTGGCTTGAGTTCGTACTCCTGTGGCCCCACGGTCTCCAGCGCGCTCACCGCCACAAGATTGCCAAGCTGGGCGGCGCGCTCCAGCGACAGGCCCCAGCCGACGGCCGCGAGGAAACCAGCACGGAACGCATCTCCGGTGCCGGTCGGGTCGCGCTTGTGCACCTCGGCCACCGGGCCGACGAACAGCGGGGGCTCGGTGCCCCGCTCGATCCGGACGCCGTTCGGCCCGAGCGTGGTCACCCGCACCTCGACCTGGGCCAGCACCTCCGCACTTGTCCAGCCGGTCTTGCGCTCGATCAGTGCTTCCTCGTATTCGTTGCAGAACAAGTAGTGCGCGCCCGCCACGAGCGCACGCGCATCCGGCCCCTCCAGCCTGGGCAGTTGCTGCGAGGGGTCGGCGGCGAACGGCATGCCCAGGCGCACGCACTCGGCGGTGCGCGAGAGCATGGCCCCTGGGTCACTCGCGCCGATAAGGACCAGGTCGATCGGCTCACCCCGGCCGGCAAAGGGCTCGAGCGTGATCTCGGCGTCCTCGCTCATCGCACCCGGGTAGAACGAGGCGATCTGGTTTCCGTCCGCGTCGGTGGTGCAGACGAACCTGGCCGTGTGATGCCGGACCGACTCCCGCACCCCGGAGCAGTCGACGCCGTGCGCGCAGAGCCAGTCCCGGTAAGGGCCGAAGTCCGGGCCGACCGCACCGATCAGCAACGGCTCCAGGCCGAGCACGCCCAGGCCGAAGGCGATGTTCGCGGCCACTCCGCCGCGGCGGATCTCCAGGTCGTCCACGAGGAACGACAGCGAAACCCGGTCCAGCTTCTCCGCGATCAACTGCTCGACGAACCGCCCGGGAAACCTCATCAGGTGGTCGGTCGCGATGGACCCGGTGACCGCTATCCGCCTTGCCGGGTCAGTTCCGGGGGTTCCGGGGGGCTGGGCCCCCCCGGTTAGCACTTCGGCCCGCGGCGAAGATGACCGACGGTCATCGAGCATCCTGTGCCGGCTCGGAAACGTAGCCATGCCTGCTCCCGCAGGCGGCTGTCAAGGCTGGCCCGCCCGTCAGTGGAACGAGTCGCCGCAGGCGCAGGACCCCGTCGCATTGGGGTTGTCGATGGTGAAGCCCTGCTTCTCGATCGTGTCCACGAAGTCGATGGTGGCGCCCATCAGGTACGGGGCGCTCATCTTGTCGGTGACCACCTGCACGCCGCTGAACTCGGCCTTGATGTCGCCGTCGATCTCGCGCTCATCGAAATAGAGCTGGTAGCGCAGTCCCGAGCAGCCGCCAGGCTGCACCGCGATGCGGAGCTTGAGATCCTCGCGGCCCTCGGCCGCCAGGAGGCCGCTCACCTTCGCCGCAGCGGTGTCGGTGAGGATCAAACCTTGCGTGGCCGCCTCGTGCTGAACCGTCATCTGTGATCTGCTCCTGCGTAGGGTCTGCCGCAAAGCGGCCTTGTCGTTCCTGTATCCCTCAACCATATGTGCTTTGCCGTCATTCCGCCGTAGCCCCACTCTGCGGCGCGGCCGCCGGCGGCGCTCAGCGGGCAAAGGCGACTCCGCCGGTGTCTGTCTCGCTGCCGTCCGGGCGGATCAGGTAGGCGGCGTAGCCGTCCAGGCCGGCCACGACCGCCAGCGCCTCGTCGCCGCCCACGGCTACCCCGGTGGCGAGGGCGTCGGCCAGCGCGAGGCTTGGGCCGGTGACCGTGGCCGAGGCCGCCCGGCTCGCGGGCCGCCCGGTGGCCGGGTCGATCAGGTGCGCGCCGCGCTCGTACGGGCCGGAGGTGGCCACGGCGGCGATGCTAGCCCGGCGGGGCACTCCGCCTCCCCGGGGGCAAGCCCCCGGGCCCCACGGCCCGGGCCCCGATGGCTCAAGACCAGTGCTGACCCGGAGGGGCGACCCCCCGGAACCCCCCGATCGCTCCTCCGTCACAGAGCCTTGGCCAACCTCGATCACGCAGGCCAGCGCGTCCGCCCGCCACGGGTGCCGGATGCCCACCCGCCACCGGTTCCCGTCGGCCGGCGATCCGAACACCGCCACATCCCCGCCGCCGTTGATGAGCGCACCTGCCAGCCCTGCGCTGCGCAGTTCCGCCAGCGCCCGCTCGGTCGCCCAGCCCTTGACCAGGCCGGTCGGGTCGAATCCCCCGGGCATGGCCCATGGGTCGAACCAGCCACCCGAGGCCTGTCTGGCCGCGCGGCACTCCCGCAATACCTCGGGGAACTCCGGTGGCATCTGGCCGAGTGCTGCCTCGCCGCGGCGGAACCGGCTCACCGGGCTGGCCGGGTCCCAGGTGCTGAACAGCGCATCGCAGCGGTGCAGGATGCGGCAGGCGGCGGCGAGCGCCGCGCGCACGGCATCCGGCGGCAGGTCACCGTGCACGGCGGTGAAGGAGAACACGGTGCCCATCACCGGCTCGGCGTGCGTGGTCAGCGGCGCCGGTTGCGCGGTCATCTGAAATGCAGCTTGTCCAGGGCCGACTGGATCGACTGCGCGTACGCCTCGCTGGTGTACGTGGCACCGCTGACGCCGTGGATCTGCGCGCTGTGCGCCGCCAGCACCTCGGACCTGAGCATGGGGATGACCTGCTGGGCCAGTTGCTGCGAATACGGATCCACCGTGCGCAGGACCGGGACGGAGACCGCGACGATCCGGTCGCCGCGCACGGTCACCGTCGCCGACAGTTGCCCGTATCCGTACTGTTCCACGGCTCCGGCGGCGCTCCGGGCCGGGCCGCTGGCGCCGCCCGCCGTGCCCGGCGGGGTGGCGCCGGGAGCGGATCCCCCGGCGAGGGCGGGCGGGGTACCGGCTTCCCCGCGCACCGGCTGGCCGAGCGCGGGGAGTGCCGCCGTTCCCCCGATGTGGAGGCCGAGCACACCGGCGAATCCGGCCACGGCGCCGGTGACGAGATACCAGCCTGCCCGCCTCATCGGGTGCTCCCTCCGGCCGCGGCACCTTCGTTCTGTCCGGTCACAGTGCGTACGCCTCGTGATGCACGGCCTCGGCGGGCACCCCGAGCCGTGCCGCCAGGTCGACGATGGTGGTCACGAAGCCTTCGGGCCCGCAGACGTAGATGTCCCGCCGGTGCAGGTCGGGAACCAGCCGCGGCAGGGATCGCTCGTCAAGCACCACCTGCTCGCGTGTGCCGACCAGTTCATACATCCTGCCGCCCCGGTAGCGGACCAGGTCCGCGACCTCACTGTGCAGCACCAGATCCTCGGGACGGGTGCCCCGCAGCAGCACCACCGGGGCGGCGTTGCGCGGCATGTCTTCGAGCAGCGACCGCAGCGCGGTGACGCCGATGCCCGCCGCCACCAGCAGGGCCTGGGGGCGCTGCTGCGCGTACTTGGTGAATGCCCCGTACGGGCCCTCGACCGCGACCCGGGTACCAGGACGCAGCCTGGCCACCGCGGCCGAGTGGTCACCGACGGCCTTGACGGTCAGCCGCACGTAGGGCGGCTGGGGCAGGGCGGACAGCGTGTACGGGTGCGCCTGCCACCACATGGACCTTGTCAGGAACCGCCAGAAGAAGAACTGACCGCCGGTGATGGGCAGCCTGTCCAGGTCCCGCCCTGTGCAGATGACCGAGACCACGCCCGGCCCCTCCTGCCGCACCTCCGCAACGACCAGGCGGTGGCGCACGCTGCGGACCACCGGCAGCCCGAAGCGGTAGCAGAGCACCAGGCCCGCGGTGCCCGCCCACGCCACCGACCAGACGATCCGGGTGAGCGGGTGCCCGACAAAGGAGGGCCCTAGCGCGAGGACGTGCGCGAAGGAGAGCGCAAGGGCGAGGTATATGTACAGGTGGATCAGCCACCATGTCTCCCGGCGCAGCCTGCGCCGTATCGCCCTGAGCGACAGGACACCGATGCCCGCCATGATGCCAAGCCCCACGGTGGCGATCAGGACGTCCGGGTAACGGGTGAGCATCACCCCCGCCTGGTGCCACAGGCCCGCGCGGGCCGCCCGGGCGTAGCCGATCGTGATGAACAGCGCATGCGCGAGCAGCAAGCTGATCGGCCACGGTGCGAGACGGCGGTGCCAGCGCAGCAGCCCGTCCTGCCCGAGTACCCGCTCGATCGCCGGGATCCTGCTCACCAGCAGCACCATCAGCAGGGCCAGGTAGGTGCCGACCAGTCCGGTGAGGCTGCCGAGGAAGGTCGCGGCGCCGCCCTGGGCACGCAACTCCGCCCCGGTCTCGGCGGTGATCGCCAGGGCCGTCACCGCGCCGAGCCCGGCACCCGCGGCTACCAAGGCGGCCCGGGCCAGCGCCGGGTGCGGGCGGCGGGGCTCCGGCAGCGCCTGCGGGCGTTTTCTGCCTTGCCGCGACCGGGGTGCCACCACTGATTCGTAGCCCACGAACGGCAACACTCTCAATGTGAACTGGCCGGGAGGTGAAGGGTTCCTCTGTGCCGCCTCTGAAGGAGGGTCCTTGCGGGGGCGGTTAGAGGCCCGGGGCGCCCCAGACCGGGAACCACCGGCTGAGGTCGGTCTCGATCTTCAGGTCCGCTCCCACGTTGCCGCGTACCTCCAGTTCCAGCGCGTTGTCGCGGTGCTCGCCGGACTGCGGTGCGAACGGGTAGAACGTCCCCCGCTTGTAGAGGTACACGATGCCGAGCTTGCGGCCGGCGGAGTCGGTGAAACCCACCAGCGTGCAGAGCAACTGCGGGCCGAACCCGCCCTCGGCGAGCGAGGCGTTGACCGCGTGCAGGTCGGTGACCAGCGACTCCATGTCGTCGGAGGAGTGCTTGCAGACCAGCCAGGTGAAGCCGTAGGAGTCGCTGGTGACCTCCACCTGGGCCGCGTCGGCCCCCATGGACAGCAGTTCCCGCACCTCGGCCTCGATGTCGTGGAACGCCCGCCCCTCCGTCGCGCGGAAGCACACCGAGCCGGTGCCGGTCGGGGTGAAGCCCATCGCGGCCTGCAGCGTGATGGCCGCGGTGGGCAGGGAGAACAGCGCGTCGAGGTTCGGCTGGGCCGGCTTGGTCCGGCCCAGCAGGGTGTCCAGGAAGCCCACCGGCTACCGGCCGAGCTGCGCGGAGATCTCGGACAGCTGGCGCAGCCGCCGCTCCAGCGACGGGTGCGTGGAGAACAGCGTGGACAAGCTCACCTGATCGGCCTTGAGCGCGGGAGCGAAGTAGAACGCGTTCAGCGCCTGCGCCTCCCGCAGGTCCTTGGTGGGGATCGCGGACATCGCACCGCTCACCTTGGTCAGCGCGCTGGCGAGGGCCGAGGGCTGGCCGGTGAGCAGTGCGCCCGCCCGGTCGGCCGCCAGCTCACGGTACCGGGAGAGCAGCCGGATCAGCAGGAAGCTGACCGCGTAGACGACCACGCCGACGGCCGCCACCGCCAGAAATACCAGCCCAGCGTTGCCGTCATTGCTGCTGCGGCCGCGGCCGCCGCCGCCGAACAGCTCGCCGTAGAACGCGAACCTGACCAGCAGGGCGGCGATGATCCCGAGGAACGAGGCGATCGTCATCACCACGACGTCCTTATGCGCGACGTGGGACATCTCGTGCGCGAGCACGCCCTCTAGTTCCTTGTCGTCCAGCCGCCGCATCAGCCCCGTGGTCACGCAGACGACCGCGTTCTTGCTGTTACGGCCGGTGGCGAACGCGTTGGGCATATCACTCTGCGCGATCGCGACCCGCGGCTTGGGCATGTCGGCCAGGGCACAGAGCCGGTCGATGATGCCGTGCAGTTGCGGCGCCTCTTGCGGGGTGACCTCCTGCGCGCCGGACGCGCGGAGGGCAATCTTGTCCGACCAGAACAGCGACCCGAACGCGATGCCGCCGCCGAGGAGCACGGCGAAGAAGATGATCGCGCCGCTGCCCACGCCGAACGCCTGCAGGATAAACACCAGTGCGATCACGAGAGCCACGAAGACGAGCCCGAGCACGAACATCGTCAGGCCCATCCGCGCTTGCAGCCCCCTGTCGGGCGCATAACGGGTCTGCACCATTGTGGCGCCTCCGTTCTGCCTGAACCGGTCCACCCGGTCAGGTACTACTGCCATCCAGTATCACGTACAAGGGGCACTGAAAATTCCAATGCCCCACCGGACTAGTCGAGTATCGGAGACGACCCTGAGAACAAGCTGAACGCTGCCTCTGCACCAGCCGAGCACGAGGCATCCGCGGCCCTGCCCGCGCCGCGCCTGCGCGCTCAGCCTGGGATGTAGCCCTCGTCGGTGAGCATGCTCCGCACCTCGTCGAGGTCGGCGTCCGCGCGCGGCAGGATCGAGTCCGATGGCTCCAGTGAATCGGCGGCCAGCGGGGTCCCCAGCGCCCGGACCCGGTCGAGCAGGGCCACAAGCGCGGACCGGAACGCGGCCTCGTCACCGGAGTTGACGGCCTTCTCCAGGACGGCGTCGAGCGAGTTGAGCTCGGTGGCCGCGGAGTCGTCCACCTGGAGCTGCCCCTCGCCCAGAATCCGGACGATCATGCTCCGTCACCGGCCTGGGGCTGTTCCGCCGCGGCAGGCCGCGCCGCGCCGTCCGACCCAGCCGCGCCGTCCGACCCAGCCGCGCCGTCCGACCCAGCCGCGCCGCCCTCGATCGCCTGCGTAGAGCCGGTCCCCAGCTCGCCCCTGAGGCGCTGTAGCTCCAGTTCGATGTCCGGGCCGCTGCGCATCGAGTCCAGCTCGGCCTGGATGTCGTCGCGCGGGGTGCCGGTGACGTCGTCGAGCGCACCGGAGGCCATCAGCTCGTCGATCGCGCCGGCCCGGGCCTGCATCTGCGCGGTCTTGTCCTGCGCGCGCTGCACCGCCATGCCGACGTCGCCCATCTCCTCGGAGATGCCCGACACCGCCTCGCCGATCCTGCTCTGCGCCTCGGCCGCGGTGTAGGTGGCCTTGATGGTCTCCTTCTGCATGCGGAAGGCCTCGACCTTCGCCTGCAGCCGCTGCGACGCCACCGTCAGCTTTTCCTCGTCGGCCTGCAGCGAGTGGTACTGGTTCTCCAGGTCGGTGAGCTGGCTCTGCAGCGCGCCCCTGCGGCTCAGCGCCTCCCTGGCCAGGTCCTCCCGGCCGGCCCGAGCGCCTGCTTGGCCTGCCCCTCCAGCTTGTTCTGATTCTGCTGCAGGCTCTTCATCTGAAGCTCGACGCGCTTGCGCGAGGTGGCCACGTCGGCGACGCCACGGCGCACCTGGGTGAGCATCTCAAGCTGCCGCTGGTAGGAGTAATCCAGGGTCTCGCGGGGATCCTCCATGCGGTCCAGGGCCCTGTTGGCCTTGGACTTGAAGATCAGCGAGACCCTTTTCATCACGCTCATGGGCGCGACCTTCCCCTTCATCGTGTACAACCGCTGTCGCTAGCCCCACGGCGCCGCCAGCCGCGCCAATCCTCGGCAGCGGCCTCCCTGCGAGCTTGGTTCACTCAGCCTACGCGGTCACCGCGTGCCCGTCATCACGACCGCCGACGCGCCGGGCGGCCGCCGGCAAGTTTCCCGCGCGGCGTCCGCAACCTGGGCATCCGCGCGATTGGTCCCGGTAAGCTGAGCGCGTGTTCCGACGAAGCCGCACCGGCACGGACGAGGGGTCAGGCCAGGACGCCGTCAACGGCCCCGAGGCCGAGTCCGACGCCGACGCCTCCTCCGCCAGGCCCGGTGCCGTCACGGCGGCCAAAGGCAGGCCAACCCCCAAGCGCAGCGAGGCCGAGCGGCGGCGCCGCCAGCCCTACACCGCCCCCAAGGACCGCAAGGAGGCCTCCCGCGCCTCCCGTGACCGCCAGCGGACGGACCGTACCCGCAGGATGGAAGCGGTACGCCGGGGCGAGGAGTGGGCGATGCCGCCCAGGGACCGGGGCCCGGTCAAGGCGCTCGCCCGCGACTACGTCGACTCCAAGCGGCGGATCAGCGAGTACTACATGTACGGGCTGCTGGGCCTGCTGGTGCTGCTGTTCATCCGCGCGCCCATCGTGCAGACGATCGTGCCGCTGCTCGTGCTGGCGGCCGTCCTGATCATGGCCATCGAGGGCGTCTTCATCGGGCGCAGGGTGAAGCGCCTTGCCGCCGAGCGGCTGCCCGGGGAGAGCACCCGCGGCCTGGCCCTGTACTCCGCGATGCGCGCCCTGCAGATCCGCAGGCTGCGGGTGCCCAAGCCGAGGGTCAAGCCCGGCGACAGCTTCTAACGAGGTACCGCTCCCCCGGCTGGGCCGGGCCGGACGCCCTCGTTAGGGTCACATGTCATGGAGCATCGTCACCTGGGCCGCAGCGGCCTCAAAGTCAGCGAGATCGCCTACGGCAACTGGATCACCCACGGGTCGCAGGTAGAGGAGGAAGCCGCCACGGCGTGCGTCGCGGCCGCGCTGGACGAGGGCATCACCACCTTCGACACGGCCGACGTGTACGCCGGGACCCGCGCCGAGTCGGTCATGGGCCGGGCACTGAACGGAGTGCGGCGCGAGTCGGTCGAGATCTGCACCAAGGTGTTCTGGCCGACCGGCTCCGGTCCCAACGACCGCGGCCTGTCCCGCAAGCACATCATGGAGTCCGCGCACGCCTCGCTGCGCCGCCTGCAGACCGACTACGTGGACCTCTACCAGGCGCACCGCTACGACCACGAGACCCCGCTCGAGGAGACCCTGCGCGCCTTCGACGACCTGGTCCGCCAGGGCAAGGTGCTCTACATCGGCGTGTCGGAGTGGCGCGCCGAGGAGATCTCCGCCGCGCTGGCCATCGCGGGCCAGATGGGCCTGGACCGCATCGTGTCCAACCAGCCGCAGTACAACATGCTGTGGCGGGTGATCGAGTCCGAGGTGCTTCCGCTGTGCATGAAGGAGGGCATCGGCCAGATCGTCTGGTCACCCATTGCGCAGGGCGTTCTCACCGGCAAGTACCAGCCCGGCCAGAGCGTGCCCGCCGGCTCCCGGGCGACCGACGACAGCGGGTCCGGCTTCATCAGGGGCTATCTCAACGACACGATCTTGAGCCGGGTGGCGGGACTGAGCCCGGTCGCCGAAGAGGCGTGGCTGAGCATGGCGCAGCTCGCCATCGCCTGGGTGCTGCAGAACCCGGGCGTGTCCGCCGCGATCATCGGCGCCACCAGGCCCGAGCAGGTCAGGGAGAACGTGAAGGCCTCGGGTGTCCGGCTTGATGCCGAGATCATGCGCAGGATCGACGACGTGCTCGGGCCGGTGATCGAGCGGGACCCGGCGCGGACGGTCAGCCCGCCGGCCCGCCCCTGACGGCCAGCCGCGCTAATCCACCGGGTGCAGGCTCATCGGCCCGTACTCGACCCTGCTCTCCTCCAGGAGGGTCACCTGGTCAACGCCGGAGTCCAGCAGCGCGCGCCAGTTTTCCCCGAGCCAGCTTTCCGCGTCGCCCTGGCTGCCGAAGGCCTCCTTCGGCACATCACCGGAGCTTGCCGCGGTACCGTCCGCCTTCTCGAACCGCCAGGACCACACCATGTCCCGTCCACCTCCCCGGCCGAGCCTAGCCGAGTCACCAGGGCCGCCATCGCACGCCGGCCGGGCCCGCCGCGGCCCTGCCGCGGGCATTGTGACATGACTGGAATGTCCGCACAGCGGGATTCAGGCCGAACGCCCCGAGCGGAGGGCTCCCACCTGTTAGGTTTTGTATCCGCTAGCCGTGCGCTTTGGGCCGCTGCGGGGCGTGTCAGCGGCCTGCTTCCGTGATCGAGGTGGTGACGACATGACGCGCATTGTCGTCGTTGGTGACCTGATGACCGACACGGTCGCCCGTGCAGCGCTTCCCCTGGCCAAAGGTAGTGACACCCCGGCGGCCGTCACCACCTGCGGCGGCGGTTCGGGCGCGAACATCGCCGCGTGGCTGGCCGTGGACGGGGCCGAGGTGGCCTTCGTCGGCCGTCGCGGGGCGGACATCGCCGGACGCAACCGAGACATGGAGCTGATGGGCTACGGCGTGGATGCCCGGCTCGTCATGGACCCGGAGCGGCCCACCGGCAACTGCGTGGTGATGATCACGCACAAGGGCGACAACACCATGCTGTCGGATCCGGGCGCCAACGCCGCGCTCTCCCCCGACGACCTGCCCAAGGACCTGTTCGCGCCGGGCACGCACCTGCACATGTCCGGGTACACACTGCTGAACGAGGGATCCCGGCCGGCCGCGATCACCGCGATGAACTACGCCAGGCAGGCGGACATGACCATCTCGGTGGACGCGGCCTCGGTCGCTCCGCTGGAGCGGGTCGGCGCGGAACCGTATCTGGAACTGACCAACGGCGCCACCTTGCTGTTCGTGAACGGCGCGCAGGCCGGCGTGCTCACCGGCCGCGACGACCCGGTACAGGCCGCACGGGTGCTGACCGCCTGGTATCCGCAGGTCGTGGTGAAGCTCGGGGCCGAGGGCGCCCTGTTCGCAAACGGCCGCCCCGAGGCCATCCGGGCCCCGGCCCAGGTGACCGAGCACATCGTGGACGGCACCGGCAGCGGTGACGCCTTCTGCGCCGGGTTCCTCATTCCCTGGCTGGACAAGAAGCCGCCGCTTGAGGCGCTGGTGAGCGGCTGCCGTCTCGCCGCGCGCGCCCGGTCGCTCGTTGGCGCCCGGCCCGCGCTCTGATCAGGGCTTCCTGCTCTCGCTTTTCTCGCTGGAGGGCAGAGTTGCCCTGGTCACCGGCGGAAGTTCAGGCATCGGTCATGCGATCGCGCGTGCCCTCGCGCTGGCCGGCGCCAGGGTGGTGCTGCTGGCCCGGCGCGAGGAACCACTGGACCGGGCGGTGCTCGCGCTGCAGGCCGAGGGCTGCGACGCGGCCCGGGTGAGTGCCGACCTCGCCGACCGGGCGGCGGTGCTGCGCGGTGCCGCGGCCGCGACCGAGCCGTTCGGCGAGCCCGACATCGTGGTCAACGCGGCGGGGGTCAACATCCGCCCGCCGCTGGGAGGGCTGACCACGGCCGACTGGGACACGCTGATGGCCGTCAACCTCACCGCGGCATTCCTGCTCGGGCAGCGGTTCGGCCCGGCGATGGCCGCCCGCGGCTGGGGGCGGATCCTCAACATCGCCTCTCAGCAGGCGGTCCGCGCCTTCGGCAACAGCGGCGGGTACGGTGCCGCCAAGGCCGGGCTGGCCGGGCTCACCAGGTCCCAGTCCGAGGCCTGGGCGCCCCGGGGGGTGTGCTGCAACACGATCGTCCCCGGCTTCGTGGCCACCCCGCTGACGGCCGAGGTCGCCGCGGACCCGGTCCGCTCGGCGGCGCTGGCGGCGCGCACCATGATCGGCCGCAACGGGGAACCTGCCGACTTCGAGGGGGTGGCCGTGTTCCTGGCCAGCCGGGCCAGTGAGTACGTCACCGGGCAGATGATCTTCGTGGACGGCGGCCTGTCCGCCACCTGACCCCTCGCGCTGGGACGCCGCGGGGCGGCCGGGCGGTCAGTGCGCGTGGGAGAACAGCAGCGGCCGGACGAGCCGCCGGCCCAGTCCATCAGCCGCGGGCCCGCCGGCAGGCTGCCCTGGTCCGGCTGGTACTGCAGGAAGGCGTATCCAAGACGCCGGGCCAGCGCACCGTCGGTCGCAAGCTGGTCGCCGATCACCACGCCGGGCCTGGGGAAGTCCCGGTAGTACCCGGTCCGCAACGGCTTGCCCGCCAGCGCCACGTACTCCGCGCGGACACCGTCCCCGGCCAGCGGGACAGAGGGGCGCCGGGCCGAGTTGGTGGCGAAGCACACGACGAGCACCCCGGGGATCACCCGTGCCCGGGCGAGCACGGACCTGGCCCCCTGATCCAGCGCATCCTGGCCGCTGTCCCAGTAGGCCACCAGCGGCTCCACGTCGAAGATCAGCGTCTTCGGCGACAGCTCCTCGGCCCGGCGCAGCGCCTCGTCCAGGGTCGCCAGGCGATCGTAGGCAGGTCGCATGCCTCTACTCCAGCACGGCCGCCCCCGCGCACCGTCACCCGCGGCGGAGGATGTCCTGCGGATCAGGGCCCCGGCCCGGTGACGGAGGAACCGGGCCGTAGGCCATCGGGGGGTTCCGGGGGGTCGCTCCCCCGGGCTAGCACGACGCCACGGCCGTCGTAGCGCATGGAATGACGGCCACAGGCGGCACAATGGCGGACATGGCCAGACGTTCCACGACCACGACCTCCCGGAGCCATGGCGCGGGAGGGGCACCGCCCGAGGCATTCGAAGAGAACATCGTCGACATCGATGTCGCCGAGGAGATGCGCGGCAGCTACCTCGAGTACGCCTACTCCGTCATCTACCAGCGCGCGATACCCGATGCCAGGGACGGCCTCAAGCCGGTGCAGCGCCGGATCCTGTACCAGATGAACGAGATGGGCCTGCGGCCCGACCGCGGCCACGTCAAGTGCGCGCGCGTGGTCGGCGACGTGATGGGCCGGCTGCACCCGCACGGCGACGCCGCCATCTACGACGCTCTGGTCCGGATGGCGCAGCCGTGGGTGATGCGGCTGCCGCTGGTGGACGGGCACGGCAACTTTGGCTCGCTGGGCGGCGACGACGCGCCCGCCGCCTACCGGTACACCGAGGCCCGGCTGACCGCCGCCGCGATGGAGATGGTCGCCTCGATCGACGAGGACACCGTCGAATTCCAGCCAAACTACGACGGCACCGAGGTCCAGCCCGAGGTGCTGCCGGCCGGCCTGCCCAACCTGCTGGTCAACGGCGCGTCCGGGATCGCCGTAGGCATGGCCACCAACATGGCGCCGCACAACCTCGGCGAGGTGGTCGCGGCGGCGCGGCACCTGATCGCCAGCCCCGACGCCGGGCTGGACGAGCTGATGCGTTTCGTGCCAGGACCGGACCTGCCCACCGGCGGCAAGATCGTCGGCCTGGACGGGATCCGGGAGGCATACGAGACCGGCCGCGGCATCTTCCGCACCCGCGCGGCCGCCAGGGTCGAGAAGCTCACCCCGCGCCGCAACGGGATCGTGGTCACCGAACTCCCCTACAACGTCGGCCCGGAGAAGGTCATCTCCCGGATCAAGGACCTGGTCGGGGCGAAGAAGCTCGCCGGGATCGCCGACGTGAAGGACCTCACCGACCGGCGGCGCGGCCTGCACCTAGTCATCGAGATCCGCTCCGGCTTCCACCCCGAGGCGGTGCTCGACGAGCTGTACCGGCTGACGCCGATGGAGGAGACCTTCGGCATCAACAACGTCGCGCTGGTGGACGGCCAGCCGCGGCTGCTTGGCCTGCGCGAACTGCTGCAGATCTACGTCGACCACCGCATCGAGGTGGTCCGCAGGCGCAGCGAGTTCCGGCGGCGCAAGCGCCAGGACCGGCTGCACCTGGTCGACGGCCTGATGATCGCCCTGCTCAACATCGACGAGGTGATCCAGGTCATCCGGAGCAGCGACGACGCGCCGTCGGCCAAGGACCGGCTGATGACGGTGTTCGACCTGTCCGAGATCCAGGCCCAGTACATCCTGGACACGCCGCTGCGCAGGCTGACCCGTTACGACCGGCTGGAACTCGAGCGCGAGCGGGAGAGGCTGCAGGAGGAGATCGCCGAGCTGACCGCGATCCTGGACTCGGAGCCCCGGCTGCGCGAGGTGGTCTCCGGTGAGCTGGCCAGCGTCGCCGAGCGGTTCGCCGACCCGCGCCGCACAGTCCTGCTCGAGGGCAGCGGCGCGCCGCGCACCGCGGCGGTCCCGCTGGAGGTCGCTGACGACCCGTGCCTGGTGCTGCTCTCCTCCACCGGCCTGGTCGCCCGTACCCCATTGGAAATTGCGGGGCGAGATGCCTCGGCAGACCTGTTTGCCACGGACACACCAGTGGGGGGGGCCGCGGCGGGGCCGCGCAGCGCGCACGACGTGGTCGTGTCCAGCGTGGCGGCCACCGCCCGGGGTTCCATCGCAGTGGTCACGTCCGCGGGCAGGCTGATCCGGGTGGGCGCGCTGGAGATCCCGGCGCTGCCGCCGAGTGCGCACTCCCCCAGCCTGGCGGGCGGTGCCCCGGTGGCCGAGTTCGTGGCGCTGCAGCCCGGCGAAACGGTGGTCGGCCTGGCCGCGCCGGATGCGGCGGGCGCGGGCCTGGCCCTGGGCACCGCGGGCGGCGTGGTCAAGCGCGTCGCGCCCGACTACCCGGGCAATTCGTCGGAGTTCGAGGTGATCTCGCTCAAGCCCGGTGACCGCGTGGTCGGCGCCGTCCAGCTCACCACCGAGGACTGTGACCTGGTATTCATCAGCACCGATGCCCAGCTGCTGCGGTTCCCGGCGGCCTCGGTGCGCCCGCAGGGGCGCGCGGCGGCCGGGATGGCCGGCATCCGGCTGTCCCCGCGCGCCAGTGTGGCCTGGTTCGGCGCGATCGGAACCGGCCCGGCCGGTTCCGGGGCCGGGGAGCCCGTCGTGGTCACCGTGGCGGGCAGCACCGGCGCGCTGCCGGGAACGGGGGCGGAGACCGTCAAGCTGACCCCGTACCAGGAGTACCCGGGCAAGGGGCGGGCCACCGGCGGGGTGCGCTGCCACCGGTTCCTCAAGGGCGAGGACACCCTGGTGCTGGCCTGGGCCGGGCCGGGCCCGGCCCGGGGCGCCACGAGCGCGGGCGTCCCGGTGAGCCTGCCCGAGCCCGACGGCCGCAGGGACGGCTCCGGCGTCCGGATCCGCCAGCCCGTGGGCTCGCTGGGCGGCCAGGCGCCCCCCGCCTGACCGCGGCGCCGGCTACCCGGGAGACCTGGAGGGACCTGACGGCGGGGCGTCCGATCCGTGCACCCAGGATGGGCCGAGGTCTTGCACGGAGGGGCAGCCGGTCAAGGCCAGCGCGGTACGTAGCTCGTCACGGAGAATCTCGACAGCGCGGCTCGCCCCAGCCTCACCGGCCGCGCCCAGCCCGTAGGCGAGTGCGCGCCCGGCCAAGCAGGCCCGCGCGCCGAGCGCGATTGCCCTGACGATGTCGACGCCACGCCTGATCCCGCTATCGAAGTAGACTTCGGCCTCGCCTGCGACCGCCTCGGCGACCGCGGGCAGCGCGCGGATCGCCGCCGGGGCTCCGTCGAGCTGGCGCCCGCCGTGATTGGAGACGATGATCGCTTCCGCGCCGAGGCGCACGGCCTGGCGGGCGTCTTCCGGGCGCAAGATGCCCTTCACCACCAGCTGCCCATCCCACTGCTCTCGGAACCAGCCGATGTCCTCCCAGGTCACCGCGGGGTCGAACTGACGGTTGGTCTGCGCGCTGAACGCCGCCGCGGTCAAGCCATAGTCGGGCAGGTTGCCCCAGCGGATCCGCGGCTGCCGGAGGAACTCAGCCGACCAGCGCGGGTGCACGGCCCCACCTGCCAGGGCCCGCAGCGTGACGCGGGGCGGCATGCTGAAGCCGTTGCGGCGGTCCCGGTCCCGGACCCCGGCGCAGGGCACGTCGACGGTCAGCACCAGGACGGACATGCCCGCGCGGCGGGCACGGCGTAGCAACTCCTGCACCAGCCCGCGGTCGCGCCAGAAGTACATCTGGAACCACAGCGGCCCGCTAGCCGCGCCAGCCACCTCCTCCAACGGGCAGGACGCCATGGCCGCGAGCACGTAGATCGACCCGGCCGCGTGCAGCGCGCGGGCCAGCGCGACCTCACCGGATGGATGCAGCAGCCCGGTCAGCCCCATCGGCGCACCGAGCAGCGGCAGCGCCACCGGCCAGCCCAGCACGCTGGTGGCCGTCTCGATCTTGGACACATCGACCAGGACCCGCGGCCGGAGCTCGACGCCGCGCAACTCGGCGAGGTTACGCGCCGCCGTCACCTCGTCGCCTGCCGCACCGTCCACGTAGTCGAAGACAACCGCCGGCAGCCGACGGCGGGCAGCCTCCCGCAGCTCGCCAATGGTGCCAGCCCGGGCGGCCTTTCCTTCAGCCGAAAGCCGGGTCCGGACCCGTTGCGGCAGCGTCCGAAAGTCCGCGCCGAGCTGCCCGGCCAGCAGCTTCGCGAAGTCATTCATACTGGACAGTATTCCCTGGTAGCGGAGGCTGGCCCGCCAGCGGAGGATGGCTCACCAGGCAAGGCCGAGGCCCTCAGCCAATAAATAAGCCGTAAGCGACATGCACAGCCCGCACCGGGGCCGTGGGGCTCGGCCCCCGAATAGCACCGCGGGCAACGGCGAAGCCGACCGAAGGGCGGCAAGCAGCCTTCGCCGCCTCGGACGGATCAGGCGTCGATGCGGGACGCGTCGAGCTCGGCCGCCCCGCTAACGATGAAGTCGCGGCGCGGGCCCACCTCGGAGCCCATGAGTAGGTCGAAGATGGTGCTGGCCGCGGCGGCGTCCTCGACGCGAATCCGGCGCAGCATCCGGTGCCGCGGGTCCATGGTGGTCTCCGCAAGCTGGCTGGCATCCATCTCACCGAGGCCCTTGTACCGTTGCACCGGCTCCTTCCAGCGCTGTCCCTTGCGCTCCAGTTCCAGCATTGTGCGCCGCAGTTCGCTGTCGGAGTAGGTGTAGTTGTACTTCTGCTGCCCCTTCCTGGGGCTGGTCAGCTCGATCCTGTGCAGCGGCGGCACCGCGGCGAACACCCGGCCCGCCTCCAGCATCGGATACAGGTACCGGTGGAACAGGGTCAGCAGCAGGGTCCTGATGTGCGCGCCGTCGACGTCCGCGTCCGTCATCAGGATCACGCGCTGGTACCTGGCGTCGTCCAGAGCAAACGAGACGCCGGAGCCCGCACCGATGACCTGGATGATGGCCGCGCACTCGGTGTTCTTGAGCATGTCGGACAGGGACGCCTTCTGCACGTTGAGAATCTTGCCGCGGATCGGCAGCAGGGCCTGGAACTCTGAGTCCCTGGCCAGCTTGGCGGTGCCGAGCGCGGAGTCCCCCTCGACGATGAACAGCTCGCTCCGGTCGTCGGCGGACCGGCAGTCCACCAGCTTGGCCGGCAGCGTGGAGGCGGCCAGGGCGGACTTGCGCCGCTGATTGTCCCTGTGCTCGCGGGCCGCGATCCGCGTCTTGGCCGCGGCGGCCACCTTCTCGAGCACCGCACGCGCCTGCTGCTTGGTCTTCCCGCGCCCGGAGAAGTACGCCCGCAACTGATCGCCGACCACCTGGGCGACGATGCGGGAGGCGGCGGGCGTGCCGAGAACCTCCTTGGTCTGGCCTTCGAACTGGGGCTCCGGCAGCCGGACCGCCACGACGGCGGCCAGGCCCTCAACGACGTCGTCCTTGGTGACCGGCTCGTCGCCGTTCTTGAGCAGCCGCACCGCGCGCAGTTGCTCGTTCAGCGCCCGCACCAGGGCCCGCTCAAACCCGGTGACGTGGGTACCGCCCTTGGGCGTGGCGATCACGTTCACGAACGACCGGCTCACCGTGTCGTAACCGGCGGTCCAGCGCAGCGCCACGTCCACCAGCAACTCGCGGTCCACCTCGGTGGGCACCATGTGGCCCTGCCCGTCGAGCACGGGGACCGTCTCGGTGAAGCTGCCGGACCCGGCCAGCCTGACCACGTCGGTGACCGGTTCCCCGGTGGCCAGTTCCGAGCAGAACTCGGCGATCCCGCCGTCGAACCGGAACACCTCTTCGTGCGGCCCGTCCGGCGGCCGCTCGTCCACGATCCGGATGGTCAGCCCGGGCACCAGGTAGGCGGTCTGGCGGGCCCGCTGGGCCAGGGCCTCCAGGCTCCACTGGGCGTCGCGGACGAACACCTGCGGGTCCGGCCAGAACCGGATCCGGGTCCCGGTGACCTTCTTCGCCACCCTGCGGACCTGGGTCAGGCCCTTGCGCTGCTTGAAGGCCGCCGCGGGGCCGGGCCCGGCGAACTCGCCGGGCACCCCCCGGCGAAAGCTGGCCGCCCACTCGTGCCCCTCGCGCTCCACGCTCACGTCGAGGCGCACCGCCAGCGCGTTCACCACGGACGCCCCGACGCCGTGCAGCCCGCCCGAGGCGGTGTAGGAGCCGCCGCCGAACTTGCCGCCCGCGTGCAGCCGGGTCATCACAAGTTCCACGCCGGTCAGGCCGGTCTTCGGCTCCACGTCGACGGGAATGCCGCGCCCGTTGTCGCGCACCTCCGCGGACCCGTCGGGGTGCAGCACCACGTCCAGGTTGGTGCAGTGGCCGCCGAGCGCCTCGTCCACGCCGTTGTCGATGATCTCCCAGAGGCAGTGCATCATGCCGCGGCCATCGGTGGAGCCGATGTACATGCCGGGCCGCTTGCGCACGGCTTCCAGGCCTTCGAGCACCGACAGATGGCGGGCCGTGTACCCGTCGGCGGCGGGTCCCCCGGCCCGGGACCGGATCACGGCAGGTTCGGCAGTCACGGATTCTCCTTTAATGGCGGCGGCCGGAGCACCCGGAACCGTCCCACGGAATGCTAGCCCGCTCCGCCGACAGAGAACGCCAGCCACGCCGCCGGACACACAGAGTAATCTTGGATAAAGGGATGCGATACCGTGAGTAGCGAGACACCTGAGGCGGGAAAGACGGGCGTTCGCTGTTGGCGTAGTTGGGCCGTAGCTGGGAACGTCATGGTTCTACCCCTTGTTTGGGGTAATAGATGAAAAAGCAGAAGGACGGCGCGGAAGGCGCGCCGGTGGTACGACGCGAGGGAGGCGACATGACCGGAGCTATGGCCACTTTGAAGCCGCTCACTGCGCTGGACCTGTGCGACCGTTGTGGCGCCCAGGCATACGTGCGCGTCGTGCTCCCTGGAGGGGGAGAACTGCTGTTCTGCGCACACCACGGGCGGCAGCACAGCGAGGCACTGGCGCGTGTCGCCACGGAGATCCAGGACGAGAGCGACCGGCTGGACCCGGGCAAGGCCGAGGCCCCCAGCCACTAAGCCGAGGCCCCCAGCCGCTAAGCGGCCGGAGGCCCGGTTTACAAGTTGCCCTGCGCTAGATCCGCGCGGTCTTACGGCCTTTAATCCAGGTAGTCCCTGACTATACATGCATGAACGGCATGCTTGACCTGCGCAAACAGGGGGAACAGCCGAGCGGCGCCCGCGTAATATCTGTGACTCGCCAGGAGGCCACAGTCCCCTTACTTCCCCTCAGTGACGTAGGCACCACGGCCGGGGACGACCTCCACCAGACCCTCGCCTGCGAGCACCCGTACCGCCTTGCGGGCGGTCAGCCGGGCGACCCCAAACCGCTGCATGAGCTGAGTCTCTGACGGCACCGGACGGCCGGGCGCATAGACGCCGCGGGCGATCTCATCGCGCAGGATCGCGGCAATCTGCTGGTAGACCGGCGTTTTGCCCTCATGATCAACCGTCACGCCGTCAAGTTACCCGGACAGCCCGGACGGCAGACTGTCCTATCGGACCCTAGCCCGATCTATCCGGCTAGGCGTAACGTGACAGGTCCATCACGTAAGCGGCCCCGGACGGTGGGATTAGCACCGCTACCCGGGGCCTGACCAGGACGGAGCCCTGGCTATGGCAAACCCTACTGATGAGAAGGTCGCTGCCCTAGAACGCGACTGGCCGAACTACCAAATCTGGGTGGTGAACCGCACCCACGGCGGGCCAGTGTGGTGCGCTAGGCGCTGGGACTGGCAGCCCGGCCAGCCAGTTCTCAACGAGGACAGCGCGGAGCATTTGGCCGAGGCCCTGGCAGAGCAGGCGGAACGGTGACCGGGGCCGCGGTGGTGACCGCCAGCCCGGATGACGGCCTTGACGGCCTGCGGGCAGCCTTCCCCGGGTACACCTTCTGGCGCGGCAGGCACACGGGTGAATACTGGGCCATGCCGCCACGCGGCGGGGAACTGATCAGCGCGGACAGCCCAGCCGGGCTGGCAGAGCGCATCGAGCAGGCGACCCGGGCCGAGGAGATTCTGCGGTAGCAGCACAGAGCCGCCCGGCCTGTTGTCCCCGGGGCCGGGCGGCTCCGCTGTCTGACCACCACCATCAGGCGGGCCGCGGTCCTCGCCGATGTCAACCGGCAGGGCCGCTAGCGCGTCAACTAACCACACGGCCCGGGGCCGAGCGGTGGCCGTACCGCCCCCCGGGCCGCGGCACGTCCTGGTGGAACTCCGCTTAATCCCAGGCGTATCGGGTAGCGCGCGATGGCCTGGCCCGGGGTGGGCATCGACGCGGCCCCGGGCCGGGCCATCACGCGGCCCCGGGCTGCCCTCGTGGCCGCCAGTCAGGCGCCGGGCTCGTGCCGCGGCGAATACCACACCGACCGGCACCCCGGCGCCTGGCACGCCACTGTTAGGTGCCCCCACGCGGCCCGGTCCGGGTGCGCCGCGCGGGCGGGGGCGCAGTGGCACCGTTCCCACGACACGAGCACCCGGCCGGGGCCCCACTCGTGCCCGTTCCCGCACCGCTCCGGGTAGGGCCACCAGTCAGGCTGTTGCACATCCAACTACACGACGAGACGCATTCGATCACCTGGTGGCGCCCCTGGTCCCCACCTCGCCCGGCTGGGCGGACCGTGCGGGCTTAGGCCGATGCTCTGGTGCGGCTTGGGCGGTCCGGAGTGGCCGACGGCTGGCGGCAAGCCCGCACCAGCAGCCGCCGGGCCGAGGGGAGGTCCAGAATGAGCGCGAGCCCGCAGACTGTCCCGATGCCGACAGCGGCACCAGCCACGGTATCGGTGAAGTAGTGCCATTGCAGGCCGATGAGGGCGATGGCAACGACACCCACCAGTACCCAAGCTGCCGCCACGACCAGCACCCGCAGAACCCCTGCCTTAGCTGGCCGCGGCGGGATGAGAAGCACCGTGACCGTCGCGGCCAGCGCGACTATCGCTGTGGTGTGCCCGCTCGGATAAACGACAGCGCCGTCATAAGTGCGGTGAACCAAGGGCTTGACCAAGGCCTCAACCAGTCCATCCGCTGCCAGAACGGCTGCCGCGGCCAGGATGGCGCCGTTCAGGCGGCCGGTAAGCAGGCAGGCGACGACGATGGCTGCGGTCAACACCACTATCGGCTTCGGCGCGCCTGGGTGGGCAAGCCATAGCGCCAGACCCTGGTGGGGGCCGAGCCAGGTAATAATTGGAGAATCGGCAGCGTGATCGAACCAATCCGCCTTCGCCTGATGTGCGAAGACCACGCCGAGCACGGCGACGAGGATTGAACAGCAGGCCAGCAGCACACCCGCCCAGCGCCGGGCAGAGGCAGTCAACAGCGGCCTGCCAGGCCGCAGACGCATGCCGCCCACGCCGTCCCCAAGATGTTTGCCTGCGGGTGCGCGAACCCGCGGCCCCCGGCTAGACAGCCTACATGTACCGGGGCCTGCTGCGGCGAGGACACCCAGGCAAGACTCGAGCCCGCGGCACCCCGCCCGTGGCCTGGTGCCGTCCCGCCACACCACGCCCACCGGCCCGGCTCGTGCGGCGGGTCGTACCACACCGACCGCCACCCCGGCGCCCGGTTTGCGCGCGGAGGCGCGTCTCGGATGGGGGCATGGCTGACGAGGCCCTTTCGGGTACTCGTCCGTGCCCACGGGACGCGCTAATTCGCCTGTAAAGAGACGGGCGCTGTCGGCATGCTAGCGCATGGGCGCAGCGCTGAGCGGCTTTCCCGCTCTTGCGGCGGCGGCCAGTTCCGCGCCGCTCACCATGTACGGCCGGCCGCATGCGCACATGGTCACGTAGCTTGTGGTGCCGTCGCCGAGCGGGCCCTCGGCCGGGCCGCCGGGGCGGTAGTGAACGCGCCCGTTCTTCAGGTGGCCAACAGCGACCTGGCGTATCCGCACGCGGATCCCGTCGCGGGAAGGCAGCAGTTCCACGAGCACGTGGCCGCCAGCCCGGCACCGAGCGAGCGGCCGGCCGGTCACAGGTCCCCCAGGTTGAGCTTGCGCGCCTCCTCGGCCGCGCGCTGCCCGGCGCGGGCGCGGGTGTAGCGCATCAGCATGTCCGGGCTGCGTCCACCCGGCGACGGCCATCAGGCCGCCCTCGGAGCCCGCCGGCGGACAGCCAGCGGTCGGCGGCGGTGTGGCGCATCATGTGCGGGTGGAAGCCCTCGACCCCGGCGAGGCGCGCCCGGTAGGCCAGGGCGCAGCGCAGCCCGTAGTAGGCGAATCCCTTGCCGCCCTCCCCCAGCCACAGCGCGGGCGAGGCGGCTAGGCGGTGATGCCGCCGGGCGCGGATGTAGCGGTCGATGGCGGCCCCGGTGCGCGGCCCGAACGGGACCGTCCGCGCCTTGCCGCCCTTGCCGCGGTGGATGACGGCGGTCCCGGCCGCGAGGTTCACGTCCCCCAGGCACAGGGCGAGGACTTCCCCGGCGCGGGCGCCGGTCTCGGCCATGAACCGGATGAGCGCCTCGTCGCGCTTGTCCATCAGCCGCGGTCCCTTGCACGCGGCGAGCATCGCGCGCAGCTGGTCATCGGACAGCACCGGGACGTGCTTGGCGTCGAGCTTCGGCGGGGACATGTGCGCCAGCTGGTCGGCGGGTATCTCCCCTCGGCGGCCAGCCACGCGGAGAACCGCCGCACGGCAAGCTGCCGGGACCGGGCGGTCGACGCCTCGGCGCCGCCGTCGAGCAGGGCGGCGATCCACTTGTCGACCGTGGGCCGGTCCAGCGCGGGCTCAATGCCTTCCCGCTCGCACCAGGCGGCGAACAGCCGCACGCCGTCGCCGTAGGTCTTGACCGTCTGCGGGCTCTTGCGCTCTCCGCGCAGGTGCAGGGTGAAGCTGGCGAGCAGGTCTCTCAGTTCTCCGGCGTCCATGCCGATATCTTGACTCAGCACGGCATGCTAGGCAACTTTGCGGGGTGATGGCGGGTGTTTCCGCAGGCCAGAGCGGTTATTAGCGGTCTGCCTCAGTCCAGGTAGTCCCTGAGGACCTGGGAACGGGACGGGTGGCGCAGCTTGGACATGGTCTTGGACTCGATCTGGCGGATCCGCTCCCGGGTGACGCCGTAGACCTTGCCGATCTCGTCGAGGGTCTTGGGCTGGCCGTCGGTGAGCCCGAACCGCATCGAGACGACGCCCGCCTCGCGCTCGGAGAGGGTGTCCAGCACCGAGTGCAGTTGCTCCTGGAGCAGCGTGAAGCTGACCGCCTCACCGGGCTGGATGGCCTCGGAGTCCTCGATCAGGTCGCCGAACTCGCTGTCGCCGTCCTCGCCGAGCGGGGTGTGCAGCGAGATCGGCTCGCGGCCGTACTTCTGCACCTCGATGACCTTCTCCGGGGTCATGTCGAGTTCCGCGGCGAGTTCCTCGGGGGTCGGCTCGCGGCCCAGGTCTTGCAGCATCTGCCGCTGCACCCGGGCCAGCTTGTTGATGACCTCGACCATGTGCACCGGGATCCGGATGGTCCGGGCCTGGTCGGCCATGGCGCGGGTGATCGCCTGCCGGATCCACCAGGTGGCGTAGGTGGAGAACTTGTAGCCCTTGGTGTAGTCGAACTTCTCCACCGCGCGGATCAGGCCCAGGTTGCCTTCCTGGATCAGGTCCAGGAACAGCATGCCGCGGCCGGTGTACCGCTTGGCCAGCGACACCACCAGCCGCAGGTTCGCCTCCAGCAGGTGGTTCTTGGCCCGGCGGCCGTCCTCGGCGATCCACTCCATGTCGAGGCGCTGATCGGGGGTCATCCCCCCGGTGCCGGTGCCCAGCTTCTCCTCGGCGAACAGGCCCGCCTCGATCCGCTTGGCGAGTTCCACCTCCTGCTCGGCGTTGAGCAGCGGGACCTTGCCGATCTGCTTCAGGTAGTCCTTGACCGGGTCCGCGGTGGCGCCGGCCGACGCCACCTGGGCGGCGGGCAGGTCGTCGTCATCGTCGCCATAGACGAAGGTCTCGTCGTCGCCTTCCTCGCCGGTACGGGCCGGGCCTGGCTGCCCCTCCCCGGGAGATGCCGGGCCGGCGACCGTGGCCGCCTCGGCCCCCCCAACAGGGGCTGCCACCTCGTCCGGGCTGGCCGCCGCCTCGTCCTCGGTGTCCTCGGCCTCGATCTCGGCCAGCGAGTCATCAAGCGCGGCCACGTCGATGTCGTCGGGGACTTCCTCGATGTCCACGTCGACTTCCAGGTCGACGTCCACGTCTACATCGACGGCGAATTCGTCCAGGTCAACGGCGTCCAGGTCCTCTACTCCTTCGAGCGTCACGACGACGTCCAGGCCGTCCTTTTGCAGGCTTGCGTCCACATCGGCCCCGGCCGCACCGTCCTGGGCCACGGCCGCGTCCTGCGGCGCGTTCTTCGCGCCGTCCGCACGGGCCGGCTTGCCCTGCCGCCCATGCGGCGGCCCGCCCGCTGCCGGCGCGGTCTCGCCGCCGCCCGCTGCGGGCACGGATTTTGGCGCATTACGCTGCGGCCGCCGTGGCTGGGATCCCTTTTGGCGCACGGGTGCCGTGCCGTCCGCACCCGCGGGTTCGTCCGCGCCCACCAAGGAGACCGGCGCGTCGCCATTACGCGGCGCCTGCACCTGCGACCGGCGGCCCTGGCCTTGCTGGGGCTGCCTCCGCGCCGCGGAGCCTTGCGCGCTTGCCACCGCGGTCACCCCTTCCTTCGCTGAACGACGGCGGCCTGCCAAGCCGCGAGTGACACGTGACTGTCCGATCGGGCAGACGACACAGACAACCTCTCCTGCGCACGTGGGCGGCAACGGAATTTACTGCGGGCACCCCGCTGCCGGGACCGTTCGGGGCTGATGGCAAGAGCCGCTGGACGTCGTTGCCAGGCCCCGCCCTTCTCCCGTGATCCACCTTAGGTGGAGTTGACGGGTAGCTCGTACCGCCGGCAGCTTCCGCGACCTCGCCGGGCCCTCCGGGGACAAGCGCCCCGCAGTCATGCTTTACCCGTTTTCGCCGCGATCATGGAAGCCGCCGTGCCGTCACGTACGGGCACATGCAGCACGAGCACGGTCACGTCATCATCTTGTTCATATCCGAGGAGCATCCGGTCAACCAGGTACTCCAGCAGGCTGGCGGGATCCTCCGCCACCTCCGGCGCCGCCTGCCCGGCCACCGCCACCAGTTCGTCCAGGCCGGAGTGCAGCCCGCGCCGCCGGTTCTCCACCAGGCCGTCGGAGTACAGCACGGCCGTATGCCCCGGGGGCAGCCGGAACACGTACTGCTGGCGCGGGCTGGCCCAGCCAAGCGGCGTCCCGGCCTCGCCCAGGTCCAGCCGGGGCGGTGCGTCCCGCGACATCAGCAGCGGCGGCGGATGACCCGCGTTGCCGGCCAGGCCCTCCCCGGACACCGGGTCGAACACCAGGTAGGCGACCGTGGTCACCTGCTCGTCAAGCTCGGTGGCGGTGAACAACCGGTCAAGCCCGGCGAGCACGGCGGCCGGGCGGGGGTCGGTGAGCGCCAGGGCACGCAGCGCGTTGCGCACCCGGCCCATGCCCGCCGCGGCGGAGAGTCCCTTGCCCATGACGTCCCCGGCCGCCACGGCCAGCCGGCCGTCGGGCAGCCGGAATGCGTCGTACCAGTCCCCGCCGATCTCCATGTTCCTGGTCACCGGGAGGTACCTGGCGTCCAGGATGATGCCGGGCACGCTGGGCAGCCGGTCCGGCAGCAGGCTGCGCTGCAGCGTCTCGGCGGTGGTGTGCTCCCGCTCGAACAGCGAGGCCCGCTCCAGCGCGAGCGCGCACTGGCCCGCCAGCGCCTCGAGGAATACCCGCTCCTCGTCGGTGATCTTCCGCGGCCGGGAGAAGGAGAACCGCAGCGCGCCGATCGCAGACCCCGCGGCCAGCAGCGGCATGCCCACCCAGGCCCGCTCGTCGGTGTGCGACAGGAACAGGTCCAGGTCGGCCACCTCGGCGAAGGTGCGGCGCAGCCCGTCGGGGTTCTCCACAAGCACCGGGCGCCTGGTGGTGATGGCCAGCGTGACCACGCTGGGGATGTCCAGCGGGATGTCGCCGCCGGGGTGGCCGGGGCTGTCCGGCAGCCCGCCGGGGTTCACCGTGCGCACGCGGAGCCGCTCGGGGTCGAGCAGGGCCACGGCCGAGCGGTCGGCGCCGATCGCGGACCGGCCGACCTCGGTGATGACCTCGACCACCTGCTCCACGGTGAGCGCCTCGGCCAGCATCGACGTCGCCTGCTGCAGCCGGGCGGTGCGCAGCGCCGCCGCCGAGAGCTGCTCGGTCAGCCGGCCGCGCATCTCCTCGGCCTCACGCTGGGCGGTCACATCGGTGCTGGCGCCCACCCATTCGATGATCTTCCCGTCGCGCTCGATCGGCACGGCGCGGACGTCATAGTGCCGGTAAGACCCGCTCTTGGTGCGCACCCGGTAGCGGTTGTCGAAGATCTTCCCGCCGCCCACGCACTCGCGCCAGTCGCGTTCGACGCGCTCCCGGTCCTCCGGGTGGACCGCGTCCAGCCACCCGTTGCCCAGGTATTCCTCCAGGGTCTGGCCGGTGATCCAGCGCCACTCCGGCGAGTCCTCGGCGATCTCCCCGGTGGGTGTGGTCACCCACACCACCTGCGCCCCGGCCTGCACCAGCGACCGGTAGCGCTCCTCGCTGCGGCGGACCGCCTCCTCGGAGTTGCGCCGCTCGGTCACGTCCACGGCGATAAGCGCGACACCGCTGATGGCACCCCCGGGGTCATGGGAGGGGAACCAGGAGAACGACCAGTGCCTGGCCTGGGGCCCGGTCCCGGGATGCTCCCCGTCCCCGTTCTCCTCGCTGGCCCCCCGGCTGCTGGAGAGCATGCTGATCGGCTGGTCGGACTCGAAGAACGGCTGGTCATCGGCGAGCACGCGGCGGATGGCGGATTCGGCGCTGGCAGCGAGCGGCTCGGGCCAGACCCGGGAGGGCGGCAGGCCGATATGGTCTGCGCCGTTTCGGCCATAAAGCCTGGCCAGGCTGCGATTGACCCGCCGGAAGCACAGATCGGTGCCGAAAAAGGCAAACCCGATAGGGGCTTCGCGCAGCAGGGTGGCCAGCAACGCGGAGTCGGAAACGTCCATGCCTGACATCCGCGGCTGAGGTACCGATGTGTCAGTACTCATCGCACCGCTTCTGGCCCGTGAGCGAGCCTGCCATCCCTCGGCTCCTTCCTGCTCACTGCGGACTCAAGCAGGCTATCGGCATCAACGCGGCAGCGGGGGAGCCATCCGCACCCCCGGACTCAAGCGCCGCTGCCGCGCTCATCACGATGGTCGGCTGGGTTAAGGCTTCCTTATCCTAGGCCACTTCGTGCCGTGAGGTGGCCGCTACGCGAACCACACCCGCCTGTGGCGCCCGAAGAGACTAGCCAACCGGGAGTTTCCACCCGAGCCGACAGGGCCAAGGCCCGTGACGAAGGAGCGGGGCCTTTGGGCCAGCGGGGGCTCCGGGGGGTCGCTCCCCCGGCTAGGAGCGCACTGAATAAAGGGGTTTTGGTAGCGCGTCTGCCGGCAGTGTGTTCGATCGTCTGGGATGATCTTTGCATGCAGGGCAGAGAGCGGGCGGACCGGTCGTTGCTGGACGCGCAGGCGCTGGTGGGGCATCTGGTGCCGGCGGGGAGCATGTTCGCGTTCTTGGCGGCGCACCGCGGTGAGCTGTTCGCGGATGCGGATTTCGCGGACCTGTTCCCGTCGGGCCGGGGGCGGCCGTCGGTCCCGGCGGGAGTGATGGCGTCGGTGATGGTGCTGCAGGTGCTGCACGATTATTCCGACCCGGAGGCGGCGGAGGCGGCCCGCTGTGACCTGCGGTGGAAGGCGGCGTGCGGGTTCCCGCTCGATCACGGGGGGTTTGATCCTTCGACGCTGGTGTACTGGCGGCAGCGGATCGCCAAGTCGGATCGGCCGTATCGCGTCAATGACGCGGTCCGGGCGGTGATCGAGCAGACCGGGGTGCTGCGGGGCCGGCGCCGCCGTGTGGTGGACTCGACGATCCTGGCGGATGCGGTGGCTACCCAGGACACCATCACCCAGCTGGTCTCGGCCGTGCGGCGGGTGGGGCGTGAGGTGCCCGGCGCGGCGGCGCAGATCGCGGCTGTGTGCACGGGGCATGACTACTCAGTGCCCGGCAAGCCGAAGATTGACTGGGAGGACCCGGCCGCCAAGCAAGCCCTGGTCTCGGCGCTGGTGAAGGACGCGAACGCGCTCGTGGCCGCGTTCGATGGCGCGGAACTGGAGAAGCCGGCCGCCTCGGCGGTGGCGTTGCTGGCCTTGGTCGCTGGGCAGGATGTCGAGCCCGCGGAGGGCAGCGATGGGACCGATGGGCGGTGGCGGATCGCCCGCAAAGTCGCCGAAGATCGGGTGATATCGACCGTGGACCCCGATGCCCGGCACACCCGCAAGTCTCCCGAGGCCCGCCGGGATGGCTACCGCGCGCATGTGGCCGCCGAGCCGGAAACTGGCCTGATCACCGATGAGGAACTCACCAAGGCCGCCGGGGAGGCGAACGCTGACGCCGCGGTGGCCGGGCCGATGATCGCCAGGGAACCAGCGCCGGCCCGGGTCTATGGCGATTCCGCCTACGGCACCGGCGACCTGCGCGCCGCTTTGGCCGAAGGCGGGCACAGCGCGGTGATCAAGCCCGGGCCATTGCGGCCGGCGGTGCAGAGCGGGTTCACCGTCGACGACTTCACCGTTGATGAGGCCGCCGGCGTGGTGACCTGCCCGGCCGGGCTGACCCGGCCTATCAGCGCCCGCCGGTATGTCACCTTCGGCGCCGGCTGCGCCGGCTGCCCGCTGCGCGCCCGGTGCACCACCGCCAAGACCGGCCGCACCCTGCAACTGCACCCCCACGACGCGGTGTTGCGCGCGGCCCGCGCCGCCTGGGCCGCCCAGCCGTCGCTACGCGAGGACTACCACAAGTACCGGCCCAACGTGGAGCGGGTGATCTCCCAGGTCGCCAGCCGCGGCGGGCGGCGCCTCAAACTCCGCTACCTCGGCGTCACCCGTAACAACGCCTGGCTCAAACACCGGACCGCCGCCCTCAACCTGCGCAACCTCATCAACCGCGGCCTGGCCCGGCGCGACGGGGCATGGGTGCTCGCCTAACCAGCACCCAGCCGGCATCAGGGCCGCTTGCCGGCACCCCGCCAAGCCTGCTTGGCTGGCCATCGGCGGGAAGAGCGACCACGTTGCCGGCCCCAGGGCCTGGCTTACTGCCGCACAGACGGCCTTGTCGGCGCTCTTCCCGCCCTCAGATCACCCTTTGTTCAGTGGGCTCCTAGCAGGGTGACGAAGGAACCGGGCCGCAGGCCAGCGGGGGGCTCCGGGGGGTCCCTCCCCCGGACTAGCAGGGTGACGAAGGAACCGGGCCGCAGACCAGCGGGGGATTCCGGGGTCGCTCCCCCGGGCCAGCACGGGAAATCCCGCACGGATACCGCGGAACGTGCCCGGGACGCCGCAGATCTGGGAAACTGGGCGGGTGAGTTCGCAGGGCCGCCGCGGGAATCCCCCTCCTGGAAGCGGCCGGTCCGGCCATCGCCGGGTTCCCCGGCCGTCTCCGACTCCTGCACCGCCGCCGAACGCGTTGTTCGCGGAGATGCTGCGGGCCGCGCGGGAACTGCTTGCCGTGCGCAGCCCGCTCGACGCGGAACTGATCGTCAGCGAACTGCTCGGTACCTGGTGGGGGGAGAAGGAGCCCGGCGCCAGGGCCCGCAGCGCCGACCTTGAGGAACTACTCGGCGGGGGGCTCGTCGCGTACGCGGCCCAGGACGAGAGCCCGGCGGCGCTTGCGCTGCTGTCCGGCATCGCCTGCCTGGGCACCCCGCACCAGGCCGCCGCGGCCGAGAATGCCGCGCTGGGGCTGATCGAGCGCGGAATCAAACGCCCCGGCTGGGCCGAGCACGTGGGCGCGGTGGCGGCGGCGGACTGCTATGTGAACTCTGACGCCTTCGGGGACCGCGACGAGGCTGTGTGCCTGTTCAGCTACGGCGGGACCGAGCCGCACGCGCTTGTCCTCCTGATCGACTACAACGTCAGCGGCATGTTGTCCGACGGCTGGGTCACCTCGAAGGTGGACACGCTCCTCGACCGCTGCCGGGACGGCAACGCGCAGGCCGGACAGCCCGGGCGTGGCAGCTTCCGGCCGATTCCGCCGTCGGCGGCCAGGCACATGCTGGAGACTGCGCTCGCGGTCACCCACGCGGCCCCCGACCCGCCGGTGAGCAAGTCGTTCGGCGCCTACCACGCGTTCATCAGGTCCCGGATCCGGGCCCTGCCGCCCCCCGGCCTGGCCGCGGCAGAGGTCGTCCTGCCGTTCGGCGGCGCGGCCGCCAGGCTGGCCACGCTGGAGCCCGAGTCGGCCTGGGCGGGCGCGCAGGCGCGCCGGCAGGCGTGGAGCAGCGACCGCAGGGCGATGCTGGTCGCCGAGTTCCTCGCGTCCGACGAGGCCGAGGACCTGTCCGACCGCAGGGCGGCCAGCAGGTGCGCCGACCACATCGTGAGCTACGGGTGCGAGCAGGATTTCGGCCGCCCGCTGCGGATGAGCCCGGCCAAGGCGGAGACCTTCCTGCTCGACTGGCTGCCGCGCAAGATCATGCTCTGGCCCGCCGAGCAGCACGCCATGCCACACGTGCTCGCCGCGTGGGCGCGCTGGTCCGGGCGGCGCCGCGGCCTGGGCGCCGAGGCGATCAACCAGACCCTCGACGCGGTGTTCGGCGCGATGGGCACCTTCACCCAGGTCTACCGGGACCCCTCCAGCTTCGGCCTGGACACCAGGCTGGTGGGCAGGCTGCTGCCAGACGCCGACCTGGAGGCACTCCCCCGCCGGGCGTTCGCCTTCCCCGTGCTGCGCGGCCATTACCAGGGCATCGATCTGGGTTTGCTGGACCCGGCCCAGCCGGAGGCGCGGCGGACCCTGCTGGCCGCCGACCACGACGACGCGCACGGGCGGCCCGCCACCGAGCAGCACATCCGCAGGCACATGGTGCTCAGCGACCGGCTCTGGCGCGGCGACCCGCCGGAACTGTGGGAGGCCGCTCAGCGACTGCTCGACCGGGGTGAGAACAAGCACGCGGTGCAGCACACGCTCATGTACCTGATCAGGGACGTCGATAACGACACCGGCAAGCTCACGCAGGAACTGGGCGATCTGCCCTAACGACCCAGATCGTGCCCGCCGGCGAACCCGTTGCTGCCGCCGCCGAAGCCGCCGTGTTCGTCGTCATCGGTGAGCCCGCCGATCACCGCGTTGATGTCCGCCGCGGTGACCGTGGTCAGATCGGCGGCGGTGGCGGCCTCGCCGATGTCGGCGACCCGCAGGTCGCGCGCGGCGCAGGCGCGCTCGAACAGTGACCGCGCGAACCGGCCGTTGCCCAGTTCGTCGATGCGGCGCCGGTCCACGGCATCGGTGAAGATCCGCTCGAGCACGGGTATCGCGTCCGGGTCGAACGAGTCGCCCGCCTGTTCCGCGATGACGGCCATGATCTGGGCCAGCTCGCCCGGGGTGTAACTGGGGAACGAGATGCGGACCGAGAACCGCGAGGCCAGCCCGGGATTGCTGCGCAGGAACCGGTCCATGTCCGCCGGGTACCCAGCCAGCACGATCACCAGCCGGTCCCGGTCATCCTCGGCCCGCTTGAGCAGCGTGGCCACCGCCTCGGACCCGTAGGCGTCGCCGCCGGAGTAGCCCTCGTTGTACAGCGAGTACGCCTCGTCGATGAACAGGACGCCGCCGAGCGCGGAGTCGATCAGCTTGCCGGTCTTGATCGCGGTCGAGCCGAGGTGCTCGCCCACCAGGTCGGCCCGGTGCGCCTCGACCACCTCCGGCCGGACGAGCAGGCCGAGCGCGGCGAAGATGCGCCCGAGGATGCGGGCGACCGTGGTCTTGCCGGTTCCGGGTGGCCCGGTGAACACGAAGTGCCGGGCCGGCGGCTGGCTGGCCAGGCCCAGCCGGTCCCGCTGCCGGGCCACCTGCAACTGGGCCACGATCTCGAGCACCTGCCGCTTGACCGGTTCCAGGCCGACCAGCTCGTCCAGTTCGGCCAGCGCGTTCTCCAGCGTGGGTGTCTCGGCGTAGCCGCGGAACCTGGAGGTCAGCTCGCCGAACGCACGCTCCAGGTCTTCGGCCCGCAACGTCATCAGCTCGGAGGCGACCGGCTCGCGGCCGGTGCTCATGACCCGCACGTCGCGTGCCTGCCGCGCCTTCTCCAGCAGGTTCCGGACGAACCGGCCGTTGCCCAGCTCGTCGATGAGCCGCCGGCGGCCGATGTCCTCCATCATCCGGTTCAGGCTGCGCAGCGCCTCGCCGTCGAGCGACTCCGCGCGCTGTCTCGTGGCGGTATCCGCCAGTTCCACAAGCTCGGCCGGCGTGTACCCGCCGAACCGGACCCGCATCGGGAACCTCGAGTTCAGCCCGGGGTTGCTGGCCAGGAAGTCCTCCATCTGCCGCTGGTATCCGGCCAGGATGACCACGAAGTTGTCCCGGTCGTCCTCGGCGCGCTTGAGCAGCGCCTGGACCGCCTCGTTGCCGAACCTGTCCGCGTGCCCCTCGCCGTCGTTGGCCAGGCTGTAGGCCTCGTCGATGAACAGCACCCCGCCGACGGCCGAGTCGATCAGGTCGTTGGTCTTGATGGCGGTAGCGCCGAGGTACTCGCCCACCAGGTCGGCGCGCTGCGCCTCCACCACGGTCGGGCTGTCAAGAAGCCCGCACGCGTAGTACAGCTTGGCGATGATCCGGGCCACGGAGGTCTTGCCGGTGCCGGGCGGCCCGAGGAACACGAAGTGCTGCAGCGGCTTCTCGGTCTGGTAGCCGGCCGCAAGGCGCCGGTGGGCCGCCTCCACCGAGGCGGTGAGCTGGCGGATCTGGTCCTTGACCGGTGCCAGGCCGATCATCTGGTCCAGCTCCGCCAGGGCCTCCGCGACGGTGATCTCGGGCGCCTCCTGGTTGGCCGGCGCACGGTCCCGCGGCCCGGCGGCAGCCGCCTGCCCGCGTGCCCCGTCGGTCTGCCGGGCCGCGCGTGCCTGATCGGCGGGATGCCCGGCGCGCCCGGTCGGCGTGCCGACCGTCCCGTACGGTGCGATCATCGCGGCCCTGGCGCGCTGCCGGGTGTCCGCCCGCGCCACCTGCCAGGCCTTTCCGAGCCGCCACGCGAGCACGACCACCGCGAAGCCCCACGCGATGAAGTACGCGATGGCCGGCTGGCTGCGGTCCAGCCACCAGGCGACGATCGCCGGGGGCAGCGACCATGCCAGCACCAGCGCCACGGTGCGGCACGGCACGAAGGCGCGGGCCAGCGGCCTTGCGTGCGCCGCCAGCACGACCGCCGCCGGGAGCAGCAGCAGCGGCACCACATCGAAGCTGCTCTGCTGGAACTTCGCCGCCGCGATCGAGACGATCGCCAGCCCCCACAGGCCGACGCCCACCGACGCCAGGACCGACCGGCTGCGCCGGACGACGGCGATGGGGCCGTACAGCAGCGGCACCACGACGATGAGGTAAGCGGCCCGGCCCCAGAGGAAAGGGGTCATCACGACCAGCACCAACACCGCGGTGACCAGCACCACCTTGACCGGTGCCGGCATCGCGCGCAACTTCTGGCGCAGGAGGTCGATCCGTTCCCTGGCCATTTGCATGGCCTGCCCGGATCCGTCGTTAGGCGGCATGTCGCTCCCTCGTGCTCATCCTTGTATAGCGCACTACCGGCCGTTTACGGGGGCACCAATCGGACACCACCTTCGGAAATGGCCGGTTCAGGGGGCGTGCGGAGCTCCGGGGGCGCCGCCGGCATTGACACAAACCGGTCACGGGGGGACGCTCTCCAGGGATTGCGCCGCGGCTGGCGCAGGTGTCTTCCAGCCGTGCGCGCCGGCTGGTTCGTCCGTCCGCTGGAGGTGGCGATGGGGTCGGTGGCCCTGCTTCGCAGGCCAGGTATTGCGCTGCTGACGTGCAGCCTGGCGGTTACATCGGGGCTCGCGCTCGGCACGGGCACGGCGGGGGTGGCCAGAGCGGCGGACGTGGCGCCCGGGGCACCGGGCGCGCCATCCTACTTCGACCTGGCCCGCAAGGACTGCGTGGGCACGGCCACCGGCACGCGGTCGAAGGTCTGGTACACGGTGGCGGGCGGTGTGCTGTCTGACGTGTACGAGCCGACCATCGACAACACGAACGTGAGCACGCTGCAGTACATCGTCACCGATGGGTCCACGTTCACCGACCTGCAGACCAGGGACATGACCTACACGGTGGCGGCCGACCCCACCGGCATGGCCTGCACGGTGACCGCGACCGATACCCAGCACGGCTACAAGATCGTCACCACCTACATCACCGACCCGGCCCGCGACACCGTGCTCATGCGCACCCAGCTGTCCGCGCTGCCCGGGTCCGGTGCCAACGTGGCCGGCCTGCACCTGTACGCCCGGCTCGACGCGCACGTCAACGGAAACGGTGGCGGCGGCAGTGACAACGCGGGCGGCAACACGGGCGTGATCGACACCTCTACCGGTTCCCCGGTGCCGGTGGTCGACAGCACCAACACGGTGACCAATGCGGTCAACCGGGACTACGCGGTGCCGACCTACATGGCCCTGGACGCGAGCGTCGCCTCACCCGCCGCGAGCGTCGGGTACGCGGGCAGTGTCAGCGACGGCCTGACCCAGCTCGACTCCGACCGTGTGCTGACGCCGTACGATTCCGCGCCGGACGGCCACATCGTGGCTACCGAGGACGTCACTCCGGCCCCTGGGGGCTCGGTCACGCTGGCGCTTGGTTTCGGGCGCAGCCAGGCTTCCGCGGTATCGACGGCGAGCCGCTCGCTGCGGCAGCCGTTTGGCATAACTGCGCTGAAGTACGCGGTGGGGTGGCTGCGCTACGACGCCGGCCTGCGGCCGCCGTTCGGGCACGTGACCGGCGCCCCGGCCCGGCGGGACCAAGGCGCCATCCTGCACTACTACCTGTCCGCTAACGTGATCAAGGCCAGCGTGGACAAGACTTACCCGGGCGCGATCGTGGCGTCGCTGGCCAGCCCGTGGGGGCAGTCGGTGCCGGCCGGGGTGTTCGCCAACGGCGCGCCGTCCTACTTCGGCTCCTACCGCGAGGTGTTCGCCCGTGACCTCTACGAGGCGTTCACCGGGCTGCTCGTTGACGGGGACCTGGCCACGGCGCGGGCCGCGACCCTGTTCCTGTTCGACCGGCAGCAGCAGGCCGATGGGTCCATGCCGCGCAACTCGCTGCTCAACGGCAAGCCAGCCCCGGACACCGGCGGCACCCAGCTGGACGAGACGTCCTACCCGATCATCATGGCGCTGCAGGCGGGGCTGGATGGCAGTGGCACGCTGTGGCGCGACCACATCAGGCCCGCGGCCGACTTCCTGATCTCCCACGGGCCTTCGTTCGGCGTGGAGCGGTGGGAGGAGCAGACCGGGTACTCCCCGTCCACCATCGCCGCGGAGATCGCCGGGCTGACCGCCGCCGCGGTGATCGCCAAGGAGCACGGCGACCAGGCGCGGGCGCGGGTCTACCAGGCGACCGCAGACGACTTCCAGCGGAACATCAAGTCCTGGACCGTGACGACCTCCGGGCCGGACGGGCCGAGTTACTTCATCCGGCTGTCCAAGACCGGCGACCCCAACGCGGCGATCACCTACAACCTGGGCAACGGCGGGCCGACGCTGGATCAGCGCGCCGTGCTGGACGGCGGGTTCCAGGAGCTGGTCCGGCTCGGTGAGCTTCCGGTTTCCGACCCGGACGTGCAGGCCTCGCTGGGCGTGTGGGACAAGCAGATCGCGGTGTCGACGCCAAGTGGCACCGGCTACTACAGGTATGGCAACTCGGCCGTGCAGGGCAGCGCCGACGGGTACGGCGACTGCTACCAGCCGAGCCAGACGACCTGCTCGACCGTGGGCGCGCCGTGGCCACCCACCGACAAGGGCACCGGGCACCTGTGGCCGGTGCTGTCCGGCGAACGGGCCGAGTCCGACGTTGCCGAGGGCAACATGTCCGGTGGGGCGTCGCTGCTGAGCGCGATGGAGAACTTCTCCTCCGGGGTGGGCCTGGTGCCCGAGCAGGCCTGGGAGAACCCGGACCTGCCCGCGAGCCCGTTCGGCAGCGACCCGGCGACCGCGTCCATCGGCTTCACCAACGGGAAGGCGGCCGGCTCGGCGTCGCCGCTGACCTGGGCCCAGGCGCAGGAACTGCGGCTGATCCTGGCCCTGGCCGTGGGGCACACGGTGGAGACCCCGCAGTTCACCACGCAGAGGTACGTGGCGCACGGGCCACCCGGCGCGCTGAACGCGACGATCACCGCCCCGGCCAACGGCAGCACGCTCGCGGCGACGTCCACGACCGTGACCGGGACCACCGCGCCCGGCGCGAAGGTGACCATCGAGTCGGTGGACTCCACCAGCGGGGCACCGTCCTCGGCGGTGGCCACGAAGGCCGCCAAGGACGGGTCGTTCTCCGCGACGGTGCCGATCGGGTTCGGCAGCAACGTGATCACCGTCGGCGCCAGCACGCAAGGCCTGGGGAGCACTGGGTACGCGCAGGTGACGGTCAGCAACGAGGGCGGCGGCACCACGGTGCTCAACGTCAGCGACCCAGCCGGGGACGACAACGGCCCCGGCACCTACCAGTACCCCAACTCCGGGGACTTCCAGCCCGGCGCGTTCGACCTGACCAGGTTCCAGGTGCTCAGCGACGGCACCACCGCCTACCTGCGGGCCACCATCGCCAACCTGTCGCCAACGTTCGGCCAGGTGGACGGGGCGCAACTGCTGGACGTGTACGTGCACACGCCCGGGGCCGCGACCACGTCCACGGCCGCGGCGTTCCCCACTCGCAACTACACGATCTCCTCGTCCGGCGCGTGGAGCCAGATGCTGGAGGTGCAGGGTTTCGCGGCGCCGATGTGGAAGGACGCGTCGGGGAACACGGTCGGGACGCCGCAGGTCCTCGCGTCGCAGTCGGACGGGACCATCACGATCGCGCTGCCTGAGGCGGCGTTGGGCACCCCGGGCCCGAACTGGGGCTTCACCGTGGTGCTGACCGGTCAGGACGGGTTCAGCAGTGACCAGGCCCGCGGGTTCGCGCCCACGCCGCAACCGTTCCTGTTCGGTGTCTGCGCGCCGCTCGGGACCTCGCCGATCTGCTCGGTGGACCCGGGTACGGTGCCGAAAGCCGTGGATGTGATCACCCCGGACGGGGTTTCGCAGGGCACGGAGCTTGACCCGACCCTCGGCCCGGTGGTCATCGCGCCGGTCACCGTGCCCTGACCGCCGGGGAGCGGGGCTGCTCGGCACCGGTCAAGGCTTACGGCGCGCCGGGCGCGGGCGCGCGACCGGCGCGCCACGGTCGCCCGCCCGCGTCTGGCCCGGCTGGGCTGGTCAGCCGGGCGTGGGTGCCTCAAGGAACTCCAGCACCGGTGCCGCCAGCGCCGGGGAGGCGAAGATGTCGTAGTGCGTGGTGCCTGGCAGGATCGCCAGGCGCCCGTGTGGCCGGCCCGAGCCGTCCCAGCCCGCGTCCCACAGGCCGCCGCCGAGCAATGCGAAGAACTCCACCATGTGCCCGGGCTGAATCGAGTCGCAGTCGGCGTAGACCAGCATGGTCGGCGCAGTCATCCCTGCCACCTCGGCCAGCCAGTCGTAGTCCGCCGACAGCAGGTCCCCCATCTTGGCGTGCAGCACCGGCCAGTCGGCGGGCCTGGGCGCGACCCGCGCGTACGTGGCATACATCGGGGACTGCTTCATCGCCTCGCCATGCTCGGGGGTGAACTGCCGCATCGCCGCGCCGATCTCGGGGAACCAGCCGTCCCGCCGGAACGGCACCGAGACCAGCACCAGGCGGTCCACCGCCTCCGGATGCTGGATCGCGGTGCGCAGCGCGACCCCACCGCCCATGGAGACACCCATCACGTCGGATCGGACCAGGCCGAGGTACCCGATGAGCGCGGCGACGTCGTCGGCCATCGTCTCGTAACGCAGCGGGCGGCTGGCGTCCGCGGTGCGGCCGTGCGCCTGCAGGTCGACGGCGATGACCCGGCGCTGCGCGGCGAGCGCGGGCAGCACTTGGCCGAACATCTCACCCGAGCCGAATCCGCCGTGCAGCAGCACAAGCGGCTCACCCGAACCGTGCTCGGCGTAGTAGAGGGACAGGCCGTTCACGTCCGCGTAGCTCATCGCATCTCCTCAACCCGGGCCGCCGGCATCCCGTTCGCGGGCCGGCGGCATCTCGCCCCATGGGCCGCACCGCAAATGAGACGGCCGATCGTGCCCATCCTCATCGCAGCGGTTCCGGTGCGCGGGCCTCCCGCGGTCAGGCGGGATCGGGCGCCGGGTGGGCGGCCGGTGCCGGGCCGGGCGCGGTCAACCGCCGTGCAGGGCCTCGAGCAGCGTGTCACCGGCCGCCGTCCGGTAGTAGAGCACGGACCGCCCGGCACGCCTGCGCTGTACCAGGCGGGCGTCGAGCAGGATCTTGAGGTGGCGGCCCACCGAGCCCAGCCCCTGGCCGGTCAGTGCCACAAGCTGCGTCGTACTTTTCGGGGTTTCCAGGAGGACCAGAACGCCCGCCCGTGCGGGCCCGAGCAGTGCGCCCAGCGCCTCCGGCACCGGCCCCGGGTCCGCCTGAGCCAGGACGCCCGCGCACGGGTATATCACCGCATACCGGTGCGGTTCCGTCCCAGGAGACCCAGCCTTGGCCCGGGGTGACCGGGACGAACAGCAACTGAGCCCCGGCGATCTTCCGCGGCGGGTAGTTGTACGCGTTGATCTGCAGGCGGCCCTGCCCCAGCCACCGCATCCCCGGGCGCATATCGGCAAGCGCCGCGGTCCAGCCGCCTTGGCTCAGCTGGCTGGTCCGCGCGACGATATCTGCCTCCAGGATTCGCCGTCGCCGCGGCCAGTAGGGCAGCACCGTCTCCTGCCACACCCAATCCAGCAGGTCCGCGGCACGTTCTGGCAGATCGGACCGGTGCAGGCTGGCCGGCAGTGGGCCGTCCAAGTGAGATCGTCAGGTCGGCCCGGGCGACTTCGGGCAACTTCTCGCGTATCCGCGCCAGATCCTCGCCCAGCGTCGGTTCGCCCTCGCCCGTCGGTGCGCTGGTGAAGAAGTCCGCGATCCAGTGCCGCCCCAGGGCGGCGCGCACAAGTAGCGCCGTCACCGGGTCGCTGGCCAGCCGCTCCCGGTAGCCGGGCAGGTGGGCGTCGAGCCAGGCCCGTTCGCCCGGGTGCGCGGCCGTTCCCCGTTCCAGGGCAATCAGGCTCGCGGTGGCCTCGGCCAGGGGCGAGATGACGAACCGGCTTCCCGCGAGCGTGTCCGCGCTGACCTGCCACCAGCCCATTGTTTCGCCTCCTCGCGAAACAATAACGCTCGCGCGCCGGGCTCTTCAGACTGCGTGCCATGCGGACCTATCGCGAACTGTTCCGGACGCCGGAGTTCACGCCGCTCTTCCTGACCTCATCGGTGCAGGGAGCGGCCAGCACGGTGACCGGGCTGGCGCTGGGGACGCTGGTCTATGCGGCGACTCGCTCGCCACTGCTGTCCGCCCTGGTCATGTTCGGCCCCTCGCTCGCCCAGTTGATCGGCGCTACGGCGCTGCTGTCGGCGGCGGACCGGCTGCCGCCGCGCGCCGCCATCGCGGGCATAGCGCTGGCCTTCGCCCTCGGCACCTTCGGCCAGGCCATCCCCGGCCTTGCCGTGTGGACGATCTTTGCCATTGCCGCGGGCCTCGGCGCGATCGCCTCGCTGGGCGGCGGAGTGCGTTTCGGGCTGCTGAACGAGATTCTTCCGGCGGAGGGCTATCTGCTCGGCCGCTCCGTGCTCAACATGTCCGTCGGCATCATGCAGATCTGCGGGTTCGCGGTCGGCGGCGTGCTCGTGGCCACCCTGTCGCCACGCGGTGCGCTGCTGGCTGGCGCCGCGGCCTACCTCGCCGCCGCGGCCATCGCGCGATTCGGCCTCAGCCGCCGGCCGCCGCGCGCCGCCGGACGGCCGTCGATCGCGCAGACCTGGCGGAACAACGCGCAGCTATGGTCTTCCGTGCCGCGGCGTTACGTCTACCTCGCGCTGTGGGTGCCCAACGGACTGATCGTCGGCTGCGAGTCCCTTTTCGTGCCGTACGCACCCCGCCACGCGGGGCTCCTGTTCGCCTTCGCTGCCCTGGGCATGCTGGTTGGCGACACACTGACCGGCCGGTTCGTCCCGGCTCGCTGGCGGGAGCGGCTCAGCGCCCCGCTGCGCATGCTGCTCGCCGCTCCCTATCTGGTCTTCGCCGTGCAGCCGGCGCTGCCGATCGCGGTGACGGCCGTCGCGCTCGCCTCGGTCGGGTATTCGGCGAGCCTGCTGCTGCAGCACCGCCTGATGGCACTGACACCGGACGAACTGAGCGGGCACGCCCTCGGACTGCAGTCCTCGGGCATGCTCGCCATGCAGGGCGTCGGCGCCGCCATCGCGGGTGTGGTGGCCGAGCGGACCTCGCCCGGCGCGGCGATGGCCGTGATGGCAGTGATCTCCGTCGCCGTCACCCTGGTACTGGCCCCCGGGCTGCGGCCCGGACCGCACGCCGCCGGAGATCGGTGAGCCCAGCGATCTCCCGGCGCGCCTGCCGGCCACACGATCTCCCCGGCGCGCCCGGGGTGAGGCCGTCCAGCCAAAGTAACCTGGCATTTCATGACATGCTGCGCGGGCCGAGCGGGCACCGGACGCCGATCTGGCGTGGCTGCGCCGCGTCCTGAGGACGGGCTGGCGTGACCGCATGCGCGCGCGTCACCCGGCTGTCGACGACGCCCGTGAAGGGCCTGGCGCTGCACCATCCGGATGCCATCCTGCTGCAGCGGACAGGCGCGGCGGGAGATCGCGCGTTCTTCGTGATCGACGGCCGAGATCGGCTGATCTCGGTCTGGAAGACCGGCAGGCTGGTGCGGCTCCGCGCGGACCATGACGCCCGGAGTGAGCGGATCACGTTCAGCTCGGCCGACGGAGTGGTGTGTGCGGGCCACGCCCGGCCGGGGACACCGGTGATCGCCGATTCCTATGGCGGGCGGAAGGTGGCCGGCACCGTGGTAGAGGGCCCGTGGAACAAGCTGCTGAGCGATGCGGCGGGCGAGCCGGTGCGCCTCGTGCGGGCCAGCGAGCCTGGCGCGGGCCACGACGAGCATCCGGTCACGCTGCTTGGCGAGGAGTCGGTTGCCGAACTGGCCCGTCGGTCCGGTGCCGGATCGGTCGACGCACGGCGGTTCAGGATGCTCATCGGCTTTTCCGGTCTGTCGGCGCACATCGAGGACTGCTGGCAGGGCCAGACAATCGAGATCGGGGAAGCTGTGGTCCGCGTCGGCGGCCCGGTACCCCGCTGCGCCGCGACGACGCGCGACCCCGACCGCGGCGTCCGCGACCTCCCGACGGTACGGATGATCAGGTCCTATCGGGGAGTGCAGGCGAGCGAGTCCGGCCGCGGGGTGAACTTCGGGGTCTATGCCGACGTCGTCGCGGAAGGGCTCGTCCGGGTAGGCGACCCGCTACGCGAGCCAGTCGTTGAGCCGCGCCTACCGACCTGATGGACTTGCGCCATGCGCTCCCGTCTGGCCATTGCTCTCGCAGTCGCCGTCGCCCTGGCGGTCACGGCTTGCGATGGGTCCGCGGGCCCCGCGGCCGCCCCCCGCTCGGCCACTCCGGGAACGGTACCGTCCAGCACGGCGGCCGCGGGCCGGGCGGGGGTCACTCTCCTCGTCCCGCCTGGCCTGGGCGGCGGGCCGTTCGCCACACCGCGGAAGGTGTCCGTGCCCACCGGGTGGGCGGCACGGGTGTGGGCCAGGGTGCCCGGCGCCCGGATGGAAGCCTGGACCCCCGAAGGTGACCTGCTGGTCAGCGAGCCCGCCAGCGGCCGCATCGTCGAACTGAAACCCGGTGCTGGGCAGGCGGCCGGCACGAGCACGCTGCTGTCCGGGCTGAACTCGCCGCAAGGCATGGCGCTCGCCCGCTCCTCCGGCCACTGGGTCCTCTATGTCGGCGAGGCCGAGCAGATCGACCGGTACCCCTGGGGCGCCCACGGCATCAGCGGCGCCCGCACCGTGATCGCCGCGCACCTCCCCGGCTACTCCCCCTCCGGCGACGACGTCCATCCGTTCAAGGACGTCGCAGTCGCCCCGGGCGGGACGCTCTACTTCCTTGTCGGCAGTTCGTCGAACGCCAATCCCGACGACCGGACCATGAAGCCGCCGCGCGCCGTGATCATGGCCATGAACCCGGATGGCAGCGATCTGCACGTGGTGGAGAGGGGGGTGCGCAACGGCGAGGGCCTAGCCGTAGCCCCCGACGGCACCGCGTGGACGGCCGTCAACAACCGCGACAACATCCCGTTTCCGTTCCACAAGGCATACGGCGGATATAAGGACGCCTTCGGCAAGGTCATTCAGGCCTACGTGAACAACCACCCGCCGGACGAGGTCCTCCCGGTTACCCAGGACCGGGATCTCGGCTGGCCTTATTGCAACCCCGACCAGGACCTGAACCGTCCGGCCGGCTCGCTGGCCAACGTGCCGTTCGTCGCCGACGCGCTGACCAACCCCGGCGGCCACCACCTCGACTGCGCCACGCTGCCGAAGCTCCAGGTTGGGCTCCCGGCGCACAGCGCCCCGCTCGGTCTGGCCTTCCTGGAGGGCAGCAAGATCCCCGCGCCGTGGTCCGGGGGTGCTGTGGTGGCCGTGCACGGCTCGTGGAACCGCGAGCCGCCCCGCGCCCCGGCGGTGCTGTGGATGGCGTGGAGCGCCGCGAAGCACACCCTGAAGCCATCCGTCGCCCTGATCACCGGCTTCCAGAACGCCGACGGAAGTCGCTGGGGCCGGCCCGTCGACGCCGTTCCCGGCCCCGACGGCGCGCTGTACGTCAGCGACGACACCGCCAACGCCATCTACCGCTTTACGCCGCCCAGCTAACCTGTCGCCGGGCCGGTTTGTACAGACCGGCCAGCTGCATCAGATGCAATCAGCGACCTCTTGTAAGCGCTCAGGAGGGCACCGCCTCCCCGGCGGACGCTGGCGCCTCATCCAACCGAGCCCTCTGCACTCGGCACCACGGGTTATCGCCCAGAATGCCGGCTGATCAGCCGGGCCGAAGGTGCCAGTCCCCGCGCGGGTTCAGTCAAGGAAACTACTTTTCGAGAGAATACTCTTAGAGTATTCTCTCGGTTATGAGCGTTCCGCTGACGCTGCTTGGCCTGCTTGAGCGGGGGCCAAGCCACGGATATGACCTGAAACGGGACTACGACGCGTACTTCGGGCGGGGCAGGCCGCTGCGTTACAGCCAGGTGTACGCGACCTTGTCCCGGCTGGCCAGGGACGGGAAGGCGATCCCCGGGCCTGCCGAGCAGAGGGCCGGGCCGGAGCGGCGCCGGTATGTCATCACCGAGGCGGGGATCGCGGAGGTAGAGCGGTGGCTGGCCGAGCCGGCCCCGCCGGAGCCGGACCTGCACAGCGAGCTGTTCGCCAAGGTGGTGCTCGCCCTGATGCTCGGCCGCCCGGCCGACAGGTACCTGGATGCCCAGCGGGCTGCGCACCTGCAGCGGATGCGCGAGCTCACCGACCTCAAACGCGGCTCCGATCAGGTCGGCGTGCTGCTCGCCGACCACGCGCTCTACCGCCTGGAGGCTGACCTGCGATGGATCGATCACACCGCGGCCCGGCTGGACATTCTCGAACGGTCGGTGCGCCGGTGACCGCGAACTTCGCCACCACACCGGAACCCAAGACAGAGAACATCGTCTGGGCGCGGGACCTGGTGAAGTCGTTCGGCGAAACGCCGGCGCTGCGCGGCGCCTCGCTTACCGTACGGCGGGGCGAGATCGTCGCGGTGATGGGGCCGAGCGGCTCTGGCAAGTCCACGTTGCTGCACTGCCTGGCGGGCATCCTGGTCCCCGAGCAGGGCGAGGTCTGGTTCGGCGGGCGGCGGCTGGACACGCTGAACGACGCACGGCGCAGCGCGCTGCGCCGGGACCGGTTCGGGTTCGTGTTCCAATCCGGTCAGCTGGTCCCCGAGCTGGCGGCGGAAGAGAACGTCGCGCTGCCCCTCCTGCTGTCCGGCACCCGCCGCAGCCAGGCGATCACGGCGGCCAGGAAGTGGTTCGGCACGCTCGGCCTGGACGGGCTTGAGCACCGCAGGTCCGGGGAGCTGTCCGGCGGGCAGGCGCAGCGTGTCGCCCTGGCCCGCGGCCTGGTCGCCGAGCCGGAGGTGCTGTTCGCCGACGAGCCGACCGGGTCGCTGGACTCGGTGTCCGGGGAGCTGGTGATGGACCTGCTCACCGCCGCGGCCCGCGAGCACGGCACCACGGTCGTCCTGGTCACCCATGACGCGCGTGTCGCTGCCTATGCCGACCGCGAGGTCGTCGTCAGGGACGGCAAGGTCGGCACGCTCACCGGGGCCAAGCCATGATCGGGCTCGGTCTCCGCCTGGCGGTCAACGGCGGCCGCGAGGCGATCACCCGGCTGGTTATCCTGGCCATCGCGGTCGGCCTGGGCGTCGGGCTGCTGCTGACCGCCCTGGCCGCGACCAACGCCGTCACCACCTGGAACAGCCGCCACGCCTGGTTTTGGACCGGCACCGCGTGGGTGCCCCCCGGCCCGGCGACAGCGGGCACCGCTCCGCTGTGGTGGCACCCCGGCAACGACATCTTCGACGGCCAGCGGATCAGCCGTTTCGACGTGGCCGCCACCGGTGCTTCGTCCCCGGTGCCGCGGGGCATCCCCCGGGACCCGGGACCCGGGCAGTATTACGCCTCCCCCGCGCTCGCCGCGCTGCTGCGCAGTACCCCGGCGAACCAGCTCGCCGACCGCTACCCGGGCCGCCTCGCCGGCGCGATCGGCGACGCCGCACTGCCATCACCGGACTCGCTGGTCATCATCATCGGGCGCACCCCGGCGCAGCTGGCGCACACCCCGAACAGCGTGCAGGTGACGGCCATCTCCCCGACGGTGGTGGGCTTGCCCGTCCCCCCGACGGAGGCCAACCCCAAGGGCCTGACCTACATTCCGGCCGACTCTGGCGGCGCGAAGAGTTCCGTCGACCTCATCCTGACCGTCGTGGCGCTGGCCATCCTGGCCCCGGTGCTGATCTTCATCGGTACCGCGACCCGGCTGTCGGCCGCCCGCCGCGAGGAACGGTTCGCGGCGATGCGCCTGGCTGGCGCGACCCGCCGGCAGGTCTCCCTGCTCGCCGCGACCGAATCGACGGTAGCCGCGGTCCTCGGGGTGGCCGTCGGCTTCGGGATCTTCTTCCTGCTGCGCATCCCGGTCGCGGGCATCCCCCTTATCGGCCAGCCGTTCTTCCCCGCCGAGCTGAGGCTCAGCCTGTCCGACGTCCTCGTGGTCGCGATCGGCGTGCCGGTGGCCGCCGCCGTCGCGGCCCGGCGGGCGCTGCGCCAGGTGCATATCTCCCCGCTCGGCGTCGCCCGCCGGGTGACGCCGAAGCCGCCGCGCGCCTGGCGAGTGGTACCGCTGCTGGCCGGCCTGGCCGAGCTCGGCTTCTGGACCATCCACGGCCACCCGGCCGCCATCCCCGGGCAGATCCAGGCGTGGGCGTCCAGCTTCTTGCTCATCATCGTCGGCCTGTTCGTCGCCGGCCCGTGGCTCACCATGGCCGCGGCAAGGGGTATGGCCCGGTGGACCAGCCGCCCCAGCACGCTGATCGCCGCCCGCCGCCTCGCCGACGACCCGAGGGCCGCCTTCCGCGCCGTCAGCGGCCTAGTGCTCGCCCTGTTCATCACCACCGTGGCCGTGGTGGCCATCACCACGCAGAACGCCAAGAACCTCACCCGGTTCGCCAGCGCCGACGAGGCGAACGTGCTGACCGACCAGCTGTCGGCATCGGGCCAGGGACCCGGTGTCGGCTCGGGTGCGCCGGGAAGGCGTGCGGGCCCGGGCCGGCCGCACCGATCGCGCCGCTGACGCCACGGCTGAACGGAATACACGGCGTACAGGGGGTGCTCGTGGTCCGCGCGGATCCGCGGCTGACCATCCCGGGGACATTTCACGAGCACGGCTTCAACCTCTTCGGCGCCGGCCCGGTTCCGGCCGGCGTGGTCTCGTGCGCGCAGCTCGTGACCGTTCCCGCCCTCGGCCGCTGCCCGGCCGGAGCGACCACGGCGGCGTTCCCTTCGGACGGGTTCAACGGCCCCCTATTCGGCACGGACGCCACCAGGATCACCTGGCCGGCTGCGAACGTCCCGGCCACGCGGCTGGAGGCCCTGGGCGTGGATGCCATCGACGTGGGAACGGACGGCGGTGCGGCGGTCGAGCAGGCCAGGACGGTGCTCGAGAACGCACGCGCCTACCCCCCCGCCGTCAACGCGCCGTCCACCATCGGCGATCTCGTCGCGCAGGACAATTCCAAAAACAACGACTACCAGCAGCTCGCGAACGTCGTGATCCTGGTGAGCCTGCCGATCGCCGGCTGCACGCTGGCGGCGGGCATCGCGGGCGGGCTCGCCGACCGCAAGCGGCCGTTCAGCCTGCTGCGGCTCACCGGTGCCCGGCTGGCCACGCTGCGCCGCGTCGTCGCGCTGGAAGGCGCTGTCCCGCTGCTCTGGGTCTCCGTCGTCGCGATCGGCACCGGGTTCGGCGCCGCCGCGATGTTCGCCTCCGAGGCGCAGCAGCACCCGATGGTGGCGCCCGGCGCCGGGTACTACCTCCTCACCGCGGCCGGGATCGTGCTGTCCCTCGGCATCATCGCGGCCACCTTCCCGCTGCTGGCTCGCATCACCGGACCCGAGGTCGCCAGAAACGAATGAAAGCCCGCATCTCAGCCAGTCCGCCGAACGGGATTCCTAGTACGGTAGCCGCCATTCCGGCTTTGACCTGCGGCAAAGCTCGTCTGGACGTTCAGCCCCCGAGTGGGCGCAGGCGTGCTGGCTTACGCTCACCAGCCTGCGTAGGGTGCCTCGCGCCGCTCGACGTGGTTGTCATAGTCGCGATGGTCGACCACCTTGCCGTGGTCGTTGAAGCGCAGCACCGTCACGCCGGCGAAGGTGAGTTCCTGGCCTTGCTCCCGCCAGCTGCCCCACCATTCGACCGCGGCGCGGTCGCCTGAGACGATCGGCTCGCCGAACCAGCACTCGATGTTCTCCTCGGCCGGGAGGTTCTCGCGGAGATAGCGCCGCACGCCAGCCAGGCCCGGGTAAGGCTGGGCGAACGCGGGCGAGCGGTATAGGGCCGTGTCGGCGTAGAGCGCGGCGATGGCTTCGGCGTCGCGCTGCGGCCAGGCGCGCGACCAGGTGTCTGCCCAGCGGCGGGCGGCGGTCTCCGCATCCATGCCGTGATTCAAGCAGAACGCAGCCGCCTTACGACCATGTGTGTGTGACGACAACAGGATCGAAAGCGGCTGCTGCCGCTAGGATAGGTGCCGCGCTGGGCCGCCGGAAACGCGCTGAGCTGCTGGAACTGCTGCGCCCGTGCTTCGCGCGGACAGAGCCGTGGCTGCAGGCGGGCAAGTACGCCGCCGCGGTGATGTGCGACCTGCGAAGACGGAACGGGTGGACGATCGCCGAGCGTTCGGGGGACCACACGCCAGACCGGACGCAGCGGCTGCTCAACCGGGCAGTCTGGGATACCTTCGCGGCGATGGGGGTGGTGCGCCGGTTCGCCGTGGCCGGGCTGGATGAGGCCGCACGCAGGACCGGGCGGCGCCGCGGCCTGGCGGTGGGCGCGATCGACGAAACCGGCCAGGTCAAGGCTGGCACCCGCACCGCCGGCGTGAAACGGCAGTACCTGGGCTGCGTGGGCAAGGTGGCCAACGGCATCAACACCGTGCACCTGACGTATGCGCGAGAAGGCGCCGGGCACGCGCTGATCGGCGCCCGGGAATGGATCCCGGCCGGGCACATCGGTGATCTGGTGACGTCGGCGGCCATGGGCCTGCCGGCGGACCTGGCCTTCCGCACCAAGGGCCAGCTGGCCATCGACATCCTCGCCGAGGCCTTCGCCGACGGCGTGCGGCTGGACTTCGTGTGCGGCGACGAGGTCTATGGCGCCTGCACCGAACTGCGCGAATACCTGGAGGACCACGACCAGGCCTACGTGCTGCGGATCCCGTCCAGCTTCCCGCTGATCCTGGCCGCCGGCATCACGCTGACCTGCAAGCAGGCCGCCGCGCGGCTTCCCCGCCGGCGCGGCTGGGAGATCCGCTCCGCCGGGACCGGATCCAAAGGACAACGCTGGTACGCCTGGGCATGGCTGGCCACCGCCTCCCCGCGGCACCACCTGCTGATCCGCCGCCACCTGACCACCGGCGAACTGGCCTTTCACCACTGCTACCTGCCCGACGGCCAGCCGACGTCGCCGTCGCGGCCGATCCGCGCCGCCGGGCTGCGCTGGCCGGCTGAAGAAGATTTCGAGTTCGGCAAGGACTGCTTCGGGCTCGACCAGTCCCAAGTCCGCCTCTACACCGCGATCGCCCGGCACACCGTGCTGGTCATGGCCGCCCTGGCCGTATGTGCCGTCACCGCCGCCCTGCTGCGCCGCCGCACCAGCACCCAGGCACCCGCCCCGGTACTCCCAGACCAGCCCCCGCCCGCCGACCCCGGAATGATCCCGCTCACCGTCCCCGAAACCGGGCGCCTACTCGGACACCCGCCCCCGGCCGGCAGCGCCGGGCACTGGCTGAACTGGCGGCGCCGCCACCAAGCCCGGTCACACTGGTACCACCAGCGAACACGACTGGCCCGCCGCGTCGAGATCGCCCTGGTCAGGTAGCGAATGGCTGCTGCCGTAGCAGTGAGGCCAGCCTCGGACCGCCGAGGTGCATGGCTGGCCTGGGTGTTTCCGTGCGGGCGTGAGGGTGGCTGGGGCGGCGGTCCGATCCTGGCCTCAGGGGATCGCGGCTGCGCCGCGATGAGCGCACCCTGGGTTTATGGTGCAGCAGGTCGTCACGATCAACGACGTGCTCGAGGGGCATGTCGCGCTGGATATCGAGTGCCTGGACCGGATCTACCTCAACGCCTACGTGCCGATCCTGCAGACCAGTGCGCAGGTGGTGGCGTTCTTGTCCGGGCACCTGGGCTTCCCGTTCCCCTCGCCGGTGTTGTTCCGGCAGCTCGGGGAGCGGTTCCGCCGGGCGGTGGCCTCCTTCGCCGAGGCCAACGACATTCCCTGGGTCCGGTTCGGGAAGGGCCAGGCCAAGCTGGCGGTGATGGCGCCGCACCTGGCCCGGCAAGAAGCGACCGGCCGGTCGGGGGTGGCCGCGATCGGCGTGGCCCAGGAGTTCCAGCGGGTGTGGACCGCGTATGAGGGCAAGACCTCCACCGGCACGCCACGGTGGTCGTTCGTCAAAACCGACCGGCGGGTGACCTGCTACTACTTCTACCTGTGGGACGAGAACTTCGGCCCGGCGTTCATCAAGGTCTGCGCCTACTTCCCCTACCCGGCCAAGATCTGGCTCAACGGGCACGAGTGGGCCAAACGCCAGGCCGCCCGGGCCGGGATCGGCTTCAGCGAGCTGTCCAACGGGTTCGCCGCCTGCGCCGACCCGGTGGCCCTGCAGGAGATCTGTGACCGGCTCGGCCCAGGGGCTATTCACGTGTTCGCCCAGCGGTGGCTGCACCGCCTCCCCCTGCCGCTGAGCCCCAAGGACCGCGACGCCGGGTACTGGTGGGAGGTCTCGATGCGCCAGGTCGAGGTCTCCCGCACCATCGTCTTCGATGCGCCCCGCCACGCCCGCGGCTTCTTCGAGGCGCTGGTCGCCGACAACCTCGACATCGGCCGCCCGCACAACGTGGAGATCATCTTCGGCCGCCGGGTCCGCCGTGACACCTGGGGAACCTTCCGGACCGCGATCGACCGCCGCGACAACGGCGGCGTCATCGTGAATGTGTTCTACAAGCATTCGCGGATCAAGCAATACCTCAAAGACGGCCGGGCGATGCGGATCGAGACCGTCGTCAACTCCCCGCGAGACCTGGGCTGCCTGGCCCGGCTGCCCAACCTCGATGAACTGCAGGCCAAAGCCCGCGCCGCCAACCGGCGCATACTGGATGCCGAACGTGCCGGCCAGGGCACCGTCCTTGCGAGCCCAGCCTTTGAGCGGATCGCGCACCCCTCCGTTGACGCGGAAGGGCGGAGGACCCCGGCCCTGCGGTTCGGTGATCCTCGGGTCATGGCCCTGGCCGGCGCCCTCTGCCAGACACTGCTTGCTGCAACCGGCTTCACCAACAAGAACCTCCGCGTCTTGATCGCCGGGCTGCTCGGCAGCGCCTACACCCCCGGGCAGATGACCTACGACCTGCGCCGGCTCCGCCTGGCCGGGCTCATCCGCCGGCTCCCGCACACCAACCGCTACACCCTCACCGCAGACGGCATCCGGATCGCCGTCTTCTACACCAAGGTCTACAACCGGCTCCTGGTTCCCCTCACCGCCGCCAACCAGCCCCAAGCGCCACCTGCCCTCCGCGCCGCGCTATCGGCCATCACCCGCCACGTGGACGACTATGCCAACCGCGCCCGCCTGCCCCACCCCGGCCTGAAAACTTGACCCAAACGTCCACAAGCCCGCGACCAAAGATCGCTAGGCAACCTCAACTCAATTACCTGACCGGGAATCGAGGCTAACGTCGCCACCATCCGCAAGCGCCACGGCATTCCCCCCTGCCACAGCGGGGACGCCCCGGACCCTGACGGCGAGGTGATGAGCGTGCACCAGGCCGCCGCCGAGCTCGGCATCACGGCCTCCACCCTCTACCGGTGGCTCGACGACGGATTCGTCCCCGGCGAGCAGATCACCCCCGGCGCCCCCTGGCGCATCCGCCTCACCGAATCCATCCGGAACCTCGTCGCCGACGACGCCCCCGCCGGCTGGGTCCCCGTCCAGGTCGCCACCGTGTCCCTGGGCGTACCCGGCAGACCGTGTTGCAGTGTGTCAAGCGCGGCGACCTGCACGCCGTCCATATCCGCGCCGGACGCAGGAAAGGCCTGCGTATCGAGCTACCCGCACCCCAAGACGGGCTGTTCTAGCCATCCCCGGACAGTGAAGGAGCAGTGTGATGCCCGGATCGACTGGGTGACGGACGTGACTTATCAGGAGGACAAATCGCTGGTCAGGACGGGAAACGCGCCCCGCGTGATGGCATCACTGCGCCGCCTGGCCATCAGCCTGCTGCGCCTGGACGGCCACGCCAACATCGCCGCCGCCAACCGCCACCACGCCCGCGACCCGCAGCGCACGCTCAAGCTGCTTCAGACCGCATGAACGACTTTGCCGGATCCCTGTCCCTGGCGGCACGGGCACGATATCGTATCGAGTCAGCTGTTTATCCGTAGGATTAGTCAAGTCTAAGACTGTAGACTATAGATGCGAAGCGAGTCGATGCGATGGGCGCAAAGAAGGTCGCCTCCAAGGCTGCTCATGTTTTGTTTGGCGCACGAACCCTTAAGCTCATGTGGTTCGATGTACTTAGGCTCAAGGCCCGCTTCCGTCGGATGGGGCGACATGACCTAAAGCCATCATCCTGTCAACTTCACCTTGGATCCGGTGGTCGTCACGTACCTGGCTGGCTAAATGTAGATGTTATTGGAAGCGACTATGATATCGACTTCATCACACGCCTCCCGTGGAAAAGCAGAAGCTTCTCAGTTATAGTGAGCCAACATGTCATTGAACACCTGGAGTTATTCGACGAGCTGCTGCCTTTGTTCAGTGAGCTCAAACGAGTCCTTAGACCAGGCGGACAGATCTGGTTGAGCTGTCCGGACATGGAAAAGATCTGTCGTCTCTACGTGGACGGGCGTACACGTGAGCTAGTCGAAGATCGAACGAGTCGTCTCAAGCGCTATTCGTTGCAGGGTGCTCCTTCGCAGCATGTAGTCAATGATCTTTTCCGCCAGTCCGGGGAGCATAAGAATCTCTTCGACTTCGAGATATTGAAGTGGGCGCTTGAGAGAAATGACTTTACCGATATCCGCAAGGTTGATGAAGCTGAATTGCTACAGCGTTTTCCTGGTTTCCCTGCGAGAAACGATGACTTCCATACCCTTTACGTCACAGCGCAGACGTTGACGGTTTCCCAGCAAGAGCGAGTCGGGCAAACGTGATGTAGCGGGACGTCCGGGTAGATACGCGGGCGTATGCGGAGATCAGCCGCCCGCACAACGTGGAAATCATCTTCGCCCGCAAGGTCCGCCGCGACACCAAGGGCGTGTTCCGGACCGCGATCGACCGCCGCGACAACGGCGGCGTGCTGGTCAACGTGTTCTACAAGCACTGGCGATCAGCAGAATGATTGCGTAGTCCCGCTTCCCCGCACGGGTTGCCCCCGTTGGAACCACCTCCAGGATGCCTGGCCGCCTCGCCGGGATCCGGCGCCGAATAGGGACCCTGGCCTGCTTTGCTCGGGCGTGCCAGCCGGGACCGCATCCAGCACGGCGGCGCCGACCCGGGCCGTCGCCGGACGCGAACCTGAGAAACAGCCGCAGTGCACCCATTCGTATGCCTTCTGGCCACGTTCGCCGACCCGCGCCATCTGGCAGTCCTGGCACGTCCCGGCTTTGTCAGCGCTGCTTCCCGCCCTCCCCCGGCACCTCCCGGATAAGGCTGGCGCGCTTCAGCTTCCATCGGGTTTGCTGCGACAGCCCGGCGCGAAGGCCTTCCACCTCCTTCGACTCTCAGCGCCTCACGGCGCACCAGCGCTTCGTGGCGCACCCAGCAGTTGATGCAGGTCCGGCCGGTCCGCGCCAGCCGGGACATCTCGATGCCCAGTACGATGCCCACCCGGCCCATCGTGACTTCGGTGACCAGCCGGGGCAAAGCCCGCCCGGGCATCGGCCGTCGCGGCCGATACCCTCAGGGTCGTCGTCGATCACCACGATCCGCGACAGCGCCCAGCCCAGCGCCGCCGCCCGCTCGGCCAGCGCGTACTGCAGCCGCGTCGGTTCGGAATGCTCAAGAACCTGCTGCCTGCT
>CAVSCM010000047.1:0-79582 GCA_963726415.1 uncultured Actinomycetes bacterium
CTCATCGACGTACGGGGCCACGACCATCATCCCCAGCGTGCTGGGCCGGAAGCCAGCGTCATCGCCCTTGTGCGGGTTCATCCAGACCAGCCGGTGGCACAGCCGCGACAGCCGCGCGACGGCGGTGGCCAGCACCTCCGGATCCCCGCGGTCCAGGCCGTCGGAGCAGACCACCACGACACCGCCCCGGGCCAGGCCGCGGCGGGCGTAGCCGCGCACGAAGGCGTCGAGGCTGTCCCCGATCCGGGTGCCGCCCTCCCAGTCGAACACCGCGCGCCCGGCGCGGGCCAGCGCTTCGTCGGGCCGGCGGCTGCCCAGTTCCCTGGTGATCCTGGTGAGCCGGGTGCCGAAGCAGAACACCTCGACCTTGGTGGCCGCGCGCCTGGCGGAGTAGGCGAACTGGAGCAGGTTGCGGGAGTAGTCGGCCATCGAACCGGAGACGTCGAGGATCAGGATCAGCGGCCGGAGCCTGGCCTTGCGCTGCCGCCAGTAGAGTTCGGCGGGCTCGCCGTGCAGCCGGAGCGACTCCCGCACGATGCGCCGCAGGTCGGGAGCGCGGCCGGTGCGGGCCGCCGTGGTCCGCCTGGTGCGCCGCCGTGGCGGGGTGAGCCGGATCCGTGCCATGATCCGCCGCACCGCGGCCAGTTCCTCCGGGGTGCACGCCGCGAAGGCCTTGTGCTTGAGCGCCGCCACGTCGGAGGCCATCCAGCCGAGCACCGCCTGGTCCTCGCGCTCCTCGCCGGCCCACTCGGTCTCTGGCAGGGCAAGCGCCGCCTCGGCTTCGGCGGCGGTCCTGGCCGTGATCGTGACGAGTTCGGGGACGGGATTCGCGGCGTCCAGGAAGAACCGGCGGAACACCTCGTCGTAGACGGCGATGTCGTCCCGCCGGGTCACCAGCGTTGCCCGGCCCGCCCAGTAGAGGTCCACCAGATCCGTGGCGTCCAGCGGGGTCATCGCCACGCAGTAGGTGAGGACGTCCCCCGTCCCGACCGCCAGCCCGGACCCGCGCAGTTCGCGGCAGAACCGCACAAGCACCCCGGTGAGGCCGCCTTCAGGCACCGGAGGTTATCTCCTCCAGGTTTTCCTGCACCAGGTCGAGGTCGTCGCGGTCCTTCACCACGGCGCCGAGGGTGTCGCTGGCCAGTTGCGGGTCGAGCGCGGTCCCGCCGAGCACGTCGACGGTGCGGGCCCAGTCGATCGTCTCGGCCACGCCGGGCGGCTTGGCGAGGTCAAGCTCACGCAGCCGGTGCACGGCGGCAACCACCTGGCGGGCCAGCGCCTGCGGCACGCCCGGCTCCCTGATCAGCACGATCTCCAGTTCCCGCGCGGCGGAGGGGTAGCCGATCCAGTGGTAGAGGCAGCGCCGCTTTAGCGCGTCGTGCAGTTCCCTGGTGCGGTTCGAGGTGAGCACGACCAGCGGCGGCGACGGCGCGGTGACCGTGCCGATCTCGGGGATGCTCACCTGGAAGTCGGACAGGACCTCGAGCAGGAACGCCTCGAACTCGTCGTCGGCGCGGTCCACCTCGTCGATCAGCAGCACCGCCTGGTCGCCGGCCCGCACCGCCTCCAGCAACGGCCGCTCCAGCAGGAACTTCGGCCCGAACAGTGTGTCAACCGCGTCGCCGGCGGCGATCTGGCGCTCCGACAGCGCCCGGATCTGCAGCATCTGCCGCGCGTAGTCCCACTCGTAGAGCGCCTGGTGGGTGTCGATGCCCTCGTAGCACTGCAGCCGGATGAGCCGGCGGCCGAAGACACCGGCGAGCACCTTGGCGGCCTCGGTCTTGCCCACCCCGACCTCGCCTTCGAGCAGGATCGGGCGCGGCAGTGACATCGCCAGGAACAACGCGGTGGCCAGGCCGCGGTCGGCGAGGTAACCGCCCTGACGCAGGAGGTCCGTCAGCTCACCGACGGTCCGCGGTTGCTCGGCCAAGTGTCTCCCTTGCCTGGGATCTCAGGTCAGCGGTGCTGCGGCGGTCCGGGTCAGCCCTGCTGGGCCGGCCCGAGCACCAGGTCGGCAACGGTCCCGCCGTTGCTCAGCTTGCCTTCGCGCTCCAGCCGGTTCCGCCAGGCGGCGCGCTGGTCGTCCTCGGCGCCATCCATCTCGCTGAACCCGACATCGGCCATCCGCTTGCAGGCTCTCCCGGTGTCGAGGTCGTCGAGGTTGGCGCTGGTCTGTCCCTGGGCACTCCAGATCCCGCGCAGCACTTCCAGCGCCTCATCGGGCTCGCCGCTCATCCGCGCCTCCTGCTGGCCGGCACCGTTCTCCCAGCTTGACTGTAGTTCCTGCCCCGAACCACAGCGAGCGTCGATTAATGGTTTCCTTATCGGCGGCAGTCGTGCGTCGCTTTCGGTCAGATCGGGAGGAAAGGTAACTATTACCCCATAGGAAGGGCAACGGAACTTTACCCATGCGATGGACCATCAAGGGCACCCAGGACGTGGGCGGCGCGACCATCACCGAGCTCCTCGGGGTCTCCTGCACGGCCGCGACCTCGTGTGAGGGCGTGGGCGAGTCCCGCACGGGCAACAACTTCCCCGCCCTCGCCGAGAAGTGGAACGGCAGCAGCTGGACCATCCAGGCCACCAGCCTGGGCACTTTCAGCCCGCTCGAGGGAGTGTCCTGCACGGCCGCGAACGCGTGTACCGCGACGGGTTCGGGCTTGGCGGCGCGCTGGGACGGCTCGAACTGGGCGATGCAGACGATCGCCAAGCCGAGGGGCAGTGGTACCAGCAACGCCGACCTGAGCCGGGTTTCGTGTACGGACAAGACCAGGTGCATGGCCGTGGGCAGTTTCCCCTTGGACGCCGTCGAGACGGCGGTGGCCGAGCAATGGGACGGCACCAAGTGGACAATCAAGGACACGCCGATCAACACGGCCAACGATTCGAGCGGCCTGTTCGGGCGAACTGGGCGGCGCAGAACGCGAAGGTCCCGTCCGGGAGCATCAGCGAGTTCTCCAGCGTGTCCTGCACGACCACGCAGTTCAGCACCGGTTGCAACGCCGCCGGGTTTGTCATGAAGAACGGCATCGGCACGCCGATGGCGGAGAACTGGAACGGCTCGACCTGGGCGGTGAAGGCGACCCCGTTGCCGGATCCCAACGTGACCCGCAGCACGATGACGAGCGTGTCCTGCTCGTCGCTGATCACCTGCATGGGTGTCGGTTTCGTTGAGACCTCGACCGGCGCGGATGTACCGCTGGGCGAGCTGAATAGCTGATCCCCGCATGACAAGGGCGCGGCCGGGCAGTGCTGCCCGGCCGCGCCCTTGTGTCCTGTCCGGTCACCCGGAGGTGAAGTAGGGCCATACGGGGCCGCCGAAGGTGCTGCTCGGCACCTTGCGGAAGCCCGCCGGAACGGTCACGTTCGCCTTGGCGATGTTGCCGGCGGTGGCCGGCAGGGCAGTGATCTCCTGGCGGGCCGTGCCGTCCAGGGGCCTGCCGTCGCGGTAGTGCGTCCGGTTGTTCCAGATCACCAGCATGGGCAGGTATGTCTTCGGGTTCACGTACAGGGTGGCGTCCACGCGGAACGGGCCGCGGCCCTCACCATGCGGCAGTTGGCCCCAGAAATGCCAGTTCGTCGTCGAGCCGGTGAGTTTGATGGTGGGCACGCCGTTGACCTGGGCATGCCCCGCGACCTTGAACAGCCCGCAGGACAGCGCCTGACGGACGTAGGCCGGCCATTGTGCCGGGCCGTTGAACTCAACGATGTCCAGCCGGACGGTGCACGCGTTCGGCGCGAACCCGAGTATCCCCGCGTTGGCCCATTCGTGGTGGCGGTAGTCGATCTGCGCGTAGATCCGCCGCCCGTGGACCTTGGTGGTACCGACGCCCCAGTGCACCTGTCCCTGGGCCCAGGGCATGCCAGCAGCCAGTGCTGGCGCGATGTACCCGGCCTGGGTGAGCCGCATGTCCCCCCGGTAGTTCCAGCCCATGACCGGGGGATACGGGGCGCTGAAGACGGTCTTGGTCTGGATGACCTTGTTCGTTGTCGCCAGGGCATTGGCCACCTGCGTAATCACGTAGGCGGCGGTGCGGGCCCGGATCGGCCCGGTGGTGTTCTGGCCAGGCGCGACCGCGGCGATCACGGCCGCGGCGGTCACCGCCGCTGCCCCGCCCGCCAGCACGGCCCGGGCCGCCATCTTCTTCCGCCGCAGGTGTGACCGTGCCCTGCCGGTCACACCTGAGGGCACCTCGACTTCCGCGGTGAGCCGGTCCAGGCCCTCGCGGAGCAGGTCCTCCACAGCCCCGTTCATGATCTTCCTCCTGCCACTTCCAGATCGGTTCTCAGCTCGGCTCTTTTAGGTGCGGGCACGCTCGCCGGCCCAGCCGCTGGTCCGGCCAGTTCGCGCAGCCGTCGCAGCCCCCGTGACGCGGCGGACTTGACCGTGCCCTCGGTGCAGCCGAGCAACTCCGCGGTCTCCGCCTCGGTGCGCTGCTCCCAGTACCGCAGCACCACGACCGCCCTCTGCCGTGGCGGTAGTTGCTGCAGCAACCGGACCAGCGTGTCGCGGAGGTCCACCACGGCGACGTCGTCGCTGCCGGTACGTTCCGCGCGTGCCTGCGAACGGAACTCGGCGAGCCTGCCCCGCCAGCGGCCCCGGCGCCGCCAGCCGTCGGCGGCCAGGTTGTACAGGGTGCGGCGCAGGTAACCCTCGGGGTCGTCGACCCGGTTCCAGTTCTGCAGCAGTCGCTCCAGGGCTGCCTGCAACAGGTCCTCGCCGTCGGTGCGGCTGCCGGTAAGCGCGACCGCCGCGCGCATCAGGTGCTGTCCGCGCTCGCCGAGCAGCCGTTCCACGGCCAGCTCGTCCGGCTCGCGGCCCATGGCCACCTCCCGATAGTGCCCCGCTCGCAGATGTCGCCCGCCAAGGACGCCCGGGACCTCATCGGGGTTGCCTCCACCGCCAAGCTTTTGCCCGCCGACCGGAGCCTTCCCCGGAACCCACGGTCCCACGGGACCACCTCGCGGCCCAGCCCGTGCAGGCCCACCGACGCTCGCACGCTCACGACCCTCTTGCACGGCCCGCCACCCACACCCAGCCGCACGGCTGACGCCCCAGCCCGCCAGCTGCGGTCCGCCTGCCGCTCGCGTCCGCCACACCCGGGCCGATATGGTGAAGACCACTTTACCGATAGATTTTCTTCAATTTTATGATGTAACGTCTGTCGCGATTTCACCGCTCTGGATGTAATCGGCGCGGCGGGGCCATGCGTCCTAACAATGTGACTTCGGGGAGGGCCTGGCCGCTTGCGCTGAACTCAGCACATTAAGTCTTTACCTTTTCTTAAGGATGGATCCTGGTCGACGTCAATATCCGGGGGGATGCGATAAGGTCGCCTGCCATTGGAGGACAAATGACCGGTAAGCACAGAATGCGCCCCCGGGCACTACTGCTACGTAAACCGTACGGCCTGCGCTATGCGGTGGTCGCGGGCGTTGCCGCGGCCGGATGCTGCGCGCTCCAGTTCCCGGCGGCCGCGACCGTCGCCAGCGCCACCGCCAAGAAGGCCGCGGCTCTGGCCGGGGCGGTCTCGTCGACCCCGGCCACCGGGACGCCGAAGCTGGCGGCGACGGGGACCACGGAGACGGTCCGCCAGCTCGTGCAGTGTGGCGGCACCATGTACGCGGTGGGCAGCTTCACCGAGATCCAGCGGTTCACCACCACCTACCCCCGGAACAACATCTTCAGCTTCAGCGCGACCCCGGGGTTCAAGGTCACGGCCTGGGCCCCGAACGTCAACGGCGAGATCAACTCGATCGCCTTCAACGGCAGCAACTGCAACGACGCCTACATCGGCGGGCAGTTCACGTCGGTCAACGGCACCAAGGTGAACAACTTCGCCGAGATCGACACCACCACCGGCAACGTCGTCTCCGGGTTCGACGACCACGTCGGCGGCGGCCATGTCGACACGCTCCTGGTGGTCAACGGGCACCTGCTTGTCGGCGGGACCTTCACCACGATCGGCGGCACCACGACGAATCCGTACTACGCGAGCGTGAGCCCAGCCACCGGCAAGGACGACGGTTTCCTGCACCTGGGCATCTCCGGCCACTACCAGTTCCCCAAGGTGAAGGCGAACGGCACGGAGGTCTACAACCAGCAGTTGTCCCACAGCGGCAAGCTGTTGCTGGTCGAAGGTGACTTCACCAAGGTCGGCGGCCTGGGCCGGCAGCAGATCTTCATGCTGCACGTCAATCAGACGCCCGCGAAGGTCACCGGCTGGAGTTCGCCGGAGTTCGACGGCAGCAAGGGCCAGATACCGGGCGGCTACCCCTACCAGTGCGGTGACTCGCACCCGTTCTACATCCACGCCGCCGCCTGGTCACCGGACGACTCGACGATCTACGTCGCCGACACCGGGGTCCACACGTGGAACTGGGACGGTACGTTCCCGATGCCCGGCCTGTGCGACGCGGCTGCGGCCTTCCCGGCCACCGAGAAGGAAGTGCTGCACGACTGGATCGCCAACGACGGCTGCGACTCGCTGTACTCGGTGGCCGCCGACAACAGCGCGGTCTACGTGGCAGGGCACAACCGGTGGTTCCCCAACGGGAACGCCTGCAACACCATGGGCAAGGGCGCGATACCGGCTCCTGGCCTGGCCGGACTGGCCCCGGGGGCGACCGGCGGGTCGCTGATCCTGAACTCCACCCGCACGGCGGGCATGTACAGCAGGTCCCGTGGGCACGGCGCGGACGACATGCTGCTGACCAACGCCGGGCTGTGGATCGCCAGCGACAACTTCGGCGGGAAGACCTCCTGCGGCGGCGTCCCCGGTTACGCGGGGATCTGCTTCCTGCCCTACAACTAAACCCGTCGCGGTAACGCAATTAAGCGGCCTGGCGTGTCGGGCTCACCGTCACGTCAGGCCGCTTCATGCGTCACCATTCCCGGTGCAAAGTACTGAGTGCACAGAAACGGCGCGGATGAATACGGGCCGCTAAGCCGCCTCGGGCTGCGGACTCGGGGCCCCGGTTCCTGGCGCGGGTTCGGCGGCTGGGAGCAGCACCGCTGCGCCGAAGCCGATCAGGCCGATGAACGCCGTGACGATCATGGCGATCCCGTAGGCGCGCTTGGGATCGGCGAGCCCCGCGACCAGGATGGTGCCCGCGATCGCGGTACCGATCGACGATCCCAGGTTGGAGACGCTGCGCGACAGCCCGGAGATCTCGCCTTGGAGATTCTCCCCGAAGGCGGATTGCACAACGTTGACCGAGGGGGTGAGCATGACGCCGAGGCCAAGGCCGATGAGGAACAGCCCTGGAGCGAAGTACCAGGGGCCGGGATTGCCCTTGACCATGAAGACCAGGAGGATGACGCCGGCGATGGCCGTCACGAAGCCGGCCAGGATGAGGCTGCGCTGGCGGAACCTCTTGGCCAGGCGCCCGGCGGCGAGCGAGGACAGCAAGATGCCCACGGTGGCGGCGGTGAAGATCACCCCGGTCTGGATGGCGTTGTAGTGCCGCACCACCTGCAAGTAAGCGGACACGACGAACGATGTGCCCATCAGCATGGCCCATTGCACGTTCTGGGTGATCAGGGCCAGGTTCGAGGTGCGGTTGCGGAACAGGCTGGTCGAGAGCAAGGCTTCCTTTCCGGCTCGCTCCCGGCTGCGGATCCAGGCGAAGAACCCAGCCAGGATGAGCGCCCCGGCGACGAGCAGGATCGCCATCAGCCTCACGTTGTTGTCGGCCGCCAGGATTCCGCCCACCAGGACGACCAGGCCCACCGCGGACAGGACCGCCCCTACGATGTCGAAGGGACGGTCCGGGTCCGCGGGCAGCGGATCGGTGATGCTCCTCGCGAGTAGCACGATGACCACGATGATCAGTGCCTGGAAGATGAATGCGGCCCGCCAGGTGATCGCGGTGGTGATCGCCCCGCCGATCAATGGCCCGGTGGCGGCGCCGATGCCACCCATGCCGCTGATCACTCCGAAGGCCCACGCCCGGGACTTCATATCGCGGAAGAGGATCGTGGTCAGGATGTAGACCGGCGGGATCAGCAGGGCGGTGCCCACCCCTTCGAGGATGGAGTTACCCAGGATGAGGACCCCGAGCCCGGGCGCGAAGGCGCTGAGTACGGCACCGACCCCGTAGATCGCCAGCCCCATCAGGAAGCACCGCCGGCGGCCCCAGCGGTCGGTCAGCTTGCCGCACGGGATCATGAGCGCGGCCATGACCAGCAGGAACAAGGTGATGCAGACCTGTACGCCCTGGACGCTGGTATGCAGGTCATCCTTGATGTCATTGATCATGACGTTCATGTTCGAGCCCGCAAAGCTGCAGATGAACTGGGCCAGGGCGAGCGGCACCAGCATCCTTCGCAGCGAAGCAATCGTTTGGGTGTGGCGGCCATTGGCGCGCGCCATGTCCATGCGGTCGAACCTCCTGCCCGCCCAGCCCGCGCGATCGCGGCCTGGCTCATAGGACGGGCACACGGGAACCGTGGCGCAGGACCCGGGCAGCGCACATCACCCGGCGCGAGTGACGGACGGCGATCCAGGGGCGCCGGGCCGGGGCGGGACAGCCGCGCAAACCCCGGCTGACGTGCTTGAACCCATCCAGCCGGGGCCCGCTCTATTCAGTGAGCAGGTCTTTGCCTCACGATGAATTCTTGGTGGCTCAGCCGCTGGTGGCCAGAATGACGTCCGATGCCTTGATCACGGCGGTGACATTGCTGCCCTCGGTCAGGCCGAGTTGACTGACCGCCTCGACGGTGATGGATGCCACCAGGCGAACTCCGTTGGCGTCGAGTTCTACATTGGCGATGGCTTCACCGGACTTGATACCGGTGACACGGGCCGGGATCTGGTTGCGCGCACTGAGCGCCATGACTTGCTCCTTCTCTCGGTGATCATGGTGGATATGCCGTGACGGCGTCCGGGGGACGGTGACCCAGAGTTCACCTCCATCGTCGAGCTTGAGTTCGTCGACCGCGGCGGGCGCGACTTCCGCGGTGATGGACGGTGTCCCGTCGATACGTACCCGCACGCGGTCACCCATGAGATCAACGGCGCTGATCTGCCCCGGCCAGGTGTTCTGTGGCTGTCCTTCAGGTCGCTGCCGGGACACCGACACCGCGGCCGGCGTAATGATGGCAAGGACAGGACCGGTGGCGGGCTCGGTGCAGTTGAGCTGGCCGCCGCCATCGAGTTCCAGCACTGTGCCGTGGCCCGTCCCGCGCAGCAGGTTGACGCCGACGAGATCAGCGACATAGCCGGACCGGGGCTGGGCTGTGACTTCGGTGGGTGTGCCGGTCTGCACGATGTGGCCGTCTTCGATCACGACCATCCGGTCGCCGAGCGCGACGGCGTCGAGCAGGTCATGGGTGACCAGCACGTTGGCGGCGTGGGATTGGCGCGGGGCGGCCAGAGACGACGGCCACGAGCATGAGGCGGTGCTGATGCAGTCCCAGGAACCGACGCCGCGACAGGCTGGGCGCGTGCTGGTGATCGATCCGGCTGGCCGGGTCTTGCTGCTGCAGGGTTTCGATCCGGCCAGGCCAGGCAGCCTGCACTGGATCACGATCGGCGGCGGCACCGACCATGGCGAGGGAACAGCACAGGCGGCTCTCAGGGAACTGTGGGAAGAGTCAGGCATCAAGGCCAGCGCCGGCGAACTGATCGGCCCGGTATGGCACCGCACGACCGAATTCAGTTTCGCCGGTATGCGCTTCTGGCAGGAAGAGGACTACTACGTCCTGCGCGTCGGCGACGTGCAGATCACTCTGGCCAATCTCGATCCCATCGAACGCGACACCATCACCGGCTACCGCTGGTGGAGCCGCGAGGAACTGGCCGCCACCACGGAGGTGTTCTTCCCTGCCGAGCTGCCCGAACTGATGCGGCTGGCCGACGACGCCAGCTGACCGGAGCTTCCGCTGCGTGCCGGTGCGGGGCGGAAGCTAGGCTCCTGCGGTGTGAGCGAGGGCGAGTTGCTGGTCGGGGATGGCGTCACCCAGGGGATCGTGCGGATCGGGGATACGGTGCGGCGGCCGCTGCGCCCATTCAGCCTGACCGTTCAGGCGTACCTGGCCCACCTGCGCGACGCCGGATTCACCGGCGCGCCGCTTCCGTTCGGCATCGACGAGCAGGGGCGCGAGGTGCTGTCGTTCGTCCCTGGTGACGTGCCGCGTCATCCGCTGCCGCCGGAGACGGCGGGCGACGATGTGCTCGTCGCCCTGGCCCGGCTGATCCGTGCGCTGCACGAGGCGTCGGCCGGGTGGGTGCCGCCGCCCGGCGCGGTGTGGGGCGGGACGCCGGCCACCGTGGGACGCCCGATCACCCGGCGGGCCGAGTTGGTCAGCCACTGCGATTATTACCCGGGCAACGTGGTCTTCCGGGATGGGCTGCCCGTCGCGCTGATCGACTTCGACCTGGCCCGCCCGGCCACCCGGCTCTACGACATCGCGAACGCGTTGTGGTACTGGGCGCCGCTGCGCGATCCGCGGGACCGGTCGCCCGCGTTCGCGGATGCCGACATTCCCCACCGGGTCGCGGTGTTCGCGGACGCCTATGGCATGACGGCGCGGCATCGCGCGGAGCTGGCGCCGTTCGCCGTGGACCTGGCGCGCCGCTATCACGAGGATTCCCGCGCCTCGGCCGAGCTGGACCCGGTGTTCCGCAAGCTGTGGGAGGACGGCGCCAAGGACGAGTTGCCGCGCGCCGAGGCGTGGCTGCGCACGGCGGCCCCGGCGATCACCGCTCGCCTCAGCCAGCCGACCTAGCCTGATCGTTCGCGGAAGCTGCGAGAATGCGGCCGCGCGAACCCCGTCGACATGTTCGGCCACCTGCTGTGCTGGTGCTCTTAAACCTTTGCGAGATTCGAGACTCGGATTCTCACAATCAGTTGATGTCGAACTCGTTGCCTTCCGGATCCTTCATCCCGACCGCGTAGTGGTCGAGCCCTTCCCCGGCCAGTGCGCCAGTGATTGTGGCGCCTAGGCCGGCCAGCCGGCTGGCCTCCGCATCGACCCGCTTCCTGCGGGTCTCGATCGGGTCCGTCCGCTCGCCACTGGCGTGGATGTCGAGGTGCAGCCGGTTCTTGACCGCCTTGGCATCCGTGACGACATTGAACCAGATGCTCGGCCCGTGGCCCTCCGGGTCGCTGATCCTGTCCGCCCCGTCGACCAGCTCCTCCTCGGGCACCCCTAGCTCGCGGTAGAAGTCGTTCCAGGTAGCGAATCCATCCGGGGCCGGGGCGAGTTCATAGCCCAGCGCGGCGGCCCAGAACCGGGCCAGCCGGTCCGGGGCGGCACAGTCAATGACCAACTGAAATCGGACAGGCACCGTTTCCTCCTCAGGCCACTCGGGTAGCTTTCGACATCCTGGCAGACGCCCAGGACATTCCCGGCGCTGCTTCCGGGCCAGCCAGATGGGCCAGAGGTGTGTAGTCGCCGGGCGCCCAGGACGTCGCCGTCGCAGTGCGCATACGCCTCCGTGGGCCTTCACGGCAGGGCTGGTGTCAGGCCGGTCAGCGCGGCCCGAGCCCGGTCTGGCCGTCGATCAGTTCCCTGGCGATGTCCAGGTGACCGGCATGTCGCGCGGTCTCCTCGATCATGTGCAGCACGACCCAGCGCACGTTCGGCGGTTCGTCCATCTCCGGGTCGCCGTGCCTGCCGCGTGGCGGCGCCGACAGCGGTGTCACCGCCAGCACCGCATCCGAGCGCGCGCACTGGTCACGGTAGAAGCGGATGATCTCCGCTGAGGGCTCGTCACTGACGAACGCCGCCTTCGGGTCATAGGGACGCGGATCTTCATCCGCAGGCGGCGGCTCGGGCTCTGCGCCGGCCACGACCCCCTGGAACCAGTGCCACTCGGCGCCGCCCAGGTGCTCGACCAGCCCGGCCGGCGTCCAGCCCGACGGCACGACCGAGCGGTGCCACGCCTCTTCGTCCAGCCCCGCCACGATGGAAAGCACCGCGTCCCGCTGGGCAGCGAGGAAGGCCAGCAGAGCCTGGTCCTCGGTGTCCTCAGACTGATTGCCGGTCATGTCCATCCTCCTGCCGGTCGATCACTGTCCCCAGCCGGTCTAGCACCCGCCAGGCCCAAGTGCGAGTCGCGCAGGCTCAGGTTCGGGCAGATGCGGAACGAGGCTATAGCCAGATCCCAGGCGGCCCACGCGAAGCTTCCCGCCGCGGCGTGGTTAGCGGACTTGCGGTGGGACAGTCGCCTCTTCTGCTTCGGGGACCTGCGGTGCGGTCGGCGGTCCGGCGAGCCACTTCGATAGCACGAACGACACCACCACAGCCACGATCACCAGCGGTATCACCTTGATGCCATCGGCGCCGAAGAAGAGCGTGGTCAGCAGGACCGCTGTCATTGGGAGCTGCAGCATCCCGGCCGTCATCGCGCCGACCCCGATCGCGGCGCCCGCGACCATCGGCAGTCCCGCCAGGTGCGACAGGGCGATCCCGCCCGCCGCGCCGATGAACATACCCGGGAAGGTCGGCCCGCCGCGGAAGCTGCTCAGCGAGATGGCGTACGCGATCCCCTTGCACACGATCAGTAGTACTAGCGCTCCGACCGTGTAGCTTGCGGCATGTTCCAGCAGCGGCGTGAGCGCCGCCTGGCCGGAGAACAGCACCGCAGATGACGGTTTCCCGGTCGCCTCGCCGAAGGCGATGGCCAGCCCGGCGATGGCCACGCCAGCCAGCGGGGTGAGCAGCACCAGCCGCCGCTCCACGTGCGGGCGAAGGAACAGGGCCAGCCGCTTGATCCCGAAGCTGACGATTGCGGCCGCCGCCCCGATGGCTACTGCCCAGCCGAACTGCGCCCCGTCCAGGTGCGCCGCCGGGGGAAGGTTCGGGACGGCCAGGGAGAACGTCCCGTACCCGGTCCACGCGTCCAGGCCGAGGAAGATCAGCGACCCGACGCCCGCGCCGAGCAGGCCGGGGATCAGCACGATGGTGGCCATCGGGCCGCCCAGCCCGGAGGCCTCCAGCAGCAAGAACGCCGCGGACAGCGGGTTCCCGAACAGCGTGCTGATCGCCGCGAAGCTGCCTGTGGCCGCGATGACCGCGCCGGTACTGGCGGGCACGTCGCGCCGGGGGTATTCGACACCATCACTGATGTGGCCGAACGGCACGTCTCCTGAGTAACCGCCTATGACCGTCTGCGCACGCTCGTTCTGGCACGGATGTGGCACGCTCCGTGTGGCCACCTGCTCGCCGTTCCGGACATGATGAACGATCCCGGCCTTGAGCCCTCGGAAAGGACCAGCACGATGACAACGACTATTTGGGACGCCATAGGCAACTCCGACGCTGCGCTTGCCCTGGCGGGCCAGCCCGCCGATGTCGGATCCGCCACTCTGGTAGCCGCGGCGCAGGTGTCGGCCATCCAGGCAGTCGCCCTTGCGATCGTGGAACTCAGGGTAGCTGTGGAACAAATCGCATCAGCCGTGGCGCAGCTTCAGCAGCCAACATGATGATCTCAACCACGGCGATGCCAGTGCCCTGACCGCGGGGCTTGCTGCTGGACCATACCGGGCCGTTCTGGAGGCTGGTGCGGGTGTTCCGGTGGCGGAGGTCGCCGAACGGTATGGGGTCAGCCGTCAGAGCGTGCACGCCTGGCGTCGCTACCAGAACAAGGGCTTCCTGGCCCTATTGAGCTTGGTCATGCCTGCCGCCCGGTGCCATGTAGCAGCCGTTTGATCCTGTCCCGGATCCAGATCATGAGCTTGAAGATCGTGACGCCGCCCAAACCCGACCCCGCGGTGACCGGCCCACTCGCCCGCTTCTCCTGTTCCAGCATCGCCTCAAGCAATGGCTGAGGTCCCGGTGGGAGCCCGTGCTCGCTGTCCCCAGGGTTCTGCATCAATTCTTCCTCCTAGATGGTAAAAGGCCCTGCGGCCAGGTACCTCACCTGACCTGCAATATCCGTTGATGGCTGGGTGTGCAGATTCCGGCTGATGCTTTACATGTGGTCGGCTGGCTCGGCCAGGAGACTCATTCGCCGCAATCCGTGCCGGATCAAGGACGGCGCTGACATAACTAAGCCCAAGTCCGCTGACCTGGGCTGATGGGTGGTGGGGCTACGTGGACTTGAACCACGGACCTCTTCCTTATCAGGAAAGCTCGCACGCTTCTGACGTGCTTCGGCTGATCCTTGAACTGCCTTTGCTGTCCGTCAACGTCCACCGTGGTGCGCTGGCGGTTGCCGCGGTCGTTACTCAGTTAGCCCTGGATATCCCTGCGGGACGCCCGTTCCGGGCTGAAAATGGGGGGTGGCTGCCCGCTGACGCCGCGTGACTATGGTCGTTGGAGGCCGTCAGTTAGCCGGGCGCTGGGGCTGCGCTGTGGGACCTTCACTGTCGCTTCGAGCACGCGGATCAGTTTTCTGCTTGTCCCTTTGCGGTCCTGCGGGCAGCCGTCTGCTGGCTGACGATACCGGGGAGGTGCCGGGTGCTGGAGGAGACCGAGGACCGTGAGGTGATCATCGAGCGGGTTGCGGCGCTGGATATCGGCAAGGCCGAGGTGATGTGCTGCATCCGGGTCCCGGCGGAGGGCGGGCGGGGACGGCGGCTGCAGGAGGTGGCGGCTTATCCCACGATGACCCGGGCGCTGCTGCGGCTGGCGGATCGGCTGCGCGCTCTGGGGGTAGCCCGGGTGGTGATGGAAGCAACGCCGGACTACTGGAAACCGGTGTTTTACCTGCTGGAGGCGGCCGGGCTGGAGACCTGGCTGGTCAACGCCACGGACGTCAAGCACCTGCCCGGCCGGCCCAAGACCGACAAACTGGACGCCGTCTGGTTGTGCAAGGTCGCCGAGCGGCAGATGATCCGCCCCAGTTTCGTGCCCCCTCCCGCGATCCGCGGCTGCGGGATGTCACCAGGTACCGGGCCGACCTGGTCGGGGCGCGGACCGCGGAGAAGCAGCGGGCGGAAAAGCTGCTGGAGGACGCCTGCATCAAGCTGAGCGTGGTGGCCTCCGACATCTTCGGGGTGTCGGGGCGGGCCATGATGGCCGCGCTGATCACCGGCCAGCGGGACCCGAAGGTGCTGGCGCAGCTGGCCCGGGGCCGGATGCGGGCCAAGATCACCGCCTTGGAGGAGGCGTTCACCGGGCATTTCACCGATCACCACGCGTTCTTGCTGGAGCGGATGCTGGCCCGGGTCGACGCCATCAACGCCGACATTGCCACGCTGGACGCCAAGATCGAGGAGCTGATCGCCCCGTTCGCTGCGGCGGTGGGCCAGCTCGATGAGGTCGACGGCGTCGGCCGCACCGCCGCCGCCTGCGTGATCGCCGAGATCGGCACCGACATGACCCGCTTCCCCACCCCCGGCCACCTGGCCTCCTGGGCCAAATACGCGCCCGGGGTCAACCAATCAGCCGGGAAGAAGAAAGGCAAAAGCACCACCGGGCACGGCAACCGCTACCTGGCCCGCGTCCTGGGCGAGGCCGCGATCGGCGCCGCCCGCACCGATTCCTTCCTCGGCGAACGCTACCGGCGGATCGCCCGCCGCCGCGGCAAGAACAAAGCCAACGTCGCCGTCGGCCGCTCCCTCCTGGTGATCTTCTGGCACCTGCTGTCTGACCCCCACGCCCACTACCACGACCTCGGCCCGGACTTCTACGACACCCATATCAGCAACAGCCGCAAGATGCGCACCCACCTCCGCCAGCTCCAGGCCCTCGGCTACAAGGTCACCCTCGAACCCGCCGCCTGACCCCACCGCTGCCCCCGAACGCGGCTCCGCCGCGTGCTGCCGCCCCCCAGTACTCACCGATTTTCGGATCAGTCACCCGGCGAGGAGCTACGCATTACGAGGAGGATTCGACCAGCGCAAGAGCGTCCACCGAGTCGCGGCAGCCATGATCCTCTGCATCCAAAGCTCGGCCAAGGTGTCGAGTACCGTCCCTGGCCTGGTGCGACGCGGTCCAAGTGTCCGTCTCCAGGACGGCAGTGTCCACGCCGGTTGCTGCCGATTTTGGCGTTACCTGGCCGTAGCCGTTGATCATTTGGTCCGCCTAGACCGCTGGCATGCGCCGTGGACATGATGAACGATCAGGTCGTGAGTTGCCCGGAAAGGACCAGCATCATGCTAGAAAACCTTCTCGACTGCATGCGCTACTCCGAGGGTACGCTTGCCCAGGCGCGTGACGTGCGTCAGTCCTCTGAGTCGGAGCACGCCGCACTGGTAGCCGAAGCGCAGGTGGGAGCTATCCTGGCCGTCGCCGTGGCGATCGGACAGTTCGATGTGGCAGTCACCAGTGCGATCGACCGGCTCACCGGAGGCGTCGAACACATGGCATCAGCCGTTGAGCGACTCCAGTGGCATGCAGGACCGCAGATGCCCCGTCAGTGACCATCAGGTTGGGTGCGGCGCGGTTGATGCGCTTTCCCAGGAGTACCTGAGGGCCAAGTTTGGGCATGGTCATCCTTGTGACCGGCGCCGCATCGAATCGATGGAAGATCACAGTCATCCCTGAATGAGCAGGGCCGGTCAAGTACCCGTGATTGCAGTACCCTCTTCACTGCCCATGGGCACAATCATCTGATCCGTAGAGTGTTTCGGCTACACCCTCAACCGGCCCATACGTCCGCTGACCTGGTGGACTGCTGCTCACCGATGCGCAGCGGGCAGCAGCGTTGAGCGTCCTTGTGCGGCCAAAATGCGGCCACCGCCGACCGCCGTGCGCGCGTCACCGTGCGGCTGGACGGGCCAGTCGCGCACATCCTGTCCGGCGGCACCACGGTCCGCACCCTCGCCTGCCCCATCCCGCAGCCCGCCCGGCACCGGCTCCGCGGAGCCCGCGCCGCAACCACCGGGCCACCCCAGCCACCCGCCGCGCTCACCGTCCGGCGGCGGGTCTCTATCCGCGGCGCGATCATGATCGGCGGCCAGCGGATCCAGATCGGATTGCCGCACGCGGGCAAGACCGCCGAGATCACCGCGGGCTCCGACACCTACCAGATCACCGTCGCCGACGGCATCACCATCGCCGCGCCGCGCAAGACCAGCCGTGCCATCAACCGGCACAAGGCCTCCGACTACCGTTAACCCAGCCGGGACCAGGAGTGATGCGCATGAGCGAACCAACCGCCGCCGGGTCCCCGATCGCCGCCGAGGTCATCCCGCAGCTGGCCGCTGCCGCGGCCCAGATCGCCGCCGCGCACGAAGAACCCGCCCCACCCCGCATCGCCGCGGTGGCCACCACCCGGGTCAAGGCGCTCGAAGCGCTCTCCGCAGGCAGCATGCCCGCACAATTTGACCTGCCTTCCTACGCGGTGGTGATGACCGGCCACTTCGCCAGCTACCGCAGCGCGCCCCGCAGCCAGACCACGCTGCCCCACCGTTGGCGATGCCTGATCGCCGTCTTCGACGCCGCCACGCTCACCCGCACCGACCTCGGCCTGCGTGAACACGAAGGCGGCGAGTTTGACTCGCTAAGACAGCTCGGGCCAGTGACAATGCTGACCCAGGAGAAACCCCGCCCCCCACAAGATCTCTAGGGTGACGTCACGCATCAAGTAAAGCCGATCCATCGCACATCAAGTGACGCCAGGCAACACGGCACAGCCATCGGATCCCACGAATTGTCCGGATCCCACGAATGGGTTCGGCTGCCCGGTCCCTCTCAGCGGTAGGGGGTCAGATCGGCCCGGGGGTAGCGCGTTTGGGTGTCGGCCAAGGTTTGCTCGTCCCAGTACGGGTCGCCCGGAGCTGGGAAGCCGAAGACCGACCGCTCCCGGGGAGAGGCCCGCTCGACGATCTCGAACCAGTCTGAACGCGTCGCGCGCTCGGCCCAGGCGACCTTGCCGGTCCAGCGCGGTGCCCACACGTCGTAGTCGGCGAGGAGCGCAAAGCGGGTTGATCGTTCGCCGGTCATGCGCGACCCACGGTGAAGTACGTCGGACCGAAATGCGAACAGGGTTCCTGCGGGACCGGTCATCGAGATCTCCTCCTCGGCGAACATCCCCTCGGGGAGGTAGTTCGTGATGTCGTGATGCCCAGGGACCGGCCAGTACGGGACGCTCTGCCCGACCGACAGCGGAACGATCTTGGTAGGGCCGTCCTCATCGCCTACGTCGGACAGGAGGATCCAGCTCAACATCTGCGTGGCCGGCTCGCAGCGCTTGGGCACGACCAGGCTGTGGTTGACGAAGTCGCGGTGGTGGCGCTGGTCGTAGTCGACGGCTCCGGCGTACTTGGCCCACAGCGACGCCTCGTACAGCCGCAGGTCGGCTGAGCCCAGGAAGCGCTCCGCCAGGTCGAGCAGGTCCGGGTGGAAGGCCAGTCGGTTCAGGTTCCACGATCGCCACGGTCCGCTGACTTCGCCGGCCCACTGGTCGGTCGCCAACCACGCATGAGCAGCCGGGTCGGCAAAGTACGCCTCGGGCCGCGGGTAGTGCAGCCACAGGGCTTCCTGGGCCGCGGCCAGCTCGTCAGCCTCGAGGAAACCCTCGAACAGCAGGTAACCCCGCTCCCGCAGGTCCGCCAAGCAACCGTCGGGCACCCTCATCCCCGCACGCTAAGCGCCCTCGCAGTTCGACCGCAACGGCATTCGACAGTGCAGCTGCTCAGGGTCACCGCCGAACTCGCCGAGATCGGCCTCGACATTTCGCGCGAGTTCCCCAAGCCGCTGACCACCGGCAAGGTGCAGGTCGCCGACGTGGTGATCACCATGGGCTGCGGCGATGCCTGCCCCATCTACCCGGGCAAGCGCTACGAAGACTGGGACCTGCCCGACCCCGCGGGCCTCGACCTGGGCCGCTGTCCGCCCGATCCGCGATGAGATCGACCGGCGGGTCAGTCAACTGCTTGCCGAGCTAGTCGCGACGCACAGCTGACCGAGGGCGCCTGGCCACGAGCCAGACGATGATGATGACGGCCATGGCGATCAGCCCGATGATGAGAAACGTCTTGAGCGTTGCAACGATGCTGCCCACAGACGTGATGGCAAGCGATACGGCGACGATCGCGCCGACGATTGTCCCGATGATCCGGCGCATGTCCCCATTATGCCCCCCGGGGCCTTTGGCAGGCTACGGTCGTGCCGGCCCGTCCCGGATCTGGCGGTGGGCTCCACAGCGTCCGCTTGAGCAGCCACGATCCGCCCAGTGTAAGCCTCCCGCCATGCTCACCGCCGGTGACAACTCTCGCGCCGGAACAGGAAATGTGTGCGTACGGATAGCCGATATCGAGGCAGTCGACAATCCACGCCGACCTTGGCTCGCTTCTGACCAGAGGCGCTGATCTCGGATACCCCACTCCCACTGTGACTCCAGTCGCGGCTGCGTCTGAGTATCACGCTGCTGTGGAGGCTGGACGCGATCTGGTTACAGGATGGCAATTGGTTGACCAGCGCGAAGGCCAGGTTTACCGGTGGCCGGATGTTCTTGAGCATTACGACCGGTACGAGGTGGAATCGGGGGGAGACTCAATCCGGGGGCACGGTGTTCATCTCACTCGGCTGGACGGTGCGCCGCGGCGCCTGGGGGATGGACCGCACATGCGCGGTGAGTTTCCTATCGCAGCGGGCACCACAGACGCCGCTTACAGAGTTCCTTGCGGCCGACGACCACCCGGGGACCGGCGAGCTGATCGCGATAATCCGCGGTCGCGACGGCGGCCGGAAGATGTACGGGCCCGCAGAGGAACTGCCGCCTGCCTACGCGGGGTTCCGCATCGTCATCTACCGTGATCGCGTGCAGGCCAACGGTTCGTGGAACAAGCTCGCGGTCGTCGCCACTTCGCGTGCACAGAGCAGCGGACTTGATAAGGGGCGGCGGCCTGTAAGCTGTCCGGCGGTCGGGCTGCCTTTGGGCTGCCCGCTCTAGCCCGAGGTGGGCCGCCGCGAGGGTCCCCTTGTCAAGTCCGCTGCGGCCTGACAGGCCCCAAGCACCAAAGAGACCCCCCGGGATCGGCCCCCAGGGGGCTCACGCGAGCGCACCGGCAGCGAACCGGCCACGCCCTCCGGCCCTAGAGCCCTCCGGCCCTAGTGGTTGTAGGGCCAGATCTAGGGCCGGATCTAGGGCCGGAAGGTGGCCCTAGAAGAGACAGGCCGGGGATTGAGTCCCTGACCTGTATCAATGTTGGTGGGGCTACGTGGACTTGAACCACGGACCTCTTCCTTATCAGGGAAGCGCTCTAACCGGCTGAGCTATAGCCCCTCGATGGCGGCGGCACCCGCGGCCCATAACCCCGGGCCCGGCTGGAGCACACCGACGGGAAAGGTTACCGCATCGGTGGCGGTGGCGTGTTACTCGGTCTCCTTGAGGGTGACTTCGATCCCGCCGCCAAGGTGCGTCACCAGGTTGTAGACGACCGCGCCCACGGTGGAGATGGCGGTGATCAGGACGACGTCGACCGCGCCGAGCAGCATGGTGTAACCCAGAATCCGCGGCGCCGAGGTCCACTTGGTCAGGTCCACGCCGGCCGAGGTCTGGCTGGAGGTGACGCTGGCCAGGGTCCGCTGCAGGGCGTCGAAGACGCCAAGGCTGGACAGCGCGTAGTAGAGCAGCGCCACGGCGACGAACATCACGATCCAGAGGACCAGGGAGATCAGGAAGCTGAACTTCATGACCGACCAGGGCTCGACCCGCGAGATCACCAGGTTGGCCTTGCGGACCTGGGAGCCCACCGAGCGGGGGCGGCTCTTCGCCGAGTCCTGCCCACGGGAGAACCTGGCCGCGCCGCGCTGCTTGCCAGCGCGCAGGGCCGCGCCGATGCCACCGGCCGCGGCGGCGCCGGAAACGAAGGTTGCCCGCTGTTCCCTGGCGGCGGTGCCCGGGCCGCTGAACGCGGTAGTGGTGGGCTCACTGGCTGGCGTGCCCGCGGATGCCAACGGCTCGGCGGCCGGGTACGGCAGCGCCGCGGGGTCGCTGTAGCTCGCCGCCGCCGTGTCGGCGTAGCTCGCTTCGGCGCCGTGGTCGGTATAGCCGGGCCCCGGGCCATGATCGGTGTAGCTGGTCCCAGGGCTGTGGAAGCCAGCCGCAGCGCTGGCGAAGCCTGTGTCGGGCATGGCCGGATCGTCGAGCCCGGTGGCTGGCAGGTCATGACCGGGGAGCACATCGCTGGCCGAGCGCATCCTCGGAGAGCCCGCTGGCTGGCAGGTCGTGACCGGGCGCGCCGGTGTCCGGCGTCTCGTCGCCATCGGCCTGCTCGCTGGTCACCAGGCCGTTCTCTACCACGTCGTCCGGCTCCTCGGACTCATAGCTGGTGCCGGCCGGCGTGTGCGGCGTGAACGGGCTTCGGTAGCTGGTGCCTTCGCCGAACGCCGATTCCCCGCCGTAGTGGTAGGAGTCGTCGCGGGAGTAGGTGAAGGAACTGTCGTGGCCGTTGCCGTTGCCGTTGGGGAACTCTTCGGCGCGGCCTCGGCCGGCGCGTCGTTGCTGTCCTCGGCTTGTTGAGCGTCCTCGGTCGCAGTACTCTCGTCAGCCTCGGGGTCAGCTGCTTCCGGCGCAGCCCCCTGAGGCAGCCACGCAGGTGGCTCCACGCGGTGATCCACGCCGTCCTCCTTCGGGAAGCTCCTTCGACGAGCTTATCCGGCAACACTACCGGCGCAGGCGCGCGTTCCTGGCCGGTACTTCTATGACGCCTTGCCCTCCCGATCCGTTGCAAACACGGACGAATCTACCTGTTCGGCCATGCTGCGCGGATCACCCGTCCGAAGGCTCACCCGCTGTCAGGTCGGCACCTGCCTCGGCCGCAGGGCCGTCCGCCGGTGCTGCGTCCGCCGCGGGCAGGTCCCCGTCGTCCGCCTCCTCGTCGTCCGCTTCGGTGACGGAGCGCGGCCTCGGCGTTGCGCGCGACGGCCACCACGCTGTCCCCGTGGGCGAGGTTCATCAGCCGCACGCCCATCGTCTGCCGCCCGGACTGCTTCACCTCGGCGGCGGCGGTCCTGATGACGCCGCCGGCCGAGGTGATCGCGAAGACCTCGTCCTCCGGCAGCACCATGAGCGCGCCGACAAGCTCACCGCGCTGGTCGACGATCCTGGCCGTCACCACGCCCATCGTGCCCCGGCCCTTGATCGGGTACTCGTCGACGGGGGTGCGCTTGGCGTAGCCGCCCGCGGTGGCGACCAGCACGTCCGCTCCTTCGCGCACCACGTACATGCCGAGCAGTTCGTCGCCGTTGGCGAACCGCATGCCGATGACGCCCGAGGTAGCCCGGCCCATCGGCCTGAGCACCTCATCGGTGGCATGGAACCGCAGCGCCTGGGCCTTCTTGCTGACCAGCAGCAGGTCCTGGTCCGGTGACATCAGCCGGGCGCCGATCACCTCGTCGTCCTCGCGCAGGTTGATCGCGATGATCCCGCCCTGGCGCGGCGAGTCGTATTCGGTCAGCCGGGACTTCTTCACCAGCCCGCCCTTGGTCGCCAGCACCAGGTACGGCGCCACCGAGTAGTCCCGCAGCGCCAGCACTTCGGCGATGCGCTCGTCGGGCTGGAACGCCAGCAGGTTCGCCACGTGCTGGCCGCGGGCGTCCCTGCCGGAATCGGGCAGCTCGTAGGCCTTGGCCCGGTAGACCCGGCCCTTGTTGGTGAAGAACAGGATCCAGTGGTGCGTCGTGGTCACGAAGAAGTGGTCCACGATGTCGTCGGTGCGCAACTGGGCACCACGGACCCCCTTGCCGCCGCGCCGCTGGGCCCGGTAGAGATCGGCCTTGGTCCGCTTGGCGTAGCCGCCGTGGGTGATCGTGACGACCACGTCTTCCTCGGCGATGAGGTCCTCGTTGGTGACGTCCCCGTCCCAGGCGATGATCTGCGTGCGCCGGTCGTCGCCGTACTTGTCCACGATCTCGCCGAGTTCGGTGCCGACGATCTGCCGCTGCCGCTCCGGCGAGGCGAGGATGCGCCTCGTAGTCGGCGATCTGGGCCATCAGATGCTCGTACTCGTCGGTGAGCTGCTGCCGCTCCAGGGCGGCGAGCCTGCGCAGCTGCATGTCGAGGATGGCGCGGGCCTGCTCCTCGTCGATGTCGAGCAGCTCCTGCAGGCCCTGCTGCGCCGCCGCCGCCGACTCACTGCCGCGGATCAGCGCGATCACCGCGTCGATCTGATCGATCGCCTTCAGCAGCGCGCTGACGATGTGCGCGCGCTCCTGGGCCTTGCGCAGCAGGTACCGGGTGCGCCGGACGACCACGTCGATCTGGTGCGTCACCCAGTGCCGGATGAGCTGGTCCAGCCGGAGCGTGCGGGGCACGCCGTCGACGAGCGCCAGCATGTTCGCGCCGAACGTCTCCTGGAGCTGGGTGTGCTTGTACAGGTTGTTCAGCACGACCTTGGCGACCGCGTCCCGCTTGAGGATGATCACCAGCCGCTGGCCGGTCCGGCCGCTGCTCTCGTCCCTGATGTCGGCGATCCCGCCGACCCGGCCCTCGCGCACCAGTTCGGCGATCTTGGCAGCCAGGTTCTCCGGGTTGACCTGGTAGGGGAGCTCGGTGACCACCAGGCAGGCACGGCCGCGGTTGTCCTCCTCCACCTCGACCACGGCGCGCATGATGATGGAGCCGCGCCCGGTGCGGTAGGCCTCCTCGATGCCCCGGTGGCCCACGATCAGGCCACGGGTGGGGAAGTCCGGGCCCTTGACCCGCTCGAGCAGTGCGGCGAGCAGTTCGTTGTCGGTGGCCTCGGGGTTGTCCAGGTACCACTGCGCGCCGGCCGCCACCTCGCGCAGGTTGTGCGGCGGGATCTTGGTCGCCATGCCGACCGCGATCCCTTCCGAGCCGTTGACCAGCAGGTTGGGGAACCTGGCCGGGAGGACCACCGGCTCGCTGGAGCGCCCGTCGTAGTTGGGCCGGAAGTCGACGGTCTCCTTGTCGATGTCCCGGAGCATCTCCATGGCCAGCGGGGCAAGCCGGCACTCGGTGTACCGGTAGGCGGCCGCCGGGTCGTTGCCCGGTGAGCCGAAGTTGCCCTGCCCGTCGACCAGCGGCATCCGCATCGCCCACGGCTGGGCCAGGCGCACCAGCGCGTCGTAGATGGCCGAGTCGCCGTGCGGGTGGTACTGGCCCATCACGTCGCCGATGACCCTGGCGCACTTGGAGTAGCCGCGGTCCGGCCGGTACCCGCCGTCGTACATCGCGTAGAGGATGCGCGTGTGCACGGGCTTGAGCCCGTCCCTGACGTCGGGCAGGGCGCGGCCGACGATGACCGACATGGCGTAGTCGATGTAGCTGCGCTGCATCTCGACCTGGATGTCGACCGGCTCGGTCCGGTCACCTCCACCGGACGGTACGGTTCCCGAGTCCACGTCCGTCACTAGCTAATCCTTCCCGTGCCTAACGAAAACGGCGGCTGGCCGGCCACGGTGGCGGCCGGTGCCCGGGCGGCTCAGGCCGGCCGCCCGGCCGAAGTGGCCGTTAGATGTCGAGGAACCTCACGTCCTTGGCGTTGCGCTGGATGAACGACCGGCGTGCCTCCACGTCCTCGCCCATCAGGACGCTGAACAGTTCGTCCGCCTGCGCCGCGTCGTCGAGCGTGACCTGGAGCAGCACCCGGTGCGCCGGGTTCATGGTGGTGTCCCACAGTTCGTTCGCGTTCATCTCGCCGAGGCCCTTGAACCGCTGCACGCCGTCGCGCGGCCGCGGGTCCTTGCGGCCGGCCTCGATCCCGGCCTCGATCACCGCGTCCCGCTCCCGGTCGGAGTAGGCGTACCCGGGGTCGACCCCGCGCCCGTCCCACTTGATCTTGTAGAGCGGCGGCTGCGCCATGTACACGTGACCGGCCTCGATCAGCGGCTTCATGAACCGGAACAGCAGCGTGAGCAGCAGCGTCCTGATGTGCTGGCCGTCCACGTCGGCGTCGGCCATCAGGACGATCTTGTAGTAGCGCAGCCTGGTGATGTCGAACTCGTCGTGGATGCCGGTGCCCAGGGCCGTGATCAGCGCCTGGACCTCGGTGTTCTTCAGCACCCGGTCGATCCGGGCCTTCTCCACGTTGAGGATCTTGCCCCGGATGGGCAGGATCGCCTGGAACAGCGGGTCCCGGCCGGACTTGGCCGAGCCACCGGCCGAGTCACCCTCGACCACGTAGATCTCGCACTTCTCCGGCTCGCCCGACTGGCAGTCCGACAGCTTGCCGGGCAGCGAGGTCGACTCCAGCAGGCCCTTGCGCCGGGTCAGGTCACGGGCCTGCCTCGCGGCGATCCTGGCCCGGGCCGCCTGGGTGGCCTTGGTGATGATGTCCTTGGCCTCGCCGGGGTTGCGCTCGAACCAGTCCCGCAGGTGGTCGTTGCACACCTTCTGCACGAACGACTTGGCCTCGGTGTTGCCGAGCTTGGTCTTGGTCTGCCCCTCGAACTGCGGTTCGGCCAGTTTGACGTGGATGATCGCGGCCAGGCCTTCGCGCACGTCCTCGCCGGACAGGTTCTCGTCCTTGTCGCGGAGCAGTTTCTGGTCGCGCGCGTACCGGTTCACGATCGTGGTGAGCGCGGCGCGGAAACCCTCCTCGTGAGTCCCGCCCTCGGCCGTGTTGATCGTGTTCGCGAACGTGTACACCGATTCGGAGTAGGACGAGTTCCACTGCATCGCGATCTCCGCCGAGATGCCCGTGCCCTCCTCGCCGAACTCGATCACCGAGGCGTGCACCGGATCCTTGGTGCCGTTCAGGTAGCGGACGAAGTCGGCGATACCGCCGTCGTACTTGTAAGTCACCACCCGCGGCTCGCCGTTGATGTGCGCGGGACGCTGGTCGGTGAGCGTGATAGCCAGGCCGCGGACCAGGAACGCCATTTCCTGGAGCCGGCGGGAAAGCGTCTCGAAATTCCATTCGGTGCTTTCGAAAATATCCTCGTCCGGCCAGAAAGTGATTATGGTGCCGTGGCGGTCGGTCGCCTCGCCGCGGACCACTTCGCCCGTGGGCTCGCCGAGGCGGTAGGACTGCCGCCAGGCGTAACCGTCCCGCATCACCTCGACGTCCAGCCGGCTGGACAGCGCGTTGACCACCGAGACGCCGACACCGTGCAGGCCGCCGGAGACCGCGTAGGAATCGCCGCCGAACTTGCCGCCGGCGTGCAGGGTGGTGAGGACTACCTCGACCGCGGGCCGCTTCTCCACCGGATGCTCATCCACGGGGATGCCGCGGCCGTCGTCGAACACCCGGACCCCGCCGTCGGCGAGCAGCGTGACCTCGATCCGGTCGCAGTAGCCGGCCAGCGCTTCGTCAACAGCGTTGTCCACCACTTCTTGGACCAGATGGTGGAGACCACGCTCACCGGTTGAGCCGATGTACATGCCCGGTCGCTTGCGGACCGCCTCTAGGCCTTCGAGGACCGTAATAGAGCGCGCGTCGTAGGACAAGAACAAGCTCCTCCTGAAAGGGATGCGCCCGGGACCATGTGTCAGCCCCCGCATCGGCGTCCCGGAGGCACTACCCTTCGATTTTACCTGGTAATGCCGTCTGACTCAGCCGTAGTCGTCGTTATGTTCGCGTGTTCCGCGCACCCGCAGCGGGCCCATCCGGCGGGGCGGCGCCGGCCCCCGCACCACCACCCGGGTGACCGTCCCATGCCCCAGTTCCTCGTTCAGCCTGCGCAGCACCGCGGACGTGAGCAATCTCACTTGAGTGGCCCAGGCGGCGGAGTCCGCGATCACCACAAGCTCGCCGTCGTGGAACCGCTCCGGCCTGGTGTGCGCCGCCACATCGGGCCCGACAAGCTGGTCCCAGCGGCCGAACACCGAGCCGATCGCGGCCTCCGTTCGCCAGCCCTGATCGCCCAGCAGGCCGTCCAGTGCAGTGCTCAGCGGCTGCGGGTCCTCGCGCCGGCTGCGCCCGCCGCGGCGCGGCCGGCGCTGGCCAGGAACCGCCCGCCCGCGCGGCCCTTGCGGACCCGGCGCTGCCGGCTGACCAGGCACGACAGAGTCACCAGTTATAACCGGCTCGCCGGGCGCCGCATTCCCATCCGGAGCGGCAGTCCCGCTCGGCGCGGCGGCCGTCCGCCGGCCTCTGAAGGCCGGGTAGTGGCCCTTGGCCTGGGCGTCCGCCTTCGCTTCCGCAAGCGCGTCCGCGGCCAGCCGGGCCCGGCGCTGCCAGTCAGCCTCCTCCGGCACGCGTCACGCTCCCCTCCGCGACCTCGAAGCGGGCGCCCGCCAGCACCGGCGGGACGTCCTGCGCCACGGCGGCGGTGACGATCACCTGCTCCGCTCCCGCCGCCACGCCCGCAAGGCGCTCCCGCCGCCCCGAGTCGAGCTCGGCGAACACGTCGTCGAGCAGCAGCACAGGGTCGTCCCCGTCCTCGCGCAACAGCTCGAACGCGGCCAGCCGCAGCGCGAGCGCCGCCGACCACGACTCGCCGTGGCTGGCGTAACCGCGGGCGGGAAGGTCACCGATCCGCAGTTCGAGCTCGTCACGGTGCGGGCCGATCAGGCACACCCCGCGCTCGATCTCCTCGGCCCTGGCCAGCGCCAGCGCCTCGCGCAGCCAGGCCGCCAGCTTTTCCGCGTCCGGCTCCGGCTCGGGCCGGTCGGCGGCACCTGCGCCGTTGCGCTGGCCGGGAGTATTCATGCTGAACGCCTGCCGGTACGCAATGGACGCCGTCGCGCTCTCGCCGGACACCGCGGCGTAGGCCTTGGCGACCAGCGGCCTGAGTGCGCCGGTGAGGCTGATCCGGGCTGCCAGCAACTCAGCACCCTTCGCGGCCAGGTGCTCGTCCCACACGTCGAGCGTGGTCGCCGCGGAGCCCCCCGTGGCGCCATCGCCGCCGGAGTCCCCGGGAAACCCTTCGTCCGGGGAACCCGGGCCGGGACCTGGCGATCCCGGCCGCCCGGTACCGGCGAACTGGCGGGCCCACGGCCGGCCACGCAGCGACTTCAGCAGCGCGGTGCGCTGGCGCAGCACCCGCTCGTAGTCCCCCCGGACCGCGGCGTACCGTGGCGCCCGCGCGACCAGGAGGTCGTCGAGGTACCGGCGGCGCTGCTCGGGATCCCCCTTGACCAGGGACAGGTCCTCGGGGGCGAACAGCACCGTGCGCAGCACGCCGAGGACCTGGCGCGGCCGGGACACCGGCGAGCGGTTCAGCCTGGCACGGTTCGCGCGGCCGGGGTTGATCTCGATCTCCACCAGGCTGTCGCGCTCGGCGGAGGTTACCGCGCCGCGCAGGATGGCCCGCTCCGCCCCGTGGCGGACAAGAGGACCGTCGCTGGCGACCCGGTGGCTGCCCAGCGTCGCCAGATAGCCGACCGCCTCGACCACGTTCGTCTTCCCCTGCCCGTTCGCGCCGATGAGCGTGCTCACCCCTGGCTCCAGACTCAGGTCCACCGCGGCATAGGACCGGAAATCGGTGAGGGCGAGGCGGCTCAGATGCACAACGCCGAGGTTACTCGCGCGCGGCCCCGCCAAGAGAGTGCCCGGCCTGGGCACCCGGCTGGGGTCACGGGATCTGACGCTCTATGAGCCGGCTCGCCGTCCGGTCCGGCGCCGCCGCTTGAGCGAGGCACGGCCGGTCCGGGTGAGCCAGCCCCGGGCCCGGTGCGCGGGGTCAGGGGGCTGGATGGGCCGGCGTAGCGCCAGGATCCGTGCCTGAGGCGGTGACCGCGTGCCCGCCGAACTGGTTGCGCAAGGCCGCGACGACCTTCATCGCGGGAGAGTCGTCCTGGCGCGAGGCGAACCGCGCGAACAGGGCCGCGCTGATCGCCGGCATCGGCACCGCGTGGTCGATCGCCGCCTGCACGGTCCACCGGCCCTCGCCGGAGTCCTGCGCCACGCCGCGGATGTGCTCCAGGCCCGGGTCCTCGGTGAGCGCCTTGCACAGCAGGTCGAGCAGCCAGGAGCGGATCACCGTGCCGCCCCGCCAGCTGCAGAACGCCCCGGCGACGTCGGTCACCACGTCGGTGGCCGCGAGCAGTTCGTAGCCCTCGGCGTAGGCCTGCATGATCCCGTACTCGATGCCGTTGTGGACCATCTTGGCGAAGTGGCCCGCGCCCACCTTGCCCGCGTGCACGAAGCCGAACTCGCCCTCGGGCTTGAGCGCCTCGAACACCGGCATCAGGCGGTTCACGTCCTCGTCGGCCCCGCCGACCATCAGGCCGTAGCCGTTCTGCAGGCCCCAGACCCCGCCGCTGACCCCGGCGTCGACGAAGTGGATGCCAGCCTCGCCGAGCATCTTGGCGTGCTCCTGGTCGTCGATGTAGTGCGAGTTGCCGCCGTCGATGACCACGTCCCCGGCTTCGAGCAGGCCCTTGAGCTCATCGAGCGTCTGCCGGGTGGGGCCGCCCGCGGGGACCATGACCCACACCGCACGCGGCGCGGACAACCGGTCCCTCAGCTCCGCCAGGGTTGCGACGTCCCTACGCTCAGGGTGGTGGTCGTAGCCGACCACGTCGTGTCCTGCGCGGCGCAGGCGCTCGGCCATGTTGCCGCCCATCTTGCCCAAGCCGATCATGCCGATTTGCATCGCTGTCTCCACCTCGCCTGCTCCGCGGGCAATCCGGCACCTACGCTAGCCACCCCGCGGCGGCGGCGGCGCGTCAGGGGCGGCTACGCACCGAGCCGGATCGGCATGAGCAGGTAACGGAAGTCGTTCTCGCCCTCGGGGCCCGGCTTGCCGGTGATCAGCACGGCCTTGCCCGGCTTGGTGAACGCGAGCCTGGCGGTGTCGGAATCGATGGCGGCCAGGCCGTCGAGCAGATACTGCGGGTTGAAGGCGACCTCGAGGCCCTCGGGCCGGAACCCGCCGCTGTCGGGCTCGCCGTCGGCGTCGGCGAGGAACTCGTAGCTGGCGTCGAGCACCTCGGTGGCCTGCGCCTCGTCCCCGGTGCCCGCCTCGAGCACCGCCTGGCCCGGGCTGAACGACAGCCGCAGCGCGGTGTTGCGCTCGGCGACGAGTGCGACCCGCTTGACCGCCTCGCTGAACGGCGCGGTGGCAAGCTCGCCCACGGCCGCAGGGGTGCCCGGCAGCAGCGCCCGGTACGGCGGGAACTCACCGCCGAGCAGCCGGGTGGTCGTGCGGCGGCCGCCGCCCTCGAAGCCGATCATTCCGTCACCCGCCTGGCCGCCCTCCTCGGGCAGGCTGAGCGCGATGAGCACCTCGGCGCCGGAGGTCAGCGAGCGTGCCGTGTCCAGCAGCGCGCGCGCCGGGACCAGGACCGAGGCACTCAGCCCCGGCCGGACCGGGTTCCAGCGCAGCTCGCGGACGGCCAGCCGGTACCGGTCGGTGGACACCAGCGTGAGCGTGTCGTTCTCGATCTCGATGCGGACGCCGGTGAGGCCGGGGAGGGTGTCGTCGCGCGCGGCCGCGGTGGCGGACTGGCCGACCGCCGAGGCGAACGCGTCGCTGCCCACCGAGCCCGCCGCGGGCGGCATATCCGGCAGCGTGGGGTAGTCCTCGACCGGCATCGTCAGCAGCGTGAACGTGGCGCCGCCGCAGGTCAGCGTGGCGCGTGCGCCATCGGCGGAGATCTCCACCGGGCGGGCGGGCAGGCTGCGCGTGATCTCGGCGAGGAGGCGGCCCGAGACCAGCACGGTGCCTGCCTCCTCGGCCACGACCGGGACGCTGGCCTGAGCGGACACGTCGTAGTCGAAGCTGGACAGGGCCAGGTCCTCGCCCGCGTGCAGGCGCATGCAGGCCAGCACGGGGATGGCGGGACGTGCCGGAAGCGCACGTGCCGTCCAGGCCACCGCATCGGCGAGCGCATCACGATCCACCTGGATCTTCACCGGAAGCTGCCTCCACTCGCGTGGGTGGGTTGCCAGCGTGCGGAGCGGGTATCTCGCGTATGGCGGTTCCGGCTCCCCGGCCAGCGCCCTCCTACTTGTTTTTGGGTCTTGCTGATAAAGAGATAAGTAGTCGTCGTAGGGCCAGTGGAACCTGGGGACAAGCGGCTTTCTCCCAGCCCAGTGTTGCTTTGCGTGACCACAGCCCCTGTGCGCCGGCAATGGCCCGGCGGGGGAGAGCTGTGGACAGCCTTCTTTTCTCCACCGGACGCCTGCCGGTTACCCCCCGGACTTCCGGTGTTGTCCTCGTACTGTCCCAAGCGTGTCCACAGAGATATCCACAGCCTGTGTGTACCGATTGTTACGGGCTGCGCTGATACGTGGCGGCTCATCCGGGCCGTGCGCTGCCTCATCCGGACCGCGCTTGCTGCTTGATACGGTTGGTTAGCTCGGTGACCTGGTTGTAGATCGAGCGCCGTTCGGCCATCAGGGACCGGATCTTGCGTTCTGCGTGCATGACGGTGGTGTGGTCGCGGCCGCCGAATTGCTGCCCGATCTTCGGAAGTGACAGGTCGGTGAGTTCGCGGCAGAGGTACATGGCAATCTGCCTGGCGGTTACCAGAACGCGGGACCGGGATGTACCGCAGAGGTCGTCAATGGACATGCCGAAGTACGACGCGGTTTGGCCCATGATGGTCGAGGCGGTGATCTCCGGGCCCTGCGCTTCGGGAATAAGGTCCTTGAGCACGATCTCGGCCAACTGGAGATCGACGGTCTGCCGGTTGAGGCTCGCGAACGCGGTCACCCGGATGAGGGCGCCCTCCAGTTCCCGGATATTCGTGGAGATGCGGCTGGCGATGTACTCCAGCGCCTCCGGCGGCGCGTTCAGGCCCTCTTGGACGGCCTTTTTGCGGAGGATCGCGATGCGGGTTTCCAGTTCGGGCGGCTGCACGTCGGTGATCAGGCCCCACTCGAACCTGCTGCGCAGCCGGTCTTCCAGGGTGACCAGCCGCTTGGGCGCCCGGTCGCTGGAGATGACGATCTGCTTGCTGGCGTTGTGCAGCGTGTTGAAGGTATGGAAGAACTCCTCCTGCGTTCCTTCCTTGTTCTCCAGGAACTGGATGTCGTCCACCAGGAGCACGTCCACGTCGCGGTACCGGCGGCGGAACCCGTCCTGCTTGCCGTCCCTGATCATGTTGATGAAGTCGTTGGTGAACTCTTCGGAGCTGACGTAGCGGACCCGCACCCCGTGGTAGAGGTTCTGCGTGTAGTGCCCGATCGCGTGGAGCAGGTGGGTCTTGCCCAGCCCCGAGTCGCCGTAGATGAACAGCGGGTTGTAGGCCTTGGCCGGCGCCTCGGCAACCGCGACCGCCGCGGCGTGCGCGAACCGGTTGCTGGAGCCGATGACGAACGTCTCGAAGGTGTACTTCGGGTTGAGCCGCGCCTGCGCCGGGCGGGGCAGGCCGGGCGCGGGCAGGCCGGGCAGGCCCGGCTGGCGGTGCGGTGGCTCGCCCTGGTCCCGGGTGTCCCGGCCGCTGATCGTGGGTCGGCCGGGCATCGGGGAGGCGCTGAGCTGGCCCGGCGCGAGGAGCCCGGCGGAGGCGTCGCGGTCGTGCGCGGGATGCGTCGTGGCGGTCCCGGGGGGGCTGTCGTGCCCGGACGGCGGCGGGTAGGCGTGGGAGGGGTAGCCGAACGGGTGCGGGTAGGGCCCGCCGCCGTTCTCGGGCGGCAGGTCGCCTGGCCCGGCGCGGTGCGCTCCCGCCGCGCCGATCGGACCGGTCATCTCGGGCTGGCCGCCGCCGTGGCCGGCCTGGCTGTCGTGCCCGCTTCCGGTGTGCCCGGCTCCGCCGGTGCGGTGGTCGGGCATGCCCGGGCCGGGGTCATGCGGCGGGGCAGCGTCGCGCGGTGCCGGGATGCCACCGGCGGCCGTCGCCGGGTCCACGGTCACCGCGAGCTGGATGCTGCGGCCGAACTCCCGGGACAGCGCGTGGGTGATGAGGCCGCGAAGGCGGGTCTCGAGCTGTTCCTTGACGAACTCGTTGGGGGTGGCGATGAGGGCGGTGTTCTCGACCAGGCCGAGTGGTCTGGTCAGGCGCAGCCACGCACGCTGATGGGGTTCGATCTGGAGATCGGAGAGCTCCTCGAGGGACCTCGCCCACACCTCCGCCAGGTCCGCCTGGCTCATCGGGTGTTCACCTTGCGCCCCCATGCGAATCAACAGTTTTATCCACAGGCTGTGCACGCCGCACTCCGCGCCGTGCCCGGGACGCCGCTGGACCGCTGTGGCTGGCCCGCGCCACCCCGTTCCGCGCGGCCTGGCCGGTTGTCCACAGCCTAGGCTCGCAGGCCGTGCCGCGTTCGGCAAACGGCCGTTCCTGCCCACGGCTAGGATGAGGTCGTCCGGTTACCGTCGGGTGCCCCTGGTTTGACCGGTGCTCAGTGATGCGCGTAACGTGAACCGACTCAAAAGCTTTCCTCCTGGGCAGTCCGCTGCGCGCTGGCGCGCCTCGCGGCCCGGCTGCCAGTGATGACACCTGTAGTTCCGACCCCGCCGCCCCGCCCAAATGTGGAGCCTTCTGTGAGCAAGCGCACGTTCCAGCCGAACAACCGACGCCGCGCCAAGACGCATGGGTTCCGGCTGCGCATGCGCACCAGGGCAGGTCGCGCGGTCCTGGCCGCCCGGCGCCGGAAGGGCCGGGACAGGGTCAGCGTATGACCCTGTTCTTCCCGCCCCCGCGCTGGTTGTTTCCCGCCCCTGCTTTGTGCCGCCCCGCGTGACGGCGGAGGTCGTGCGTGCTTCCCGCAGAATCCCGGATGCGCCGCAGCGCTGAGTTCCAGCTCACGGTGCGTCGCGGTAGCCGCGCCGGGCGCGGGCTGCTGACCGGTCATCTGCTGGTCCACGGCCGTGACGAGGACCAGGCTCCGCTGGTCGGTTTCGTGGTGAGCAAGGCGGTGGGGAACGCCGTGGTCAGGAACAAGGTGCGGCGACGCCTGCGTTCGGTACTACGTGGGTATCTGCCCACGCTGCCGGGAGGTAGCCTGCTTGTGGTACGCGCTCATCCACAGGCTGCGGCCGCGCGGCAGGCAGATCTCGCCGCTGAACTGGATCTGGTGATGGGCACGCTCATGCGGCGGCAAGTTGGGGCACTGCGGTGACAACGGATTCGGGCAGGCAGTCAGCGGAGGCACGGCCCTCCGCCGGTGCCAGGATCCTCATGCTCCTGATCGGCGGGTACCGCCGGTTCATCAGCCCGATGACCGGCCCGCACTGCCGGTTCTACCCTTCGTGCAGCGCCTACGCGCTCGATGCGGTTCTCGAGCACGGGGCGCTACGCGGCTCGTGGCTCGCGGTGCGCCGGGTGGCGCGCTGCCATCCTTTCCACCCAGGCGGACTCGACCCGGTCCCGCCCGGCACGCGCCGCGGGCGCCTGTCCCGTCCCGAGGGAGTTAGCTCGTGAACCCGCTTAACCCCTTGTACGTCGCGGTCGCCTGGGTGATGGCGCACATCCATAGTGCGCTGAGCCTGATCATGCCCTCGACCAGCGGCCAGGCATGGTTCCTGACGATCGTCGTGCTCGTGGTCTTGATGCGGCTCCTTCTCGTGCCGCTGTTCGTCAAGCAGATGCACTCGATGCGCAAGATGTCGGCGCTCAACCCGCAGTTGATGGAACTGCGGAAGAAGTACAAGGGCGACAAGCAGACCCTGAACGAAGAGACCATGCGTCTCTACCGTGAGAACGGGGTCAACCCGCTGGGCGGGTGCCTGCCGCTGCTGGCGCAGATGCCGATGTTCTTCGCCCTGTTCAGCGTGCTGCGCGGTATCGCGGACTGGAAACCCGGAACGCCGACCCCTTACGGCCTCACCGAGCCGGTGGTCCAGAGCGCGCAGAACGCCAACATCCTGGGCGCGCACATCTCCGACAAGGTGCTGTTCACCGGCACCTTGCACGTGCCGCTAGAGGCCAAGATCGTGATCCTCTGCGCCGTGGCGATCAGTGTGATCACGACGTTCCTGACCGTCCGGCAGAGCACCAAGCGCGGCATGACGCCGCAGATGACGCCGGACAACCCGATGGCGGCCTCGCAGAAGTACATGGCCTACATCGTCCCGTTCTTCGCCCTTTCCGGCCTGTACTGGGCGTTCGGGCTGGTCCTTTACTGGGTGACCACCAACGTGTGGACCCTCGGCCAGCAGTACGTCCTGTTCAAGCGTTACCCGACGCCAGTGCCGGGTGCCGCGTCCGCGACCGGCGGCACGACGCCCGAGGCACCCGCCGCACCGGCGAAGTCGGCGCCCGTCAGCAGGCTCACCGCGGCCAAGTCGGTGACGTCAGGGAACAAGTCGGTGACGTCAGGGAAGCAGCCCACAACGGGCAAGCCGTCCACGCCGGCGAAGCCCCCCGCTGCCACCACGAAGCCCGCTCCCTCCGCCAGGCCGGCCACCGGGGCCAAGCCGGCCACCGGGGCCAAGCCGTCCACGCCAGCCGCGAAGCCGGCGTCGGGCAAGACCACGCAGAAGTCGCCTGCGGGCCAGCCGCCACGGAAGAAGCCGCAGGACGCCGGGTCGGCCGGGACCAGGAATGCCCGCTCGGGTCGGCCGGTGACCCCGGCCGCGCAGCAGGCGTCGTCGAACGGGTCGGACAGCGGCTCGGGCGGCCTGCTGCGCCGCCTGGGACGGGGCAAGCCCGAACCCGAGCCACAGGCGGAGACACCCGACGTTAAGCTCGTCAGGCAGCAGCGCGTCCGTCAGTCGCGCAGCAAACGTTCCGGTAAGCATTAGGCGCGGATATGAGCAGGCCATGGCTGGCCTTGAGGGGCCGGGTTTGGCTGGGCCGGGCCGTAACCTCGCCGCTGCGAGGATCAGGAGGAGAAAGTGGTTGCCGTGACCGGCGATGAGAACTCGGAGGCCCCGGCACCGACTGACAGCAGCGGGACCGGTGGGACCATTGCAGCAGGTGACCATGCTGCACCCGAGGCAGTGACTGCGGAGCGTGACGAGGAGCTTCCAGAGCGCGACAAAGCGGAACCTGCGGACGGTGAAGCCGTGGAGCCGGACGACGTCGCGGTGACCCCCGCTGACCTGGAGCAGGAGAGCGAGATCGCGGCCGACTACATCGAGGGCCTGCTCGACGTGGCGGATCTCGACGGCGACATCGATATGGACGTGGAGGGCGATCGGCCCGTCGTGTCCGTGGTCGGCGCCACGCTCAGCGAGCTCGTCGGGCCCCACGGCGAGGTACTGGAGGCCCTGCAGGAACTCACCCGCCTGGCCGTGCACCGCCAGACGGGCACGCGCAGCCGGATCATGCTGGATGTGGGCGGGTACCGCGCACGACGTCGGCAGGAGCTTGCCGAACTGGGCCGGAAGGTCGCCGAGGAGGTCGGCCGGACGGGAGTGCCGCAGCGCCTCGATGCGATGACGCCGTTCGAGCGCAAGGTCGTCCATGACGCGGTGGCGGCCGCGGGGCTGCGGAGTGAGTCGGAGGGCGAGGAGCCTTCGCGGCGCGTCGTGGTTCTGCCTGTTGAAGAGGCTGCGGAAGCTGTCGTTCAGGGTTAGGGCGATACCAGGGTTGTTCTGAACAGCGGGACAGAACGCTGTTCAGAACAACCCTGGCACCGCTGGGATGAGAGCGGCCTGTGTCAGCCGCCAGTCGGCTGCGGTCCGCTGGACCGGATCGACTCATGGTGGGGTGAAGCGAGAGGTGGATTCGGAGAACTCTGGCACGCCCCGCAACACGGCTGGGCCTGCACCCCTCGCGACGCGTGCAGCCAACGCTGCGTCCGAGTCGGTGCCGTGCACCGTGCCCGGAGCGCACGCCGTGCCCGAGCCGGCGGCCAGCGTCGTACCCGGGCCCCAGAGCAAGCCCGGGCCGCCCCGGGTCCGCAACTCGCGCCACAGCCCGGCCGTGCCCGCCGCCGCTTGCGCCTCACGCTGCGTTTACCCCAAACCGCACCCGCGGCGGACACCGTACCTATGCTCACACCCCGCGCCGCGCCCGGGCCTGCACCCCGCGCCGCATCCCATCCCTCTCCTCGCGCTGCACCCGACCAAATGTTCCAGGCTGCGGCCGATCAGGCACCGCACGCCGTGCCCGCATTCCGTGCCGCGGCTGCGCTCACGGCGCGCGCTGCGACTGAGCCCGCTTCCTAATGCGCACCTGAGCGCCCGTGGGTACGTGGATGTGCTGTGGGCATGACTGCGCCGCCTATGCCTGACGTCGGCTGGGCCGTCTTCGGGGAAGCCGCCGCGACGGCGGAGCGGTATGCGGGGTTGCTCGCTGGGGTGGGGGTTGAGCGGGGGGTTCTTGGGCCTAATGAGGTGCCGCGGATTTGGGAGAGGCACCTGCTGAATAGCGCCGCCGTCGCTGAGTTGGTGCCTGGGCCGTGTTCGCTGGTGGATCTTGGGTCGGGTGCGGGATTGCCTGGGATCGTGCTGGCGATGTTGCTGCGTGACAGCGAGGTGGTCTTGCTGGAGCCGATGCTGCGGCGGGCGACTTTTCTTGAGGAGTGCGTGGCTGAGCTGGGGCTGGGCAACGCCAGAGTGGTGCGGGCCCGCGCCGAGCAGATGGCTGGTGAGCTGGCCGTGGACGTGGTGACCGCGCGGGCGGTGGCCCCTCTTGACCGGCTGGCAGCCCTCGCGGTCGGGCTGCTCAAGCCGGGCGGGATCGTGCTGGCCGTCAAGGGAGCGAAGGCCTCAGCGGAGGTCCGCGACGCGAAAGCGGCGCTCGACCGGCTGGGTCTGCGGGACGCAGAGGTTCTGGTCGCCGGGAGCGGTAAGGTCGATCCGGCTGCAACAGTGGTCCGGCTGACCGTCCGCCAATGATGCTGGCGGGACCGGGCGACCAGACCGGAACTGGCCTTGGTATCCAGGGACTTGGAGTGGGGCCGGTACTGGGGACGGAACCGGGCGGCCCCTTGATAGGACCGGGAGCGGGATTGCGCGGCGGTACCGGCCTGAGAACGGCGCAGGACGCCCTGGGAGGAGCGCGCTAATGGCCTCGCCGGACGGCGTGGGATGGCCGGAGGAGCGTTCCAGGCTCTATCCCGGCGTGCCCAGGGACGAGTCGGGACTCAGAACGGTGGGGCTGGGCTGGCCGCGCCGCAGGTCCGGGACCGGGGAGCCCGTGCCCGAGGCCGGGGCAGTTGTCGCGGGATCGGGGCACGATGCCGCGAGGCCCGCGCGGAATGTGGGTAGCACGGGCGAGGATGGGCGAGGGCAGGTCTTCCGGGATGGGGAACCGATGGGGCCACCGGTCCGGGTGAAGCAAGCGCTGTCCGCGGCCGTTTCACGTGAAACGGATGCGCGGAACGTCAGCGCGCGGGACGAGGCACAGGGAAGTGGCACAGTGAGGAGACGGGGAAAGCCCGCCGGTGACGCTGGAGCGCTTTTGGAGCAGGAACCGCCCGGCGGGCGGGGCAAGGGTCCAGTCGGCTCACGCCCTATGGTGCCTGCTCCGGGGAAACCCGATACGGCACCACCGGCGCTACCCGGTGCCGATTCAACCGGGGATCCCGTTCCGGCGCAGGCGCGGGCCGGTGTTGGTGAAAGCCTTCCTGCCACGGTGGACGTGCCTTCCCCGGCCCAGATTCCCGCCGGGGCTCCCGCACCGGGCCCGGTAGCGGTAAGCCAGGCACAGGCGGCGCTGGCCGCACTGGGAGAGACCGAACATGAATGGCCCCGCCCACCGGCCTGCCGTGTCATCACCATCGCGAACCAGAAGGGTGGAGTGGGCAAGACCACCTCGGCGGTCAACCTGGCGGCCTGCCTGGCTCTGCACGGCTCCCGGGTGCTCGTGGTCGACCTGGACCCGCAGGGAAACGCATCCACCGCCCTGGACATCGAGCATCGGACCGGAACGCCGTCGGTCTACAACGTGCTCGTGGACGAGCAACCGCTGGACGGCATCGTCCGCGAGGTGGCGGCGATACCGGGCCTGTTCTGCGCGCCGGCCACCATCGACCTCGCGGGTGCGGAGATCGAACTGGTGCCGCTGGTCGCCAGGGAGGCGCGGCTGAATCGGGCACTGGCCACCTATGACTCATCGGGCCTGGACTACATACTGATTGACTGCCCACCATCACTGGGCCTGCTCACGGTCAATGCCCTGGTGACGGGCACGGAGGTGCTGATCCCAATCCAGTGCGAGTACTACGCACTGGAGGGCCTGGAGCAGCTCCTGCGCACGGTCGACCTGGTCAAGAGCCACCTCAACCCGGAACTCCGGATCTCCACGATCCTGCTCACCATGTACGACGGCCGCACCCGCCTGGCCGCGCAGGTCGCGGATGAGGTCCGGGAGCACTTCGGCGACGTGGTCCTCAGCGCTGTGATCCCCAGGAGCGTCCGGGTCTCCGAGGCGCCGAGCTACGGGCAGTCCGTGATTACGTACGACCCCGGGTCCAGCGGAGCGCAGGCTTACCTGGACGCGGCACGGGAGATGGCGTTCGGGGCCGGACTCGGCGGATCGGCCGGGTAGTTCCTGCTGCTGCTGTTGCTGCCTGCTCGGATCGGCGGCACGGGCATGGGGCGATACCAGCATTGCTCTGAACAGCGGGACAGAACGCTGTTCAGAGCAACCCTGGCACCGCTGGGATGAGCGGGGTCCGGGCATTCGGCCGGCGGTCCGCGGCGGGCTGTCTGGCGGATGGGGCAAGTGGGCGCCTGGCGTTGCTGCCAAGACCGGCACTGGCGCATCGCGGGGCAGCAGCGTTTGCAGACGGGATAGAAAGAGGCTCGGCCGTGGCTGGGCGGGGACCTTCAAGCGCATGGAGCAAAAGCTCGGTGGTGGCGGATGCGGCCGTCCGCCGGTGGGGGGAAGCCCGGCCGTGGGTGGACGGGCTCGCTAGGCGGAGTGGACGAGAGGTTGGTCGTGGCCGGGTGGGCCGTCCAGGTTGATGAGAAAGAGCTCGGCCGTGGTCGGGCTGGGTCCGGTGGATGAGGAAAGCCCGGTCGTGGTGGCGGTCTTCCACAGGGATTGAGTAAAAAGCTCGGTCGTGGGGGCGGGGATGGGATGCTCTAGGAGGGGTGGGGGCGTGGCAGTGCCGGCAGTGCGAGGAGATGAGATGGCCCAGCAGAAGCGGGGACTCGGCAGGGGGCTTGGGGCGCTGATACCCACGGCGCCTGGGTCGGCCGGGCTGGAGAGCCATGCCAGCGATCCCGCAGGTGCACCGGTCAGTGGTTCCGCCGTTGGTATGCGGGAGCCCCAGCCGGTTGATGGGACCTATTTCGACGAGATCGCTATCGGTGCGATCACGCCGAACCCGAGGCAGCCACGGCAGAACTTTGACGAGGATGCGCTGGAGGAACTGGCCTCCTCGATACGTGAGGTCGGCCTGCTGCAGCCGGTCGTGGTGCGGAAGGTCATGCCGGGCCACTTCGAGCTGATCATGGGTGAGCGCCGCTGGCGTGCCTGTCAGCGTGCCGGTCTGGAGCACGTCCCGGCCATTGTGCGCGGCACGCCCGATGACGAGTTGCTCCGTGAGGCGCTCATGGAGAACCTGCACCGGGAACAGCTCAACCCGCTGGAAGAGGCAGCCGCCTACCAGCAGTTGCTTGACGACTTCTCTGCCACACATGACGAACTAGCGCGCAAGGTGGGGAGGTCGCGGCCGCACATCTCGAACACGATCCGGCTGCTCCAGCTTCCCCCGCAGGTGCAGCGCCGGGTCGCGGCCGGCGTGCTGAGCGCAGGTCATGCCCGGGCATTGCTGGCCCTGGCCGACCCGGGGGAACAGGATCGCCTGGCCCACCGCATCGTGGCCGAAGGGCTGTCGGTGCGCGCGGTGGAGGAGATCGTCGCGCTCGGGCAACAGACAGCCAAACCACGACGCACTTCGACCAAGCAGCCGGTCGCACCCGGACTCAACGCGCTGGCGGACCATCTCTCCGACACCCTGGAGACCAGAGTCAAGGTCGAGCTCGGCAAACACAAAGGCAAGATCGTGGTGGAGTTCGCCTCGTTGGACGATCTCCAGCGAATCGTGACCACGATGTCCCCCCAATGGGGCCAGTCCCTAACCGCCTAGCTCAGCACCACCGCGCTGCCCCGGGCGCCCGCGAGCCACGACCGAGCTTCTGCCGCACCCGCCTGAATCCGACCGTCCACGACCCGAGATTCTGTTGCACCCGCTTGGAGCCGACCGGCCACGACCGAGCTTTCATCCCCACCTAGGGGCCGCCCGGTGGGCGACATAGGCGCGGACAGAACTCCGCGCTCCTGCAATCCATCACCCATCCCCATGGGTGCTGCCCAGCCTTCCCCAAAGCTGCCTGCTCTTCCGCGCACCGCACCACACCGTCCATCGGCCGACACTGCGGACCTGCCCAGCCCTCGCCCACCAGACAGATCGGCAACTAACCGCACGGTCGCCTGGCCACCGCCCATCCCAGCGGTGCCAGGGTTGCTCTGAACAGCGTTTTGTCCCGCTGTTCAGAGCAATGCTGGTATCGCCTTCTGCTCGTAAGGCCCGCGGCGTTTCACGTGAAACACGGCACCGCCGCGCCTCACACTGTGGCGGTCCGCTTGATATCGGCCACGAAGGCGTCGACGTCGGCTTCCGTGGTGTTGAAGGCAGTCATCCAGCGGACCACATGCGCGGAGGGGTCCCACACGTAAAAGTGCCAGTCCCGCTGAAGGCGCTCGATGTGCCCGGGATCGAGTGACACGAAGACCGCGTTGGACTCCACCGGCTGCCACAGTTTCACGCCAGGCATGCCGGCGATCCCCTCACCCAGTCGCTGCGCCATGGCGTTGGCCTGGCTGGCATTGCGCAGCCATAGCTGGCCGTCAAGCAAAGCCTCGAACTGGGCCGCCAGGAAGCGCATCTTCGACGCGAGCTGCCCTTGCTGCTTGCGCAGGAACGGGACGTCCGCCGCCAATTCCGCCGCCATGACCACCACGGCCTCCGCGCCCACCGCCCCGTTCTTGGTCCCGCCGAAGCTGAGCACGTCCGCCCACGCGGCCAGGTCGGCAAGGGAGCAGCCAAGATGGGCGGCGGCATTCGCGAGCCGGGCCCCGTCGATATAGAGACGCAACCCTTCCGCCCGGCAGAACTCTCCGAGCGACTTGAGTTCCTCCAGCGAGTAGCAGGTGCCCAACTCCGTCACCTGGGAGATGGTCACGACCCTCGGCTGCGCCCGGTGCTCGTCGCCACGGTCGCCCAGCCGACCGCCGATGAGTTCGGGGGTCAGCTTCCCGTCTGGGGTAGGCACGGCGAGCAGCTTGCTGCCGAGGATGCGTTCCGGCGCCCCGCACTCGTCCACGTTCACGTGGGCGCTCTCCGCGCAGATTACGCCCTCGTAGGGCCGCAACAGCAGGCTGAGCCCGAGGACGTTGGCGGCCGTTCCGGTGAACACGAAGTAGACATCGCCTTGCGCTCCGAACTCCGCACGCAGGACGGATGCGGCGCGTTCGGTCCATGGGTCGGCACCGTAGCCGGGGACGTCCGCGGTGTTGGCCTGGGCGAGGGCACGCACCACCGCGTCGTGCGCACCCGTGTGATTGTCGCTGCCGAAACTCTTCCGTTGGTCCACGGGCAGAGCCTAGAGCCTGCCCGGATGGGACAGGCCGGCGGCTTCCCCACGGAAGCCGCCGGCCTGGTTCGCTTACCGCGCCTGGGTTTAGGGGCTGGTGATGGTCTGCTTGGGCGCGAGCTTGTAGCTACCGGTGAAGTTCACCGAGTCGCCGCTGCTGATTACCGGACAGGTGTTGTTATAGAGGTGCAAGTTACCGCTGGCGAGCACCTTCAGCGTGTTGGTGGTGTTGCTGAACGTGGCCTTGACCATTCCGTTGTGCGCTGTGGCGCTAGTGCCGTCAATGGTGGCACTGCAGCCAAGGCTGCTGACAGCGAACGACCCATGGATCTTCGTGATGGTCATGCTCGCGGTCTTCGTCGTCGCGTTGTAGGAGATGCCATTGAGCGGCATCTTTCCGGTGATCGTCACCCCGACAGTTTGGCCGAGGATCGTGCATCCCTTGAAGGCCAGCGAGGTGATGGTACCGAGGCCCGCACCGGCCAGGCCGGAGCCCTTCTTGAGCGTGCCCTTTGCGACCGACGACGTGCAGGTGACCGACTGGCCCGCGGTCTTGTCGGTGATCACTGTCTTTCCGGCCGTACCGGTGGTGGCGCCACCCGGCTTGACGGTCCATGTGGCTGCGGTGGCGAACGCAGGCGCGGCTGCCATGCCGATGACCGCCGCCGCTGCCGCGCCCGTGATGAGTGCCTTGCCGAAACGATTGAGAATCGCCCTCACTCCCTTTCCGTACCGGTCATGCTCGCTGCCAGGCGCCGCCCTGGTTACGCCTTGCGCACGGCATATCGCCGAGCGCTACCGAGCCGGATGCACATTCGGGACATAACGTAACCTGCCCTTTGCCGCGTGGCCATACCCCCGAGTAACCCAGAGGCAGAGTTCGTCTCAGGTTCCCCTCGCGGCAGCCTGGCCGAGCAGATCGCGGCATGCAGGGCCAAGGCCGCGCCCGGCCGCGGCCAGCGCCATCGGCAGGGCGCTCGTCTCGGTCATCCCCGGCGCCGGGTCACCCTGCGCGGAGCCGTACTGGAGCGCGGCTGCGCCGCGCTTGGCGCCCAGCTCGCCGGTCATGCCGCCCACCACGTCGAGCGGAAGGGCGGTGACGCAAGGCATCCCACCGGCCAGCGAAACGATCTCCGGCCGGGCTGCTACGGCGAACAGGGCCCTGATCTCCGAGGCGGCCATGTCCCTGGCCCGGGCGGCGTACCGGCCGACGTGCCCATCCACCAGCGACCCGGGCGAGGCGGCGGGCCGCCCGTCCGCCGGGTTCCTGCAGGGCCGTTCATCGGCGCGGCCATTGCGCGCGGGCTCAGTTGGCACGATCCCTCCGCCCGGTCGTGGGTACCATGTCAGGGTACGGGGCCAGTGGCCACCCGCTCGTCCTATCCGGCATTTGCTGTGTATGGCACGCGGAAGCCCGGCTCGCTCGGGAGAATTGCTTTAGACGAAGGGGTGCCGGTGACGCGCCGCCTCGCTAACGTCACGCTTGACAATTTGGACGACTTGCCGCATAAGTGCCGCAAGTGTGTCTTCTGGGAACTGGACCCGGTCAGCCACGCCCGCGCGCAGGAGGTGGGCGATCCCGCGCTGGAAAAGGAGGCGTGGGTCTCCGCCATGCTTCTGGAATGGGGTAGCTGCGGAAAAATCACCTATGTGGACGGCGTGCCGGCCGGTTATGTCCTTTATGCCCCGCCGTTGTATGTGCCGCGGTCGGTTGCCTTTCCGACCAGCCCGGTCAGCGGTGATGCAGTCCTGTTGATGACCGCCAACATTCTTTCCGAATTCCAGGGCGGCGGGCTGGGCCGGATGCTGGTCCAGGGCGTTGCCAAGGACCTGACCAGGCGCGGGGTCAAGGCGATCGAGGCGTTCGGCGACCTGCGGGGAGAGGGCATCTCGTGCATGCTGCCCGCGGATTACCTGCTGGCCGTGGGGTTCAAAACGGTCCGGCCGCACCATCACTTCCCGCGGTTGCGGCTGGAGCTTAAAACGACCGTATCGTGGCGGGAAGACGTGGAAGTGGCGCTGGAACGTCTGCTCGGCTCGATGACCCCAGAACGGGCGCTACGACTGGCCTGACAGGCGCTAGGCCATAGTTTGCCGCGGCTGGTGGAACCCAGAGCCGCCGTTTACTTCTCTGGCCAGGTCCGGGCGCGAAAAACGGCCCCGCAGCGAGATAGCCGCAGGGCCGTCCGCGTTGGTCAGATGAAGTCGGCGAGCTCGCGGAGCAGGGCTGACTTCGACCGGGCCCCGACGAGTTCCTTGACGACCTCGCCGTTCTTGAATACGCCCAGGGTGGGGATGTTCAAGATGTTGTACTTCTGGGTGACCTTGGGGTTCTCGTCGACGTTGAGCTTCACGATGTCCAGCTTGTCCCCGTGCTCCTCGGCGATAGCCTCCAGCACGGGTGCGACCATCTTGCACGGGCCACACCACTCGGCCCAGTAGTCCACGAGCACCGGCTTGTCGTTCTTCAAGACATCCGCCTCGAAGGTCTCATCGGTCACCTTCTTGGTGCCCATCTCCTGGTCTCCCTTCAGCGTCCGCTGTTGTCGCGCCTGTCAGTACATGTCTCGTGGGTTCGCCCCGCCCGCCAGGTAACGCTCGGCGTCCAGCGCGGCCGCGCAGCCCGTCCCGGCTGCCGTGACCGCCTGGCGGTAGGTGTGGTCCACCACGTCGCCAGAGGCGAACACGCCCGGGATGGCGGTCTTGGTGGACGGCTGCTCGACCAGCAGGTATCCCTCGGAGTCGGTGTCCAGTTGCCCGGTGAACAGCTCGCTGCGCGGATCGTGGCCGATCGCCACGAACACCCCGCCCACGGCCAGGTCGCTCTGTTCGCCGGTCACCGTGTCACGCAGCCGCAGCCCGGTGATCTTGGTGTCACCCAGGACCTCGGCCACCTCGCTGTTCCACCGGAACTTGATCTTCGGGTTGGCGAACGCCCGCTCCTGCATGATCTTTGAGGCGCGCAGCTCGTCACGGCGATGGATCACGGTCACCGTTTTGGCGAACCGGGTCAGGAACAGCGCTTCCTCCATGGCCGAGTCACCGCCGCCGACCACCGCGATCTCCTGCTCGCGGAAGAAGAACCCGTCGCAGGTGGCGCACCACGACACCCCGTGGCCGGACAGCCGCTTCTCACCGGGGATGCCAAGCTCGCGGTACCGCGACCCGGTCGCGATGATCACCGCGCGGGCCTGGTAGGTCTCACCCTCGGAGATGACCACCTTGGGGTCGGCCTTCAGGTCCACCTCGGTCACGTCCTCGGCAAGGAGCACCGCGCCGAACCGCTCCGCCTGCTTGCGCATCGCGTCCATCAGGTCCGGGCCCTGGATCCCGCCGGGGAACCCGGGGAAGTTCTCCACCTCGGTGGTGTTCATGAGCGCGCCGCCAGCGGTCACCGAGCCCTCGAAAACGAGCGGCTTGAGCTGGGCACGGGCGGCATACAGCGCGGCCGTGTACCCGGCGGGACCCGATCCGATGACGATGACGTCGTGAATGGCGCTCACTTCTCTGATTGCCTTTCGTTCGACTGGCAACGGCGTCAACCGATCCTAGGGCCTGAAGATTCCCGAGGTCTGCAGGCGTGGCCAGCAGGGAGCGGGAGGTAGTTCGGGGGGCCTTAGCCGGAGCGGGGGAGGGCGGCTTGGGCTAGGACGTTGGCCGTGGTGCTGGTGCAGCCGGGGGCGACGACCAGGGCGTGCGGCGGGGCGCCGTTGATGCCTGGGAGGACCACGATGAGGGCTGGGTGGCCTAGGTAGTGGGCCAGGTCCACCAGCTGGGGGCGCTGGCCCTTGCTTATGTGGGTCAGGCAGGACTGCAGCTGGGGGAAGAGGCTTGCCTGGGATGCTGCGGGGGCCAGGGATGGGCCCGGACTCGCGGATGGGTGCCCGCTGGAGTTCAGGTGCTTGAGTACGGCGCTGGCCTGCGCGCCCAGGCTCGTCGGCTGGTAGTTGGTGCCGCTGCTGATTACCAGGGGGGCCAGGGTACCGGTCCTGCTGTGGGAGCCGCCGCCGGGGCCCGAGGCCGGCGCTGCGTTGAAGCCGCCGGCGGACATGCGCGGGACGGGGCCCTTGACGGGGCCCTTGACCTTGATGGCCGGGGCTGCGCCGGTGCTGGAGGCGGCGCCGTTCACGGCGGGGCTGCTGCCGGTCAGCAACTGCGCGACACCGTAGCCGCCGCCCGCGATCACGGCCACGGCGGCGGTGACCGCGGCGACGCGGAGGGCCAGCCAGGATCGGTCATGGTCGCGCCAGCGCGTCCGGTGCCCGGTGTCCTTCCCGGGACGGTGGCCGTTGGTGCTCTGTGTCCCGCCGTGGCCGGCCGCGCCCGACATGGCGGGAACCGGCTCCGGTGCAGGCGCGGTGGCCGGGGTACGGGCCGCGGCCTCGGCGGCCAGCGCGGCCTGGATCCGCGCGGTGAGCGCGTCCGGCATCGGCGGTGCCGTGGCACGGTTGAGCAAGACCGTGACCTCGGCCAATTGCGCCTCCAGCGCAGCACAGCGCGGGCACGCGGCCAGGTGCGCGGACACCTGGGCGGCCTTGCGGGCCGACAGCAGTTCCTCCCGGAACGCCGCCAGCGTCGCTGCGTCGGCATGCCCTCTCACAGCCGGGGCTCACCTCCTCCTTCCGCAGGTGAGACGCGCCGGGACGGCGGCTGGTTCCCAAGTTGCGTGCCGTCTTGCGGCGCCGCTGACACCGGGGCGGCCCCGGCGGCGTACGGATCTCCCCGGCCGCGCAGGTGAGCCAGCCGGGGCAGCAGCCTGGCCCGGCCACGGGCACATCGGCTCTTCACCGTGCCGGGCGAAATGCCGAGCACCGCCGCGGCGTCCGCCACCGAATAGCCGAGCATGTCCACCAGCACGAGCACAGCCTGCTGGTCGGGCGACAGGGTCCGCAACGCGGACCTGACATCGAGCGAGGTCTCCGTGCTGGCCGCCGCGTCGGTGCCCGCGGGGCCTGGCGCCAGGACGTCCATGGCCCGTTCGTCCAGCCCGCTGACGGTGGGCCTGGCCGCCCGCCGCCGCAGCCGGTCGAGGCAGGCGTTGACGACGATGCGGTGCAGCCAAGTAGTCACTGCCGAGTCCCCGCGGAACCCGCTGGCCTGCCGGAACGCGGAGATCATCGCCTCCTGGAGGGCGTCGGCCGCGTCCTCGGGATCCCCGAGCGTGCGTACCGCGACCGCCCACAGCCGGTCCTTGTGCCGGGTGAACAGCAGGCCGAACGCTTCGTTGTCGCCGTTGACGTGCCGCCGGAGCAGTTCGGCATCGGGCGGCGGTTCACCCGGGAGGGGCGTCAGGACGATCCTCGCACGACGACGTTGAAGACATCCGCCTGGAAGTGCCCGGACTGGCCGGACTGCTGGGCGAGCTTCGTGAACCAGATCAGGATGAACTGGCCGGAGAAGGCGCTGTGCCCGGTGAAGGTCACCTGGTTGACCGCGTTACTCGACTTGTTCAGCAGGCTGAACCCGGGCGGCGGCGTCTCGCCGGTACCCGTGCCGGTGTTGCCGACCTCGACACGCACATGGGTGCCGGGCATGTTCCCGAAGGTCACCGTCACCGACGACACGTTGACGCGCTTTCCCATGTCGATCATGAGGCCGGTGGCGGGGTACAAGTTGCCGAAGTGCGCCGACCCCTGGTAGGAGTCGGTGTTCCAGTCCGTGGCCGGCGAATTGTCGATGGCCAGCCCGGCCTGGCTGGCGTTGTCGCCGGAGTTGGGCCCATACGCGGCCGCGCTCTGCGGCTGCAGCACGGTCGCCGGGGTGTTGCTCGGGGATGCACTGTGGGTCTGCGTGACCTTGGGCGGCGGCGAAGAACTGTTGTGGCTGAACGCCCACGCCGCGACGCCGATCACCACGAGCACAAGCACACCGGCGACGGCCGCTAGCACCTTGGGACCACCGGAACCCCGGCCGGTGGTGGGTTCGCGGCCGGCCCGCCGTGGCGGCCCGCCGCCCTGCCAGTAGGGCTGCCCCGGGGCGAGCGTCGCGGACCCGGCGCCGGTGGCGTAGCCACGCTGCGGTGCGGGTGGTGGCGCGGCAGGGGCGGGTATCACCCGGTTCAGCGCGGTGGCCAGCGTGGCGGGTGTGGTGAACGGAGGGTTGCCTCCGCCCGGGTGCTCGAACAGGACCCGGCAGGCGACGTCGTCAATGCCGGTCGGCACGCCGGCCCGCACCTGGCGCGGGCTGCACGGGTGCCCGTCCATCTCCGGTGCCGGCGGCAGCGACGGCCAATCGCCGCCCGGCCAGTGGGCGGTCAGCGCGGCGTAGAGCAGCTTTCCCAGGCCCTGGGTGTCGGCCAGTGCCGGGTCGTCGGCCGTGACGCCGGACAGCGCCGCGTCGATGCCCAGACCGACGATCTTCACCCCGCCGCCAGCGGTCCAGCGCAGCGAGTTCGGGTTGAGGCACAGGTGCGCCACGCCGGCGGCGTGTGCGACCGCGAGCGCCTCGGCGCCCTGGGCGATGATCTCCGCGCCCTGGCCCGGGTCCAGCGGCCCATCGGCGAGCAGGTCCTCCAGGGAGTCGCCGGCCACCCACTCCATCACCACGTAGGCGTGGTCCCAGTCCTCTTCGACGTCGAACACCTGCGCGAGCCGCGCATCGGTGAGCCTGCTCGCCACCCGCGCCGCGGTCACCACTTCGGTGATGCGCGGGAAACCACGCGCGAAGGTCAAGACGGTGACCGCCCGGGCGAGGGTCTCGTCGATCGCTTTCCAGGCAGCCCACCCACTGCTGGCGTTGACCCGGTCTTCGAGCCGGTACCGCCCGCCAAGGCGGGTACCCGGTTCAGAGATGAAGGTGCTCATTGATATGCAGTCAAGAGCGGGGCAGGCTCTCGACCCTCCTTCCGCGCCCCCGGGGTGGCGAGCAGGGCGACGTACATCACCATGCTGCCGTCACCATGGTAGGCCGCGGGTGCCAACGGGCCGAAGCCCGCGCCCTGCGCCCGGGCAAACCGTTACCTGTCGGTGACTCGGCTCTGGCGCGCCGGTCCGGCGCGATTCCCCGCGTCATCGCCTCAGCCTCGTCCGCAGCCCGCTGCCCAGTTCGGTCAGTTCGGTGACCCCGAGTGCCTTGCAGAAGAGCACGTAGAGCAGCAGCGCGCCGCTCCCGCCGATGATCACGGTGATGATCCCGAACGCGGGTCCGGGGGCGAAGATGACCCCGACGGAGAAGGACACCGCGAGCGCGAAGATCGCCCCAGGGATGGCCGCCAGGTGCATCCGGACCAGGCTGATGGCGATGAGCCTGCCGTGCAGGCCGCGCATCCGCCGGGACAGGATGCGCCACGCGATGACCGTGCCGACCAGGTTGGCCAGCCCGAACGCGGCCGCCACCCCCTCGACCACGTGGCCGGCCGGCAGCGCGGCCAGCGAGAACAGGCTGGCGGCGACGTTCACGACCATCACGGCCACCCCGATGTACATGGGCGTCTTGCTGTCGTGCATCGCGTAGAACACGCGCAGCATGAGCTGGAACATCATGTACGGGACCAGGCCGAGCGAGAAGATCCCGAACACCAGCCCGATGTACTTCGCGTCGGTCGCCGTGGTGCTGCCGTACCCGAACAGCGCCTCGGCGAACGGGGCACCCAGCACCAGCAGGAACAGCGAGGCGGGCACCACCACCACCGAGGACAGCCGGACGCCGCCGGAGAAGTCGAGCTTGACCTCGGCGAACCTTCGTTCGGAGGCGTGCGCGCTCATCCGTGGCAGCAGTGCCGTGATCACCGAGATGCCCACGATGGCGTACGGCATCTGGAAAAGCTGCCAGGCGTAGCCGTAGGTGGGGGTGCCGTCGTAAGAAGCGTGCTGCCAGGCCGCGTTGGCGACGTTCGTCACCACGAGGAACGAGACCTGGGTGGTGACGATGTAGCCGAACAGCGGCGCGGCCATCCGCATGATCTCGGACACTTCGTTGCGGCGGAAGTCGAAGCGCGGGTGCCAGCGGAACCCCACCCTGCGCAGGAACGGGATCAGCGCCACCGTCTGCACCACGATGCCGAGCGTGGTGCCGAACCCGAGCAACTCGACCTGGCCGCTGGTGATGGTCGAGGCGGAGGTCCCAGCCCCGCCGACCACGACGAACAGCAGCAGGACGGCGATCACCACGACGTTGTTGAGCACCGGGGTCCACATCGGCGCCGCGAAATGCCCCCGGGCGTTCAGCACCCCGCCGGCCAGTGAACTCACGCCGTAGAAGAAGATCTGCGGGATGAAGAAGAACGCGAAGATCACCGTCAGGTGGCGCTCATCGCCGGTGAGGGCGTGCGCGTACAGGTCCACCAGCAGGGCCGCGGCCAGGGTGGCGACCAGGGTGAGAGCGGCCAGCGCCATTGTGGCCAGGGTGAACATCCGCTGGTCGTAGGCCTCGCCGCCGTCGGCGTCCCGCTTCGCGGCGTTGACGAGCAGCGGCACCACGACGCTGGTCAGGATGCCGCCGAGCATCAGGTCATAGACCGCGTTGGGCAGCGTGTTCGCGTTGTAGTACGCGGTGGACACCGCGCCGACGCCGAGCACGTAGGCGATGACGAGGGTGCGGAGGAACCCGGTGCCACGCGACGCGAGGGTGCCCAGCGCCATGACGCCGCTGGAGCGGACGACGTTGACGTTCTCGACGTCCGGCCGTGAGCCGGAGCCCCGGCCGTCGCCGGGCGGGCGCCCCGGTGGCTGCGCGCGGTGGGAACCCGGCTGCCGCCCGGTACCGGCCGCGGGGGACTCAGCGCGGCCGTATGCCTCCGGTGCCGCCCGGTCGCGGCCCTGCGGCCACCCGGTCACGTCAGCGGCGGTCTGCCCCGCCCGGGGCGGTGGCGTGCTCATCGTCCTCCTTGGCTGGCCCACGCTCGTCCGCGGTCCCCGAACCGACGCTACCGGGTTCATCACCTCCAGATGCTGGATCGCGCGGGCCGGGCATGGGGTCAAGCTCTTCGGCCTCCGCGCCAGCGCCCCCTTCCTGTGGCCCGCCGCGGCGGATCGCCCGTGCCGCGGCGGAGAGCACGAACACCACGAGGGCGACGCTGATGATGACGATCGCCAGGGTGCCGAAGTGCGTAGCGGTCACCGTCAGGGTCGTTGGCGGGCCCGGCAGGGGGGCTCCCTCGGGGGTGGCCAGCCACAGGGTGAGCGTCTTGGACCCGGCGGCCGCGGCCCGCACCGGGATCCGCACCGGCACCGAAGATTTGCCTGGCACCCTGACCAGGCGTTTGTAGGGTGCGATCGTCACCCGGTCATCGGCCGACACCCTGGCCCTGACCTGGACCATGACCGCGTAGGGCAGGTTGTTGCGTACCGAGACGGGCACGTCGCCAGCCTTGCCGCCGAGCGTGACCCGCCCCGAGGTGACGATCCTGACCTGCCCCAGTTTCTGCGTCACGAAGGCCAGCTCGTGGCGGAGCAGCTGCTCGGCAGGTCGCTGCGCCCGCCTGCCGCCGCGCCAGGCTGAGGACTCGACCGCGTCCACGGCGGTGGACAGGTAGCCCTGGCCGCCCGTGGTGAGGATGCTGTCCAGCAGGTGGACCTGCGCGACGAGATCGTCGCGCACCTGCCGCAGCAGCGACCCGGTCAGCTCGCCGCGGCTGCGCAGGTTGGACGGTGGCGCCCGCCTGGCCGGCGATCCGGGCGCGGGCCCGTCGGCGACGATGCTGGCCAGCGTGGCCGGGTGTAGCCAGGGTGCGGTGGCCGTCTCGTTCAGCAGCGCGTCGGCCAGGCTCAGGGACGGATCCCAGCGGCGCGGCGGCGCGGCCACCAGCGCTCGGGATGTGCGGGCCGGCTCGGCGGCGATCATCGCCGTTTCCGCGAGGAACCACTGCTCCTTGCCGAACGCGGCGGCCTGCCGGATCTGGGTGTGCACGCTGGCCGGCATCGCGGCCGGGCCGGGTACCACGCCGGGTATCTGGCCGCGCCGCAGCGACAGGATCTGGGTGAGTTCGTGATCGGACAGCACGACGTGCATCAGGCCGCCGAACCGGTTCGGCGTGGTGGTTACCGCCGTGGGCGTGTAGCTGACCTGGGTGGTCGGCGGCATCAGCTTGCTGTCCATGATCATCACCTGGACGTGCTGCTGTGCGGCCAGTTCTTCCAGGACGCCGTAGTCCGCAACCCCACCGGCCGGCCAGGCCATCACGCCTTGTGCGGCCGGAGTGGACCGCTCCGGCCGGCCGAGCAGCTTCTGTGCCACGAGCCGTCCATCGGCGAAGGCGGCGGTCAGCTCGCTGCCCAGGCCATGGTGGGCCATGGCGGCCATGTCCACGTCGGCGTAGGGGGTGACGAAGAAGTCCTGCTCGCCGGCCAGGTCCTTGACATCGCTCAGCCAGGCGGCCGCCGGGCGGCTGGCCTGCTTGGTCTTTCCGCCTGAGCAATCCGCGCGGGCGGTGACCCGGTAAGGCTGCTTCATCACCGAGACGTCGCTCAGCAGCGCCGGGTCGATGGCCCAGGTGATCGCGGCGCGGCGGCCGTCGGCAGACTGGCCGGCCTCGAGCAAGGTGTTCAGCCGCCCGCCGGGCGCCACGCTGCCCGCGAGTTCGTCGCTCAGCAGCGCCGGGCACGTGCCCCGCTGTGGGGTGTCGATGAGCGGCCAGACCCAGCCGATGGTCAGCGGCTTCACCGTGCGCGCCGCGTGCTTTCCCGGCCAGAACGGCAGGAAGGTGCGTGCCACATCCTCCACCACGCCCGCGCTGCTGAGCTGCGCGGCCAGCGGGTATACGCCGAACGCCTGCATCCCGGTCTGGGTCACGTCCAGCGTCAGGGTCCACTGCTGGGTGTCGTGCGGCGGCACCCGGCCGGGCAGGGTGAGCTGCGCGCCGAGCACCTGGGCTTCCAGGCCCGACGAGCTTTCCGCGCTCAGGTAGCCGTTCATGGCCGACCGGCTGGCCAGGGCGCGGTCAGACGACCAGAGCTGCACGGTCAGGCCCTGCAGCGTCTCCGGCGTTGGGTTGGCGACGATTCCGGAGACGACGACCTTCCCCTTGGGCGTCGCGACGGTCGGGCTGACCGATGTGATCGCGATCCACGGGTGCGACCGTGCCCCGGGCTGGCCGGCTGCCGCGGCGCGGGCCGCTCCGGTGGCAGCACCTGGCGTGGCCGCCGCAGGCACCGTGGCGAGCCACCCGGCGCCCAGCGCCGTCGCCACGGCCGCCAGCCGCAAGCACCGCCGGGCCGCCCTTCGCCCCCGTTCCTTCGTCACGGGGCCTTGGCCCGGCCGCTGACACGCCATGCCGAAATGTTATTGCCGATCGTCGGCTGCCGTTTACGCCCCGCGATCATCACTCGCAGATGCCCGGGCGGCGGCGGCCAGGGCCGCCGGCGTGCGCGCGGGCGCGGCGTCCATTTCCGGTTGGCCGCCGCGACCCCCTACCCTCGTGCCGTGCCGGATTCCTTCGACCTCACCCCGGAGCAGCGCCGTGCCGCTGCGGCGCTGCTGCGCGAGCCGGTCAAGCCGATCGCCGGCCTGGCACACCTGTTCGTCGCCGCCGGCCACGAACTGAGCCTGGTCGGCGGAAAGGTCCGGGACGCCTTCCTCGGCCGCTTCAGCCCGGAACGCGACTATGACCTGGCCACCGATGCCCGGCCCGAGCAGGTGCGCGAGATCGTCAGCGGCTGGGCCGACACGATCTGGGAGACCGGGATTCAGTTCGGCACCGTGGGCTTGCGCAAAGGCAGCTTCGTCTGCGAGATCACGACGTACCGGAGCGAGGAGTACCAGCCGGACTCGCGCAAGCCGGAGGTCAGGTACGGCCGGTCCCTGGAGGCGGACCTGAGCCGGCGGGACTTCACGGTGAACGCCATTGCGGTACGGCTTCCGTCGCTGGAACTGGTGGACCCGTTCGGCGGTCTGCGTGACCTGCGGGCCAAGGTGCTCCGCACGCCGGGAAAACCGGAGGACTCGTTCAACGACGACGCGCTGCGGATGCTCCGCGCCGCGCGGTTCGCCGCGCAACTCGGCTTTTCCGTGGAACCCGGCGTGCAGGCGGCGATGACCGCGATGGCTGGCCGGCTGTCGGTGGTGTCGGCGGAACGGATCAGCGCCGAGCTGACCAAGCTGATCTGCTCGCCCGGCCCCGACGGGCCGGTGCGCGGTATATCCGTGCTGGTGGACACGGGGGTCGCGGAGCAGGTCCTGCCCGAGGTGCCCAAGCTCCGGCTGGAGCGCGACGAGCACTTCCGGCACAAGGACGTGTACCAGCACACGCTGACCGTACTGGCCCGGGCCATCACCCTGGAGCCTGTCTACGGGCTGGAGAACGACCTGGTGGTCCGGCTCGCGGCGCTGCTGCACGACATCGGCAAGCCCAAGACGCGCCGCAAGCTGCCCGGCCCCGGGGGCAGGGTGGCCTTCCACCATCACGAGGTGGTCGGGGCGGCAATGGCCAAGGAGCGGCTGACCGCGCTGCGCTTCCCCTCCGCCGTGGTCTCGGACGTGTCCGAACTTGTCGCGCTGCACCTGCGGTTCCACGGCTACGGAGAGGGGGAGTGGACCGATTCGGCCGTCCGGCGCTACGTGCGGGACGCGGGCCACCTCCTGACCCGGCTGCACGTGCTGACCAGGGCGGACTGTACGACGAGGAACAAGGCGAAGGCGCTGCGGCTCGAGCGTGCCTACGACGACCTGGAGCAGCGGATCGCCGCGCTGTCGGTGCAGGAGGAACTGGACAAGATCAGGCCGGACCTGAACGGCACCGAGATCATGGAGATCCTCCGCGTCCCGCAGAGCCGGACCGTCGGTAAGGCCATCCAGTACCTGCTGGAACTGCGCATGGAGCACGGCCCGCTCGGCCGCGAGCGCGCCGTTCAGGAGTTGCTGGACTGGGCCGCCGGGGAGGGCCTGGACGTGCCAGAACCGCCGGAGGAGACCGCTGGCGGCTGACGGCTGAAGAACCAGTACCCGGCCGCCGCCGCGACGTACCCGGCCGCGACCACCCCGAGGATCGCCGGCGACCTGCCGTTGTGCGGTACGAAGGCCGCGCACACGATCGCCCCGAGAGCCAGCGAGACGTTGAACGTCACGTCGTAGAAGGCGAACAGCCGGCCGCGGAAGGCGTCACCGGTCTCCTCCTGCAGCACCGTGGTCGCGCAGATGGCCACGCCCTGCGCGCTCAGGTACAGCAGGAACCCGAAGGCCAGGTACGCGATCTCGTCGAAGCTCTCGCCCAGCACGGCTGTCACCACCCCGGCCGCCGCGAGCAGCAGCGCGATGACGGCCCGTTTGGACAGCCACCGGGTGGCGGGCGGCACGACCAGTGCCGCGCAGCCGTAACCGACCGCGGAGACCGTCGCAAGCAGCACGACGTGGCCCTCGGCCACCGCGGCGCTGGAGGGGTAGAAGTAGTTCCGGTACAGCAGGATCGACACCACGGTCAGGATCCCGAACAGGAACTTGCCCGGCGCCGGTGGCGCCGAGCGCACTGGCCGGGCCGCGGTGCCTGATCGCGTACCGCGCGGCGGCCGCCAGGTCGGCCACGACCGCGCCCACCTCGCCGAGCAGCGGTCCCGGCTCGGCTCCCGGCTCGAACTCCGGGCCGAGCAGGTCACGCCGCATGGTGGCGGCCACCGCGCCGGCCGCCACGTAACAGCAACCGGCCACCAGGATCGTGATGGCGGCGCCGCGCTCGGTGTCGCCGGTGGCGGCGTTCAGGCCGAGGGCGGCGATGCCGCCGATCGCGCCGACGATGCCGCCGACGGTCGGGGACACCGAATTCGCCATCACCAGCTTGTCCTCGGCCACCACGTGCGGCAGCGCGGCCGAGAGCGACGCCAGGAAGAACCGGTTCACGCCCAGCACGAGCAGCACCGCCACGTACAGCGGCACGCCGCGGCCGCCGGTGGCCATCACGGCCGCGGTCAGCACCACGAAGGCCGACCGGAGCAGCGCGGAGACGACCAGGATCTGACGGCGCGACCAGCGGTCGATGAGCACCCCGGCGAACGGCCCGATGACCGAGTACGGCAGGTAGAGCACGGTGAACGCCGCCGCCGCTGCCGACGGGCTGGGGAACGAGCTCGCATTGAAGAACACGTACGTGCCGACGCCGGCCGTGACGATGCCATCCCCGGCCTGGGAGATCAGCCGGACCGAGAACAGCCGCCGGAAGTCCCGTTCCGCCAGCACGCTGCGCAGGTCGGCCAGGAGAGACGCGCGGGGCACTCGCTCAGCCTAACGGGTGCCCCGGATCCTGCGATCGTTCGAGCGGCCCTGGCCACGGGGTGCGTAGCGCCGTGAAATCTGCTGGCGATGCCGTGGCAGGCCGGGCTCTAGCGGTCCACCTCGCCGCGGATGAACTTCTCCACCGCGTCCCGCGCGCCGTCGTCGCCGTACTGCTCCGGCGGGGACTTCATGAAGTAGCTCGCCGCCGACAGCAGCGGCCCGCCGATGCCGCGGTCCAGCGCGATCTTGGCCGCACGGATCGCGTCGATGATCACGCCGGCCGAGTTCGGCGAGTCCCAGACCTCCAGCTTGTACTCGAGGCTGAGCGGGACGTCGCCGAAGGCCTTGCCCTCCAGCCGGACGAACGCCAGCTTGCGGTCATCGAGCCACGGCACGTGGTCGGACGGGCCGATGTGCACGGCCGCCTTCTCCATCTCGTGCGGGATCTGCGAGGTGACCGACTGGGTCTTGGACACCTTCTTGGACTGGAGCCTGGTGCGCTCCAGCATGTTCATGAAGTCCATGTTGCCGCCGACGTTGAGCTGGTAGGTGCGCAGCAGTTCCACGCCCCTGTCCTCGAACAACTTGGCCAGCACCCGGTGGGTGATGGTGGCGCCCACCTGCGACTTGATGTCGTCGCCGATGATCGGCACACCGGCCTGGGTGAACTTGGCGGCCCACTGCGGGTCCGAGGCGATGAACACGGGGAGTGCGTTGACGAACGCCACGCCCGCGTCCAGCGCGCACTGCGCGTAGTACCGGTCCGCCTGCTCCGAGCCGACCGGCAGGTAGGACACCAGTACGTCGGCCCGGGCGTCGCGGAGCACCTGGACGACGTCGACGTGCGGGTCGTCCGACTCGGTGATCAGCTCGCGGTAGTACTGGCCCAGGCCGTCCAGGGTGGGCCCGCGCTGCACGGTGATCCCGGTCGGCGGGACGTCGCAGATCTTGATGGTGTTGTTCTCGCTGGCCCCGATCGCGTCGGCCAGGTCCTGCCCGACCTTCTTGGCGTCCACGTCGAAAGCCGCGACGAACTCCACGTCGCGCACGTGGTAGGGGCCGAACTGCACGTGCATCAGGCCCGGTACCCGGCTCTCCGGATCGGCGTCCTTGTAGTACTCCACCCCCTGGACGAGGGAACTTGCGCAGTTACCCACACCCACGATGGCTACTCGTACCGAACCCATGAGGATTGCTCCTGTTCTTTGCCAGCGGCGCCGCGGGGGACGGCGCCGGCCTGTCAGCTCGCGGAAGTGCCCGCTGACGTGTCGTTATCGCCGGGCGGCGGGGACTGCCGTCCCGGCTCGCCACCCGCCTGCCGCTCGGATGCGATCAGCTCGTTGAGCCAGCGGACTTCCCGCTCGACCGACTCAAGGCCGTGCCTGTGCAGCTCGAGCGTGTAGCTGTCCAGGCGCTCTCTGGTCCGGGCCAGCGCCGCGCGGAAGGCATCAAGCCGCTCTTCGAGCCTGGTCCGGCGGCCCTCCAGGATGCGCAGCCTGATGTCCGCGCGGGTCTGGCCGAAGAAGGCGAACCGGACACCGAAGCCGTCGTCCTCCCACGCGGCCGGGCCCGGCTCGGCCAGCAGTTGCTCCAGCCGCTCCTTGCCTTCCGCGGTCAGCCGGTAGACGATCTTCGACCGGCGGCCGGCCAGGGGACTGCCCGGCATGCCGGGTTCCTCCTCCGCGATCAGGCCCTGGGCGAGGAGTTCCTTGAGGCAGGGGTAGAGCGAGCCGTAGCCGAACGCGCGGAACGCGCCGAGGAAGGCGTTCAGCCGCTTGCGCAGTTCATAGCCGTGCATGGGAGTCTCGTGCAGCAGGCCGAGCACGGCCAGCTCGAGCACTCCCGACCGGTGCACCGCTCACGACAGCCCATGCCTCCCGCCACTGCCTACCTGGCTCGTCCCGGCTGGACGGGCCCGGAGGCGCTATACCTCGTATCGATGTATCGAACCGATACATCGCCAAGATATGTCGAGCCGAGAGATGTTGCAACCTCCCGTTCGGTGGCCGTTCGCCGCCGCGGCGCATGGCCCCTGCCCGGGCCGCCCGGCCGCGCAGATGGCGGCCGCCTGGTCTCGGCTCGGTCACGAATGCGTCGTACGCTGTCTGAGATGGCACCCAGGAGATGCGTGGTCGATTACGCGCTTGCCCGCAGGGCAACGCTCGCCTCGGTGCTTGCTGGCCACACCACCGTCGCGGACGTCTGCGACGCGCATCCTTACCTGCTCCGTGCCGCGAAGTTCCATGGCGAGGCGACGGACACCAGGTGCCCGATCTGCCGCCGGTCCCGGCTCACCCACGTGACCTACGTGTACGGGGACGAACTCGGGCGCTACGAAGGCCGGGTGAAGCAGGCGCCCGAACTGGCCGAGATGGCTACGGAATATGGGGAGTTCCGGGCGTACGTCGTCGAGGTCTGCCAGAGTTGTGGCTGGAACCACCTCGCTTCGTCCTATGTTCTTGGCACGGGCGAGCCGCGCGCCCGGCGCGGCCGGCCTGGGTCGCAAACAGCGAGCAAGACGAGTTAAAGTACCTGGTCAGGGCAAGATCCTCCGGGCGCGAGGCAGAGCCACGAGGCAAGGTGGCGAACGGGCACGACGCCGTGCACCGCCAGGTACGGTGAACCGCGGTGGGTTGACTACCCCCGCCCGGACTGGCTCATCCAAACCAGCGAGGACGCGTGAGTAACCCAGATATTCCGCGCACCATACCGGCCAGGCCGGGGCGGTTCTTTCCCGTCCCGCCCGGGCTCTTCGGACGGTTACACCCCAGCCTCTCCGGCCGGCCGCAGTTCCGGGCGTCCGGCCGGTGGCGGGCGGCACGGCGGGCACTCGAACCGGTCGTCACGAGGGTCCCTGCGGGGCGGTGGATCGCCGCGCCGCGGCGGGGCGGCCGCGGCCGACGGCACTCGCGGCGGGGTCCGCGAGGACTTCTGCTTCGCCGCGGCGGAGCGGCGCACCCGAGCAGGACGGGCCGCGCCGGGGAGCCGGGACGGCAGCGCGAGCCCCTGGGGAGAGCGCGGCGACCCGCAGCCGCACGACGTCCCGGTTCGGCACCGGCGTCCGCGACATCAGGGACGACCTGCGTGAGCGGCTGCGCCGCAACGGCGTTCAGGGCGACTGGGATGAGCCGGGCAGCCGCCGGCCCCGGCGCGAGCGGCAACGGCAGCGGCGACTGGGGCGGCCCGGACGACCCGGGCGGCAAGGGGCCGCGCCGCAAGGGCAGCTGGTGGCGGCACTGGACCTGGAAGAAGGCGCTGACCATCGTCGCGGCGTTCGTCGGCCTCATGATCATCACGGCCATGGCGGGGGTGGCGTACGCCTACTCCAAGACCCCCATCCCCGATGTCCAGTCGGCCGTCATGCAGCAGGCATCCAAGGTCTACTTCAGCGACGGCAAGACCGAGGTGGGCCAGTTCGGCCAGACCAACCGGGTGATCCTCACCTACAGCCAGTTCCCCGCGACGCTCCGCGACGCGGTGGTGGCGGCCGAGGACAAGAACTTCTGGCACGAGGGCGGCATCTCGGTCACCGGAATCGTCCGCGCCGCCTACTACGACCTCACCAGCTCCGGCGGGAACCTGCAGGGCGGTTCCACCATCACCCAGCAGCTGGTCAGGAACTACTACAACGACATCGGCACGGCGCAGACCGCGAGCCGCAAGATCAAGGAGATCTTCGTCGCGCAGAAGCTCGCCCAGGCCAAGTCCAAGGAGTGGATCCTCCAGCAGTACCTGAACACGGTCTACTTCGGCGGTGGCGCCTACGGTGCCGCCGCGGCGGCGCAGGTCTACTTCGGCCTGGACCCCAGCCACCTCAACAAGATCACCCCGGCGCAGGCCGCGATGATCGCCGCGATGATCCAGAGCCCGAGCTACTACAAGCCCGATCCCAAGGCCGGTCCGGCCCACGCGGCCCTGGTGTTCCGCTGGAAGTACGTGCTCCGGACCATGGAGACCATGGGCACGCTGTCCCCGCAGGACTACTCGGCGGCGCTGCAGAAGTTCCCTGCCGTGGTTCCGCCGGTGAACAACACCTGGAACGGCTACCGCGGGTACATCATGCAGGCCGTGCTGAACGAGCTCGAGACGACCTACCACTACTCGCTGGGCCGGATCAACACCGCTGGCCTGCACGTGGTCACCACGTTCAACCAGGACCTGATGGCCTCGCTGTACTCCACGGTCCGGCAGGCCGACCGCCTGATGAAGCACTGCACGCCACCTGCTCTGCTGGCCGGCCAGGCGCACACGACCTGCACGGGGCTGCCGCACTGGGTCCGCACCGGAGCGGTGCTCGAGGACGTGCACAACGGCGCCATCCTGGCCATGTACAGCGGGCCGGACTACAACGGGAAGGACTGCCACTGCCAGTTCGACAACGCGCTGCAGTCCCGCAACCAGGTCGGCTCCTCGTTCAAGACCTACGTCCTGGCCACCGCCGTCAAGCAGGGGATGAACGTCCAGACGAGCATCCTGGACGGCGACTCGCCGCTGTGGATCCCGCCCGACTCGTCGGCGGGCACGCTCGCGAAGCGGGGGCAGACGTCGCCCGGTGCTGGTTACTACGAGGTCCAGAACGACGAGAGCGGCACCAACAGCTTCGGGCCCACGAAGGTGCAGGAGGCGACGGCCCTCTCGCTCAACACCGCCTACACCGACCTGTGGCACCACGTGGCGTATGACCCCGCGACCGGCGCCCACCCGGTGACCGACATGGCCAAGGCCTTCGGCGTGGACGTCCGGACCAGCGGGATGGTCGGCGGGCCGAACCCGATGCAAGATGAGGCGGGGATCGCGCTCGGCCAGGCATCGCTGACCGTGGAGGAGCAGGCGAGCACGATCGCCACGATCGCCGACAACGGCCTGTACCACACCCCGCACGTCATCAAGAAGATCATCGTCGGCACCTCGGTCACCCCGGCCAACGTCACCACGCGCCAGGTGCTGACCCCGGACCAGGCGGCGGATGTGGGCTGGGCGCTGTCGGCCGACACGACCGGCGGCGGCACCGCGGCGGGCCTCGGCCTGGACAACGGCCAGCCGGTCATCGCCAAGACCGGGACGACCAACCTGGCCCAGTCGGCGTTCTTCATGGCATCGACGCCGAAGTACGCCATGGCGGACGCCATGTTCGTCAACAAGCCGCACTGCCCGGCGCGGCTTGGGTCGCAGTGCTCGGCCACCTCGTCGCTGGCGTACGCGCCGCCGAAGGGCGTACAGACGCTGTTCGGCGTCGGCGGCATGTCCGGCTACGGCGGGCAGTGGCCGGCGTACATGTGGCACGAGTACTTCGTGAAGAACTTCGAGCGCGTGCCGGTGGAGCAGTTCCCCCCGGTCAACAACGACGGCGAGAAGTGGAACCTGTACGGCGCCCTGCCCAAGCCCAAGCCCAAGCACGACCACAACCCGGGCGGCGGGCCCTGCCCGGGTCAGGGACAGGGCCAAGGGCAGGGTTCGCCCTTCGGCTGCCACGGCGGGCCCACGCCGACCGGCTTCCCGACGCCGACCGGAGGCCCCACCCCGACCGGGAACCCCACCCCAACCGGCCACCCCACGCCGACCGGGCCGCACTTCGCGCCGGGCTCCCAGCCCACGCCGGCCACCGCGTCCGGTGGGTCCAGTGGTGCTGGTGCCGGAGCCGGGGCGGTGGGGCTGGCTCTCGTCGTGGTGGCCGGGCCGTCCCTGCCGCTGGTGACTAGGCTGCGTAACAGACGAGCGCGAGCACGAAGGTCAGCGGAACGGCCGCCGGGCAGTTAGGGCGTGTCCCGGCCGGGCTCGCCCGCGCCGGGGCAGGAGCCGATGGCTGAACACGACAGGGCGGAGATGGCCACCGGGCCGCCCACCGCGGCTGGCGCCCGCCCGCCTGGGGCGCAGCCGTGGCAGCACCGCGCGGCAATGCTGGCGGGCTCCACGACGGCCCTGGTCCTGGCCAGCCTGGCCGGCAGCGCGCTCGGGTTCCTCAACAAGGCCGCGTGCCGCGGCGGCGACTGGAACGTCTACCTCAAGCAGTTCCAGGCCCACTGCTACACCGACATCTACCCGCTGTACTTCAACGAGCAGCTTTCGGCGGGCAAGGTCCCCTACACCGGTCACCCGGTCGAGTACCCGGTGCTCATCGGGGCGGTGATGCAGGTGGTGGCCTGGGTGGTCCGGCCCATCTCGGATCCGTTCGTCAGAGGGCGGGAGTTCTTCGACGTCACCGTGCTGCTGCTGGCGCTCTGCGCGGTCGCCGGCACGCTGGCCACCGCGTACCTGGCCGGCCGGTCCCGCCGGTGGACCGCGCTCGGGGTCGCGCTCGCACCCGGGCTGATCCTCGCCTCGTTCATCAACTGGGACCTGATCGCGATGGCCATGGTCGCGCTGGGCATGGCGGCATGGGCCGCCCGCCGGACGGTCCTGGCCGGTGTGCTGCTCGGCCTGGCGGTGGCCACCAAGTTTTATCCGTTGCTGTTTTTCGGCCCGCTGCTGTTGCTGTGCCTGCGGGCCGGGCGCATGCGCGCCTTCTGGACCACCACGGCGTCCGCCGCGGTCGCGTGGCTGGTGGTCAACCTGCCCGTCGCCTTCGCCGCGCCCGCTGGCTGGGGCAAGTTCTACGCGCTGAGCAAGAGCCGTCCCGCGGACTGGGGCTCGGTGTGGTACTTCTTCGAGACCGAGCACTGGCCGTTCGTCGGCTCACTCACCGGCGGCTCGCTCAACCTGTTCTCCGCGGCGGTCTTCGCCGCGGGCTGCGTGCTCATCGCTGCCCTGATCCTCGCCGCGCCGCGCCGCCCCCGGGTGCCTCAGGTGTTCTTCCTCGTGCTGGCCGTGTTCCTGCTGAGCAACAAGGTGTGGTCACCGCAGTACGTGATCTGGCTGGTCCCGCTCGTGGTGCTGGCGAGACCGCGGCTGTGGGCGTACCTGGTATGGCAGGTGGCCGAGGTCACCTACTTCTTCGCCATCTGGGCCTACCTGATCACGGTCGCGGTGGGCAGCGGCCAGGTCCCGCTGGCCGAGGGCGGCATCAGCGCCGGGGTCTACTTCGCCGCGCTGCTATCCAGGTTCGTCGCCGTGCTGATCCTGCTGGCACTCGTGGTCAGGGACATCCTGGAGCCCGGCGATGACCTGGTGCGCGCGGTCGGCGACGACGACCCGGCCGGAGGTGTGCTTGACGGCGCGCCCGACAGGTTCGTGCTGCGCCCGCAGGGGGCCGAGCCCGTCAGCCCCTGAGGCGCCTCACGCGGGGCCGGGCCCCATCAGCCCGCGAGGTGCTCCCGCAGCCAGGCGACGTCGGCGGCCGGGTCGGGGGTCTCGGAGACCGCCGGGGCACCGGCCGCGCGGACGACGTCGAGCAGGAGTTCCGGCTCGATCGTGCCGGACTCGATGGCCGCGTGCCGGTCGCGGAAGGAGCCGAACTCGTCCCGCGAGTTGTTGCAGTGCACCAGGTCGATCCGGCCGGTGATGGCCCTGACCCGGTCCACGATGCCGGCCAGGTCCTCGCCGCTGGCGTAGGCGTGGCAGGTGTCCAGGCAGAAACCGATCTGGCCCGCGCCGGTCCCGTCGTCCTGCGACAGATCGCCGATGGCATCCCAGAGGCGCCGCAGTGCGGGCAGGCCGCGGGCCATCGCGTGGTCGCCGCCGGCGGTGTTCTCGATCAGCAGGGGTATCGGCCGTTCTATCCGCTCGATCGCCTTGCGCCAGTTGGCGTATCCCTCGCTTTCGTCGATGCCGCCAGTGACGTGGCCGCCGTGCACGATCAGGCCCTTCGCGCCGACCGCGGCCGCGGCGGCGAGTTGCTGGCTCAGCAGCTTGCGGCTGGGGATACGGATCCGGTTGTTCGCGCTGGCCACGTTGATGCCGTACGGCGCGTGGATGAAGACCTCAAGGCCCGCCTCGTTGAGCGCGGCGCGAAGCTTGCCCGCGTCACCGCCGGGGAACGTGGGCGCGCCCCAGCCCTGGGGGTCACCGAGGAAGAACTGGATGACCTCCGAACCGGTGGCGCTCGCCACCGTCAGCGGATCACCCTCGCGGTCGTGGGCACCAATGCGAACCATGCCCCGAGCGTAGAGCAGGGGCCAAAGGCACCGTGACGAAGGAACGGGGCCTTGAGCCAGCGGGGGGGTCCGGGGGGTCGCTCCCCCGAGCCAGCACTACTCAGGACCAGAACCCACCGTGCCCGAAGCCGAGGGCGGTGCCGACGAACGCAGCCACCAGTCCGGTGACGATAATCATCCGCTCGGTGCGCGTCGCGGAGATCAGCTGCGCGTAGAGGCCTACGAGCATGGTCACGATGCCGAGCACCGACGCGAGCGCGCGCAACTCGACCACCCAGCCCGGCCGCGAACACAATCAGCCCGGCGACCAGGGTGAACACGGCGAGGCTGTTCTCCAGCGGGTGCCGCTGGCCGTCGCTGTTCAGCGACAGGGCAGAACGGGGGCGGGTGCTAGCGGCTTCCGGCATATCGGCCACCCTTCTCAGATCCCGGTCGGTCGAGGAGGATTGTTCCCGCGTCGAGGAGGATTGTTCCCCGCGCGGCACCGCGAGGAACCCGTTCCCGCGGCAGGCAGAGCAAAAGCTGTCCCCTGCTGTCCGCAGGCAGCGGCAATGAAATGAGGCGCCCGGAGAACCGCTCCGCGGCTGGTAGGCTGAGCCCCTGCATCCCGCCAGCACGTGCCTGGCCCTTGCCGATGCAGTTCCTCCTGCCACGGAGAGACCGTGGCCGTCAGTCCAGAGGGGGCAGTTCCGCTTATGCGTCATTACGAAATGATGATCATCCTCGACCCGAGTCTCGAGGAAACCACCGTGCAGCCGTCCCTTGAGCAGTTCCTGAACGTGGTCAAGACCGGCGGCGGGAGCGTGGACAAGGTCGACGTGTGGGGCCGCAGGCGCCTTGCCTACGAGATCGACAAGCGCTCCGAGGGCATCTACGCGGTCATCGACATGATGGCCCTGCCGGACTCCGTCGCCGAACTCGACCGTCAGCTCAGCCTGAACGAAGCGGTTCTGCGCACGAAGGTCATGCGCATGGAACACCACTGACAGACCCTCCCGGTAGCGTCATTACTGAACAACCCCTGAGGACCGGAGCCTGAAGATGGCAGCAGGTGACACCCAGATCACGATCGTCGGCAACCTCGTCGGCGATCCCGAACTGCGCTACACCCCCACGGGCCAGGCGGTCGCCACCTTCCGGGTGGCCTCTACGCCGCGCTTCCGCGACAACACCACCGGCGAGTGGAAGGACGGCGACAGCCTCTTCCTGAGCTGCAACGTGTGGCGGCAGGCGGCGGAGAACGTCGCCGAGAGCCTGCAGCGGGGGATGCGCGTCATCGTCAGCGGGCGGCTACGCCAGCGGTCGTATGAGACCAGGGAGGGCGAGAAGCGCACCGTCTACGAGATCGAGGTCGACGAGGTCGGCCCGTCGCTCCGCAACGCCTCCGCCAAGGTGGTCAAGTCCAACCGGTCCGGCGGCAACTTCGCCGGCCAGGGGCAGGGCCAGGGCGGCGGCGGCGGCGGGTACAGCGGCGGCGGCGGCTCCCGGCCGGCCGAGGACCCGTGGACCGCGGACCCGTCCGACGGATTCGGCGGCGACGCGCCCGACGAGCCACCGTTCTAACCACACCAGAAACCAAATCACCATCCCCGCCCGGGGGCGGGGCTTCTATCCAGGAGCACCACGATGGCGAAAGCACCCATCCGTAAGCCAAGAAAGAAAGTCTGCCTGTTCTGCCAGGAGAAGATCGCCTACGTCGACTACAAGGACACGCCGCTGCTGCGGAAGTTCATCTCCGACCGCGGCAAGATCCGGGCCAGGCGGGTAACCGGCAACTGCACCCAGCACCAGCGCGACGTCGCCACGGCGATCAAGAACGCGCGGGAGATGGCGATGCTGCCCTACACGAGCACACCCCGGTAGGGAAGGAGAGCTGTCGATGAGTCGCACGCCGATGAAGCTGATCCTTACCCAAGAGGTCACCGGCCTGGGCGCCCCTGGCGACGTGGTCGAGGTGGCCGCCGGTTACGGCCGCAACTACCTGGTCCCCCGCGGCTTCGCGATGCGCTGGACCCGCGGCGCGGAGAAGCAGGTCGACCTGATCAAGCGGGCACGCTCGGCCAGGGACATCCGCGGCCTCGACGACGCCAAACAGGCCGCGGGACGGCTCGGCGCGCTCAAGGTCTCGCTGGCCACCAAGGCGGGCAACACCGGGCGGCTGTTCGGCTCGGTCAGCCCCTCGGACATCGCGGACGCGGTGCGCGCCGCTGGCGGGCCCGAACTGGACCGGCGCCGGATCGAGATTCCGAGCCCGATCAAGACCATCGGGGCACACCAGGTGCGGGTGCGGCTGCACCCCGAGGTGACCGCCACCATCGAGATCGAGATCGTCGGGAACTGACTCCCGCCCGAGGCGGCTTACCATGCTCGCCGGCCTTCGGCCGGCTTCGCCGTGGGCCCGCGGTATCCGCCCGGGGGCCCGAGTCCCCGGAACCCCCACGGCCCCGGTTGCGGTCGGCATGATCACGAACAGGTGCCAGGGGCAGGCTTGATGCGCGGCCCGGATGTCGGCATAAGGGCATGTCCCCGCCGACGTCCGGGCCGTAGCCATGCAGCCGCGCGGCGAGCGCCGGGTCAAGTTCCGCGATCATGGCCCAGAGGCCGGCCAGCCGTGTGGCCAGTTCGCCAGGGTCGGTGTGTCCGGCCCGGTCGGCGCGTGCGGCCAGGGCAACCTCATCGATGGCTGCCCGGAGCAGGGCCAGCCGTACCTCCAGAGTCGAACACATGATCGAAGCCTAGGCAGGCGGCGTCATGATCGTGGTGCTTTCCGCCCTCCCGGGCCCACCAGTTCCATGATCTTGTGAATCCGTTCATGCATGCGGTGAACAGACTCACAAGATCATGGAACTCAGGACTGCGCGCGGGCGCGACACGCCGGCCGGGCAGGCTCATCACGACATTTCACCTGTGGACAACGCTGCGCCCCGTGTGGACGATCTGACGGCACGAAGTTTTTTCCTCACACACCCGGTGGACGGCATTACCCCTGGTAACGAGGGCGTGGTGGGCCGATCGTCTGGTCTTGTCCTCAGTGCTATCCCCAGCCAGCGCACAGGGAGAGCGGCGTGTCTGCACAGGCTGTCCACAGACCTGTGCACAGCGCGATTGGACGCAGGCCGCAGGGCGCAGAAGACTGTCCGAACCGGACGCTAGAACGGATGTGAAGCACGGCAGTGGGGGCTCTTCCAGGCGTCCGCGAGACGGGGAGGTGGGTGTCATGAGTGTCGCCGAACTCGCCCCCCGCGGCGGGGAGTTCGACCGGACCCCGCCCCACGATCTGGCCGCCGAGCAGTGCGTCCTCGGCGGAATGCTGATGTCCAAGGATGCCATCTCCGACGTGATGGAGGTGATCAGTCCTCACGACCACTATCGGCCCGCCCACCAGCTCGTGCACGAGGCGATCCTGGAGCTGTACGGCCGGGGTGAGCCCGCCGACCCGGTGACCGTCAGCGACCTGCTGGCCAAGCGTGGCGAGCTGGCGCGCGTCGGCGGCGGTGCCTACCTGCACACGCTGCTCGCCTCGGTGCCGACCGCGGCCAACGCCGGCTACTACGCAAGGATCGTCAGGGAGCGCGCGATCCTGCGCCGCCTGGTGGAGGCGGGCACCCGGATCGTACAGCTCGGGTACACCGGCGACGGCGATGCCGACGAACTGGTGGATCGCGCCGAGGCCGAGATCTACGGGGTCACTGACCGCCGGGTCAGCGAGGACTACCTGCCGCTGGCGGACATCATGCCCGGCGCGCTGGACGAGATCGAGGCGATCGGCTCGCGCGGTGGCGTGATGACCGGCGTGCCGACCGGGTTCAACGACCTCGACTCGCTCACCAACGGCCTGCACGCCGGCCAGATGGTCGTTATCGCAGCTAGACCTGCCATTGGGAAGGCGCTGGCGCTGGACACCCCGCTGCCCACGCCGACCGGGTGGACGACCATGGGAGAGGTCGCGGTCGGGGAGCGGTTGCTCAGTGCGGACGGCCGTCCGGTGACCGTCGTGGCGGCCACCGAAGTGATGCACGGGCGGCCGTGTTACGAGGTCGAGTTCTCCGATGGCGAGGTCATCGTCGCGGACGCCCAGCATCAGTGGCTCACCTGGACCCGGCGGGCCCGGCGTTACGACGCGCAGACGCGCGGGCACGCCAGGGAGTTCGCCAACCCCGTCCCACCCGAGGTCGTGACCACGGAAGAGATCGCCAGTACGCTTCGCTGCCCCTCGGCTGACCACCGCCCGAACCACGCAGTGGGCGTGCCCCAGCCGCTCGACCTTCCCGAGGCCGACCTGCCCATCCCGCCTTACGCCCTCGGAGTGTGGCTCGGTGCGGGAGCGTCAGTCAGCGCGAGATTCACCGCCGTCGATCCCGAGATCGTTATGCATATCGAGGCCCCAGGGCTTGTGGCGGTGCCGATGGGGTCGCGGCATCGCTACCGGATGGCCTTTCCCGATGCATCCAGCGGCACCGTGCAGGCCGTGTTGCGCGTGCTGGGGGTCCTTGGGAACAAGCACATCCCGCTCAGCTACCTTCGTGGCTCCGAGGCCCAGCGGCGCGCGCTCCTGGCTGGCATCCTCGACACCGACGGCACCGTGACCAGCACGGGGTCGATCCAGCTAGCAGTGACGAACCAGCGGCTAGCCGAGGGCGTGCGCGAACTCGTCGCCAGCCTGGGTTACCGGTGCTCGATGAGCACCAAGCGGGTCACGGGCCGCAGTGCGGCTACATCGACCTGCTACATGGTCAACTTCACGACGCCAGACAGAGTGTTCTGGCTGGACCGCAAGCATCTGCTGCACAAGGAACGGCTGCACCACCGCCCCCAGCGCACCCGGTGGCGCTACATCGTGGACGCCAGGCCGGTGCCCTCCCGGCCGGTCCGCTGCGTCCAGGTGGACAGCGCCGACCGGCTGTACCTGGCGGGGCGCAGCATGATCCCGACGCACAACTCAACGCTGGCGCTGGACCTTGCCCGGGCGGCGTCGTTGAAGCATGGGCTGACCACGGTCATGTTCAGCCTGGAAATGAGCCGCAACGAGATCACCATGCGGCTGCTCTCGGCCGAGGCGCGGGTGCCGCTGCACGCGATGCGGACCGGCCAGATGGGCGAGGACGACTGGACCAGGCTGGCGCGCCGGATGAGCGAAGTGGTCGACGCGCCGTTGTTCATCGACGACTCGCCGAACATGTCGCTGATGGAGATCCGGGCGAAGTGCCGTCGGCTCAAGCAGCGGCACAACCTGCGCCTGGTGATCGTCGACTACCTGCAGCTGATGAGCTCGCCCCGGCGGGTCGAGAACCGGCAGCAAGAGGTGTCGGACATGTCGCGGTCGCTGAAGCTTCTGGCCAAGGAACTCGACGTGCCGGTGATCGCCATCTCCCAGCTCAACCGCGGTCCCGAGCAGCGCAACGACAAGCGGCCGCTGCTGTCCGACCTGCGCGAGTCGGGATGCCTCACTGCAGAGACTCGCATTCTGCGGGCAGACACCGGCGCCGAAGTAACGCTGGGTTCCTTGCTGGCTTCTGGGGCGCGGGACATCCCCGTATGGTCGCTCGATGAAAGGCTGCGGCTGGTACCGCGCACAATGACCCACGTCTTCCCGAGCGGCGTCAGGGAAGTCTTCCGGGTGCGGTTCTCTTCTGGGCGTGAAGTCCACGCCACAGGAAACCATCCATTCCTCACCTATCGTGGCTGGCAGTCATTGGGCGAATTGGCGGTTGGGTCACGAGTCGGTGTGCCGCGCTACGTGCCTGCCCCGCTGGCGCAACGGGAGCTACCTGAGCCAGAGATCATCCTGCTCGCGCATCTGATTGGAGATGGGTCATTCCTCAGAGACCAACAGATTCGGTATGCAAGCACTGACGAAGCCAACCTTGCTGCGGTAATTGCCGCGGCGAAGCATTTCGGAGTCATCGCTCGCCGGGATGATTACGAGGTTGCGCGATGCACGACGCTGCGGCTTTCCTCCCCTTACAAGCTTGCACGGGGGAAGCGGAACCCTGTCGCTATGTGGCTCGATTCGCTAGGGCTTCTTGGCTGCCGCAGCCCCGAAAAATTCGTGCCAGCGAGTTTCTTTTCTCTGCCGCGACAGCAACTCGGACTATTCCTCCGCCATCTTTGGTCCACGGATGGGTCAGTCACCGTGAGTAAGTCCGGAGCCGTGCGGGTCTACTACGCGACCACAAGCGAACGACTAGCTAGGGATCTGCAAATCTTGCTGACGCGTTTCGGTATCCGGGCGCGCCTGCGTGCAGTCGGGAACACTTATGGTCACCCGCAGTGGACCTTGGATGTGTGCGGCGTAGATGAACAACGAAGGTTCCTGGAACAAATTGGCATACATGGTGAGCGTGGGTTGGCGGCGGATCGTGCACTGCGGCGCCTGGACTTGATGACGGCTGCTGGCAGGTTCGACACGATACCCTCTGAGGTCTGGGAACGGGTTCGGCGCGTGATGACTGAGCAGCACCTTCCAAAGGAGCTGATGCGCGCCAGGATTGGTACATCCAGCAGCGGCGACCTCAACTCAAGTATTAGCCCGACTCGGACTCGCCTACGTAGGATCGCGGAGATCCTCGATGACGTTGAATTGCAAATGCTGGCTACCAACGATGTATTCTGGGACCAGATTGTGGCAATCGAGCGCACCGGAGAACATCCGGTTTACGATGCGACTGTTCTCGGCACCCATAACTTCATCGCAAATGGGGCGAATCTCCATAACAGTATAGAGCAGGACTCGGACGTGGTCATTCTGCTGCACCGGGAGGATGCTTACGAGCCGGAGTCGCCACGGGCCGGGGAGGCAGACCTGATCGTGGCGAAGCACAGGAACGGCCCGACCGCCGTCGTGACGGTCGCCTTCCAGGGCCACTACAGCCGCTTCGTCGACATGGCCCCTGGCTAGCCTGCAGCTGCCTGCAGGATCTCACGCCGCGAGACGATGCCACCGCGGCGCCAAGCACCTCGCCCCTACGTGCAGGCCAGGCTGACTTGGTGGTCGAAGCGCCGGGCTGGTGGCCTGGCACTCCCGCCGAGGCCCTGACCGGGTCAGGCAAGGCCCGCCAGTGCAGCCTCCTGGTGAGTGACTGCCATCTGATTTGTCTACCCGCTGCTGACAACCACTCGCGCCGCTGGGTGCCTCTAGGTGATTGTGGAGCACGTGATGACGTATGGCGGTCGGCGATGAGCGGCAGCCGGGACGCCGAGTACACCGAGTACGTCGCGGCCCGGCTGTCCTCGCTGCGGCGGCTGGCCGCGGTGCTGTGCGATGACTGGCAGCGCGCCGACGACCTCGTGCAGGCATCGCTCGTCAAGCTGTATGTGCACTGGGGCCGGGTCCGGGCGGCCAGCCACACCGACGCTTATGCGCGTGCGGTGCTGGTCCACGAGTTCATCCACGAGCGGCGCTCGACCTGGGTGAAGCGGGTGTGGCTGAGCGGCGGGGTCACCGAGGCGCCGGCCGCCGCGGTAGACCACGATGCCGTGCTCGACGTGCGCGCGGCGGTCGCGGCGCTGCCGGCCCGGCAACGCGCCACGCTGGTGCTGCGCTTCTACTGCGACCTGAACGTCGATCAGGTCGCAGAGGTCCTCGGCTGCTCAGCGGGAACGGTGAAGAGCCAGACGGCCCGGGCCCTGGGCTCGGTGCGGCGGGCGCTTGGGCCCGCGCTAGCCGACGGGCCAGGCAGCCAGCCCACCACGAGGGTGGGGCACCACACCGGCGAAGGAGCGCCCGGCCATGATTGAGTCCCAGGTACGTGCGCTGTTCACCGCGATAGCCAGCAGTGAGCCAGACGCTTCGCAGGTGGATACCCAGCTGGCCCACCGGCGGGGACGCGCCCGGCTGCGCTGGCGCCGGGTCGGCGTCGCGGGCGCCCCGCTCGTCGCGGCCGTCGCGGCCGTGGCCGTGGCCATCAGCGTCGGAGCGGCGGCCCCGCCCAGGCCCAGCGGCCCGGTGAGCAGCGGGCCCTCGGCGCCCCGCCAGTTCAGTCCGCTCACCCCGTACCTGTCGTTCGGCTGGCTGCCCGCCGGGATTTCGCCGGTTCAGGGCGGCATGAGCAAGCACCTGGTGTGGCTGACCGCAGCGCGCAAGCTGGACGCCCCGTACGACTGGGAGCTCAGCGTCTACACGGCCGGGACGTGCCACCTCAGCGGGTCCACGGCCAGGGAGCTGAAATGCACCGCCCCGGAGGACAACACGATAAGACTCACCGGCCGCGCGCCGAGCCTGCGCGGGCACCGTGCGTTCTGGGCCGGGACCTGGGACACCCCGTCTCTGGCCTGGCAGTACGCCCGCAACGGCTGGGCAGAGATGGCGCTGCCGTTCTACCGCAACAACTCGGCGAAGCAAGCGGCGGCCCGGCGCGATGCGGTCAAGATAGCGAGCCAGATCCGGTACGGTGCGGCCACGCCGCTGCTGCTGTTCCCGATCCAGCTGACGCACCTGCCCAACCGGTGGCGGGTGAGCAGCGTGACCTACGTGCCGGACGCTGGGGTGCTGCGGGCCAGCTCCTATGCGCTGGGCGCGGGTCCTCCCAATCTTGGCGCCGACGGCGGCCTGGTATACGAGACGGGCTTGCCTTACTTCGACGTCAACCCCCGCAGCTTCTACGGCAATCCTCCCTGCTACCGAGGCGAGCGGGGTTCCAAGATCATTAACGGCTACCAGGTGGTCGTGACCAACGTGATCAAGGCGCAGCTGTGTGCTCCCCGCGCTCGCGGCTTGGTCGTCGTCATCTCCGAATTCGGCGCACGACCGGCCATCAGCGTGAACAGCCTGTTCGGGCATCATCTGCGGCTGCTCGGCCCCAACCCGGCGAACTGGACCAGCAAACCCATCGGATAAGGGGCCCCGCCTACAAGCTGCGCCGACGGTGATGCCGGTGCCGGTGATGAACAGCAACAGCAGCACCAGCGCGGGGGCGGCAAGGACGGTCAGGCCCTGCAGGAGCAGCAGGTAGGCGACGCCGGAGGCGGTGATCGCGATGGCCAGTGTGATCCCGGTGTACCGAAGCCACCGGGGCAGCACCCCCGAGGCGGCGGCGGCCAGGCCAAGGATGGCCAGGCTGAGCATCTTGACCCCGTCCAGCCGGTTCACCACGTCGTAGAGCAGATGCGCCGCGCCGGGTGATGCCGTCCCGGCCAGGACCGCGCCGAGCGCGAACTGCAGCATCGAGATGAGCGCGGCCGTAGCACCGGCGATGAGGGCGGCCCAGGCGGCCACGGTCGCTGCGGACCTGCGTGCCGTCCGGGCCAGGGCGATTGAGACGATGGCCAGCCCGGCGGCAGGCAGTCCCTCGGTGAGGGCGAACTGCGCGGCCACGGCGGCCCCGTGCCCGGCGAGCGCGGCAGCGATCCCGGCTCCAGGGGCGGTGAGTTTGGGACTGGGTGCCGTGACGGCCAGCCCGGCTATCCATGACAATGTGTAGGCGATCCCAGCGACGCCGGCGACCGTTAGCACACGGCGGTGAGGCACGTCATGGGCGTGTAAGTCGCTCTCTGCCGCAACCTCCAGAAGCTCCACCGGCTCCGCCATCCATCGAGCCCGTTCCCTAGAGGAATTCATGTCGATCTCCACTCCATCGGACGGCACGGCCACCGCCGCTCATCTGGTTCCAGACACCCACATGTGCGCGGCGGTGGCCATCCCGTGCGCTTACGCCGCAGCGGGCGCTGCGGCTGCGAAGGCCGCATTCTGGCGCTCAAGCGCCTTGACCGCCCCGCTGCGCCAGCTCTCGGCCAGGGACTGTGACGCGGGATCGGGGAAGATGTCCTCTTCCCCGTTCTCCACCCCGTCGAAGATGGCTCGTGCGACCGACTCCGCCGAGGCCTTCGGTATGTCGAAGCCCCGGGTCATGTCAGTGTCGGTGGGACCGGTCAGGACGGCATGGACCCGCACGCCCCGTCCGGCCAGAAGAGCGCGCAGCGATTGGGTCAGGTTGAACGCGGCCGCCTTCGAGATCGCGTAGGCAGGAGTGAGCGGCAAGGGGGCGACGGCCATCGTGGACACATTGTTGACGATGGCTCCCCGAGAACGAGTCAGCAGCGGCAGGAAGGCCTGGATGACGCCGTAGGGGCCGAAGAGGTTGACGGCCAGGTGCTGATCGAGCACGGCACGATCGCTCAGGTCATCAAAAAGCGCAATGCCGGCGTTGTTGATGAGGATGTCGAGCGATTCGACCTGATCGGCAGCTGCCTGAATCTGCGCGGCGCTGGTCACGTCCAGGGTCAGCGGCGTGACGCGCCCGTCCGGGTGGGCCAGGGGCTGGCGCGTGCCGGCGTACACCCGCGTCGCGCCTCTGGCGAGGGCTTCGGTGACCAGCGCCTGGCCGATGCCGCGGTTGGCCCCGGTCACCAGCACTGCCTTGCCTGCGATTGTCATGGTTCCTCCTGATACATACGGGCCGTCCGCGTACCGCGGAAGCCCGGACGGCAGTCAGCGGGTGAGAGCCCCGCCTGTACTTGCGTCATGCAAGGACCGTAACAAGAGGTGCTTTCATGATGCAAGTACATTTGGTAGCCTGAGACCATGCTCGGCCGGACCTACGACGCGCAGAACTGTTCGGCGGCGCGCGCCCTGGAGCTGGTAGGTGAGCGCTGGAGCCTGCTGATCATCCGCGACGCCCTGTTCGCCGGGCACACCCGCTTCGGTGACTTCCAGCGAAGCCTCGGCGTGGCGCCCAACATCCTCACGGCCCGGCTCGACGGCTTCGTCGCCGCCGGCCTGATGGAGCGGCGGCGGTACTCAGAACATCCAGAGCACTACGAGTACCTGCTCACCGGCAAGGGCCGCGACCTTGCGCCCGTCATCGTCGCCCTCAGTGCCTGGGGCGACCGGTACGCCGCGCCGAACGGGCCGCCGATCATCTACGAGCACACCGCCTGCGGCAGCGAGATCCATCAGCGGATCCGCTGCGCCGCGTGCGAAGACGAGGTCCGCAATGCCGACATCGGGGTACGGCCCGGACCGGGCCTGCTGCCCCCAGTCCCGCCGGACGGCCGGGCCGAGACCAGCAGGTCAGAGAAGATCGACATGTCACGCGAGATGAGGCCCCACAGTTGAGTCGCCTGCCGGGGTAACGGTGCCCTCGCGCAGGCTCGAAACGGCCCGGGCCAGGCGCATGATGCCGTCCGCGATCGCCCGCTCGTTGAGGTTCGAGTACCCAAAGATGAGGCCGCCGCGCGGCGCGGGCGACAACCGGTAAGGCGACACGCCGGCGACGGCGACTCCTTGGCGGGCCGCCGCCCCGATCACCGTCGCCTCCTCGAGATCCTGGGGCAGCCACGCGACCAGGTGCAGGCCAGCGGCGATACCGGCCGGTTCCAGTTCGGGCAGGTGCTGGGCCAGCGCTGTCAGGAGCGTGTCGCGGCGGGAGCGATAGTTCAGGCGCATGCGCCGTAGGTGGCGGTCGAACTCTCCCCGGGAGAGGAAGTCAGCGAAGGTCAGCTGGTCCAGGACGGGGGACCCGCGGTCGGCCAGCAGCTTGGCCTCGGCGAACGGCTCGACGAGGTCCCTGCGGCAGGATGAGCCAGCCGAGCCGGAACCCGGGCGCCAGGGTCTTGCTCGCGGTCCCCGCGTAAACGACCCGATCCGGGATCGAGGCCTTGCATGGCGCCGATCGGGGCGCGGTCGTAGCGGTATTCGGCGTCGTAGTCGTCCTCGAGGACCAGCGCCCCGGTCCGCTGCGCCCATCCGAGCACCGCGGCCCGCGGACCGGGGGCAGAGCACGCCCCCGGTCGGCCATTGGTGCGATGGAGTGAGGATGAGGATGTCGGCGTCGAGTTCGGCCACTGCGTCCACGCGCACGCCGTCGTCGCTCACCGGCACGCCGACCACGTTCAGGCCCAGCGCCTGCGCGATGGGCCGGGCATCGTCAGAGGCCGACGGGTCCTCGACGGCTACCGTTTTGGCGCCGCGGGCGGCCAGCACTCCGATCAGCAGTGACACCGCCTGTGCGTAGCCGTTGGTGATGACGATCGTCTCGGGATCAGCGTTGGTCCCCCGGACGCGGTTCAGGTAGGAGGCAAGGGCCGACCGAAGCTCCACGGCCCCGCGGCCGTCGAGGTAGCCGAGACGCTCGTCGGGGGCCCCGGCGAGAACGCGGCGCACGGAGCGCAGCCACGCTGCCCGTGGGAAGGCCGCGACGTTGCTGCGGCCGTAGCCGAAGTCGACCACAGGGCGAGGCGGGCGCGCCGGAGCCGACCGCACAGGCCCCGGTGCGGCGGCTGGCGGCGGCGCGGCCGGCGCGGGTGCCACCTGCGTGTAGCCGCCACCGCGGCTGGTCAGGTACCCCTCGGCCACGAGCTGTGCGTAGGCCTCGACGACGACGCCGCGCGTGACACCCAACTCAGCCGCCAAGGCGCGGGTCGGCGGTAGCGCAACGCCGGCCGGCAGGGCTCCCGAGCGGATCCGCTGGCGGATCGACGCTTCGATCTGGCGGTGCAGGGCATCCCCGCCGTTGCGGTCCAGGTCGATCGCCAGCTCCGAGACCGGCGACAAATTGGTACTCAAACTAGACACAGGAATGGACCTTATCAGGGGGACCGATTGCTAGGAACCTGGGTGCCATGACCACTACAGCGCAGCTCCCCACCATCGTTCGCCGTTCCCACTTCGACGGTCAGGTCCTCACTCCCGGCACCCCCGGCTACGACTCCGCCCGGTCGGTCTGGAATGGCATGATCGACCACCGCCCGAAGCTGATCGCCCAGTGCGCCTCGGTCGACGACGTCGTCACCGCGGTGCGCATCGCCCGTGAGTGCGACCTGGAGATCGGCGTCCGCTGCGGCGGCCACAACATCGCCGGCCTCGCTGTCCCGCACGGCGGGCTCATGATCGACCTCACCGCGCTGGACCGTGTCATCGTCGACCCGGTCGCGCGGCGCGCCCGGGTGCAGGGCGGCGCGATGCTCGGTGCCCTGGACCGGGCCACGCAACCCTTCGGCCTTGGCCACGACGGCCGGCAACGTCTCGCACACCGGCGTCGGCGGGTTGACGCTCGGCGGCGGCATGGGCTGGCTGGCGCGCCAGCACGGTCTCACCTGCGACAACGTCGTGTCCTGCACCGTCGTCACCGCGGACGGCGGCGTCGTGCGCGCGTCCGCCGATGAGCACCCCGACCTGTTCTGGGGTCTGCGCGGCGGTGGCGGCAACTTCGGGATCGTCGTCGAGTTCGAGTTCCGGCTGCATCCCGTCGGCACGCAGGCCCTGGTCGTGGAGCTCACCTTCCCGCTCGGCCGCGCCGCCGCGGCGCTGCGCGGCTGGCGCGACCTGGCCAAGGAGGCTCCCCGCCAGGCCACGCCGACCGCCGAGATCTCTGGCGACACCGTCACCCTCGGATACGTGTGGGTGGGCGATCCGGAGGGCGGCCGGGCGATGCTACCGGCGCTGCGCTCCATCGGCCTACCGGACAGCGAGGTCGCGCGCGAGCTCTCCTACATCGACCTCCAGACCCGCGACGACAGCATCGAGGGCCACGCGTACCGGCGCTACTGGAAGGGCCACTACCTCCCCGAGCTGCCCGACGACGCGATCGGGGCGCTCGTGGACCGCGACCCGGCGGACACCACCCTGCCGGGCGTCAGCCTGCAGGCTTACGGCGGGGCGATCGCCGACATCGACGATGACGCGACGGCGTTCAGCCATCGCCGCGCGCGCTTTGAGTACGTTGCCGCCGTGAAATGGAGCGATCCGGGCGAGGACGGTCTGCGAATGGAAGCGGCACGGCGGGCAGCCGCCAGGCTCAATCCGTACGCCGTGGGCGCCTACGTCAACGCGCTGAGCGACGAGGGTGCCTCAGGTGTGCGCCGTGCCTACTCCGAGGCTAAGCGCGTCCGCCTGACGGCGGTCAAGGACGCCTACGACCCGGGCAACGTCTTTCACCTCAACCACAACATCGCCCCGACAGGGCACTGTAACCGGTGAGTTCGGTGTGTAGAGCGCCACTTAGCCTGCTGTAATAGAGATTGTTACAGCAAGGAGGGCGTAGTGGCAGCGAACAGCCGGATGACCATCGCCGTGCACGCCCTGGCGTGGCTCGCACTGGCGCAGCGCCGAGGGCACGAGGTGCTGACTTCGGACCAGGTCGCTGCCAGCGTGAACACCAACCCGGTGATCATCAGGCGAAGCCTCGGCGACCTGGGCCGGGCGGGCCTGGTTCGCGTCCGCCACGGTGCCGGGGCAGGCTGGAGCCTGGCCCGGGCTCCCGAAGAGATCACTTTGCTTGAGGTCTACGACGCCGTCGGGCAGGAATCGCCGTTTGGCTTGCACCGCACCGAGCCCAACCTTGAGTGCCCGGTCGGCATGGGCATCCGCCCCGCGCTGAGCCAGATCTACGGTGGGATCGAGCAGGCCGTACGGCACGAACTTGCGCTCGTTTCGGTGGCCGACGTGCTGCGCGAAACACTTCAGGTGCGCTAGGTGTCCATGAGCGAGCCCACCCGCGCGGGCTTTGTTGTAACAAGAATTGTTCTGTCAAGGAAGGTATGCCGATGAACGCGGTGCGCTACCCGGTCGTCGAGTTGCGGCAGTACACCCTGCGGCCTGGCCAGCGAGATGTACTGATCGACCTGTTCGACCGAGAGCTCGTCGAGAGCCAGGAGGAGGCCGGCATGACGATCGTTGGCCAGTTCCGCGATCTGCACGACCCCGACCGGTTCGTGTGGATCCGGGGCTTTGCCAGCATGCCCTCCCGGGCCCGGGCGCTGGCCAGCTTCTACGGCGGGCCCACCTGGAAGGCACACAGCGCCAAGGCCAACGCCACGATGCTGGACAGCGACAACGTGCTGCTGCTTCGGCCGGTGACCGCGCGGGCAGGCTTTCCGGCACCGGCGGCCGCGCGGCTCCCGATCGGTCACACCTCCGCTGGCGCGGTCGCGCCATCCTGGTCACGCTCTACTACCGCGACCAGCCGTTCGACCAGGTGTTCGCGGACTTCTTCGACCGCCAGGCCCGCCCGGTACTCGTCGAGGCAGGGGCCACGCCGCTGGCATGCCTGCAAACGGAGCACGCCGAGAACACCTTCCCCGCGCTGCCGGTCCGCGCCGGCGAGAACGTCTTCGTGTGGCTCGCCCGTTTCCCCAGCTCCGCCCACCTCGGCGATCACCTCCGCCAGATCGAACGCTGCCGCGGCTGGCGGGACCGCGTGCTCCCCGCGCTGTCCGCAATGATCACCGGCGCGCCGCAACAGCTACGCCTGGCCCCCACGATCAGATCCCTGCTGCGCTGAAGGCCGGGCTCGGCAACTCGCCGCCCTCGCCGGGCATCGCGGCCGGTCAGCCGTATTCG
>CAVSCM010000048.1:0-23192 GCA_963726415.1 uncultured Actinomycetes bacterium
CTATCCCAGCGGACCGGGGAGACGGTCAACCTCGCCGTGCCCGACGGTGCTGACGTGCTCAACGTCGCGGAGGTGCCGAGCACCTACATCCTGAGTTGCTCCGGCGGCTGGATCGGCCGGCGAACCACGGCGCACGCGGTGGCCAACGGCAAGGTCCTGCTGGCCTACGGCGCCCTGCCCCGGCCGCAAACGCTGGAGCGGTACACCGCGCAGACGATCACCGGCTTCGACGCGCTCGACGCGGAACTGGCCGGGGTGCGCAGGGACGGCTACGCCACGGCGGTGGCGGAACTGGAAGAGGGACTGGTCGCGGTCGCCGCGCCGGTCTTCGACCCGGCCGGGACGTGTGTCGCGGCGCTGTCCATCTCCGGCCCGGAGTTCCGGATGCTCCCAGCGACCCTCGATGCCCTGGGCCGCTTGTGCGCGGGCGCCTGACCCGGCCCCGGCACCCGAACCCCCCGACCACGCGGCAGGAGGCAACCCCGTGCGTGAGTATCTGATCTGCGTGGGCGGCACGTGGCGGGAGGGGCGCGCGAGCACGATGACGGCGGTCAGCCCGGCGTCCGGTGCGGCGTTCGCCTCCGTGGCCGTGGCCAGCCCGGCCGACGTGGATGACGCGGTGGCGGCCGCCGACGCCGCCTGGCCGTCCTGGGCCGCGCTGCCGGTGTTCGAGCGCGCCGCCTGCTGCCGCGCGGTTGCGGCCGCGATCGACTTGCGCGCCGACGACCTGGCCCGCGCGCTCACCGAGGACCAGGGCAAGCCACTTGCCGCCGAGGCGCGTGACGAGGTCGCCGAACTGGCCGAATACTTCCGGATGGCCGCGGAAGATGCGATACGACTGCCAGGCGGCGCACCGCCGTCCACCTCGGCGGCCCGGCGGGTGCTGACCATGACGGTGCCGCTCGGCGTGGTCGGCGTCATCAGCCCGTGGAACTGGCCGTACACGATGGGCGCGGAGTTGTTCGCACCGGCCATGGCGGCGGGCAACGCCGTGATCTGGGTGCCCGCGCCGAGCACCTCGGCGTGCTGCGCGCTACTAGCCGAGATCATCACCGGGGCCGGCGTCCCGGCCGGGGTGTTCAGCTTCCTGCCAGGCCCGGGCCCTGTCGTCGGTGACGCGGTAGCCGGTCATCCCGGCGTGCACGCGGTGGGCTTCATCGGTTCCGTAGCCACCGGCGCGAGCGTCGCCACCCGGGCAGCGGGCAAGACGCAACTGCTGGAACTGGGCGGCAACGGGCCGATGGTGGTGCTGGAGGACGCCGACCTCGGCCTGGCCGCCGAGGCCGCGCTGGAAGCCGCGTACCTGTGCGCCGGGCAGAGTTGCACCGCCGGAGAGCGCTTCCTTGTCCACGCCGCCGTCCGGGCGGAGTTCGTGGATCGGGTGGTGGCGGCGACGAAGGACCAGATCCGGCTCGGGGACCCATTCGACCCCGCGACCACCATGGGCCCGCTGAACAACGAGCCCACGGCGGTCAAGTTCGACCGGCACGTGGCCGGCGCGCTGGCGGACGGCGCGAGGGTGTGCTGCGGCGGCGCCCGGGCGCCAGGGTTCCCCACCGCATTGTTCGCCGAGCCGACCGTGCTCGACGCGGTCACTCCGGACATGGAGATCGCCCGGGAGGAGACGTTCGGGCCGGTGGTCCCGGTCATCGAGATCGGCTCCGCGGAGCAGGCACTGGAACTGACCAACGCCTCCCCGTTCGGGCTGACCGCGGCCGTGTTCACCGGCGACCTGGAGCGCGGGCTCGCGTTCGCCGAGCGGGCCAGGGCCGGCTGGGTGAACATCAACGCCTCGACCAACCTGTGGGAGTCCCACCTGCCGTTCGGCGGCCGGTCCGGCTCGGTGAGCGGGCGCGGCCGGGTCGGCGGCCGGTTCGCGATGGAGACCTTTACCGAGCCGAAGACCGTCGTCTACCCGGCACCCCGATACCACACGTGACATCGCAGCAACCCCAACGACGCGGAAGGCGGCGGCTATCGTGACCGGACCCGGCGAGCGCGGGCCGCGGCAGGGCGGCGAGCCCGGGGCCCGCGAGCCCGCGGCCACGCCGGATGACGCGCTTGGACCCGGAACGGGCCGGGCCGGGTACCTGGGCATGCGGGTCGGCGAGTTCCTCGACGAACTCGCCGCCGCCCAGCCAGCCCCGGGGGGTGGCTCCGCCGCCGCCCTCGCGGTCGCCCTGGCAGCCGCGCTGTGCGCGATGACCTCGGAACTGTCGGTGCGCCATCTGGCGCAAGCCCCTGGGCTCGCCGCGCAGGCGCGCGAGTTGCTGCGCCAGGCGGCCCCGCTCGCCCAGGCTGACGCGGATGCCTACGGCGGCGTGCTCGCTGCGCGCCGGGCACCCGGCCAGCCGGACACCCGGCCGCGCGCGGAGCAGGTCTCCGCCGCGCTGGCGCGGGCCTGCGAGGTGCCCCTGGAGGTGGCCGAACTCGGCGACAGGGTGGCCGCACTGGCCGCGGACGTCGCCGAGCGGGGCAACCCGGCCGTGCGCGGCGACGCGCTCGCGGCCACCCAGCTTGCCGCGGCCGGCGCGCAGACCGCCGCGGCGCTGGTACACATCAACCTCGCCGGAATGCCGGACGATCCCGGGCCCGCCCGGGCCGCGCACCTGGCCGCCCACGCGGCCGACCTGGCCGCACAGACCGCGCGTCTGACCGGTTCCCCGTAGGACTGGGCATCGCAGGCCTGACCGGGCGCGGCGGGCAGCCGCGCCCGGCGTCTCCCCCCGCGTTATAGCACTGTGGAGTAAGCCACCAGCGCTGGTTGTTACCGCCCTTCCCCCGGCGCCTCGACGAGCCTGGCGTTAAAGTTCCGGAAGCCACCAGCGCTGGTTGTTACCGCCGTTGCAGGACCAGATCTGCATCTGGACGCCATTGGCCGTGTTGCTTGACGGGTCGTCCAAGCACAGCCCCGAGGCCTTGTTGACCAGGCTGCCGTTCGGCCCCGGCGTCCAGACCTGGCTGTTGCCGCCGTTGCAGGTGCTCAGCACGGTCAGCGTCCCCTGGGTGACACCGCCGCCCGCGGTGTCCAGGCACAGGCTGGCGTTCTGGAAGGTCCCATCGGCCTCCATGGCCCACTGCTGCGGCTTGGAACCCACGCAGGCCTGGAGCACGGCCTTGCCGCCGACGGCGGCGTCCAGGCACGGGACGTTGCCGTTGTGCTGCTCCTCGGTCGGGTACACCGAGCCGGTCGGCGGCGGCGCGGGTGACTGCGGGGCGGCGGGCAGCGGCCAGGCCTGCTCGATGTTGCCGGCGCAGGTCGCGATCTGCAGCGCGGTGTTGTTGGTGGTGCTGGCGCCCGGGTCGTCCAGGCACAGGCCGGAGGCCTGGTTGACCAGGCTGCTGGCCGCTCCCTGGCTCCAGGCCTGGGTGCTGGTCCCGTTGCAGGTGCCCAGTACCACCGGCGTCCCCGGCGCGGTGCCGGCGCCCTGGGTGTCCAGGCACAGGCCGTTGATCGTGATGGTGCCGCCGGGCTCGACGACCCAGTTCTGCTCCGCGTCGTTCTGGCAGGTGGTGAGCTGGACGGTGGCGCCCGGCGTGGAACTGTTGCCCGCGTCGTCCACGCACATGGCCGCCACGCCGTTGGTGGTCTCGTCGAGGCCGCCGAGCCTGCCCTGGCTGAAGATCCCGGACATGATCGACCCACCGGGCACCTGGGGGGCGGTGGCGGTCAGTGGGAAGATCGCGTTGTAGCCGTGGTAGACCCCGCCGATGCTGTTCACGTTCGTGCCGACCAGCAGGCCGCCGTTCGACCCGGCGTAACTGCCGGCCGGGTACAGCACCAGCGAGTCCACCCCGTACCCGCGGGAGGTCTGCGGGTGCCACCAGGGCAGCGCGAGCCCGGTGTTCGGGTCCACCGCGGTCAGCCCGTTGACCAGGACCGCGTTGGCCTCGCACACGAAGTTGTTGCCGCACTCGTTGTTGATGAACCGGTTGTGCCCGCCGATGTACACGGCCGAGCCGGACACCGCGACGGCGTACAGCGAGTCGCCGCCTGCGTAGTTGACCCAGGTCGGCTGGACGTCGGTGCCGGTGGCACCGGTCTCGAACCGGGCCGCCGCGTCACAGATGCTCGGGCCGCCCGCCGAGCGGTATCCGGTGGTCGCGACGACGAAGTAGGAACCGTCCGGTGAGGAGTCGATGGACCGGATCTCGTCGTGCTCGCTGGAGCAGTTGTTGGCCAGGACGGGCGCCGACCAGTCGTCAAGCGTCCCGGTCGCGCCGAGTCCGCCGCCCGTTGCCAGCAGTGCGACCCTGGGAATATTCAGGCTGTTCACCTGCAGGAACGTCCCGCCGATGATGAGCGTGTTCTCATCGGGGGTCAGCGACATGTACTCGACCTGGAGCGCGTCCCGGGGAATCGGGTCCCCGAGGGTGAACGTGAAGGAACCGTCCACGGCCCCGGTGGTGGCGTCCAGCCGGGCGATGCCCTTCTCCTTCGGGATGCCGGGCTTGATCAGCGTCCGGAAGTTGCCGCCGACGTAGAGCGAGTTCCCGCCCAGCGCGAGGGAATGCACGGTGCCAGACAGCGGCGCGGCGAAGCCGGGCACCACCTGGCCGTCGGTGGACTGGCCGGGGGTCACGGAGAGCTGGACCAGCCCCGGTTCGCTGACGCCGTTCACCGTGGTGAAGCTGCCGCCCACGTAGACCGTGTTGTCCGGCCCGGCGATCACCGTGTACACCGGGCCCTGGTCGAGCACGGGCACGAAGTCCGGGTCGATGACCCCCGTGCCGAGCTGGTAGGCGAAGATGTCGTCCCTGGTCACCAGGGTGCCAGGGACACAGTGCCCGGACGCCGCGGGCCCGGTCTGGCATGCCTGGGTGAACGCGCCGACGACGATGACCTCACCGTTGACCACGGCCTGGCTGTAAATCGTGTGGTGCTTGCAGAGCCGGTTCCCCGGGCCGAACCACTGCGGGTTGCAGGCTGGGCTCCCGGGGAACACGTTCGGCGTCCATTTGACCGGGGTCTGTGAGACCAGGTCGGGGAACGTGATGGACGAGTTGGACAGCGCCTGCGAGGTAGCGGCGGCGGGCCCGGCGACGGCGGCGGGCGCGCTCATCCCGAGCAGCCCTCCGCTTGCCAGCAGCGCGGTGACGCTTGCGAGCGCAGCCGTGACCCAACGTCGTTGTCTCATTTGCTCCCCCTGTCGGTGGTCCCTCACAAGACGCCCGAGTGGCCAGCAAGGGTTACCTTTTGCGAAAAAAGTTCGAAATCCCGCCAGGTACGGACTTTACCCTTGACGCGATGATCACTTCCGGTAATCGGAGTGCAAAGTGGCCAGGTGGGGGCGGGTCAGGCGCGCGTGATCACCTGGAAGGTGGCCAGCGCGGGATCGGCGGCGTAGGCGATCCGGCCGCCCTGCGCCCTGGCGGTGCGCAGCGCCGCCAGGGCATCGCCGGTGATCACCTCGCCCGGGGCGAGAACGGGGATGCCGGGTGGATAGGGAGCCACAAGCTCGGCGCTGATCCTGCCGACCGCGGCGTCGGCCGGGACGGTCTCGTTCGGCGAGAAGAACGCCTCGCGCGGCGGGATCGCCATCTGCGGCACCACCGACCAGGCGGGCGACGGCTCGGGGCGCCGGGCCGGGCCGCGGCGGCGCTCGACCGAGGCCGCCAGCGTGTCGCAGAACCGCGCCACCGTGTCCTCGGTGTCCGCGAGCGTGACGATCGGGATGATCATGTCCCGGTCGCCCAGCTCCACCGGCATCCCGGCGGCGATCAGATCGGCCTCCACCGCGTAACCGTCGGCCCCGGCCCCGGCGAGCAGCACGACCAGCTTGGCCGGGTCCACGCCGGGCCCGTCGAGCACGGCCACGCCGGGCACCTCGGCCAGCCGCCGCCTGGCGGTGGCCACCAGGTGCAGCAGGCGGGCGCACAACTGCTTGCCGTCCTTGGCCAGCAGTGCCCGCGCCGCGTCGATGCTCGCGGTGATCGCCCCCGCCGGGCTGGTGGTGTGGGTGGCCTCGAAGGCGCGGTCGAGCCTGGCCCGGTCGAGCAGCTGAGTGCGGGCGAACACCAGCGCGCCCTGGGTGGCGGCGGGCAGTGTCTTGTGCGCGCTTGTCACCATGCCGTCCGCGCCCGCGGCGATCGCGTGCGGCGGCAGGTCCGGGTGGAAGCCCAGGTAGGCCGCCCAGGCGGCGTCCACGATGAGCGGGACGCCCGCCTGGTGGGCGGCGTCGGCGTGCCCGGCGAGGTCTCCCGTGGTGCCCACGTAGGAGGGATCGCCGAGAAACACCGCGCAGGCGCCGGGGTGGTCAGCGAGGGCGCTGCGTACTGTCCGAACCGCGACAGCGCCGGGGAGGCCCGAGTCCGCATCGCGCTCCGGCAGCACCCACACCGGGCGCAGGCCGGCCAGCACCAGCCCGAGCAGCAGCGACCGGTGCAGGCACCTGGTGACGATCACCTCCTGGCCCGGGGAGCCGACGGCAAGGGCCAGCGCCTGGTTGCCGTGTGTGGAGCCGGCCACGGAGAACCGGCACCAGTCCGCCCCCCACAGCCGCGCGGCCCGCGATTCGGCGTCGGCGAGCAGCGTGTCGGCATGCTTGATCGTGTCCACGCCGCCGTAGAGCGGGGTGTCACCGGCCACCACGGCACCGGTCAGGTCGTGCCGTTGCTTGTGCCCGGGCGTGCACATGGGGGTGAGGGCACCGCGATCGGCCGCGTCGGTGGACGCCAGCCAACCATCCAGCAGCGGAGCGGCGGCGCGCAGTCCGAGCGGATCGCGCGGATCGGTCAACGGAAGAGCAGGTTCAGGCACGAGAGTAAGTCTGCCCGACACCAGGGCATATCCCGCGCTAGGGGGCCGCGGGGGAGGTTGACGTGCCGTCGGTGGGGAGGCGGTACCCGGCACCGCGGACCGTTTGGATCACCGCCCCGCCGAGCTTGCGGCGCAGATAGCCCACGTAGACGTCGACGAGGTTCGTCTGTGGGTCGAAGTCGATGTCCCAGGCCATGGCCAGCAGATCCCGGCGGGACAGGACCTGCCAGGGGTGGCTGACGAACGCCCGCAGCAGGGAGAACTCCCGTTCCGACAGGCTCACCGTGCGCCCGCCGACAGTCACTTCGCGGGTCAGCACGTCCAGGTAGATGCCGCCGGCGCGGAGCACCCTGCGCCCGGCGGGCCCTGAGCGCAGCCGCGCCCGCACCCGGGCCAGCAGTTCGGTGAACGCGAACGGCTTGGGCAGGTAGTCGTCGGCGCCCAGGTCCAGCCCGCGGACTCGGTCGTCTACCTGTCCCCTGGCGCTGAGGATGAGCACAGGGACCATGGCTCCCCGCTCCCGCAGACCGGCCAGCACCTCCAGGCCGTCGAGATCGGGCAGCTTGAGGTCCAGGATCACCAGGGCGACGTCTGGCGCCGTGCCCAGCTTGAGCCCTTCGGCACCGGTCCTTGCCCACTCAACGGCATAGCCGTGTGCCGTCAGGCCCTTGTCCAGGAACGCGGCGATGCGGGCCTCATCCTCGACGACCAGGAGCTTCACCGGGGAACCCGGATCCAGAAGGTGGCACCCTGTCCCGGGCGGTTCATCACGCCGCAGTCTCCGCCGTGGGCCCGGCTGATACTCCGGACGATGGACAGGCCAAGGCCGGTCTGGCCGGTGTCCGACGAACCGGTGCGGAACGGCTCGAAGACGATCCCGTCCTCGCCCAGCGGCAGCCCGCCTCCCTCATCGGCCACCTCGAACAGCCAGGTCTCCGGCTCCGCGCGTACCTCGAGCCGGACCAGCCCCTCGCCCCGGGCATGACCTGCCGCGTTCTGCAGAAGGTTCAGCAGGGCCTGGGTCAGCCGCTGCGGGTCGGCCCACAGAGTGCCACCGGGCGGGCCCACGGTCACCTCAAGGCGATCGCCGAGGATCGGCTCGGCCATGGCGACGATGCTGTCCGTGAAGTGGCCGAGGCGCAGCGGCTCCAGCTTCAGCAGCATCCCGTCGCCGGTCCGTGCCAGGGTGGTCAGGTCTTCCACCAGACGGCCCATCAGGTCAAACTCGTCCACGAGCGTCTCCCTGACCGCCCGCACTTCGTCCGCGGCCGCCTGCTCCCCCAGTACGTCGAGGTGGCCACGGCAGATGGTGAGGGGGGTACGCAGTTCGTGTGAGACCGCGGACAGGAAGTCGTCCTTCATCCGGTCCAGCTCGCGCAGCTCTGCCGACCGGTCCCGCTCTGCCTGCAGATCCCGCTCGATCCCTTCCAGCCGCACCATCCCCCAGGCGATGCCCTCGCCGACCAGCACGCAGAGCGGGATCGTGGTAGCCGCCGAGGGCAGGCCCATCTCTGCGCTACCGGGCATCCAGAGCAGCGGCACGACGTAGGCGGCCGTGGCCAGAGGCGCCATGAGCAGCGCGGTCCACGGCGGCTGGGCCAGCCCGATCCATACGAAGGCGACCACGAAGAAAACGCCGTACGCGCGCAGGTCTGAACCGCCGAACAGGTTCGCCAACGCGATCAGCGCGAACGCGGGCGGTACGAGTGCCAGCGTGGCCCGCCGCGGCCACCTCCCCCACGGGGCGAACCAGACGGCGATGCCGACGGCCAGCGCGGCCACGCAGACCAGCATGGTGCCGAGTCGGCTGGAATGCGGCGCCGGCAGCGGAAGGGTGACCAGGCCCAACAGCCCGGACCCCGCATAGAAGACGGCCGCCAGCCGCCCAAGCAGCGCCTGGCGGCGGCGGCGTTCCTCCGTCAATGACCTCGGGTCAGCCGTTGACCTGGGGCGTGCCTGGCCAGGCACGGAGCCGAGCCGCCGCCCCGGAAGCAACCGGCCCGCAGGCGGCTGGGCCGGAGGCGGCCGGGCCGGAGGCGGCTGGGCCGGAGGCGGCCGGGCCGGCCCGATGAGGTTCTCTGGTTGGTGGCCGGCCCTGCTGGCTGTGTTGTCGGAGATGCGCGTGGCCACGGACGGCTCCCACAGTTTGACTAACTGCTGTGGGAGCTAATCTCCCCCGAAAGTTACTGACTAGTCATAAAAGTTACTGACTAGTCAGTTCATGCTGGCCGCGCCACTCGGAGGCCGTGGCAGCCGAGGTGGCAGCGCCCCGGGGGGCGGGCCCGGCCCCCCCCCAGCAGGGCCACCGGGCCCGCCCCGCTCGTGGCCGGCTTGCGGCCAGCTCTGATGCCCCGATCCCCGCCGCGGGTCTATTCGGGATGACCTTTCCGCGGCGGGCGGCTGCTACCGGACGTTAAGAGAACTCTCATGTGCCTGCGCTGGATGGCGCGGGGGCCGGGCTGACGCCGTGCCGGTAGAACTCGACCGGCTCCGCCGGCAGCGGCGTGCGGCCGAGGATCAGGTCGGCGGCCTTCTCGGCGATCATCATGACCGGGGCATAGATGTTGCCGTTGGTGACGTAGGGCATCACCGAGGCGTCCACCACCCGCAGCCCGGCCAGCCCGTGGACGCGCATGCTCGCGGGGTCCACGACGGCGCCGGGGCCGGTTCCCATCTTCGCCGTGCAGGACGGGTGCAGCGCGGTCTCCCCGTCCCGGCGCACCCAGTCCAGGACCTGCTCCTCGCTGCTGACCTCCGGGCCTGGCGACAGTTCGCCGGCGTTGAACGGCGCGAACGCGGGCTGGTTCAGGATGTTCCTGGCGATCTGGATGGCCTCGGTCCACTCCCGCCGGTCGGTCGGGGTGGACAGGTAGTTGAACCGCAGCGCCGGGTGCACCGCGGGATCCGGGGAAACGATCTTGACGGTGCCGCGCGAGTCCGAGTACATCGGGCCGATGTGCACCTGGTAGCCGTGCCCGCCGGCTGGCGCCGAGCCGTCGTAGCGGATCGCGATGGGCAGGAAGTGGAACATCAGGTTGGGGTAGGCCACGTCGTCGTTGCTGCGGAGGAAGCCACCGGCCTCGAAGTGGTTGGTCGCCCCCGGCCCGCTGCGCGCAAACAGCCACCTGGCACCGACCATCGGCCGGTTGCGCCACTTCAGCGCCGGGGCCACCGAGACCGGCAGCTTGGAACCGTACTGGACGTACACCTCCAGGTGGTCCTGCAGGTTCTCGCCTACCCCGGACAGGTCGGCGACCACGTCGATGCCGTGCGCGGCCAGGTCGGCGGGGTTGCCGACGCCGGAAAGCTGCAGCAGTTGCGGCGTGTTGATCGCGCCGCCGCACACGATGACCTCACCGGCGCGCACCTGCTGCGCCGAGGAACCCCGGGTGTACTCGACGCCGACCGCCCGGGTTCCCTCGAAGAGGATCCTGGTCACCAGGGTGCGGCAGATCACCTCCAGGTTGGGGCGGCGCATCACCGGGTGCAGGTAGGCGCGCGCCGCGCTGAGCCGACGGCCCCGGTGGATGTTCCGGTCGAACGCGGCGAAGCCCTCCTGCCGGTACCCGTTGACGTCGGTGGTCAGCGGGTAGCCGGCCTGCTGCACCGCCTCGAAGAACGCACCGAACAGCGGGTTGGTCGCTGGCCCGCGCTCGAGCACCAGCGGTCCCTGCCCGCCCCGGTACTCATCGGCACCGGCCAGGCAGGTCTCCATCCGCTTGAAGTACGGCAGGCAGTGCGCATAGTCCCAGTCGGCCATGCCCGGGTCGGCCGCCCAGCGCTCGTAGTCCAGCGGGTTGCCGCGCTGGAAGATCATCCCGTTGATGCTGGACGAGCCGCCGAGCACCTTGCCGCGGGCGTGGTAGACGCGCCGGCCGTTCAGGCAGGGCTCGGGCTCGGACGGAGTATTTCCAGTCGTAGAACCGGCTGCCGATGGGAAACGTGAGCGCCGCCGGCATGTGGATGAACACGTCCCAGCGGTAGTCCGGGCGGCCGGCCTCAAGCACCAGCACCCGGGCAGACGGGTCGGCGGAGAGCCGGCTCGCCAGCGCGCTGCCGGCCGAGCCGCCACCCACGATCACGAAGTCATAGTGCGCCTGTGTCATCGGCCCTCCCCGGGATAAGCGGCCCGCCCGGCGCCCGGAACAGTTCTTTCTCGCGCAATACGCTACCGGCGTGGTGACCTCGCCCGAAGACCCCAATGTGGCCCAGGCCAGTTATCCGCAGTCCGGGTTCCCCGATATACCCGGCTCGGCCGACATCCTGCTCATCCGCCATGGCCAGTCCGAGCCCTACCGGCCGGGCACGCCGTTCCGGTTGGTGGACGGGCACGCGGACCCCGCACTGACGCCGAACGGGCAAGAGCAGGCGCAGCGCCTGGCCGACCGGCTGGCCACCGCGGGAATCGACGCGATCTACGTGAGCACGCTGCAGCGCACCGCGCAGACGGCGGCACCGCTGGCCGGCCGGCTCGGCCTGACCCCCCAGGTGGAACCCGAACTGCGCGAGGTGCACCTCGGCATCTGGGAGGGCGGCGAGTACCGGCAGCGGGTGGCCGAGCACGACCCGATCGCCCGGCAGGTCTTCGAGCAGGAGCGCTGGGACGTGATCCCTGGCGCGGAGGCCTCGGCGGCGCTGGCGGGCCGGGTGCGCGGCGCGATCGACCGGCTGGCCGCCGGGCATGCCGGGCACCGGGTGGCCATTTTCACCCACGGCGGCGTGATCGGCCAGGCCTTGGCCCTGGCCAGCGGGTCCCGGCCGTTCGCCTTCCTCTCGGCGGACAACGGGTCCATCTCCCGGCTGGTGGTGATCGAGCAGCGGTGGATCGTCCGCGGCTTCAACGACACCGCCCACCTGAATGGGCATCGGCGCAACGGACCGCCACACCGCATCTGATTCGCCCAGACCAGCTGGCAAAATTACCGAAATCCCCGTGAACCGAGCGGGGCCGGCATCCGTGATAAGTGATGCAGGGAACAGCCGGGTACCGCGCAACCCCTCCTTGGCGCGGGCACGGCAACAGCCCCGGAGCGGTCGCGGTTACCCCGAGAGCTGCGGCCGCTCCGGTCTTTCCCCGGCCCGGCTCAGCCCATACCGCCCGGCGGTGAACCGCGCACCACGCCGCGTACGTGGTACCTGGTTGCGGCCGGATGTTCCGGGAGAAAGAGGCGGTGGTGGCGTCGATGAGGTCTACCTTCGGGCGGGCGGGCGGCCCGCGAGGCATTTCCTTGGCCGCGCGCGTGGTCGTCGCGGCGGTTCTGGCGGGCGGGGTCACGGTGGCCACGGCGGGTATCGCCGCCGCCCAGACCGGGCCGGGCCCCATAGGCACCAACGCGCTGGTGGTCAAGGAGGCGTTCCGCACCGGGTTCGGCAAGATCGTCGTGGTCCACGGCTCGGGCAGGGCCCTGTACACGAACCCGGCCGGGTGCAGCGCGGCCTGTCAGAGCATCTGGCCGCCGCTGCTGCTTGCCCGCGGGCGCGACCACGCCAACCGGCGCGCCGTGCCTGGGTACCGCGAAGCTCGGCACGAAACTCCAGGTCACCTACCACAAGCTGCGGCTCTACACGTTCGTCAATGACACGGGGCACAGCGTGACCGGCAACGGGGTGGCCGGGTTCCACGTGGCGAAGGTGGTCACAGGCTGCTGAGCGGCGCGCTGACTCGGTGAGCCCGGGGGGCCATCCCCGTTGAGTCAGGCGCGCGGACATGGAGCGGCCGCGGCGACCACGGCGCCGCGGTCGCTCCGCCGGTAGCTTAGGCCTCCGCCACCAGCGGCGCGAGCAGGTCTCCTTGCTCGGCCACCCGGTCCAGCACGTCGCCGCTGGTGAACACCAGGTCCTCCGGCCGTTTGCACCCGGCGACCTCGTCCCAGGTCACCGGCGTCGATACGGTCGGCCGGCCGCGGGCGCGTAGCGAGTAGGGCGCGATCGTGGTCTTGTGCGCGTTGTTCTGGCTCCAGTCGACCAGGACCTTGCCGGGGCGCAGCGACTTGGTCATCCGCGACACCACCGCGGCCGGGTGCTCGCGCTCCAGGTGCTCGGCGATGGTCCGGGCTATCGCGCTGGCACCGTCGGAACTGGTTCCCGACAGCGGGGCGAGCAACTGGAGCCCCTTGCCGCCCGAGGTCTTGGCGAACGCCTCAAAGCCCGCCTCCGCCAGCAGCGGGCGCAGCCACAGCGCCACCGCGCAGCATTCCACGATGGTCGCGGGCGCACCGGGGTCGAGGTCGAAGACGAGCAGGTCGGGCTCGGCGACGTCGGGAATCCGCCACATCGGGGTGTGCAGTTCCAGGCCGGCCAGGTTGGCGGTCCAGATCAGCGTGGGCAGGTCACCGGCGATCACGTACCGCACCCAGTCCCGGCCCGAGGTCGAGCCCGGCGCGGGCAGCCGTTCGGTGCGCACCCAGTCCGGCCGGTGGTCCGGGGCGTGCTTGTTGTAGAAATGCTGGCCGGTCACCCCGTCCGGGTAGCGCCTGAGCGTCAGCGGCCGGTCGGCGATGTGCGGCAGCAGCACGGGCGCGATGCGCAGGTAGTAGTCGATCACGGCGCCCTTGGTGAACCCCGTCTCCGGGTACAGCACCTTGGCCAGGTTGGTGAGGACCAGGCTCCGGCCCTCGACTTCGACCTGAACCTTATCGGGATCAGGGCTCATGTCCTGCGCCCCTTCCCGTCCGGCTGAGGTCGCCTGCCGCCTGCCCGTCTGAAGTACCCGCGCCCTGTTCCGGCAAAACGAACGACCGTCCAGCCCGGGTCACCGACGCCCGCCCACCCACTCCGTCCCTACGCGGTCCCCACTCCGTCCCCCTCCAGAAGCGCTCTGACGTGGCGATTTATCAGTTCATGTCATCCAATGGCGCCGCTGGTGCGTCTCTTGCGTGGAACCCTGGCAGTTCGCGGATCGCTGCACGCGAACTGCCAGGGCTAACTTTTGGAGGATGCCGGGGTGGGTGCGAATCGGATCGCAGGCATGGGCTGGCTCGCGCGGGGGGTGTCAGCGCTGGCGGTGACGGCGCTTGCCGCGGCCGGGACCGCCGGGGTGGGGGCCAGCGCGGGGGCGGCCGTGGCTGCTCCACCGGTGGCCGGGACCATCTCGACCGTGGCCGGGCGGGGTCGGCGGCCCGGCCAGGGCCACCAACGTGCCGATCACCAACGCGTGCGGCGTGTCCGTCGCGAACGGCCTGCTCTACATCGCAGACAACACGACGGTCCGTCAGGTCGACAGCACCGACCGGCTGACCACGCCCGCGGGCACCGGGGCCAGCGGGCCACTCGGTGACGGCGGGCCCGCGGTGAGCGCCAGCCTGGGCACCTGCGCGGCCGCCGTCGACCACTCGGGCAACCTTGTCATCGCCGACGCGGGTAACGACCGGATCCGGGTCGTGGCGGCGCATAACGGCACGTTCTACGGCCAGGCGATGACCGCCAAGGACATCTACACCGTGGCCGGCACCGGCACCACCGGATACACCGGGGACGGCGGCCCGGCCACGGCCGCCCAGCTGAGCAATCCGGCGGGCCTGGCCGTGGACGGCTCGGGGAATCTGATCATCGCCGACGCCGGGAACGCGGTGATCCGGGTCGTCGCCGAGACCAGCGGCACCTTCTACGGCCAGGCGATGACCGCGGGCGACATCTACACCGTGGCCGGCAACGGCAACGTGGGCTTCGGCGGCGACGGAGGCCCGGCCACCAGCGCCGAACTGGACAACCCCGCTCAGGTCAGCGTCGACGTTTCCGGGAACCTGGTGTTCGCAGACTTCGGCAACAACCGGATCCGGGTGGTCGCCGGCGGCCACCGGCGACGTTCTACGGCCAGGCGATGACCGCGGGCGACATCTACACCGTGGCCGGTGACGGCAGCGCGGCCTTCTCCGGGGACAAGGGCCCGGCCACCTCGGCCGGGCTGGACGCTTCCGGGGTGGCCGTGGACGGCTCCGGGAATCTGGTGCTCGCCGACACCCCCAACCAGCGGGTCCGGGTGGTCGCGGAGACCACCGCGACGTTCTACGGCCAGGCGATGACGGCCGGCGACATCTACACCGTGGCCGGGAACGGCACCGCGGGATTCAAGGACACCCGGCCGGCTCTCAAGGGCGAGCTGAACAAGCCCACGGCGGTGGCCGTGGACGGCTCGGGCAACCTGGTCATCGCCGACACCGGCAACGACCGGGTCCGGGTGGTCGCCGCGGCCGGCGGCACGTTCTACAACCAGCCGATGGCGGCCGCCAGCATCTACACGGTCGCCGGGCACGCCAACACAGGGTCGGCCGGTGACGGCGGTACCGCGATCACCGCCGAACTGGCCTCCCCGGCCGGGCTGCTGCTTGACGCCTCGGGGAACCTACTGATCGCCGATTCCACGGACAACCGGGTCCGGCTGCTGGCCGAGAGCACCGGCACCTTCTACGGGCAGTCCATGACCGCCGGGGACATCTACACGATCGCCGGCACCGGGCCGTGGGGCACAGCGGCGACGGCGGGCCGGCCAGCATCGCCACCCTGGACAAGCCGCAGGGCGTAGCCATCGACCCGTCAGGCAACCTGGTGATCGCGGACACCAAGAGCAACCGGGTCCGGCTGCTGGCCGAGAGCACCGGCACGTTCTACGGGCAGTCGATGAACGCCGGGTTCATCTATACCGTGGCCGGTGGCGGCACCGCGGGCACCGGCAACGGCATTCCGGCCACCAGCGCCACCCTTGGCTTCGCCAACGGCGTGACGGTGGACGGATCCGGGAACCTGGTGATCGCGACCGCCAAGCAGCGGATCCGGGTGGTGGCGGCCACCACCGGCCCGTTCTACGGCCAGTCGATGACCGCTGGCGACATCTACACCGTGGCCGGCAACGGCGGGCTCGACTTCGCCGGCGACGGCGGCAAGGCCACCAAGGCCCACGTGGTCAACCCGCAGAGCGTGACCGTGGATCCGCACGGCAACCTGGTGATCGCCGACACCGGCGACAGCCGGATCCGCGTGGCGGCGGCCACCACCGGCACGTTCTACGGCCAGTTGATGACCGCCGGCGACATCTACACCGTGGCCGGTGGCGGCACGAGCGGCCTCGGCGACGGCGGCCCGGCCACCAGCGCCCAGTTGACCGGCCCCTGGGATGCCACCCTGGACTCCTCCGGCAATCTGGTGATCACCGACACCGGCGACAGCCTGATCCGGGTGGTGGCCGAAACCACCGGCACGTTCTACGGCCAGTCGATGACCACCGGCGACATCTACACCGTGGCCGGCGACGGCATCGACGGGTTCGCCGGCGACGGCGGCCCGGCGGCCAGTGCCGAACTCGGCCTGCCGGAGGCGACGATAGCCGACGCCGCCGGGGATCTGCTGATCTCCGACACCGGCAGCGCCCGGATCCGTGAGGCAGCCGGCTGACCGGCCGCGCCGCGGCCCGCGCGCCTACCTGCAGGCCCTGCGCACCCTCGACCCAAGCGACCGCAGGCACGAGTCACTGCCGCAGCAGGTGGACCTGGCCGACATCGCCGCGGCATGCCGCGCCCGGCTGGGATGACGCCCGGCGCGGACTGAACCGTTCGGCTGGGTCACACGAAACGCTCAGCGTTCCTGGACCGGAACCCAAACTGCGGGCGATGGACTTTGAGGTGGCGGGCCGCCCCGGAGAACCCAGGATCCCCCGTCCGCCGGGGTGTCCCGCCGCCAGCAGTGGCGGCCCGGGGAGCGCCCCCCTGGAACCCCCCTGCCTGGCCTGAATCCTTCGTCGCGGGGCATCGAAGCACCTGCCGGGCAGGTCACCGCCCGGAGCAGCACCGCTGGCCGCGGATCACGGTTTCCGCGCGACCCCGCCGACAACGGCCACCTCCGCGGCCAGCGGCTGGGGGTCGGTGCCCTGCGGCCGCCATTCCGAGACCACCACCAGCCCGGGGTCGACCGGGTCCAGGCCACGGAACGCCAGGTCGGCGAACTCGTCGGTGGTGCGCAACTGGAACGGCACGCCGCTCTCCCGCCAGGAGCGGGTCCAGGCCGCCGCGCCCTCGGGGTTGAACTCGGGTGAGCCGTGCGAGGCCGTCACGTAGCTGCCCGAGGGCAGGGCGTCCACCAGCGTGGCGACCGCCCGCGCCGGGTCCTGCTCGTCCGGGATGAAGTGCAGGATCCCCACCAGCATGAGCGCCACCGGCTTGCTGAGATCGAGGGTGTTGCGCAGGGCGGGGGCGCCCAGGATCGTGTCCGGCTTACACAGGTCCGCGTCGATGAAGGCGCTGCGGCCCTGCGGGGTGCTGGTCAGCAGCGCCCGGGCATGGGCGAGCACGATCGGGTCGTTGTCGACGTAGACCACCCGGGACTCCGGTGCCTCCGCCTGCGCCACCTCGTGCACGTTGCTGGCGCTGGGCAGGCCGGTCCCGATATCCAGGAATTGGCGGATGCCCGCCTCGGCCACCAGGTACCGCACCGCGCGGCCGAGGAAGGCGCGGTTCTCCCTGGCGGCCGTGCGGCCGGTGGGAATGAGCTTGATGCCCTTTTCCGCGGTCTCGCGGTCGACGGCGAAATGGTCTTTGCCACCGAGCAGGTAGTCGTAGATGCGGGCGGCATGCGGCTTAGACGTATCGATTTCAGCCTGCATCAATCACGGCTCCAGATTGACACTGCACAGGACATCCTCCGCCGGGCCCCGGCCCGCGGGCCATTTTCCCCGCGATCAGCGTACTGCCGGGCGTCGGCACCCGGGCCAGTCACGGCCCCGGCATGGTCGGGCACAATGCCCGCATGGCAGCAGACGCCGATGCCCCCGGATGCGTATTCTGCGACATCGTCGCGGGCCGTGAGCAGGCCAGCGTGGTGCTCTCCGCGACAGCCCGGGCACGCGGATCCACGGCTAAGACGCGGCAAGGGCAGCCCCGGATGACGGCAAACCGGGCAGGCGGCACAACAGTCCCCGCCGGGCAACCCAAACGGACCGGCTGGCTAGCATGGGCCGATGGCCGTCCGGGCGATCGACTTCCACGTCCACCTGCCGACTCCCGACTGGCTGGACGGCAGCATGGCCGGGTACGTGGAGGCGGCGGAGGCGTACTTCCGCGCGCCGGTGCAGCGGGCGTCGCTGACGGAACTGGCCGGCAGGTACCGCGGCCTGAACGTGCGCGCCGTGCTGCTGGCCTGGGACGCGGAGACCGCCACCGGCCGGCCGCGGGTGCCCAACGAGACCGTCGCCGCCGCGTGCCGCGACTTCCCCGACGTGTTCACCGGGCTCGGCTCGGTGGACCCGCACAAGGGTGAGGCCGCGGTCGCCGAGGTCGCCAACATCGCCGCACTGGGGCTGCACGGGGTCAAGTTCCACCCCTCGCTGCAGGCCTTCGCCCCCGATGACCCCGCCTACTGGCCGGTGTTCGCCGCCTGCCAGGACCACGGCCTGCTGGCCCTGTTCCACACCGGGACCAGCGGAATCGGCGCGGGCCAGCCGGGCGGCCAGGGCATCGGCCTTGACTACGCGCGCCCGATCAGGCTGGACGCGGTCGCGGCCGCCCACCCGGGCCTGACCGTGGTGGCCGCGCATTTCGGCTGGCCGTGGCACATGGAACTGGTCGCCATGGCCCTGCACAAGAGCAACGTTTATATCGACATCTCGGGCTGGTCGCCCAAGCGCATCCCGGCCGAACTTGTCCGGGAACTGCGTGGCCGGCTGGCTGGCCAGTTCCTGTGGGGCAGCGACTTCCCGTTCATCACCCCGGAACGCTGCCTCATCGAACTGGAGTCCCTCGACCTGCCCGAGCCGGTCCTGAGCCGGGTGCTGCACGAGAACGCGGCCCGGATCCTCGGCCTGGACCAGGGCTAGCCGGGGCAGGCATGGACTTCTCGCTCACGGGTGACCAGGTGCTCATCCGGGACGCGGTCCGTGAGGTCTGCGCCGGGTTCCCCGGGCAGTACTGGCGCGATCTCGAAGCCAGCGGCGAGTACCCCGCGGAGTTCGTCGCGACCATGACCAGGCTCGGCTGGCTGTCGGTGCTCATCCCCGCCGAGTACGGCGGCGGCGGCCAGGGCGTCACCGAGGCGGGAATCATCCTGGAGGAGATCCACCGCTCCGGCGGCAACGCGAACGCTTGCCACGCCCAGCTCTACACCATGGGCGCGCTGGCCAGACATGGCAGCGAGGAGCAGAAGCGGCGCTGGCTGCCGCCCCTGGCGGCCGGGGAACTGCGGCTCCAGGCGTTCGGGATCACCGAGCCGGACGCAGGTTCCGATTCCACCAAGATCGCCACGCGGGCCGAACGGGACGGCGGGGACTATGTGATCACCGGCCAGAAGACGTTCATCAGCCGGGCCGAGCAGACCGACCTGATGCTGCTGCTGGCCAGGACCGGCCCGCCCGCCGAGGCCGACCGGGCGGCCGGCCTGTCGCTGCTGCTCGTCGACCTGCGGGAGGCCGGCGGCACGGTGGAGACGCGCCGCATCCCGCTGATGTTCAACTACCACACCTACCAGGTGTTCTTCTCCGGCCTGCGGGTGCCGGCCGGCAACCTGATCGGCGTGGAAGGGCGCGGGTTCCGGCACGTCCTCGACGGTTTCAATGCCGAACGATGCCTCCTGGCCAGCGAGGCCCTCGGCGATGGGCTGTTCTTCCTCGATCGCGCCAGCGAGTACGCGTCCCAGCGGGAGGTTTTCGGCAGGCCGATCGGGGCCAACCAGGGGGTCGCGTTCCCGCTGGCCCAGGCCAAAGCCAGGGTCGAGGCGGCGTCCTTGCTGCGGTTCAAGGCGGCGAGCCTGTTCGACGCGGGCAAGCCGTGCGGGGCGGAGGCGAACATGGCCAAGCTGCTCGCCTCCCAGGCCTCCGCCGAGGCGGGCAACGCGGCGATGCACGCCTTCGGCGGCAACGCGTTCGCGGCCGAGTACGACATCGAGCGCAAGTTCCGTGAGACCAAGCTGCTGGAGATCGCCCCGGTGAGCAACAACCTCGTGCTGGCCTACCTCGGCCAGCACGTCCTCGGCCTCCCCCGCTCGTATTAGGGGTGTTGGCCCGGGGGGGCGACCCCCCGGAACCCCCCGCTGGCCTACAGGCCCGCTCGACTCCGTCGCGTGGGCCTGGGCCCTGTGAGCTGGGGTCCTAGCTGGTCGCGGCATAGGTCTGGCGGGCACGCGAATGGCGAGGCAGGGGGGTTAGGTCCCACAATGTCTGACATGACCGACCTTCTCGTGCCGGGTCCTCGATGACTGCCGTGCTGCCGCTGGCCGCGGACGCCGCGCCGGCCCCGCTGCTGACCGTATCCGGGCTCGAAGTCAGATTCGGCGCCGTCCGCGCGCTCGACGGGGTCGACCTCAGCGTCCGGCCCGGCGAGCTCATCGCGCTGGCGGGGGAGAACGGCGCGGGCAAGACCACGCTGGTGCGCTGCATCGCCGGTGACATCGCCCCGGCGGGCGGTGAGATCTTCCTGGCGGGCCGGAAGGTACTCGCCGACCCACGCGCCGCGGCCCGCCAGGGAATCGGCGTGGTCTGGCAGGACCTGGCGCTGTGCGACAACCTGGACGTGGCGGCCAACATCCTGCTGGGGCAGGAGCCACGGCGCCTCATGCTCTCGGCGAGCCGGTTCCACGCGGCCGCGGCACAGGTGCTGGAGAGCCTGCAGATCCCGCTGCGGGACACCACCCGCAGCATCCGGACCCTATCCGGCGGCCAGCGCCAGCTTGTCGCCGTCGCCCGCGCGATGCGGCACCGGCCGCTGTTGCTGGCGCTGGACGAGCCCACGGCATCGCTCGGCGTCCGGGAATCGGCCCAGGTCGAAGCGCTGATCGTGGGCCTGCGCGAGCAGGGCACCACGATCCTGCTTGCCTGTCACGACATCGAGCAGATGTTCCGGCTGGCCGACCGCATCGTGGTGATGCGGCAGGGGCGGATCGTGGGCGACCTCGATCCACGCAGCACCCACCCCGACGACGTGGTCGCGCTGCTGTCCGGGCAGCAGGTCGACTCCTCCGCGCGCCGCCAGCTCAACCGTCTGCACCGGCTGGCCGACCGGCTGGCGTCGGCCGATCCTTCCTCCAGCCTGTCGCTGATCCTGTCCGCGCTCGGCGCGGCGCTGGGCACCGAGCGGCTGTGCATCCACCTGGTCGCCGACCAGACCCTGATCTGCGCCGCGTCGCTCGGGTTCCCCCCCGGGCAGCTCGCCGACTGGTCGGCTCTGCCGTTCGGCCCGGCGGGGGGCCCGGTCGGGCTGGCCGCGTCTATCGAGCAGCCGGTGACCGAGGCAGATATCCGGGCCACCGCGGCGCGGGCCGGTTACGGCGGCCTCCCAGCGGGCGCGGGCATCACCGGCTCCTGGTCCGTCCCGGTCATGGGCCCGAGCGGCCTCAGGGGCGTCATTACGGTCTTCCGCCCGGATACACGCCCGCCACAACGCGACGAGCTGGACCTGGTCACGCTCTACGCGGGGTACGCAGCAAGCGCGATGGAGCGGGACCGGCTGCTCGACCAGGTCACCGCGCGGAACCGGGTGCTGGAAACCATCCGCGAGATGCTGGAGACGCTGGCCGGCCCCGTCCCGGTCGCCGAGGGACTGTTCGCCGCGGTCGAGTCGCTGCGGCGCGGGCTGCGCGCCGACGAGGTGGCACTGCTCACCCAGCCGCCGGACGCCGCCCCCCGGTGGCGCGCGTTCACCGGGCCCATGGGCCGGGATCCGGCGTCGGCGTCGCCGTCGCTGCGCGGCACGGCGGAGCAGTTCCTGGCCGGGGCGCACCGCGACGGCGCGGCCGGGCAGGACGGCGTGGCCAGGCCGGTTCTCAGCAGCCGCGGCCGGCGGGTGCTCGCGGCCACGTTCCCGGCGCCGGGCGGGCCCACCGTGCTGCTGGCAAGCTGGAAGGAGCTTGGCGCCACCAAGGACGAGACCGCGCTCATGGAGGACGCCGCGCACTCGCTGCGGCTCGCGCTGGAACGGGAGGAGGCCGGCCTCGCGCACCAGGAGGCCGCGGCGCTGCGCCGGTCGCGGGAACTGCAGCGCGGCTTCCTGTCCCGGATGAGCCACGAGTTGCGCACCCCGCTGACGGCCATCCGCGGCTACGCCTCCAGCCTCATGCAGCCGGACGTGACCTGGGACACCGACTCGCAGATGCGCTTCCTCGACCGGATCGCCGCCGAGTCGGCCCGCCTCGGCCGCCTGGTGGAGGACCTGCTCGACTTTTCCGCGATCGAGTCGGGCGTCATGCGGCTGCAGCGGGACTGGTGCGACATCCCGCTGGTCCTGGAGGCAGCCATCGCGTGCCTGCCGCCGGCCGACGCCGCGGCGGTGTCCATGGACAGCCAGCCCGGCCTGCCCGCCGTGTGGGCCGACCACGACAGGATGGAGCAGGTGTTCGTGAACCTGCTCAGCAACGCGGTCCGGCACAACCCGCCCGGGACGCAGGTCCGGGTGACCGCGGTCACGGCGCGGGCCACGGCTCCGACGGCGCCCGCCGAGGTCGTGATCAGCGTGATCGACGACGGCACCGGCATGCCGGGGGAACTGGCGGCCGCGTTCGACGTCACCCCGCAGCGCCGCGCCCTCCGCGCCGGGGCCGGGCTCGGGTTGTCCATCGCCAAGGCCATCATCGAGGCGCACGGCGGCAGCATCGAACTGCGCCGCCCGGCCCGCGGCACGTGCTTCCGCATCAGCCTGCCGGTGGAGGCCAGCGACCGTCCCGGCACCGACGACGGGCACCGGGACGGCCTCGCCGACGAAGGCATGGCCATGGCACGCGAGACCGAGGAAGCCGGGCAGGGACTGGGCCGTCATGACTGAGAACACCAAGAACACCCGCGCGCTCGTGGTGGAGGACGACCCGAACATCGTCGACCTGATCAGGTCGAACCTGGCCGTGCGGGGCTTTGACAGCGTGGTGTCCGCCGACGGCACCCGGGCACTGCAACTGCTGGAGACCGAGGAGCCGGACATCGTCCTGCTCGACCTGATGCTGCCCGAGGTCGACGGCTTCGAGCTGTGCCGGCAGATCCGCGAGCAGTCCAGCGTGGCGATCATCGTGGTATCCGCCCGCGGCGGGGAGCGGGACAAGGTGACCGCGCTCAACGTTGGCGCCGACGACTACATGACCAAGCCGTTCAGCATCGAGGAACTGCTGGCCCGGATCACCGCCACGCTGCGCCGCACCAGGCCCGCCGCCTCGACCGAGCCGGGGCCGCCGATCGTCAGCGCGGGGAACATCGAGATCGACCTGGCCAGCCAGCAGGTGACCAGGGACGGCGAGCCGGTGCACCTGACCCCCACGGAGTTCGCCCTGCTGCGCGAGCTTGCCACCAACCGCGGCAAGCTGCTGACCCACGCGCACCTGCTGCGGCGCGTGTGGGGGCACGGGTACGAGACCGAGACCGAGTACGTGCGGGTGTACGTCCGGCGGCTGCGGGCCAAGCTGGAAGCCGACGGAAGCACCCCGCTCATCCTCACTCAGCCGAGGGCTGGCTACCGCTTCGCGCCGGAGTAAGCCG
>CAVSCM010000049.1:0-44964 GCA_963726415.1 uncultured Actinomycetes bacterium
GAGACGCCTGGAGCGGCGGCACCCCGCCGGTGGTGGCGATACTCGGTGCGGCAGGCAAGAGCGGCAGCCTGTCCGCGGCGGCGGCCCGCGAGGCCGGCGCGCGGACAGTGATCGGGCTGGTGCCGACGCAGGCCGAGGCGGACCTGCTCGCCAAGGCAGACCTGGTGGACGAGGTTGTGATCGCGGATGCCCGGGATCCGGCGGCGGTCGCCGGCGTGGTCCGGGCCGCCGGTGGCCCCGCCCAGGTGACCGTGGTGTGTGTGGACGTCCCGGGCTGCGAGGGGGGCGCGGTGCTGGCGACCGCCGACGGCGGCACGGTGATCTTCTTCTCGATGGCGACCTCGTTCAGCGGGGCCGCGCTCGGCGCCGAAGGGGTAGCCGCCGACATCACCATGCTCATCGGTAACGGGTATGTACCGGGACATGCCGCCCTTGCGCTGGACCTGGTCCGTGCCGAGCCGGGAGTGCGGCAGATCTTCGAGAGCCGGACGGCGGAAGGGTGAGGCGTCATGCCGGGTAGCAAACACACGGGCGGCGCTACGGCGCCCGTGCTCAGCCTGGACCCCGCGATGGTCCTCCAGGCGCGGGAACTGGCCGCTGTCGCGGGCCGGCCCATCGTGGAGATGGCCCGCACGCACACCACCGTGTCGGTGGAACGCGCGGTACTGCGCCTCGGCGGGCTGGATGGTGCCGATCCCGATGACGGCATGCCCTGGGTGAACCATCTCGTGGACGCGGTGGCCGAGAGCTGCGGGCTGCAGCAGGGGGTGGCCCTGCCCGCCTGGGACGCGCTGGTGACCGGCGGCTACCCCAGCCTCGCCGCGCTGGCCAGCGATGCCGCCGCGGGCAGGGTGAAGTTCCGGCTGCCCGAGGGCGGCGACGCCGCGGCAGCGCGGCTGGCCGCGACCGCGGTGCTGTCCGACGGCTTCGCCCGGATCGACGCCAGGAAGGCCGAGCGCGAGGCGATGATCAAGGCCACCGCCGACCCGCCGAAGCCGTGGATCTACCTGATCGTCGCGACCGGCGACATCTACGAGGACATCCCGCAGGCGCAGGCAGCGGCGCGGGAAGGCGCGGACATCATCGCGGTGATCCGGTCCACCGGCCAGTCGCTGCTTGACTACGTCCCCGAGGGCGCCACCCGCGAAGGCTTCGCCGGCACCTACGCGACCAGGGAGAACTTCCGCCTGATGCGCGCCGCGCTCGACGACGTCTCCCGCGAGCTTGGCCGGTACGTGCGGCTCACCAACTACGCCTCGGGGCTGTGCATGCCCGAGATCGCGGCGCTGGCCGGGCTCGAGCGCCTCGACATGATGCTCAACGACTGCATGTACGGGATCATCTTCCGCGACATCAACCCCCGCCGTACCTTCATCGACCAGCGGTTCTCCCGGCAGGTCCACGCCCGCGCCGGGATCATCATCAACACCGGCGAGGACAACTACCTGACCACCGCCGACGCGGTGGACGCCGCGCACACGGTCATGGTCAGCCAGCTTCTCAACGAGTACTTCGGCCGGGAGGCCGGCCTGGCCGAGTGGCAGCTCGGGCTGGGGCACGCGTTCGAGATCAACCCCGAGGTGCCGGACTCGTTCCTGCTCGAACTGGCGCACGCCCAGCTCGTCCGCCAGTTGTTCCCCGGTGCGCCGCTGAAGTACATGCCGCCGACCAAGTACATGACCGGCAACGTGTTCGCCGGGTACCTGCTCGACGCGTTCTTCAACCTGTGCGGCGCACTGACCGACCAGTCGATCCTGCTCATCGGGATGATGACCGAGGGCATCCATACCCCCTTCCTGTCCGACCGGGACCTGGCCCTGGAGAACGTGCGGTACGTGCTGCGGGCCGCGGGACGGCTCGGCGAGAACTTCCGGCCGCCGCCGGGCGGGTTCATCGAGAAGCGGGCCCAGCAGGTCCTGGCCGAGTCGGTCGGCCTGCTGCGCCGCATCACCGCCGAGGGGCTGCTGAACGCGATCGCCGACGGCACCTTCGGGGTGACCCGCCGCCCGGCCGACGGCGGCCGCGGCCTGGACGGAGTGGTCGAGCGCGCGGACGGCTACTTCAACCCGGCCAGCGAGTTCCTCGAAGGCCGCGAGCAGTTCCTGGAAGCGGGCCGGTCATGAGCGCCACCGAGCAGGCCGGCCAGGTGATCCGGCCCTACGGGGACACCACCGGCGACGGGCGGATCCAGGTCTCGTTCACGCTGCCGCTGCCGTCGGGCACCGAGGAGGAGCGGGCGCTGGCGGAGGGCGCGGCGGCCCAGCTGGCAGCCAAGATGGGCGTGGACCCGGCCATGGTGGTGCACGTCAAGGCGATGGGCCCGGACTTCACCTTCTTCATCGTCTACGGCACCGTCAAGCACCTGGTCGACCTGGCCGACGTCAAGGTCGCGCGGCGTGAGTTCCCGCTGATGTCCACCGCCGAGGTCAACCGGCGGATCCGGTCGGGCCTGGGCCGGGAACTCGTGGTGGTCGGCGCGACCGTCGGCGTCGACGCCCACACCGTCGGCATCGACGCCATCCTCAACGTCAAGGGTCACGCGGGGGAGAAGGGCCTGGAGTCCTACGCGGAGATCCGGGTGGTCAACCTGGGCGCCCAGGTCGCGGTGGCTGACCTGGTCGACCGGGCCGGCGCTGCGCACGCGGACGCGGTGCTGGTCAGCCAGGTGGTCACCCAGCGGGACGCGCACATCAAGGCCGCCAGGGAAATCTCCGCGGCGTTCACTGCCGCGCGCGGCGCGGCCCGGCCGCTGCTCGTCGTCGGCGGGCCCAGGTTCGACCCGGCGATGGCACAGGACCTTGGTGTGGACCGGGTGTTCGGCCGCGGCACCACGCCCCGCGAGGTCGCCAGCTACCTGGTCCACACGCTCTCCCCCGAGCCGCAGGGAAACGCGGCGTGACCGCGGCCGAAGGCCTGGCCGTCACCCAGCGCCGGTATGTGTCCGCGGCCGACGCCCACTACGGCGGGAACCTGGTGGACGGCGCGTACGTGCTCGCCCTGTTCGGCGACGTTGCCACGGAGGCCTGCATCCGCATGGACGGCGACGAGGGCCTGTTCGCCTCCTACTCCGACGTCCAGTTCCGTGCGCCGGTGCTCGGTGGCGACGTGATCGAGACCACGGCGACCGTGACCCGGGTGGGGCGCCGCAGCCGCGACCTCGCCTTCGAGGCCCGCGTCGTATGCCGCGCCGACCCCGAACGCGGGCCGTCCGCCTCGGCCGTGCTCGAACCGCCGGTCACGGTCGTGACGGCCACGGGCACCGTCGTCGTTCCGGCCCCTCCGGGCTGACCCTCGAAACTGGAAGTAACTCAGGCTTGCATGACACTATGAAATGATAGTAGCTTTCATATTAGAGAAGCTACTTCATGGTGGTGAGTGTCATGGGTGGAGTTGCGGCGCGGAAGTGGTGGGCGCTGGCGGCGCTGACGCTGGGCGTGCTCGCGGTCGGGCTGGACGCGACGGTGCTGAGCGTGGCGCTGCCGACCCTGGCAGGGACGCTGCACGCCTCCGCGACGGACCTGCAGTGGTTCGTGTCGGCATACACCCTGGCGCTGGCCGTGGGGCTGCTGCCCGGCGGGCTGCTGGGGGACAGATTCGGCCGCAAGAAGGTCATGATGGCCACCCTGGCGGCGTTCGGGCTGAGCTCGCTGGCCTGCGCGTTCTCCACGAGCCCCGGCGAGTTCATCGCCGCCAGGATCGTGCTCGGGCTGAGCGCCGGGTTCATGATCCCGTTGGTCCTGTCGATCATCACGGTGATGTTCGACGACGACGAGCGGACCCGGGCGGTCGGAGTCTGGGCGGCGGCCAACTTCCTGGCGCTGCCGATCGGGCCGATCCTTGGCGGCTGGCTGCTGTCGAACTACTGGTGGGGCTGGGTGTTCCTGATGAACCTGCCGGTGGTGGTGATCGGCCTGGCCGCGATGGCGCTGCTGGTGCCGGAGTCGCGCGCCGCCCAGCAGCCCGGGCTGGACCCCGGGGGGATCGTGGCCTCGTGCGGTGGCCTGGCGCTGCTGGTGTACGGCTTCATCGCGGCCGGGCAGTACGGCTGGTCCTCGGTGATCGCGATCGCGGCCATGGCCGGTGGCGTGGCCATCTTGACGGCCTTCGTGCTGTGGGAGCTTTGGCTCAACCGGCATGGCGGGCAGCCACTGGTGGACCTGGGCCTGTTCCGGTCCGCCCGGTTCACCTGGGGGACGGTGCTCCAGGCGTTCGGTGTCTTCGCGATGTTCGGCCTGCTGTTCGGGGCGCCCCAGTTCTTCCAGGCCATCCTGGGAGTGTCGGCGATGGGCAGCGGGGTGCGGCTGCTGCCGCTGATGGTGGGCCTGGCGCTGGGTGCCGGCCTGGCCGACCGGGTGGCTGCGCGGCTGACCACCAAGCTCACCGCCGCCCTGGGGTTCACGCTGCTGACCTGCGGCTTGGTGCTCGGCGCCACGATGACCGTGGCCAGCGGGAACGCGTTCATCGCCACCTGGACCGCGATCACCGGGGTCGGCTTCGGGCTGGCACTGGCCACTGCGGCCTCCACCGCTCTGGTCGACCTGCCCAAGGACCGCGCGGGGGTCGGCTCGGCCGTCATGCAGGCGGTGCAGAAGGCGGGCGCGCCGCTGTCAGCCGCGGTCCTGGGCAGCGTGCTGTCCGTGGCGTACCACTCGGGGCTCGATCTGGCCGGGCTGCCCTCGCCCGCGGCGAACGCGGCGCGCAGCAGCGTGTTCGCCGGCCTCGCGGTGGCCCACCAGACCGGCTCGGCGGCGCTGCTGGACTCGGTAAAGGCCGCGTTCGTGCACGGCACCGATGCGATGCTGTGGGTCTGCGCCGGTGTCGGCGCGGCCGGGATCGTGGTGGCGCTGGCGTTCCTGCCCTGGCGCGCCGCGCCGGACGCGCGAGGACGTGGCTGCTACCGGCCAGGGCTTCGAGGGGGCAGAATCGCCCCATGAGCGTGTTGCCTGACGCGACAGGCCGACCTGGGCTGCGGGAGCGCAAGAAGGCCAGGACGCGTGCTGCCATCAGGGAGCACGCGCTCCGGCTTTTCCGTGAGCAGGGGTACGACGCCACCACGGTGGAGCAGATCGCCGAGGCCGCCGAGGTCTCCCCGAGCACGTTCTTCCGCTATTTCCCCACCAAGGAAGACGTCGTCCTGCAGGACGACATGGAACTGCTGTGGATGGACGTGTTCCTGGCCCAGCCGGCGGACATGGGGCCGATCGCCGCCCTGCGCGCCGCGGTCCGCGCCGCCTTCGACGGCATGGGACCGGGGGAGCTCGCGCAACTGCGGGAGACCATGGACATGGCCATTGCGGTGCCCGCCGTCCGGGCCCGGATGCTGGCGGAGTTCGCCCGGACCACCCAGGTCATCGCGCAGGCGGTGGCCGAGCGGGCCGGGAAGGCCGCGGGCGACTTCGAGGTCCAGGCGCTCGCCGGGGCCGTCGTCGGGATCGCGATGGCCGCGTGGTTCGACCAGCCCGAGGACCTCGACGGGTTCGGCGCCAAGCTCGAGCGGGGCCTGGCCCTGCTGGAGGCCGGCCTGCCGCTGTAACGCCTTGCTAGCCTGCGGCGGCAAGCCGCCCCGGAACCCCCCAGTGCTGCTTCCCCGGCCGGGGCCGGGCGTGCGTCTGGGGCGCATCTGGTCCCTGGCTCAGCGCCAGGGACCAGATGCCGCACCCGGCTGTGGCACCGGGGGTAGTCCCGGCGGGCTTGCTCAGGATTCGGAGCCGAAGGCCTGGATTTCGGCCTTCTCCGTCTCGGACAGCTCACGGGGGACGTCGCCCTTGGCGACCTTGGCGGACTGGACCTGGCGGCGGATGCCGTCCACGACCTCGGGGTTGGCCAGGGTGGTGACGTCGCCGACGTCGGTGAAGTTGGACACCGCGGCGATGACCCGGCGCATGATCTTCCCGGACCGGGTCTTGGGCATGTCCGGCACGATCCACACGTTCTTCGGCCTTGCGATCTTCCCGATCTGAACCTCGATCGCGGTGGTCACCTTCGCCGCCTGCTCATCGCTGGCCTCGAACCCCGGCTTGAGCGAGATATACATCTCCACCATCCGGCCGCGGATGTCGTCTACCACCGGCACCGCCGCCGCCTCGGCGACTTCGGCCACCGTCAGCGCGGACGACTCCAGCTCCTTGGTCCCGAGCCGGTGCCCGGCGACGTTGATCACGTCATCGACGCGGCCGAGGATCCGGTAGTAGCCGTCGGGGGCGCGGACCGCGCCGTCGCCGGCGAAGTACGGCCAGTCCCGCCAGTCCCTGGAGTCGGGGTCCTTGTTGTACTTGGCGTAGTACACGCTGAGGAACCGCTCGGGCTGGCCCCAGACCGTCTGCATGATCCCCGGCCAGGGGTTGGTGATGCAGATGTTCCCGGCCTTGCCGTCGGGGACCTCGTTGCCGTTCTCGTCCAGGATCACCGGGAAGATGCCCAGCGCCGCCGGGCCGCAGGAGCCGGGCTTCATCGGCTTGAGCGCCGGCAGCGAGGTGCCGAGGAACCCGCCGGTCTCGGTCTGCCACCAGGTGTCGGTGATCACCGCCTCACCCTTGCCCACCTCAGCGTGATACCACCGCCACACCTCGGGCTCGATCGGCTCCCCGACCGTCGTCATGGACTTGAAGGAGTAGCTGTACTTGGCGGGCTCCTCCGGGCCGACCTTGCGCAGCATCCGGATGGCGGTGGGCGAGGTGTGGAAGATGTTCACCCCGAGCTTTTCGGCGATCCGCCACGGCCGCCCGCCGTCCGGGTAGTTCGGCACGCCTTCGTAGATCACGGTGGTGGTGCCGAGGGCGAGCGGGCCGTAGACGATGTAGGAGTGGCCGGTGATCCAGCCGATGTCGGCCATGCACCAGTACACGTCGTCGGGGTGGATGTCGAGATAGTACTTCGACGTCCCGGCCACGTAGGACATGTACCCGCCGGTGGAATGCTGGGCGCCCTTGGGCCGCCCCGTCGTCCCCGAGGTGTACATGAGAAACAACGGCGCCTCGGACGGCATGGATACCGGCTCCACGGTCTTGCCGCTGTGCTCGGGCAACAGTTCGTCGACGAAGAAGTCCCGGCCGTCCACCATCGGCGTCTGCGACGCATACCGGCCGGGATGCCGCCGCCACACCAGCACCCGGTCGACGTCCTGGCCCTGCCTAGCGGCCTCGGCCACCGCCTCGTCGGCCTTGACCTTGTGATCGGTAATGGAGCCCGCGCGGTAGTAGCCGTCCATCGTGATCAGGACCCGGCTACCGGAGTCGGCGATGCGCGTCCCGCAGGCCTGGCCGCTGAAGCCGCCGAACACCTGGGAGTGAATGACGCCGAGCCGGGCGCAGGCGAGCATCGTGACGGCCGCCTCCGGGACCATCGGCATGTGCAGCGTCACCCGGTCGCCGGCCTTCAGGCCCGCGGAGTCGCGCAGCAGCGCCGCGAACTCGTGGACCTGGCGCAGCAGCTCCGCGTAGCTGATGTGCACGTGCTCGTCGTCCTCCAGCTCCGGGACGAAGATGATCGCGGTCTTGTCCGGGCTGGCCGCCGCGTGCCGGTCCACGCAGTTGTAGCAGGCATTCAGCCGGCCGCCGGTGAACCACTTCCAGAACGGGGGATTGCTGCTGTCCAGAACGGTGTCCCAGCGCTTGTCCCAGGTCAGCAGGTCCGCGTACTCGGTGAAGCAGTCGGGGAACTTGTCCATGCTGAACCGGTCGAAGATGGCCGGGTCATTCGCGTTCGCCTGGGCGACGAATGACTCCGGCGGGTAGTAGTACTCCTCCTCCCGCCAGTGCACGGCAATCTGCGACTCGGAGACCTCCTGCTCGCCATCCTCAGAGACCTGCGGCTCGGAGTTATCGGTCATCGCTGAACCTCCTGCGAGAAGATCACTGCTCGGATCGGCTGGGCCTTGGGCTGCCCTAGCCCGAGCGTTCGGGCGCCGGTCGCAACCGCTCGATGCGGCCCAGGAAACGGGGCGTCCGGGGATCCGGACATAGACAGGCCTCGTGGTGGTGAGCCAATGCGGTGACCCCTCTGCGCGGCAACGTCATCGTGGCCGCGCGCCTGACAGAGCTGTCATGCCGCCCCTCACCTGGAAGGGCTCAATCGTACCGCTGCAGGCCCAACCGGGAACAGGGCCCAGCCCCGCGTGCACCAGCGCGGACGGCCGCCAGAGCAAAGGTTGACACCGGCCAGCGCCGGCTCCTAAGTTACTGCGAAGTCCGGCACCGGGCTGGGCCGCCGGGGGTGTCCCTGGCAGGCAATGGCTGGACTTGGAAAGGGGCCCGGGCACCCAGTAGACAACGGGGCCGGTCTCGTGGCCGACGGGGTGGACTCCGGTCCGAAGGGCGGCCCGGGCCCTCTTTTCGCCTTGTACCGCCCGGCGCGCGGGCGCCTTCCCGGCCGGCGCTTGCCGGGTCGCGCGGTAACCTGCAGGGACGCCCATCGCCGGGAGCGGTGGCAGCGCCCCGCATGGCGGGGAAGTGTAGGCACTGGGCAGGCAGGGAGTCTTGACGGTTATGGACGGCAGCGAGCAGCCCACGGGGCGTGTTGCCGTTGTCATCCCCACCTACAACGAACGCGCCAACATCGAGGCGACGGCGGGCCGGATCCGCCGCGCCGTGCCAGACGCCGACGTGCTGGTCGTGGACGACAACAGCCCGGACGGCACCGGCGAGATCGCCGACAAGCTCGCGGCCGGGGACAGCCACGTCCACGTGCTGCACCGCACCCAGAAGGCAGGCCTCGGCGCGGCCTACATCGCGGGCTTCCGCTGGGCCCTGGCCGCGGGCTACGACGTGCTTGTCGAGATGGACGCCGACGGTTCGCATCAGCCGGAGGAGCTGCCGCTCCTGCTCGGCGCGCTCAAGGACGCCGACCTTGTGCTCGGCTCCCGCTGGGTGGCCGGGCGGCACGGTGCGCAACTGGCCGAAGTCACGTGAACTGCTGTCGCGCGGCGGCAACACCTACGCCCGGCTGATGCTCGGCATCGGGCTCAAGGACGCCACCGGCGGCTACCGCGCCTACCGGGCCACCACGCTGCGCGCGATCGCGCTCGACGAGGTGGAGTCCCAGGGGTACTGCTTCCAGATCGACCTGGCGATGCGGGCGATACGGGCCGGGCTGCGGGTCGTGGAGGTGCCGATCACGTTCATCGAACGGGTACACGGCACGTCCAAGATGAGCCGGGCCATCGTCGTGGAGGCGCTGTGGCGGGTCACCGTCTGGGGCATCACCGGCCGCGGCCGACGGTTCCGCCGGCGCCAGCACGGCAGCGGCATCCCAGAGATCGTCCCCCCGGATTAGCCCCCGGGATGGCACTGCGGACGTACGCGAAGCTGCCGAAGGCAGCGGGTAGGGTCGGCCGTTTCGGGTACGGCTACTAGGCGCTCTTGCGCTCCGAGCGCCCGGAGCCGTCGCGGTCACCGCGGATCAGCGCCAGCCGCTCGGCAAGCACCTGCTCCAGGTCAGCGATGGACCTGCGCTCGCGCAGCATGTCCCAGTGGCTGCGCGGTGGCTTGACCTTCTTGGGGGTGGGCAGGTCCGCGGCAGAGGTGAACGCGACAGCGCCGCACACCCGGCATTCCCAAGTTGCGGGAACTTCGGCTTCGGCGGCGAACGGAACGCTAAAGTGATGCCCCTTAGGGCAGTCAAAAGCTATTTCCTGGCGTGGTGCCAGGTCCGTGTTACGGTCGTTCTCATAGCTCGTCGCTCCGAGCCGGGTGCCGCGTAGTGCACGTTCGGCCATGTGGCATTGCCTCCCAGGCGGTCAGCCTTTGACGACATCAACGCTGGCTACGCGAACAAGATTCCCGCTCTGTCCCGATCCCAACCGTGAGACGGGCCACCCTGCTCGCCGATCTTCGATCGGCTTCGCCACAGTCCACGCAGTGCTAGCCTGCGGGGCCGAGCCCCCCCGGAACCCCCGCGATCTGGGCTTACTGTTGGTTGGCAGGCTCGCGGGGGTGCCACTGGCGGCGGGCGGTGAGCACCTCGCGCAGCGCCACGGTCTCGTCGGTCATGATGCCGTCGACGCCCAGGTCGAGCAGCCGCTGCATGGTCGGCTGGTCGTTGACCGTCCAGGCGTGCACCTGCAGGCGAAGCGCGTGGGACCGGGCGATGAACGACGGGGTGGCCATCGAGGCGGGCACCTGGACACACTGCACCCCGCTGCGGGCGAGCCAGTCGGTGAGCGGCCACTGCTGGCCTGGGGGAGCGACCCCCCTGAAACCCCCCGCTGGCTCAAGCCCCCGTTCCTTCGTCACGGGGCCTTGGCCCCGCCCCGGGCCGCGATTGTCGTGGCGGCCGCGGGGGGCGCCGAACCGCACCACGGCGGTGCCCAGCGGGGAGGCGGCCATGCAGACCGGCCGGCCGAGCGCACGGCGGGTGGCCCGCAGCCGGCTCGCCGAGAACGACACCACGCATACCCGGTCCCAGGCGTTGGTGCGGCGTAGCACCTCCGGCAGCGGCGCGATCGCCGGTACGTCCTTCACGTCAAGGTTGAACCGGACGTCGGGCCAGGCGGCCAGCAGGTCCTCGAGCAGCGGGATCGGCTCGGTGCCGTCGATCCGGGCGGCGGACAGTTCGGCATGGCTGAGCCTGCGCACCCGGCCGTCCTGGCCACAGACCCGGGTCAGCGTCTTGTCGTGGAAGGTGACGAGCACCCCGTCCGAGGTCGCCTGGAGGTCGGTCTCCAGGTACCGGTAGCCGAGCCCCACGGCATGCTCGAACGCGCGCCAGGAGTTCTCCGGCGCGTGGGCCGCGCCGCCGCGGTGGGCGAAGGCCAGCGGGCCTGGCGCGTCGAGGAATGCGGACGCCATACCTGGGATTATTCCCTACCGGCGCGGCTGGAGTGAAAACGAAACGTGCTCTGCCGGTAAACGCGCAGTGACACCCGCCAGGGCCGGCTCGATGTAGCGGTGCCGGATCCTGGCCTCGACGATGAACGTCATCACCGGGACCGTGCCGGCCAGCAGTACCGCGATCGTCGGCCACAGCGGCAGCCGCAGCCTGCGGGTGAGCGGGTAGGAGACGATCAGGTACACGATGTAGAGCAGTCCGTGCACCGTGCCGATGACGTTGACGATCTCTTCGTCGTTGGTGAACGCCTGGGCGATCGCGAACACGCACAGCACGATGAGAACCACACCGGTTATATAGGCCATCACCCGGTACAGGGTGACGTTGAGGCGCACGCGCCCCACCTCCTTGACGGTTGTGTCGGGGATCGCCGGCGGGCTGCTAGCGAAGGCCGTGCCACTTGCCGTGGCCCTTCACTTCCTGATGCAGGCGGGCGAGGTAAGCGTTGTACGCCGCGAGTTCCGCTTCCTCCTCGGGCGTCGCCGGGTCCATGGCGGGGACGGTGGCACCTGACCGCGGCGCCCCGGGAATCGCCCCGGCGGGCAGGTCGATGTCGCTGTCCGTGGGGCCGGTGGCCGCGGGCGGATGGAACTCGTCCCGGATCGTCTTGGCCCAGAACACCACGGCGAACACCGCGAAGATCGGCCATTCGAAGGTGTATGCCCAGCTCAGCGCGTTGCCCGACTCCGCGCGATGCCACTGCCAGTCACCGAGTGCAAGCATTCCGTACACCGAGCCGACCATGATGAGATGCCACGCGAGCCATTTTGGTGTGATCAGGAAGCGCCAGCTGCGAGCCTCGGTGCCGGGCATGGCCGCAGTGTAGTACCCGAAGCTGGAACCGCCCGCGCCACGTCCGGCCGAACACCTGGCGGGGACGGGGCGCGCGGTGATAATGGAGCATGTCCTTGACGGATCTGCTCCGCCGCGGGCAAAGCGGCGCCATGGCACGGCGGCTGCCCGAGAGCCTGGACGACCTGCACGGGCCCGAGCAGGGGGTGGTCGTGCTGCCTCGCCATCTGTGCCCTCCTGGCCTGCGCGAATTTGATGTGGCCGACGACGCCCGCCGCCGCAGCCTGTACGGGATCGTGCTCACCCGGGGCCGCCGCAACGACCTGGCGCGGTTCGTCAACGCGCGACTGCTGCGCCAGGACTGGCAGGTGCTCAGCGGCTCGCTCGACCCGAAGATCCGCCGGGGCTGCGAGCGCTGGCTCAACCAGGCCAGCTAAAGCTTGGATCATGCTTTACGCGGCCCGTGGGGGGCGAGGCCACCGGCTGAAGGGATCCGGGGTTGCGCAACGACGGTGTCGGCTCGTGGATGGCGCGGCGCGCCCGCCGCACCCCCGGCCGGGTCGCGGTCCTTCACGCGGGGGACCGGCTGACCTACGCCCAGATGCACGACCGGGTCACCCGGCTGGCGCACGGACTGCGCGGCCTGGGCATCGGCCGGGGCGACCGGGTCGCCTACCTCGGGCCCAACCACCCGGCGTTCCTGGAGACACTGTTCGCCGTGGGAACCCTGGGCGCGATCCTGGTCCCGCTGAACACCCGGCTTGCCGCGCCGGAACTCGCCCGCCACCTGGACGACTCGGGCAGCCGGGCGCTGATCTACGGGGCCGGCCAGGCGGGCAAGGCGGCCGCGCTGCGGGACGGGGTGCCTGCGCTGTCCGACGTGGTCGCGCTGGAGGAGCCGGCCGGCGGGGAACTCGGTTACGCCGCTCTGCTGGCGGCAGGCCCGGGCACGGACCTCGACGAGCCGGTCGGCCCCGGCGACCCGTGCATGATCATGTACACCTCGGGGACCACGGGCGGGTCCAAGGGCGCCACGCTCTCCCACGGAAACATCACCTGGAACGCGCTCAACGTGGTGGTGGACGCCGACTTCAGGCAGGACGAGATCGCACTGGTCGTGGCGCCGCTGTTCCACACCGCGGCGCTGAACATGCTCTGCCTGCCGACGCTCCTCAAGGGCGGCGCCGTGCTCATCGAGCCCGGGTTCGAGCCGGGCCGCGCCTTGGCGGCGATCGAAACCCACCGGGTGACCTCGCTGTTCGGCGTGCCCGCCGTGTACGACGCGATGGCCGCGCATCCCCGGTGGCCGGACGCCGACCTGTCCAGCCTGCGCATGCTGCTGTGCGGCGGCGCGCCGGTCCCCGAGGCCACCATCCGCAACTACACCAGCCGCGGGCTGACGTTCATCCAGGGCTACGGGATGACCGAGACCTCCCCGGGGGCGCTGTTGCTCGACGCCGCGCACGTGGAGTCCAAGGCAGGCTCGGCCGGGGTACCGCACTTCTTCACCGAGGTCCAAGTGGTGCGCCCGGACCTGACCCCGGCCGCGCCGGGGGAGACCGGCGAGATCGTCGTGGCCGGCCCCAACGTCATGCAGGGCTACTGGCACCAGCCGGAAACGACAGCCAAGGCGCTGGCCGACGGAACCTGGCTGCGCTCGGGCGACGCGGGGACCACCGACGCCGACGGCTACGTGTTCGTGGTGGACCGGATCAAGGACATGATCATCTCCGGTGGGGAGAACGTCTACCCCGCCGAGGTGGAGAACGTGCTGCGGGAGCACCCTGCCGTCGCGGACTGCGGCGTGATCGGCGTCCCCGACACAAGGTGGGGCGAGGTCGGCCGGGCCGTGGTGGTGCTGCGGCCCGGCGCGCAGGCCACCGAGGAGGACCTGCTGTCGTTCCTGGACGGCAGGATCGCCCGGTTCAAGATCCCCAAGTCGGTGCGGTTCACCGGTGAACTGCCGCGGACCGGCACCGGCAAGATCCTCAAGAAGCGCCTGCGGGAAACCCATGGCGGGTAAGCGGTCGGCGCCGGTCACTTGCGCCGGTATGCGAAGGTAACTGCATGCGGAAATACGTCATCATGGGTGTCCCCGGCAGCGGCAAGAGCTCCCAGGGCGCGCTGCTCGCAGCAGACCTGGACCTCGTGCACATCAGCGTCGGGGACATCTTCCGCTGGAACGTGCAGCACCACACGAAGATGGGCGCCCACGTGCGCCGGATCATGGCGCACGGGGAACTGGTCGGCGACGACCTGGCCGAGGCGGTCACCGCGGAGCGGCTCGCCCAGCACGACTGGAACTACGGCTTCGTCATCGACGGCTTCCCGCGCAACGGCAGGCAGGCGGAGTTCTTCCTGGAGAGCTACGACATCGACAGCGTCATCCATCTGGACATGCCCGACTCCGAGGTCCGCCGGCGGGTGCTGGCCCGGCGCCTGTGCAGTGGCTGCGGGATGGACTACAACCTCATCCAGGGCCGCCCGCAGGAAGAGGGCGTCTGCGACGTGTGCGGGGGGACCCTGGTTACCCGAGAGGACGACACCGAGGAAGCCCTGGTCGTGCGGCTGCGCGACTACCACGACAAGACCGACCCGGTGCTGGACCTGTTCCGGCGCAAGGAGTACGTGGCGGTCATCGACTCCACGCTCAGCAAGGACGACGTCCAGCAGGCCATCAGGGATAAGCTCGGGCTGCCGCCGTACAAGCCGGGAGACGCCGCCGCGAGTTAGGGCCGGCCGACCGCCGTGCGGGTGCTGATCGCGCCCGACTCGTTCAAGGGCAGCCTCGGTGCCGCCGCGGTCGCGGACGCGCTGGCCGAGGGATGGCTCCGCGTCCGGCCGGGGGACCAGGTGACTCGGCTGCCGCTGGCCGACGGCGGCGAGGGAACCCTGGACGTGCTGGCGGCGACGGTACCTGGGGCACGCTGGCGCCGCGCCCGGGTGACCGGGCCTGGCGGTGCGCCGGTCATCGCCCGCTGGCTTGAGCTGCCTCCCGAGTTGTCGGGCCCGGGAAATGGGACGCCCGGTGGGCAACGTGGCCGCGGACAGAACTCCGCGGCCACGTTGCCCGCCGACCGCCCTGTGCCGGCTCAGCACGGTCGCGGGCCTGCGGCGAGGTCGCGGGGACTGCCTCCCCTCGGTGCCAACACAGCGGTAGTGGAGCTTGCGCGAGCTAGTGGGCTGCCGTTGCTGGCGCGACCGGATCCGATGGGGGCGCAGACGACCGGGCTTGGTGAGCTGCTGAGCCGCGCGCTGGATGTCGGGGTGGAACGGATCTCGGTCGGGCTCGGTGGATCGGCATCGACTGACGGGGGGACCGGGGCACTGGCCGCCCTCGGAGCCCAATTCCTCGACGCTGCAGGGGAGCCGTTGCCGGCGGGCGGCGGAGCCTTGGTCGACCTGGCGCGAGTGGACCTCAGCGAACTGCGGCCGCCGCCAGCCCGTGGCGTGACTTGCCTGACGGATGTAACTGCGCCGTTGCTCGGGGTGCGGGGGGCGGCGGCGGTGTTCGGGCCGCAGAAGGGTGCCGATGGGGCGCAGATCGCGCGGCTGGAGGCGGGGCTGGCCCGGCTCGCTGGGGTGCTCGGCGGGGAGCCGGGCGCCCCTGGCGCTGGCGCTGCCGGGGGGACTGGTTACGGGCTTGCCGCTGCCTGGGGGGCGGTTCTTACGCCGGGGGCGGCGGAGCTGGGACGGCTGGCGGGGCTGGACCGGGAACTGGCCGAGGCCGACCTGGTCATCACGGGGGAGGGGCGGTTCGATGAGACGTCACTGACCGGGAAGACGTGCGGGACCGTGATCGCCGCCGCCGCAGCGGCCGGGGTGCCGGTCGCGGTGGTCGCTGGCCAGGCGAGCGACGGTCTTGCGGGGCAGCAGCCGGACGGCGGCCTAACGCCAGGCGCGGTCCCGGGCCTGACTGCCATAATCACCCTGGCTGGGCTGGCGGGAGGGACTGCGGCTGCGCTGGCTGGGCCGCGGCGGTGGCTGCGGCGGGCGGGCGAGCGGCTCGCCAGCGATACCGGGACGGAAAGTTCCCGGCACTAGCCGGAGAACTATCAGGCATGAGCAACCCAGCAGATGGTGGCCGCTCGGGCGATGGGAGCCGCTGTGGCAGGCGCTGACCGGGACCAGGCCGAACTGCGGTTTCGCGAGCTGTACCGGGCCAACTTCCGGCCGGTGCAAGGTTATGCCGTGAACCGGCTCGGGGCCGCGGACGATGTCCCTGATGTCGTCGCCGAGGTGTTCACGATCGCCTGGCGGCGCCTGGCCGACATCCCGCCGCCGCCCGCCGACCGCTTCTGGCTGTACGGCACCGCCAGGCGGGTGATCGCGCGGCGGCACCGCAGCGCCGGCCGGCTGCGGAACCTGCTCGGCCGGCTCGCGGCGGAGCGGCGTCCCACGCAGCAGCCGCCGGCCGGGGCCGTCGACCCCGTCACCGAGCAGGTGCTCGCAGCCCTGGCCAAGCTGAAGGCTCCCGACCGGGAGGCGCTGCTATTGGTGCACTGGGAGCGGCTCAGCTACGCCGAGGCCGCCCAGGTGCTCGGCTGCTCGGCGAACGCCGTGGGGATCCGGGTGCACAAGGCGAAGGCACGGATACGCGCGCTGCTGGGCGAGGAAGCCGGGGGCGGCCAGCGCGTCGCCGTCGTCAGGCCGAACGGAGCCACCGATGGATCTTGACACCATGCTCACCGAGGCCGCCCCGGCCCGGCACCTGCCCCTCGACGGGCCGGATTCCCCGGCCGCCGTCCGCCTCTACCAGCAGATCACCGCCCTGCCCCCGACAAGGAGGGCGTCCCGGCGGTCCCGCTTCGCCCTGCCCGCCCTGATCGCTGCAGCCGCGGCCGCTGCTGCGGCGGTCGTGGCACTGGCCCTGATGCCCGGCTCGCCGGCGGCACGCGCGCACCATGCCGGCCGGGGCGGGCCGACGCTCGCGGCCTGGACGGTTACCAAGCTGCAGGACGGCGTGCTGCGGGTGACCATCCGCGAATTGCGCAACCCGGCCGGGCTGCGGAGCCTGCTGCGGGCGGACGGAGTTCCGGCGAACGTGCAGTTCCTCAACCACGACTTCACCCCCACCACCTCGACACGCGACCTGCCCAAGGGCTGCCTCAACCCGCGGATGTCGGACCGGGCGAATGCCGAACTGCAGGGCAAGATCATGCCGATCGACCCGTTGCCGACGAGGGGCGTCGCCGTCAACATCCGCCCGTCGGCCATCCCACACGGAATCGGCCTGTACTTGAAGGCATGGGCGGCGAGCCCAGGCACACAGTCCGGCGCCTACCTCAGCCTGCAGATCGACCTGGTCCGGGCCACCTCCCGCTGCACGGGTTCCTAAAGGAGCGACCCAAGCTAAACCCGCTCCCAGTCCCTCCAGACTGGGGGCGGGTTACCCGTTAGCCTGGTCGGCGTGCGTGAGATCGCGGTGTTCAGCGGAAGTGCCCACCCCAAGCTGGCGGCCGAGATCTGTGCGGAGCTGGGCGAGCCCCTGCTCCCGGTACGGTCGCGCCGGTTCGCCAACGACTGCCTGGAAGTCCAGCTGCAATCCAACTGCCGGGAACGCGACGTCTTCCTGATCCAGCCATTGAGCCCGCCGGTGCAGGACAACCTGGTCGAGCTGCTGCTCATGCTGGACGCCGCCCGCGGTGCCTCCGCAGCCAGGGTCACCGCGGTGATACCGCACTACGCCTATGCGCGCAGCGACAAGAAACACATGCCCCGGGTATCGATCGGCGGCCGGATGGTGGCCGACCTGCTGGTCAGCGCGGGTGCCAGCCGGGTGCTCACGATGACCCTGCACTCCAGCCAGGTGCACGGGTTCTTCTCGGTGCCGGTGGACCACCTGCACGCGCTGCGGGAACTGGCCGGCCACTACCGCGACCATGACCTGAGCGAGTCCATAGTGGTGTCCCCGGACCTGGGCAACGCCAAAAGCGCGGCCGCGTTCGCCGCCCGCCTGGGACTGCCGGTAGCGGCCGGGGCCAAGGAGCGCATCGACGACCGCACTGTCCGCATCACCTCGATCATCGGGGACGTGGACGACCGCGACGTGATCGTCCTGGACGACGAGATCGCCAGGGGCACCACGGTGATCGAGCTACTGGCCAAGCTCCGCGAGCACCGGGTCAAGTCGGTCCGCGTCGCCTGCACGCACGGGCTGTTCGCCGACGGGGCCCTGGAGAAGATCGCCGCCGCGCCCGAGGTCTGCGAGATCGTCTGCACCAACACCGTGCCACCGCCGGACCTGGGGGACAGCGGCAAGCTCACCGTGCTTTCGGTCGCCCCGGCCCTGGCCGAGGCGATCCGCCGGATCCACGTCGGCGAGTCGGTCAGCGCCCTGTTCGGCCAGCACTAGTGCTGGCCCGGGGGAGCGACCCCCCGGAACCCCCCGATGGCCTACGGCCCGGTTCCTTCGTCACCGGGCCGGGGCCCCCGTGGCCCGGGGACGGTGGCAGCCACGGGGCGCCGTAGCGCAAACAAGGACGTGCGCGGCGCGGCGATCAGCTTTGCTCGATCGCGCGGATCACCTGCTCGCGGGTGAGCGGCACGTCGCGCACCCGCACGCCGGCCGCCTGCGCCAGTGCGTTGCCGATCGCGGCGGCGACCGGGCCCTGGGCGATCTCGCCCGCTCCGGTCTCCGGCTGCCCCGGCGCGGCGACGATCCGCACGGCCACCCCGGGCACCTCGGTGAACCGCAGCACCGGGTAGGTATCCCAGCTCAGCGACGTGATCCTGGCCCGGTCGAAGGTCACCCGCTCCCTGATCGCCCAGCTTGTGCTCTGCACCGCGCCGCCTTCGACCTGGTTGACCACTCCGTCCGGGTTGATGACCGTGCCGACGTCGACCGCGAGCCACAGGCGGCGCACGTGCACGTCGTCTTCCGCCTCGACCTCGGCCACGGCGGCGCAGTACCCGGCGAGGCCCTTGTACCTGGCGTAACCGATCCCGTAGCCGGTGCCCTCCTGCCGCGGACGGCCGGCCCACCCGGAGAACTCCGCTACCTCCTCGATCACGGCCGCCGCCCGCGGGTCGGTCAGGTGCGCCAGCCGGAATGCGACCGGGTCGGCCCCAGCGGTTTCGGCCAGCTCGTCCATGAACGACTCGATCGCGAACACGTTGAGGAACGCGCCGAGGGATCGCAGTGAAGAGGTTCTGATCGGCATCGTGAGCAGCCGGTGCCGGACCACCTCCAGGTCGGGGATGTCATAGCCGGGCACCGCGTTGCGGGTGGAGCCCATGGCGCCGGTCGGCGGCCCGTCGGGCGCGGGCGGCATCGGCTGCCCACCGGCCAGGTGGGCCAGGGCCAGCAGCCGGGGATCGCCGCCGCGGCCGGGGCGGCCGATGAACCCGTTGCTCCACACGTCCTGGCGCCAGGTCACAATCCTGCCCCGGTCATCGAGCCCAGCGGACAGCCGGGCCAGCATGGCCGGGCCGAGCGGTGCCCAGCTCATCTCGTCCTCGCGGGACCACAGCACCCGGACCGGCCGGCCGGGCACCGCCCGGGCGAGCAGCACCGCGTCCAGGGTCGCATCGTCGGCGCCGTTGTGGCCGTAGGCGCCCGCCCCCTCGGCGTGGTGCACGGTGACCTGGGCGGGGTCCAGGCCCAGGCCCGCCGCGAGGGCGTCACGCAACGCGAACACGCCCTGGCTGTGACTCCACGCCGTGACCTGCTCCCCGTCCCAGCGGGCGATGGCGCAACTCGGCGCCATCGAGGCGTGGGCGAGGAAGGGGCGGGTGTACTCGGCGGTGCGGGCCGTCGTCGCCGATGCGGCGGCGCCCTCGTCCTGGCGCGACTCCACCGGGACATCCTCGGCCGGCGCGGACAGCAGGAACGCCTTCAGGTCGCGGTCGTCGGGCAGCGACTCGGTCACCTGCCACCGGGCCGCCTTCGCGACCACGCGGGCGGCGCGGAGCGCCTGGGCGTCCGTGCGGGCCACGACGCCGAGGAACGAGCCGTCGCGCACCACGACCACCTCCGGCGGCAGGTCCGGGTCGCCGGTGCTCACCAGTTCCGCGACGGCCGCGGGCGGGCGGACCACGCGGCCGTAGCGCATTCCCGGCAGCACCAGGTCATGGAGGAACCGGGGCCGCCCGGTGACCTTGTCCGGCAGGTCGAGCCGGGGCGCGCTGCGGCCGGCCACCGACCATTCCCGTGGCGGCTTGACCGGGACCGGGTCGCCGGCCTCCCGGTCCAGCAGCCCCGGGCTGGCCAGCGACCAGTAGGACAGCCCGGTCGGCTGCCCGGCGGCGAGGATCTGCCCGTCCTGCACCGTGAGCGCGGCCGTGCCGAGCTTCTCGGCGGCCGCCTCCAGCAGCAGCGCACGGGCCTGCGCACACGCCTGGCGCAGCGCGGAACCGGAGTGCTGGATCGACAGGCTGCCCGAGGTGACCCCCTCATCGGGGCTGGTGTCCGTGCTCACCGGCGCCACGATCACCCGCGCCAGTGCCACGTCGAGTTCCTCGGCCGCGACCTGGGCCAGCGCGGTCCAGACCCCCTGGCCGTATTCCACTTTGCCAGGCCGGATCGTGACCGTGCCGCCGGGGCAGAACGCTAGCCAGGAGCTCAGCATGGGGTTGGCGGCGAGGCTCGGGTAGGCGGCGAGGCCGGGTGGCGGGGCAGTCACCGGGCGGCCGCCGCGCGCCGGACGGACGGCGGCCACCACCCTGCCGTGCGTGCCGCAGCGGCACAGGTTTCCGTCGAGAGCGGCACGGACCTCCTGCTCGGTCGGCCGGGGGTTGGCTGCCAGCAGGGCGGCCGCGGAGACGATCATCCCCGAGGTGCAGTAGCCGCACTGTGCCGCCTGCTCGTCGAGGAACGCCTGCTGTACCGCGTGCAGCGCGCCGTCATGGCGCAGGCCCTCGACCGTGGTCACCTCGGTGCCCTCGGCCGCCCAGGCCGGGTAGTCGCAGGAAGACCTGGCCTTGCCGTCGATGATCACCATGCAGGCGCCGCACAGGCCCAGGCCGCAGCCGAACCGCGGGCCGGCCAGGCCCAGCCCGGCGCGCAGCACGTCGAGCAGGGGCAGATCCGGATCGCAGGCCAGGGTGTGATCCTCGCCGTTCACGGTCAGGTGCAGTTCCTGTGCTTCCATCACGCTCTCCCTGTACCCAGGTTGACCCGGGCATGTCCTTGAGAGTATGCATTCGTTTGCAGATCTCGCCAGCAAACGACGAGGAGGGCGCGTGGACGAACGGGTAGCCATGGCGATCTCGCACTGGGCGCCGCGGTTCACCATGAACGGGGTGACGGCGGGGGATTTCGAGCGGATCACCAGCGGGCTGACCTCGTGGAACGACTGGTGCGCGGCTTGGAGCACGGTCGCCGCCGAACACGAGTCGCTCGGCCGCGAGGCACTCACCGAAGGCCGGGAGATGTCGGCGGGCGCCCACCTGTCCCAGGCGGCGGTGTACTACCACTTCGCGAAGTTCCTGTTCGTGAACGACATGGACCAGATGCGCGAGGCGCACGGCCATGCGGTGCGCTGCCTGAACGACGCGCTGCCCTACCTCGATCCGCCGGGGAAGCGGGCGGAGATCCCGTTCGAGGGCTCGCACATCGTCGGGATCCTGCGCGAGCCGCACGGCCGGGGCCCGCACCCGGTGATGATCATGATCCCCGGGCTGGACTCGACCAAGGAAGAGCTGCGCAGCACCGAGGACCTGTTCCTGGAGCGGGGCATCGCCACGTTCAGCGTGGACGGCCCGGGGCAGGGCGAGGCCGAGTACGACCTGGCCATCCGCGGCGACTGGGAGGTCCCCGGCGGGGCGATCATCGACTACCTGATCACCGAGCCGTCCCTGGACCCGAGCCGGATCGGGGTCTGGGGGGTGAGCCTGGGCGGGTACTACGCCCCGCGGGTCGCCAGCGGCGACGAGCGGATCCAGGCCTGCATCGCGCTGGCCGGGCCGTTCACGTTCGCCGGCAACTGGGACAACCTGCCGAGCCTGACCAGGGAGGCGTTCCGGGTGCGGTCCAAGTCACCGGACGCGGAGACGGCCAGGGTCAAGGCCGGCGAGCTGACCATGGCCGGGACGCGCGGAGCGGATCCGCTGCCCGCTGCTGGCCGTGATGGGCAAGCTGGACCGGCTGATCCCCTGGCAGCAGGCGGAGCAACTGGTCAACGAGGCGGGCGGCCCGGCGGCGCTGCTGCTGCTCGAGCAGGGCAACCACGGGTGCGCCAACCTGGCGCCGTTCCACCGGTACCGGACGGCGGACTGGGCGGCGGACAAGCTCGGCGCGCGCGCCGCCCGGGTGGTCAAGGCCCTGTGACGGAGGAACGGGGCCGCAGGCCATCGGAGGGTTCCGGGCCATCGGGGTCCGGGGTGTCCCCGGGCCATGCTGTGTCCCCCCGGGTTAGCAGGGCAGGCCGGCCATGACCGGCGGCCCGGCTCGGGCCAGCACCGCGAGCGCGGCGGGACTGCGCCTGATCGGCCACCATGACCTGGCCGGTCACGGCGACGGCATGCAGGTGATCCGGCACGGCGACGCCGTGTACGTGGGTCACACCGGCACCTCCGGGGCCGGGACGTCGGTGCTCGACGCCGCCGACCCGGCCCGGCCGGTACTGGTCAGGCAGTGGCCGGCCCCGGCGCGCAGCCACACCCACAAGGTGCAGATAGCCAGCGGGCTGCTGCTGCTCAACCACGAGAAGTTCCCCTACCGCGCGCCGGACACCGGGGCGGTGTCGGCGGGCCTGGCCATCTACGGGCTGGCGGACCCGCTGCGCCCGGAGCGGATCGCGTTCTGGCCCAGCGGGGGCAGGGGAGTGCACCGGGTCGTGTGGACCGGCGGCCGGTACGCGCACATGTCCGCCATCCCCGATCACTTCCGCGACCGCATCTGGGTGGTGGTGGACCTGGCAGATCCGGCGCACCCGGTGGAGGCGGCCCGCTGGTGGTGGCCGGGACAGCGGGACGACGAGCAGCCGGGCTGGCCCTCGGGGGAGCGGTACGCCGCGCACCACGCGCTGATCGCGGGGGACCGGGCCTACCTCGGCTACGACGATGCGGGCATGGTGGTGCTCGACGTGTCCGACATGACCCGTCCCCGCCAGGCGGGGCTGGCGCACTGGCAGGGCGGGTCGACGCATACCTGCCTGCCGCTGCCCGGCCGGGGCCTGGTGGTCGCCACCGACGAGCAGGTCCACGACGGGCCGCACGCGCCCCGGCGGTCGATCCACGTCCTCGACGTCTCCGGCGCCAGCCCGGTGATGCTGGCGGAATGCCCGCATCCGGACGGCTTCGGCCACCTGCCGCTCCGGTTCGGCGCGCACAACCTGCACGAGAACCAGGCCGGGCTCCTACCGCAGCGAGCGCCTGGTGTTCGCCAGCTACTTCAGCGCGGGCGTGCGGGTGTACGACCTGGCCGACCCCGGCCACCCGGCCGAGGTGGCGCACTGGATCCCGCAGCCGCCCCCGGGCCAGCCGGTGGCCCAGATCAACGACCTGTTCGTGGACTCCGGCGGCCTGGTCTGGGTGACCGACCGGATCGGCGGCGGCCTGTACGTCCTGGAACCCGAGCCGCCCCTGGCCGCTCTCATGGACTCCGCACGCCTCTAGGGCAAGGCCAAGGCCAGCGGGTTACAACAGCGTGAGGATTCTGGGCCCGTCCTTCGTGATGGCGACGGTGTGCTCGGCGTGCGCCGCCCGGCTGCCGTCGACCGTCTTCAGCGCCCAGCCGTCCGGCGCGGTCCGTAGCGGCTGCCGCCACCGGCCATCAGCATCGGCTCGATCGCGAGGACCAGGCCGCGCCGCAGCCGCATCCCGCGGCCCGGGCGGCCCTCGTTGGGCACGTGCGGGTCCTCGTGCATCTGGCGGCCGATGCCATGGCCGCCGAAGCCCTCGGGGACGCCGTACCCGGCGCCGCGGGCCAGGGTGCCGATGGCATGGGAGATGTCGCCGAGACGCGCGCCCTCGACCGCGGCCGCGATGCCCGCCGCGAGCGCCTCCTCGGTGGCCGCGATGAGCTTCTCGTCCGCCGGATCTGGAGTGCCGACGATGAAGCTGATCGCGGCGTCGCCGGTCCATCCGTCCAGTTGCGCGCCGAAGTCGATGCTGACCAGGTCACCGTCGGCCAGCCGGTAGCCGTCCGGGATGCCGTGCACGATCACGTCGTTGACCGACGCGCAGATCACCGCGGGGAACGGCGTGGGCGCGAACGACGGGTGGTAGTTCAGGAACGGGGACCGCGCGCCCGCCTTGCGCAGCACGTCGTGTGCCACCTCGTCCAGTTCGGCCAGGGATACCCCGATCGCCGCCTCGCGCCGCACCGCGTCCAGCGCGGTGGCCACGACACGGCCCGCCTCCCGCATGGCCTCGATCGCGGCATCGCCCTTGATCTCGATCACGCCAGGTCGTCCTCCGCGTCGTCTTGCGCCCGGCCGCCGAGGTGACGGGCGAGGAACCGTTCCGCGGCGGCGTAGAACTTCAGCCGGTTCTCCGGCTTGGCGAAGCCGTGGCCCTCGTCGGGAAACAGCATGTACTCGTAGTCGATGCCGGCGTCCCGCATCGCGGCGACGATCTGCTCGGACTCGGCCTGCTTCACCCGGGGGTCGTTGGCGCCCTGGGCGATCAGCAGCGGCGTCTTGATGCTGGCGGCACGCGACAGCGGCGACCGGGACCAGAGGAACTCGGCGTCGGTCTCCGGGTTGCCGACCCGCTGGTGGAACAGGGCGATCTGCGGCTGCCAGTACGGCGGGATCGTCTCGATGAGCGTCTTGAGGTTGGACGGGCCCACGATGTCCACCGCGCAGCGGTACAGGTCAGGGGTGAAGGTGACGCCGGCGAGCGCCGCGTAGCCGCCGTAGGACCCGCCGAAGATCGCCACCCGCTCGGGGTCCGCCCAGCCCTGGCCGATGGCGTAGGCCACCGCGTCGGTCAGGTCGTTCTGCATGGCCCGGCCCCACTCCCGGTCGCCGGCGTTGACGAACGCCTTGCCGTAGCCGGTGGAACCACGGAAGTTGACCTGCACGCACAGGTAACCCCGGTTCGCGAGCCACTGTGCCTCCGAGTCGAAGCCCCACATGTCCCTGGCCCACGGCCCGCCGTGGACGTTGAGCACCATGGGCAGCCCGGTGCGGCCCGCGCCGGGCGGGAACGTCGCGTACCCGTGGATCGTCAGGCCGTCCCGCGCCTGGTAGGAGAACGGCTCCATGGGGGCCAGCTCGTACTGGGACAGCTCGGGCTGGTGCTCGAACAGGAAGCGGCCCTCGCGGCGCCTGCGGTCGTACAGGAAGAACGGCACCGGGCCGGCGTCGTTGGTGAACGCCACCAGCCACACCATGTCGCTGTGGTCCTGCGCGACGATGTCCGGGTCGCCCGGGTGCAGCGCGCGGATGGCCGCCACGTCCGCCTCCAGGGCGGGGTCGAGCACCCGGTATTCCATGCGCTCCTTGACCCAGGTGACGATCTGCGGTTCCCGGGTGTCCGGGTGCACCCGGACACCGGCCACGTCCGCCTCGGGGTCTTCGGCGATCACTTCCTCCGCGCCGCTGTCCAGGTCGACGCGGACCAGCCGGCCGGTGTCCACCCCGGCCGAACTCAGCCCCAGCATCGAGTTGCCGTCCGCGCTGATCGCCATCGGCCCGCTGGTCATGGCGTCCTCGGCGGGGAACGTCTGCAGCAGCCGCCAGTCGCCGTCGGCGTCGTCGCGGACCTTGACCACCATGCTCCCGTCGGGCTCCAGCCCGACACCGACCCGCGTCACCAGCTCGGTGTCGGCGACCCAGCCCGCGAAGCCCGGGTTCTCGACCTGCTTGACCAGGTCGCCGGTGACCAGGTCGAGCCGGTACACGTCGTGCAGGGCCGGGTTGTCCCGGTTCAGCCCGACCAGGACCTCGCTGGGGTGCTTCTTCTCGGTCGCCAGGATCTGCGCCTGCACCCCTTCGAACGGGGTGAGGTCGCGGCGCTGCATCGTGTGCAGGTCCACGTCGTACAGGCGCCAGTTCTCATCGCCGCCGGTGTCCTGCAGGTAGAGCAGGTGCCGCCCGTCGTGGGCCCATCTGAAGACCCGGATTCCCCGGTCGGTGTCGTTGGTCACCACCTTGGCCGAGTCCCAGTCGACTCCTTCGGCACCTACCGGGGCGGTCCATACGTTGAGCACCCCGTTGTGCGGCGCGATCCACGCCAGGCTGGTGCCGTTGGGAGAGATTCGTGGGCTGATGCGTTCGGGGTTCCCGAAGAGGACCCGCCTGGGAATGAGTTCGCGCCATGCGCCATGCCTACCACGTAAGTCAAGGTCACTAGTACTATCCGCGACGTGACCCGGACCTACGCATCCCGCTACGTGACCAGCCCTGAGAGCGGCCCCGTGCCCGGCGCCGGCGGGGGCGGCACGCTGCTGGTCCGGGGCGGCCACGTGATCACCATGGACCCGGGCACCGGCGACGTCCCGGACGGGGATGTGCTGGTCAGCGGCGGTGCGATCGCCGCGGTGGGCACCGGCCTGGCCGCCCCGGCCGGGGCCAGGGTGATCGACGCGACCGGGATGATCGTCGCCCCCGGCCTGGTGGACACGCACTGGCACATGTGGAACACCCTGTTGCGCGGGATGTCAGAAACGGGCCCCGGATACTTCCGGCTGTGCCGCGGGCTCGGCCCGGCGTTCGGCCCCGGTGACGTGTTCCAGGGCACGCTGCTGGCCTGCGCGGAGGCGATCAGTTCCGGCATCACCACGGTGCACGACTGGGCTCACAACGTGCGCGGCCCCGAGTACGCGGAGGCCGGGCTGCGCGCGCTGGCGCAGGCCGGGCTGCGCGCGCGGTTCTCCTACGGTTATCCCGCCGCGCATCCGAACGACCAGGCCATGGACCTGGCCGGGCTGCGCCGGCTGCACGCGGAGTGGGACGGCCGCGCGGCGGGCGGGCTGCTGTCGCTGGGCATGGCCTGCCGCGGGCCCGGCGGCAGCGACCCCGCCATGCACGTGCCCGAGGCGGTCTACCGGCCCGAGTTCGACACCGCCCGCGAGCTTGGCCTGCCGGTGACCATCCACGCCTGCGGGCCGCCGCACGCGGCGGGCCAGATCGAGGCGCTCGCCCGGGAGGGCCTGCTCGGGCCCGATGTCCAGGTGGTGCACGCCAACTGCGCCACGGCCGCCGAGATCGGGCACCTGGCCGCCGCCGGGGCGACCGTGAGCATCTCGCCGTTCAGCGAACTGCTCATCGGGTACGGCCTGCCGCAGACCGCCGAACTGCTCGCGGCGGGCGTCGGCGTGGGGCTGTCCGCGGACACCACGGCGCTGACCGGCAACGCCGACATGTTCGCCATCATGAAGGTGACCCAGGGCCTGGCCAACGCGCTGGCCAGGGACGAGTTCGCGCTGACCGCCCGGCGCACGCTGGCCCTGGCCACCATCGACGGCGCGCGCTGCCTGGGGCTGGACGCGGTGACCGGGTCGCTGGCCCCGGGCAAGCGCGCCGACCTCATCGTGGTCAGCCCCGCGGGCCCGAACCTGGGCGTGCTCACCGACCCGGCGCAGCTGCTGGTCACCGCCGCCCAGCCGGGGAACGTGGACACGGTGATCGCCGACGGGCGCGTGCTGAAGGAGGGTGGCGCCCTGACCACGCTGGACGCCGAGCGGATCGGCGCGGACGCGCGGCAGGCCCTGGCCGGGGTCCTTACCCGGTCGCGGCCAGCGCGGCAGTGAGCTGCGCGGGGCGGCTCAGCGTCTGGTAGACGACGCAGTACCGCTCGGTGAGCCGGAGCAGGGTGTCGAGCTGGTCCGGGCTGGCGTCGGTGTCGAGGTCGAAGTTCAGCCGGATCGCCGTGAAGCCCACCGGGGCGTCCTTGGCCACGGCGAGCGTACCGCGGAAATCAAGATCGCCCTCGGCACGGACGGTGCCACCGGTGACGGCGATGCCCAGGGACGTGGCCACCGCCTGCAGCGTGACCCCGGCGCACGCGACCAGCGCCTGGAGCAGCATGTCGCCGGAGCACGCCAGCGTGCCGTCGCCGCCGGTGGCCGGGTGCAGCCCGGCGACCGCCAGGGCCCGGCCGGTCTCCACCGAGCAGCTCACCTCCTCGGCGCCCAGCTCGCCGCGTGCCCGCAGGGTGATCACGGCGGACGCAGGGTCGCTGCGGTAGGCGTCCTTGAGCGGCTGCTGCAGGGCGCGCAGCTCTTCTGTATCCATGACGCTCCTCGGGGCTCGCGGGATCCCTCGTGGGACCGGTCAGGCGTGCGGGATGTGGAAGTTGAAGTCGGCGTGCCCGAAGGAGCCCATCAGCCGCAGCCAGAGCGCGAGCAGCATTTCCGTGCCCCGGGCGGCCGAGATGTCGCCCAGGTCGATCAATGACCCGGCCGGCCAGCCGAACGAGGTGATCAGCTCGGCGGCGGCCGCCTTGGCGGTGTCGTCGTTGCCGCACAGGAACACGTTGTGCTCGCCGGGCACCCGCCCGGGGTCCACCATCACCTGGCAGTTCATCGTGTTGAGTGCCTTGACCACCCGGGTGGCGGGGAACGCCCGCTGGATCTGCTCGCCGAGGCTGTCGGTGTTCACCGGGTCCAGCGTGGGCGGCATGCCGCGGCTGTAGTCCAGCGGGTTGGACACGTCGATGAGCACCTTCCCGGCCAGTGCCGGCTCACCGGCGGCCACCAGGGCGGCCATGGCTGCCCCGCCGGAGGTGGCGTTGACCAGCAGCTCCGCAAAGGCGGCGGCCTCGGCGAAGCTCAGCAGCCGCACGCCGGGGTGCTCGGCCTGCCACTGCGGGTAGGGCGGGGTGCCGAACCCGCCGGGCTCGGTGCGGGCCATCGTGTCCGCGGGGTCCCTGGTGCCGATCACCACGTCGTGGCCGAGCCCGTCGAGCCGGGCCGCCAGGGTGCGCCCGACGACGCCGGTGCCGAGTACAGCAATCCTCATCCCGCCATTCTCACCTGCCCGGCGCGGTGCCTGGTGACAGACCGCCTCCCTCAGTCGATCAGTGACCGGTGCGGCCGCAGCACGCAGAACTCGTTGCCCTCCGGGTCGGCGAGCACCACCCAGGGGACATCGTCGCCCTGGCCCACGTCGGCGGGGCGGGCGCCGAGCGCCAGCAGGCGCTGCACCTCGGCCGCCTGGTCGTCCGGGTCCAGGTCGATGTGCAGCCGGTTCTTGATGGTCTTGCCCTCGGGATCCGGTGCCGAAGACCAAGCCGGGATAGGCGTGCTTGTCGGCGCCGACGATGACCTCGTCGTCGGTCTCGTACAGGATCGGCTGGTCCAGCACGGCGGCCCAGAACCTGGCCAGGGCGTGCGGGTCGTGGCAGTCGATGACGAGCTGGTAGAAGCTACTGGGCATGGCCCCGATGCTAGGCGCGGCGCCGGATGCGGCCAGATCAGCCCGAGCCGGGTCATGATGGGCCGGGCAGGAGGGAACGGGCATTCTTCACGTGGCGAGAATCCTTTCCCTGGCAGCCGCGCCTGGACCCGTAATTGACGCCCTGTAGTAGTGCGTACGCGGATAGTAACAGCAATGCCCGGCTCATCGGCTTCGATTACGGTGAGTAATCTATGGAGCGAACCAGCGGGGGAGCGGGGGAGCGGACCGGCGAGGGGAGTGGCATGACCGACACACCCGGCCCCGGGGCTTCGAGCGCGGCGGAGGCGCTGGCCGCGCTGGAGGCGGCCGCACGGATCCTCGCGGAGACGAGGAGCGTCCTGGTGATCGACTGGCCGAGCCGGGACGTGCCGGCGTCGCTGGCCTTCGCCGGGTTCACGGTCTTCGTCAAGGGCGGCCCGGGGCCTGCCGACTACAACGCCTGGCAAATCGAAAGCGGCGAGCCGGTGTCACGGCCGCTGGGCCACGAGCCCGGCCGCGTGGACCTGGTCTACTGCCACCGGCCGTTCGGCGAGCTACCCGGCATCATCGCCCTGGCGGCGCGGCTCGGCGCCCGGGCACTCTGGTGGCAGACCGGGCTGACGAGCGACGGCAGCAAGGACCCGTCGGGCTGCTGGGCACCGCCGGGGGAGTCGGGCCAGGCTCGCGAGCTCGCGGCCGCCGCGGGGCTGGCCTACGTCGACGACGTCTACATCGCCGACGCCGTCCGCGCCCGGGGCACGCTCGCCTAGCCGCGGCCCGGCCGCCGGTGTCATCCTCGAGAACGATGTGCCGGGCGGATGCGCTGGTTACCGTCGTTGCGTGACTACGGGCCGTCCGGCTGAGGGCACTGGGGCGCGGGCCAGGCACCGGTTTACCGCTGCGGCCGCGGGGAGCCGGTCGCTGGCCACCGTCGGTGGCCGCCCCGCCGGGGCCGTAGTGCTCACGCTGGTGGCCGGGCCGGGGGTCGATCAGGAGGGGGGCGGCTGCTCATCCCGTTGCTGGCCTGCGTCGCCGGTTGTTGTTCTGCGGCGCTGGCCGCTGCCGGTGCTCGGGGTGGTGACCATCGCGGCCGGGATGGTCGCGGCGTGGGGCCTCGCCTTGTTGCCGTTCGGCATCCTGCTGGGGCTGGCCTTGTATTTCTCGGCCCTGGGACTGCCCAGGCCCAGGTCGATCGCGCTCGCCGTCGCCGTCGCGGCGGCGCTGGGGGTGGCGGTGGCGTACTCAGCGTTCGCGATCATGAGGGCGCCGGTCGCGGCCGAGGTGGTGGAGTATTTCGTGCCGCTGGCGGGAGCCTGGTTCATAGCGGACAGCGTCGCGGCGCGGCGGCGCTACCAGGCAGGCCTTACGGCGCAGGCCGAGCGGGAGCGGGCCGCCGAGGTCCGGGAGGAGCGGGTGCGCATCGCCCGCGAGATGCACGACGTCGTCGCGCATGCCCTCGCGGTGATCACGGTGCAGGCGGGGGTCGGCAGGTGCCTGGCGGGCGCGCGCCCGGAGGAGGCCAGCGCCGCGCTCGGATCGATCGAGACGATCGGCCGGACGGCCCAGGACGAGCTGCGTGTGGTGCTCGGGCTGCTGCGCGACGAGGAGGCCGAGACCGCGCCGCTGGCGCCGACGCCACGGCTCACCGACGTCAAGGACCTGGCCGACACGGTGCGGGCCTCCGGCGTGCCCGTGGAGCTGCGGATGGAGGGGACCGATCGCCGGCTCTCCCCGTCGCTGGAGCTTTCGGTCTACCGCGTCGTGCAGGAGGCGCTGACCAACGTGGTGAAGCACGCGCCCGGTGCCCGGGCGGTGGCCGAGCTGACCGTCTCGGCCGGGAAGGTCCGCCTCGATGTCCGCGACGACGGCGGGCCGGGCGGCGACTGGACTTCGCGGGCCGGACTGGTGCACGGGCCATGGGATCACCGGGATGCGGGAGCGGGTCGGCGCGTTCGGCGGGTGGCTGGTGGCCGGGCCGACCGCCGGCGGTGGCTTCCAGGTGACCGCCGAGGTCCCGGTCGAGGGCGCGGCGAGTTGATCAGGGTGCTCGTCGCCGATGATGAGGCGCTGCTGCGCTCTGCGTTCTCCACGCTGATCGGGGCGCAGGACGGCCTGGTGGTCGCTGGCGCGGCCGCCGACGGCCGGGAGGCGGTCGAGCTCGCGGCGAGCCTGGCACCTGACGTCGTCGTGATGGATGTCCGGATGCCGGTGATGGATGGGATCGAGGCGACCAGGCGAATCACCCGCGACTGGTCCGGGCCCCGGGTGTTGATCCTCACCACGTTCGACCTGGACCAGTACGTCTTCGAGGCGCTGCGGGCCGGGGCGAGCGGCTTTGCGCTCAAGAGCCGCCCACCCGAAGAACTGCTGACCGGCATCCGCACGGTCGCCGACGGCGAGGCGCTGCTGGCGCCGAGCGTGACGCGACGGCTCATCGCGCACTTCGCCGACCGCACCCGGGCAACGGCGAAGACCCCCTGGGGCCTGGACCAGCTCACCGACCGGGAGCGGGAGGTGCTGGTGCTGGTCGCCCGCGGCCTGTCCAACGCCGAACTGGCCGCAACGCTGCACGTGACGCTGCCCACAGCCAAGACACACGTGAGCCGGATCCTGACCAAGCTTGGCGCCCGCGACCGGACCCAGCTCGCCATCCTCGCCTACGAATCGGGAATCCTCACCCACTGAGCCGGGTCCCCGTCGGTCTGAGGGATGACGCGGATCGTGCTGCTCGCGCACGATGACGGGCGGCCGCCGGCTGTTCACGATTGTCTGCCATGGACGTTCTCGGCATGCCAGCTCTCTCGCATCACGCGCCCGGCCCGGCCCGGTGGGCGGCCGTCGTTGCCGCACCGCTGGGTGGAGGGGGCTTTCACAACGTCGCGGTGATCCTTCTCCCGCTCCTCGTGCTCGGCGGGCTGGGCTTCGGCGTGACGCGCCTTCGCCGCGGCCGGCACGCCGCACAGCACGACGATCCGTGGATCCGGCCGGAACCGCCGCCGCATCCCTCGCCGTCCGAGCCGCCCGGGGGCACGGCTATCGCGCCGGCCCGTACTCCCCGCGCCGCCGTCTCGCCCGGGCGCCCGCCGGGCGGGTGGGCGGTGGAGGCCCGCGGCCTGACCAAGCGGTTCGGGGCCATCATGGCGGTCGACGGGGTGGAGTTGCGCGTCCCGCGCGGGTCCGCGTTCGGCTACCTGGGGCCGAACGGAGCGGGCAAGACCACGCTGATCCGTACCCTGCTCGGCCTGACCCGTGCCGACGGCGGCACGATGTCGCTGCTCGGGTTCCCTGTCCCGGCCGAGCGGAAGCGGGCGCTGGCCCGGGTCGGCGCGATCGTCGACGAGCCCCGGTTCCACCCGCACCTGACGGGACGGGACAACCTCCGCCTGCTGGCCGCGGCGAGGAGCGGCGACGCCAGCTGTCGGATCGGCCCGTCGCTGGAGCGGGTCGGCCTGACCCAGCGCGCCGGCGACAAGGTCGCGTCGTACTCAATGGGCATGCGCCAGCGCCTCGGCGTGGCCGCCTGCCTGCTCGGCGACCCGGAGCTGCTGATCCTGGACGAGCCGATGAACGGGCTCGATCCGGCCGGCATGCACGAGATGCGGGCGATGATCGCCAGCCTGGCCGGCGAAGGGCGGACCGTGGTGCTGTCGTCGCACCTGCTGGACGAGGTGGAGCGCACCTGCGACGCGGTGGCGATCGTCGACCACGGCCGGGTGATCCGCCAGGGCCCCATCGACGAGCTGATCCGCGGCGCCGGCGCCGTCGTCGTACAGGTCGACTGCGCCGAACCCGCCCGGGCGGCACGGCTCATCGACCAGGCCGGCATCGCCGCGGGCACGGCACTGGCCGACTCCGGGCTGACCGTCACCCTGCCCGCGGGAGCCTCGCGCGAACGCGTCGCCGACATCAACCGGCTGCTGGCCGACGCGGGCATCTCGGTATACGGCCTCCAGGAGACCCAGATGTCGCTGGAGGACTGGTTCCTGTCCGTGACGAGCCGGCTGGGAGAGACGTCGTGACCACCTTCGAGCCCTCGCTGTCCGCGGGACGATCCGAAGCGCCCCAGCCCGGCCGGCGCGCAGCACCGGCCATCGGCGCCTGACTTGCCCACCTGGGATCTCATCACCACCAAGAACCTGGAGATCCGCAAGCGCCGCGGCCTCATGATCACTGTCGTGGTGCTGATCGTGCTGCCGGTGGTCGTGCCCTACGGCCTGCGGCTGCTGTTCCATGCGGTCGATCCGCACAGCTACGCTCCCGGCCGGAAGCCCGGACCTCTTCTCCCAGGTGAGCAACTGGATCGCCGAATTCGGGTTCATCGCCGCCGCGGCGCTCGGCGCGGCGGCCGGGACGACCGATCTCACCGACGGCATGTTCCGTCACCTCGTCATCACCGGCAGATCCCGGATCGCCCTCTATCTCGCCCGCATCCCGGCCGGCCTGGCCATCACCGTTCCGCTCGTAGCCGTGGCTTTCGCGATGAACTGCCTGGTCACGAGCTACGAGAGCCCCCGCCGCCCACGTCGGCCAGCCTGGCCGGTCTCACCGTCCCGGAACATCTCAACCAGGCTGGACTGCAGACCTGGCTGCTGCGGCACCCGCGGCAGGTCGCCGGCGGAATGCTCCTGGGCCCCACCACCCCGGCGCAGGTCCGCCCGGCGATCGGCAAGAACATCGCGTCCGTCTACAGCGCCTACCTCGCCGAGGAGATCAGCGACTCGAACCCGGCGGGCAATGAGATGATCAAGATCGGGCTGTGGCTCGAGCTCGAGGCCGGGATCGGGTTCCTGGTGGGCCTCGGCTTCGGATCGCTCACCGGGCAGCGGACGACCACGACCATCGTGCTGATCGCGCTGGAGATCATGGTGACCCCGCTCCTGGAACGGGTGCAGCTTCCCTACTTCATCGACGGTCAGCGGCTGATCGTCGGAATCGCCATGGACCAACTCCGCCCGGCGGGACTGGCGCCCCCACCCGGCACAACGCAGGGAGGCGGCGGCCCGGGACATCTGCTCGGCGGAAGTGGGGCCCTGGGCATTCCGCCCATGCCAACCTGGGCGATGATCTCGGTGATCGTCGGCTGGATCGTCGGCTGGTCGGTGATCGGGGCATGGCGGATGAGCACCCGCGACGCCTGACCGGGCGTCCACCCGCACCAGACCGCCACACTGGTGCCAGCCGATGGCTCCTGGTGCATGGATTTAGGTTCTGTGTACAACCCTGTGGATGGCTTGTGAAGAACGGCATCCAGCCTGTGCATAATCTGGGTAAATCAGTGGATCACAACGGCGAGCTGAGCTTATTACGAGGCTGCTACCTGGAAGAACACTATCTACATCCTGTGCATAAGCGGGGACAGCGACTTGTCCACGTGCCGCGCCATAATAAGCCGTAACTAGGCCAAAAATTTACCACTTGTTAACTGATCTGTGATCTGAGGTTAGGACGGTGAGAGATTGGAACCCAGAGATGGTGAGCCCACGCGTTTACGGCAGGCAGGTACGGCAGGTGGCATCTGGCCACGGTGGTACGGGGAGGCGCTCACCTACGTGAAGGGGGAGAGTGCGCATGAGGGTTGGCGACACGCTCGAGGAACGGCTGACTGGGCGGACGACGACGGTAGGCAGCTCCACACCGCGTGCGGAGACCACCGCGCGGGTGGCAGGGCTTCGAGGCGAGCAGGTCATGGCTGATCGGCAACGTCCGGCCCCGTTCGGGGAAGAATCACCGCAGGTCAGGTCGTGCTGGATGTGTGGCATCCGCTCGCCTATCGGCCGGATGGTGGCCGATGGCGGCAGCGCTTGCTCCGACGTGCGCTGGTATTGCCGCGACACATGGGGATGCACCCAGCGGTGGACCTCGCACCCGGCGCGACTGACCGCCATCCGCCCGAACGTAGCGGAACCGGAGGCGCCCGGCGAGCAGGTGGCGGGCCCGGTCACAGCCAGGCCGATGACTGTGATGACTGCATAGGACTCGGCAACGGCAAGCCGCCACTCTACGGGCTCTCCCAGTTACGGCGGGCAGTTCACGAATGACGGTACTGATGCGGCGTTCACAATAGTGGCATCGTGGCCGCGCAGGCTCGGTGACTATCTACCAACCGGCACGGCCTGGTGAGATGTTTTGCGCTATTAATTCGCAGATCTTGCGCACAACTCCCTAAACACTGAACTTCTGAGTTACCGGGGCCGGCATGATAAGAGCACGCTCTCATGCCAGCCCCGGTTTATTTGCGGCATTGCAGGGTGTGAGCGCCCTGGAGTTTCTCTGGCTTCCCGTGGCCCAGCCTGGCCCGTGCCAGGGGAGGCGCGGGGGAGCGGTCCTCGGGTGCACGCGGCGGCGCCAATATGTGCAGGTGGGCGCAAACCCCGACGACATCGCGACCATCCATAGGGCTCCAGGCGCCCGGCCCGAGCCGGTCAGGAATCGAGAAGCGCCGGTCACCGAGCCGCAACTAGCCTGGTCATCATGGACATCACCATTCACGCGACCTTCCTCCCGCAGGACGACCCGGACGCAGCGCTGGCTTTCTACCGCGACGTCCTCGGTTTCGAGGTCCGCAACGACGTCGGCTACGGCGGGCTGCGCTGGATCACGGTCGGGCCGCCCGGCCAGCCCGGCACGTCCATCGTCTTGCAGCCGCCGGCGCCGCCCGGCTGCGGCGCCACCGACGACGAGCGCCGCACCATCGCCGAGATGATGGCCAAGGGCAGCTACGCCTGCATCACCCTGGCCACCAAGGACCTCGACGGCACCTTCGAGCGGCTGGAAGCCAGCGGCGCCGAGGTCGTCCAGGAGCCGACCGAGCAGCCCTACGGCATCCGCGACTGCGCCTTCCGTGACCCGGCAGGCACCCTGATCCGCATCAGCGAGGTCCCCTGAGCCGCGTCGCCTTACGCAGGCGGTTCGGCGAAGGCCGGCCGGAGGTATCCGCCAGCTGTCGGCGGCGTCAGGTTCGCGATGCGGCAGGCCACGCGACGTCGTCGATCGCGAGCCACGGCGCGGCGGCCACGCCCGAGGGCGTGAGCCCGGCGATCGCCTTGACCTCGCGGTGAAGGTGGGACTGGTCGGCGTAGCCGCTGTCGGCGGCAACGCTGGCGGGGGGGTGACCCGCCGCCAGAAGGTGGGCGGCGTGGTCGAAGCGCACCAGCTGCGCGGCTCGCTTGGGTGTGATGCCCAGCTGGGACCGGAAGCGGGACCACAGCCGCTTGCGGCTCCAGCCGACCTCGTCCGCCAGGCCGTCGACGCGCACCCGCCCGCTGCTGGTGAGCGTCCGCCGCCAGGTGTGGGCGACCTCCGGATCGGCCGGTGGACGGGCGCCGAGCCGCCGGCCGAGGACGTCGGCGGCGATCGTGAACCGTTCGTCCCACGACATGGCGGCGCGCAGCCTGTCCTCGACCTGCCCGGCGTCGCGGCCCCAGACATCTTCCAGGGCCGCCACTGTCCCGGTGAGCTCGGCCGATGCGCCGAGCACCGTAGCCGCGACGACCGGCGACAACCGGATCTGGAGGCACTCGCCCCGCCATCCGCCGGCCCGAAGTTGCCCCGGCAGGAGCCCGGCGACGAAGCTGCCGCGCTGGTGCCGCCCGTGGGCGTCGTAGACGATGCCTTCTCCCTCGGTCAGGTCGACGACCAGGGTGATCGATGGGTGCGCGACCATGGCGATGTCCGCGAGCGCGGGCACATTTTGGCGGAACCCGGCCATGCTGATCCCCGGCAGCCGGAGTGACTGGCGCGGGACTGCGACGTCCACCTGCGCCCAGTCCACTGGTGTCCCGGTCGGTGGCACGTAACCAGACTAAGCCCGGCGGTCTCGGGCCCCGGTGTCGGCGGCCGCCGCCGCGAAGTCCAGCAGTAGCTGGCTGGTTGGCTCCGGCGCTTCGAACATAGGCAGGTGCCCGACTCCGGGCAGCTGCTCGACGCGCGCGTTCGGCACCGCGTCGTACTGGTGCGCCGACGACGGCTCCCAGCGGGGGTCGGCGGCGCCGAAGATCACCAGCACCCGGACGCCGAGGACGGTGAGGCGCTCGGGCACGCTCCGCTCGGCGATGTAGGCGGTGTTCCGGCGCAGCACCGTCCTGAACGTGCGGTAGCCGATGCCCCGCACCTCGGCGACGAGGTCGTCGGGGATGTCCACCGGCAGGTTGCACACCGAGCTCATCCCCTTGCGGATCATCGCGTCCGAACGCACCGGCCACAGCAGCGGGCCGAACGGCGGGGCCAGCAGGACCCGAAGGAGGACCGGCTGCCGAAGCAGCGCGCCGGGACTCGGGCCGCTGCTGATCAGTGCGAGCGCACCCACCAGGCCCGGACGCTGCTCCGCGAGCGCGGTGGCGATGTAGCCGCCACTGGAGTGCCCGGCCACGGTGACATGACCAAGCCCGAGGCCGTCGAGCAGCGCAGCCACGCGCCCCGCCTGCTCAGCCACGTCGTACGACGGCGCGGGCGGGGACTGGCCGTGGCCCGGAAGGTCAACCCGGATGACGTGATGCTGGGCGGCGAGGGCCGGCACCACCGGGCCCCAAGAGCTGCCCGAGGCCCCCGATCCGTGGATCAGCAACAGCGGCGGCGCCTGCCGCGGGCCGTCGTGGACCACGTGCATCCCATGCAAGTACTTGACGTCGTACACATCCATACACGAGACGATGCCAGGGCCACCGCCCATCAGTCTTGGACAAATGTCAGCGCCAAGACCGACCCGCCCCGACCGCGCACCCGCGGCCCAGAGGATCTCACCGCGCTGCTGACCTCGGCGGGGGAGCGCTGAGGCCGGACAGTTACCGGTCCCGGACTGCGTAGGTCAGGTGGGTCACCCGCTGCGTCGGCTCCGCGCGGACCGGCTCCAGGGCCACGCGGCCCGCGTCCACGCCCTCGAACAGGCGGATTCCGGAGCCGAACAGCACGGGTGAGAGCGCGATCGTGAACTCGTCGATCAGGCCCGCGTTCACGTACTCCAGGATCGTTGCGCCGCCGCCCGCGATGCGGACGTTCCGGTCGCCGGCGGCCTCGCGGGCGTGGTCGAGCGCGGGCTCGATGCCGTCGTTGACGAAGTGGAAGGTGGTCCCGCCCGGCCGCTCCCAGGGGTCACGCTTCTGGTGCGTCACGACGAAGACCGGCGTGTGGAACGGCGCCTCCTCCGGCCACGCCTGCTCGCCGAGGTCAAACATGCGCTTGCCCATCACGCTCGCGCCGGTGCGCTCGAACGTCTCCCGCGCGATGTCGTTGTCACGCCCTTCCTCCCCGCCCTCGCCGAGCTTCAGGTTCTCCCGGAAGAACCGCTGCGGGAATATCCACTGCTGCAGTTCCATCCACTGCGCCATCCAGCGCTGCACATCCGGGTCGTCCCTGCGCTCCTCGGGCGCGATGAACCCGTCCAGCGACATCGTCACGCTGAAGAACACCTTCCCGGCCATTAGTCCTCAGCTCCCTTCCGAACGATCTCGGTGACATAAGCAGCCAGGTTGCTCAGGGTCTGCTGGCCGCCCTCGATCGCGTGGTACTTCTCGACCGCCTCGTCGTGCAGCTCCTTGGTGGGGAACACCGTGCGCATCTCGATCCGGGTCGCCGCGCCGTCGGGCGCGAACGTGAGGACCGACTCGAAGGCGTCCGGGTCGCCGCGGGACTCACCGTGCAGCAGCATGATCCGCTCCGGCGGGGCGATCTCGGTCCAGGAGATCCACTCCTGGTAGTCCGTCCCGTCCGGTCCGTGCATCACGAAGTCCCACTCCCCACCGACGCGGAACTCGAACGCCCGCGTGGTGGTGGTGAACCCCTCCGGTCCCCACCACCGCGACAGGTGCCGCACCTCGGTGAACGCCTCGAACACCAGCTCCCGTGGGGCACTGATGACCCGGGAGATCACGATCTCGCGGCCGGCCGTCGCGGACTGCGCCGGCGCTCCTCGTCCCATCGCGCTCATCAGCTACTCCTCCTCCCTTGCCTGCTTGAGGTCCTGCACGTACTCGTCCAGCCGGTCGAAGCTCTCGCTCCAGAATCGCTCGAACCCGCCGGTCCACTCGTGAAGCGGTCGCAGCCCGCGAGCGTCAAGGCCGTACAGGCGTTGCTTACCTGCCTTGCGGTCCCGCACCAGTCCGACCTCACGGAGCACCCGCAGGTGTTTGGACGCCCCCGGCTGGGTCATCCCCAGCTCCCGGGCCAACTCGGTCACCGGCCGCTCACCCGCCCGCAGCAGCACCAGAATCTCCCGGCGCTGCGGCTCGGCGATCGCGTTGAAGACGTCCGACGTCGTCGCTGCTCGTGCCACGGGCGCCATCATATGCCGATATCGGCATGCGTCAAGCCGGAGGAATCAGGCGGGTCTTGTCAGATGACGATCGTGACCCTTGTCAGCGGCTGCGGAAACGCGTATCCCGAGACGGCACGCGCGGCGGCAGCGGGCAGGGAGGGCGATGGGTGAGAGGATCGGCGTGTCACGCGACCCGCTGATCACCTTTCGCGCGTGACACCGAGCGATTCGGCCCAGCTCAGCTAAGTGCCGATAATGTACATTATGTCAAGTAGTGCGAGGGTTGCCCCCGATCGCAGGAGTGTCATGTCAGCAGGTAAGCGTCATTTGCTGTCAGCGCCGCTTGTTCGCCAGAGACGGCGGCTGGTTGTCAGTGACGACGTTTCGCTGCTGACATCGGGCCGGGCGCAGATCAGGCCGCGCGTCCTAGCGTGGGCGGCGGCCCTTGCCGTCGTAATCGGCGGCGAATGCGATCAGGTCCCCCGGCATGCTCGGATGGTATGGCCCGACCTGTTGTACTGGGCAAGGCTGCTTGTAACGAGATCGTCGATCTGCCGGGTCAGCGGGTGGTGATGCCCGAGGCCCTCGGTGAGACCCGGCTTGCCGAGCGATCTTCAATGCTTACGCGTGTCGAAGCTGGTAGAGCACTTGTATCGAGTATATATTCGACTCAGGTTGCTCAGGGACTCGCGTGCCCTGGACAGCGGTGCTCTGGATAGGAGGTCGCAGCGGCCATGGCCACCGCATCATCGTCGGGTGATAGCCATCACGCCCATATGCTCACCGAGCGGCGGCAAGCGATCCTCGACTTCCACCGCGGTTACCTGGAACATCATGGTTACCCCCCGAGCATGCGAGAGATCGGCAATGCGGTTGGGTTGAGATCCGTCTCTGCCGCCTCTTATCAACTGAAGATCTTGGAAGAGATGGGGTTCCTGACCCGTACTGCGCGACGACCGCGCACGGCTGTCGCGACGCTTTCCCCTGAACGCAGCACCCATGTGAAGTTGGGCGAGGTAGGAACGGGGCCCACGGACATCGCCTCTACGGACATGGTGAACGTTCCGTTGTTTCCGCGAATCGCTGCGGGTGCTCCGATAATTGCAAACCTTGAGCCCGAAGATATTATGCGGCTGCCCAGGGAGCAGGTCGGCTCTGGCGACCTGTTTGCTGTCAAGGTGGTGGGTGACTCGATGGTCAATGCGAGTATCTATGACGGCGACATCGTCGTTGTCCGCCACCAGGATGACGCGCGCAACGGTGATATTGTGGCAGCACTGATCGAGGAAGAAGCTACCGTCAAGACCTTGCGTTACATGAACGATCACGTCTGGTTGCTTCCGCAGAACCCAGCCTATGAACCAATTTTGGGTGACCATTGCCGTATAATGGGAAAGGTAGTGGCTACAATACACCAAATCTGATATTAATTTACACTGCTGAGCTTGAGATTGGCATAACCCGCACCAAGACCAAGATCTTCCACCGAACCTGGCGAGTTCACCTGGTCTTCTCCGCCCACAAAGAGCTATCTCTGGCTTAGTTTGGCCTGAGCTGCTGCTTTAGCTCCTCTATGGTCCGCGCTTGGCCGACCCCTGGACGGTGGATCATGGCGTGACAGTTAGGGCAGATAGGCCTTAGATCGTTCTTTGGATTTACCTTGTAGTTCGGCCTTAAAGACATCTAATGACAGAAGGCGACAGGGCCGGGACGGGTCGCTGCCTAAGTCGCGCGTAAACACGTACCACCCATAGCCGCCGCCCGATCCGAATCAGACGGACATCGCCGGGGGTGAGATGGCGGGGGCCGGCGGGGGACGGTAGGCGCGCCACGCCTCGGCGAGGCGCTTGACGGCCTCGGTCAGGTCGGTGTGCTGGGCGGCGAAGTGCAGGCGGAGGTAGTTCTGGCTTTGCCCGGAGGCGTCGAGCCCGCTTCCCGGCAGGATCGCGACGTGGTACCGCAGCGCCGTCTGCGCGAACGAGGTCCCGTCGCCGTACGGCAGGCGGACCCACAGGGTCTGCCCCCCGGGCACCGGTGGCGCGTCCCAGTCGGGAAGGTGCCGGGCCAGTTCGGCGCGCAGGTGGTCATGGCGGGCCTGCCGGGCCGGGGCCTGGCGCGCCGACAGCTCGTCCAGGCGCGGCACCAGTTCGGCGGCGGCGAGCTGCGCGGGCACGTTCCCGCCAAGGTCATGCACGGCCAGCAGCCGGGCGAGCCGGGCGATCAGCGGCCCGGGGGCCCGCACCCACCCGATCCGCTGGCCACCCCAGATGCTCTTGCTGAGTGAGCCAACCGAGATCACGCCGTCGGCGTAGGCGGCCAGCGGCGGCGGCACCTCCACCCCGGGAAACGCCAGGTCGCTGAGCACCTCGTCGTCGATCAGCGGGACACCAGCCGACACCGCGGCCTGCACCAGCGCACGCCGGGCCAGCGGCGGCAGCACCGACCCGGTCGGGTTGTGAAAGGTCGAGATCACGTAGGCCAGGGCGGCGTGCTGCTCACGCGCCGCCTCGGCCAGGTTGCCGAGCCCGACCGGCAGCGACCGCGGCACGGCCGCCTGCTCCCGGAACGCCTCCAGCGCGCCCGGGTAGGTCGGTACCTCGACCAGCACCCGGTCGCCTGGTGCCAGCAGCGCGCGAGCGAGCAGAGACAACGCCTGCTGGCCGCCGGTGCTCACCAAGATGTGCTCCGGGCCGGTTCGGATCCCGTGCCCGGTGTAGCGGTCGGCGATCGCGCGGCGCAGCGCCGGGTGGCCGGCCGGGTAATAGCCGATATCACCGGGAGTGGCCAGCGCAGGCGCGATGCGGGCGTACGCGTCGGCCAGTTCCGGGGGCGGCGTGTCCGGTGCGGCACAGGCAAGCGGGATCACTCCGTCGCCCGGCTCCAGCAGGTGCAGGAACATCGGCGCGCTGGTGGTCTGCCGCACGCCGGCCGGCTCGGGCCCGGCGACCCGGGTGCCGCTGCCCTGCCGCCGGACGATCCGCTCGTCCTGGCGCAACAGCTCATACGCGGCGACCACGGTGCTGCGCCCAACCGCTAGCGCCGACGCCAAGGCCCGGTCGGGCGGCAGCGGCTCGCCGGGCGGCAGCTCGCCCTCGTCGATCAGCCGCCGCAGTCTCGCCGCCAGCAGCACGTACAACGGGCCGCGGCCCGCTGGCCAGCGGCCCAGGCGCTCACCCAGCTCGATTGGTTCCATCTGCAAACCAATTCTGCGGCATTGGCTCTGGGATCGCCACCCCGCCCCGGCGATCATGGCAGGGGTAACCATCCGCCGGCCAAGACGAGGACCATGTCATGCGGCAGTTCCCGGCCAGCCCGATCACGGCCCTGATCGACGAGAAACCGCGGTACTACCTCGGCGAGAGCATGGCTCACGACCTGACCGTGGCCGGCCTGCTCGGCCTGGAAGGCATGGCCCGCCTGGCCGAGGTGACGCTGGGCTACGGCACCTCGGCCGGCGACCCGGCGCTGCGGGCCCAGGTGGCCGCGCGGCTCGGCATCCCCGGCAGCCAGGTGCTGATCACGGCCGGTGCGGCCGGGGCGCTTTTCCTCACCGGCCTGCTCTGCGGCGACGGCGAGATCCTGGTCGGGCGGCCCTGCTTCCCGCCGGCATTCGACGCACTGCGCGGCCTTGGCGCACCCGTGGTGACCGTGCACTCCCGGTTCGACGACGGCTATCGCATCGACCTCGACGCGTTCGCCAGGAGCCTTTCGTCGCGGACCCGGCTGGTCATGTTCGCCTCGCCGCAGAACCCCGCGGGCGTATCGATCACCGCGGACGAAGTGGAACAGATGCTCGCCGCCATGTCGCGGACCTGCCCAGACGCCCTGCTGCTGATCGACGAGACCTTCCGGGAGGCCACCTACGGGGACGCCCCGCCCGCCGCGAGCTTCGCTGGGATGTCGCCGCGCCTGCTCACCTGCGCCTCGCTGTCCAAGGCCTACGGCGTGCCCGGCCTGCGCGTCGGCTGGCTGACGGCGCACGACCCGGAACTGTACGAGCAACTCCGGCTGGCCAAGTTCAACTCCTCGATCGCCTGCGGCACCCTCGACGAGTTCCTCGCCACCCAGGCGCTCGCCCGGGCGGACCAGCTACTCGCCGCGCGCGGCGCGGTGCTGGCCGAGGCGCGCGGCATCGTCGAGCGCTGGATCAAGGCGCACACCGGCCGGCTGCGCTGGCTCCGGCCGGAGGCGGGGGCGTTCTGCTGCATGCAGCTTGACCCAGGCACCTTCCACCCCGCCGGTATCGACCGGTTCCATGAGTATCTGGCGAGGGAGCGGGCGCAGATCGCCGCAGGTCCCTGGTTCGGCGACAGCGCCCACGTCATCCGGATCGGCCTCGGCTACGAGCCAGCGGGCAAACTTGAGCTGGGCCTGGAGGTCATCAGCGCCGCGCTCGAGACCGCCCTGAGGTGACCGAGCCGCACGATCCGGCAGCATTGTCAGCAGGCAAGCTTTTTGTCATCGACACACAAGCGAAGGAACTCATCGACCATGCCACGCGATGCCGTTACCAGTGACACGCCGTCAGCCTTGGCCCTCCCGTTCTCGACGGCCGTGCGCGGCGCCGGGCTCCTTTTCTTCAGCGGGCAGGTAGCTACCGACCCGGCCACCGGCGAATTGATCGAGGGCGACATTGGCCAGCAGACCGACCAAGTGCTGCGCAACCTCACGGCGGCTCTCGCGGCGGCCGGCAAGGACCTGGGGGACGTGATCCGGGTCGGGGTCTACCTGACCGACATGTCGCAGTTCGGCGCCATGAACGATGTGTACGTCAGGTACTTCACCGAGCCCTACCCGGCGCGCACCGCGATCGGCGTCGCCGCCCTGCCGCTGGGCGCGGCGGTCGAGATGGACGCGGTGGTGGGCTGAGCAATGGGATTCGACTTCAGCCTGGTCGACGTGTTCAGCGACCGGCCCTTCGGCGGGAACCAGCTCGCGGTGTTCCCTGACGCCACAGGCATCGCCGACGCGACCATGCAGCAGCTGGCCCGGGAGTTCAACTTCTCCGAGACCACGTTCGTGCTGCCGCCCCGCGACCCCTCCTGCACCTCCCAGGTCCGGATCTTCACCCCGCACCAGGAACTTCCGTTCGCCGGTCACCCCACCGTGGGCACCGCCGCCGTCCTGGCCAGCCGGAGCGGTGGAGCGGCCAGCCAGCAGTTCGTCTTCGAAGAAGGGATCGGCCCGGTCACGGTCACCGTCGACGGCCCGGACATCCACTTCCATGTGCGGTCCCCGCGCTACGAGAGCAGCGACGAGGCACCGCCCGTCGCCGCCATAGCCAAGGCCCTCACGCTGCCCGACGACGCCATCGCGGAGAGCTGGTACGCCGGCGTGGGCCTGCGGTTCTGCTTCGTCCGGCTGGCCGGCCGGGACCTGGTCGACAGGGCCGTGCTGGACAGGGCCGTGTGGGCGGCCGGGATCGCCGGCAGCTGGTCGCCGGAGCTGTACCTGTTCGCCGGCGACTATCGCGACGGGGCGCATCTGCACGCCCGGTTTTTCGCCCCGGCGGTTGGCGTCGACGAGGACCCGGCCACCGGATCGGCGTGCGCGTCGCTGGTCGCCAGCCTGGCCCACCGGTCACCGGAGCGGGACGGCACCTACCGTCTGCATATCGACCAGGGCGTTGCCATGGGCCGCCCCAGCGTGCTCGACGGCACCGCCCGCAAGAAGGACGGCCAGATCACCGAGGTCATCGTCGGCGGCCGCGCCACGATCGTGGGCAACGGCACCATGACACTCCCCGCTGGCTGACTTGGCCATCGCGGGTCACCGAAAGGCCGGCACCACGCAGCCACGCTCCCCACCGGCCGGTGGGTCAGGGGTGCC
>CAVSCM010000050.1:0-52955 GCA_963726415.1 uncultured Actinomycetes bacterium
GTCACCCTGCGGGTGGAGACCCCCACCAGGCTCGTCGTGGAGGGGATCGACAAGCAGCAGGTCGGCGAGGTCGCCGCCAACATACGTAAGCTCCGCAAGCCCGACCCGTACAAGGGCAAGGGCGTGCGCTACGCCGGCGAGCAGATCCGCCGCAAGGTCGGGAAGGCTGGGAAGTAGGACATGGCTGTCACCACCAAGAGCAGGGGGCGCGGCAAGGCCGCCGCGCGCGCGGCTTCGCGGAAGCGGCGGCACGTGCGCGTGCGCAAGAAGGCCACCGGCACCGCCGCCCGCCCGCGGCTGGCCGTGCACAGGTCCGCCCGGCACATCTTCGCCCAGCTCATCGACGACGGGGCGGGCCGCACGCTCGCGTCAGCATCTACCCTTGATGCCAGCATCAGGGACGTCACGGGGGACAAGAAGGCGCGGGCACACCAGGTGGGCCAGTTGCTGGCCAGCCGTGCCAAGGAGGCGGGCGTCAGCGCCGCGGTCTTCGACCGGGGCGGTTACGCCTACCACGGCCGGGTGGCCGCCCTCGCCGACGGCGCCCGCGAAGGCGGGCTCACGCTGTGAACCGCCGGCCGCAACATTGGAGAGGAACTGTAATGGCAGCACCCCGACGCGGAGGCGGTGGGGAGCGGCGCGAGCGTCGTGACGACCGCCGTGGCGGTGCGGACAAGGGCACCGCGTACCTCGAGCGAGTCGTGACCATCAACCGGGTGGCCAAGGTGGTCCAGGGTGGCCGCCGGTTCAGCTTCACCGCCCTGGTCGTGGTCGGCGACGGCAACGGGATGGTCGGTGTCGGATACGGGAAGGCCAAGGAGGTGCCCGCGGCGATCGCCAAGGGCGTCGAGGCGGCCAAGAAGAGCTTCTTCCGCGTCCCGCGCATCGGCGGCACGATCCCGCACGCCATCACGGGTGAGGCCGCGGCCGGCGTGGTGCTGCTCAAGCCCGCCAGCCCCGGTACCGGCGTCATCGCCGGCGGCCCGGTGCGCGCCGTGCTTGAGTGCGCCGGCATCGACGACGTGCTGTCGCGGTCCCTGGGCTCGTCGAACGCGATCAACGTGGTGCACGCGACCGTGGCGGCCCTCAAGGGGCTGAGCCGTCCCGAGGAGATCGCCGCCCGGCGCGGGCTGCCGATCGAGGACGTGGCGCCCGCGGCCATGCTGCGCGCCCGCCGCGATGCGGCGGCCGCTGCCAGCGCCGCGACCGGCACGAGCTGAGCGGGGCAGGATATGGCGCAGTTGAAGGTAACCCAGACCAAGTCCAAGATCGGCGGCACCAGGCAGCAGCGGGACTCGCTGCGGTCACTGGGCCTGAAGCGGATCGGTGACGTGGTCGTCAAGGACGACAGGCCCGAATTCCGTGGCATGATTCGCGCGGTGCGCCACCTGGTCACCGTCGAGGAGGTGGACTGACCATGGCAGGCGAGGAAAAGCCAGCGGCCGGCGCGGCCCTGCGGCTCCACCACCTGCGCCCGGCGCCCGGCGCGCGCAAGGCACGTACCCGGGTCGGCCGGGGTGAGGCATCCAAGGGCAAGACGGCCGGCCGGGGCACCAAGGGCACCAAGGCCCGGACCCAGGTGCCGGCCAGCTTCGAGGGTGGCCAGATGCCGCTGCACCGTCGGGTGCCGCAGCTTCCTGGCTTCTCCAACCTGCGGTTCAAGACCACCTACCAGGTGGTCAACACCGGCAGGCTGGCCGCGCTGTACCCCGAGGGCGGCGAAGTGACCCCGGAAGACCTGGCCGCCAAGGGCGCGGTACGCGCCGGCGAGCTGGTCAAGATCCTCGGCACGGGCGACGTGAGCGCCCCGCTCCAGGTGACCGCGCATGCCTTCTCCGCCACCGCCCGGGACAAGATCACCGCGGCGGGTGGAACCGTTACCACGCTGTGACCGTTTCCGTAATGAACGGGATGTCGCGCCAGCTCAAGCCGGGTGCCCGGGTAGCTTCCCCTGACTCCAGGGGAAGCGCGCGCGGGTACCGGCACCCTGTGCGGGCTGTTACAGTGCAGCGAGCGCGTAACATCGCGGCGGCTGGGCGCGGCGCCACCAGCCGGGTGGTCGCCTCGCGCAAACCTGGCACCTTCTAACCTAGGACGGCGCATGCTCACCGGGTTCATCCGGGCGTTCCGGACGCCAGACTTGCGCCGGAAGCTGCTCTTCACCCTCTTCATCATCGCGGTGTTCCGGCTGGGCGCATCCCTGCCCACGCCGGGGATATCCGAGAAGAACGTCAACTTCTGCATCGGTCTGGCTGCGCAGAGCGGCGGCAGCGTCTACCAGCTGGTCAACCTGTTCAGCGGCGGCGCGCTGCTCAAGCTGTCGGTGTTCGCGCTCGGCATCATGCCCTACATCACGGCGAGCATCATCCTGCAGCTTCTCGCGGTGGTCATCCCGCGGCTGGAAACGCTGCGCCAGGAGGGTCAGACCGGGCAGGCCAAGATCACCCAGTACACCCGGTACCTCACCGTGGGGCTGGCCATCCTGCAGTCCACCGGCATCGTGGCCCTCGCCAGGTCGGGCAAACTCTTCCAGGGCGCGGGCTGCACCAGGTCGCTGCTCGTCAACGACTCCATCTTCACGATCACCACCATGGTGATCTGCATGACCGCCGGCACCGCGGTCATCATGTGGCTGGGCGAACTGATCACCGACCGCGGCGTCGGCAACGGCATGTCGCTGATGATCTTCACCACGGTCATCTCGGTGATCCCCGGTGAGCTGCTCAACATCTACAAGTCCCGGCACGCGTTCGTCTTCGCCGTGGTCCTGGCCGTGGGAGTCGCGATCGTCGGCTTCGTGGTCTTCATGGAACAGGCGCAGCGCCGGATCCCTGTCCAGTACGCCAAGCGGATGGTCGGGCGCCGAATGTACGGCGGGACCTCCACCTACATCCCGCTGAAGGTGAACCAGGCCGGTGTCATCCCGGTCATCTTCGCCTCGTCCCTGCTCTATATCCCGCAGCTGGCCTCGTCCCTGTTCGGGAACCAGACCAGTGCGACGGGCTGGGTCGCGTGGGTCGACACCTACCTGGTGCGCGGGGACTCGCCGATCTACATGCTGAGCTTCTTCCTCCTCATCGTCTTCTTCACTTACTTCTATGTGGCGATCACGTTCAACCCGACTGAGGTCGCCGACAACATGAAGAAGTACGGCGGGTTCATCCCAGGCATCCGCCCGGGCAGGCCCACGGCCGAGTACCTCAACTACGTGCTCACCCGGCTGACCGCGCCCGGCTCGGTGTACCTGGCGACAATCGCGCTGATCCCGATGATCGCGCTCGCGCTCGTCGGAGCGACGCAGAACTTCCCATTCGGAGGAACCAGCATCCTGATCGCGGTGGGGGTAGGCCTGGATACCGTGAAGCAGATCGAGAGCCAGCTCCAGCAGCGCAATTACGAGGGCTTCCTTCGGTAGTGCGTGTCGTCCTCGTGGGCCCCCCTGGTGCGGGCAAGGGGACACAGGCCCAAGCCCTCGCGTCGCATCTGTCCATCCCGAAGATCTCGACAGGTGACATCTTCCGCGACAACGTAAGCCATGGAACCGCGCTCGGCCGCCGGGCCCAGGCCTACATGGAGCGCGGTGACCTGGTACCGGACGAGGTCACCATCGCCATGGTCACCGACCGGCTCGCGGACGAGGACACGCAGGCGGGGTTCCTGCTCGACGGCTTCCCGCGGAACGTGCCGCAGGCCGAGACGCTCAAGAAGATGCTGCTCTCCTGGGACACCAAGCTGGACGTGGTGCTGGAACTCGTGGTCGACGACGACGAGGTGGTGCGGCGGCTGTCCGGCCGGCGCACCTGCCGCCGCTGCGGCCGGATCTGGCACGAGAGCTTCGACCCGCCGCTGGTCGCCGGGATCTGCGACGACTGCGGCGGCGAGCTGTTCCAGCGCGATGACGACCGCGAGGAGACGATCAGGCACCGGCTGGAGGTATACCAGGAGCAGACCGCCCCGCTGGTCTCCTTCTACGCCGACGAGGGCACCCTGCTCGGCCTGGACGCCACCGGGCCGGTGGACGAGATCACCGAACGGGCGCTGAGTGCGCTGCGCCGCTTCATGCATTGAGGAGTCCTCTGCCACCCGCGGCCGGCGCCGCTGCCCGGTGCGGCGGCGGCAGGTAACGTGAGAGGGGATCCGGAGGCATCATGCGGAGTAAGCGCGAGCCTTGCGTGCAGGTCAAGACGCCCGCGCAGCTGGCGTTCATGTGGGAAGCAGGGCAGGTCGTGGCGGCCGCCCTGCAGGCGGCCGCGGCGGCCGTCGCGCCGGGTGTCAGCACCGCCGAACTCGACGCCGTCGCCAGCGCCAGGATCGCCGCTGCCGGAGCCGTCCCTTCGTTCCTTGGCTACCACGGCTTCCCCGCGACGATCTGCACCTGTATTAATGACGAGATCGTGCATGGAATCCCGAGCGCGTCACGGGTGCTGCAGGAGGGCGATGTGATCTCCATCGACTGCGGCGCCAGCGTCGAGGGGTGGCACGCCGACGCGGCGCTGACGGTCGGCGTGGGGGCCATCCCGGCGGAACTCGCCACGCTGATCGCCGACTGCGAGCAGGCCCTCTGGCAGGGCCTGGCCGCCACCAGGGCGGGCGCGCGGCTTTCCGACATCTCGCACGCGGTGGAGCGCAGCGCGCGGGCGGCCGGGGCGTACGGCATCGTCGAGGACTACGTGGGGCATGGCATCGGCAGCGAGATGCACATGGACCCGGCGGTGCCCAACTACGGCAGGCCGGGCCGGGGCCCGGTGCTCGCCGAGGGCATGGCGCTGGCCATCGAGCCGCTGCTGGTACTCGGCGGCCCCGAGACCCGCCTGCTGGACGATGGCTGGACCGTGGTGAGCGAGGACGGCGGCTGGTCGGCCCACTTCGAGCACACGGTCGCCATCACCGCGGCCGGGCCATGGGTGCTCACGGCATCCGCCGGGCCGCCGCCCGGTACCGTCGCCGCTGACCAGGTCATCACCGGCGGCGTGGCGCCCGCCGCAAACCGCACCCGGCCGGCTGAGGAGGTGGTACCGCGTGGCCAGTGATCCCAGGATCCGCGCCTCCGACGCGGATCGCGACAGGACCGCCGCACTGCTGCGCGAGCACCACGCGGCCGGCGCTGACCGCCGAGGAGTTCAACGAGCGCCTCGACAAGGTCTACGCCGCCAAGACCCTGGGCGAACTAGACCAGCTACTGTCCGACCTCCCCGGCATCGACCTGTACCACCTGCCCGACCATTCGGTGGAACGGCGCGGCCCGACGGGCTTCGGCCTGCCCTGGCTGCTCGCGCCGCGCGGCGGCGGCGGAATATCGCCTGCCTGGCGGGCGGCCTGGGGCTCCTGGGCCACGGTCAGCCTCGTCGCCTTCCTCGCCTGGTTGCTCAGCGGTCACCCCGGCAGCCTGTGGTTCCTGTGGGTCGCCGGGGTATACGGCATCGTCTTGTGCGGGCGGTGGGTCTCCGGCGGGTCACCGCAACGGGACCGGGGCAGGGACCACGACCGGCGCCGGGACCGTCGCAGGCACGGCTAGGCTTACCGGCGCCGAGGGTCCCCCCCGGGCTAGCACGGCGGAATAACCGGGCTTGTTCCCGCGTTCGCAATGTCGGTTGATGTCGCGTAGACTCTCCCCCGGCCCGTGAGTTTCTCCTGCCCTGTTTTGCCGAAGGCGCGGAGGCAGCCGTGGGGCGGGCCGCCGTATCCGGTGATCATCTGAGTATGTGCCCGGTTGCGGGAAAGCCCGAAACTGAGCTACTGCGGCACGGCACGACAACAAACATGGCCCTGGTGGCCGGCCAGGAGGCCGGATGCCACGGCCGGGAAGCGAAGTGCGGAGGACATGCCCAAAAAGGATGGCGCCATCGAGATCGAGGGCAGGATCGTTGAGTCACTACCGAATGCCTTCTTCCGGGTGGAGCTGGACAACGGGCACAAGGTCCTGGCTCATATCAGCGGAAAGATGCGGATGCACTACATCCGGATCCTTCCCGATGACCGGGTGGTCGTGGAGCTGAGCCCCTACGACCTGAGCCGCGGACGCATCGTCTACCGGTACAAGTAACCAACTAAGCTTCGATCGCCACCCCGGGCCCCCGGGGGACAGCGATCGTGGCGAGACAGGCACCATCGAACACCACCGGGCGCCCGCCCGGCCTTAGAAGGAGACCCGGATGAAGGTCAAGCCGAGCGTGAAGAAGATCTGCAGCAAATGCCGGATCATCCGCCGGCATGGCCGCGTCATGGTCATCTGCACCGACCCCAGGCACAAGCAGCGCCAGGGGTAACGGCGCATCAGGCGCACCGCAGCCCTGATCAGGCTCGCCTGGTCGGGGCAGCCCCCGGAAGGAGGCCGGGGCCCGTCCTGGGCAGGGACGGGAGGCGGTGGGTGAGACCTCCGCGAACAGAAGGAGAACTGCCCGCACATGGCACGTCTGGTTGGTGTTGACCTCCCGCGCGAGAAGCGCCTTGAGGTTGCCCTCACCTACATCTACGGGATAGGCCGCACCCGCGCCCACGAGACGCTGGCAGCCACCGGCGTCAGCGGTGACGTCCGCGTGCACGACCTGTCCGACGACGACCTCGTCAAGCTCCGCGACTGGATCGACGCCACCTACCGGGTCGAGGGTGACCTTCGCCGTGAGATTCAGGCAGACATCAGGCGCAAGGTGGAGATCGGCTCCTACCAGGGCATCCGCCATCGCCGTGGGCTGCCGGTCCATGGCCAGCGGACCCAGACCAACGCCCGGACCCGCAAGGGCCGCAAGAAGACAGTGGCCGGCAAGAAGAAGGCCGGCAAGAAGTAGTCCGCAGAACGGACCGACGACCTCGCGAACAGGAAGCAGATGCCTCCAAAGAGCCGTACCGGCGCTGCCAAGAAGGTGCGCCGGAAGGAACGCAAGAACATCGCCCATGGGCATGCTCACATCAGGAGCACGTTCAACAACACGATCGTGTCCATCACCGATCCCGTCGGCAACGTCATCTCCTGGGCCTCCTCCGGCCAGGTGGGGTTCAAGGGATCCCGTAAGTCGACGCCGTACGCCGCGCAGATGGCGGCGGAGGCCTGCGCGCGCCGCGCCATGGAGCACGGCATGCGGAAGGTCGACGTGTTCGTGAAAGGTCCCGGCTCCGGCCGGGAAACCGCCATCCGGTCGCTGCAGGCGACCGGCCTGGAGGTGGGCTCAATCCAGGACGTTACGCCGGTCCCGCACAATGGCTGCCGCCCGCCCAAGCGGCGCCGGGTCTGAGAGGAACTGATAGATGGCTCGGTACACGGGACCGGATTGCAAGCGATGCCGCCGGGAGAAGATGAAGCTCTTCCTCAAGGGCGCCAAGTGCGACTCGCCGAAGTGCCCGATCGAGATCCGGCCCTACCCGCCGGGGGAGCATGGCCGCAACCGGCCCAAGGAGAGCGAGTACCTGCTCCAGACCCGGGAGAAGCAGAAGGCAAAGCGCATCTACGGGATCCTCGAGCGGCAGTTCCACGGGTACTACGAGGAGGCCACCCGCAGGCGCGGCAAGACCGGTGACAACCTGCTCCAGATCCTGGAGAGCCGCCTCGACAACGTGGTCTACCGCGCCGGGTTCGCCAAGAGCCGGGACATGGCCAGGCAGCTTGTGGGGCACGGGCACTTCCTGGTGAACGGCCGCAAGGTGGACATCCCGTCCTACCGGGTGAGCGAGAGCGACATCGTCGAGGCGGCGCCCAAGTCGCTGGAGATGACGCCGTTCATCGTCGCCCGCGCCGAGGCCGGCGAGCGGCAGGTGCCGGCCTGGCTGGAGGTCATCCCCGACAAGATGCGCGTCCTGGTGCACGCCATGCCGGTCCGCGCCCAGATCGACACGCAGGTCCAAGAGCAGCTCATCGTCGAGCTGTACTCGAAGTAACAGCAAGAACCAGGCCCGTGGAACCAACCGCGGGCCTGGCGGCGGCCCCGGCCGCCGAAGATCGCGGCGTCATATAGCGGTCGCCGCGGAGAGGGGTAGTCATGCTCATCGCCCAGCGTCCCACCCTGACCGAAGAGGCGGTGGACGAGTTCCGGTCGAGGTTCGTCATCGAACCGCTCGAGCCGGGTTTTGGGTACACCATCGGCAACTCGCTGCGGCGGACCCTGCTGTCGTCGATCCCCGGCGCGGCAGTGACCAGCATCAGGATCGAGGGCGTGCTGCACGAGTTCTCGACCGTCGCCGGGATGACCGAGGACGTCACCGACATCATCCTGAACCTGAAGGAACTCGTGGTCTCCTCGGAGCAGGACGAGCCGGTGGTCATGTACCTGCGCAAGCAGGGCCCGGGCGAGGTCACCGCGGCCGACATCGCGCCGCCCGCGGGCGTCGAGGTGCACAACCCCGACCTGCACATCGCCGCGCTCAACGGCAAGGGCAAGCTCGAGATGGAACTGACGGTCGAGCGCGGCCGCGGCTACGTCTCGGCCGCCCAGAACAAGCAGCCCGGGCAGGAGATCGGCCGGATTCCGATCGACTCCATCTACTCGCCGGTGCTGCGGGTCACCTACAAGGTCGAGGCGACCCGTGTCGAGCAGCGGACCGACTTCGACCGGCTGATCATCGACGTGGAGACCAAGCCGTCGATGCGCCCGCGCGATGCGGTCGCGAGCGCGGGCAAGACGCTGGTCGAGCTGTTCGGCCTGGCCAGGGAGCTGAACCTGGACGCCGAGGGTATCGACATCGGCCCGTCGCCCACGGACGCCGCACTGGCGGCGGACCTGGCGCTGCCGATCGAGGAGCTCAACCTCACCGTCCGGTCCTACAACTGCCTCAAGCGCGAGGGCATCCACACCGTCGGCGAGCTTGTCGCCCGCAGCGAGCAGGACCTGCTGGACATCCGCAACTTCGGCGCCAAGTCGATCGAAGAGGTCAAGCAGAAGCTGGCCGACATGGGGCTGACGCTCAAGGACTCCCCGCCTGGGTTCGACCCCGGCAGTGCCGTGGACAACTACAGCGCGGACGACGACGAGAGCTACGTCGAGACCGAGCAGTACTGACGGGCCCAGCCCGCAGGCAGATCCAAGGAGAGAAGCTCCATGCCCACGCCCACCAAGGGCCGGCGGTTGGGTGGCAGTTCGGCCCATCAGCGGCACATCCTGGCGAACCTTGCCACCGCCCTGTTCGAGCACGGCAAGATCACCACGACCGAGGCCAAGGCACGGCGGCTGCGCCCGTACGCGGAACGCCTGATCACCTTCGCCAAGCGGGGTGACCTGCACGCGCGCCGCGAGGTGCTCACGGTGGTCACGGACAGGGGGGTCGTGCACACCCTGTTCACCGAGATCGGCCCGCGGTTCGCCACCCGCCCGGGCGGCTACACCCGGATCACCAAGATCGGTCCGCGCAAGGGTGACAACGCGCCGCTGGCCGTCATCGAACTGGTCGAGGAGGAGGCTGCGGCCACCTCGTCACGCCGCCGCCGCCCACGTCGTCCGGCAGCGCCCGCGCGCACGCCCCGGCCCAAGTCCGAGGAAGCTGCTCCGGCCAGTGCCGAGGCCACCGAGGAGCAGGAGGCGGCCGCGGTCGCCGAGCACGAAGCGGCGGCCGAGGAGCACGAGGCCGCGGCGGCCGAGCACGAAGCAGCCGCGGAGCAGCACGAGGCCGCGGCGGCCGAGCACGAGGCCGCGGTGGATGACGCCGAGGACGCGACCGCCGAGTCCGCCGACCAGGACGCCGACGACGCGGCCGAGGAAGACGCCAAGTAACGCTCAGAGGGCCGGCCATGGGATTCGGGGATAGTGACCCCGGTCCCGTGGTCGGCCTCACTCGACGGCCGATGCCCCGTGACGAAGTCACGGGGCATCGAGGCGAGCGGGGGGTTCCGGGGGGTCGTCCTCCCGGGCTAGCACCTGTCCGGGTTCGGCTCGACATCGGCTACGACGGCACCGGGTTCTCCGGCTGGGCGCGCCAGCCCGGTCAGCGGACGGTGCAGGGAACCCTGGAAGATGCCCTGACCCGGGTGCTGGGGCTGGCGGAGCCCGCCGCCCTGACCGTGGCCGGCCGCACCGACGCGGGCGTCCACGCGCGCGGCCAGGTCGCGCATGCCGACATCCCGGCGGACCGCTGGGCGCAGAGCGGGCAGACCGCGGTGCGCAGGCTGGCCCGGCTGCTGCCGCCCGACGTGCGGGTGCACCGGCTCGCGCCTGCCTCGCCCGGTTTCGATGCCCGGTTCGCCGCGATCTGGCGGCGCTACGCCTACCGGGTCTGCGACGATCCGGCGCTGGCCGACCCGTTGGCCCGTCATGCCACGCTCTGGTACCGCAGCAGGCTCGACGTCGCGGCCATGAACCAGGCGGCCCGTGGCTGCCTGGGCGAGCACGATTTCGCCGCCTTCTGCCGCCGCCGCGACGGCGCCAGCACCGTCCGCACCCTGCTGCGCCTGGACTGGACCAGGCCGGAGCCGGCCGTGGCCGTGGCGACGGTGGTGGCCGACGCGTTCTGCCACAACATGGTCCGCGCACTGGTCGGCGCGCTGGTCAAGGTCGGCGACGGCAGCAGGCCGCCGCCTGGCCCGCCGAGGTGCTCGCGGCCCGGGTCAGGAACCCGGCCGCGCCGGTGGTGGCCCCGCACGGGCTGTGCCTGGAGGAGGTCGGCTATCCCGCGGACGCCGGCCTGGCCGCCCGCGCCACCGCCGCCCGCACCCTGCGCGCCGCCCCGCCCGCGTGACCCCGGGGCGCTGAGCCGCCGAACCTTCGCCCGCGGTGGGTCAGGCTTGCGGGTTGATCAGGCCGGGGGGTGGGACGGATGGCCGGTGACCATCCGGCTCGTCAGGCTGAAGTTGGCCGTTCCCGCGACCAGGCCCGTGGAGAACGACTCCAGTTGCTTCCGCTTGGTCTTGCCTGACGGTGCGTGCAGGTTGGCGAACTCCGTCCAGGTCAAGATCAAGTAGTGCCCCTTGACGTAGGCCGCGACGATTCCCGTGCCCTTGGCGATGTTGCGGGTGGGACCGCGCTTGGACCCCAGCTGTTTGATGAACTCCACCGCGCCCGCCGCCTTACCCGCCTTGCCGGCCAAGGTCGCGTTCTCCAGGTTCAGCACCCCCACGGTGGCCATGATCTTCCGGTCCGTGGACAGGTAACTGGCCCTGAGCACCTGCGTGCAGTCCGCCTTGCGGACCGCCTTGGCCAGCTTCGAGCCGATCACCTCGTGGGTGCACTTGGTGCCTTCCTTGCTCACGGTCAGCCCCCCCGACTGGCCATCCGCCGTGAACTTCGCGGGGAACAGTTCGCTGATGGTCAGCGGCACCGGGTCCTGGCTGCGGCTCTCGATGTGCTTCCACGGACCGAGCGTGGGCGCCGGGCTGTTCGGCGCCGCGGCGGGGTGACTGGGCGGTGCCGCGTGCGGGGTGGGCGGCGCGTGCCTGCTGCTGAGGTAGACGTATCCGGCGACCACCAGCACCACGACCAGGACCGGTGCCAGCAGCAGCGCGGCCATCGTGCCGTTGCGCCGCACGCCGCGTTTGCCGGAGCGGCGGGTGGTTGCGGGTTCGCCGGCGTCGGCCGGGCGGTGGCGCGTTGCCGCGCCGCGCGGCGGCCGGCCGCGCTTGGTCTCGTCGAACGGCGTCCGGGCCTGCCGCGCCGTGTCCGCGGCACGCCGGGCGGCCGCCCGGCCACCGGGCTCCCCGGCGCCCGGGCCTGGGCCACCGGGCCCGCCCGGTCCGGTCAGCTCCGCAGGCCTGCCCGGCGCCCCGGCGTCGGTGTCCGGCCCGCTGGCGCCGGGCCGCCCGGCGCCAGCCAGCGCTCCGGGGGCCGCGCCCGGCCCGGCCGCATCCACCGCCGCGGCGCCGAGTCCCGCGGCAGCGAGCCCTGCGGCGGCGTCCGGGCCGGGCCCACCGGGGCGCCGCGGGGCGACGCCGGGCAGCGTGGCATTCGGCCCGGTCGCGCCGGTGCCCGGCCCTGGGGTGCCCATGCCCGGGCCGTCGGCCGCACCTGCCCGGGTCCCGCCGGCCCGCCGCTGACCGGCGGCCGCACCGTCTCCGAAGCCCGGCGCGGGCCTGCCGGTACCGTGCCCGCGGCGCGGCCCGAAGGTCGGGCCGCCGGTGGCACCGGCGCCAGGGGTTCCACCGGGAGCACCGCCGCCGGCGGTTCGCGGGCGGTCCGTGGCCCGGTCTTCGGCGTGCGAGCCCCAGTCAGGGCTGGCCCGCCGCGCCGCGGGGCCGGGTGGTGGCTCGTCGTCGATCACGGCCCATGTCTGGGTGGCGGTCATGTCGGCCGCGGCGTCGCTCAGCGCGAGGGCCGAGTACCCGGGCTCCCCCTCGGCATCGGTGGTTCCGCCCGCCCCGCTGTCGGCGCCAAGCCACGCGGCGCGTGTGGAGGCGCGGTTCCACGAGGAGAACTGGCCCGGTGGGTAGACAGGGTCAGGCTGGCCCGGCCGTGGCGGGAAGCCCCGGATGGGGCCGCGCCGGCCGTCCTTGGGCGAACCGGCCTGCTGCGGGGCGGTGCGCTGAGCGCCCGGTGCCTCCCGGGTGATGGTCAGGCCTGGCGGCGCGTCGCCCGGGTCGTCCGGCCGCGCCCGGTACGGCGCCTGCGGGCCCGTCGCGGCGGGTGCCTGTGGCGAGGAACGCCCGTCGCCCGCGGGGCGGCGGGCGAGCCCCGGCCGGGTGGCGGGCGGGCGGTGGTCCGTGGGCAGGGCGGGGTGTTGCGGCCCGGTCCGGCTTGGCAGCCGCGGCGCGCTGTCCGGCACGGCGGGCGGCGGGCTCGGCAGAAAGGCCTGGTCCTGGGGGGCGGTGCTGGCAAGCTTCGGCGGCACGGCGCCGTTGTCCTGGCCGGCGGCGGCGAACCTGACCGCCGGGGCTGATCGTGCGGGCCGGTGATGGCCCGGCTGGATGGCTGCGTCCGGCCGTCCGTGCCTGGCAGGGGCGCGCCCGGCCACGGGGTGCTTCCCGGTGCGGGCTGGGCGGGCCCGGATTGCCGGTGCTGCCCCCCGCTGCCCATGCGGTGCGAGCCGGGACTGTGCCGGGCTTGCGGACCGCTGGGCGCGGCAGCCCCGGTGGGGCCGGGCTGGGGGCTGCGCACCGCCCGGTGTGCGCCCGTGCGCGGCGCTGGCTGCCCATCATCGGGTGCCTGGCCGCCTCCGGGCGCGTGGCCGCCGCCAGGTCCCGGTCCGCCGTCGCCCTGCGCAGCATGGGCCTGCCGGTCCGCCGTGCCGGTGCCGCGCCATGCCGCCTCATCCGCCCCCTGCCACGCGGCCTCGTCCGCGCTGCGATCGGTGCCGCGCCACGCGGCCTCATCCGTGCCAGAAACCGGCGGCGGACGGTACTCTGGTGCCTCCTCGCCGGGCATCTCCGCAGGAACAGGGCCGTCTGGCAGCGCGGCGCCCGCACGGGTACGCGGGGGCCGGCCGTCCTGCAGATCCGCATAGCCCATGGCGCGAGCGTATTTCTTCTGGGCGCTCCGCATGGCGCGGTCAGGCATTTCTCCTGGCCCAGGCGCCCGGTTACCCGCGCCCGGGACGGTTGCCCTCACCTGGGGTGTTCGCCCGGATACCCTCATGGGTCACGGGGCGGCGCGAACCCCGGCCCAGGGTCGCCCGGCCAGCCCCGGGCGGCGGCCCCGCGACACCAGGACGGGCCACGCCGGGGCGTATCGCATGCTTCACTTTGCCGTCCCCGGCGCTGGCCGGTATCCTTACCTGACGTCCATGAGCATCAGCATGCCCACGGAGCCTCGCTCTGCGTGAGGCCGTGTGGCGGCCGGTGCGGCGGACTCCCTCGCTGCCGGGCTCGCCCAGAGCGCGGGTCCGGAACAGGTCCCACAGATGAAGGCTTACGACTGTGCGCACTTTCAGCCCCAAGGCCGCTGACATCCACCGTCAGTGGCACGTCATCGACGCCTCTGATGTCGTGCTCGGCCGCCTGGCCAGCCATGTGGCAATCCTGTTGCGGGGCAAGCACAAGCCCATTTACGCGCCGCACCTGGACACGGGTGACTTCGTCATCGTGGTCAACGCCGCGAAGGTCGCGCTGACCGGCAACAAGCTCGCCGACAAGCGGGCCTACCGGCACTCGGGCTACCCGGGCGGCATCAGTTCGGTCACCTTTGGCGAGCTGCTCGCCAAGCGCCCCGACCGGCTGGTGGAGAACGCCGTCCGGGGCATGCTGCCCAAGAACACGCTGGGCCGGAGCATGCTGCGCAAGCTCAAGGTGTACGCCGGGCCTGACCACCCGCACCAGGCGCAGCAGCCGGTTCCCTTTACCATCACCCAGGTCGCACAGCCGGCCGGGACCAAGTCCGCGGGCGTCAAGTAGCGCCGCCGGGCACACAGGCAGTAGCGATAACGAGGCTTGCGACGAGAGCCGATGACTGAGCGCGAGGAAGGTACCGTGGCCGAGTCCACAACCACCCAGGAAGTCGATGAGGGCGCGGGCGCTGCGCCGGCGGAAGAAGCCGAAGCGAACGTGTCGGAGTACACCACCGAGTCGGCACCTGACGCGGGCCGCAAGGCGGCGGCCAAGCCGGTGGTGACCGGCAAGGCGATCGGCACCGGCAGGCGCAAGGAGGCCATCGCGCGGGTCCGCATCGCGCCCGGCACCGGGCAGTGGCGGGTCAACGACCGGCCGCTGGAGAAGTTCTTCCCGAACAAGGTGCATCAGCAGCTCATCAGCGAGCCCCTGGTGACCCTCGGCGCAGAAGATCAGTTCGACGTGATCGCACGGGTCTCCGGGGGCGGAGTCACCGGGCAGGCGGGCGCGCTGCGGCTGGGGATCGCGCGCGCGCTCACGGTGGTGGATCCGGAGAACCGCACCACGCTGAAGCGGGCCGGCTTCCTGACTCGTGACTCCCGGATCAAGGAGCGCAAGAAGTACGGGCTGAAGAAGGCCCGGAAGGCGCCGCAGTACTCCAAGCGCTAGCGCCGCCCGGAATCAGGGCACCAACATTTCCGGCGACAGCACGCCGACAACGGGGGAACGTTCCATGGGCCGGCTGTTCGGCACGGACGGCGTTCGGGGGGTTGCGGGCGAGGACCTGACCAGCCAGCTGGCTATGGACCTCGCGACCGCTGCCGCCGGAATGTTGCAGGAGATTCGGGCCGCGAGCGGCCGGCAGGAGCAACGGCGGCCGCCTGGTGGCCGTGGTGGGCCGCGATCCGCGGGCCTCCGGTGAGTTTCTTGAGTCCGCCGTGGTGGCCGGCCTGGCCGGCGCCGGGGTGGACGTGCTGCGCCTCGGCGTCATCCCGACGCCCGGCGTGGCCTACCTGACCGCCGCGCTCGGGGCCGACCTCGGGGTCATGCTGTCGGCCAGCCACAACCCGGCACCAGACAACGGGATCAAGCTGTTCGCCCGGGGCGGGTTCAAGCTGCCCGACGCCGCCGAAGACGAGATCGAGGCGCGGATGGCGCTCCCCGGCCGGACCGGGGGCGTGCCCGCTGGCGGCTTTGGCCGGGTCCGTGACGCGGCCGGCGAGCGCGAGCGTTATCTCGCTCACCTGCTGGCCTCCCAGCCCGGCACGGGGCAGCTGAGCGCCGCACACGTGGCATCTGCCGTGGGGCGCGGCGCCGCGACGCTGGCCGGGATGCGCGTGGTGGTGGACTGTGCGCACGGTGCCGCATCGGCGCTGGCACCCGAACTGCTGCGGCGGGCCGGGGCCGAGGTCATCGCGATCGGCGCCGAGCCCGACGGCGAGAACATCAACGCCGACTGTGGCTCCACGCACCTGGAGGCGCTGTCGGCGGCGGTGACCAAGCACGCGGCGGACGCCGGGATCGCGCACGACGGTGACGCCGACCGCTGCCTGGCGGTGGACGCCGGCGGCGAGATCATCGACGGGGACCAGATCCTTGCCGTCCTCACCCTTGAGCTCAAGGCCCGCGGCCTGCTGGCCGGCGACACCGTGGTGGCCACGGTCATGTCCAACCTGGGCTTCCGCAAGGCGATGGCGAAGGCCGGCGTCACCGTGGTGGAGACCGCGGTGGGCGACCGTTACGTGCTCGAGGCGATGCGGGCCGGGCACTTCGTCCTTGGCGGCGAGCAGTCCGGGCACATCATCATGCTTGACCACGCCACCACGGGAGACGGCATGCTCACCGCGCTGCACCTGCTCGCGGCCGCCGCCCGGCAGCGGATCGCCCTGGCGGACCTGGCCCGGGTGATGACGCGGTACCCGCAGGTGCTCGTGAACGTCGCCGGGGTGGACAAGGAACGCGCCGCCAGGTCGCCGGAACTGGCCGCGGCGGTCGCCGCGGCGCAGACGGAACTGGGCGCGGCAGGGCGCGTGCTCGTCCGGCCAAGTGGCACCGAGCCCGCCGTGCGGGTCATGGTCGAGGCGACCGACCACGGGCACGCCCAGCGCCTCGCCGACGGCCTCGCCGCCGCCATCCGGTCCCTGTCCTGACCGCAGGTCCCGCGCCGGCGGACAATGCCCGCCGAAGGGCGGCACCGGTATCGATGGCCCTTCCGGTGTGACGGGTATTCGCGGGTGCGGGAATACCGGCACATGTGCGTAGTGGCCGCGCTTTGCCACGGCGGCGGCCATTATCCGCGGTGCCGGCATCACGCGGGCCGGATGGCCGGGAACCACGCCGGGCGGCGTGGCAGGCTGGGGGAGTGATCGTTGGCATCGGCGTCGACCTGGTCGACATCGCCCGCCTGGAGCAGGCGCTACGCCGCACCCCCGCCCTCGCGGAGCGGCTGTTCACCGAAGGCGAACGTGCCGGGCCGGCCGCCTCGCTGGCGGCGTGCTTCGCCGCCAAGGAGGCGGCGGCCAAGGCGCTCGGCGCTCCGGCCGGCCTGCGCTGGGCCGATGTCGAGGTCCGCCACGATCAGGCGGGACGGCCTGCGCTGACCGTCCGGGGCACCGTGGCGGACGTCGCGGGCCGCCTGGGGGTGCGCCGGTGGCACGTATCCCTGACCCACGACGGAGGAGTCAGCGTGGCATTCGTGGTGGCCGAGGCATGAGGAACGCGCACGCCGTCGCCGACGTCAGGGCCGCGGAGCAGGCCCTCATGGCCGGCCTGGCGCCCGGGGCGCTGATGCAGCGCGCCGCGGCCGGGCTGGCGGCGGTCTGCGCCGGGCTGCTGCCCCGGGTCTACGGGGCGCGCGTGGTGGTGCTGGCCGGCAGCGGAGACAACGGCGGCGACGCGCTGTACGCAGCGGCCCGGCTGGCCCGCCGTGGCGCCCAGGTGGTGGCGGTCGCCGCGGGCAGCCGGGTGCACGCCGGGGGCGCCGCCGCGCTGCAAGCCGCGGGCGGGCTCATCGCCGGCCCCGATCAGCAGGGCCTGCCGGCCACGATGCACGCCGCGGACCTGGTGCTCGACGGGCTGCTCGGCATCGGCGGCCGGGGCGGGCTGCGGGAGCCGCAGGCGACGCTCGCCGCGCTGGCGGCGACGGCGCGCGATGGCGGCACCACGGTGGTCGCGGTGGACCTGCCCAGCGGGGTGGACGCGGACACCGGCGAAGTGACCGGAGCGGCGGTCAGCGCCGACGTCACGGTCACGTTCGGCACCTGGAAGACCGGCCTGCTGGTCGACCCTGGCGCCGCCCACACCGGCCTGGCCCACCTGGTCGACATCGGCCTCGCGCCGCACCTGCCCGCGCCCGCCGCGACCGCCTACGGCGCCGCCGACGTGGCCGCGCTGCTGCCCAGGCCGGGACGCGAGTCGGACAAATACCGCCGCGGGGTCCTCGGCATCGTCGCGGGCAGCGACCGGTTCACCGGGGCCGCGGCGCTGGCCGTGGGCGGGGCGCTGCGCGGCGGTGCGGGCATGGTGCGCCTGGTGACCGCTCCGGCGGCCGCGGCCGTCGTCCGGCAGCACTGGCCGGAGGCGGTGATCACGGTGACCGGGGACGGCGGCGGCGACGATGTCGGCGCCGCGGGCCGGGTGCAGGCGTGGCTGGCCGGCCCCGGCATGGGCACCGACGAGCAGGCCCGCAGCCGGCTCGTGGCGGTGCTCGCCACCGACCTGCCGGTGCTGGTGGACGCGGACGGCCTGACGCTGGTCGCCAGGGAGCCCGAACTGGTGGCCGGCCGCCGGGCGCCCACCCTGCTCACCCCGCACGCGGGCGAACTGGCCAGGCTGCTGCGCGACGACCCGGCCACGGTCACCGCGCGGCGCGCCGAGCACGCGCGGGCCGCGGCGGCCGCCTACGGCTGCTGCGTGCTGCTCAAGGGCTCCACCACGGTGATCGCGGCCGGCGAAGGCCCGCTGCTCGTCAACCCGACCGGCACGGGCTGGCTGGCCACCGCCGGCACGGGCGACGTGCTTGCCGGGCTGGCGGGCGCGCTGCTCGCCCAGGGGCTTGACGCCGGCGAGGCGGCGGCGGCAGCGGCGTACCTGCACGGTATTTCGGCCCGCTACGCAGCGGGCGGGGTCGGCGGGCACCCAGGCGGCGAAGCGCCGATCGGGGCGGGTGACGTGATCGCCGCCCTCCCCGACGCCATCCGCGCCATAACCAGCGCCTGAACGCCGCCGCGGGGCGGGGGTCCACCGAACGGTGGACGGCGGATCCCGTCGGCCGGTCGTTGTGCCGGCCCTGCCGTGGCCCGAGGCTGGGGTTCATGGACACCACTGCGACTGTGCGCGTCAGGGGGCTGCGCAAGTCATACGGCGACACCGCGGCCGTCGACGGCGTCGACCTGGACATCCGGCACGGCGAGGTATTCGCCCTGCTCGGCCCGAACGGCGCGGGCAAGACCACGACGGTCGAGATCCTTGAGGGATACCGGCGGCGCGACAGCGGTGAGGTCACCGTCCTTGGCACCGACCCGGGCGAAGGCGGCCGGGAATGGCGGTCGCGGATCGGCATCGTGCTGCAGAGCAACGCCGACGCCTCGGAACTATCTGTCAAGGAAATGATCAGTCACTTCAGCGGCTACTATCCGCACCCGAGAGACCCAGATGAGGTCATCGAGGCCGTCGGGCTGACCGAGAAGGCGGGCGCCAAGCTGCGGCAGCTGTCCGGTGGGCAGCGCCGCCGCGTGGACGTGGCGCTCGGCATCATCGGCAGCCCCGAGCTGCTTTTCCTTGACGAGCCGACCACCGGCTTCGACCCCGAGGCGCGGCGCCAGTTCTGGCACCTCATCCAGAACCTGGCCGGCAGCGGGACCACGATCCTGCTCACCACCCACTACCTCGACGAGGCGGAGGCGCTGGCGAACCGGGTCGGCGTCATCGCGGCCGGGCGCATCCGCGCCGTGGACGCCCCCGCCGAGCTTGGCGGCCGGGCCACGGCACCGGCGACGGTGAGCTGGCTGGCGCCCGACGGCCGCCAGAGCGCCCGCACCGACACCCCGACGCGGGTGGTCGCCGAACTCGCCAGCCGGTTCGGCGGCGAGATCCCCGAACTGACGGTCACCCGGCCGTCGCTGGAGGACATCTACCTCGCGATGATCGGTCATGCCCAGGACGGCGCCGCGGAAGGCCTGCCGGGGCGGTCTCCCGCGACGACTGGAGCACACCAATGAGCACCGCGGTCGCCACCCGGCCCACCGTGGCCCTGCCGTCGGTCACCCGCCTTTCGCTGAACCGCACCGTCCTTGAGCTCAAGTCCTTCTTCCGGCGCCGCGAAGCGGTCGTCTTCACGTTCTCGCTGCCCGTGGTTCTGCTGATCATCTTCGGCTCGATCTTCCACGGCACCGTCGGTGCCACCGGGGTGAGCTACCGGCTCTACTTCACCGCCGGCATCATCGCCAGCGGCATCATGTCCACGACGTTCGTCAACCTGGGCATCAGCATCGTCCTCGAACGAGAGGACGGGACGCTCAAGCGGCTGGCGGGCACGCCGATGCCCAAGGGTGCCTATTTCGCGGGCAAGGCGCTGTCCTGTCTGGTCATCGCGGCGATCGAGGTCGCGATCCTGCTCGGCATCGGCATCGCGCTCTACGGGCTCAAGCTGCCCGACAGCGCCGCGCGCTGGGTGACCTTCACCTGGGTCTTCCTGCTCGGGGTGGCCACCTGCACGATGCTCGGCATCGCGGTGAGCAGCGTGCCACGCTCCAGCCGGAGCGCGGCGGCCGTGCTGAACCTGCCGTACCTGGTGCTGCAGTTCATCTCCGGCGTGTACTTCCCGTTCAGCAGCCTGCCCAAGGGGATGCAGACGGTGGCCGCGCTCTTCCCGCTCAAATGGATCTGCCAGGGACTGCGGGCGGCGCTGCTGCCGGACTCGCTGCTGGCCGCCGAGCCGGCGCACAGCTGGGAACTCGGCAAGGTGGCACTAGTGCTCACCGCCTGGCTCATTGGAAGCTTGATTCTGTGCCTCAGAACGTTTCGCTGGCAGAGCGACAGGTGAGAAGGGGCCTCTGGCCCGCGCGCCCGGCCAGCCAGCATGCCTGGAACCGCGGCGGAGTATGGGATGCCTACTTCGCCGTGGTCCTGGCGGCCACCCTGGTGATCGTGTTCAGCACCCCGGAGCCGCTCAACGCCCGGCTGGTGGCGGCCACCTCCCTGGCCGCCACCGTGCCGCTGTACATCCTCGTCGGGCGCCCGGCCATCGCGGCCGACCGGGACACCCGGCGCGGCACGATCTACGTGGCCTGCATGGTGGTCCTCGTGATCATCGCGCAGACCCAGGTCGGCGCCGCCTCCTGGGTCATGTTCGCCGCCTGCCCGCAGTGCTTCATGGCGATGTCGCTGCCCCGTGCCTTCGCCGGGGTGGTGGCGCTCAACACGGTGCCGGTGGCGCTGGCCGTGGAGTCGATACGGCACAACACAGGCTCGGTCGCGTTCGTGCTCGGCACCGTGGTGCTCGGCCTGGCGTTCTCGGTGGTGTTCGGCACCTGGATCTCCCGGATCATCGAGCAGAGCAGGGAACGGGCACAGTTGATCGAGCGGCTCGAGGCGGCGCAGGCCGAACTGGCCGAGGTCAGCAGGCAGGCCGGGACCCTGGCGGAGCGGCAGCGGCTGGCCGGTGAGATCCACGACACGCTGGCCCAGGGACTCACCAGCATCGTCATGCTGCTGCAGGCCGCGGACACCGAGATCGGCTCGGACCCGGCCGAGGCGCGGCGCCACGTCGGCCTTGCCACCCAGACCGCCAGGGAAGGGCTGGCCGAGGCCAGGGCCATGGTGGCCGCGCTCACCCCGGCGCACCTCGACGCCGGCCCGCTGCACGAGGCACTCGGCAGGCTCGCCGACCGGATCGGCGCCGAGCTTGGCATCGCCGTGCGGTTCGAGGTGCGCGGCCCGGCGCGGCCGCTGCCTGCCAACGCCGAGGTGGTGCTGCTGCGGGCGGCCCAGGAGGCGCTCGCCAACGTGCGCAAACACGCCCGCGCCTCCGACGTCGGGGTGATCTTGTCCTACGAGCCGCACGCCGTCCGGCTCGACGTCCGCGACGACGGCGCCGGTTTCGACCCCGAGCGGGTGAACGGCGGCTACGGCCTGCGCGGCATGCGCAGCCGGATCCTGCAGGTGGGCGGGAGCCTGCTGGTCCGCGCCCGGCCCGGCGCCGGCACCTTGCTGTCGGTAGAGGTACCGGGGTGACCGGGGGCCGGGTCCGGGTCCTGCTGGTCGACGATCACCCGGTGGTGCGGGAAGGGGTGCGGGCCATGCTCGCCTCGGAACCCGACATCGAGGTGACCGGGGAGGCCGGATCCGGCGACGAGGCGGTCGCCCTGGCCCGCGACCGCGCCTTCGACGTGATTCTGATGGACCTGCGGATGCCGGGCACCGACGGCGTCGACGCGATCGGCCGGCTGGTGGCGGGTGACCCGGCAGCCAGGATCGTGGTGCTCACCACCTACGAGACGGACGCGGACATTCTCCGCGCCGTGGAGGCGGGTGCCGCGGGCTACCTGCTCAAGGACTCACCGCGGGCCGAGGTCGCCAACGCCATCAGGGCGGCGGCGCGCGGCGAGACCGTGCTGGCCCCTTCGGTGGCCGCCCGCCTGGTCACCCGGGTCCGCCGCCCGCAGCGCGACTCGCTGTCCGCGCGTGAGGTGGAGGTGCTGCAACTGGTGGCACGCGGCATGACCAACGCCGACATCGGGCAGCAGTTGTTCATCAGCGAGGCGACGGTCAAGACGCACCTGCTGCGGGCGTTTGGCAAGCTCGGCGTGTCGGACAGAACCGCGGCGGTGACCACCGCGATCGAGCGGGGCGACATCCCGCCGCCCGGCCGCTGAGCAGGCCATCCGTAATCACTATATCTCTACAGGATTACTTGGTTATGGTTTATTCGATTCTTGATCAGCAGTGACTGATTGTCGGTTGCGGTTACATTTTGTGTTTCAGATTGCGCTTTTACGTAAATCGGTAATAACATCCCCATTGCCAGGGGGAGGCGCCCGCCGCTGACCGGCCATTTATTCCCGCATAAAAGGGGTTCACTGATGTTCAAGCGGATCTTCGCGGTGGCTGCTGCTGCCTCGCTCAGCGTGCTCGGGGCCACGGCTGCCGCGCAGGCTCAGGCGCAGTCACACGCGCGACCGGCTGGCCATCTGCACGGGGTGCGGGTGGTCAACCTGCACCGGGCTTTCGAGGCCCAGCTTGGCCACACCAAGGTCGGGAAGATCTCGGGGATCGTATACGCGCAAGGGCCACCGGCCCAAGGCCACGGCGAATGCGGCGGCGACGTGCACCGAGCCCGCCTGCCCGGTGGCCTGGCAGGGCGGCACGGTGCAGCACACCCCGCACGTGTATCTGCTGCTGTGGGGCCCGAACTGGACAACCGATCCGGCTCAGGAGGCCAGCGCGACCTACCTGGAGAACTTCTTCTCCGGGCTCGGCAACGGCCAGGCGCAGGACAACTGGTCCACGATCACCTCCCAGTACGCGGACGCCAGCGGCGCGCCCGTCGTTCGGCGGGCTGGTGTATGAGGGCGCCTTCAACGACCCCACCACGCCGCATGTCGAACACCAGCCTGGCTCAGATCGGCGCGGAGGCGGACTCGTTCGCCGAGGATCAGGGCATCACCGACCTCAACGACGCGCAGATCATCGTGGCCACCCAGTCGGGCACCTGTCCGCAGGGATTCCAGGGGACCGCCTGCACCGGCGGCACCCTCACTCGCAACGAATGCGGCTACCACAGTTCGTCCAACGAGCCGTTCATCAACCTGCCGTACGAACTCGACGCGGGCACGAACTGCGGCCAGGACAGCGTCAACCCGACCACCGGGACCAACGACGGATGGAGCCTCGTCGGTGGCGACCTGTACGCCGGCACGATCACCGACCCGTTCCCGCCCACCGGCTGGGTCGACCCGAACGACGGCAGTGAAATCTCCGATAAGTGCACTGCTCGGGTTCGACCTGACGCTTTCCACTTCCTGCTACGCCCTTCGCCGTGCAGCAGCAGTGGAGCAACGCGGCGAACGCGTGCGTGCCGACAGGCGCCGTCAAGGACTCGATCAAGATCACCAGTCCGGGCGCCCAGACCAACAACGTCGGTGACACCGTCAACCTGCCGATAGTGGGAACCTCCAGCGCGGGCAACCCGCTGGCCTGGACCCAGACCGGGCTGCCGGCCGGCCTGACCATCAACGCCACGACCGGCACGGTCAGCGGCAAGCCCACCACACCGGGCACGTCCAGCGTCACGGTGACCGCCCAGGACGAGACGGGCGCGAAGAAGTCGGTGGCGTTCACTTGGACGATCAACGCGATCGCCGGCAAGCCGATCAAGGGCGATCACGGCAAGTGCCTTGATGACTTCGGCGGCTCCACGACGAACGGCAACAAGGTGGACATCTGGACCTGCAACAACACCGTGTCCCAGAAGTGGACGTTCGTCAGCGGCGCCCTGTCGGTTCTGGGCAAGTGCCTGGATGACTCCAGCCAGGGCGGTGCCGGCGCCAAGCTGGTGCTCTGGACCTGCAACGGCCATGCCGCCCAGATCTGGACGCACAAGTCGAACGGCGAGTACGTGCTCAAGCTCAACGGCCTGTGTATGACCGATCCGAGTGGCTCGGCGACGGACGGTACTCAGGTCGTGATCCGCAAGTGCAGCGCCTTCGCCGACCAGACGTGGACGCTGCCGTCGTAGGCGGGTGTGGCCTGCCGCGCCTGGCCGGCGCGGCAGGCCACAACGGCCACCCCGCTATCCCCGCTGCTGGCACACTGTGAGGTCATGGACGCTCTGGCGGAAGCACAGGTCGATCTCGACGTGGTCCGTGACAATGTCACGGGCCTGCGCAAGCACGCCGGAACGGCCGATCTCATGGCCGTGGTCAAATCGGACGCGTACGGCCATGGCATGATCCCGGTCGCCAAGGCGGCGCTGGCGGGCGGCGCCGGGTGGCTCGGGGTGGTCCGGGTGGCCGAGGCGCTCGCACTGCGCGACGCCGGGCTGACGGCGCCGGTGCTCTGCCTGATGAGCGTGCCCGGCGGCCCGCACGAGGACGCCATCCGCCGGGACGTGGACCTCGCCGCAAGCTCGGCGGGGATGGTCGCCGAACTGGCGGCCGCGGCGCAGCGGGCCGAACGGCCCGCCCGGGTGCATCTCAAGGTGGACACGGGGATGTCCCATGCCGGGGCCACCATGTCCGACTGGCCGGGGGTTGTCGCGGCGGCGCTGGCGGCGGAGGCGGCCGGCCACGTGGCCATCGTCGGCATCTGGTCCCACCTGGCCTGCGCCGACATGCCGGGGCATGGATCCATCGACGAGCAGCTCAAGACCTTCCGCGAGGCCATCGCCGTCGCCGAGGCGGCGGGGGCCCGGCCGCAGATCCGCCACCTCGCCAACACCCCGGCCACGCTGACGGCGCCGCAGGCCTGGTTCGACCTGGTGCGGTGCGGCGGCGGGGTCGTCGGCCTGCCCACGCTGCCCGGGCCGATGCCGGGCTGGCTGCGGCCCGCGATGACCGTCCGGGCCCGGCTGGTGCAGGTCAAGCAGGTGCCGCCCGGTACGGGGGTTTCCACGGGGCACCAGTACGTCACCAGCAGCCAGAGCACGCTTGGCCTGGTTCCGCTCGGCTACGCGGAGGGCGTGCCGAGGGACGCCTCCGGCCTGGTCCAGGTCTACGCCAGGGGCCGGCGGTGGTTCATCGCCGGCACGGTGTCGATGAACCAGTTCGTGATGGACTTCGGGGCCGAGCCCGCCGACGAAGGCGACGAGGTGCTGCTGTTCGGGCCCGGTGACGACGGCGAGCCGACCGCGCAGGACTGGGCCGGCGCCCTGAACACCGTCAGCTATGAGATCGCCACCAGGTTCGGCGGCCGGCTGCCGCGAAGCTACCTGGGAGTAGCATAGGGCCGCATTTCGCGCATGCCGAGGGCGACCGGGGGAAGCCGGAGAAGCGGAGCGCCGTCGGCACGTGCGTGCCCGGTAGGCAAGCTAGCCTCGACCCCACCACCCCGCCCAGGGAGGACCGATGGCTAACTGGCGGCGGATCACCGGCGCGGCCGGCCTGGTGGTGGGCGCCACCGCCGCGGGCGCGGGCGCGGTCGTCGCCGCGGAACGGATCGCGCTGAACCGCCTTCGCGGCCGGCTCGATCCCGGCGACGAGCCGTTCGGCTCGCTGCGGGGCCTGGAACTGACCGTCCTGGCCGATGACAGCGTGCCACTGCACGTGGAGATCAACGGCCCCGACACCGCCCCGCTCACGATCATTTTCTGCCACGGGTACACGGTGAACCAGGACTGCTGGCACTTCCAGCGCCGCGACCTCAGCGAGCACCGGCTGGTCTTCTGGGACCAGCGCGACCACGGCCGGTCCGGGCGCTCGGCGGAGGGCAGCGGCAGCATCGGCCAGCTCGGCGCCGACCTCAAGGCGGTGATCGACGCCGCGGCCCCCGGCGTGGGCCCCGTCGTCCTGGTGGGCCACTCCATGGGCGGGATGACCATCATGGCCCTCGCCGATCAGTACCCGGACCTGTTCGGCACCAAGGTCGTCGGCGCCGTGCTCATCGCGACCGCGGCCCGTGGGCTGGAGGGCGGCAGCCCGTGGATGCTGGCCCCCATCCGGCCCGCGCTGGCCCGCGCCCTGCCCGCCGTGCTGAACGGCGCGGCCAAGGGCAAGCGGGCGATCCTGGTGGAGCGGGGCCGGCGGGTCTCGGCCGACCTGGCGTTCCTCACCACCCGGCTGATCGGGTTCGGCGACGGCGACGTCAGCCCGGCCACGGTCGCCTTCCTCGAGCAGATGATCAGGGCCACGCCCATCGAGGTGGTTGCGCGGTTCTGCCAGGCCCTGCTCGGCTGCGACATGCGCGACTCGCTGCCCATCCTCGGCCGGATCCCGGTGACGGTGATCGTGGGCGAGAAGGACCGCCTGATCGCAGCCAGGCTCGGCCTCGAACTCGCGGCCCAGATCCCCGGGGCGCAGCTCGTCTGGGTGCCCGGTGCCGGGCATGCACTCATCCTTGAGCAGCCCGAACTGGTCAACCGGGCGATCATCGACCTGCTGGCCCGGGTGGCTGCCGGCGGCGTGCCGCGGTCGGCATGACCGGGCCAGGTCAGGTCGCAGGCCCGGCGGCCACCGTCGCCGTCCCGAGCGCCGAGGCGATGCGGGTGCTCGGCACCCGGCTGGCCGGCCTGCTCCGGGTGGGTGACCTGGTCATCCTGGTCGGCGACCTCGGAGCGGGCAAGACCACCCTGGTGCAGGGCATCGGGGCAGGCCTGGAGGTGCGCGGGCCGGTCACGTCGCCGACGTTCGTGATCGCCCGGGTTCACCCCTCCCTGTCCGGCGGGCCCAACCTGGTCCACGCCGACGCCTACCGGCTCGCCAGCCCTGCCGAGGTCGACGACCTCGATTTGGACGAGACCCTGGACTCCTCGGTGACCGTGGTCGAGTGGGGCGGCGGCCTCGCGGAGGGGCTGGCCGCAGACCGGCTCGAGGTGACCATCACCCCTGCCAGGCAGGGACGGGAGGTCCGGATCACCGGCCACGGCGAGCGGTGGTCGGGGCTCGCCGATTCGGCGTTTCTGGCCCTGTCGGGTGGTCTTGAGGGCCTATAGTTCGTCCCGTCTCAACATTGCATACCGCTACCACCCCGCGCGCACCACTGGCGGGCAATGAGACACCTCACACGGGAGTCTCGCGCCGCAGTTGCCGGGCCGAACGCCGCTGCGCGGCGTCCCGGCGGCAAGGACACGCCTCCCACTCCGCCTGTTTGCGCGCCTCCGGCGCGACCATGCGCGCTGCTGCCCGGCGTGCCTCCGGCACGACGTCCCGCAAGGGAGGCCATGAAGTGAGCGCCGCTTTGTGTGGCTCGACCAGATCCTGTCCCCGGAGGCGCCGTGGCTGAGCAGGGATCCCCGCCACCCCGGTCCGGCAGGCTGCCCACGGCAGGCCGCCGGGGTGATTCGGCCGCCACGGGCCGGCGGTACTGGGACGAGCCGGCCGGTACCGACGAGGAGAGCCCGCCCTGGGCCGGGCCAGGCGTGACGCCGCGCTGGGCCGATCAGGACGCCCGCCAGCGCCGGTCGCCCGCCCGGCAGGGCGCCGGCAGCCAGGGTGGCCACACCCGCGGTGATGCCCGGGCCGCGGCCGGCACCTGGCAGGACGATGAGCCCGGCCACCCGGACCGGGAGCCCGGATCGCGCAGCCGCAAGGCGGCGGCCCGGTCCCGGCGCCGGTCCCGGATCACCTGGGTCTGGGCCGGGGCGGCGGTGGCCGTGGTGCTGATCGTGGCTGCCGTGGTGGTCAAGCTGAGCGGGCACCACGCGGCACCGGTGCCCCACGACGGGTTCGTCACCACGTTCCAGCGTGGTGAGTTCAAGACCGTGCCGAACTCCTGCACGGCGGTGACCGGTGCGACCCTGGGCCAGTATCTGCCGGGCAAGCGGCGCATGGTCGCGCCCCGCTCGCTGAACGGCGCCGCGCAGAGCCTGTGCAACTGGACCCTCGACGCGCCGCCGCTGTACCGGGTGCTCCAGGTGAACGAGCAGGCCTACCCGCCGAGCGCGCTCGCGACCGGCAACGGCAGCGCCACTCAGGCCGCGACCGATGCCTACCAGCAGGCGCTGGCGACCTTGCGCCACCCGCTCCGTGCCACCCACCTCCCCCCGGCCACGGTGAACGAACTGCACGGGATTGGCACAGCCGCGTTCGTCGCGCTGCAGGTCGTGCGGGCCAGAGGCGTCTCCACTGACCTGGAGACCGTGGTGGCAAGAGACCACAACGTGGTGATCGCCGTGGTCATGCAAGGCCCGCACGCGCGCAGCGGGAGGTACCGTGCCGCGTCCCAGTCCGAACTGCAGTCCGGCGCGATAGCGGTCGCCACGGACATCACCCACGCCCTGCACTGACGCTTCGCCCGGTAGCGGGGCCCCGGCCCGGTGACGGAGGAACCGGGCCGTAGGCCAGCGGGGGGTTCCGGGGGGTCGCTCCCCCGGGGTAGCGGGGCCCCGGCCCGGTGACGGAGGAACCGGGCCGTAGGCCAGCGGGGGGTTCCGGGGGGTCGCTCCCCCGGGCTAGCAGGGCCGGGCTGGTCGTGCGGGTGCTCTATTCTGAGCAACCGTGCTGGTACTTGCCTTCGACACCGCGACACCCGCGGTGACCGTGGCCGTGGGCGACGCGGGGCAGGTGCTGGCGCAGCGGACGGTCGTGGACGCACGGCGCCAGGGCGAACTGCTGGCGGTGGGCATCGGGGCGGTGCTCGCCGAGGCAGGTGTGACCCACGGCGACCTGGACGCGGTCGCGTCCGGTGCCGGGCCGGGGCCCTACACCGGGCTCCGGGTGGGGCTGGTCACCGCCCGCGTGCTTGGCAGCGCCCTGGGCATCGCCGCCTACGGATTCTGCACCCTCGACATCATCGCCGCCGACGCGGTCGGGGCCGCGGCCGGCCGCGAGTTCCTTGTCGCCACCGATGCTCGCCGCAAAGAGCTTTACTGGGCCCGCTATTCGGCCGCCGGGGCGCGGCTGTCCGGGCCCGAGGTCTCCGCCCCGGCGGCGCTGCCCCCCGGGCTGCCGGTCGCCGGCGAGGGCGCGCACGCCTACCCGGAACCGCTCGGCGAGCCGATCGCGCCCTGCTATCCCAGTGCCGCCACCGCCGTGGCCTGGTGCGCCGCCCGCCTGGCGGCGGGCGAGCCGCTCGGCCCCCCGGATCCGCTGTACCTGCGCAGGCCCGACGCCAGGGTGCCCGGCGCCCCCAAGAGCGTGCTGGTGGCCCAATGAGCAGCGTGGTGCTGCGGCCGATGCGCCGCAGCGACGTCGATGCGGTGGCCGCCATGGAGGAGATCCTGTTCGGGGCGGAGGCATGGTCGCCGGAACTGCTCGCCACCGAGGTGACCGGGGACCCGGCGAGCCGGTACTACATCGTGGCCGACGATGACGGCGTGATCGCCGGCTACGGCGGGCTGCTGGCTCAGCGCGGCGGCCAGGCCGATGTGCTCACGCTGGCGGTGGCGGCACACCGGTGGGGCGAGGGCATCGGTGGCGCTCTGCTCGACGGGCTGCTCACCGAGGCGGCCCGGCGCGGCTGTACCGAGGTCTTCCTGGAGGTACGGGTCGACAACGACCGCGCCCAGCGCCTGTACCGCCGCCGCGGGTTCACCGACATCGGCATCCGGCGCGGGTACTACCAGCCCTCGGGCACCGACGCCCTGGTGATGCGCCGGATCTCCGAACCGCCGCCGGGTGTGAGGAAGAAGCAACTGGCCGGCCGCCACCGGGGCAGGCGGGTGAAATGACACAACCGCTGGTGCTGGGGATCGAGACGTCGTGTGACGAGACGGGCGCTGGCCTGGTGCGCGGCCACGAACTGCTGGCTGACTCGGTCGCGTCGAGCGTGGCCGAGCACGCCCGCTTCGGCGGCGTGGTGCCCGAGGTGGCCAGCCGCGCGCACCTGGAGGCCATGGTCGCCACCGTGGACCGGGCGCTGGCCACGGCCGGGGTGAAGCTCGCCGAGGTCGACGGGATCGCGGTCACCGCGGGCCCGGGGCTGGCCGGCGCGCTGCTGGTGGGCGTGTCCGCCGCGAAGGCGTACGCGCTCGCGCTGAGCAAGCCGCTGTACGCGGTGAACCACCTGGCTGCGCACATCGCGGTCGACCAGCTGGAGCACGGCCCGCTGCCGCGGCCCGCGGTGGCCCTGCTGGTCTCCGGCGGGCACTCCTCGCTGCTGCTGGTCCCGGACGTGGCGGGTGAGGTGGTGCCGCTCGGCGCCACGATCGACGACGCCGCCGGCGAGGCCTACGACAAGGTGGCGCGGCTGCTGGGGATGCCGTTCCCGGGCGGGCCGCCGGTGGACGCCGCCGCCCGCGACGGCGACGGCAGCGCCATCGCCTTCCCGCGCGGCAAGTACCGCGACGACACCTTCGACTTCTCCTTCTCCGGTCTCAAGACCGCCGTCGCGCGCTGGGTGCAGACCCGGCAGGCGGCGGGCCTCCCGGTGCCCGTGGCCGATGTGGCCGCTTCCTTCCAGGAGGCCGTCGCCGATGTGCTGACTCGCAAGGCGGTCGCCGCCTGCCGCGCGCACGGCGTGTCGAACCTGATCATCGGTGGCGGGGTGGCCGCCAACTCGCGACTGCGCGCGCTGGCGGGGGAGCGGTGCGAGGCCGCCGGGATCGCGCTGCGCGTACCCCGGCCCGGGCTGTGCACCGACAACGGCGCGATGGTGGCCGCGCTGGGCGCCGAGCTCATGGCGCGCGGCGCGGAGCCGTCGCCACTGAATGTGGCCGCCGACTCCTCGCTTCCGGTGACCGAAGTGCTGATCGGCCCGAGTTGACTCGCCAGCATCCCGGCGATACTGTTCGGAACTGGCACTCGGTAGGGTAGAGTGCTAACGCGGCATGGCTGGCCTGGCACCCGCGACGACAGGCAGCCGATGTCCGCTCCAACTCACAAGAGTGTCAATGCAACCCGCCTTTCCGGAGGGGGAGGTCAGATTCGTGACGACCGCCACCAAGGTTGTTCTCAAGCCGCTGGAAGACCGCATCGTGGTCCGCACGCTCGAAGCCGAGCAGACGACCGCATCGGGACTGGTCATCCCGGACACCGCCAAGGAGAAGCCCCAGGAGGGTGAGGTCCTTGCGGTGGGCCCTGGTCGCTTCGACGACGCCGGTGCCAAGCGAGTGCCCATGGACGTCAAAGTTGGCGACGTGGTGCTCTACAGCAAGTACGGCGGCACCGAAGTGAAGTACCACGGCGAGGAGTACCTCGTGCTCTCCGCCCGTGACGTACTTGCCATCGTCGAGAAGTAAGTCAGCCGGCGAACCTTCGCCGCGGGTGAGGCCCGCGGCGGGTGCTTGCCGCGCCACACCGCCCCGGGCGCCATACGGCGTCTGGGGCGGTGGCGCGAGCACCCGCCGCCCGCGCCGCCCGCCAATCATGCCTATGTAGTCAGGGGTAGTTCATGGCAGCCAAGATGCTGGAGTTCGACGAGGAGGCGCGGCGCTCGCTGGAGCGCGGCGTGAACCGCCTCGCGGACGCCGTGAAGGTGACGCTGGGCCCGCGTGGCCGCAACGTCGTCATCGACAAGAAGTGGGGCGCTCCGACCATCACCAACGACGGCGTGACCGTCGCGCGGGAAGTGGAGCTGGAAGACCGCTACGAGAACCTGGGCGCGCAGCTCGCCAAGGAGGTAGCGACCAAGACCAACGACGTGGCCGGTGACGGCACCACCACGGCCACCGTGCTCGCCCAGGCCATGGTGCGGGAGGGCCGCCGCGCAGTGACCGCGGGCACCAACCCGATCGCGCTCAAGCGGGGCATCGACGCCGCCGCCGCGGCCACCTCGGACATGCTGCTTGCCCAGGCCCGCGAGGTTGACGAGAAGGACGAGATCGCCCATGTCGCGACGATCTCCGCGCAGGACGCCGAGATCGGCAAGCTGATCGCCGAGGCGTTCAGCAAGGTCGGCAAGGACGGTGTCATCACCGTCGAGGAGTCGCCGACCCTGGGCCTGGAGCTCGAGTTCACCGAGGGCATGCAGTTCGACAAGGGCTACATCTCCCCGTACTTCATCACCGATCAGGACCGGCTGGAAGCGGTTCTGGACGACGCCTACGTCCTGCTGCACGACTCGAAGATCTCCTCGATGGCGGACTTCCTGCCGGTGCTCGAGGCGGTGGCACAGTCCAAGCGGCCGCTGCTGGTGATCGCCGAGGACGTCGACGGTGAGGCCCTGTCCACCCTGGTCGTGAACCGGATCCGGGGCCTGCTGACGGTGGTCGCGGTGAAGGCGCCCGGGTTCGGTGACCGCCGCAAGGCGACGCTGGCCGACATGGCCATCCTGACCGGCGCCGAACTGGTCAGCGCGGAACTCGGCATCAAGCTGGAGAACGTGGGCCTGAGCCAGCTCGGCCGGGCGCGGCGCGTCGTGGTCACCAAGGACACCACGACGGTCGTGGACGGGGCGGGCGACGCCGCTGCGATCGCCGACCGGATCCGCCAGCTCAGGCTGGAGATCGAGGAGACCGACTCCGACTGGGACCGGGAGAAGCTGCAGGAGCGGGTCGCCAAGCTGGCCGGCGGTGTGTGCGTGCTGCGCGTCGGTGCCGCCACCGAGGTGGAGCTCAAGGAGAAGAAGCACCGCCTCGAGGACGCCATCTCGGCCACCCGCGCGGCCATCGAAGAGGGCATCATCCCCGGCGGCGGCAGTGCGCTCGTGCACATCGCCGCCGAGCTGGACGACCTCGGCCTGACCGGTGACGAGGCGATCGGCGTCCGCGTGGTGCGCCAGGCGCTGAGCGCCCCGTGCTACTGGATCGCGGCGAACGCCGGCCAGGAGGGTTCCATCGTGGTGGCGAGGACCGCCGAGCTGCCGCACGGCCAGGGCTTCAACGCGGCCACCAGGGAGTACGGCGACCTGATGGCGCAGGGCGTCATCGACCCGGTCAAGGTCACCCGGTCGGCGGTGCAGAACGCCGGCTCGATCGCCGGCATGCTGCTCACCACCGAGGCAACCGTGGTGGAGAAGCCGGAGAACGAAGAGCCGGCCGACGGGCACGGTCACTCACACGGTCACGGGCACGCGCACTGAGATTTGCCCGTTCCGCGTAGACATTAATTACGGTCAGTAATCATTGATTACTGACCGTAATTAATGTACTGTGAGTCGCGGCTTGGTACATCAATGTGACCTTTCTGTTGTCTGCCTGGATGCGATCAACCCCCGTTGACGTGGGCATCATGCACTCGTGACGGAGGGATGCTTCATTCGGCCGGTGCCGGGCGAGAGGTGGTCGCCGGGGGCAACCGGGGCGCAGCGCGGGCCCGGCCAGGCTGGCCTGGGCGGGCTTACCACGGACATCGCACCTGTCCCCGCTCATGCGGCCGGCCGGCCGCGCGCGCCCAGGCTTGCTCCGCGTCCGCCGGGGCCGGGCCAGGCCGACGCGCCGGGGTTCGCGGACCTGACCACCCGGGCCGTGCACGGGCAGCCGGCCGCCATCGAGTCGCTCATCGAGCAGATCCGCCCCATGGTGGTCAGGTACTGCCGGGCCCGCCTGGGCCGCCTGGGCCGCATTACCGGCCATTACCATGTCGCGGACGATGTGGCACAGGAGGTGTGCATCGCCGTCCTTTCCGCGCTTCCCCGGTACCGCGACATGGGGCGCCCGTTCGCGTCCTTTGTGTTCGGCATCGCTTCACACAAGGTGGCGGATGCCGTGCGCGCGGCGGCGCGGCTCGCCGTGCCCACCGAGGAACTGCCTGACGGCCCGGACGAACAGCCGGGCCCGGAGGAGACGGTGGTTGCCTGGCTGGAGGCGCAGCGGGCCAGGGCACTGCTCGCACGGTTGCCTCAGCACCTCCGTGAGCTGCTGATACTACGAGTAGTAACCGGGTTGTCCGCCGAGGAGACGGGTAATGTACTCGGCATGTCAGCAGGGGCGGTCCGGGTGGCGCAGCACCGCGCGCTAGCGAGGCTGCGCGTGCTCGCGACCGAGGAGTCGATTGCGTAACCACGGGCGCGGGCCCGGCGCCGCCAGGCCGGGCGCACACCGGCCGGGGGCGCCCGCGGCCAGGGCGCCCAGACGCGAAGGGGGCCGCGGCATCCCCGAGGCGGGCCCGGTGCCGCGCCGCGGGGCCGCACCAGGGCCGCCTGGCCAGCGGCGGACCTCGGCGCGATCCGGCGGTCCGAGGAGATCATCGAACTGCTCGCCAGCCGCCGTATCCCGCCGCGCGCGCTCAGCGATCCTGCGATCGCCCTGCTGGGCAGCCTCACCGCGGCCCGCGCCCGCCGGCTCCGGCCACTGACGCGCTGACCCGCGCCTTGCTGACCAGCGGGGGTGCGACCGCGCCTCTAGACTGTGAGGATCCCAGCTGCTCGCGGAGAAGGTGCCATGACTGACGACGCCAAGTTCGCCCCCCAGGCGCTGACCTTCGACGATGTGCTGCTGCTGCCGGCGCACTCGGCGATACTGCCCGCGGAGGCCGACACCACGGCCCAGCTCAGCCGCCGCGTCCGCCTCGGCGTCCCGTTGGTCTCGTCGGCCATGGATACGGTCACCGAGGCGCGGATGGCCGTGGCCATGGCCCGCCAGGGCGGTGTCGGCGTGCTGCACCGCAACCTGTCGGTCGAGGATCAGGCGCAGCAGGCCGACATGGTGAAAAGGTCCGAGGCCGGAATGATCACCAATCCGGTGACCTGCGGCCCCGACGCCACGGTCGCCGACGTGGAGGCGCTGTGCGGCCGGTACCGCATCTCCGGGGTCCCGGTCACCGCTACCGACGGCACGCTGCTCGGCATCGTGACCAACCGCGACATCAGGTTCGAGGCCGACCATTCGCGGCGGGTCTCCGCCGTCATGACGCCGATGCCCCTGGTCACCGCGCCCGTGGGGGTCGGCAGGGAGCAGGCGCTTGAGTTGCTGCGCCAGCACAAGGTGGAGAAGCTCCCGCTGGTCGACGCCCAGGACCGGCTGCGCGGCCTGATCACGGTCAAGGACTTCAGCAAGAGTGAGAAGTTCCCGAATGCCAGCAAGGATGGCGAGGGCCGTCTTCTGGTCGGTGCCGCGGTCGGCGTGGGCGAGGACGGCAAGCGGCGGGCCCAGGCGCTTGCCGACGCCGGGGCGGACTTCCTCGTGGTGGACACCGCGCACGGGCACGCCAAGGCCGTGCTCGCCATGGTGGCTCAGATCAAGGCGAACACCCGGCTGGATGTGATCGGTGGCAACGTGGCCACCCGGTCCGGCGCCCAGGCCATGATCGACGCCGGCGCCGACGCGGTGAAGGTCGGCGTGGGGCCCGGCTCCATATGCACCACCCGGGTCGTGGCCGGGGTCGGCGTCCCGCAGGTGACCGCGATCTACGAGGCCGCGCAGGCGGCCCGCCCGGCCGGTGTCCCGGTGATCGGAGACGGCGGCCTGCAGCACTCCGGCGACATCGCCAAGGCGATCGCGGCCGGGGCGGACACCGTCATGCTGGGCAGCCTGCTCGCCGGGTGCGAGGAGGCACCGGGCGAGATGGTGTTCGTCCACGGCAAGCCGTACAAGGAGTACCGCGGCATGGGCTCGCTCGGCGCCATGCGGGGCAGGTCCTACTCCAAGGACCGGTACTTCCAGGACGACGTGCTCCGCGAGGACAAGCTGGTGCCGCAGGGGGTCGAGGGCCAGGTACCGTTCACCGGGCCGCTGGCCGGGGTGGCCAACCAGCTCATCGGCGGGCTGCGCGCGGCCATGGGCTACTGCGGCGCGCGGACCATCGCCGACCTGCAGCAGGCGCGCTTCATCCAGGTCACCGCCGCCGGCCTTGCGGAGAGCCACCCGCACGACGTCCAGATGACCACCGACGCGCCGAACTACCGTGGGCGGCTTGCATGACCGTAGAGATTGGCCGTGGCAAGAGCGGCCGCCGGGCTTATTCACTCGACGAGATCGGGATCGTGCCGTCCCGGCGCACCAGAGATCCGGAGGAGGTGTCCACCGCCTGGCAGATCGACGCGTACCGGTTCGACCTGCCGCTGGTAGTCAGCCCGATGGACAGCGTCGTCTCACCGGCCACGGCGGTGGCGATCGGCCGGCTTGGCGGGCTTGCCGTCCTTGACCTCGAAGGGCTTTGGACCCGTTACGAAGATCCGGAGCCGGTCCTCGCCGGAGTGGCTGGCCTGGACGACGTGGAGGCGACAAGACGGCTCCAGGAGATCTACACCGAGCCGATCAAGGAGGACCTGATCGGCCGCAGGATCGCGGAGATCCGCGCCGCCGGGGTCACCACGGCCGCGCGGCTGTCCCCGCAGCGCACCGTGCGCTACTACAAGACGGTCCTGGACGCTGGCGCGGACATCTTCGTGATCCGCGGCACCACCGTGTCCGCCGAGCACGTATCCGGCCAGGCCGAGCCGCTGAACCTCAAGCAGTTCATCTACGAGCTGGACATTCCCGTGATCGTGGGTGGCTGCGCGACCTACACCGCCGCGCTGCACCTGATGCGCACCGGCGCGGCCGGGGTGCTGGCCGGGTTCGGGGGCGGCAGCGGCCACACCACCGCGGCGGTGCTCGGCGTGGCGGTGCCGATGGCGACCGCGATCGCCGACGTCGCCGCGGCGCGCCGGGATTACCTGGACGAATCCGGCGGCCGGTACGTGCACGTCATCGCGGACGGCGGGATGACCCGCAGCGGCGACATTGCCAAGGCACTGGCCTGCGGCGCGGATGCGGTAATGGTCGGATCCCCGTTCGCGCGCGCCGAGCAGGCCCCCGGCCGCGGCTATCACTGGGGGAGCGAGGCGCACCACCCGGACCTGCCGCGCGGCGCCCGGGTGAAGGTCGGCACGGTGGGCACGCTCGAGCAGATCCTGTGCGGCCCGTCCGCGGTCGCCGACGGCTCGCTGAATCTCGTCGGCGCCCTCCGCCGGACCATGGCCATCTCCGGCTACACCGACCTCAAGGAGTTCCAGCGGGTCGAAGTGCTGGTCACCCCGAGCGCGCCGCCTCGGCGCTGACCAGCGGAATGGGCACCCGCTTGCGGATGCTAGCGTTCCGCATGTGATGGCCGAAGCGGTCGGTGCGGTCAGGCTGAGCGCGGACACGCGGTCCGCGGCGCTCGCAGCGCTGGCCGGCACCGAGCATCAGGTGCTGGTCGTCGGCGGCGGCGTGGTCGGCGCGGGCGTGGCGCTGGACGCCGCCACCCGCGGGCTCTCGGTGGGCCTGGTCGAGGCCAGGGACTTCGCCGCCGGCACCTCCTCCCGCTCGAGCAAGCTCATCCATGGCGGGCTGCGCTACCTGGAACAGCTCAACATCGGGCTGGTCCGCGAAGCGCTCACCGAGCGCTCGCTGCTGCTCGGGGTGATCGCACCGCACCTGGTCCACCCGGTGCCGTTCGTCTTCCCGCTGACCCATCACGTCTGGGAGCGGGCCTACGTCGGCACCGGTATCGGCACCTACGACGCGCTCGGCTTCTCGCTCGGCCTGGCCAGGGGGCTGCCCGGGCACCGTCAGCTCTCCCGCAGGGGGGCGCTGCGGCTGGTCCCCGCGCTCAAGCGGTCCGCGATCACCGGCGCGATCGCGTTCTGGGACGGCCAGGTGGACGACGCGAGGTACGTGCTCACCCTGGTGCGCACCGCGGCCGAGTACGGCGCGCAGGTCGCCTCCCGGGTCCAGGTGACCGGGTTCCTGCGGGAGGGCGCGCGGGTGGCCGGGGTCCGGGCGGTAGACCTGGAGTCCGGCGCGGAGCTGCACATCCGGGCGCAGCAGGTGGTCAACGCGACCGGGGTGTGGACCGACGAGATCCAGGCCATGGTCGGCGGCCGGGGCACCATCAACCTCCGGGTCTCCAAGGGCGTCCATCTGGTGGTGCCCAAGGACCGGATCCACTCCACTGCGGGGATCATCCTGAAGACCCCGTCCAGCGTGCTGTTCATCATCCCCTGGGAACGGCACTGGATCATCGGCACGACCGACACCGAGTGGTCCGGCAGCAAGTCCCGTCCCGCGGCCAGCCGCGCCGACATCGACTACCTGCTCGGCCAGGCGAACCGGGTGCTCGCCACGCCGCTGACCCGCGACGACGTGACTGCGGTGTACGCGGGCCTGCGGCCGCTGCTGTCCGGCGAGTCCGACCTCACCTCCCAGTTGTCGCGCGAGCACGTGGTCGCCAACCCGGTCCCCGGGCTCGTGCTTGTCGCCGGCGGGAAGTACACCACCTACCGGCTGATGGCCAGGGACGCGGTCGACGCGGTGGCGCACGGGCTGGACTGGCGCACCCCGCCGTCATGCACCGACCGGGTACCGCTGGCGGGCGCGGACGGTTACCTCGCGCTGTGGAACGCCCGGCGGCGCCTGGCCACCTCCTCGGGCCTGCACGTGGCCAGGATCGAGCACCTGCTGCGCCGGTACGGGTCGCTGGCCCGGGAGGTGCTGGCCCTCATCGCCGCCGATCCCTCCCTCGGCAGGCCACTGGCTGGCGCGGACGACTACCTGCGCGCCGAGATCTACTACGCCGCCTCCCACGAGGGTGCCCGGCATCTCGATGACGTGCTCGCCCGGCGCACGCACATTGCCATCGAAACACCCGACCGGGGTCTTGAGGCCGTGACGGAGGCCGCCGAACTGGTCGCCGGGGCGCTGCGCTGGGACTCCGGCCAGACGGCCAGGGAGGTCGAGCACTACCGGGCGGAGGTGGCGGCCCAGCACGCCTCCGAGGAGGCCGGAAGCGACGCGGACGCCGAGTCGATCGCTGGCGCCGTGGCCGACATCGTGCCCGTCCGCTCCGGGGCGGACGCGGGCCGCCGCTAGCAACAAAACCTGCCTACCCGCGGGTACGGCATGCGCGCAGATGTTCGCGTTGGCGAACATTGGCCCGCTGACCTGGGCATTTTGCGGCTGATTGGGCGGAGCGCCGATTTACCAGCGATCCACAGGCGCCCCACGCTACACTCCGGAATGGCATGAATCCGCTGGGAGCGGAGAAAACGGAACCCTGTCAGCGATGACTATGCTCACCGCGCGCGTCTCGGTCCGGGTCGCTGTGCAGTCTTCTCAGCGGCTTCTCCGCGACACCCTTGCCGCTTGCCTTGCGATCCGTCCCGATGTGACCGTGGTCGGCCGGGTGGCCGAGGCCGACGAGGTTCCCGGCCTCTGCGAGCTGAGCAGCCCCGACGTGGTGATCCTGGATGCGGGCCGGCAGGTCGGCGAGATGGCCGGCCGGGTCGCCGCGCTGGTACGGCGTTTCCCCGAACTGAACGTCATCATGGTCTACCGGGATGCGTCCGAGGAGGACCTGGGCGCGGCCTGCAGGGCGGGCGTGTCGTCCCTGGTCCCCGAGTCGCATGGGCTGGCCGCGGTGCTCGCCCAGGTGCGCCGCAAAAAGGCCAGGCACGCCAGGGAGGGCCAGCGCAGCCCCGGCCGCCAGGGCCTGACCGACCGGGAACTTGAGATCGTCGTGCTGACCGGCTCCGGTCATATCGTGCCGGAGATCGCCGCGCTGCTCGGCATCAGCCCGCAGCGGGTGGAGAACCTCAAGCGCCGCGTCTACGCCAAGCTGGAGGTGAGCAGCGGCGCGCACGCGGTGGCGCGGGCCGCGTCGCTCGGCATGCTGGACCGGGAGGCCCCGGCCACCTCGCGCAGGCCGGAGCCCGAGGGCGAGGCCGGCGTCCTGTCGGTGGTGTGCGGCCAGCCTGGCCGGGCCCTGGACCGAGTCGTGGTGGCCCTGCTGTCCAGCCGTCAGCCCTTCGTGCTGATGCGGGGGCCCGGGCCCGCGGCGGACGCGCACTGGGCACGGTGGCAGCGGGGACCGCTGGTGGCCGTGCTGGTGGATCCCGAGACGCAAGACTGGGACCTGGTCGCCGACCTCGGCATCCCAGCCATCCTGGTGCACAGCAAGCCGTTCGACTCGCCGGAACTCGCCAGCGCGCTGGCGACCGGCGCCAGCGCGCTCGTCGCCGCGGACCGGATCGACGATCACTTCCTGGCCGTGCTGCGGATGGTGAGCCAGGGATACCTGGTGGTGGATTCCAAGCCGATGCGGCCGCTGCTCGGGGCCGCACGGGTCAGGTGGGACGACCACGCGACCGGGCCGGTTGGATTGCCCGAGCTCACCTCCAGGGAAAGCGACATCCTGTCCTCCATGGCCCAGGGCCATTCCATCCGGCAGACCGCGCGGTCGCTCGGTATCGCACCGAAGACCGTGGAGAACGTGCAGACCCGGCTGTTCCGCAAGCTGGGCGTGCGGAACAGGTCCGGTGCGCTGGCGGTCGCCGATGCGTTCGGCCTGATCCCACCAGCCCCGGCCGACCCAGTCAGCCTGGTAACTAGGCCAACCGCGCTCCCACCTCCCGGCTTTTCACGCGATATGGCACACGAAGCTCCCAGTGAACCGGCGTGCCATATCGCGTGATGAGCCGGATCTCCGTACGGGCTCAGCATGATGGCGAAGGCTGGCCCCGGTCCGTCTAGACTGCGATCCATGCCACGAGTGTTCTCCGGCATCCAGCCGACCGCCGACTCCTTCCACCTCGGCAACTACCTGGGTGCGGTGCGCCAGTGGGTGGCCCTGCAGGAGTCCCACGACGCGTTCTACTGCGTGGTGGATCTGCATGCCATCACCGTGCCGCAGGACCCGGCCGGCCTGCGCCAGCGGACCAGGGTCGCCGCGGCCCAGTTGTTTGCCGCCGGGCTTGACCCCCAGCGGTGCACGGTATTCGTGCAAAGCCATGTGGCCGAGCACACCGAACTCACCTGGACCCTCGGCTGCCTGACCGGGTTCGGCGAACTGAGCCGGATGACGCAGTTCAAGGACAAGGCCGCCAAGGGCGGCACCGGGCAGGCGAGCCTCGGGCTGTTCAGCTACCCGGTCCTGCAGGCCGCCGACATCCTGCTCTACCAGACCGACCAGGTGCCTGTCGGGGAGGACCAGCGGCAGCACCTGGAACTGTCCAGGGACCTGGCCATCCGGTTCAACCACAGGTACGGCACCACTTTCACGGTGCCCGAGGCCTACATACTCGGCGGCGTGGCGAAGATCACCGACCTGCAGGACCCGACCGCCAAGATGAGCAAGTCGTCCTCGTCACCGCAGGGGATCGTCGACATCCTCGACGAACCGGACGCCATCCGCCGCAAGATCGCAAGGGCGGTTACCGACGCCGGCGGCGAGGTGCGCGCGGACGATGAGCAGAAGCCGGGAGTCACCAACCTGCTGCGGATCTACTCCGCCCTGTCCGGGGAGACGATCGGCGCGCTCGAATCGCGGTACGCCGGGTCCGGCTATGGGGCGTTCAAGCAGGATCTGGCCGAGGTCGTGGCCGGGGCGCTGGCACCGATCAGGGAGCGGACAGAAAAGCTGCTCGCCGACGAGGCCGCGCTCGACCGGATGCTGGCGCACGGCGCTGCCCGGGCCCGGCCGGTCGCACACGAGACCATGATGCAGGTCAGTCAGCGGGTGGGCTTCCTGCCCGCCGCCCGCGGCGGGTGATCAGCAGCACCGTCACCCCGGCCAGGCTGGCGAGCATCAGCGTGCCGAGGCCGGCCAGCATGGGGAACCCCGGCAGCGAGAGCTTGGCCGGTGGCGGCAGCGCGCGCGGCCTGGCGGGTCGGGCGGCGGGGTGCGCCACAGTGTGCACGGGCAGTGGCGGCACCAGGACCCCGACCGGCTTGACCTTTCCGTCCTCGTCGAAGCCCCAGTCCAGCAGGCGCGCGGCGTAGGTCAGCTCGTACAGCGGTTTGCAGTGCAGGATCGTGACCACCAGCGTGTGCCCGCCGCGGCGGGCCCATCCGATGAACGTGGTCTTGGACGCGGTGGTCCAGCCGATCTTCCCGCCGAGGTCACCGCGGTAGGTCTCCAGCATCGTGTTCTGGTTCCACAGGGTGATCGGCTTCTTGCCCGGCTTGAGCGGGAAGCGTGCGGTGCGCAACCGTTCGTCCTGCATGAACCGCGGGATGGTGAGCGCCTGCCTGGCGAACAGCGCCTCGTCGTAGGCGGACACGTGCTGGCCCGGGCCGTTGAGGCCGTTCGGCCGCTTGGCCACGGTGTCATCGGCCTGCAGGTGGTGCGCTTCCGCGTTCATCATCGCGACGCCCTTGCTGACCGATCCGGTCGCCTGCGCGACGGACATGGCAGCGTCGTTCGCGGAGATCAGCAACATGGCCTTGAACAGGTCGGATATCCGGTAACTGTGGCCGGCGATGAGGCCCACCTTGCTGGGCTCGGCGTTGGCGGCACGGCGCGTGGTCACCACGGTCGCGTTCGGGTCCAGCACCGGCATCAGGGTGATCGCGGTCAGCACCTTGAGGGTGCTCGCGGGCAGGTACCAGCCATGCGGGTCCTTGGCGGCCAGCACCTGGCCGGTACCCGCGTCGGCGACGACGTAGGCGGAGGCCTTCACCTTCGGCAGCGGCCTGGCCCTGGCGGCGGGATAGCTGACGATCACCCCGTGGCCGGCCAGTTGCGGGCCGCCGATCGTCTGCCGGCCGCGCGCCGCGGCGCCCGCCGGCAGGGCCGGCGCCAAGGCCAGCCCGGCGGCCAGCGCGGTCACGGCAAGCCCCGCCGTCAGCGGTCCGGCGGCCCGTGGCCGCGTCACCCGCCGGTCGGCCGGGCGGTGCGCCGCCGCCCGGCGCGGGCGTGATGCCCGCACCCTGGGTTGCCCCCTGGTATCGAGTTCCATCACGGTAAGTAGTTGATCACTGGCTGGTCCGACATCCCTGGTGCCTGCCCCCGCGTGGACTATCCGTGCTTTGCGTTCTCAGTCCTATCCCCCGGAACCCGCCAATAAAGCGCGCCGCGCCGGTGCCATCGCTGCCACTCCGGCGGTTGCGGGCGGGACCGGATTCACTGTCTCCTATCGTGACGCACCGGGCCAGGCCTGGCCAATCGAGGTAACGCTGTCGTAAAGTCCTGCCCATGCCTTTACCAAGGCACGCGTGCACGTGCCGGGGACAGCGACCGCGCGGCCACCCGCCGGTCGCTGGAGGCGAGCACGCACCCGCCCCGTGCGACCGTGCGGGGAGGCTGCCGCGATCTTGAGGAGACTCATGCGTCTCACGTGGAGGGCGGGCCTGCATCTCGTCGCCGCAGGCTCGGCGATCACCCTAATCACCATGATCGGCTTGGTGCCGGTCTCGGCCGCACCGGCGGGCAAACCTGGCCCGGCTGGGCTGCTGCCTGCGCTGCGTGGCCTCCATCACGGAGCCAATGACGAGGGCGGTGGCGAGTCCGAAGAAATCATGGAGTCGGCCGAGCAGTTCTCCGCGGTCCGGACGGCGCCGGGAACCAAGGTCAGCCCGGCCGCGTTCGCGGCGGCCACCGCCGCTGCGGGCAGGCTCGCCCACTCCGGCGGCCGCTGGCAGGAGGTCACCAACCAGCCCTACAACTCCGACGCCCTGGGCTATCGCGACCCGACTTGGTCCAACTCCAGCGGCGGCGCGCGGCTCGTGACCGGCCGGATGACCGCGCTGGCCGTGGACGGCAAGGCCCTGTTCGCCGGGGCGGCGGACGGCGGCGTGTGGCGGTCCACCGACGGCGGCGCGCACTGGAAGCCGGTCTTCGCCCAGCAGAACAACCTGTCCATCGGCGCGATCGCGGTCAACCCCGCCGACCATTCCGTCTGGGTAGGCACCGGTGAACCGAACACCAGCCAGGACTCCTACGCGGGCAACGGCATCTACCGTTCGGGGGACAACGGCCGGACCTGGCAGTTGGTGGGCAACTCGCTGCCCAACCGCCTCGTCTACCAGATCACCTTCGACGGGTTCGGGCAGGTGTACGCCGCCACCAGCTACGGGTTGGTCCGGCGCTCCGCGCTCGACGTGACGTCGCGCTGGAAGACGGTGCTCAAGCCGGATCCCAATCCCACGAACTCTCCGTATCGCACCTCGTTCGTTACCGACGTGAAGGTGCAGCCGGGCACCGGCGGGAACGTCGTCATAGCGGCGCTGGGCTGGCGCGGCGGCACGCTGCCGACCGACATCCTTTTCAACGGGTTCTACCTGTCGGTGGACGGCGGCAAGACCTTCAGCAAGGTCACGCCGACCGGCGCGCTCAAGGGCGCCAAGGACCTCGGCCGTACCACGTTCGCCTACTCCGCCAACGGCAAGCGGCTGTACGCGCTGATCGAGTCCACCGCGACGGTTGCGTTCAAGGGCGCGTACGAGTCGCTCAGCGGCAGCCTGGCCGGACCGTGGAAGCTCCTCGCGGACACGCAGACGCTGGTCGACTCCGGCTCCGCGCTGGCGATGTCGGGCGGGGAGCCGGGCTCCCAGGCGTGGTACAACCAGGCGATCATCGTCGATCCGCGCAACGCCAACCACGTCTTCCTCGACCTCGAAGAGGTCTTCGAGACGAACGACGCGGGCCAGACCTGGACGACCACCGGGCCGTACTGGAACTTCCCGTTCCCCTGCTGGGACGTGGACCCGGGCCAGAACACCTGCCCGGGCACGGTCCACGCTGACCAGCACGCGCTGGCCATCTCCGGCGGCGTCCTGTATACCGCCAACGACGGCGGCGTGTACGCGCACCGGCTGGCGAAGGTGGGCGTGGTGCAGTGGCGCGACCTGAACGCCACCCTGCACACGCTCCAGTACTACTTCGCCGGCATCGGCCGGGCTCCCAGCGGCGGCGGCGACTACATCTGGGGCGGGCTGCAGGACAACGGCGTCAGCCTGCTGAAGCCGGGGGCCGGGCGGATGGTCTCGCCGTTCGGCGGCGATGGCGGCGACGTCATCATCGACCCCAACAACGGGAACCGCGCGGTCAACGAGTACGTGGACCTGTCCATGGCCTCCACGACCAACGGCGGCCGGTCCAACGGTCACGTCGAGGTCTACAACACGATCTCGCCGTCCTGCCTCAACCCGATCTACATCTCGAACCCGTGCGATCCGAACCCGCGCTTTATCGCGCCGTTCAGCGCCGACATCCACAACATCAACCACTGGGTGGCCGGCGGCCAGCTCGTCTGGGACAACCAGGGCAAGGGCTGGAACACCAATTGCTCGCCGACGGCGTGTGACTGGAAGATCGTGCACGACACCGGTGACGGCAGTCAGATCAACGCCATCGCCGACAGCGGCCCTGTCACCTACGCGGGCTGGTGCGGCGGCGGCTGCAACCCGGCGGGGGCGGTGCCGTTCACCTCGGGCATCGACACCAACTTCGGCGGGACCTGGCACACCGTCACGTCCAAGGCGCTGCCGAACCGGATGCCCACCTCGTTCACCATCGACCCGGCGAACTCGGCGCACGCGGTGGTCACCTTCGGTGGCTTCTCGCGGCACTGGATTCCCAACGCCGGCGCCGGCCACGTGTTCGTCACCCTGAACGGTGGCAAGACGTGGACCAACGTCAGCGGCAACCTGCCGGACGCACCGGCCAACAGCTCCGTCAAGTGGGGCAGCAAGCTGGTCGTCAGCACCGACGTGGGCATCTTCGCCACGTCGTTCGCCGGGCCGGGCAACTGGGTCCGAGTTGGCACCGGGCAGCCGGCCGCTCCCTCGGTCGACCTCAATGTTTCCCCGGACCAGGGTTACCTGCTGGTGGCCACGCACGGCCAGGGCCTGTGGAAGATCGGCTGACCCTCGATTGAAAGGGCCGTCGGCCGGGGCGAAACGCCCCGGCCGACGGCCTTTCTGCCCCCGCCAGCGCCGCGGATGAGATCAGGAGTGCGGCCAAGCTGCAGTGCGAAATAGGGCCAGCGCCGCCGGAGTCGCGTCGCCTGCGATCGGCTACGGGCACCCGGCGGCCACTCTCGGGTTATGGTGCGCGGGTCCTGACGCGCATCGCGGCCTGGTGCGTCCTGCTTGACCGACTCCCCGAGGAGGTGCCGACTGCCGGACGCGGGCTGGCAAAGCGTTCTACTGATCCGCGCCGCACCGTCAGGGATGGCTGATCCGATTGCTTGGTGTGATCGGGGTCCTGATTGGGGTAGATCGGCACCAGGATCATGCCTTAACGATCAGAGTCGCTGGCCGTGCGGATCGTCATCTAGTGCCAGAATCCTACCAGGAGCACCAAATTCGAACAAACCTCTGACGACGGTCCTCTCGGTCCGCCTATTCCCGTCAGGCTGCGCCGTTCCAAATTTGACCTGCCCTACCTGAACTGGGCGTTAGTGATGCGGGCGCGGAAGAACTCACCCTCGTCCTGCCGCTCGGTGCCCCACCACCATCCGGCCCGGAACCTTGAGGGAATGGTGACGCCGCCGAACTGCGACTCCTCCTCCACCGACACCCCGAACGGGCAGCGGCGGAAGGGCGTGCCGCCGGGGTTGCCCCATCGGTTGACCACAACCTCCATAAGCTGGCCGCCGTCGCCTGTCCGCAGCGCGGCCGCCTCGGTGTCCTGCCCGAACTTCCATGTGGCGATCGCCGTGCTGGGATGCTCGCCTTGCGCCCACAGAGCCTGCTGGAATGCAGTCGGTATGAGCGCGATCTCCCCAGCCAGCCGCCCGCAGGCACTGCGGGTGACATCGGGACCGGCGGCGGTCATCACCGGGACCAGGTGAAGCAGCCGCCAGCGCATCTGCGCGGTTCCCGAGCTGAGCCGGTCGAAGCCAGCGACTGGCAGCCCGGCCACCCGGGCCGCAGCCGCCCAGATGTAACCGTGGGGCATGGCGATGATCTGGCGTGCCGTGAACGACCGCCACTGGCCGAGCCTGATCTGCCCGTGCATCGTCAGTTCCACCGTTTGCCAGAGCGGGGTTCCCGGGGTGATCGCGTGGATCAGCCATCGCCGGGCCGGCTCGGGCAGGTCAGCGATCATCGCCGGGTCGAACCTGGGCGGATGCGCCGTTCCGGCGGCCAGCCGTAGCCATTCCTGCTGGATGGGCCCGGCCTCGTGCGGTACCACAACCGCCGCGGTCATGGCTGGCTGCCTGGGTCATGCAAGGCGAGCGCGACGACGATCACGCCAACGGCCGCAAACACGGCCTCCAGCGGCTGGAACCCGATCCAGGCCACCTCGGCGGCCTCGAAGGCGATCAGCCCGACACCCGCGAACACCGAAAGAGCGCGGGCATGCCAGCGGTTGCTCCATTGCCAATAACCGGCCAATAGGAAGCCGCCGCCGACCAAGGTCGCCAGGAGCACACCTGGAACGCGCCAGTCCGTGAATGGGGTGCCGGTGAGCACTCTCGGGTCCGCGCGCAGTAGCGAGCCATCCGGGACGGCCGCGAGGAATGCCCCGCCCGCGAGAGCCGCGACCCCAGTCACCAGTTCCAAGATGGCGAGAATGCGGGCATGCGTGTCACACCGTGGCCTGCTGGGCGGTCTCCCGGCCAGGCGCTTGGCCTTCAACGCATTTGTCATATCTCCAGGGTGCGCAGCGCGGGTGCCGGCATCCAGGGACGTAGGTCCCGATCCTGCGGCCGGATCGTCACCTGCGGCGCCAGCACCGAAGGAGCCAGGACGATGCTGCTACGAGACCGATCACGGTCCACGGGTGCGCATGCGAACGTCAACCGAGGTTGCCGGGATATCACCACGCACCCCCTACGCCTGCGCCTTGAAGTAGGTGAACATAAGTTCTGTGTCAGGTGGTAGCGGCTCTTGCGGCTCGTCCAGGACGTCGCTGACGGGGCGGCGTGGCGTTGCGGAGACTGACAGGCCGTATCCCAGCCGCAGGATCATATGCGGTTGGGATACGGCCTCCTCCCGCGGATCGCGGACCAGCCAGGCATCGGCGGTCTCCAGCGGCTGGGTGAGCGGAGCGGCGGCGATCCCGTGGGCTGTGGCGGTCAGCAGCACCCGCTGCAGCCCCTGACCCGCGTGCATCCAGTCCTTCCGCGTGCCACCTGCCGTGGACAGCACGGCCAGCTGAGGGTTCTCCTCGAACCAGGCGTAGCCGAGAGGCTGGTGCCGGTCCGGGGTGAAGTCCCGCACGGGGGTGCGGCCGACGGGATCGCGTGGCCCGAGGGTGCTGCTGGGTATGCCATCGCGGTCCCGGTTCTCGCCTGCCCATTGGGCCAGCTCCGCGCGATAGCCGGGATCGGCGAGCAGGTCCCGCTCGGCGTCACTGATGACATAGCAGCCGGGCCCTCTCCGAATGGCCGGGGAGGTGAAGTGTCGCGCCTTCGCTGTCCGCGGCTTGCACCAGTTCGGCGAGCACGCCTGGCGGCACAGGGCGGTTGCTGAACGGCTGCCGGTTGGTATGCCGCGCCATGATGGCGGCGTGGAGCTCGGTATCGGCCTCGCCTGGCCGGTATGGCCCGGCCAGGCGGAGTTCCGCGAGCAATTGCGGTTGCCGAGGGTCCGGAAGCAATGTGACCACGGGCTGGCGGCCGCTCACCGCGACCGCCAGTCGCAGGTTGAGCAACGCAGCACCGCATGCGATGTGGACCGCGCGGCCATGCGGATCGCTGTACTTCAGCATCCGCGACGGGTCGGCGTACAGCTCGATGATCTGATCGGCACGCGAGACGCGGAAGCGCCATGGCTGGGTGTTGTGCATCGACGGCGCGAGGGTCGCCAATCCGAGCCATCCGGCAATGATCTCGGCCGGTGGACAGTCCGGTAGCACGGCTGATCTTTCGGACGATGAGTCTGTGCGCTTCATGTCACCACACTCTCTGCTCATCACCCCTGGACAGCAGGGCCATAGGTCCCTCCATGGCCGGACCAACCTCCTCACTCCGCCCAAACTACGGCCCGGCCGTTCCCTGGAACGGCCGGACCGAAGTGTTCGCCACGGGGTTAGCTCTCGCTGGGGACGACCACGACCGGGCAGTGCGCGTGGTGCACGACCTGGCTGCTGACCGAGCCGATCAACAGCCGGGCAAAGCCGCCCGCACCCCGGGACCCGACGACCATCAGGTCGGCCGTGCGGGACGCCTCGATCAGCTCCTGCACCGGGAACCCGGAGATGGCCCGCACCGTCACCGAGGACGGCTGGGCGCCACCGAGCTGGCTGGTCGCCTTGAGCGTCAGTTCCTCCGCCGCCCGCTGCGCCTTTTCCTGATCCTCGGCGTCCTGCGGGAGCGTGATGGGGTTGCCGGTCCAGCCGCTCATCGGGACCGTGTGGACAGTCACGACGGTGACCGGGGCATGCCGGATCGCCGCCTCCTTGATAGCCCATTCCAGCGCGCGGGTGGAGTGGGCCGATCCGTCGATACCGACGGTGATACCAGACATCTTCCGCCTCCTTAGCCGGACTGTCAGTGCTTGACAGCCGGACTCTGCTTCCACGATCCCTCGGGCAGACCATCTGGGGCCAGGGACCTTCGGCGCACGTCAGCGGGCCTTTTATCCTGAATCCGCCAGGACCGGAGACCGACGTCAGGGCGAAAGCGTCGTGCTCCTCCTTCGCCTTCTTCGCCCACATCACGTCGTCGAACAACAGATCACTGACGTTGCGCGAAGTCAGCCGGGACAGCTCCAGGCCTGGCCGGTGGACGATCAGCCTGCCGCAACTGACCCACGCCCTCGGACCGCACATCGAAACTCACGACCGTACCTCCCAGATGCCGGTCCATGACGATGGCCCAGCGGACACGAGCGGAATCTGCCGCCACCTGAGATCAACGGTGACCCCCGCCGTCCTGCGCCACCAGGGACGTACGTCCCTGGTGGCAGAGACTTGCGCCACGGCCTGGCTAGCGACGTGCCTACACGAGGATTTCCGGCACAGGCCGGCGCGCCGAGGCCAGGCTGGCGCGCGCGGGCCCGAACTGAAGGAGCATCTGGGGTACCCCGGGCAGCGCCAGCCTGGCGCGGATAAGGTTCCGGATCACCGGGATCTCTCGTGCCTGCGTGTGCAGGGCAGCCGCGACCCACACGGTCGCGGCATGGGCCAGGAGGCGGTGCAGCGCCTGGCCTGCCTGCACCCAGTCGGCCCGGGTGTCCCCGACCGTGAAAAGCACCGCGGTCGCGGCGGGTGGTGGCTCCTCCGGCGCGGGCGCAGGAAGCAGGCCAGCGTGCCGGCCGAGGTCGAAATCACGCGGGGCCAGCCGTCCCGGGAGGTCCGGGCCGCGAGGCCGAACGCGGCCGCGGCAGGCACGCCGTCCCTGGCCGGGCTGCCGGGCGCGCGGGTCCACCGCCGGATCTCCGCACGAGCCCCGGCACTGTGCGCCTGCATCCTGCTGGCCTCGGCCACGAGCGCGGCCAGCTTCTCGTACCGGGCCGCCGTGCCGACAAGCGCCAGCGTGGCGCCCTCGGCGAGGGCATCATGTTGCAAGCCGGGCAGCAGGCCGACGGGCAGCGGGCCCGGATCGAACGCGCCGCGGTGGGTGTGCCGGTGCGGGAGAGCCGTCAGCATCCGGCGTTCCGCCTCGGTGGCCGGCGCTGCCGGGCCGAGGGTCACCCGGGCCAGCAGACCAGGGTGTGCCGGATCGGAAACAGGCTCACCGCGGGCAGGTAGCCCAGCCCGCGCGCCGCCAGCCGGAGCCCGAACAGCGCCGCGCCGCAGGAGATCAGCATCTGCCTGCCGTCGCGGTCCTGGCTGAGCTTTCGCGACGGGTCGGCATACAGGTCGATTGCGCGCTCGCCGACCGCGAACCGCCGACGGCTGGGTGTTGTGCACCGAGGGCGCGCGGGCGGCGGCGGCGAGCATCGCCGTGACCATGCGCGCGGGGATCTGCCGCATTAGGACTGGCGTCGGCGGCCGGCTGATCGTCGTGGCAGGCCGACGCCCGCCCATTGTCCTTTGTCATGCCCCTCACCTGCCCATACTCGGAGGCCAGGGTTCCAGGGTGGTGCGGTGCGGGCACCGCGGCCAGGGCCGTTGGTCCCTAGCACCGCCGCATAGCCACCAGGATCACGGCGTTCCCGCCGCACGGCCTGACGTTGGCACTAAGGGTGGTCAGGCGGGACCTCGCGGGCGGGCGGCCGCTCTCGGACCGGTAGGTCCTGGCTAGCGGTCCCCGCCGTCTCCGAGGCCAGACGGCCGGCGATCTCCCGCAGCAGCGACTTGAGGGTGGCTGAGGCAACCTGGTGCAGTACCAGTTGGTCCATTTCCTCGCCCAGGCCGTCCAGCGGCGGCCGGTAGACGCCGGTGATTTGCAGGACCGCGTGGTTCTGGTCGTCCCTGGCGAGAACCAGGTTGGCGTCCAGCACGGGGAACAACCCGCCCATGAGCCCGGTCGCCTGCCAGCGGATCGGCACCAGCACCAGGGTCGTCGCGCCGCCGGGTCCAGCAAGCTCACCTGGACCAGCTTGGACATGCCCGGCACGCCGCCCAGCGGGCCGACCTTGAGCCGACCGGCCAGCCCGCCGGCGTACGCGTCCCGTGACATGGCGTCCAGCAGGTTCCGCTCGGTCAGCCGCAGGAACCGTTCCCGGGCGCCGGGTAGGTCACGCCAAGCGGCATCGCATGGTCCACGAACATGCGCTCAGTCAGCCACATTCGCAGGGCCGATACGTAGGGACCTTCGGCCCTAGGTACCGATCCCCCGGGCATGATCCGCTGGTAATGGCGAGGGGGACCTCGAAAGACGTGGGATGGTTGGCCGAAAGGCCGCCTGGCACTGCGTAAAGCGGTAATCCGGTAGAAGCCGGACGGGTCCCCTCGTCAGCCCAGGCACGCGGGGCCCTTCACAAACACTTTGACCAGGTCCGCCTGCGGCCTGCGTCAGGTCCGAGTCGAACACGCAGGAGGCGGGATCACCGATGATGTCGCGGGGACACCAGGGGTCGGTGCTGTAGCGCAGCACTCCGGCCACGCCGTCCACGGCCGCGGCCGCGAACGCGCTTTTGACCTCGCCCGTAGTCACGTCGCGGCCCTGAACACGGCGGCCAGGTCGGTCAGCGAGCCGTCCTCCACCGGCACCCGGACGGCTACGCCGTCGAGCCGGCCTTTTCCTCGGCGGCAGGCTCAGCGCCGTGCCGCCCTGTCCTGATGGATAACTTCGTGCGTGTCACGGCTGCGCGCCATCCCCGACGGGGGCGTTAGCGCGTGCCGCATGGTCGCTGCGAGCCACAAGGCGCCCGTGGCGGCCAGCAGCACCGCAAGTGCGACCGTGCTGCCGCTGGCGAGCCCGGCCACTGCGGCAGCGAGTGCGACAGTGCCCAACACGGCGGCGATCACCCGCCAGACGCGGACGGTCTGCGACTGGTGATTCTGGTAGAGGTCGCCTGCGCCGCTGAGCATGCACCCGCCGACCATGCCGAGCAGGAACACGGCCGTTGTCGTGCCCCGCGCGCTGGAGATCAGCCACAGGTCCGTTCCGTGAAGGAATGCCAGGTAGATGACGGCGATCGCGCCCATGAACAGCGTGGAGATGCCGTCCTTCCAGGTCAGTCCCATCGTCTACACCTCCTTTTCAACGGTGTCACTCTCAGATTGGCGCAGCGCCGGCCGGGATGCAGGGCCGGAGGTCCCTACTCAGGTCACCTGCATCCCGGGTGCGGCGCCTGGTGCTCCCTGGTTGTCGCCGAGGGACAGATAGCTCTCGTCTTCCTCGGCGGTGTGCAGGCTGAGGATCGCGTACAGCCCGTAGAGCAGGGCACGGAGGTCAGCGATGTCGGCGGCGTCGGGTGGGGTGGGCACCAATGTCGTCGATGAGTTGCCCGAGACGCCTGGTCTGATGAGCGATCTCGGCATGCGTTCTGCTCATGGTGGCGGTGGCGTGGCTGCCGCCGAGCAGCCGGTCCATGACCGGGTAGAGCTGTTCCTGCTCCGACTGCTCGTGCGGCCCGATCTCGTTCACCAGAACCTGGTGTGCCTGCCTGACACCGGACGTCGCCTCTTGCGGCGCGACGACCCCGAGTGCGTCCGCAGCTGCGCGCAACTGCTCGATGTCCGCCCGGATGGTCACGCGCTCGCGGGAGAACCGGCTGTTCAGTGCGGCATCATCGGCTGTCAGGCGCCCGTGTGGCGCGGCCGGGAGCAGTACCCGCAGCGCATTGAGGATTACCGTGACATCGATCGCTTCCTGCAACAGAGCGCCCCACACAGCCGGCAGCAGGCCGGCCGCTGCGACTGCCATCGCGGCCACCGACATCCCCATCCCGGCCAGCATGCTCTGCATGGCGATCCGGCTGGTGCGGCGCGCAAGCGCGCGCACCTCACCGAGCCGGTCGAGGCGGTCCACGGTGAGCACCGCGTCGGCCGCCTCGGAGGACGCGGTCGCCCCGCGAGCGCCCATGGCGACGCCGACGTCGGCCAGGGCCAGCGCCGGAGCGTCGTTCATCCCGTCGCCGACCATGATGACCGGCGCCCGGTCGTGTTCCGCCCGGACTGCATCCAGCTTGTCCGCCGGGGTGCGCTCGGCGAGAACCTCGTCCGCACCGATCACCGCGCCGACGGCGTAAGCAACTTCTCGGCCCGGTCCCCGGTGACCATGACGATCC
>CAVSCM010000051.1:0-31381 GCA_963726415.1 uncultured Actinomycetes bacterium
TATCGGCGCATCCCGGTGACCGTCAGTGCTGAGCGGGCCAGCCCCGGGCAAGCTGCTGGAGTATTGCGGCCGTTTCCGCAACCGCGACCCTAACGGCCACCGCAGCCGACGGCCATTCCCTGGTGCCGAGGCGGCACAAGGCGGGAACGATGTCCCGGACATCAGAGCGGAGGCGGACGGGAATCGAACCCGCCAGCGACGCGGCACGCCGCTCACCGGTTTTGAAGACCGGGGGGGCCACCAGGCACCCAGACGCCTCCGGGGCCGACATTACCCGTGCCCGGGCATCGGCTGTTATCCAGAACCCGGAGGGCATCTAGTCCTGCGCTGACGCCGGGTCCGGGCCGGGCACTACATTTGGGCGCATGACCGGTCCGGATGGGTTCCGGCTCACCCAGTACGCGCGGGGCGGCGGCTGCGCCTGCAAGATCCCGCCGGGCGAGCTGGAGGAGACGATAGCGGCCCTGGTGCCCGGCGGCCCGGGCACGGACCTGATGGTGGGTGTGGAGCACGGCGACGACGCCGCCGTGGTGCGGGTCAGCCCGGCGATGGCGATCGTGGTGACCGCGGACTTCTTCACCCCGGTAGTGGACGACGCCTACACCTTCGGGCGGATTGCCGCGGCCAACGCCCTGTCCGACGTCTACGCGATGGGCGGGACGCCGCTGGTCGCGGTGAACCTGCTCGGCTGGCCGCGGGACACCCTCCCCGCCGGGCTTGCCGCCGAGGTGCTGGCCGGCGGCCTGGCCACGGGCCGCGCCGCGGGCTGCCACGTGGCCGGCGGGCACAGCATCGACGATCCCGAGCCGAAGTACGGCATGGCGGTGACCGGCACCGCGGACCCGGCCGCGCTGCTGCGGATCGACGCCGGGCGCCCCGGCCTGCCGCTCACCTTGACCAAGCCGCTCGGCACCGGCGTGCTCAACGCCTGGCACAAGGCCACCGGCCAGGTCAGCGCGGCGGCGATCGAGGTGATGACGGCGCTGAACGACCAGGCCGCCGCGCAGGCGCTAGCCGCCGGGATCCGGTGCGCCACCGACGTGACCGGATTCGGCCTGCTCGGCCACCTGTTCAAGCTCGCCCGGGCCAGCGGGGTCACCGCAGTCCTCGACCGCGCCGCGGTACCGCTCATCGAGGGCACCCGGGCAGCGGCGGCCGCCGGGCACATGCCCGGCGGCAGCCGGCGCAACCTCCAATGGGTGCTCCCCCACACCGACACCGGCAGCGCAACCGAAGAAGACCTGCTCCTGCTCGCCGACGCCCAGACCTCAGGCGGGCTGCTCGTAGCCGGGGAACTACCCGGAGCGCCAGTGATCGGGGAACTGATCCCGCGCGGCAACAGCGTCCTCGTCATCCGGTAGACCTGAGCCCGCGAGGACATGGCCCGACGCTCGTGACCGCTATGACCACGCCTCCGATCTCAGTGTCCGATCTCAGCGAGTCGCCCGCCCGGCGTGCCGAGGCCGGACCTAGCGATATCGGGGCGGGGCCTGGCCGGTGGCTCGGGTTTCGGGTCATGGCGGACAGGTGGGGTGGGCGTGGAGGGTAGTAGCGATACCGGCGGTGACCACGGCAGTGGCGACACCGGGCTGGCAGCCGGGGAGGCTGGCCGTGATGGTGTAGGTGCCATCGGGTAGCCCGCCAGTTGCGAACCTCCCGGCCGGGTCCGCGCTGCCCGTGCCGTTGACCGGACCGATCCAGGTGACGGTGGCAGCCGACGCGCCGGTGGTCACGATGATGCCCCCTTGGCCGATGCCGGGCGCGTTGATGATGGCCGGCCTGACCTTTCCCTGAGCGGCTGTCCAGGCCGACCGCCCAGGGGTTTCCGGCTGGGTCAGCGGCGATGGCGGTCAACTGTAGCGGGCTGACCGCCGGGGTGACCTCCGGGACGGCGCCGGTGGGGGTGAGCCGCAACACGCCGGTCCCCGAGGCGGCCAGCACCTTCGACCCCGCGGCAACCACGCCGGAGATCTCGCCGTCTCCACCAGACAGCACCACGGTCCATGAAGTGCCGTTCCACAGCGCCGCGTAGGGAGCGGTGCAAGTCCCGCCCTCGCCACAGGTGAACTCCACGGCACCCACGGCCCATAGACCGCTGGCGTTGTGCGCCAGACCAGCGATGGACACGGCGGTCTCCGCTGGGGACGGTGGGGCTGGCAGCGCGGTCCAGGCCGTTCCGTCGAACTGTTCTACCGAGTCACCGCCGGCAACCCAGACGTGACCCGGTGCGAGCGTGACCGTGTCGAGTGAGCCGATATCTGGAACGTTCACCTGAGCCCAGGTACTGCCGTTCCAGTGCAGGACCAGAGACACTGCCGGGTAGCCGTCGCCACCGACGGCCCACACGTCATCGGCGCCCCGGGCGGCGACCGCGTCCAGTTGACTGCCACTCGCCGGGCCACCGGGATTGGGGGTCGGGATGCGCCGCCAGGCCGTCCCGTCCCAGTGGTAGGCCAGGGTCTTACTGGCCAGCGACGAGATGTCGTACACAGATCCCACCGCCCACCCGTCGCCCGGGGCGATGTCGGCGACGCCGTTCAACTGGGCAGCCTGCACCGCCGGCGGCGGGTACACCGACCCCAGCGGCACACGCGTCGCGGTCCACCCGGTGCCGTTCCACCGCTCCGCGTAGGGTTTGGTCAGCACTGCGGTCGGGGGCTGCCCCGGGTTGAACCCGCCGACCGCCAGCACATCGGCCGCCGACGCTGACGCGACACCAAACAGCTCAGCCCGGGATCCCGCCGGGGCGCTGCTTGTCGTCCCCCACGCCACCGTCTGGGACACGGCCTCAGCTGCGGCACTACTCAGCCCCGCCCCACACACCGCGCCCAGCACAATGACGGCTCGTCCAGCCCGCTTCAGGTTCATCGCCAGCACCTCGCATCGTTAGCTCGCTGAAATTACAGGGCGACTGCCAAGATCATCGTGGTGCTGGGGTGGGGTGCCCCGCCGGCGGGCTCGATGGTCAGGCCCAGGTGGTCACCGGCTGTCAGGCCGGAGGCGATCACTGGGCCGGTCATGCCCTGCCTGGGCTCGGGCAGCATGCCAGCTGGCCGGTCGCCCCCCGGTCCCATAAGCCACAATTCGTAGCATTCGGATGAGGGCAGCACACGCAGCCCGGCCCCGGCGAACACTAGCTCGCGGTGGCGGAGGGACATCACGATGGTGGCGGTGCCACCGGTGGTTACCCGCGCGCTAAGCATGGTCACGTCCGGGGCGGTCAGCACGGCCGCGATCGCGTGAGCACGTAGCTGCTGCTCCCCGAGCCGATGCGCCGCGGTGTGAGCGGCCACCCCAAGGAACCCACCGACGGCTAGGGCGCCCACGGCCGCGGCGAGCACCAGCCGCGGCATCCAGGCTCGCCCGAGCAATGCCCCTGCGCGGGATCGGGAGCCAGCCAGTCTGGCCCTGGACGGGTGCCGGGCCAGCCAGGGCGCAGGGCTGCTGGGGGTGGCCGGGGGGAGCTGGCGAGTCCGTGCCGCGGCAGCGAGCGCCCGCTCGGTCAGGCCGGGCGGTGGCTCGGCGGCCGCCACGGCGGCCAGGCGAGCGGTGGCCTCGCGCAGGCCGCTGATCTCCTGGACGCACTGCTGGCACCGGGCCAGGTGCCGTTCGAACCGGGCCTGGTCGGCGCCGGCCAGCGCGTCCAGAGCGTAGGCACCGGCCAGGGTGTGCGGCTCGGGCCGGCTGCCTCTCATCGTTCCACCCCCAGGCAGTCCCGCAGCCGGATCAGGCCATCACGCATCCGCGTGCTCACCGTCCCGGCTGCCACGCCGAGCAGCCCGGCGACCTGACGATAGGTGTAGCCACCGTAATAGGCGAGCGTGACGGCCTCGCGCTGCAACTCGGTCAGCGACCCCAGGCAGCGTCGGACCCGTTCGCGGTCCAGGCTGGCCTCGACGGTCTCCGCCACCTCGTCATAGGCGATCACGGCCGATGCGGCCTGCAGTTCCCGTTCGGCTGATTTCTGTTCCGACCGGACCCGGTCGACCGCACGGCGGTGCGCGATCATCATCACCCAGGCCATCGCGCTGCCCCGGCTGGCATCGAACCTGGACGCGGCACGCCAGACCTCAACCAGCACCTCCTGGGCAACCTCCTCGGACTGGAACGGGTCACGCACCACGCGGCAGACGGTGCCGAACACCGGGCCAGCGATCCGATGGCAGACCGCCTCAAACGCGCCCGCCTCGCCTCTGGCTACCTGGCCGAGCAGAACCGTCAGATCGGAGCGGGGTGCGCCGGTTCCGGTGCTGCCCTTTGGCGATGTGTGACTGCCATCTGTCCGCACAGTGGTTATTCGTAGCCAGCGCGCGCATGTCTTGGCGTCTGGATGACTGCGGTGCCCGCCGACGGCGGGGGATTTGGTTGCGCCGGGCAATGCGTTCCTGGCTCCGCGCCGAACAACTGGTGTGACAACTCATCTGGGCGGGGCGCAGGCCCACCGGGGCGCCATCGCGGGCGTGCTGGCCGGGGCGGCAGCGGTCGGTGCGGCCAGTTGCTGTGCACCTCGGCGGATGGGTTCACCTCCGGCACTCCGGTACAGGCGGTCATGGACGGGCGGGGTCACCGACAAGACCGGCTACATCCAGAACCCCCGTCCAGGCCCCGCCCGAGCCCAACGACGCCACCGGCTACGCCGCATCTCGGTGACTGTCACCTGGCGGCGCGGCCACCTGGCGCGGCCCCCAATCAACTTTCTCAGCCCACCCCAGAAATACGGAGAAGCCATGCGATCCAGTCACACGGACACCACCAGCAGAACCGGTAGGGCCGTCACCGGCATACTCGCCGGTGCCCTGGCACTGACCGCCGCGGCCTGCGGCAGCTCAACGCCGGGCGCTGCCGCGCCGGGTGCTAGTCCCTACCCATCACCCCATGGCCTCGCACGCCGCCGCGGCGTCGTCGACGACGACGTTCGGGCCGGACTGCGGGATGGTGCCCACGACCGGTATGGGCAGCATGCACGGCATGAGCATGGACCCGGTCGTCACAGCGGCCTCGCACAACCCGCTGCTGACCACGCTCGCCGCGGACGTGAAAGCCGCCGGGCTCACCGGCGATCTCAACTCGATGCACACCATCACCGTCTTCGCCCCCGCCAACGCCGCGTTCGCCAAGCTCCCCGCCTCCGCGATGAGCATGATGCACAGCAAAGCCGAACTCGCCAAGATCCTGAAGTATCACGTCGTCAGCGGCCAGATCACCCCTGCGGAGCTGGCCCACGGGATGACGCTGACGACGCTGGAGGGCGGCACGCTCAAGGCGTCGAAGATGGGCGCGGTGTACGAGGTGAACAACGCCGACGTCATCTGCGGGAACATCCACACCGCCAATGCCACCGTGTACATCATCAACAAGGTCCTGATCCCTATGCACTAACCAGGCCACAGGCCCAATGGACCATCGAAGACCCCAGTCAGTGGCCAGGGTGGGTGCGGCGGCGTGTGAGCCGCTGACGGTCAAAGCAGCTCACCTGCCCCACGCCTTACAGCCCGCATGGCGTCTCACTGCCGGTACTGGTGCTGGGCGCCACGGCAGCGTTCGGCCAATTCCAGGCGTTCGATGGCGCCACCACCCTCGGCGGGGAAGCCCGGCACAGCACCCGCACCATCCCGCCACCATCGGCTGATCGCTGGCCGCCGCCCCAAACCGAGCGGCAACAAAGCCGCCCAGCGTGCGCCGGGGACTGCGGCAGCGTCGCCTCAATCCCCGGACGCTGCCAGCGACCGGGCCGGCACGGCGACCAATCCCCGGCTCGCCGACAGCACCGTGTCCACCAGGTCGGACGGTGCCCTGGCGGCAGGCCGGGGCGCGCGAAGGCGAGTGCCTGGACCGGGCGCTACGGGTCATCGGCGCCGCTCCGGCGTATCTGCTGACCGACAACGCCAAGACGGTGACCGTCGAGCATGTGGCCAGGATCCCGGCCGGTCCGTAATTGGCCGTCCGCCGTGTGAGTGCGCTAGCGGTATTCGGGGTTGTCGAAGTCGAAGCGGCATCCGGCGTCCCATTCCGAGCGCTGGTTGCCGTGGGCGGGGATGCCGCCGGCGTCCTTGAGGATGCGGGCCAGGTGCAGCAGGTTCCAGGTCATGAACGTGGTGTTGCGGTTGGTGAAGTCGTTGCCCGGGCCGCCGGAGCCGGGGTCGAGGTAGGACGGGCCCGGCCCGGCCTCGCCGATCCACCCCGCGTCGGCCTGCGGCGGAATCGTGTACCCCAGGTGCTGCAGGCTGTACAGGACGTTCATCGCGCAGTGCTTGATGCCGTCCTCGTTGCCGGTGATCAGGCAGCCGCCGGCCCGGCCGTAGTAGGCGTACTGCCCGGCGTCGTTGAGCAGGTGCGAGCACGCGTAGAGCCGTTCGATCACCCGCTTGGTGACCGAGCTGTTGTCGCCCAGCCAGATCGGCCCGGCCACTACCAGGATGTCGGCGGCCAGCACCTTCTCATACAGCCCTGGCCAGGCGTCGGTGGCGGCACCGTGCTCGGTCATGTCCGGCCAGATCCCGGTGGCGATGTCGTGGTCGGCGGCGCGGATCGTCTCCACCGCGACGCCTTGTTTGCCCATGATGCCGGCGCTGACCTCGATGAGGCCCTGAGTATGGCTGAGCTCCGGTGAGCGCTTCAGCGTGCAGTTGAAGAACAATGCCCGCAGGTCGTCGTAACGGGCTCCGTTGCTGGCCATAGCTCCCCCAGGTGGAATCGGGCTGTCACGGCATAGTCCGCCAGCGCCCGCCTACCGTTACAGACAACTGGGATCCGGCGCCAGCAGGCTCGCGGCGGCACCCGTCCGGTGAAACGTTCTGCGGGGTGGCTGGACGTAACGGGCAGGCTGACAAACGCACAGCCCGCGCTCGCCGGGCGGCGGCATGATCGCAGGGACGGTCGGCCGGGTGTGCGCCCGCGCGCCTGGCTTTCGCGCGGGGACCGTCCGGGCACGGCGGAGCCGGGGTGCCGATGGGCCCCCGGCTCCGCAGCCAGGCAGATCGGGTTAGGTGACGACAATGCCGGCGGGGGTGGCGCCGGCGGGCAGTGACGCCGGGGAGGTGGCCAGCTCGGCCAGGTTGCTTCCATGGACGGCGAACGCGGCGACGGCGCCGGTCTTGCCTTCGTCGACGTACAGGAAGCGGCCGTCGGGGCTGAGCCGGGCGTCGACCGCGCCGACACTGGTCCCGCGGATCGGGGTACTGCCGAGCAGCTTCAGCGTGCCACCGGGCGCGATTGCGTACCGGGAAACACTGCCGGATGCGGTGTTCACGGTGAACAGGAACCGGCCGTCGTGGGTGATCTCCACCCAGCACGGGGCGGTCTGGTTATCGGTGAACGGCGAGGAGCCGATCGAGGTAAGGGTCCCGTTGGCCGAGTCGCGGAACGCCGAGACCGTGCCGGTGCCGGTGTTGTGGGCGTTGGACACGAACAGCTGGCGCGGGTGGCCAGGGCGGAACTCGCTGCCGAATGGGCCCAGGCCCTGGGCGGGGAACGGCGACCCCGGGGCGGCGGTCAGCCGCCCGTGGCGGACGGTGAAGCTGTCGATCTGGGAGGTTCCGACGCGGGCGCCGGCCAGCTTACGGCCGGTGGCGTTGAACAGCACGTCGCCTGGCTGGGCGCCGTCGGGCAGGGCGACCGTAGAGCCGGCGAGCGGGTGCAGCCGGCCGCCGCGGCCGAGCCGGAAGCCGGTGTAGTTGCTGCCGCCGGCGCCGGCGTTGGCCACATACACCAGGGCGCGGTGGATAGCGACGCTGACCGGCAGCACACCACTGGAGGAGACGACACCGCCGGGCACCAGCTTGAGCGACCCGCCAGGCTTGATCCGCAGCACTGAGACCTGGTTGCTGCCGGCATCTACGGCAAGCAGGAACCGGCCGTCCGGGGAGATCTGCAGCGCACCCTGAGAGGCCAGTCCCGCCCCGGTTCCGGCGCCGCCAGCGGCGAACGGGGATCCGGCGTGAGGCGTCAGCGTCCCGTCCGCGTGACGGTCGAACACCCCGATCGTGTTCGTGCCCGCGGTGTTGTCGTTGACGTAGACATGCCCCGCCACCGGGGACGCGCCGGCCGCAGCGGACGCCGTCCCGGGGACGGTCATCACCGCGGAGGCCGCCGCCGCGGCAGCGAGCAAGATCGTGCCTGGTCTGCTGCGCGTCAGAAAGCGCATTCCTTCTCCTTCGCATGGTCGGTGCACGGGTACCAGCCCCCGCTTGGGGTGATCTTCGCCGTCGTCTCGGCCAGCACGAACATCTGCCCGGGGTGGCGGCGCCGCACATTCCGTCAGTTTCTATTCGTCGCCGCGGCGGTCAGGTCTTGGTCTTGCTCCATGCCCCGACACCCGGCGGGACCTTGACGCCCGGGTCAGGCTCTCGCTGTCCCAGGCCGGCCGGTGACGGCGGTGACGTTTTTGAGTGTTCGTTACGTTATTCTCGGTGCATGGCGAGGCCGCGGCGATTTGACCCTGATGAGGTGGTCGACCGCTCGATGCGCGAGTTCTGGGGCCGCGGCTACCGGGAGACGTCGGTCGACGACCTGGTCGAGGCGACCGGTGTCCAGCCGGGCAGCCTCTATAACGCGTTCCCGGACGGCAAGCGTGGCCTGTTCCTGCGGGCGCTCGACCGCTACTCGAAGCTGGTAGTGCCCGAGAAACTGGGAGCACTGGACGATGCGGGGGCCGGGCTGGCGGAACTGCGCGCCTACTTCGATGGCTTGGTCGACGACCTGACCACCCCCGAGGGCCGGATGGGGTGCCTGATGGTCAACTCGGCGATGGAACTGGCGGCGGAGGACTCTGAGGTCGGGGCGATCGTCCGCAACCACATGCAGCGGCTGGAACGTAGTGCCGAGCGGGCGCTGCGCAACGCCCAGCGGCGGGGCGAAATCGCAGCGCACATGGATCCGCGGGCAAAGGCGACCCAGCTGATGGCGACCGGATGGGGCTGATGGTCGTCGGCAAAACCGGCCCTGGGCGGAAGGTGCTCGAGACGATCGTTGAGGCGGCGGTGAACATCGCCAGCGATCTTGGTGCCCGGGTGATCGCGACTACCCGGCGCAAAGACCGCGCCGGGCTGCTGCGCTCGCTGGGAGCCGAGAGCGTCGTGATCGAATCCGGCAGCATCGCGGGCGCGGTTCGCGAGCTGGCGCCGGGCGGGGCCGACCGGGTACTCGACCTGGTCGGGAACAGCGCCCTGCGGGACTCGCTCCAGGCGGCCGGGGTGAAGGGCCGGGTGTGCCAGGCCGGCTTCCTCGGCGGCCTGGGCCCCGTCGCGGACTTCCTGCCGGCCTTCGACATGCCCAGCGGCGTGCAGTTCAGCTTCTTCGGGAGCTTCGAGGTGAACCGCGGCCTACCCGATCTCAGCGATCCCGTTCCAGAACATCGTCGCCAAGACCGAGGCGGGCATCTACCAGGCCAAGCCCGCCCGGGTCTTCGCCTTCGACGAGATCGCCGACGCGCACCGGGTTATGGAGGCTGGCGAGGCCGCCGGCAAGCTGGTCGTTGCGGGAGCCTAGCTGGCGCCAGCCGAACAGCCTCGCGGGGGCGCGTGTCACAGCGCGCCCCCACCGCCTCCCCGGGCACGCCATCGGGCCGCGTGAGCGGGCTGTTGCACGGCATGGTGAGCTTCAGCATCGGCGATGCATAGCTAGAGGAGTTCGGGTCTTGCTCTACATACAGCATCGCCGGACCTGGCGCGGCGGCCTGATGAGGTAAAGGCAGTCAACGGATCGCCAGCGTCATGCGCGGCGCGGCGCCAAAGACGGTGCCGGCAACGCCGCAGTCGATGAAACCGGCTGCGCGATAGAACCCCATCGCGTGGGGGTTGGCTGTCACCGCTAGGCGCTCCACACCCCGCGCTCGCATGACCTGCGCGATGCGGTTGACGAGCGCGGTGGCAATCCCGCGCCGCCGCCAGCCCGGATCTACGAACAGGTCCTCCAGTTCGAAGACGCCGCCGGCCTCAATCCAAGTGGCGAAGCCAACAAGTGACCCTTCTTCTTCCGCGACATAAGTGCGTCCCTCGGCCAGCCCTTCGGGCCCCAAAACCAAGTACTCCGGATGGGCCAGCAGGTTGTCACGGTCACCCGCATTAGACAACGATGCGCTGCGATAGACATCGGATGCGGCGGGGAGGTCGGCAGGCACGCCAAGCCGGATGATTGCCACGGTATCTACCAATCACGCCAGCGGCTGCGGCATCAGCACGACCCGCCAGTGATCCGGGTCCTCGCGGCTCGGCGCCAGACCCGGGCTGCCGTGATCATGCTGGGTGAACTCCAGGTGGTATCAGCCCGAGCATCACGCCCCGGTAGCCGGCGTGACCGGCGAAGCGGTCAAGCTCGGGTAGTCCGAGCCCCTCGCGGTAGAAGCGGACGACCTCATCGAGCTGGTCGGTGGGGCGCGCGATGCGCACGTACCGTACCGGCAGCCTCGCCGGCCAGGGCTGGGAGGTCATGGTGGCCCTTACCCTTCGGTGGTTGTGGTCTGTGCCGTGGCAGCCTGAGGCCGGCGCCTCGGCTGCTGGTGGCGATGTTGTGCTTGATCGGCTTCGGCTGCGGCGAGGAGCCTGGTTCCGAGCCCAGAACCGCGCTGGTCGTCTCGCACCCAGAGCAGGTCCATGTAACCGCACCCGCCCCCAGGTCCACCCGCAGAGCCTCGCGCGTAGGTCACCACTACGCTCGCGGACCGCGATAGACAGCAGGCGGCCGTCATGGTGGCCGGTGATAGCGGCGTTGACGACGCTGATCTCATCATCAAGGCGTTCCCGCAGGCCAGCATCGGCCTCGCCGGTCACGAGCGATTACCTCGCTCATCATTGTCTCCTTCCACGGGGACGGCCAATGCCCGTTAGCAGCTGGCGTGCCCACCCGCCTTGATGGCGGGCTTTCGATGCTGGCGAGAGCCAGGAGTGTGCAGGTTCAGGGCTGCTTGACCAGAACGGCACGGGTATAGAGCAGATCGAAGCCCTGGCGTTGCGCGTTCTGCTGCGACTTCGATCCCGGCTGGGTGGTGACGACGGCGATGTCGCAGCCAGCGGCTGCGGCGTCGGCGAGCCGGGCCGATAGCAGCGCGGTGTGCACACCGCGGCGGCGGTGCGCGGGTGCGGTCGCCGCGCCAGTGAGTTGTGCGACGGCCTCGGATATGCGCATGGTGGCGCCGCCGACGATGATCCCGTCGCGCAACGCGGCATAGCGAATGACGCCGGCCGCTGCCATATCGCGCTCGGCCCCGATGATCGCCTCGCGCGGGAACTCCTCATGCCAGGGCACCCCTTGAGTGTCGGGGTGAGCGGCGCCCTCGGCCGCGACGTCAAACCACCTCTCGGACTCCTCCGCACCGCTCGGCCGGACCTCGACCCCCGGTGGCATCACCCGCTCGGGTTCACCGGTGAGGGCACGGCCGAGCACGTTCTCGAACGATTCGAGCCGGTAACCTCGCCCGGTCAGCAGGTTGCCTATCGCGGGGTCGGCCAGCTGGGCGAGCTCGATCTGCACAAGGGAACCAAAGGCGGCGAAGGCCTTCTCGATTTCATCGAGAGCGGCCGAATCCGGCACGCCGCCGAAACCGAGTCCCGCGACCTTGTTGAACGGCGAACCCTCCCCGGCGAAGCTCGCCACGCCACCCGCAATCGGGATCACAAAGCCCGCCGTGCCTGCCCGGCGGCGAGCGGCCTCGCTACTTTGGGCGATGAGCTGCGCCTCCACCTGCTCGATGCGCCCAGTCAGGGCCGTATCGCAGAACAGCGGCACCCGCCCGGCGTTCATCCGGGGAGCGGATGTGGGTGTTCCTTGCACCGACATCAGGCGCCATCGGCCGCTTTCGCGCGCATAGACATGGGTGTACCGGCTTTGCACGGTCACCTCATCGCCCCGATAGGACATGACCATCCGGGTCCGCCCGGCCACCACCGCGGCCGAGTCACGAAGGCGGACCGAACGCTCTTCGGCATGCCGGGTCACCTCAGCGAACCGCAGCTGCCCAGAGCTGATCGCTCCGAGCAGTTCTTCCCGGCGTGCGACCTGCCCGCTCAGCACGTCGATGATGAGGAAGTCGTCGGCCAGTATCGTGCCGAGCAGCTCATGATCGGCGGCAAGCAAGGCGGCGAAGAACGACTCATCGCACGCGAGGACCTCGCAGGTGCCGATGTCCTGTCCAGACTCCACTGTCCGATCTCCTAGTGATCAGCTGGTCAACGCACGCGCCTGACGCCGACAAGGATCGGCTCACTTGGTGATCCAGTTGACGGGGTGATCGGGGTTGGGGTCGTAGCGGCACGACGCCCCCGTGCGGATGCGGTCGCGAAGGAGGCGCGCGACACCGGGGTCATGTTGCTCGATGCGGGCAATGGCGGTAGCGATTGCCTTGCGCACGGCGACTCGGGCCCGCTCGGTGGAGCCGCCCATGCGGCGCTGACGGCCGCCGAGGCCGGAGGCCGTTCGCAGTTCGGTGAGAAGAGCACCGCGTTCCGCGTGGAGCCTGTCAGCACCCGGCCGGTCGCCCCGCCGGTCGGCCGCGCCGAGTTGGGTGTCGAGTTCTCTCAGCCGGCGCCGGTAGGCGGCGAGCGCGGTCGTGTCGAGCACCTCGCCCATATCGCCGTCGCTGAGGACATCAGGGGGGATGCCTGCGATGGCCCTGGAAAGGGTCAGGGCAGCGACGTCGACGCCGGGCCGTTCGACCAGATAGCGCAGGTAGTGCAGGCCTTTCAGGTCGGCGAGCCCGAAGGTGGCGCCCTCGTCCCCCACAGACCATCGGCCGGTGCCGTCTCGCCGGAGGTGCATTCGCCGCGCGGGACGGGGTGGCTGCTCCGCCCGCTGGGTATCGAGCCGCCGTTGCCACCAGGTTGCGCCGATGCGCTGGTATGCGCGCCCGGCAGCGTGCCGCCAGCCGATAGCGTCGGCATCGCCCAGTGCTTGGTGTGCCTGGTACAGGTAGTCGTCGACAACGCCATGGAACGTGACCGCGCCCGCGTTGATCACGCCCCGCCCGGCGAAGGGCCGGAGCGCTTCGGCGCCCTCGCGGCAGACGTCGCCGAGCCCGGTCGCAGCGGCCACCTTGACGGCACAGGTGACGATGAGCAGAAAGTCGACGTCGCGCGCTACCGCGGCCACGCCGCTCGCCATGAGCGGGGCTACGAGCTGCCCGGCCCGGTCGGGCTGGCCAGCGGCCAGCCACAACACGGCGGCCTCGGCGCACACCGACGGAATGCCCTCCGCCCTGCCGAACGCCTCGAAGGCCGCCGCCTCCTCTCGCAACGCGGCGAGGTCGTCGGCCACCAGCGCCCGCATGGCGTGCAGCGAATGCGTCACCGCTTCGGTGTCCGGCTCGGCCAGTTCGGTGCCGATCACGGCCAGGTGCGAGATCAGCGGGTGGGCCGCGGCCAGGTCGCCACCAGCCAGCGCACGCATGACCCGGCGGGATGTGGCGAAGAACGCGGTCCGGGCCGAGCCTGTCTCCTCGGCCAGCACATCCAGCGCCCGGAGTTGCCGTTGCACAGCGACGAGGTCAAGGCACTCCCAGGCGGTGGTGAGGCGCCACATGTGTGCAGATAGGCGGGCCTGCGGGTCGGTCAGGTGCGCGGCCACATCGTCGAGGCGGGCAGCGAGGCTGATCCGTTCGGTGAAGTCGTCCGGGCCCCAATGCGTGAGCAGGGCAGCGTCAAGCGCATCCGCCGTCGCCTCCGCCGTTCCCAACTCGGCGGCCAACCGCTGCGCTTCGTCGGCGAACCGCGCCGCCCGCACAGCGTCACCGCCGTAGACCCACGACCGGGCCAGGGCGGCGGCGAGCCGGCACCGGGCCGACGGCGTATCGGCCACCTCGTAGGCTTGGTGGAGTAGGGCGGGGAGTTGCCCGGGGTGTGCCCCGAACCCCTGGCTGGCGGGCATGGCCAGTGCGGCAGCCGCCATCAACTGGCTGTCGCCTGCCGCCCGGGCCGCTTCGAATGCCGCCACCAGAGCGGCCCGCACGCCCGTGACATCGCCAGCTACCCGGGCAGCATCTGCCCTGGCCAGGAGCTCTGCGGCGTCCATCGTCGGCATCGTACCCCCCGGGTCTCGGGGTGCCGGCTACGGGCGCAGCAGCTGCACGGCCTCGCGATGGCGGGCCACCAGGGCGCGGTCCCAGTCTCCAGTGCAGTACACCGAGATCTGTGCAATTGCGCCGTCGGCGACATCGGCGCGGAATAGCTCGCGGCAGTACCACGATTCGCCGTCCTGTTCCCATTCCTCCTCCACCTCCAGCACGAAACCGGTGGCGGTGGCGTCGAAGCGCGAGCGAGGCACCCGCCCCGGCTCTGGGTGACCGCTTTTACGCAGCGCTACGACGTCCCGCGCTCCCTCGGCCTGAAGGCGCCACTGAGGCATCGTGAAGTCACAGAACGCATCCGTGGCGAAAAGCCCGTCCGGTGCTGTTCCTGTCTCCAGGAAGTCGATGAACTTGGCGGCGAGCTCGCGGCCGAGTACCTCTTCAGTCACCATTCCACGCGGCATCGCAAACTCCTTCGCTCGTTGTTGCTGTCACTCCTAAGGCGTGAATTCCGGCGCGTCACACTGTGACGCGCCGGGCCTAGGAGGACTGAGCCGTAAGGCGGCTGCTCCGGCGCCGGGAAGGTAACGGCTCTCAGCTAGCTCGCGGCAGGCCATCCGCCCGTGGACAGGCGGCAGGTCAGGACGGGAGGCTGTCGCCCATGTGTGGTCGGGGGACCGGATGGGGATCAGGATCGGTGCTGTACCCCATTCCGAGCTGGCATCCTCGGCATGCTCGGCGATCGACCAGTTCTTCCACGGCAGATCCGCCAGCAGCCCCAGCACGCCCGCCCGCGCCCGCCGCCGCAGCTTCACCCGGGCGAACCGGCACGCCACCCGCGGCCTCCGCGAACGCCTGGAACGCCGCGATCACGGGTTCATGCTGGGCTTGTGGCAGCACGCCAAGAAGCCGGGCAAGCTCGGAACGGCGCCAATTGGTCACCGCTGCGACCAGGTCGCGGCGCGCCGGGGTCAGCGTGATCCGGACCGTGCGCCGGTCGCCTGCCTGCCGGTGCCGGCGCACCAGGCCCTTGCGTACCAGGCGGTCGCACATGCGCGTCGCCGTCGAGGGGTTCACTGCCAGGGCGGCCGCCAGATCAGCCGTTCCCTGCGGCCGGCTGGCTGCCAGCACCACCAGAGCCCGGTACTGCGGCAGCCTCACCTCATCTCCGGCCACCGCCAGGGACCGGGCCGCCACCCGCGACCAGTGCCCGGCTGGCCGCCAGCACCGTATCCACAAGCTCAGCGGGAGCCTCATCCGCAAGCTGGGACAGCGCATCGGGGGCCATCGGGTCAGGCAGGCCAACAATTATTGCTCTCGACAACTACTGTTCGAATGCCCGAGAGGCAAGGCCCGAGAGGCAAGGCCCTGCTACATCCTGGCACGCCGCTCGGCGTCCTCGTCGCCACCAAGGCAGCATCGGCGATATGGGCCATCGCATGGATCGGCTCAACGTGCTCGACACGGAAGCCGCTGCCAGCGCCGACTGTGTCACCACGACCAGTTCGAATACCGCATCGGCGAAGGGAAGTTGCTCGGCTGCCGCGGCGGCGAAGCCTGCCCGGTAAGGGGGGTGGCACGGTGCCGGCATTCCTAATCATCCCGGTGGCGGCGTCGACGCCGACCCGGCGCGCATGGCGATAAGCGGAGACGAACCCTGGCTTGAACCGCACGATCAGTCACGGTCGGCGTGTTCCTTGTCGGTGCCCTGTCCGGGCGGGTAGATTCCAGCGGGCTGGACCGCGGCCGGGACAGCTGTACCGGTGGCAGGCAAGGGGGATCAGTTGACGGCACCTCTGGAACAGATCAGTAGCCTGCTTCATGAAGCAGGCGAGACCCACCATCATGTCTTCCGGATTGTGGACGGCGCCGACGACGACTGGGCCAGCTGGTATGCGGACTGGCTGATCAACCTGTCCGAGCTGCCTGCGCTGCTCGGGGCCAAGCCGGTCCGCAGTGAGCTGACCTACCTGCTGGTCATCCTCGACAGGGAGTACACGGCGAACCAGCCAGGCGAGCCCTGGGAAACCTACTACGCGCAGCGGATTCTCGGCCACTTCAGCCCGCAAGGCCACTGAGACCGGCCTCCAGCACCCAGCCGGATCCAGCGTTCGCTGCCCGGCGACGGAACGTGCGCATGTGCAGTAGCCACCCCCTGTCCTTGATCGTCCGACGTCACGGCATCAGCCCAGGGCGATTTCAAGGTTGCCTGTCTGGGTGACTGTGCCCTGATGCCCGGATCGGCTATGGCCGCGTGGCGTGACGCCGGAGACAGCGATGGGTGCGGCTCTAATGGAGTGAGCGAATCGGTCAGGCTGTGAGAGCGTATCCGTCCTGCATGAGAGCCAGGACTGCTGTTACATGCCGAACCGCGCGCGCCGCACGGCGTCGACCGCCGCGGCAGGCCCGCTCACCTCGACCTGTGCCGCGTCCTGCCGGCCGAATAGGTAGAGCAGCAGCTCGCCGGGAGGCCCGGTGATGCGGGCCGTCGGTTCCCCCCGCCGCGCTCGGATGGTCTTAGTGGTCCCTGCCCAGTGAAGCTCGAGACCTGCGCCGCGCAGTCGCCGCGCGAGGAACCGGGGCGCGCCGCTGACGTTGCGCCACAGGGCCTCGTCCATCGCACGCTGGTTCGTTCGGGGACCACGGCCATTGGCTCTGCGTACGTCTTCGTGGTGGACGAAGAACTCGTTGAGGCTGGGGAGCCGGCGTACCCATCCGATGCGGAAGAAGCCTGGCGGCGGTCCCGATCGGAGCGTCGCAATGAGCCAGGTGAAGTCCTTCAGCGCGAGCGCTCTTTGTCGCTGTTCCGCCAGGCGGCCCCACGGACCGGGCAGGACGAGCCCGGGGCCAGCAAGGTAGTCGCGCTCGCGCAGGATGAGGTGCGCGGCAATATCGCGGGCCCGCCACGGCGCGAGGAGAGTCGGCGCCCCGGGGCCGAGTTCCTCGAGTAGGTCGCTGAGCTGTGCACGCTCGACGACGTCGAAGAGCGGACCGGCCATATCGCCGAGTGTAGCCAGGCCGACGGCGGGCTTCGAGGCTCCCTGAGGACGAGCCGTCACCCCCGGCGATCAACGGCCGTTTTGAAATCATCCTGGCATCAACCACTGGAATCAATGATGGTTGATGACACGTCCTGCCAACGGATAACGAACTCAACTGAATAAGTCTGGACACTGCCTTCCCTGCCGTTATCCAAAGAAGCTAGCTTAGCGCGAGCAAGATATTCACAATGGTACCGTTGAAGCTAGACCGGGCGCGGTCTAGCTGCCGATAATGGCGGCATGGGCTGGCATTGTGAGGCATGGAATTGAGCAGGGCGTGGTCATGATGAGTGCTGCCGGTACGGGAGCAGGTCGGCGGCGGTCGCCGCAGGCGGTGCCGCGGCCGCGGCTGGTGAAGTTCTTCCTCACCGATGGGGAGTTGGCGGAGCTGGATGAAGCCGCTGGCCAGGCAGGCCTTGCCCGGGGCGCATTCGCTGCTGAGGTCACGATGGCCGCCGCGCGAGGCCGGCAGGCCAGGATCATTACGCCGTTGCGCGAGGCCCTGGTGGAACTGATGTCCGCGGCCGGGATGGTACGCCGGGTCGGAACAAACCTGAACCAGGCAGTGGCCCGGTTAAATGCCACGGGGCAGCGGGGTGAGGATTTGCTCCCGGCGGCCCAGTTCTGTGTTCGGGTTATCCGGCGGTTGGATGAGGCGGCGGAACATGTGCGCCGGAATGTTCCGTGACGGGTCAGGAGCGTTCCGGTGATTGGGAAAGTGCTCCGTGGCCGGAACATCCGCTGCCTGTTGCGGTACCTGTACGGACCGGGACAAGCGATTGAGCATACCGATCCGCACCTGGTCGCCGGGTTTGGTGATCCGGCGGAATTAGAGCCGGAACGCCGCCCGGACGGAACGCGGGGCTTCCGCCGGCTCGCCGGGCTGCTGGAACAACCACTGGCTGCGCTCGCCGGTCCTGGCTACCACAAGCCGGTGTGGCATTGCGCGATCCGCGCCGCCCCGGAGGATCCGATGTTGTCGGATGCGGAGTGGGCGCCGGTCGCGGAACGGGTGATGCACCGGACCGGGCTCGACCCGACAAGCGATGACCGGGGGGTGCGATGGGTGGCAGTGCGGCATGCCGCGGACCACATCCACATTGTGGCCACCCTGGCCCGCCAGGACGGCACCCGGCCCAAGACCTGGAATGACTACTACCGGGTGCGCGAGGCCTGCCAGGAGGCGGAACGCCAGCTTGGGCTGCGGTCGACTGCTCCGGCGGATCGCACCGCCGCACGGCGCGCCACCCGGGCGGAGACGGAGCAGGCAGCCCGGCGCGGCTGGGCCGAACCGGCCCGGGTGACGCTGCGCCGCGAGGTGTGCACCGCGGCCGCCGCAGCGGACTCGGAGCAAGAGTTCTTCACCCGGCTGCGGGCTGCTGGGGTGCTGATCCGTGTACGACACAGCACGGTTAATCCCGGCGAGGTCACTGGGTATGCGATCGGCCTGCCGGGCCACACGGCCCAAGACGGCGGGGTGGTCTGGTACGGCGGCGGAAAGCTCGCCGCTGACCTGACCCTGCCCAGACTGCGGGCCCGCTGGGTAAGCGCAGGCCCGGGGCATGTTCCGTGGAACGGCGCGGGTGTTCCGCCGACGGCGGTACGCGGAACACTCCGCACCTTGGTCACCCGGGCGGCAGAACAGGCAACGGATGCGACTGGGTTCTTCGCCCAGTTGCGCGAGGCCGGGGTCCTGGTAAGAGAACGGTTCAGCGACACCGATCCGGGACAGGTCACCGGATATTCCGTCACCTTGCCCGGCCACACCGGGCCGGACGGAACACCGGTTTGGTACGGAGGCGGACGGCTGGCCGCTGGGCTCACTTTGCCCCGGCTGCGGGACCGCTGGAACCGGGCACCTGGCGGAAGCGCGGAGCGTTCCGGAGCGCCGCAGTTCACTGCTCCGGAACGGGACGAGGTCTACCGGCACGCGGCCCGCCAAGCCAGGGCGGCCGCGGAACACATCCGTCACTGCGCCATGAACGATCCGGCCGCAGCGGCGGACGCCGCCTGGGCCACAGCGGACACGCTGCACGTCGCGGCGCGAGCACTGCGCAACCCGCACCTGCGCTGTGCGGCCGACTCCTACGACCGTGCCGCCCGCGCCCAATACGGGCGGCTGCCCCGGCGCAGCCACGACGGCGATCAGCTGCGCCGCACCGCCCGGATGATCGCGCTGGCCGGGAACCTGACCGGTGACGCGACGCTGACAGCCATAGCGCTGGTGGCCCAGCTCGTCGCGCTGGCCGCCGCTGTCGCCGAACTTCGCCAGGCGCAACGACTGGCCGCGCAGGCACAGGCAGCCCACGCCGCCACCGCACATCTGCATACGGCTGTTAACCAGTCCCGGCCGCGGGCGGCCAGCTTCGGCCGTGCCCGCTCACGCGGGCCTACCCCGGCAGCCGACGCTGCGAGGCTTGCCGGCCAGGACTTCCCTGCTGGAATGGCGAAGCCTCAGCCGACGGCTGGATCTGCGGAGCCTGCGCGTTCCCGGTCGCGTCGGCAGCCTCGGCCGGGCCGAAGAGCCGGGCCGGCACCGTAATGAAGCTGCACCGGGTGGCTCGCCTCAGTGCAGGATGGCCCAGGCGACCTTGCCGGTGGATCGCTGTGGCCGGTAGGCGCCCCAGGCCTCGCTGAGTGATTCGACGAGGAGCAGGCCGCGCCCGTGCTCGGCGTCGGGATCCGGCTGCTGCGGCACCGGCAACTGGTGATCGGCGTCCCAGACCTGCACCAGGACGCGCTCGTGGTCGGCGCTGAGCCACATTCGCACTGTCGGCAGGCTGTGCTGGGCCTCTGGTAAATCAGCGGAGGTGCGGACGGCGTTGGTGATCAGTTCGCTGACGACCAGTTCCGCTGATTCTGCCAGTGCCTTCAGGCCCCACTCGGCGAGCACGAGCCTGGCATGCAGCCGGGCGCAGGGGACCGCGCCGGGCAGCGCCCCCAGCACCAGGTGACTCCGGTGCGGGTAGGAGGCTGTCCGCGTGCTCGGCCTGCGTTCGCCCGGTGCAGGGCCGGAGCTTGGTTCGGGATCCCAGGCTGCTCGTGATCTGGGCACAGCGCCGGCCCTGCGGCTCATGGACGGGACAGTCATCTCCGCTGGCTCCCTTGCGCCGTGACTCTTACCCGCGTCCCCACGTCCGGTCACCTGCCTTCGGGATGTGGCGTTCGGCGCCTCCGCGCCGGTGCCAGGTGGCAGTATCAGCGCTAGCATGCACCAACATTCAGTTAGATGCAGTAGTGCAACTAGATTCGTGCTTAAGGAAGCATACAAGCATGGCCCGGAGCAGCAACCCAGATCAGAACCCGACCCTGCGAGCCCGCCGCCTGGCCCTCGAGTTACTGCGCCGCCGTGAAGCGGCCGGGCTCACTCGTGAGGAAGTCGCCCGCCAGCTCGAATGGTCGACCTCGACGATCTTCCGCATCGAGACTGGCCGCAGCCACCCACAGCCAGGCAACGTCCGGGTCCTGCTGGAGCTCTACGGGGTCACCGGGCCCGAACGCGACGGCCTGATCCGGCTGAGCCGTGAAGCCCGCCAACCCGGCTGGTGGCACTCCTTCCGGGACATCCTGCCCAACCCCTACGAGGTCTATATCGGCCTGGAAGCCGGGGCCGCCTCTATCCGCAACTTCGAACCGGTAGTGATTCCCGGTCTGCTGCAGACCGAGGATTACGCCCGGCAGACACTGCGCAACGGCCCGGGTGAGCTCGATCGTGAGGATGTAGAGCGCCTCGTTCAGGTCCGGATGGAACGCCAGCGCATCTTGGGCCGTGAGGACCGGCCGCGCCTGTGGGCTGTCCTCGACGAGGCGATCATCCGGCGCGTAGTAGGCGGCCCGGAAGTCATGCGCGAGCAACTCCGGCACCTCATCGACTGCGCGGAACAAGGCAAAACCACGCTGCAGGTCGTGCCGTTCGGTGCAGGCGCACACGCCGGGACGACCGGGCCCTTCGTCATCCTGGAGTTCCCAGAGCCAACCGACCCCGATGTGGTGTACGTCGAGACCCTCGCCGGGGACATCTACCTCGAAGCGCCTACTGACGTGGACCGCTATACCCTTGCATTTGCCCGGCTGCTCGCTGCCGCCTTGCATCCTGACGACTCAGTGCGCCTGGTCCAGCAAGTGGTGGGCACCATGACCTAACGCGGTACCAGAGGAGGTGCGCGGGATGAACGAGATCGACTTGTCCCGCGCCGAGTGGCGCAAGAGCAGCTACAGCAGCCAGAGCGGCAACTGCGTGGAGGTTGCCGCAAACATGCCCGGCACGGTGGCCGTACGAGACTCGAAGGACCCCGTGTGGCCGATCCTGGTTATCGGCCACGACGACTGGCAGGCCCTCACCCGGCAGATTAAGGGCGAGTAGCCGACACTGGTTCGCTCCCAGACCGTCCACGCGCCCGCCGACGATAGACGTTCGTCCAGGACGCTACAGCGGTGGCCAATGCCGCTACGCGCAAGGATTCCTTGAAGAAATTTCTGGCATTGTGTGACAGCCGGTGGCCCTCTTTACTCGCTATCGGTCATGGTCGATAGTCTCCACCATTCCTGCAACTTTTGACATAGATGCAGGTTATTGGCATAACTTAAAGCACGATCTCATCCCAGCAGGTGAGAGCCAGGGGAACGCGCCTGAGTTGGTGATTATGGACGGTCAGCTCCATACCGCAGCGGAAGCGGCAGGGATTCTCAAGGTGCGCGAGTCGTGGCTCAAGACGAAGGCTGCGGCCAGGTTGATTCCGTGCACGTTCATCGGCAAGCACTTACGGTTCAGCAACGACGACATCACCGAGATCATGCGAGCCGGAGCGCGCCAGCCGGTCACATCGCGCCAGCCCCGGCCACGAGGCGGCACAGCCTGATGGCTTACGCCGAGAAACGCGGCAGGGGGCCACAGCCGTGGCGGGTCAAGTACAGACTCCCGAGCGGCCAGGAGGCCAGCGAATCCGGGTTCGAGACGAAGGCCGCGGCGCTGGCGTGGGGCCGCGACCAGGAGGCCCGGATCCGCGAAGGCCGGTGGACCGACCCGGACGCTGGCAAGACCACCGTCAGCGAGTGGATCGACCGGTGGCTGGCCATCCAGGATGTCGGCGTCAGCACCGAGTACAACCGTGACTATCTGATCCGCCGGTTCATCCGCCCGGCCTGGGGCGCCACCGAGTTGAGCGCGCTGAGCACCGAGGAAATCACCAAGTGGGAGAACGCCATACCCGCCAAGACGGGCGTCTCCCCGCGGACCGCCCGCGCCGCACGCACCCTGCTCGGCACCATCCTCGGCGATGCGGCCGCCACCAAGCCCCGCTGATCCAGTACAACCCCGCCTTACGGCAGCGCAACAGAGGCCGCAGGACCGGCCGCTACCTCGAACGCGGCCCGCAGCGTGCCTGGGCCACGCCTCTGCAGGCGTTACTGCTCGCCGAGCGGGCCGCGCTGCTGTCCGGCCGCCACGACGACTTCACTCTGATCGTCACGATCGGCTACACCGGGCTGCGCTGGGGTGAAGCGATCGGCCTGGAGCGCAACCACGCCCACCCCGGCGAGATCCACGTCGAATGGCAGCTCCACGAGATCGACGGCCGGTTCCACCGCCTCCCGCCGAAGGATGACTCCTACCGCAGCCCCAGATTCGAGCCGAGGCTCCCGGTCGACCTCCCGCCGTTCCTGGACCACCTGCTCGCCCGCCAGCTCCAGGCCAGCCGCGAGCAACGGTGCCCGTGCTCCGCGCAGCACGGCGGCACCGGCCGGTACGTGTTCCTGAGTCCGGACGGCGGCCACTACCGGCGCAGCAACTACGGCCGCCGCGTCTTCCGCCCCGCCTGCGACGGACGCTACGAGCCAGGCACCGGCCGCCCCACCCGGCTCGTCATCGCGGACGCCACCACCTGGCCCGGCATCCCGCTGGCAGCTTGGCCCAGCGCCCAGCCAGGCAATGTATTCGCCCCGCCCCGTGGCCGGGGCATCCAAGCCATCCCAGATGACACGCCACTCACTTGCTGGCGGCCGATCCAGCCCGGCCTGACCACGCACGGCCTGCGGCACAGTCACAAGACCTGGATGGCCGAGGATGGAATCCCCGAGATCCTCGCCGAACAGCGCCTCGGCCACCAGGTCCCCGGCATGCGCGGCCTCTACGCCCACGCCTCGGCCCGGATGCGGGATGACCTCAAGGCCGCACTCCAGGCCCGCTGGGAAGAATCCCTACGAGCCCGCGCCGCGATCAGCCCGCACTCAGCAGTCCCACTGCTCGACGAACTCCTGGCCCCGTTTCCCAGCAGGACCGGTCAGCCCGCACGGGCACCACGAGGGACACGGCAACAGACACCGGCACCAGACGACAGGGAGAAGATGATCTCCCAAATTCCTCCCAAACACACGGAAGGCCCCACCCGGACAATGCGGGTGGAGCCTGTCCTACGAGCCTCTGACCTGGCCAGATACCAGGAATCGGCGAGTGGAGCTAGGGGGACTCGAACCCCCGACCCCGTGCTTGCAAAGCACGTGCTCTTCCAGCTGAGCTATAGCCCCGCGCGGCGCGCTCCTAGGGTACCCGCCGCGGGGGAGCGATCTGGGAGGCACTCGCCTGAGGCGGGACGAAGGGCTCCGGTTCGGGTCGGCGCGCCGCCGGAACCCCAGCCCCAGCCACGTCAGCCTTGGAGTCGGTCGCGTCGGCCGCCTCCGGCCCGGCGGCGGCCAGGAGCCCGGGGAACCCGCTGATATCGGTGATGAAGTGCGTTGCCCCGGCTGCCCGCAGGCGCTCGCGGGTGTGCCCGCCGGTGAGCACCCCGGCGACGATGCGCGCCCCGGCACACCGCCCGCAGCGGATGCCGCTGGCGGTGCTTCCGGCGTAAGCGGCTTCCCGGACGTCCTCGACGCCCAGGCGCAACATGGCTGCCAGCATCTGGTCCGGCCAGGGGCAGCCCCGGGGCACGTCCTCAGGCGACAGGGCCAGATCGACCAGCCGCCACCAGCCGAGCGTGTCGAGCACGATGCCGAGCAGGCGGCGCGACAGGCCGGTGATCATGCAGACCCGGACGCCCGACTCACGCAACTGCTCGATCGCCTCCCGAGCGCCGGGGACCGGGGTCAGCCCGTGCCGGTCGATGGCCGAGCGGAACGAACGTTCGAAGGACAGCGCGGCGGCCTCGGCGCGGCCGGGGTTACCAGGGAACAGCCCACGGAACACGTCGACAGGAGGTTCGCCGAGCGTCTGATGCACGGCCACCATGTGGTGGGCGTAGTCGGCCGTGCCAGGCACGATGCCCTGGGTGGCGCATGCCTCGGCGAAGGCATGCTCAAGCATGCCGTCGTCTTGCGCCGCGGTTCCGAACAGGCCGAAGCATGCCAGTGAGATCGGCGGCCCGCCGCTCACCTGATCACCCCCGTCCACTGCTCAGGAGCTCGTGGCCGCGGGGTTACTCGTCGCTTGTGGTGGCTTCCGTCCACAAGTCGAGCTCGGCGCGATCGGCCTGGACCTTACGCCAGGCCGCGAATACGCCAAGCCCCACCAGCGCGAGCAACAACAGCTTCTTCACTGTGCGGACCCCTTCACCTTGCCGCGTGGAGCCAGACCGCCACGGACGGCCGGCTGCTAAGACCCCTGCAGCCTAGCAAGGCCAACGGTCAGTTCGGCCGGACCGGCCGAGTCTCGTCCCATACCGGGCTGTCACATTCCTGCACATTTCCGTCACCACGGAACACAAGGAACCGGTCGAAAGACCGGGCGAACCAGCGATCGTGGGTCACCGCCAGCACCGTGCCCTGGTAGGACTCCAGGCCCTCCTGCAGCGCCTCGGCGCTTGACAGGTCCAGGTTGTCGGTGGGCTCGTCGAGCAAAAGCAGCGTCGATCCCGCCAGCTCCAGCAGCAAAATCTGCAGGCGAGCCTGCTGTCCCCCGGACAAGGTACGAAACGGCTGCCGCGCGCAGAACTGGATCTCGTAACGCGCAAGCGCCGCCATCGCTTCGTTGCGCAATAGCGCGTGCTCGGTCATGAGGATCTCTTCCGGCCAGCGGTCGGCGAGATCGGGGCGGGCATGGGTCTGGACGAACAGACCGGGCACGACCCTGGCCCCCAAACGCGCGGATCCCCGATGTGCGATGTCGTCCCCGCCGAGCAGCCGCAGGAACGACGACTTGCCGGATCCGTTGGCCCCGAGCACGGCCACCCGCTCGCTGTACCAGATCTCGCTGGAGAACGCGCGGGTGAGCCCGGTCAGCTCCAGGTTCTCGCACATGATGGCCCGTTTTCCGGTGCGGCCGCCGCGCAGCCTCATCCGGACGTTCTGATCCCTGGGGGCCAGTTCCGGCGGGCCGGCGTCCTCGAACCGCTTCAGCCGGGTTTCCGCGGCCTGCAGCCGTGAGGCCATCGCGTCGTTGTAGGACGCCTTCTGCCGGTACATCCGGACGAGTTGCTTGAGCTTCTCGTGCTCCTCGTCCCAGCGGCGGCGCAGCTCGTCCAGGCGCTCGTTGCGGTCCTGCCGGGCCTGCGCGTAGGTCGCGAAGCCGCCGCCATGGATCCAGATGCTGCCGTCCTCCACGGTGACGATGCGCTGCGCGCAGTTGGCCAGCAGCTCCCGGTCGTGGCTTACCAGCAGCACCGTCTTGTCTGTCGTGGCGAGTTGCTGCTCCAGCCAGCGCTTGCCGGGCACGTCCAGGTAATTGTCCGGCTCGTCGAGCAGGAGCACATCGGCGGGCCCGCGCAGCAGCGCCTCGAGCACCAGGCGTTTCTGCTCGCCGCCCGACAGGGTGCCCACCTCACGCCAGCGGCACCGCTCGTAACCGGTTCCCAGGGCGGCCAGGGTGCACGCGTCCCAGAGCACCTCGGCGTCGTAGCCACCGGCGTCGCCCCATTCGGCCAGGGCCGCCGCATAACGCATCTGGGAGGTCTCGTCGTCGCGCTCCATCATGGCCAGTTCGGCCGCGTCGAGCCGTTCCGCCGCCGCCCGCAGCCGCGTCGGCGCCACCGAAATCAGCAGGTCCCTGACCGTGGAGTCGCCGGTCAGCCCACCGGTATCCGCCTGCCCCGACTGACTGTCGCCGGCCCGGATCCCGCCGACGAACTGCCGCATGATGCCAAGACCGCCGCTGAAACTGACCGTCCCCGACTGCGGCTGCACGTCCCCCGCGATCAGCCGGATCAGCGTGGTCTTCCCCGCGCCGTTCGGCCCGACCAGCGCCGCCGTGGTCCCCTCCCCGACCCGGAACGACGCATCGTCGATCAGTGCCCGGCCGTCAGGCAGCGCTTGGCTGAGATGCGCCACCTCCACGTGCCCCACGTCAATTCCTTCCCCGTGATACTCCGCTGCCAGTCCCGCCCCGGCTCACATCCCGCCCCCACCTAACCCGCCGTGGGCCCCGGAGGCAACGCATTAACGCCGGTGGCCGGGATGGGCCAGGGCGGCGGTCAGTTCGTCCAGCGCGTTCAGCGAGTGCGCGCTCACGACCGCATCGCAGTACGGCCACGCCGCCGCCATGCCCCCCGCCAGCGGCTGGTACTCCGGGCTCTGCGTCCGGGGGTTCACCCAGATGATCCGGTGCGCCACCCGGGACAGCCGTTCCATCTCGCGCCTCAGCACCTCCGGATCGCCGGTGTCCCAGCCGTCGGAGATGATCACGACCACGGCTCCCCGTGCCATGCCGCGGCGGCCGTAGGAGTTGTTGAACTCAGCGATAGATTCCCCGATCCGGGTGCCGCCCAGCCAGTCCGGTGCCGCCTGGCCGGCCTGCTGCAACGCCAAACCCGGCCGGACGTGCGCGAGCGTGCCGGTGAGCCGGGTGAGGCGGGTGGCGAACGTGAACACCTCGGCCTCGGCGCCGCCCGCGGCGCAGTACAGCAACTGGAGCATGGCCCGCGCGTACGGCTCCATGGAGCCGGAGATGTCGCACAAGACCACCAGGCGGCGCGGCTCGCGCAGCGGGGCGCGGCGCGCCAGCCGCAACGGGTGGCCACCGGTGCGCCGTGCCTGGCGCAGCGTCCTGCGCAGGTCCGTCTGCCGCCCGCGCTGGGTCTGCTGCGGCCGGCGCGACCGGCGCAGCGGTACCGCGAGCGTCAGCTTGCGCATGAGCCCCGAGAGCATGAGCAGCTCGGCGGGGGACAGTTCGGCGAAGTCGGTGCTGGCCAGCCGCTCGGCAGCGCTGGCGAACACCTCCCGGGCGGCCAGTGGCTCGTCGCCCGGCTCGCCCTCCTCGCCGATGTTCGCCGGCTCCTCGCTATTCCCGATCAGCCGGAGGGCGTGGGCCTGGGCGGCCCGTGCCGCGTCCCGCAGGACATCCGCCTCGGGCGAGCGGCCCGGGTCCGGACGGGCCCTGTCCTTGGGCGGCGGGCCGTACCCGACCGGCGGCTCGTCGGACCGGGTACCGAACATCGCATCGAAGACACGCCGCAGCGCCTCGATGTGCTCCTTGCTCGCCACCAGCGTGGCCAGCGCGCACAGGTACAGCCCGGACATGGTGACCGGCCGGGCCACGGCCACGGCCCCGGCGAACCGCTCGCAGCGGCCCGGGTCGGCCGGAACTCCGGCGGCGCGCAATTCCGCGCCGAACCGCGCGGCGATCAGGGCCAGGTCGTCCCCGTGGGACACCAGAGCCACGCCACCGTGCCCCGGCACCCGCCCCGCGCCGCCGGGGCCTGGCGCCACTGGCGGCCCGCTGTCAGGGCTCATCGGCGGCGGCCATAACCGCGAATCCGGTCTCGCGGACGGCCTGCAGGTCTTCGGAGTACTTGAGCACCGCGCCAGCCGTCCGGCCCGCGGCGGCGCCGTCCAGGCTGGCCGCGCCGAGCACGTTCAGCGCACCGGCCCAGCTGATCGCCTCCGCGACCCCGGGCGGCTTGGCGAGGTCGAGGTCCCGCAGCCGGTCCACCCCCCGGGCGACCTGGCCGGCCAGGATCTCCGAGGTGGCCGGCACCCGGCGGCGGATGATCGCCGCGACCCGGCCGGTGTCGGGGTAATCGATCCAGTGGTAGAGGCAGCGTCGCTTCAGCGCGTCGTGCAGGTCACGGGTCCGGTTCGAGGTCAGCACGACGACCGGGCGGAACCGGGCCCGCCTGGTGCCGAGTTCCGGGATGGTGACCGCCGCCTCGGCGAGCAACTCGAACAGGAACGCCTCGAACTCGTCGTCGCCGCGGTCTACCTCGTCGATCAGCAGCACGGCCGGGCGCGGGCCTGGATGGTCGAGGGCGGCGAGCAGCGGCCGGGCCAGCAGGTATTCCTCGCTGAACAGGTCGGCGTCACGCAGCGTCTCGCCACGCGCCTCGGCCAGCCGGATCGCCAGCAACTGGCGCGGGTAGTTCCACTCATACAGCGCTTCGGAGGAGGTCAGGCCCTCGTAGCACTGCAGCCGCAGCATCGGCGTGGCCAGCGCCTCCGCCAGCGCCTTGGCCGCCTCGGTCTTGCCGACCCCGGGCTCGCCTTCGAGCAGGATGGGCTGCCCCATCCGGGCGGCCAGGAACAAGGCCGTGGCCAGCGCCTCGTCCGCGAGGTACCCGGTGGCGTCGAGTGCGGCGCGCAGCGCGGCCACGTCCGGGACCCGCTCCTCCAGGCCGTTCGCCTGGCCGAGCCCGCCGTCCACACCGGGACCGCCGTCCGCGCCGCCAGTTGCGTTCATCGTTCCTCGCTCACGTGCACTCATTATTTCCGGACATACCACCCCGCCCATTGAAGGCTAGGTCAGTCCGCACCGGGGTGCCCTGGATCGCGGACCAGACGTTGGCCGGCGTGAGCGGCATGTCCGCGTGCCGCACCCCGTACGGCCGCAGCGCGTCCATGACCGCGTTGACCACCGCGGCGGGCGAGCCCACCGTGGCCGATTCTCCTACCCCCTTCGCCCCGATCGGATGGTGGGGACACGGTGTGACCGTTTCTGCGAGCTCCCACGACGGGCACTCCACGGACGTGGGCAGCAGGTAGTCCATGAACGAGCCCCCGAGGCAGTTGCCGTCGGAGTCGAACGTGATCGCCTGCATCAGGGCCATGCCCAGGCCGTCGGCGAGCCCGCCGTGGATCTGGCCCTCCACGATCATGGGATTGATCCGCACGCCGCAGTCGTCCACCGCCACGAACCGCCGTACCTGCACCACGCCGGTGCCGGGGTCCACGTCCACCACGCAGATGTAGGCACCATAGGGATAGGTCAGGTTCGGCGGGTTGTAGACCGTGTCCGCGTCCAGGTGACCGAGCACCCCCTCGGGCAGGTCGAGTGACGAGTGCGCGGCCATCGCGATCTCCGCCAGGTTCTTGCCCTGGGCCGGGTCGCCGCGGACCTGCCACCGGCCGTCCACCCATTCCAGGTCGTCGGCGGAGGCCTCCAGCATGGCCGCGGCCACGAGCCTGGCCCGCTCGCGCACCTTTCGGGCCACGACCGCGGCGGCCGCGCCGGAGACCGGCGTCGACCGGGAGCCGTAGGTGCCCAGGCCGAACGGCGTCCGGTCGGTGTCCCCGTGCACGACCTCCACGTCATCCACGGACAGCCCAAGCTCCTCGGCGACGATCTGGGCGAACGTGGTCTCGTGACCCTGGCCCTGGGTCTGGCAGGACACGGCGAGGACGGCCTTGCCGGTCGGGTGCACCCGCAGGTCGGCGCCGTCGGCCATGCCGAGGCCGAGGATGTCCATGTGCTTGCGCGGCCCGGCCCCGACCGCCTCGGTGAAGAAGCTGATGCCGATCCCCATCAGCTCGCCGCGCTCGCGCCGCTCCGCCTGCTCCTTGCGCAGGGCCGGGTAGCCGGCGGCATCCAGTGCCACGCGCAGCGTAGTGGCGTAATTACCTGAGTCGTATTCCCAGCCGGTCGGGGTGGTGTGCGGGAACTGCTCGGGCCGCAGCAGGTTCTTCAGCCGCAGTTGCGCCGGATCCATGTCCAGATCGGCGGCCAGCAGGTCCACCATCCGCTCGACCAGGTACACCGCCTCGGTGATGCGGAACGAGCACGAGTACGCGACACCGCCGGGCGCCTTGTTCGTGTATACCCCGGTGACCTGGCAGTGCGCCGCCCGCAGGTCGTAGGAGCCGCTGAACATGCCGAAGAACCCGGCGGGGAACTTGGTCGGCTGCGCCGCCCCGTTGAACGCGCCGTGGTCGGCGAGCGCCTTCACCCGCAGGGCCAGGATCGTGCCGTCCCTGGTCGCGGCGATCTCGCCGTGCATGTGGTAGTCCCTGGCGAACGCGGTGCTCATCAGGTTCTCCGACCGGTCCTCCATCCACTTGACCGGGCGGCCGGTGACCATCGCGCCGACGATCGCACAGACATAACCCGGGTACACCGGGGCCTTGTTGCCGAAGCCGCCGCCGATGTCCGGGGAGATGACCCTGATCTTGTGCTCGGGCAAGCCAAGGAACAACGAGTACAGCGTCCGGTGCGCGTGCGGGGCCTGGGAGGTGGACCAGATGGTCAGCTTCCCGCTGATCTCGTCCATGTCGGCGATCGCCCCGCAGGTCTCCAGCGGGGCAGGGTGGACGCGCGGGTAGAGCATGTCCTGGGCCACCACGACGTCGGCCGCGGCGAAGGCCGCGTCGGTCGCCGCCTGGTCACCGGACGCCCAGTCGAAGATGTGGTTGTCGGCCTTGCCGGCGATGTCGTCCCGGATAACGGGAGCGTCTCGGTCGAGGGCCCGCTCGGCGTCGATCACCGGCGGCAGCGGCTCGTACTCGACGTTGATCAGCTCCAGCGCGTCCCGCGCCGAGTACCTGTCCTCCGCGACGACGAACGCGACCTCCTGGCCCTGGAACCTGACCTTGTCGGTGGCCAGCACCGCCTGCACGTCCTGGGACAGGGTGGGCATCCAGGCCAGGTTCCGCGCGGCCAGCGTCTCCCCGGTGATGACGGCCTTCACCTTGGGGTGCGCCTCCGCCGCCGCGGCGTCCACGGAGAGGATCCGCGCGTGCGCGAGCGGGCTGCGCAGGATCGCGCCGTGCAGCATCCCGGGGAGTTGCACATCATCGACGAAGGTGCCGCGGCCGCGGATGAAGCGCGCGTCCTCCTTCCGCCGGGCGGGCCCATAGGCGCTGCGATACGGACGGCCGGTCATCCGGTCACCCCCATGGCCGTGGGCCCGTGGCCGGTCTCGCCAGGACCGCGCCGCCGGGACCGCCGTCCCGCACGGCGGCCTCATGCTGGGCCGCCCACTGCACCGACCGGACGATGTTCTCGTAGCCGGTGCACCGGCAGACCTGGCCGGACAGCGCCTCGCGGATCTCCGCCGGGGTCCGGGTCGGGGTTGTGGTCGAGCAGCCAGCGGGCGGTGAGCATCATGCCCGGGGTGCAGAACCCGCACTGCAGCCCGTGGCACCGGGCGAACCCCTCCTGCACCGGGTCCAGGCGGCCGGGCATGCCCAGCAAGACCAACGGTCGCGGCCACAT
>CAVSCM010000052.1:0-124726 GCA_963726415.1 uncultured Actinomycetes bacterium
CCAGGAAGTTCCATGCAGCACACCAATTCCCCAGCCACATCGCTCCCGTTGAAAGGAGGGCAACGCGCCAATGCGGAGATGGGCTGTGAATGCCATGGAGATGGTATGGAGACCGGCGGCTAAACAGCCTTATGGCTTCCGGGCGACCTGCCACCTTAAAAGCGGCCCCGTCCATGACCTATTGGCCCTGACCCCACCGCCCCGCCCTAGGGACACGCGCTAGTGGCGCAGGCTGGCCCGCAGCGCGAGAATCCGCTGCACCGCGGCACGGAACGCCGCCTGGTCCAGGCTGCCGTGCCGGTAGACCTTGGACAGCGCGATCCTCGCCTGGTATCCCTGGCCGGGCCGCTGCGCCGAGCAGAGGATCAGGTCCATCCCGGCACCGGCCGCTATGGTGGCCCGGCGCCTGGTGGTGCCGTAGGCCTTCAGGGCGCCGGCCTCCAGCGCGTCGGTGATCGTGACGCCGGTGAAACCGAGCCGCTGCCGCAGTTCGCCGTTGACGATCGTGGCGGACAGCCCGGCCGGTCGCCCCTGGTCCAGCGCGGGGTAGATCGCCCACGACACCATGACCAGCTTGACCCCGGCCCGGATGGCGGCACGGTAGGGGTACTCGTCGGTGCCGCGCAACGTGGCCAGCGGCACGTTCAGCGTCACCGGTTCCTCGTCGGTGTTCTGCGCGGTTGCGGCGGCACCGAGCCCGGGGAAGTGCTTCGCGGTGGCCGCGACGCCGGTGGCCTGCTGCGCCTTGACGAAGTCGGCGCCCAGGTAGGAGACCTTGTGCGGGCTGGTGCTGTACGAGCGCCCGAACTGGTCATCGAAGTCGCCCGGCGTCCGGTACACGTCGAGCACCGGCGCCAGGTTCACGTTCAGGCCGGCCCCGGTCAGGTTCTGGCCCGCGCCCCGGCCCGCGGCCTTCGCCGCCACTGCGGGATGGGCTCCCTCGCCGATCTGTTTCTCCGACTCGTCTGGTGCGCCCGGCAGGCGGCGGACCAGGCCGCCCTCCTGGTCGGTCATGAGCAGCAGCGGGTAGTGCCGCATCGGGTTCTTCGGGCTGGCGTTGGCCTTGTTCAGTTCCGCCGCGACCGCCGCAAGCTGGGCCTGGCTTGAGATGTTGGAGCCGAAGAAGATGACACCGGCGACCTTGCCCGCCCGGATCCAGCGGAGCAGGTTGGCCGGCGGGGTCAGCCCGGTATAGCTGTAGATCACCCGCTGGCCGGCCAGTTGCGTGGCCGAGAGCGGCGGCAGGGCGGCCTTCCCCGTGCCCGGGCGGACCTTGCCCGAGCCCTCGATGGCGGATTTCGCCGCGGCCGAGCCCGCGGCGGCCCCGTGCTTCGCCGGCGGGCCCGCGCCGGCCGATCGGACCAGGCCGACCCCGGCGACCACGGCCACCGCGGCCGCGCACACCGCCACGATGACCGTGAGGGCAGCCCGCAACCCGCGGCGCCGGCCCCCACGGGCCGTCGTAGGATCCTTGGCCGGCGGCGTTCCGCGCGGCCTTGCCGGGACGGTCATATGTCTCTCAAATGTCGTAAGCCACGTTCGCAGCCCTGCCCCCTGGCCCGCGACCCCCGTCCTGCATTCCCACGGTAGACGGTATCAACCAGGCCAGAGGCGGCTACGCTGCACGATGCGTGAGCGGGATATACGCCTGTGTCACCGCAAACCGGGCACTCGTCACTCGTAGAACAGTGCTTCCATCACCCCCCGGGCCCGGCGCGCCGCCTGACGGTAATCCTGCACCAGATCCTGGGCGGACCCGGCGTGGTAGCCCAGCACCGACGCCACCGCGGTCAGTTCGGAGGCACGAGCGGGCAGCACGTCCGCGGCCCGGCCGCGGACCAGTACCACCGCGTCCCTGATCCGGGAGGCCAGCCGCCAGGCGCGCGCCAGCACGTCGGCGTCCTCCTGCGCCACCAGCCCGGCGCGCGCTGCCGCGCTCAGCCCGGCCAGGGTGCGCGTGGTCCGCAGCTCAGGCACCGCATGGGCATGACTGAGCTGCAGCAACTGCACCACCCACTCGACGTCGGACAGCCCGCCAGGCCCGAGCTTCAGGTGCAGTGCGGGGTCCACGCCGCGCGGCATGCGCTCGGCCTCCATCCGTGCCTTGAGGCGCCTTATTTCCAGGACGGACGGCTCGGGGATGCCGCCGTCCGGATAGCGGAACTCATCCGCCAGCGCCGTAAAGCGGGCTCCCAGTTCGCTGTCGCCCGCCACCGGTTCGGCGCGCAGCAGGGCCTGGCTTTCCCAGGCCACCGACCACCGCCGGTAGTAGGCCCGGTAGGAGGCCAGGGTGCGCACCAGCGGCCCCTGCCGTCCTTCCGGGCGCAGGGCGGGGTCGATAAGCAGCGGCGGCTCCGGCCCGGGCCGGGCCAGCAGCGCCCGCAACTCCTCGGCCGCGGCGTGCGCCGCGGCGGTCGCCTCCTGCTCGTCCGCCCCGGGCAGTGGGTCGTGCACGAACATCACGTCCGCGTCGCTGCCGTATCCGGACTCGTGGCCGCCGAACCTGCCCATCGCGACCACGCACAGCCGGGTGGGAAACTCCCCCCGGCGGTCCGCCACGGACCGCACCGCCACGTGAAGTGCGGCCTCGATGGTGACCGCGGCCACGGCCGTGAGCGCCTCCCCAGCCTGCTCGGGCCCGGACCGGCCAAGCAGGTCGGCCATGGCGGTCCTGAGCAGTTCCCGGCAGCGCAGTGCGCGCAGCGCCACCACCGCCGCGCTGGCCTCGCCGTGCCGGCCCACCAGCGCCGCGGCCTCCGCGTGCAGCGCCGCGCGCTCACGCGGGGCAAGCTGGGCGTCGTTGCCGAGCCAGGCGACGGTCTCCGGCTGGCGCAGCAGCAGGCCCGCCGCGTACCGGCTGGAAGCGAGCAGTCGTGCCATACGCTGCGCCACGGTCATGTCGTCCCGCAGCAGCCGCAGATACCACGGACTGTTCCCGAGGGCATCGCTGACCTGGTGGAACGCCAGCAACCCGGCATCGGGGTCGGCCGCGTCGGCGAACCAGCCGAGCAGCAGTGGCAGCAGGGTGCGCTGGATGGCCGCGCGCCGCGACACCCCGGCGGTCAGTGCCCCGATGTGCCGTAGCGCACCGGCCGGGTCGGCGTAACCCAGCGCTTTGAGCCGGGCTTCGGCGGCCTGCGGGGTGAGCCGGGCCGCCTCGCCGGGCAGGCGGGCGACCGCGTCAAGCAGCGGGCGGTAGAAGAGTTTCTCGTGCAGCCGCTGGACCTGGGACGCATGCTCACGCCAGCGGGCGAGCAGTTCCTCGGCCGGGTCCAGCCGCCCGGCGGCGCGGCCTATGACGACCGGCCGGCCGCCCCCGCCCGGGGCCTGCGGGCGGCCGTCGCGTGCCTTGCCTTCCCCGGCAGGCCCGGCCGCGGTGGCGTCGCCGTGCAGCGCCGCCTGGCCGGCGCCGGCCAGCCGCAGCGCCCGGCCGATCCGGCGCAGCACCTCGGGTTCGTCGGGCATGGTGTGGGTCCGCCGCAGGTGCCTGAGCTGGAGCAGATGCTCGACCCGGCGCAGGAACTGGTAGGCCGCGGCCAGGTCGGCCGCGTCCTGCCTGCCGACGTACCCGCCCACGGCGAGCATGGCCAGGGCCGGCAGGGTGGCCGGCTCGCGCAGCGATTCATCGACCCTGCCGTGCACGAGCTGGAGGAGCTGGACCGCGAACTCGATGTCCCGCAGCCCGCCAGGACCCAGCTTGATCTCCCTGCCCGCCGCCGCCGCGGGCAGCGTGCCGATCACCCGGCGCCGCATGGCCTGCACGTCGGAGACGAAGTTCTCCCGCTCCGCCGCCTGCCAGACCAGCGGGCTCATCTCGGCGGCGTAGGCGGCGCCGAGCGCGGCGTCCCCCGCTACCGGCCTGGCCTTCAGCAGCGCCTGGAACTCCCATGTCTGTGCCCAGCGCTGGTAGTAGGCGCGGTGGCTGGCCAGGGTCCGCACCAGCGGGCCGTTGCGCCCCTCAGGCCGCAGGTTGGGGTCCACCGGGAACAGGGCGCCCTCCGGGGTGCTCTGCGAACACACCTGGATCAGCCCGGCGGCGAGCTGGGTCGCGGTGCGCAGCGCCGCCGCCTCTCCCCCGTCCTCGCCGGTCACGGCGGGCTCCGCGACGAAGATCACGTCCACGTCGCTGGCGTAGTTCAGCTCCCTGGCGCCGCATTTGCCCATGGCGATCACCGCCAGCCGACACGGCGCGGATCCCGGTGGCAGGTTCGCCCTGGCGATCGCCAGGGCCGCTTCCAGCGCCGCCGCCGCCAGGTCGGCCAGTTCGGCGGCGATCTGGTCGAAGGACGCCTCCCCGGTAAGGTCCCTTGCCGCCAGCGGCAGCAGCCACAGCCGGTACGCCACCCGCAATGCCGCCACCGGATCGATGCCGGGCTGGCCGGCACCATCCTGGCCGGTGCCGGACTGGCCGGTCCACGGCGAGCGGGTCCCAGCGTGGCCCGCGACCGGCTCCGGGTCCTCAGCGCGCGCGCCGACCGCGGCCAGCAACTCGGCCCGTACCTGGGCCGGTTCCGGCGCGGGAAGGTCATCGTCGCCGGCCAGGACCCGCCAGTGCTCCGGATGCCGGGCGAGGTGGTCCCCGAGCGCCGCGCTGGCCCCGAGCACGGCGGCCAGCCGGGCGCGCAGCCGTGGGTCGCCGCCCAGCGCCCTGGTCAGCTCCGCATCACGGGGCATCCGCGCCAGCGCGGCCAGCGCCAGATCGGGATCCGCCGCGGTGGCCAGCGCGTCGATCAGCCCGTCGCCCGCCTGGCTGGCATCCATGGCGAGATCCCCGGTGAGCAGGAGTTCCGCCCGGGCCGGGTCGGCGAAACCCAGCCGGGCCAGCCGTGCGGCAGCGGTGGTCCTGCGCGGCACGCTCACCCCAGCACCGTAGCCGTATGGCGCACCCCGGCCGACGCCGGTCATCAGATCGTAGGATCAGCCATTCAGCGCAGGCGGAGCGCACCTGCCTTCACCGTCGCGGTGAAGGCCTGCCAATCCTCAGGGGTGACCACCGGCACGGGGCCATGGGGTCTTTGGAGTCGCGCACGGCGACCGCACCGGGGAGGTGGCCGTTGCTCAGTTGAGGGGATGGCTGGTCCAGTTCGCTGGGTTGGTGCCGAGCAGGCGCATGTGGTGCTTGAACAGGCTGGCCACGTCGATGGGGGTGGGGGCCGGACTCGATGATGGAGAGCCAGAACCCGCCGGCGTGGGCGGCGCACAGTTCTGTTCCGGGACGCCGCCGATGGTCATGCGTTTCACGACCACCCGGTAGCCGTTGATGATCTCGCTGGTGTTGTTGCTGGCCGGGTCGTGCGGGGTGCAGGTGCCGCCGCGGGGGGCGGGGTGGATCTGGATGTAGGGGGCGTTGGTCCAGATGCCGAGGTCGCCGATGTGGGGGAGGTAACGGGCGGCAGGAGTGGTCAGCGTGTAGGTCTCGGCGCGCAGCGCCCCGGCGTGGGGCTGGTAGTACACGTCGCTGATCTGCCATTGGCTGGGCAGGCCGGTGAACTGGGTGGGGAACACCAGTGATGTGGTCGCATCAAACTGGAGCCGCCCGGCGATTTGACCGCCTGGCGCTGCATCCTGACCGTGTGCTGCCGCGGCGTGCGGGCGCGCGGAGCGGAGCCAAACCACGTCAGCGCCGCCCAGCCATCGCGGGCATATTGCCAGGCAAGGCCTGTCCCGGTCCAGAACGCACGGTCGCCGTTCACAGCGGGCGCGCGCGCGGTGAACGTGAGCCGCGCTGTCGTGCCATCCAGGCCCTCTGGGGCAGGCCAGGCCGCGGGCCGGGCCCGTGGGGTGGCACCGTCCCCGTGCGTAGACGTTGAGCCACCACTCGGGGGCAGTTGACCCCCTGCTGCTCAGGCGTCCTGTCGGTCACCACCTCGGCGCTGCTGCGCAGCCGCCGGGTGCGCAGGTATTCGTTGATCACGGCCCGGCGCAGGTAGGCAGTACCAGTCCTGGGGCGGGAGGCCGCGGCGGCGCATCGAGTGGTAAACCCGCAACAGCGCATCTTGCACCAGGCCTTGCGCTGCCGCCGGGTCGTGGGTCAGCTGATAGGCGACCCGCAGCAGCCGGTCACCGAATTTGCGACCAGCTCCGCCAGGGCATCATCAAGATCCATCGCCACCACCTCGGGTCTACTCAGATGATGCGCGGCCGTGCCCATCTGATGCGCCGCAGGCCGTCAGCCTTCCAGGCAGAACTCGTTGCCTTCGGGGTCGGCCATCACGATCCAGCTTGCGCCGGGCGGCTGGTCATCGAGCACGCGAGCGCCCAGGCCGGTCAGCCTGGCCACCTCGGCTCGCTGATCGTCGCCGGGTGGGAGCAGATCCAGGTGGATCCGGTTCTTGACCGTCTTCGGTTCCGCCACCGTGGTGAAGTACAGCCTCGGGCCGCCTGGCGCAGGCGGTTCCACCACATATTCGACGTGACCGGGCGTGGTGTCGCGCTCCTGGGCGGTCCAGCCGGTCACCGCCGCCCAGAACATGGCCTGCGCCCTGGCGTCCGCGCAGTCGAAGGTGATGTTCAGAATGCTCGCGTACATCGGTCCTCCGCTTCAGTCGGCGGGCGGGGGTTCCGCTCCCCGGACGGCGGCCAGGACTGTGTCGTGGAGGGTGACCTCGGTGCCGTCGGGGGTGGTCGCGGGCCGGGGCCGGGCCTCGCAGGCCTGCATAGTCCACGAGTCGCCGAGCAGGCCGGCGATCTCCTCCGGGGTGTAGAACAGCTCGGGCATCGGCGGCCGGGGCACGCCCGCCTCCAGGTCGGACGGATGATGGCCGACGATCAGCAGCATGCCGCTTTCGCGGACCGCGGCGGCCAGCGCGGTGAACAAGGGGACGCGCCGGTCCGGCGGCAACTGCATGAACTGCGCGGAGACCAGGTCGAAGGAACCCGGCTCCAGCGGCTGGGCGAGCAGGTCCGCCTGCCACCAGTCGATGCGCGCCGCCGCGGCCGGATCGGTCTCGCCGGCGTGCCGGGCGGCTCGCTCCAGGGCCACACCGGAGATGTCGGCGCCGATCACCATCCACCCGGCACCGGCGAGCCAGATGGCGTCGGCGCCTTCGCCGCAGCCCACGTCCAGCGCGAGGCCCGGTGACCGGCCGGCTACCTCGGCGACCAGTTGCGGGTTCGGCTGGCCGCTCCACACCCGCTCCGCCGACCGGTACCGCTCGTCCCAGAAAACCGCGCCGAACACGTGGCCGGCCTCGTCAGCGTGCTCGCCCATCTGCCCAGTATCACGCCTGAGCCCCGGCCGGGCCGGTGAAAATGCCGGGGCCCGCCGGCGTTTTGCCGGCGGGCCCCGGTTGTCTTAGTTACTGGTTATTTGGACAACACGATGAACGCGTCGACGTCGATCCGCGGGTGGCCGGCCGTGCCGAGCACGTTGACCACCAGCTTGTGCGACCCGTTAGCCGCCGCCGTGACCACGTCCACAACCTCCGCCGCATGCGGCGAACTCGTATTCGTGCTGATCGTCGCCGCGGTGCCGGAGTCCAGCTTCACCGTGGCCGAGCCCCGCGTCGGGCCCTGCGTCGACATCCACGCCACCTGGAACCCGGTGAACGTCAGCGTCGCCGTCTTCCCCTTCACCGTGGCGAAATCCACCGACCCGCCGTTCGCGCCCGACAGCGTCTGCCGCGTCCAGCCAGGCGCCGTGTACTTGACCGCACTGGCGTTCTCCTGGACCAGCGACAGCTTGTACACCACCCCCTGCTTGGCAACGCTGGTGTTGCCAGCGTTATCGGTCCCGGTGACCTCGAACTGATAGGTGTGCCCCGGCCCCAGGTTCTTGTTGAACGTCGGCGCCGTGGTGGTAGCGGCCAGCGTGTACGCGCCGCCGTCCTTGCTCTCATACAGCGAGTAATGGTTGATCCCGCTGGTCGCATCCGACCCGCTCCACGAAATCGTCACCGGATCGGCCTTGGTCACCGGGCCGGCATTGTTCCGCAGAGTTGATGGTCGGCGCCGCGCTGATCGTCGGCGCCACCGAGTCGTAGCACAGCGGGCCACGGGTGACGTCACCGGATTGGAAGCCCATGTTGTCCCAGGCCTCCACGTTGACCGTGTTGCACCCCTGTCCCTCAGCGGCCAGGTCGAGTGAGCCGCTCGTGGCGTTCTTGAACTCGGGGCCGTTGTAGAAGGAGTTGCAGCAGCCCGGCGTCGCCGCGCTGAGCGGGTCACCCGGGTCGAAGTTCCAGGCGTCGCTGAACCCGGCCACACCGCTCGGCGGGAAACTGCCGCCGGTGTCGGCGACCGAGATCCCGATCGCCTGGTCGGTGTTGTACCAGACCCCGGGTGTCGGCCCGGAGAACGTCACGACCGGCCGCCCGGCCTCGGGGATGTTGCGCCAGTTGAACGCCCAGGCGAGCTGCAGCATGTTGGCCGAGCCCCACCCGGTCACGGCATCCCAGCCGGTGCCCGCGCAGAAGCCGGTGCCGATGTCGTTGCTGTTACAGCCGGAGGTGATGTCGTAGTAGGGATGGTGCGGGGTGCTCCCGAATCCCGCCTGGTAGAGGCCGAAGTTGGCATTGCCGATCGGCCCGCAGACCGACGAGCCCGAGCCGCAGATGTTCCCCACGGACAGCAGGTAGGCGTTCTCCTGGGCGAAGAACCCCGCCAGTTCCGGCGCGACGATGCTGGTGCCTCCGTTCCCGGACAGGCCGGCGAAGTAGAGGTTCTGCGGGGTGTGGAACCAGTCCGCGTTCAGCGAGATGTCCGGGACGGCCCGGGACCCGCTGCCGCACGGCTGGTTGGACTGGAACGACGGGGCGACGAAGATCACGCTGCAGCCGCCGCCGGACCCGCCGTCGTTGGAACCGCAACCGTCCGGCCCGCCGGACCAGGCGACCTCGAAGTTGTACAGCGGCCCCGAGCTGAGGCTCAGCTCGGTCCCGCCGGCGCCGACCACGTCCGGATCCGAGGCCGGGTAGGCAACGGACAGATGGGAGCAGTCGTCGAAGGCCCCCCGGTCACCGGAGGCGGCGGTCAGACCCCAGCCCTGGCCGACCATCTGGTTGAAGATGGCGTGCCGGGTGCTGATCGTGGACGAACTGCAGCCGAAGCTCTCGGTGCAGCTCCAGCTCGTGGAGAACACCCGGGCGACGTTGTCCGTGACCATCTTGTTGTACATGTCGGTGAACGTGGAGTTGTTGAAGTTCGCGCCGTCGTAGACGTACACCTTGGAGGTGTTCGCGACCGCGCCGAAGCTGTTGGACATGGCGGTGGACCACTCCATGTCCATGGTCCCCTCCTCGTCGCAGCACGCCGGGGTGCCGTCGATGAACACCTCCTGGACGTTGTAGGCCAGGTACGGGTACTGATTGTGGAACCCCTGGATGTCGCTGATGCGCTGCTGGCCGAAGGTGGCGATGGCGATCGTCGACTGGGCCGGGGAGTTGCCCGGGTTGCCCAGCGGGTTACAGCAGTGCCCCTGGTTGTAGAGGGCGTTGTAGTCGTAGGCCTGTGAGCTGTAGATGTCGGTCGGGTCGTAGGCACCGCCGGTGATGTGCACCTTCGCGCCACCGTTGGCCCGCAGCTTCCGGGCGGAGGCCCTCATCGCGGCGCGCAGCTTCACGCGGCTACCGCTGGCCGCCGCGTGCGGGCCGTTGGCAACGACCGGACCCGGCACGTACGCGGGGCTGGCCGGCTCGTGCGCCGTCGGCGACGCGGGGAACATCTGCTGCAGGCTGGTCAGACCATCGACCGAGGCCACGATGCCCGACACCGACGCCGGCAGCACCGGGTCGTGGTTGTTGGCGAAGAACGTCTTGGTGCCGAGCTTGTAGTTGTTGATCTGGACGCCGAGCGCCTTCTCGATGTTGCCGACGCTCCCGGCCAGGTCCACGACCAGACGGTTCGGGTACAGGTGGGTCACGGTCAGGCCAGCTCCCCTGGCCCAGGCGACCACCGCGTTCTGCGCGGCGGCGCTCGGGCCGAACCTGGCCGTCCACGCCGCCGGGGTCAAATAGCGGTGGAACAACGGCGAATGCTTGTCCTGAATCGCATTCAGGAACTGCTCCTCCGCCGCCATGTGCGGAGGCCGCAGCCCGATCGCCAACCGGATCGTCTGGGCCGGGTTGTACGGGCCAAGGTCGGCCGCTGACCCGTTGCGTACCGGCAGCGGCGTTTGCGACGTTGATGGCGAGCCATGCTGTGCCGCCACGGCACCGGTCGCGGGCAGCACAAACGCGGCACTGACCCCGACCGCCACAAGCCCCGCAGCCGTCCGCAGACGGCGCATGGAACTTCGGATGGTCATGCTGACTTCTCCTTGTCGACTTACCGGCCCGCAAGGCAGCCGACCTGCCCCCGTGGCCGCAGGGCGGCCTGGACCCCCCTCGGTAGTTACAGAGCACGTCACATGTTGGTAAATACAAAGCAAAGCTGCAAGATCGCCACGAGCACGAATTCGCGCTGATCCACGGCGTGAACACCGTCCGGGCGCGCGGATTCTGACCGCAACCGTCTGCGGTGACCTGGACGGCGGAAACGGCTAGGGCTGCGAGGCGCGGACGCCGGACGCGATGGCGCGCGCCACCACCTGGGCGGCGACTGCTTCCACGGCATCGAGGGGAGCCTGGACCGCGCCGGTGGCCAGGCAGAACATGGTGTCGCCGTCGTACAGCGTGTGCGCGGGCCTGACCGCACGGGCGATGCCGTCGTGCGCCACGGCGGCGACCCGGTTGGCCTGCTCCTTGGTGAGCACGGCGTCGGTCACCACGGCCCCGATCGTGGTGTTGCCGCCGGGGATCATCGGCGACGAGTAGTCCCAGGCGGTCAGTGACGCGATCCACTCGTGGCGATCGTCGTCCCAGATCCCGCCGAGACTGTTGGCCACCATGACGGCGGCCACCACCGCGCCACCGGCCTGGGCACTGGCCAGCCCCACGCCGCCGGGGCGTGGCTGGTTGCCGCCGGCCTTCGCGACGCTGGCCCCGGTGCCCGCCCCGACCGCACCTTGGCCCGGGCTGGCGGTGGCCGCCTCGCAGGCCGCATATCCGGACTCCGGGCCCGGCCGTGCGGTGGGATCACCTGCCAGCAGGTCGAAGATCACCGCGCCGGCCACGATGGGCACCGCGACCGAACCGAAGTTCAGCCCGACACCGCGCTCCTCCAGGTAGCGCAGCACCCCGGAGGTGGCGCTGAGGCCGAACGTGCTGCCGCCGGTGAGCAGGATGGCCTGCGCCTGCTCGGTGACGGTGCCCGGCCGCAGCCCGTCGGTGTTGATGGTGCCCGGTGCCCCGCCCCGGACGTCGACGCCGGCCACCGCGCCCCCGGGAACGAGCAGCACCGTGCACCCCGTCAGGCCCTGGGCGTCGGTCCAGTGGCCGACGGATACCCCGGCCGGAAGCTGCGTGCTCACTTGTGCCCTCCAGGCGGCCGCCCGCCGCCCGGCTCACAGCACGGGCAGGTAGCGGTCCAGTTCGAACGCGGTGACCTGATGACGGTAGTCCCGCCATTCTTCCCGCTTGTTGCGCAGAAAGAAGTCGAACACGTGCTCGCCCAGCGTCTCCGCCATCAGCTCGCTCTCCTGCATTACGTTCAGCGCCTCGTCGAGGCTCTGCGGCAGCGGCGCGATGCCGAGGATGCGGCGCTCCCGGTCGGTGAGCGCCCACACGTCGTCCTCGGCCTCCGGTGGCAATTGGTAACCGGCCTCGATCCCCTTCAGCCCGGCCGCCAGGATCGCGCCGAAGGCCAGGTATGGGTTGCAGGCGGAGTCGAGTGACCGGAACTCGATCCGGGTGGCGTTCCCCTTCTGCGGCTTGTACATCGGCACCCGGACCAGCGCCGAGCGGTTGTTGTGCCCCCAGCAGACATACGCGGGCGCCTCGCCGCCCGCCCCAGCGGTCCGCTCCGCCGCGCCCCACAGCCGCTTGTAGGAGTTCACCCACTGGTTGCACACGGCGGTGATCTCGGGGGCGTGCTTGAGCAGCCCGGCGATGAACGCGCGGCCCACCTTGGAGAGCTGGAACTCCGCGCCCGGCTCGTAGAACGCATTCCGGTCGCCTTCGAACAGCGACATGTGGGTGTGCATGCCCGAGCCCGGATGCTCGGTGAACGGCTTGGGCATGAACGAGGCGTACACCCCCTGCTGGAGCGCCACCTCCTTCATCACCAGGCGGAACGACATCACGTTGTCGGCGGTGGTGAGCGCGTCCGCATAGCGCAGGTCGATCTCCTGCTGGCCGGGCGCCCCCTCGTGATGGCTGAACTCCACCGAGATGCCCATCTGCTCCAGCATCTGGATGGACACGTGCCGGAAGTCGTGGGCGATGCTGTGCGGCGTGTGGTCGAAGTAGCCGCCCGAGTCGATCGGCGCCGGCCTTGCCCCCGGCTCCGGCTTCTCCTTGAGCAGGAAGAACTCGATCTCGGGGTGGGTGTAGAAGGTGAAACCGAGATCGGCTGCCCGGCCGAGCGCGCGCCTGAGCACGTGGCGTGGGTCGGCGTGCGACGGCGACCCGTCCGGCATCAGGATGTCGCAGAACATCCGGCCGACGCCGGACTCACCGCGCCATGGCAGAAGCTGGAACGTGGACGGGTCCGGCTTGGCGATCATGTCCGCCTCGTAGACGCGGGCGAACCCCTCGACCGCGGAGCCGTCGAACCCGATCCCCTCGGCGAACGCCCCCTCCAGTTCCGCGGGCGCCACCGCGACTGACTTCAGGAAACCGAGCACGTCCGTGAACCACAGCCGGACAAAACGGATGTCACGCTCCTCAAGGGTCCGGAGCACGAACTCTTCCTGCCTGTCCATTTTCTTCCTGCCTCGCTGGTCAGCAGCCCTGCCGGGCGCATGCGATCATGGCGCCCCCCGGTCCCGGGCGGATCGGCCCTCCCCCACAGTCTGCCGCCCGCCTGTTTCCGGCAGGTTACACACCCACGTGTGGCGTGGCCGCTGCCCGGCCCCGGCGCCGGGTGCCTACTCCAATTACGCCGAGGTCGTGCTCGGCGGCGCGACCGTCGGCCCGGTCACCCTGGCCGTGGCGGCCGATGGGGGCTCGACGTCGGTGGGCTGGAGCGTCGGCGTGCCGCCCTTCGGCATGGGCGGCGGCGCGCTCACCAAGGTGGATCCGCGCGTCGGGGCAAACAGTGATGAGCCCGTCGTTCCTGTTCAACAGGAACGCGGACTTCGGCGCCTGGATCCGGGCCTTCTTGCTGAAGTAAAGAAGGCAGGCCGGCGAGGCCATCAAGCGCATCAGCGCACGCCCGGGCCGCAGTCGCCACCGCGGCCTGGGCCTTTGCGTGCACCCGAGACCACAGGCCGCCCCGCCTAAGCTGGGAAGCGTGCCGAAGCTGAGGATCGCGCTCGCCCAGGTGAACTCCACCGTGGGCGATCTGGCGGGAAACGCGCAGACGATCATCGAATGGACCCGCCGGGCGTACGCTCGCGGGGCGGACCTCGTGCTGTTCCCCGAGATGATGCTCACCGGGTACCCGGTGGAGGATCTCGCGCTGCGCGACTCGTTCGTGGACGCGTCCATCGCGGCCATCAGGGACACCGCGGCCCGGCTCGCCGCCGAAGGGCTTGGCGGTATCGCCGTGGTCGCCGGGTACCTGGGCCGCCAGCCGGGGCTGACTCCGCGCACCGGGCAGCCGGCCAGCGCGGCGCTGGACGCCGCGGCGCTGCTGCACGGCGGTGCCGTCGTGGTGACCACCGCCAAGCACCACCTGCCGAACTACGGGGTGTTCGACGAGTACCGGTACTTCGTGCCCGGCAACCGGCTGCCGGTCTTCCGCCTGCCGTGCGGGGAGCCCGGCGAAGCGGCCGACGTGGCGATCGCCGTCTGCGAGGACCTGTGGCAGGACGGCGGCCCGGTGACGGTGACCCGGCAGGCCGGAGCGGGCCTGCTCGTGGTGCCGAACGCCTCCCCCTACGAGCGGGGCAAGGACGCCGAGCGGCTGGAACTGTGCCGGAACCGGGCAGCCGAGGCGGGTGCCACGCTCGCCTATGTGAACATGATGGGCGGCCAGGACGAGCTGGTGTTCGACGGCGACTCGATCATCGTGGACGCCGCTGGCAACCTGCTGGCCCGCGGCCCCCAGTTCGCCGAGGCGCTGATCGTCGCCGACCTGGACCTGCCGAACGCCGACGTGAGGATCGAGCCGGGCGACATACCCGCCGACCCAAGGGACGGCACCCACATGACGATCCACCGGGTGGCGCTGCCGCTTCCACCCGCCTGGTCGGCCGCCAGCCCACCCGAGCCCGCCTCCGCAAGCCAACAGGGCCCCGGCCCGGTGACGAAGGAATCGGGCCGGAGGCCAGCGGGGGGTTCCAGGGGGGTCGCTCCCCCGGGCCAGCAGATCTGGCCGCGGCTGTCACCGCTGGCGGAGGTGTACGCCGCGCTGGTCACGTCGGTGCGGGACTACGTGGCCAAGAACGGTTTCTCCTCGGTGATCCTCGCCCTGTCCGGCGGGATCGACTCCGCGCTGACCGCGACGATCGCGGCCGACGCCATCGGCCCGCAGCACGTGCACGTCGTGCTGATGCCCAGCCGGCACTCCTCCGAGCATTCGGTGAGCGACGCCGAGGACCTGGTGAAACGGCAGGGCGTGCACGCCCGCACGGTGCCGATCCAGCCCATGGTGGACGCCTTCCAGGCCGAACTGGACCTGACCGGGCTCGCGGCCGAGAACCTCCAGGCCAGGGTGCGCGGCGTGATCCTCATGGGCCTGTCCAACGCCGAGGGCCACCTGGCCCTGACCACCGGCAACAAGTCCGAGCTTGCCACCGGCTACTCGACCCTGTACGGCGACTCGGCCGGCGGCTTCGGCCCCATCAAGGACGTGCCCAAGACCCTGGTGTGGGATCTGGCACGGTGGCGGAACGCCGAGGCGGCCAGCCGGGGCCAGACCCCGCCGATCCCGGAGAACTCGATCACCAAGCCGCCCAGCGCGGAACTGTCGCCGGGTCAGCTCGACTCCGACTCGCTGCCGGACTACCAGGTGCTCGACGCCATCCTCGACGACTACGTGGTCAAGGACCTGGGGGTGGCCGGCCTGGTGGCCGCCGGGCATGACCCGGCGCTGGTCGACCGCGTGGTCGCGATGGTGGACCGGGCCGAGTACAAGCGGCGGCAGTACCCGCCCGGGCCCAAGATCACCCCGCGCAACTTCGGCAGGGACCGGCGGCTGCCGATCACCAACCGGTGGCGGGAACCCGGCCGGTCCCGCTGAGATCCCCCACGACGGAACGGACGAAGGCCGACACCGCACTGGCGTATTGCAGCGGATCGTCAGCGTGCACGAAGTGGCCGGCGTCGCACCGGATGTCGGTGTAAAGGCCGTGACTGGTGAGCCGCTGGCCCGCCGCATTTTCGGTGCCCATACAGGCATCATCGCACCGGCGGCACCGCCGTCCGCCGGTGTTCGCGGTCAGCGTGGCTAGCTACTTCGACCTGAAGAACCCGGGGCTGTGGCCTGTGATCGTGCCCGGTGTGGAGGGAGGATGACCTCGACCCCTTGTGCTGGAAGGGATCGAGGCCATCATGTTCCGCACCATAGGCGATGGGCCCTCGTTGTGGGAGTCCAGCCTTCCGCCGGAGTTGCTGCGGCTGCCTGAAGATCTTGCGCGGGTGGACGCGTTACTGGATGACCCGGTGTTCTTCGCCCCGTTCGTGCCGTTCTTTCATCCGGTGCTCGGCCGCCCGTCGACGCCGGTGGAGTGTTACCTGCGGCTGATGTTCTTGAAGTTCCGCCACCGGCTGGGTTATGAGAGCTTGTGCGCTGAGGTCAGTGACTCGATCAGCTGGCGGCGGTTTTGCCGGATCCCGCTGGATGGGAAGGTGCCGCACCCGACGACGCTGATGAAGCTGACCACGCGGTGCGGGGAGGGCGCGGTGGCCGGGCTGAATGAGGCGCTGTGGGCGAAGGCCGCTGGGGCCAAGCTGCTGCGCACCGCCCGGGTGCGGGCGGACACTACGGTGATCTGCGGCAATGTGGCCTATCCGACGGACTCGGGGCTGCTGGCCAAGGCGGTGGGCAGGCTGGTCCGGATCGCCCGGCGGGTGCAGGCTGCGGGCGGCGCCACCGGGACCGTGATGGCTGACCGGCGGCGGGCCGCGGCGCGGCGGGTGCGCCAGATCGCCAGCAAGCTGCGCGCCCGGGGGAAGCTGTCACACGAGGAGACCACCCAGGTGATCTGCCGGGTGACCGGTGAGCTCGCCGGCCTGGCGGAGAAGACCGCGGTCCAGGCCGCCGCGGTGATGCGCAACGGCCGCCGCGCGGTGCCCCGGGCGCTGAGCGGGCGGGTGCGGGGCCAGCTGCGGCGGGCGCTGAATGTACTGGCGGTCACCATCGAGCGCACCGCCCAGATCGTGGCCCAGGCCCGGAGCCGGCTGGCCGGGCAGCTCCCGGCAAGCGCGACCAGGCTGGTCAGCCTGCACGGCCCCGACGCCCGGCCGATCCGCAAGGGCCGCATCGACCGCCCGGTCGAGTTCGGCTACAAGGCCCAGGTCACCGACAACGACGACGGCATCATCCTGGACTACACCGTCGAATACGGCGCCGCCCCCGACGGGCCGCAACTGGCGCCCGCAGTGAACCGCATCCGCCGCCGCGCCGGCCGGGTGCCGGACGCGGTCACCGCGGACCGCGGCTACGGCCAGCCCGCCGCCGAGCGTGACCTGCTCGCCCTGGGCGTGCGCACGGTCGCGATCCCCCGCCAGGGCAAAATCCCGCCAGCCCGCAAGATCATCGAGCACCATCGCCGGTTCCGGAGGCTCGTCAAATGGCGCACCGGATCCGAAGGGAGAATCAGCTACCTCAAGCACACCTACGGCTGGGACCGCTCCCGGCTCGATGGCAGGCACGGAGCCGCCATCTGGTGCGGGCACGGGGCATTCGCCCACAACCTCGTCAAGATCGGGGCCCCGGCCAGTTAACCAACACCAGGCAAACACCAGCCCCGGCACTCCACGGCCCACCCGGCCACCAACCTCAGACCAGGGACTCTTTCAGGTCGAAGTAGCTAGCTCAGCATTAGCACCGCGTAGCAGGCGAGCCAGTGTTCGACCGCGTAGTCGTCCCCGACAACATGCGGGAGCGCGGCCCCGGCGTGGGTGCGTGCGGCGGCGACGGCCGACCCGACACGGGGGTCCTCAGCGGGCAGCGATTCGGCGATCCGGCGCCAGCACCAGGCGCGGCTGGCGTTCAGCCCGTGCAGGTGGGCGATCTGCCCGTCGGCCGCATCCGACACCACGGCCGGCTTGAACAGCGTGGCGGGCTCGCCACCGGCGATCCCGGGCAGGAACACCGACAGCCAGAAGCCGAACTCCCCCTCCGGCAGGATCTTGGCCATCAGCTCGGCCTCGCACAGCGCTGGCGACAGGAAGTCGTGCCCGGACGGCTCCCAGGCGGCCGGGTACATGGTGTCCCCGCCGAACCAGTCGTATGCCTTGTCGGTGATCGCGTCGAGCAGCGCGCGGTCCCCGGCGCGGGCCAGGTCGTGCGCGTGGTCAAGCGCCCGGCTCATGCCGAACGCGCTGTTGTAGTGCACGCCGTAGCGGACCGGGTAGGTCGCCTTGGGCAGCCAGTCGAGAAAGCGCCCGGTCACGGCGTCGGCGAGCGGCCGCAGGGCGGATGACCACTTCTTGCATTCCGGGTCGTCAAGCGAAGCCGCCTCATGCGTCAGGGCCAGTGCCCAGGCCCAGCCGTAGGGGCGCTCCCACAGGCCGTCCCTGCTGGTGACGAACTCCACTTCGGCGGCCAGCGCCATCGGCCGGAAGTGCGCGTTCAGCACGGACCTGACCTCTTTGGCCGGGACGACGTCCTCCGCGATCCGCAGCAGGCGCAGCAGCAGCCAGTGCATCTCCACGCAGGAGTGCCAGTCATAGCTGCCATAGAAGGCGGGGGTCCGTGCCTTGGGGCGGAACGGGAAGTCACCGGGCGCGGTCATGTCGTGGTAGACCCCGGACGGGAACTCGCGCCTGATGTTGGTGAGCGCCACCTGCGCGTAGTCCGCCGCCTCGGCGCGCAGCAGCTCAGCCCAGTCGTCCACCAGTTCCACGTGTCACCTCCGTACCTCCCCACCGCGCGCCACCGACGGCCCGAGCGTAGCGCCCGGCCACGGCGGGCGCACCGGCCCGCGCCGGCCGGGCTGGCAGACTGGGGGCATGGCGCTCGACGAATGGCACCGCCAGCAGGCGAATTCCTTCGGTGCCGTAGCAGACGTCTACGAACGGGCCGGCCGTCGTACCCGGCGGAGGCGATCGACTGGCTGGTCCCTGCGCATGCCACCCGGGCAGCCGACGTCGGTGCGGGCACGGGCAAACTGACCCGCCAGCTTCGCGACCGGGGCCTGGACGTGATCGCCGTCGAACCGTCGGCCGGCATGCGGGAGGAACTGCGCCGTGCGGTGCCGGGGGTTGCCGTCCTGGCGGGTACGGCCGAGCAGATCCCGCTGGCCGATGGCACCGTCGACCTGGTGATCGTGGCCCAGGCCTGGCATTGGGTGGACCCGGCGCGGGCCGTTCCCGAGGTGGCCAGGGTGCTGGCCCCCGGCGGCCGGCTGGCCCTGGTGTGGAACCGGCGCGTCGAAGACGAGCCGTGGGTCGCCGATCTGTCCACCATCATCGGCAGCCGCGGCACCCCCGGTTCCAGCCGCCATTTCCCGGAGATCGGGCCGCCGTTCGCATCCGTGGAGCGGCGCTCCGTGGCCTGGACGTACCGGCTGTCGCGCGCCGAGATGACCGACTGGGTCGTCTCCCGTAGCTACGTGATCACGTTGCCGGGTGAGCGCCGCCGCGCCGTCATGGGCCAGGTCCGCGATCTGCTCGACAGGCATCCGGCGCTGGCCGGCGAGGACGAGATCACCCTGAACATGGTGGCCCGCTGCTCCCGCGCGGACCTGCCCCGCTGAGCCCGGCGCTGCTGGCCCAGGGGGGCGACCCCCTGGAACCCACGCTGGCTCAAGGCCCCGTTCCTCCGTCACTGGGCCTTGGCCCCGCCGACCCAGGGGAGCGGCCCCAGGAACCGGCTCAAGGCCCCTGTTCCTCCGCCACAGGGCCGCGTCAGCTCACCCGCAGGAAGCGCTCGACCTCGGCGGCGTCGGCGGCCAGGGCGGCCGCGTCGGCGTCGGGAAGCGGCGCGAACGGTGCCAGCGCGACCTTGCCGCCGGGCAGGCTCCAGGTGCCAACGGCGCGGCCGCGAACCAGCGCGAACGGCCGGAACAGGCCGTTGATCGCGATCAGTCGGCCGTGCGGGCCGACGACCGGGTCTCGTGAGTCCCAGCCAAGCAGCAGCGGATCGTAGGCGCCGAGCAGGCGCGGCGGCGGCGGCGGGCACTCGTCTCGCCGCCCGGCCAGATCCGCGAGACCGTCATCGCGGGCGGCGAGCCGTCCGGCGATCGCGGCCAGGCCCGACCTGGCGTCGCGCAACGGCAGCCCGGCCCACTTGGCAAGGTCGCGGTCGGTGGCCGGGCCGTGGCCGGCCAGGTAGCGGGCGGCAAGCTCGGCCAGGGCCCGGTCCCGGTCGAACGCCGCGTGCTGCGCGGGCGGGGTGCCGAGCCAGTCACGGACCAGCGCGTAGGCGTGGTCGCGCCCGGCCATCGGGCCGCGCACGGTGAGCCCGCGGAGGCTGGCCAGCGCGAGCAGGTGGACGATGGCCTGGCCCTGTGTGCGCACTCCGGCCGTGGCGATCCGTTCGGCGAGCTGCGCACGGGTCAGCGGCCCCTCGGCGGTCACCGCCCGCTCGATGACCGTGACCGCGCGCTCGGCGTCTGCGGGCGGTACGCCCTCCTGGGCGAGCCTGCGGGCGTTGCCGCGCAGCAGCGGCGGTGTGGTCAGCGGGTGCAGCCACCAGTAGTCCTCGGCCAGCACCAGGTGCAGTGTGCCCCGGTTCAGCCAGGTCACCACGACGCTGCGGTCCCGGGTAAGCGCAGCGTCGACGTCGGCGGCCGATCGGGCCCGGCTGCGGGCGCGCACCGCCAGCCGGGCTCCACGTGGGTCCTGTGCCTGGACGGCGAGCAGCCAGCGGGCCACCTCGGCCGTGCCTTCGGCCGGGGGCCCGGACAGCAACTGGGCCGCCAGCCGCTGCGCCTGCCGCCGCTCCACCGCGGCGGCCGCAGCGTCCGGTGTGGTCATGAGCCCTTTCTAGCGCGGGGCCAGGCCACGCAGCAGCTCGTCCACCACACGCTCCACATAACCGGGCGGCATGCTGGACCGGTCGTACTTCCCGCGGGCGAGGACGGCACCGGTCAGCATGAACAGCGCGGCCTCGATGTCGATGTCCGTGCGCAGTTCGCCGGTGGCCAGGCCGCGGCGCAGCACCGACCTGATCACCTCGCGGCGCGGTTCCAGCATCGTCTCCACGTAGCGCGCCATCAGCCGCGGGTATTTGGCGCCCTCACCGAGCAGCAGCGCGAATTCCCTGGCCCGGCGCGGGTCGGCGACCGAGTCGCGCATGGCGGCCAGCACCGTCACCAGGTCCTCGCGCACCGACCGGCCGGCTGGTTCGGGCAGTGGGGCCTGCAGCGCCCCGATCGCGTCAAGCAGCAGCTCTTCCTTGCCCGGCCAGCGCCGGTAGATGGTCGCCTTGCCCACGCCCGCGCGGGCGGCCACCGTCTCGATGCACAGGCCCTCCGGCCCGGATTCGGCGAACACGCTGAGTGCCGCCTCGATGATGGCGCGGTCGGCGCGCTCGCTGCGGGGCCGGCCGGGCCGGCGCTGCGCCGGCGCGGCGTCTGTCGTCATTCCACTGCCCTCTTCGCGGGCACTGGCCCGTTCGCGGTGACCGCCTGGCCCGCGGGCGCGGCCTCGCTGGCGCGAGCGACCGCGGCCGTGCCGACGACCGCGGCCGGTCCCGCGACCGCGGCCTGACCCGCGTCCATGGCCTCGCCCGCGGCACCACCAGCGGCGTGGGCCTGCCGGGCTGCACCGGCCGCGCCGGCCGCAACGACCGCGGCGCGGCCCGGCATCCACCGCATCACGACGAGCGCGCCGAGCAGCGTGATCGCCGCGGAGATGAACGTGGTGAGGTGCATCGCGTGCACGTACGCGGTGTCGGCGAACGCCGCCAGGTCCCGGCCCGCCGGGCCCAGCTTCGCGGCCACCGCCTGGCTCGCGGTGATCGAGCTGGTGGCAGCGTTCCGCTCGGCGGCGGGCAGGGCGCTCAGGTGCGGGCCGAGCTGGCTGCGGTAGGCCTGCGCCAGGATGGAGCCGAGCACGGCCACGCCGAGCGCGCCGGACACCTGGCGGGCGGTGTTGGTCAGCGCGGAACCGGCGCCGGCCCGTTCCCTGGGCACCACCGACATCACCGCCTCGGTGGCGGGCGGCATGACCAGGCCCATCCCCGCCCCCTGGACGAAGAACGCCACGGCCAGCACCCAGATAGGCGTGGCGACGTTGAGCAGCTGGTAACTGAACAGCGCGGCGGTGACCAGCAGCAGGCCGCCCGCCACGACCGACTTGGCGCCGAACCGCCGGACCAGGGCCGCGCTGCGCGGGGCCGTCAGCATCTGCGCCACGGCGAACGCCAGCGAGAAGGCGCCGGCCTTCAGCGGGGTGTACCCGCGCACGCTCTGCAGGTAGAAGCTCAGGAAGAACAGCGCGCCTATCATGCCGAAGAAGACCAGCGCCAGCGCGCCGATCGCGGACGAGAGCCGCGCGTCACGGAACAGCCGCACGTCCAGCGAGGGGTACCGGACCCTGGCCTCGTACCACACGAAGAAGGCAAGTATCGCCAGGCCGCCGAGCGCCGGGCCGAGCACGTCCGGGTGCACCCAGGTGCCCTTGTCGCCGCCCTGGATGATGCCGTACACGAGGAGCACCAGGCCGGCGATGGAGGCGAGCACGCCCACGTAGTCGATCCGCCCGGGGCTGGGGTTCTTCGACTCGGGCACGAGCAGCGCGGTCGCCACCACGCTCGCGGCGCAGAAAGGCACGTTGATCAGGAATACCGAGCCCCACCAGAAGTGGACGAGCAGCAGGCCGCCGACGATGGGGCCGATGGCGATGCCGATGCCGACGGCGACGGCCCAGATCCCGATGGCGCGGGGCCGCTCCGCGGGGTCGAACACGTTGGAGATGATCGACAGTGTCTGCGGCATCACCGCCGCCGCGCCGAGGCCCATCGCCGCGCGTGCCCAGACAAGCTGGTCTGGCGAGTGGGAGTACGCGGTCATCAGGGAGAACAGGCCGAACGAGGTCAGCCCGAGCATGAGCATCCGCTTGCGGCCGATCCGGTCCCCCACCACGCCGAACGTGAAAAGCAGGCCGGCGAACACCAGCGTGTAGGAGTTGATCGCCCACTCGAGCTGGCTCTGGCTCGCCCCGAGGCCCCCGGCAGGCTCGGCGATGGTCTTGAGCGCGACGTTCAGGACGGTGTTGTCCAGCACGATCGCCATCAGGCTCGTGATCAGCACGCCCAGGATGATCCAGCGGCGCCGGTACACCCTGGGGTCGGTATCGGCGAGCGCGGCAACGCTGGAGTTACCTGCCAGCGGAGAAACACCGGGTGCGTCCATGGATCCCTTTCCGGGTCTGTCGCCAGCGCTGCGGCCCGTTCATCCCGGGGCGGCGGGTCCCGCCGCCCCGGGAAGGCCAACAATACGGAACTGGTCCGTATCGCAAAACATTCCCGGGCTACCCGCCGCCCGGACTGCGTGGCATGCTGAAGGCGTCCGGGGACGCCACCACGGCGCCACGAGGCAGGAGGATTCCCATGACCGCACAGCCCGGTGACTCGGGCGCGGCCGCGACCAGGGCGCGGACCGCAGAACCTCTCTATGGCGGCAGTGCCAGCAGGCGGGTCACCGTACGTGACCTTGCCGCCGCCAAGGCCCGCGGTGAGAAATGGCCCATGCTCACCGCCTACGACGCGCTTACCGCGCGCGTCTTCGACGACGCCGGGATACCGGTGCTCCTCGTCGGCGACTCGGCGGGGATGGTCGTGTTCGGCCACGACACCACCATCCCGGTGACCGTGGATGACCTCATCCCGCTCACCGCCGCGGTGGTTCGCGGTACCCGGCGCGCGATGGTTGTCGCGGACCTGCCGTTCGGCTCCTATCAGGCCTCGCCGCGCGAGGCGTTCGCCACAGCGGCCCGGTTCCTCAAGGAGTCCGGGGCGCACGCGGTCAAGCTCGAAGGCGGCACGCGGGTGGTCCACCAGGCCGAGGAGCTTGTGCAGGCCGGTGTGCCGGTCATGGCACACCTCGGCCTGACGCCGCAGTCGGTCAACGCCTTCGGCGGGTACCGGGTCCAGGGCCGGGGCGAGGACGGCGAGCGCCTGCTGCACGACGCAAAGGCCATGGAGGCGGCGGGTGCCTTCTCCGTTGTCCTTGAGTGCGTGCCCGCGGAACTGGCCGCCCGGGTCACCCAGAGCCTGTCCATCCCGACGATCGGGATCGGCGCGGGCCCGGACTGCGACGCCCAGGTCCTGGTCTGGCAGGACATGGCCGGGCTCACCCCGCACACAGCGAAGTTCGTGAAGAAGTACGCCGACGTGGCCGGGGTACTCGGCACCGCCGCGCGCGCCTTCGCCGAGGAGGTCGTCGGCGGGCAGTTCCCCGACGCGGAGCATTCCTACCGCTGAGGCGCACCGGACCGTTTGCCGTGATCGGCACTCCACCCACATTGTTTGTGGGTGGAGTGCCAACCACCACATAAGACCCGGCTCAGACGTCCTTGTCGTCACTCACCGCGCCGGCCACCAGGCCAAGGCCGATGCCGAGCATCCACACGTCCTTGCTGATCCCGGTGCCCGCCTGGGTCGGCCAGACGCTGCCCGGCTTGTGCAGCGCCGGGGTGCGCAGGTACATCGTGAGCAGGCTGCCGGAGAACCCGGTCAGCGCGGCGCCGGCCAGCGCGCTGGGCACAACGGGGGCGAGCAACGCGGCGCCGATCGCGATCTCACTCGCGGCGAGCACCCGGACGAAGCGCTCCGGCGGGATGCGCTCCAGGAACGGAAAGGCGCCGGACGCCGCCTTGTGCAGGCCCTTGGCCCTGGCCTCGTCGGCGCGCCATTTTTCCAGTCCCGCATGGAGAATGTAGGCACCGGTCGCGACTCGCGCTGGGAGGTCACGTGCCTTGACGCGGAAAATCACGGGCGTCCCTTCTCTCCACAGTGTTGTTGAAAGCTAAACATACTAGGCCGCGGCCCGGTGCACGGCCACGGGGGGCAACGGTGCCCACCGCGGCGCCGTGTGCGCCAGCGGAGAGTCAGACGTCGGTAATGCGCAGCCCGGCGTGGGCCTTGTACCGCCGGTTGATGGACACCAGGTTGGCGGTGAGCGCCTCGACCTGCCCGCAGTTGCGCAGCCGCCCCGCGTACACGCCGCGGGCCCCGGGAATCCGCGCGGCAAGCGCCTGGACCAGGTCGGTCGCTGGCCGGTCGTCGCCGAGCACGAGCACGTCGAGGTCGATGCTGGCGACCTCGGGGTCGAGCAGGAGAACGGCCGAGACGTGGTGGAAGGCACCCACCACCACAGAGCCGGGCAGGACCGCCGCCGCCTGTTCCGCGGCGCTTCCCTCGGGCGCCCCCAGCCGGTAGCAGCCGCGCTGGTCGAATCCCAGCGGGTTCACGCAGTCGATGACGATCTTGCCGGCCAGCGGCGTGGCCAGCGATGTGAGCAGGTCGCGGTGGCCCTCCCAGGGCACCGCGACGATCACCAGGTCGGCGGCGGCGGCCGCGTCGTGGTTCGCCATGCCGCGGATGCCCAGGTCCGCGCCCAGAGCCTGCGCGGCCGCGACGGCACGATCCGCGCTGCGGGAGCCGATGATGACCGGGCTACCGGCCAGCGCGAACCTGCGGGCCAGGCCGCGCCCCTGGTCACCGGTACCGCCCAGGATGCCGATGGTCAGGGCCGCGACGTCGGGACCGGGTGCTGCCTGCTGGTCGGACATGCCCCGATCCTGCCAGAGCGCTGCCGGGCCATGGCACCATGGGGGCGTGAACGCCGAGCAGGTTGCCGCGCTGCGGACGCTGCTCGCCCCCACCGGCTGGCTGGACCGGGCCGCGGAATTCGCGCGCGCCATGCGCGCGTCGGCGCGGACACAAGGCGGCCTGCTGCTTGTCGGCACGCCCGAGCACGAGCCCTGGCATTTCGCCGCGCACCTGGATGACGAAAGCCGGCTCGCCGGGCTGCCCGAACTCGCGCCCACCCTGGTCCGCTGGAACCCGCCGCCCGGGGCGCCGCCGCACCTGAGCGTGAGCATGGCCCGGCTTGGCGACGCGGGGCGCGGTGACTCGCTGGTGGTGGTGAGCCCGCAGGTGGCACCGGACCGGCTGCTCGAGCGCGTCTGCGACGCCCGCAAGGGCGGGGCGACGATCCTGGCCCTGGACCGCGGCGACCGCCGCCTGGCCGACGTGGCCCACGAGGAACTCACCGTGGCGCCGTCCGCACCGCTGACGTTCGACGCGGTCCAGCACCTGGTCAGCGCCGCCGCCGGGGAGCGGACCGAGCAACCTCGGCGCCTGCGGGCACGGCTCGCCCGGCTGCTCGACACGGTGACCGGCCCCGTCTCCCCCTAGCCTCACGGCGCGGCGCTCCCCCGCTCCTTGCTGGAATCATGCGATACGCCGGTTCGTCCCGGTGTGGTCCGGTTCGATCGCGCCGTTCGCGGCAGGCGTGCTGTCGCTAAGGTGAGGGCATGAGCGAGCTTTCCGGGCCCGCGGACCACAGCCTCATGCGAGTGTCCGACAGCGACCGTGAGCAGGCCGCCGACGTGCTCCGCGAGGCAGCCGGGCAGGGGCGGATCAGCCTCGACGAACTCGACGAGCGCCTCGAATCCGCTTACGCCGCCAAGACCTACGCCGATCTCGCGGCGGTCACCCACGACCTGCCGCCGTCCGCGCGGATGCCGGCCCCGCCGGTCCAGGGAGCCACACAGATCAGCCGCATCGGCGGCACGCCGCGGTCCAAGTTCTCCGTGGCGATCATGAGCGGCGCGCGGCGGATGGGCCGGTGGGTGGTCCCCCCCACGTACGTGTCGGTGGCCGTGATGGGCGGGATCGAGCTTGACCTGCGCGAGGCACAGTTCAGTGAGCCCGTGGTCACCCTGCACGCCTACACGCTGATGGGCGGCATTCAGATCACCGTCCCCGAGGACGTCGACGTGGACGTGTCCGGGGTGGCCTTCATGGGCGGGTTCGACCACAACGCCAGCGGGCCCGGGGTGCCCGGCGCGCCCCAGGTGCGCGTACTCGGGTTCGCGCTGATGGGCGGCGTCGAGGTGCGGCGCAAGCCGGTCAAGGCCAAGCGCACACCGGTGGAGCCCGGCAGCCGGGGGTACATCGCCGGCCCCGGCCCCGGGCCGGGCGCCATCAGCGACGCCACCGGCAACGGAACCGGCGAGGGCAACGCCCCGCCCGCCGTCTAGGGCTGAGGTACTGCTCAGCTGTCCAGGCTGAGAACCATCGTGGGGCGCTCGATGACGTGGTCCTCGCGCAACGGCCGCACGGCGGTGCCGATCGCGAAGAACTCGGTGGTGTGCGAGCCCCAGGTGTGGCTGTGCTGGCGAAGCTGCACCCCGACGATCCCCTCCGCGTGGTAGTCCTCCGCCTCGGCCTGCATCCGGCTCATCGCCAGCTCACGCGCGTCGTACAGGGCCTGGGTGAACTGCTCGAGCTCGACGTTCTTGCCGATGTTGCCGAGCACACCGCCGAGGCGCTGGTGCGCGATGTGGTACACGCAGGTGCCCATCACCATGCCGAGCGGCGCGTACCCGGCGCGGATCAGGGTCCAGAAGTCCTGGCCGGACAGGTCCGAGGTGAACGGCTGGTTCTTGTTGTTGCGCCAGTTGGTGACGCCTCCGCCACCCGCGCCTTCCTCGGCCTTGACCGCGGTGCCGATCGCAATGAACTCCGCGATGTCGGCGCCGAACTCCTTCAGCTCCACATCGAGGCGGACCCCGACGATGCCGTCCGCGCCCAGCGCATCCGCTTCGGCTTCCATCCGGCCCATGGCCAGCTCGCGCGCGTGGTACATGGCCTGGGACAGCACGTCCAGTTCCTGGTTCTTGCCCCACCGGCCGAACTGCAGCCCCACGTGGTAGATCGAGCTGCCGAGCACCAGCCCGAGCGGGCGGAACCCCACCTCGCGGACGAGCAGGAACTCGTTGACGGACAGGTCCGAGGTGAAGATGGAACCGGGCTTGCCCGGCGTCAGCTCCGCCAGTCGTGCCAGCGCATCATGCGGCACTCCGGCCGCGCTCAGCTCGGTGGAGGTCTGGTCGGTCATCGTTCTCCTCGGATCAGCATGATGGACCGTGCCCGTTTCAGGGGCCCAGCCGGACCCGGGCGGCCTGGCGGCGCTTCGGGTCCAGGGACAGGATCGCCAGGCTGGGCCGCTCCGCGGCCCGGGAGCGGGCGTGGAAGCGGGCGATGGCGGTACCGATGAGGGTGGCCTCGACAATGTGGTCACGCCGGCCTTCGGCGGCCGGGCAGTCACGTTCCCGCACCCGGGTGGTCACCGTCGTCACGACCACCCCGTCCGCGCCCAGCCGGGCCACGTCCTGCTCCAGTTGCTCACGTGCGTCGTGGCGGGTGTCGGCCACCACCTCGGTATAGCCATGGACTTCGGTGTTCCCCGCCCCCCAGCGGGTCTGGGTGACGGTGAGCCAGTCGTCGTGGCGAGCCCCGACGGAGATGCCGAGCACCAGCCCGGCCGGCATCCAGCCGTCCATGAACAGCTTGGCGAAGTCCTGGCCGGACAGGTCGGAGGTGAACGGCCGCGCCAGTGGCGGGCCCGGGGCGCGCACCGCGGTGCCGATCGCCTTGAACTCCAGGCCGCCGGCCGGGAAGGCGCCAATGCTCAAGGTCACGCCTACCACGCCGTGGCCGCCGAGCGCGGCGCATTCGGCCGTCATCCGGCCGATCGCGTCGCGCCGCGCCTGGTACAGCGTTGCCACCATGGGCCCGAACGAGGCGAAGTTGCCGTCGCCGGACACCGTGGTGATGCCGACCGCGGGCACCCCGTAGCGCCCGAACCCGGTCCAGGCGCCGGGGCAGGAGAAGCCGCCGGTGTAGCCGACGTTGTAGACGGCCGCGCCGAGAACCTGGCCGACCGGCTCGAAACCGGTGCTGCGGATCGCGGCGAACTCGGCCGTCGACAGCGCCGAGCCCCAGGTACCGCTGTCCCGGATCTCGGCCATCCGCTCCCGCGCGGCCGAGGGCAGGCCGGTGTCGCTGCCACCATCGGCCACGTGCGGCCCCCTTCGTTCGGTCCGGCGCCGCTTTCACGATACCGGCCTGCGCAGGGGTGGCTCAGTAGCCGTGCTCAGTGGTCGTCTTGGGCGTCCCACTCCTCGTTGCGCCGGCGCACCGTCTCCAGTGCCCGGGCCGCCTCCTCCTTGGTGGGATACGGCCCAAGCCGATCCTTGGCCGGGCAGCCTTGTTCGGGTTCAACCGTGTGATGCCGGAGGCAATACCACCAGCCGTGTTCGGAGTCCATGCCGATTAGACTCGCAGACCATGGCGACCTTGCTCCAGCCCGGCCGGATTTCTCCCATGCGGCAGGTGCCCGCGCACATACCGCGGCCGGAGTACGTGGGCCGGCCGCGCCCCAGGACCGGGGAGCCAGACGTCAAGGATGCGCAGACCATCGAGCGGATGCGCGCCGCGGGCAAACTCGCCGCGCAGGCGCTGGCCGAGGTGGGCCGGCACGTCGTGCCCGGAGTGACCACGGACGAACTCGACCGGATCGGGCACGAGTTCCTGTGCGACCACGGCGCCTACCCCAGCACCCTCGGCTACCGCGGCTTCCCCAAGTCGCTGTGCACCTCGCTGAACGAGGTGATCTGCCATGGCATCCCCGACGACACGGTGATCGCCGAGGGTGACATCGTCAACGTGGACATCACCGCGTTCCTGAACGGCGTGCACGGAGACACCAACGCGACGTTCCTCGCCGGGGAGGTGGACGAGGAGTCCCGGCTGCTGGTGGAGCGGACCCACGAGGCGATGATGCGGGGCATCCGGGTGGTGGCCCCGGGCCGGCCGCTGAACGCGATCGGCCGGGTAATCGAGTCCTACGCCCGCCGGTTCCGCTACGGGGTGGTCCGCGACTTTACCGGGCACGGGATCGGGACCACGTTCCACTCCGGCCTTATCGTGCCGCACTTCGACGACCCCGAGGTCAGCCTGATCATGGAACCCGGGATGACGTTCACCATCGAGCCGATGCTCACGCTCGGCACGATCGAGTACGACATCTGGCCGGACGGCTGGACCGTGGTGACCAAGGACGGCAAGCGGACCGCGCAGTTCGAGCACACGGTCCTGGTCACCGGCGACGGCCACGAGATCCTCACCCTGCCGTAGCGGACGAACGGTGGGCGAACTGATCGTGCTGCGGCACGGGGAGACGGAGTGGAGCAAACAGTTGCGCCACACCGGGCGCACCGACCTTCCGCTGACTCCTGCCGGTGAGGCGGCGGCCGCCGCGCTGGCGCCCGCTCTCGCGGCCCGGCCGGTGCGGGCGGTGTTCACCAGCCCGGCCCGGCGCGCCGTGGCGACCGCGGCCCTGGCCGGGCTGACCGGCGCCAAGGAGGACCCGGACCTGCAGGAGTGGGACTACGGCGGGTACGAGGGCAGGACCACCGCGGACATCCAGGCCGAGCGGCCTGGCTGGTACCTGTGGCGGGACGGGGTGATCCCCGGCGACGCCGCCCACCCGGGCGAGACCCTCGCCGCGGTGGGCGCGCGAGCCGATGCGGTGCTGGCACGGGTGCGCCCGCTGCTGGCCGACGGCGATGTCGTGCTCGTCGCGCACGGCCACCTGCTGCGCGTGCTGACCGCCCGCTGGCTGCGGCTGGAACCCGCGGCCGGGCGCCTGTTCCAGCTCAAAACGGCGACCCTGAGCACGCTGGGCACCGAGCACGGCGAACCGGTGATCACCTCCTGGAACGTCCCACCCACGGCTCTCACGCGCTAAGCGGCGCCGTGCGCGGTGAACGTGCACCAGTTGACGAAGCTGCCCGGATCCCCGGTGTCGGCTGCCTCGCGTGCCTCATGGAGTGCGCGGGCGAGAGTAGTGCCGCGGGACAGGCGGCGGTGCACCCCGGCCATCAGCCCCGCCGCCGGGACGTCCGGAACCACGGCCGCACTGGCAAGGATGCCGGCGGTCCCCCGGGCGAGAAGCGCACCCACGAAGCCGAGCACCTCGTCGCCCGCATAGCTGGCGTGGGAACCGGACTGACACGACGCGAGGATGAGCCGCCGCGGCGCGAGCCCTCGCGCGTAGATCTCCTGGAGCGTCATCGGGCCGTCGCTGAGCAGCAGGGAGGAGAACATCGGGTTGTCCGCCCGCAGCACGCCGTGGCAGGCAAGGTGGGCGAGATCGGCGCCCGCCAGGGCGTCGGCCACGGCGTCGGCGGTGCTCGCGGGGGGCATCAGGCAGCGTGCGGTCGCGTAGAGGCCGGCCAGCGTCTCGACCTCCTCGACGGCCCCGGGCAGATCGGGCCCGGCCACGAGCGCCACAGCGCCGCCTGAACCGGCGGCGGACGGCGCGACGCGGGCCGCGGCCGCGGTGCGCGCCCAAATGGTCGCGGACGGCGCCACGGCAACGGGGCCGGCGTGCACCGCCGCCCACGGGACGCCGTCAAGGCCGGGCACGGGAATGACCACAAGCTCGTCGCCTGCGCCCACCTTCAGCGGGGCCAGGAGCAGTTCGGTCAGCCGGCGCAGGCGCAGCTCGGCGCTGGCCCTGGCGGCGGCGTGCGCGGCGGGATTCCCCGGCTGCGCGAGCCGGCGTAGCGCGAACAGCAGCGCACGCACCTGTTCCCGTACCGGGCGCAGCGGCCCAAGCGGGGCGATCCGGCTGCGCCGCGATCCGATGACCACCGCGATCAGGTCGTCCCCCAGCAGCCCGTACGCGACAAGCATCCGCCCGGCCAGCCGGTCGCGCAGCGCGCCGAAGGCAACCGGTGCCGCGGAGGCCTCCGCCACCGGGCCAGCCCGCCAGGTGGCGCGCCGGATCCGCTCTTCGAGTACCGCCTGCTCGGGCACCGGCCGTTCGGCGCGCGCCGCTGCCGGGCTCTGGCCCGCGCCGTCCTGTGTCCCGGCCGCTGCTGCGCGCAGCGCGGCGATATCCGCGCTGATCGGCGCGAACGCCGGCGGTTCGACAGCCAGCAAGGCGGCGGCGCGGGCCCGCTCCATCCAGTTCAGCACCCGGGCCGGCGAGCCGTTCCTGACCACCACCTCCAGCCCGATCCGGCCCAGTTCCGCGCCATGCCCCGACGCGAGCGCGCGCAGCTCCACCGAGGGCAGGCCGTTGCGGTGCCGGGCAAGATCGGTGAGGCCGCGGCGGCAGTGTGCCAGCGCCTCTCGGTCGCGGTGCCGCAGGCCGGCCGCGAGCGCGCCGGCGACCTGCCCGCGGAGCCGGACCAGTACCGCTGCCCCGCGGGCCAGCGATCCGGCCCGGGCCAGGGCGGCGAGCGCTTGGCGGCGCCGGTCGAGTGCGGCCGCGAGCCGCCCGGCCACCAGGAAGCCTTGCACCGCCGCCGCGGTGGACCCGGTGCTGGCGAGCAGCCGGGCCGCCACGGCGGCCTGGTGCAGTTCGTCCAGGCCACCGGTGCCAGCTCCCAGGCGCGCCTCCGCGGCGACGACGACCGCCCGGGCACGGAAGGCCGCGCGGGTTTGGCGCCCGAAGGCGGCCGCGGCCGCGGCGGCGGCGGTGACCGCCGCGTCGTGATCGCCGGCCAGCAGGGTGAGTTGCGCGACGCGCAACTGGGCCTCGGCCGCCATGAGCGGGATCCCGGTGTCGGCGAACTCGCGCGCCGCGCGCCGCGCCGCTCGAGTGGCCTCGGGCAGCAGCCGCAGTTCCATCAGTGCGTCGGCGTACTCGATGTAGTGCTCGCCCAGGGAGAGCCCGGCGGCCCGGTAGGCCCGCGCCGCCTCCTCGAAGATCCGCAGGCCTTCGGCGAACCGCCCGGACTTCATGGTGACCCAGGCCCGGGTCTGGGTGAGGGTGGCGGTGAGCGCGGGACCGATCTCCGCGACGTCAGGCGTCTCGCCGAGCCGCTGCAGCGCCGAGCCGAACCGGCCCTGCTCGGCCTCGATCAGGGCGAGGTTGTTCACGCAGACGGCGCGCCGCCAGGTGCCGATGCCTGAGTCGGCGAGCAGCCGGTGATAGATCGCGGCGGCATCGTCCAGCCGCCCGCTGTTCTGCAGCAGGACGGCGCGGTTGAAGTCCAGTTCCAGCGCGGCCGGGCCGATGACGAGCGCCGCGGCGGTGGTCAGGTCCCTGCGGGCCGCCGGGAACCGGCCAAGTTCCTGCTGGACGGCGGCCCGGCTCATCAGCAGATCCGCGAGCGTGGCCCGCAGATGGTGGCGGCGGGCGATCCGGCAGGCCTCATCAAGCAGCACGATCGCCGTGGCATCGTTGAGCCTGGATTGCTCGGCCAGTGCCAGTGCTCGCAACGCCAGGGCAAGTGCCCGGGGGTGGCGTGCCTGTCTCGCCTCGGTGACCAACGCCTCGGCTACCGGCCGGAACAGGTCCGGATTGGCCGCCACGTCCTGATGCGCCCTCATCGCGCGTATCACAAGCCCGTCTGGGGGCTCTGTGTTAGAAGGAGATGGTTCCGGCTGACCGGCGACATCCCCTGAGCCGACACTGCCTGCCATGCATAAAGGATCGGTGAACCAGATGGATTCTGACCAGCAAAATCGGGGCGTTCCGTTTCCCGATCACTTCTCGGATTGGCACAGTGACACACCAGGAGGCACGCCGGAGGACGTGCAGTGGGAAGTGCAGCAGCTGGCGCAACTGCGCTACGAGCCCTCGGTCCGGCATGAACTGCTCAGGCTCCTGAGGGAGCGCCGCGAGGACGGCGGCGAGGACGTGGTGCAGTTCGACCACCTGCCGGTCGAGGTGGGCTTCGACACCGTCATGGTCAAGGGCGAGCTGCTGATCACCATGGAGTCGTACCTCGGCTACCCCGCCGGATTGCGATGGACGGGCGCGAGCCTGAGCGCCAAGCCCTACCTGGACGCGCTCGGGCTGGAGCCGGTTCGGGTGAGCTGCCCCGAGCTTGCGGACAGGATCGTGCGGCTGGTTCCCACCAAGCACCTCGACGCGCACGTGCTCGCCGACATCGCCAGGGATCTGCGGCTGCAGGGGTTTTCCGCGTCCTTCAACTACTGCACGCCGACCGCGCCGGTGCACAAGCACCCGCCCGCGCCCCTGCCAGGCCCCGGCCAGGCGCCACTCGCCGCCCTCAATCAGGCGCAACCGGAGGCGCTCCGGGCCGAGATCCGCCCGGAGAAGGTGGCCAGAGTGGCGATCATCGACACCGGGATCGCCAACCAGGCGGTGGACCGGGCCGATGGCCTGCTCGGCGGGGTTCCCCGCACACCGGGCAACATCGACCCGCTGACCAGCTTCCCCATCGGGGGCCCGCACCAGTACCTGGACTTCGACGCCGGTCACGGCACGTTCGTCGCCGGAATCGTCAATCAGGTCGCCCCGTACACCCCGATCAGCATGCACCGGGCGATCGACAGCGACGGCATCGGCAGCGAAGTCGACGTGGCCTGCGCCATGATCGAGGCGGTCAGGGCCGGCAACCAGATCATCAACCTCTCCCTCGGCTGCCGTACGCAGGATGACTTCCCGCCGATCGCGCTCGAGGCCGCCTTGACGGTCATCGCGGAACTCGACGCGGGCAAGCCGGCCGAGGAAAAGACGATCATCGTCGCGGCCGCCGGTAACTGTGGCGACACCCGGCCGTTCTGGCCGGCCGCCTTCCCGGGGGTGGTCGCGGTGGCCGGACTGAACCCGAACATGACTCCGTCACTGTGGTCCAGCCGCGGGTTCTGGGTGACCTGCTCGACCGTTGGGCAGGGACTGCATTCCACCTACGTCTACGGCAAGGAGAGCCCGCTGATCGACCCGGCCGAGACCGAGTTCCTCCCGCCGGACCCCTTTGCCGTGTGGAGCGGCACCTCGTTCGCCGCCCCGCAGATCACGGCGGCCATCGCCCGGCTGTACCAGGCCCCGGGAGCAACGCTCCGCGGCGCGCTGGACGAGTTGCTGCAGGTAGCTGTTCCGATCCCGGACTTCGGGCGGGCGGTACAGATACTGAAGGGGATCTAATGTCTCAATTTCGCCAACTTCGTATCACCGCCGCCCCGCCGCGGTCCCTAGGGAAAGACGGGGGCGCGGGAATCCCGTTGTGCCAAACCCCCCCGTCGGTAGGAGGATGGTGGGTATGGGGGACACACCGGAGGTCGGCCGGTTGGTCCGGGCAAGCGCGGACGGTGACGAGGCAGCATGGAATGAGCTGGTTCGCCGCTTTGCCCACCCGGTGATGGCCATGATACGAAGCTACCGACTCACTCCAGCGGACGCCGAGGATGTCTACCAGACCGTCTGGCTGAAGCTGGTCGAGAACCTCGGCAGCCTGCGTGACCCGGAGGCCCTGCCCGGCTGGCTGCGCAGCACCACGATGCACGAATGCCTCCGCCAGGTGGAGCGCAGGCGGCGGACGGTACCGGTGGACCCGCAGTCCGACGCGGCCGCGAAGCAGCCCAGCGCCGATGACATCGAGGCGGCGGCCATGCGGGCCGAGCTCCGGGTGGCTCTTCGCAACGGGCTTGCCGAGCTCAGCGAGGAAGACCAGGCCCTGTTGCGGCTGTACGCGCTGGCGGAGCCGTACAAGAACGTCTCCGAGCTACTGCAGATGAAAACCGGCAGTATCGGGCCCACTCTTGGGCGCAGCCTGGCACGGCTGCGGCAGACTCGTGCCCTGCGCAGGTACCTGGGTACCCCGCCGGCCGCCGAGCATCGGAAGGGCGGTGATCAGCTTGAGCTCGCCCCGCTGGACCGATGACGAGCTCCTGCGCGAGCTACGTGCCGCACTGCGGGAGCCACCCGTGGACGAGAAGCTGATCCGGGCTGCGCAGGCGGCGTTCACGTGGCGGACCGTGGATGCCGATCTGGAAATCCTCAGCCTGGAGACCGAGCTGGCGGCAGCCGATACCGCCTTGGTGCGCGACGCCGGGCAGGGCTCACCGCGCGTGTTCGCCTTCCATGGCGAGCGGCTGAGCGTGGAGATCGAAATCGACGACGACGGCATCGTAGGGCAGCTGACACCGCCCGGACCGGCGCGGGTCACGTTGGTGACCCCGGATGGCCCGCAGGCAGCCGTGGACGCTGATGAGGTCGGCTGCTTCAGCCTTCCCGCGCCCCCGTCCGGGCCGATACGCCTGGACTGTCAGCGTGGCAGTGAACGCTTCCTGACCGAATGGACCACCATCTGACCACGCAGCGTCCCGTCGCGGCGGCCCCGGGGAGCACCGTGCCGGTCAGGGCCTGAGCGTCTCCTCCTCGATCCAGCTCAGGAAGCCCTCCGAGCCCGCCACGATCGGCGTCGCGACGATCTCCGGCTCGTCATAACTGTGGCTCCGGACGATGAAGTCGGCGAGCGCCTGGTACCCGCTCGTGGGCAGCTTGAGGGTGAGCAGCCATTCCTCGGCGCGCTCCAGCGTTCCCTCCCACCAGTAGGTGCTGGCTACCGGGCCGCTGACTTGGGCACATGCGGCAAGGCGGGCCTGCACTGCCCCGCGGGCAAGCTCCACCGCCTCGGCGCGTGAGTCCGTGGTGGTCTGCACCTGCAGGAAACGGCCGCTCACCTGGGACAGCCCAGCCTCGGCCGGCTCGTCGTCACCCGACATGGCATCCGATCGTACGCCTCTTGCGCCGCCCGGCAGGCACTGCGAAGGCCGCGGCTTCTGGCGCGCCGCCCGGCGGCGCGGGATGATCACGGATGCAGGCGGGGGAGGCACCAACGTGACCGGCGATACGTACTGCTTCGTGGTGAACCCGGCTGCCTGCCATGGCCGGGGCATCCGCCGCTTGCCCGCGGTGCTCGGGCCGCTCTCGGCGGCCGGTGGCACCGTCCGCGTCGAGGAGAGTTCCAGCCTCGGCCATGCCGCCGCGCTGGCCGCCGAGGCCGCCGGCCGGGGCGAGATCGTGGTGGCGGTGGGCGGCGATGGCACGGTCGGCCGGATGGCCGCCGCGGTGGCCGCCGCCGGCGGGGTGCTCGGCATTATCCCGGCGGGCCGGGGCAACGATTTTGCCCGCATGCTCGGCATCCCCACCGACCCGGCCCGGGCGGCCGCGGTCCTGCTGCGCGGCGGGCGCCGCGAGGTGGACCTGATCGGTGTCCGCGCGGGGGACGGGCCGGAGCAGGTGGTGGCAGGCAGTGTCTACCTGGGCATCCCATCGGAGGGTGCGCGGATCGCCGCAGCCAGCCGCCTGCCGCCGGGCGGTCTGGCCTACCAGATCGCCGGGCTGCACGCCCTGCTGGCGTGGCAGCCGGCCAGCTTCACGGTCGGCACGCAAGCCGGCGCCCCGGCCGCCTTCCGCGGCTTCTGCGTCGTGGTGGCCAACTCGGCGTACTTCGCCGGTGGCACGCCCGCCGCGCCGGACGCCGACGTCACCGACGGCCTGCTTGACGTGATCACCGTCAGCGATGGCTCGAAGCTCTCTTTCGTACGGGTGATGCTGCTGGCCAGCCGGGGCAGGCACACTCGGCTGGCCCAGGTCGGCGTCACCCGGGCGGCCAGCGTCACGGTGACCGCGGATCGCGCCATGTTCGCCGGGGCCGACGGTGAGCCGCTGCCGTACGCGTCCCCGCTGGCCACGGGCGCACCATTGCGGATAAGAGCATTTCCCGGCGCCCTCCGGATAGCCGGGCACGAGGCTTAGCTGCCGCTTGCGCCAATTTCGGGCCGGGTAGTTTCCCCCTGGTGGGCAGTTCGCCGATATTGCCCGACATGCCTGGCAGAGCGCCGACCGCAGCTGCGGGCTACCGTGAAGGCCGCGCCAATGTCAGCTCGGAGATGCCGAGTTGGAACGCCGCTTCGGCCGGGGCGTCGCCTTCGATGCGCCAGTCCTGACCGCGGAAACTCCCGCGCTGCGCGATGTCGAACCACACCAGCCCAAGCGTCCCGTACTGGCGCATCCCGGCGAACAGGTTGTTGATCTTGGCAAACTGGCCGGCACGGGGTGATACGGAGGTCTCGGACAGCAATATGGGCTTATCGGTGAAGATCCGCACTTGGCCGATGGTGCGGCCGAAGACACTGGCGAAGGTGTCGGACGGCCGGAAGTAGTAGCCATCGATGCCGACCCACGTAACGTACGCCGCCCCCGGCCACCATGCCGCGACCGGCCCGGTGCCAAGGCGGTCCTGGTTGACGGTCCATAGCCAGGTGACATTGTCGGCGCCCTGGCCCTGGAAGATTGTCACGATATGCCGCCATGCCGCGATAAATGTCGCTGGCGGGACGTGCCCGTAACCCCACGAATACCAGGGGGCGTTCATCTCGTGACCGAAGCCGATGACGACTGCGTGGCCGAAATCCCGGACGCTGTCGGCATAAGCGCGGAGATAGATGTCGTAAGCGCCGGCGGCGATCTTCGAAACCGACGCGAGGGTGGGGTCGATCTGCACGTATGGGATGGCTCCGTGGGCGCGCGCCCGCTGCGCGAATTTTGCCGCGAAGGGTTCCGCCCAGCCACTGTAATAGCCGACCATGTTCGGCAGCTTTCCGGCCGCCTTGCCGAAGTCCGCGACGGGATCGTAGTCAGGCGGCGCCCCGGTCTCGTAGACGCCCAGGTAAGAGGCCGGGCTCGGCGTGAGCGATGCGTGCGCAGGTGGCGGGCTGGAGGGTTCGATAGTAAACCGGATCCCGGTGCCGACGAAGGCGACAGTGGCAAGCAGGAAGGCCGCTCCCGGTATCAGCAGATGTGATCCCAGGTGTGGTCTCAGACGTGATCCCAGGCTTGAACTCAAGCTGCCCTGCCCCCTGGAAGGATGACGCGGGTCACGACGGCAAGATTAAGCAGGCCGAAGAACACCAGGACCGCGAACTGCACGGAGCCGAGGGTTACCGTCCGCCATATGGCCAGGGCTGCCCACAGCAGGGCAGTGCCGCCGCTCCACCCAGTGACCCATACCCGGAACCGCCGCAGCGCACTGCCCGGTGTCCGGGTGGGATGCCAGCTCATTGTCCTGCCCCAGGCACTGTCCCAGACGGAAAAGACATGGGCCCAGCCCCGGGCGATCCCTAGGGGCCAGACCGATGGTCCATATTTTGACTTATGCCATAGCGGGTAAAGGAGGAACCCGGAGACCATGGCAGGGCCGAGGATAATGAAATTCCGCAGCCGGACCTGGCCGGGGAGGAACGCCAGCATGACGATGGGGATGAGAGGACCGAAGAAGCAGAGGAGACCGGTATAGGCGTAGTAGAAAAACCCGGAGATATAGGTGAGCCGGGCCGGGATGGTCATTGGCACGCTCCACAGTCGGCGTGAGAATACGACGCCGGCGTTCCCCGTGCACCACCGGTACTGCTGGCGCACGAATGCGTCGAGGTTGTCGGGGCAGGTCCCGGCCGAGAGAACGATCGGCAGGTAGATCATGGACCATCCCGCCCTGCGCACGTCAAGTCCCGTGTGGACGTCCTCTGCATAGGGGATGAGCGTCGGGCCGCCCTGCGGCTCCAGTGCGGCCCTGCGGTAGACAGCAGACGTCCCGACGCAGATGGCCGCGCCGAGCCTGTCGCGGGCCACCTGGATCGCCCGGTAGAACACCTCCTGGATCGCGCCTGCCGAGTTCTCGATCCATGTCTGCGCGGCACTCTCGCGGAAGAACTGGGGCGTCTGGACGATCGCGATGGCCGGGTCATCCATATAGGGGAGCGTTTCGGTGAGGAAGTCTTGGCGCGGCGCGAAGTCCGCGTCGAGGATCACGAGGTACTCACCGTTGGTACGGGCGAAAGCGTACCGGAGGTTGCCGCTTTTCTTGTAGGCGCGCAAATCGGGTCGGCGGATGTAGTAGAAGCCCAGGGACTCCGACGCCGAACGAGCCGCATCCGACGGCCCGTCGTCCAGGACGTAGGCCTGGGCCACCCCGCCGTAGGTGGCGATGAGCTGCTCGACAGCGCGCCATGTGTTGAGAAGCATTTCGATTGGCTCGCCGCAGATCGGTAGGTAGATGTCGACGCTGGGATACTCGGCCGGTTGCCAGCTGCGGGCACGCGCTTGATGGGCCGCCAGGTCGAACCCCCGGCCGGTGAAGTTCACCGGGAGGCTGATCACCTGGTAGATGAAGTAAGTGGCGGTGAAAGCCAGGAAAGGCCAGGGCACGGGGATGTGCGCCTCGAACCGGACCTGGCTGATGATGATGCAGCTTGAGCTAATGACGAGCGCAATGGTCAGGTAGACCAGATTGCGGTCTACATAGGCATACTTCTCGTTGTCATCGGGAGGCGAGGGCAGGGGAAGGCGGGGCCTAGCTGTGGCGGGGTGGGGGCTGGTGGGTGGTGGCCCGGTGGTGGCGGTCATGGGCTGGGCTCGTGCTGGTAGATGACGTAGGTGCCTTGGCCGATGGGGGGGACTTCGGTGCCGTAGGGGACGACCTGGATGGGCTTGTAGTGGTGGTGGCGCAGGTCGGTGGCGATGGCTTGGTCCAGGGGCGCGGTGTCGGCGAAGTTGAGGGCGACCAGGGAGAAGTAGCCCTCGGCGATGTAGCGGGCGAAGACGGCGGGGTCGCCGGCGCCGACGATGCCCTGGCTGGTGGGGTGGCCGGTGCTGGCGCCCGAGGGCAGGACGATGTTGCGGGTGGAAGACCACCGGCGCCAGTTGGTGCGGCGTGGCAGGTAGTACGCGGCGATGGAGGGGTCTTCGACCAGCAGCGGGCCGGTGGTGTGGTCGACGAGGGGGCCGAAGACCGCGATGAAGCCGGTGGCGTTGGGCCAGTCGGTGGAGAACTGCCAGGACTGGCTGGCACCCAGCACGGCGGGAAAGGTGAGCGCGACCACGCACGCCCCGGTGGTCAGCGCCCGGGCCCGGCCGGCCGGGGCGGCGGCGATGAACCGGTCGATGGCGTAGCCGGCGGCGAGGGCGGCGAACCAGGCGCCCAGCCCGACGTGCTTGTTCAGCGAGGCCGCGGTGTGCAGCCGGGCCTGCTCCAGCGGCCCGGCCACCACGGCGATGGCCAGCACCGCCAGCAGCCAGGCCCGCGCCGCGCCCTCGCGCCGGGCCCAGCTGATGATCACCCCGCAGGCCGCCAGGACGAAGATAATCCCGGCCCAGGACCAGGAGCTGGCCAGCACCGACAGCGGGGACTCCGAGCCGGGCGCCCGGGCCAGCGTGGTCCGCTCGAACCCGGCCAGGTAGCTCCCGCCGCCGACCAGCAGCCCCGCGGTCAGCAGCGCGGCGGTCACGATCAGCACCGTCGCGGCCCGCCGGGCGGCGACCCTGCCGCCCGCGGCCGGCCAGGCCACCAGCACCGCCAGCGCGATCACGAACACATCGAACAGGACCGAGGAGTACGCCACGGCGTTGGCCAGCGCCAGCGCGGCCCCGGCCGCGATCATCCAGCCGGCCGCCTCCCCCCGGTCCCCGGCCCGGACCACGCACCAGGCCGCCAGCGCGACCAGCAACAGCGCCATCGCATCATAGGTGGCGAACGCCCCCAGATGCAGCGTCGGCCCCAGCACCGCGAACAGCGCGGCCGCGAAAAACGCCGCCCGCCGCCCGAACAGCCGCCCGGCCGTCCCCCACACCAGCCCGGTCGCCCCCAGCATGAACACCAGCGACAGCACCCGGGCGGCGGCCAGCCCCCCGACAGCTGTCCGCCAGCGCCCCCAGCGGCGGGTAAATCACCGGCGCCCCGGAAAAGTAATACGGAAATGGCGGCACAGAGGCCCCATGCAACCCGTGCGCCCACAACAGATGCCCCGCCCACAAATACAGCGCCTCATCCTGGAACGCCGTATCAGCCCACACCAGCCGCACCGACAGCACCGCCTGCACCACCAGCACCGCCAGCAGCGGCCAGGCAGCCACCACCCGCCGCCCGAAACCACGCCGCCCCGCCGCCAGCCCCCGCGCCACCCGGGCCCGCCGCCACCCCCGCGCCGGCCGGAACGGAAGCAGCCGTCCCCACACCGGCCGGAGCCGAACCCGCCACCGCAGGGACAGCAGGGCCGCCCCCGCCCGCCGGCCCTGCCCGGCCATCCTGGGCCGGCGGCCTCGACTGTGGCATCCGAAGAAACCCCCCAGCCCATCGCTTACGCCGTCATCCACCAGCCCGCGCCAACCCCGCCGCCAGAGACCCACCAGAGAGACAGCCCAGCCACTCCCCGAAGCCCACACCCGCAAGCGGAACACGCGCCGTGGAAGATACCCCAGAACCGGAATACCGCCCCCAAAGCTACAGTTCACCACCACCCAAAGAAGGCCATTCACCCAAAACCCCAGCCTCCCAGCATGCCCACCCGGCGCCACAAGCCCGGCCCCTTCAGCTCATGGCCTGAACGGCTTGTAGGTCTGGGCACCCTTGCGGAACGATGCGGCAGCCGCAGGGCTGTCGATGCGCCAGTCCTCGATCCCCAGGGCGTCGAACCACACGAACCCCAGCAGCCCGTATTCCCGAATCCCGCTGAACAGGTCGGCGATCTTCGCTGCCTGACCGGCGGCAGGTGCCACGGCCGTCTCGGCGATGAGTATCGGATCGCGGGTCAGCTCCCGCACTTTTACGATGGTTGGCCCGAACAAGGGGGCAAATGCCCAGGATGCCCCGTAGTAGTAACCGTCGATCCCGACCCAGTTCACATACGAGCTCCCAGGCCACCAAGGGCTGGGGTCAGCAATCCGGTGGCTCCGCTTGTGGATGACGTTGATCGTCCACAGCCAGGTCACGTTCCGGACCCTCAACTCGCGGAACAGGGTCACAATGTGCCGCCAGGCCGCTACGAACGCCGCCGGGGATGCGTGCCGGTAACCCCAGGAAAACCACCGCCCGTTCATCTCGTGGCCAAAGCTCAGGATGACCGGGTGGCCGATAGGAACTGACGGCGGCAGCGTAGTCACTCAGGTAGGCGTCGTACTTCCCTGAAGCGATCGCAGTCAGGCTGACGTGTGCCGGGTTGATCTGGACGAGCGGCACGGCGCCATGCTCGGCCGCAGTGACCGCGAACCCGGTCTGGAATGGCTCGAACCATGCACTGTAATACACGACCAGATTCGGAGTGACCCCCGTAGTCCGGCTGAATGCCCGGACCCCGGTGTACGAGACCTTCCCGCGGGTGGCATAGACCCCCATGTAGGTCTGGGGCGTGTGCGGAAGGGTGAGCGCCAGCGCACGGTGGTGGGTGAGTCTGTGGGGAGGGTTGGCCTTGTCGTGGTGGAAGGCGAATACGGCGAGCACGGCCAGGACGGTGACTGCTGTCCCGGCTACGGGGATGCGCATGGGTCTCGCCTGGCGGCTCCGGCGATGCCCGACCCGCGCACCGCCGAGATGATCCGGGCCGCCAGCACCCCGGTGATCACCTGTCATGGTGTCGATATCCCAGGGCGCCAGGCTTCAGGTGCCGTCGTCCGCTGTGGGTTGCCGGGAGCGATCACGCCATCCATGCCCCTGGTCGCGCGGCGGGGCGTGCCGGGTCGGCTGTTTCCTCCGCCATGCCGAGCGCCTGGTAATTCCACCCGGCGTCACGCCACACGTCAGGGTCCAGGACGTTCCTCGCGTCGACGATGTTCCGCCGCGCCACCACGGTGCCTAGGCTGTCTGGCTTCAGCTCGGCAAACTCGGGCCATTCGGTAAGGAGCAGCACGACATGCGCATCCTGGGCGGACTCGGCCATGCTCCTGGCGTAGCTGAGTTCCTGGCTGGCCTGCCGCGCGTTGTCCAACGCAGCCGGATCGTAGACCGTGACCCTCGCGCCCATCCCGTGCAGAATCCGCGCCACATCCAACGCAGGGGAATCCCGCACGTCATCGGAGTGCGGTTTGAATGCGGCACCGAGCACACATATAGGCACTCCCGAGAGGTTCCCGCCGACCAGCTTGCTGGCGAGATCAGCGGCCCTTGCCCGCCGCCGCAGGTTGATCGCTTCCACTTCGCGCAGGAAACCGAGGGCCTCGGCACATCCCAGGTCAGAGACCCAGGCCATGAACGCACGGATATCCTTCGGCAGGCAGCCTCCGCCGAAGCCGAGCCCGGGGCGCAGGAATGCCCGGCCGATGCGCGAGTCGGTACCAAGGATCTGCGCCAGGGAGCGCACGTCCCCTCCGGCGGCCTCGCACACCTCGGCCATCGAATTAATGAAGGAAATCTTCGTGGCCAGGAACGCGTTGGCCGCCACCTTGGCCAGCTCAGCAGTCTCCAGGTCGGTGGCAAAGAATGGCGTGCCGTCGGCGAGTGGCCCAGCGTATACCTCCCGGAGAATCACCTCGGCCCGGCGCGAGGTGACACCTGCGACGATCCGCTCCGGCGCGACAGTGTCGGCCACCGCCGAGCCCTCACGCAGAAACTCCGGGTTCCATGCAAGCTCGGCACCCTCGTATGCCGCAGCAAGTTCTGCCGCGAGCAACCGCGCTGTGCCAACTGGAACGGTGGATTTCCCAGCCACGAGGCACGGTCGGCGAAGCAGCGGGGCAAGCGCCGCGACGCAGGCCTTCACCTGGGACAGATCCGCGTGGCCGCTGCCCGGCCTGGGCGGGGTGCCTGCGCAGATGAAGTGGACGTCACCGAATGCTGCGGCCCGCGGGTAAGAGGTAGTGAACGCCAGTCGGCCTGACTCGAGGCCAGTGCGGAGAAGCTCCGTCAGCCCGGGCTCGTATATGGGCAGCTTCCCGGCGTTCAGCTTGTCTATTTTCCCGGGGTCAGTGTCTACGCCGAGGACGCTGAATCCCAGGCTGGCCATGCAGGCGGCATGGGTGATGCCGAGGTACCCAGTACCGAGCACGGTGAGCCGCAGCCGATCCGTCATGACGCGGGGAACTTGTAGGTCTTGGCGCCTGCGCGGAACGCGGACGCGGCGGCAGGGGTCTGGATGCGGAAGTTCTGGACGCTGGTGGAGTCGAACCAGACGAACCCCAGCAGGCCATAGGCGTGTATGCCCTGGAACAGGTCAGTGATCTTCGCTGGCTGGGCCACAAAGGTCGCCGCGCCGGTCTCGGCGATGAGGATCGGGTCGTGGGTGACCTTGCGCACGTTGGCGATGGTCGGTCCGAACAAAGGAGCGAACGCATAGCTCGGTTTCTGGTAGTAGCCGTCGATCTCCGACCCAGTTCACATACGAACTCCCAGGCCACCAGGGGCGCGGGGAGGGAATCCTGTTGTGACGGTTGTCGATGACGTTGACCGTCCACAGCCAGGTGACGTTCCGGGCACCCAGGTCGCGGAAGAGCGTCACGATGTGCCGCCAGGCGGCCACGAACGTGACCGGGGATGCGTGCCCGTTGGCCCAGGAGTACCAGAACCCGTTCATTTCGTGCCCGAAGCTCAGGATGACCGGGTGGTGATAGGCCTTGACCTGGACCGCGAACTGGCTCAGGTAGGCGTCGTACTTTCCCGCCACGATCGAGGCAAGGCTGATGCCTTTCGGCTCCATCTGGACCAGCGGCACCGCGCCGTGCTCGGCCGCGGTTGTGGCGAAGGCGGTGTGGAAACGCTCAAACCATCCGCTGTAATACATGACCACGTCGGGCTTGACCCCGGTGCTCATTGTGAACGATGTGACACCATCGTATGACAGGGGCACGTTGGACGCGTACACGCCCAGGTAGGTCCCAGGCGTGTGCGGGAGAGTGCCCGGCGGCGGGGCGGCGGCGCCGGCGGCGGGCTTGTGCCGGAGGACAGCCACGGTCACCGCGGCCAGTACGATCACGACCGCCACAGCGATCACCGCCCGCAACGGCTTGGCCTGACGGCGCTTTCTGCGATGCGTCATCTGGTCGCTCCTTCCAGGATGCGTCATCCGGTCGCGCTGCCGGTGATCCCGACGCGGTTGCTCATCCTCTCAGCCGGCGACGAGTACTCATCCCGCCTCCCCCGGCAGGACGGCCGTCGCCGCAGCGGGGGCGTCCGGCTGGCGCTCCCGCATGCAGGTCATGAGCGGCGCCAGCATGAACAGCTGGTAAGCGGTGAGACCAAGCGTCGCCCAGTACGGCCTCCATCCGAACTCATGTATCCGCAGCACCAATGACGCCCACAGCAGGACCTGCACCGCCACGATCCAGGTGCGCAGGATGCGGCTTACCGCCAGCGGGACCGGGTCCTTGCGGCGGGACGCGCCGGTCGGCACCCACTCTGCGACCCGGCCCCGGACCGTGTACCAGAGCGCGTACAGGTGACAGCAGGAATTGATGACGCAGACCCGGTAGATGGTAGGGCGCCAGCCCCTGCTCAGCAGTGGGAACGCGAACAACGTCGCCGCGAAGGACGGCAGGATCACCAGGTAGTTGTACGGGTACACCTGGCGCGGGAAGAACCACATCATGGTGATCGTCGGGAACGGCCCGGTGAACAGCAGGGCTGCCGACGACATGTAGTACAGGAACGCGGCCCAGAACGCGACCCGCTGCTTCCAGGTGTACCGCGCCTCCCGGAAATGCTTGTCAAGCATCAGCAGCATCGACGAGCGGCACCAGCGGTTCTGCTGGTTGGCCAGCGACGCGAAGTCGGTCGGCGCGACCCCCTTCGCGAGGCACAGCGGCACGTACCGGGTCTCGAAGCCGGCCCAGCCGAGCTTCACGCCGGAGTGGACGTCCTCACCGATCGGCACGGTCGCGAACCCGCCGGCCGCCTCGATCGCGCTGCGCCGGTAGACGAGGTTGGTCCCGGCGCAGATCGCCGCCTTATAGCGGTCCCGGGCCGGCTGGATGTAGTGGAAGAAGATCTCCTGGAGGGTGCCGGCGTAACGCTGGATGTAGGGGAACGACCGGTTGCGGGTGTCAAAGAACTGGGCGGTCTGGACGACCCCGACCTTCGGGTCGGCCGTGTAGGGCATCGTCTCGTACAGGAAGTCGGGGCGGACCGCGAAATCGGCGTCCAGCACCACGATGAACTCGCCGTCGCTCAGGCCGAAGACGTTGATGAGGTTGCCGGCCTTCCTCATCTCGCCCCGGTTGGCGCGCACCACGTAGCGGAAGCCATAGTGCGCGGCCAGCTCGCGTACCTCCTCGCGGGCGGAGTCGTCGAGCACGTATACGGTCTTGGGGCCCTGCCAGCGCATGGCGCTGGCGCAGCGCATCGTGTTGTCCAGCAGTTCGACCGGCTCGCCGCAGCTGGGCAGGAACACGTCCACGGCCTCGTGGCCGTAGCGGTAGGAACCCGTGATGGCCCGGTGCCGGGCCAGCGTCAGCCGCGGCCTGCCGATGCGGAGCCAGAAGTTGACGATGACCGGCGGCACCATGACCGCCAGCAGCAGCAGGGCTGGCATGGTCCACCAGGCCTTCGTGGCGACCCGCACGTAGCCATAGAGAATCCCCATCGCGGCTATCAGGAGCCAGGCGAAGACATAAGGCCGGCGGCCACGGAAGTAGCCGTATTTCTCGGTACGGGTCGGCGGTTGTGGCAGGTACCTGCCGGCCGCGGGCGGGCTGCCCCGGGATGGCGCCGGCGTCACCCGCCCGGCGGCCCGGGAGCCGGTGACGGCCTTGTCGTCCAGGGCAGTCACGGCGATCCGCCCCCCGGCTCATGACCAAGGGAAGGGAGGGCCGGGTCAGCGCAGAATCCGCGCGCATTCACTGATCGCTGCGACCCCCTTCCTTCCCTCGAATGTCGACAGCGACGTGGCTGGATGCGCGGGGTTGTCGGTCAGGTCGACCTTCCAGAAGAACACCCCGCGCATGTGGTATTTGGCGACCATGGCGCAGGCGGCGGTGAACCAGTTCGCCTGCACCCGCTCGTCCAGGCTGCCCGGAGCCGCCAGGTCGCCGGGATTGAGGTAGGCGCCCACCCTGGCCTGGATCCCCGTCTCGTCAATGGCCGTCCTGCGCAGCATCTGCGCGGGCACCTTGCTGAAGAGGGCGTCCCATGCCGCCGTGACCTGCGCCGGTGTGGCGCCGGGCGGGAGGTTCATGTGCCAGTACATGTCCATGCCCAGGTATTTCGCTGGCAGGAGTTCCGGCCTGGCCGACCTGGAAAGGCGGGGCTGGGCTGCTCTGCCCGCCGGGCTTGTGCCCGAAGTAGTCACCATCCCAGGCCGCGTAGGAGATGATGCCGTGGTAGACCTTGGAAACTTGCGCGAAGAATGACGGCCAGTATCGGCTGTGGTTCAGCCCCGTCAGCTCGGTCGCCGTGACGAATTCACTGACGTGGAACCGCTGAGCCACCCTCAGATATGGCAGTTCCGCCTGGTAATAGTTGCTGAACCAGCCCTTTTCGGGATACGGCGCGATCTGCCCTTCCCACGGATTAGCGGCCCCGGATACCAGGATCAGCGGCCGGTACTCGACTGCCAGCCCGTCCCGCTCGGCGATCTGGGTGAGGATGCCGACGTTCCGGGAGGAGAGCGTGGCATTGGAGGCCCCGACCGGATCGTAGTACGGGCTGGGAGTGTAGAAGTTCCAGACGATGCCGACGGCGTCGGCTTTCAGCACGTGCTTGATGTAGCCGAGCATGCGTGTCCCGTCGGCCCGCACCGTGGCCGCGGGATAGTTGCCGAGCGCGTACAGGTTCACGCCGAGGACCGGCTCGTTCGCGCCCAGGACCGGCCAGTCACTCTTGCCCAGGGACGCAGCCGTCTCCGGGGCCTTGGGGGCAGGATCCGGGTACAGCGGGTGCTGGCACCCGCTGACCATCAGTGCCGCAGCCAGCAGCGCCCCAGCGCCTCATGGGGCTGGCCTCAGCTTCCACACGGTGGCCGTCCCGACCGCGCCGCGGAACACCTTGACCGGGACGGCGCCCCTCATCATCAGGCGGAAATCCGCGTTCCCCTGCTGGAAGCTCGACTGCAGGTAAGTGCGCCAGGTGATCGCATACGTGGCCGGGCCCACACACTGGGTCGCGACCTCGACCGTGCACCACGGTTGCTGGATCAGGTCGCCGATGCTCTGCTCGGTGACCACGACGCTGGTCGCCGGGATCCGGGTCGCCGCGTACTGCTGGACCTCGGCGAGCGTATTGGCGCTGAAAGCGGGCACCGTCAGCAGGAACGACCCGAGCCCGGCCAGCGCGGCGGCGGCCATCGCCGTGCGCTTCCAGGCCGGGCGCCAGTCCCAGCGGGCGACCTCGGTCCACAGGAAGCAGTACGCCGGGATCAGGATCAGCGCGAAGTACTGCGGGAACTTCAGCGAGCTGAGGCCGAAGACGACGATCCCGGTCACCAGCCAGCTGAACAGCAGCGCATTGTCCTGTGCGGGCACCCAGTTGCGCACCAGGTAACACCGCAGGACCCGGCGGGCGACGGTGAGGAAGGCCGCGAGCGCGAGCAGGATGCTGGGCACGAAAAACCGGTACTGCGCCGCCAGCAGGTGCAGCACACCCTTGGCCGATGTCAGTGTGCCGCCGCTGTGCTGCAGCCCGAGCACCCGCCGCAGCTGGGTTGTTGACTGGCCGATGAACCAGTCGTGGCCGAGCGGGTCGTACAGCCGGATCATCACCGCCAGGTAGGCCACCAGGACAGCCACGGCGACGCCGACCAGGACCAGGTGCCCCTTGTGGGCGCGGCGGGTGACGAGCCAGCACAGCAGGACGGCCAGCAGCACGTAGACGCCGGTCTGCTTGAAGCTCCCGGCGAACCCGATGACGGCCCCGGCGATCGCGAAGCGCGCCATGACGGCCGCTCCAGGGCGCGCTGATACAGCAGGAAACCCGTGACGATGAGCAGCATCAGCGCGTTCTCCATATAGGAGACGCGCTCGATGTACAGCAGCCAGCCATCGAAGATCACCGGGATGATCGCGAACAGCGCCACGGCGGGACCGTGGATCTTCCAAAGCAGCCGGAACAGCACCGCCTGCATCGCCGCGGTCAGGAGCACGCCCAGCAGCCGGGCATGGTAGATGCTGGCCCCGACGAGGCTGAACCAGCGGGAGAGCAGCAGAAAGTAGAACGGGGGCTGGTAGAGGAACGGCTCCCAGGACACTCCGTAGTGGAATGCTCGCTCAGCAGCCCGCGCTGGACGTTCATCGCTACCCGGTAGTAGACGGCCTCGTCCCACTGCCACGCGGGTGAGACACCCAGGTGCCACAACCGCAGCCCCGTTGCCCACGATGAGAACCACCGCGAAGGCCAGCGTGACAAGAAATGCCAGCCTTCGCTGCTTCCGGCGGCGGCTGGCCGCGGCGCGCCGTCCCGGAGCCGCGAGCGGCTCTTCCGCGTACTGCGGCCAGGTCTTAGGCTCCCTGACAGCGGTCAACTCTGCACCTTCCGCCAGATCGCGTAGGCGCTGTATGCATGAGCGCTGTCGTACTGCCCGACATGTACGAGCTTATATTCCGGGTTCTTTTCAAGTGCCAGCGTCAGTGCGGAGAAGGCCGGGTTGCCCAGAGCCTCCGACGAGGCCCAGCAGCTCCTGATTCATGCCGCTGCCGGGCGGCGATAGCAGATACGTTCCCGGGCAGCCTGGGCGCTGATGAAAATGTTGTCGGGTAAAATAGTGCTATCACTCCGTACTTGCCGCTGTTCAGCTGGCTTTTGTAGTAGGCCTCCTGCTGACCCTCAGGGACCGTCACTGGGTCGAGTGGCAGGGCAGCTGTCCATCGCTTCCACTCGCGACCCTGCGGTACGTAATACGCGGCTACACGCCACTGACCAGGCACATAGATGTACCCGCGGCTCCTGCGCCACGGCTGGTGCGAATTCAGTAATGAACGAATGAGCGTTAGGCCACGAATGATAAACCTGCCATGCTGCTTCCAAGCCATTTGCTGCTGGATAGGCTAGAGCTACCACGCAGCAGATCACTATAAGCCGTCGGCTGATTCCAGGAAGCCACCGAATCAGCTGGGCTGCTGCATAGCCCGCTGCGATGGCGGCGAACCAGATCCCGTAGGCGAGATGCTTGTCGAGCGACCAGGCGGTCCGATCGTGAAGCTGCGCGGCAGGCACGATGAGGACGGCGCAGCCCAGCAAGGCCAGCAGGGCGGCACGCTGCCTGCGTTCGGTGCTGACAGCAGTGAACGTCCCGATCACTGCCAGACACGATGATCAGCCCGGAATATACCCAGATGTCCTTGAGCACGAGCTGAGTGCTCTGATGATCAGTTGCGCTTCGGTGGATGACCGTGAACATGATTCCGGCCCAGGACCGTGACGCGGTCATCAGCAGGCCGAACAGGACCGCCGAACACGCTGCGAAGCACGCCGTGCGGAGCAGGGCCGCCGCGCGCGCATACGGGACAGCCATACCAGGAATGCGAAGGCGATCACGATGGGATCGATGACGATGCCGGAGTATGCCGTGACGTTGGCCAGAGCAAGAGCCGCTGCCGCTGCGACCACGATCGCACCGCTGCGACGCCGGTATCCGGCCTGCACAATGAGCCACGCGGAGAGCGCGGTCAGGAAGACAGACAGCGGATCGAAGGTGGCGAAAGCCAGGCGCAGGGCAGGCTCGCTCAGAGCCCAGAGAGCCGCCGCGACGACCGCTCCGGGGCGGCCCAGCAAGCGCGACGCTGTGAGGTACAGCAGGACCGTCGTGCCGAGCATGAAGGCCAGCGACAGGATCCTCGCTGACGCGAGGCCACCGGCGCTGTCGGCGAGGGCGCCGAGCGGCGGATAGATGATGGGTGACCCGGACAGGACGCCGTCGGCATATGCCGACGGCCATGATGTCCCGTGCAGCCAGTGCGCGATCTCCAGGTGACCGAGCCACAGGTAGTCTGCTTCGTCGGAAAACGCAGTGTTGCTCCAGACCAGAGTTAGCGAGAGCGCAGCCTGGACGGCACAGATAACCGTCAGTGGGTGCCGGACCAAGCGCCAGGGACGCCCTGGGCGCTGTCCCTGCGGCAGGAACGCCTCCCAGCCGGCAGCTGCTGCCGGATACCGCCGCTGGGCCTGGGGGGGCAGGACTGTGCTCATGGTTGTGCCTTCCGGAGCCAGATCACGTAGGTGCCGTAGTCATGGGTGCCCGAGATATTGCTGGTGTCGTACTGGCCTATGTCCGCGGGGTAGTAGTCCCGCGATGCGACGATGGCCCTCGTAAGCGCCGGGAGGCCAAGCTCCCGTGAATTCTCCCCGACCAGTGTCAGCAGATTATGGCTCGCACTACCAGATCGGTTTGGGACCAGCATGTATCCCGGGAGACCACGCGTCGAAAATGTCGTCGAGTAGAAGAGTGCTATGAGCCCATATTTCTGGCTCTGCAGCTGTGCCGTGTAATATGCCTGCTGAGTTTCGCCTGTCAGCACGGTGGGATTTAGTGACAGCGCCCCGCTCCACCGTTCCCAGTCATTGCCCTCCGGTGTGTAGTACTCCGCGATATTTGCCTCATGCCCCGGCACATAAATGGTGCCATGGGCCTTGTCTATGTCTTTCCTGAGGGTGCTGACAAATGCGGCGGAATCTGGCCATGCATGGTAACGGTCCCAGGCCGATTGCCAGTTTGTTATAGCCGGGTACGCAAGAGCCGCCACGCAACAGCAAGCTATGAACTGCCTTCTGGATCCGGGGAACCAGCGGATGAGCCTGCTGCAGGCATAACCAGCCGCGATGGCGGCAAACCAGATGCCGTAGGCGAGATGCCCGTCAGCCGTCCATGGGGTCTGGCCATGCAGCAGCAGGAGCACGAAGATGACGAGGCACAGCCCGCCCAGCAGCGCAGCGTGGTTCCTGCTCCCGGACCGGAGGGTGACGATGGCACCGATGGCCGCAAGGCCGATGATCAGCCCGGAATACCCCCAGATCTCACTGAGCACCGGCGATACGGTCTGGTAACCAGCGGCGTTCGACGAGAACACGGTGGAGGAGAGGCCGGCCCACGAGTGTGAGGCGGTCATCAGCAAAGCGAAGGAAAATGCCCACGCCCCCGCCAGCCACGCGGCGCAGGACAGCGACTGCGGCGCCGGCATGCGGGTCCGCCAGGCCAGGAACGCGAACGCGATCACAACGGGGTCGATGACGATCGACGAGTACGCTGTCACGTTGGCCAGCGCCAGGGCAACCGCTGCGGCGGCGACGAGCTCACCGCGGTGGCGGCGCCAGCCGGCCTGCACGATGAGCCACGCCGAGAGCGTGGTCAGCAGGACGGCCAGCGGGTCGAAGGTGGCGAACGCCAGTCGCATCGCTGGCTCGCTCACGGCCCACAGGGCAGCGGCGAACAGGGCTCCCGTGCGGCCGATCAGCCTCGACGCTGTCAGGTAGAGCAGGACCGTCGCCGTAAGCATGAACGCCAGCGAGAGGAGCCTTGCCCCGGCCAGGCCGTCGGCACTGTCAGCGAGGGCGCCCAGCGGCGGGATAGATCAGCGGCGACCCGGAGAAGAGGTGGTAAGCGTAGGCCGATGGCCATGATGTCCCGTGCAGCCAGTGCGCGAGCTCGAGGCGTCCCACCCAGAGGTAGTCCGCCTCGTCGATGTAGGCCGTATTGCTCCAGACCAGGGTCAGGGAAAGCCCGGCCTGCACCGCGCAGATGGCGGCGATCGGCAGGAAGCGCCGCCGCCCGCTCGCTGGCTTGCCCAGCTGCGTTACCGGAGCCGGGGACGGGGCGGCGGCCGCGGCGGTGCCCGGCCGGATCAGGTTGGACACCAGTCCCGCGGTGAAGACCAGGCCCAGCGTGAGCCCGACAACCGGGTAGGCCACGCTCTCCAGATTCCGCGAGCGGACGACCTGGTGGATGGCGAGCATCGCCGCACCGCCGAGCAGGAGCCCGGCCACGGCGCGGCCGTAGCCCACGGCAGCGGCCGCGGTCAGACCGGCGATCCCCGCGGCGGCCGCGAGCGGCAAGACGAGAGCCTGCCGGCGTCGGCGTTTGGCCAGCGGGCTGTCCGGATGCGCCCGGATGAAGTACGCGCATCCCCGTGATGACCGCCGGTACTCCTTGGCCAGCGCGCGCAGCCCGCGGCGGTGGTGGTGCCAGCCGAAAAGCTCCCGGCAGACACGGATCGGGTATCCGGCCTTCGTGACCCGCCAGAACCACTCGTAATCCTCGTAACTGCCGTGGGACCACATCGGGTCGATCGGGCAGCGCTCATAAAGCTGGCGGGTGAACAGGGTGTTGGCCAGGATCGGCGGCTTCCGCCCGCGGGCGCCGAAGTTCGCGCTGGTGACCGTGTACGACTTCGGGACCCGGGGGGTCTTGGCGCCGATCCAGGTGCTGTCGGTGTAGCGGCCCCAGAAGCTGTCGTGGAACGACTTCATGCCGCCCGCCACGCAGCTGGCGCCGCTGTTCTCCAGCTCGGCGACCGCCCGGCTCATCCAGTCGCTCTCGAGCACGATGTCGCTGTCCACCAGCGCGATCAGGTCGCCTGACGTCATCCTGATGGCGGCGTCGCGCTTGAAGTTGGCGTCACGAACACCCGGTGGCGTCTTCAGCTCCCACAGCGTCAGCCTCGGGTGAGCGACGCCCGCCAGCCCTCTCCAGGTGGAATCTCCTGGCGAGCCGACCAGCATGATCTCCTGGAGACCTGGATAGTCCTGATCCAGCAGGGACTGCACAGCCGCCCCGATGGTGCGCTCATTGCCCCGGCACGGGATGACGGCGCTCACCCGTGCCGCCGGACGCCGCTTCACCCGGGTAGGCGCGGCCGGTGCAGCGGGCTCAGCCGATGGCCTTCTGCCGGGTATGAACACCAGGCGGTCGCCGGCGACGTAGTTGACAACCGTGAACACAGCTGTCAGCACCACGTTCGCGACCAGGTAGTTCATGCCCAGCCAAAGCAGGCCCGCGTAGAGCGCCAGGTTGAGGATGATCGTCACCGTCTTCTGAGCATTGAACCGGGCGAACGCCGTCCAGAACGGGGTGCCGCGGTCACGCCAGGTGAGCCAGCGGTTCAGCAGGAAGCTTGTTTCGACCGACACGACGGCCTGGATCAGGTAGGACACCACGGGCGATAGGTGCCACATACCGGTCAGCACGGCCTGGACGCCGAGCCCCATCAGGAAGACAGACCCGCCGATCGCGCTGAAGACCACGAACCGGGCGCCGCGGCGGTCCAGGTAGGGCGGGCGAGTCGCCGCATGGCGCCCGCCCGGGCGAGCCCGGCCCGCTCTCGGTTCCCACCGGGCATCTGATGCGGGCGGCGGGAATCCAGCTGCATCTTGTTCCGGGGCAAGAGTCTCGAGGACGGCGAGCGCCCGTTCATCACGCACCCCGGTCCCCTCCAGGTAGTGGCGTTGCGGGCCGTCCGGGTTGCGGCGTTGCGGGCCAACCGCCAGCGAAAGCAGCACGTCTAGCGCCTCAGCTTGCGAGGCAGTGTGCTCGACAAGCTTCTGGCCGGCGTGGATTCTGCCGCGTGTGTTCTCCTTATGGCGGGAGGGTGTCATGCCCGGCCTTCGGTGCGCTGCTGGCGGTAGCGGATCAGCTCGAGGTTCTGATCGGCACGGCTGGACCACGCGTGCTCGGCGGTGGGCATGATCCTCCCCTCAGGCGGAGACGGGCATAGGGCTGGTGGGTGGTGGCCCGGTGGTGGCGGTCATGGGCTGGGCTCGTGCTGGTAGATGACGTAGGTGCCTTGGCCGATGGGGGGGACTTCGGTGCCGTAGGGGACGACCTGGATGGGCTTGTAGTGGTGGTGGCGCAGGTCGGTGGCGATGGCTTGGTCCAGGGGCGCGGTGTCGGCGAAGTTGAGGGCGACCAGGGAGAAGTAGCCCTCGGCGATGTAGCGGGCGAAGACGGCGGGGTCACCGGCGCCGACGATGCCCTGGCTGGTGGGGTGGCCGGTGCTGGCGCCCGAGGCCAGGACGATGTTGCGGGTGGAAGACCACCGGCGCCAGTTGTCGGCGTGGAGGTAGTACGCGGCGATGGAGGGGTCTTCGACCAGCAGCGGGCCGGTGGTGCGGTCGACGAGGGGGCCGAAGACCGCGATGAAGCCGGTGGCGTTGGGCCAGTCGGTGGAGAACTGCCAGGACTGGCTGGCACCCAGCACGGCGGGAAAGGTGAGCGCGACCACGCACGCCCCGGTGGTCAGCGCCCGGGCCCGGCCGGCCGGGGCGGCGGCGATGAACCGGTCGATGGCGTAACCGGCGGCGAGGGCGGCGAACCAGGCGCCCAGCCCGACGTGCTTGTTCAGCGAGGCCGCGGTGTGCAGCCGGGCCTGCTCCAGCGGCCCGGCCACCACGGCGATGGCCAGCACCGCCAGCAGCCAGGCCCGCGCCGCGCCCTCGCGCCGGGCCCAGCTGATGATCACCCCGCAGGCCGCCAGGACGAAGACAATCCCGGCCCAGGACCAGGAGCTGGCCAGCACCGATAGCGGGGACTCCGCGCCGGGCGCCCGGGCCAGCGTGGTCCGCTCGAACCCGGCCAGGTAGCTCCCCCCGCCGACCAGCAGCCCCGCGGTCAGCAGCGCCGCGGTCACGATCAGCACTGTCGCGGCCCGCCGGGCCGCGACCCTGCCGCCCGACGCCGGCCAGGCCACCAGCACCGCCAGCGCGACCACGAACACATCGAACAGGACCGATGAGTACGCCACGGCGTTGGCCAGCGCCAGCGCGGCCCCGGCCGCGATCATCCAGCCGGCCGCCTCCCCCCGGTCCCCGGCCCGGACCACGCACCAGGCCGCCACCGCGACCAGCAACAGCGCCAGCGCATCATAGGTGGCGAACGCCCCCAGATGCAGCGTCGGCCCCAGCACCGCGAACAGCGCGGCCGCGAAAAACGCCGCCCGCCGCCCGAACAGCCGCCCGGCCGTCCCCCACACCAGCCCGGTCGCCCCCAGCATGAACACCAGCGACAGCACCCGGGCGGCGGCCAGCCCCCCCACAGCGTCCGCCAGCGCCCCCAGCGGCGGGTAGATCACCGGCGCCCCGGAAAAATAATACGGAAATGGCGGCACAGAGGCCCCATGCAACCCGTGCGCCCACAACAGATGCCCCGCCCACAAATACAGCGCCTCATCCTGAAACGCCGTATCAGCCCACACCAGCCGCACCGACAGCACCGCCTGCACCACCAGCACCGCCAGCAGCGGCCAGGCAGCCACCACCCGCCGCCCGAAACCACGCCCCCCCGCCGCCACCCCCGCGCCACCCGGGCCCGCCGCCACCCCCGCGCCGGCCGGAACGGAAGCAGCCGTCCCCACACCGGCCGGAGCCGAACCCGCCACCGCAGGGACAGCAGGGCCGCCCCCGCCCGCCGGCCCTGCCCGGCCATCCTGGGCCGGCGGCCTCGACTGTGGCATCCGAAGAAACCCCCCAGCCCATCGCTTACGCCGTCATCCACCAGCCCGCGCCAACCCCGCCGCCAGAGACCCACCAGAGAGACAGCCCAGCCACTCCCCGAAGCCCACACCCGCAAGCGGAACACGCGCCGTGGAAGATACCCCAAACCCGAAGTACCGCCCCCAAAGCTACAGTTCACCACCACCCAAAGAAGGCCATTCACCCAAAACCCCAGCTACACCAACCGCCACCTCACCCGCACCACCCACCGAGTCCACGACGAGCCCAAATCCCAGGGGAAACTGGGCGGCTTCCCCCTGTAGCCCGGACATATCGCCTTAAAGAGGTTGGCGATGGCAGAAACCCGCAGGAAGTTCGATAAGGACTTGAGGGAGGGCGCGGTGCGGCTGGTCCGGGAGACCAGTAAGCCGATCGCGGAGGTGGCTCGGGATCTGGGGATCCATGACGGACCCTGGGGAACTGGGGCGTGCCACGGACGGGGGGAGGTTGCCTGGGTAGCGGGGAAACGGACCGGGAGCAATCCCAGCACCGCGCCCCGGGCCTACTCAGCGAACCCCGGGGAACCCCGCAGCAGCCGTGACCCGGCAACGGCGATTGCTGGCATGCGCGACCGCGCCGGACGTCAGAGCTGGGATGCCTGAACGCCGGGATGCGAAGAACAGGTCGGCGGACCGACCTGCATGAAGCGTCTGGGCTATGGGGCCTGGACTGGCGTTAGCTTGTCGTGCACGCCCTGCCGGAAGGCGGCTTCAGCCTCCGGGCTGTCCTCGATACGCCAGTCCTGGTGGTAGATCCCCTGGTGCTGGGTCAAATCGAACCACACCAGCCCGAGCGTGTTGTATCGCCTCATCCCGGTGAACAGGTCGTTGATCTTGGCGACCTGGCCTGCCCTGGGCCCCACGGCGGTCTCGGACAGCAGCACCGGTTTCTTCGTGAACTCCCGGACCTGGGCAATGGTCTGGCCGAAGACGCTGGCGAAGGTGTCCGACGGGCGGTAGTAGTAGCCGTCAATGCCGACCCAGGTGACATACTTCGCGCCGGGCCACCAGGAGCGCACCGGCCCGGTGCCCAAGGTGTCGGCCTGGAGTGTCCATAGCCAGGTGACGTTGGCGGCGCCCTGGCGGCGGAATAGCGTCACGATGTGCCGCCAGGCCGCGATGAACGTGGCGGGCGGGACGCGCCCGTAGCCCCACGCGTACCAGGTGGCGTTCATCTCATGCCCGAAGCCGATGACCACGGGGTGGCCGAATTCCCTGACGCTATCCGCATACGTGCGCAGGTAGCCGTCGTAGGCGCCTGCCGCGATCCCGTGCAGGGAGGCGTATGTGGGGTCAATCTGCACAATCGTGACTGCGCCGTGACTGCGGACACGTTCCGCGAACGATCTGATGAAAGGCTCCGCCCAGCCGCTGTAGTACCCGACGATGTTTGGCTGCTTGCCTGCAACCTCGGCGAATTCCGCCACCGGCCAGTAGGAATGCGGCGACCCAGGCTCATAGACCCCAAGGTAGGAGGCCGAGGCCGTCGGAAGCGATGTAACTGTGACGCCATGATCGGAAGTGAGAGAAGCGATGCGGATGGCCGCGAATCCTATGGCGGCAGCCGCGATCGCCACGGCCACGAGCAACACCAAGCGGGCCTGGACGGAGCGGGCGCCGGGAGACGCCTCAGGCGCTGGCGGCGGCCCCGGGGATGCGTGCAGGTCGGTGCTCACAAGTGCCGTTCGGTCAGAAGGTCAGGCCGGTTCACGGAATGTCCTCGTCGTTGGTCGTTGTGAAGATACTCATCCTGACTTCCGGTGGCCACCTGGGCCACGATTGACGATCGTGCGTGCGTCAAGAGCCCAGCGGCAAGGTTGCCCGCCAAGGTACTGAACGCGCCGGACAGAAACAGCCGACTTGCTGGACTCCCGGGCCAGCGGCTGGCGATGCCGGACAACGGCTGATTCTCAGCGGCGGACTCGGCAACTGCCCACAAACTATCCCAATCCGGGATATTTCGTGCGCGTTAAGTAGCCACTCAATAACGGTCCGCCGTACTAGTTGATTCGTAGCGCATAGTGTGCTCGTCTTTCTTCCGGAGCGGGCCGTCGTGCAAACACCCAGGGGGGTTGCCGGTGGCAGAGAACAGCGGCGGAGCAGCTCTGCCACGGCGTGTCCCAGGTGACAAGCGGGGACCGGGGATCAGGCATACCGGGCAGTCAGTGCCGCCGGTGCTATCCGAGCAAGACCTGCAGCGCATACGTGCCGCACTTGACGCTGCGGGAAACGAGGCGTCACCGCCGGAGGACACGGCCACCGCCGACCGGCCCGCATCCTTGCCCCGGCGGGTGCAGGATGCGGGCAACGGGCCCAAGCCGCCTGCACGCGTAGTCCGGCAGGAGTTGCCGACCTCCTTGCTACGCTCCAGCTCAGGGGAGGCTCCAACGGAGCCATTTCCCCCCGTCCCGGCCCCCGGGCGGGAGGGGGTAACGGAAGAGCCCGGCGTGCAGCTGGACACCGCCGCCCGGCCCGGGCCCGCTCTAGCCGTCCAAGCGGGCAGCAAGCTGGTCCCGGCTCAGCGACCCCAAGCTGAACCGCAGCCCGATCGGCAAGATCGAGACGAAGAGATGGCCAGCCCGGAGAAGGCGCCGGCCCATCAGGAGAACGGGCAGGCCAGCCCCGGGAAGGCACAGCGCCGCCGGGCGGAGGCACTGGCCCGACCCCCGAAGCCAGCACCGCCACCGCGGCAGAAGACATCACGGCCACCGAGGCTGGCTCACCGGAGCCGCGGTATCACTGGTGGGCTGGTTTTGATGCTGGTCGTCTTCTCCGCCGGATCACTGGCCTATTCGCTGACCCGGCATGCTGGTTCGCCGACTCGGCATTCTGGCACAGTGAAAGCCAAGGCTAGGGCCAGCCCTGAGGCAGGGGCCCGCGGCCGCGCCGCAGCCTGGGTCGCCAGTCAGGTCAGCCCGGGTGTCCCGATCTCTTGCGATCTAGCGATGTGCCGGGCGCTCGAGGCGCACGGCGTTCCTGCTGCTGCGCTGGTGATGCTCAGATCCGGTGAGGCTCATCCACTCCGCTCGAAGGTCGTCGTTGTGACGTCGGCCGTCACCAGGATGGTGGGGAGCAGGTTCATCGCTGCTGACGCGCCAGCGGCCATCGCTAGCTTCGGCTCTGGGAGTACCCTGATTTCCATCCGGATGATCATCCGGATGGGAGCTGCCGCAGACGCGGAGGCGCTGCGCGAAGACATCGCGGCCCGTCAACAGTCAGGGACCGAGCTGCTGCAAAATCAGCGGATCACGGTGTCGGGAACGCCCCGTCTGGAGCTCGCAGATGGCCAGGTCGATTCTCGGCTCCAGCTCACCCTCGGAGAACTGGCGTCGCAGCGACCGATCTCTGTTGTGTCGTTTGGGGATCTTGCCCCGGGTGCGAGCCCAGGCATCCCACTTCGGAGCGTCGATCTGGCAGTAACCGGCGGGCAGGGTGGTGCTAACGGCGCTGCCCAGGTGCAGCTGACGTCTGCTTTCGTGCATGGACTGGGTGGGTTCTATCTGAGCGCGCGCATCCAGATGGTGCAGGTGGCCGGAGGCCGGAACGTCCTGCGGATCGCTTTCACGGCGCCCAGCCCGCTCGGAATGCTCGGCCCACTCCCCCCGTGATGCCAACCTACTCGCCATGGAAGCGCGAAGATCCTGGAAATGTAGCCGCGAGGGACTAACCGTCGGTCGGCTGCATCGGGCGGCCACGGCCGCCGAGGAAGGACTCGACGAACTCTGGGCTGGCTGACAGTTCGGCGGGGGTGCCCTCCATCCGCACCTCGCCGCCGCCTAGCACGTAGGTGCGGTCGGAGATGGCCAGCACCGCCTTGGCCCGTTGCTCCACGATCAGCACCGCCGCGCCGCTGGCGGCCAGGCCGCGCACATGCTCTTGGAGCAGGGCGGCGGCGATGGCGGGCGCGAGGTTCGCGGTCGGCTCGTCAAGCAGGAACAGCCCCGGGTCGAGCATAAGCACGCGGCCCATGGCGAGCATCTTCCGCTCGCCACCGCTCAGCTTGCCGGCGCTGCGGCCAACCATCCCGGCCAGCCGGGGGAAGACCGTGAGTACCTTGTCGATCCGGCCAGCCACCTCGCCGCGCGGCAGCAGGTACCCGCCCATCTCCAGGTTCTCCCGCACGGTCAGCGGGCCGAACACGTCGTCGACCTGCGGCACGTACCCCACGCCGGCGCGGGCGATCTCCTCCGGCGCCATGTTGGTGACCTGCCTGCCGCCGACGGTCACCGTGCCCGAGGAGACGCGCACGATGCCGACCAGGCCCTTGAGCAGCGTGCTCTTGCCGGATCCGTTGGGCCCGACCAGGGAGACCACCTGGCCGGGGTCGGCGCTGACGGTGACCCCCCGGATCACCGGGTCGCCGCCGTATCCGGCCGTGATCCCTTCGGCGCGCAGCGGCAGCCCCTGCAGCGTGACGTCAGCCGACAAGGTAGGCCTCCACGACCTCCTGCCGGCCGCGGAGTTGCTGCATAGTGCCCTCGGCGAGCACCGCGCCCTCCGCCATCACCACCACCGGATCGCAGAACTCATCCATGATGGCCAGTTCGTGCTCGACCATGAGGATTGTCATCCCCTCGGCGCACAGCGCGACAAGCTCGTTGCCGATCCGCCGCGCCAGGTGCGGGTGCACCCCGGCCATGGGCTCGTCGAGCAGCAGCATCCGGGGCCCAGCCATCAGCGCGCGCATGATCTCCACCAGCCGCCGCTGCCCCCCGCTCAGGTCCCCCGCGTAGCTGTTGGCGTGGTCCGCGAGCCCGAACCGCTCCAGCAGCGCCGAGGCACGCGCCACCGCGGCGGCCTCATCGGCCCCCCAGTACCTCCGTCCCGCCATGGCGCCCAAAAAAGAATCTCCCCGGTTCGCCTGCACCGACGACACCAGGTTCTCCATCACCGTCAGCCGCTTGAACTCACTGGCCAGCTGAAACGTCCTGACCAGCCCCAGCCGCGCCCGCCGGAACGCCGCCAAAGAAGTCACGTCGTCCCCGAGGTACAGCACCTTCCCGGCCGACACCGGCAACGTTCCCGCCAGCATCGCCAGCAACGTCGACTTCCCGGCCCCATTGGGCCCGATCAGCCCCGTCAACGTCCCTTTCCGCACCGAGAACGACACCTCATGAACCGCCCGCACTCCCCCAAACTCCCGAGATACCCCCACCGCCTCCAGCACCACGGCAGCGTCCCGCTCCGAGGAGCCAGAGTTCCCCGAATCCCCTCTCGCTCTCTCCCCCTCCCCGGCAGACGGCTCCTCGCCCGCACTGGGCCCAGGTGCCGGCCGGTGGGATGTGCCTCGGGCGTAGCGTGGCCGGCGGTCACCGTCTGCTCCACCCGCCTCGGGCAAGACCTCCCCAGCCCTCGCATCGTCCCGCCAGCCCGCGGCGCGCCCGCCGGACGGCGCCCCCACCGCGATCACGCGCTTCCGTTCCGGCAGCACCCCCTGCGGCCTGAACCACAGGAACCCAATGATCAACACCCCGATAGCGACCCACTCCAGCGAAGGAATCAGGTTCGGCGGCAGATTATTGGACGTCGGTATATACCTGGTCACCTCTTCGAATCCCACAGGCACCAGGACCGCCCCCAGTACAGCCCCCCACTGGTTCCCCGCCCCGCCAATGATGACCGCCGCGAACAGCACGACCGTCTCGGCGTACCCCCACTCCGCCGGCGACCACGTCGTGATGTAGGTAACCAGGATCCCGCCGGACAGCCCGGCCACCGCTCCCCCGGTCACCAGCATGGCGGTCCGCATCGACAGCAGGTTCTTGCCGAGCGAGTCGGCCACCACGTCGTTGTCCCGCATCGCGCGCAGCGACCGGCCGTATGGGGACTCGGTGAGGCGGCGCAGGAACGCGAACACGCACACAGCCAGGACGATGATCCCGGCGGTGAAGACCCACTCGTAGCCCAGCGGCTCGACGCTGAACATGTTCTGCCCGCGCAGCGGCGTCGGGATGAGCGACAGGCCCGCGTCCCCGTTCAGGAGCGGCCGGTAGTTCGTCACGAGCAGGTTCAGCAGCACGGCGGTGACCAGCAGGCCGACCGCGGCGAAGTCGCCGCGCAGCCGCCGCCCGAACAGGAAGGCGAACGGCAGCGCCACCAGGCCACCGGCCACCGCGGCGCCGAGCCACGGCAGCGGGAAGGGCAGGTTCCAGCCGCCGATGTAGGACTGGAAACCGCCGTTGGCGCTGTCGGCGGGCAGCGCCAGGATCGCGGCCGCGTACCCGCCGGCCGCCTGGAACACGATAAAGCCGAAGTTGGTGACACCGGCGACCCCGAACTGCTGGTTCAGGCCGAGGCAGGCCATGGCGTCGACGGCCGCGTAGACCAGGATGTTGATCACATAGAAGGAGTTCACGCGCGGCCTCGTTCCGGTGTCATAGCCGCTCGCCGAGCAGCCCGGTCGGGCGCACGCCGAGCATGATGAGCAGCGCCACGAACGCGATCACGTACTTGTAGTCGGCCGGGATGAAGACGGCGCTGACCTCCGTGGCCAAGCCGATGACCAGCGCGCCCAGCATGGCGCCGTAGGGCTGGCCGGGGCCGCCGAGGAAGACCGCGGCCAGGATGAGAACCAGGAACACGTCCGTGGAGGTCGCGTCGAAGCTGCCCGCGTCGATGGCGAAGACCGTGCCGGCCAGGCCGCACAGCGCGCCGGTCAGCGCCCAGGTCGCGGCGATGACCCGGCCGGTGCGGATGCCACAGTTGCGGGCCAGGGTGCGGTTGGCCGCGGTGGCCCGCATCGCCTTGCCCAGCTTGGTGTAGCGCAGCAGCACGTGCACCCCGGCCATGGACAGCACGGCCAGGGCCATGATCACAAGCTGGATTCCGGTCAGGGTCAGGCTGCCCGCGGTGAACGTCGGGCCGTTGCCCATGGTGTAAGAGACCGGGACGCCGCCGGCCACCGCCTCCACCCCGAACTCGATGATGAGGGTCATCCCGAGGGACACGATCACCATCGTGATCGGGGTGGCCCCGCGCCGCTGGAACGGTGTGTAGACAACCGCGTTGAGCAGGACCGAGACCACCGAGCACGCGGCGATCGCGACGAGCATGCCGATCCACACCGAGGTGCCGTTGGAGTTCAGCAGGTAGGCCAGGAAGGCGCCCAAGATCATGATCGCGCCGTAGGCCAGGTTGAGCACGTCGGTGACGCCGAACTGGAGGGTGAACCCGACCGAGGCGATGGCGAGCACCGACGCAGTGACCAGGCCGAACCCGATCGAGGCGACGAACAGGCTCACGGTGCGCCCGCCCCCCGGACACCGGGTGGTGCCCCGGCGGGCACTGGCCGGGGCGCCAGTGCCCGCTGGGGACGTGCCGGGGCAGGGCCCAAGGCCACGCGACGCAGTCGCGAGACCTTGAGGCCAGCGGGGGTTCCAGGGGGTCGCCCCCCTGGGCTAGCACTGCGGATCAAGGCTGGACGGCCCGCAACTGCGCGGCGGTGATGTTGCCGGTCACGTTCACCTGGCCGGACGGGCTGTAGGTGTCGACCTGGAAGATGCCGGTCGAGTCGTGGTAGCCGTCGAAGGCGGTCGGGCCGCCGGGGCCCTCGTACCTGATCGACTTACCGGCCTTGAGCGCCGCGGCGCACTGGACGAACCCGTAGCAGACCGTGGCGCCGGGGACGCCGTCACCGATCTTGATGATGTCCGGCCCGTACACGGCCGGGCTGGTGCTCTTGGACATCAGCATGGCCAGCGCGGCGAGGTTGATGCCGTCGTAGAGGTGGACGCCGCCGGGGGCGCTGAGGTAGGTGGTGAAGTTCCCGGCGGTGCCCGGCACCTTGCCCTGCTGGGAGAGCAGCGCCGACTTGAACGGCCCGTAGGCGGGCCCGCTGGTCTCGGTGACCAGGTTGTCGGCGTGGAAGCCGGACGCGAACGTGCCCGCGCCCACCGCCGCGGCCGCCGCCTTGAAGAACGGCGGCGAGATCGCCGCTGAGGTGGCGATGATCGGGATCGCCTTGCCGTGGTTGAGCTGCTTGATCTCGGCGAACAGGGTGGGGTCGGCGGTGCCGAGGGCTTCGGTCATGATCGCCTGCGGATGGGAGCCGATGATCGCCTCGGCCTCGGTGCGGAACGTGGTGGCCTTCAGGTCCAGCGTCTGGCTGGTGGTGAGGGTCATCCCAGCCTTCTTGAGTGAGGTGATGGCCGGCTGCACGAACGTCTGGGACCCGATGTCGTTACCGAACGCGAGCGCGATCCGCTTGTAACCAAGCTGCTGGGCGATGACCACCATCGCGTAGGACTCTTCGAGGTCCGGTGGGACCAGCCGGTAGAAGTAAGGGAAGTGCACATGGTCGAACTCGGACTGCCCGGTCATGCAGAACATGGCCATCTTGCGGGCGTTGACGATCGGGACGACGGAGGCCGCCTCGTCGGAGGTGCAGCCGATGACCAGGGCCAGGTTGGGCGTGCTGGCGAACATCTGGTTGACCGCGGGCACGGCGTCGGCGGGCTCGCCGCGCGTGTCCACGCTCTTGCAGGTCAGCTTGTGCCCGAGCACGCCGCCGTGGGCGTCGATGACGCTCGTGGCACCGTAGCAGGTGGCGAGGTAGGTGGGGCCGAGGGCGGCGTCGGGCCCGCTGAACGGGGCGACGTCGGCGACGGTCAGCGTGGCCCCCGAGGCGGCCGAACTCGAGCCGCTAGCCGGGCTGGAGGAGTTGCTGCTGCTGCCGCAGGCAGCGAGCGTAAGGGCGAGAGCGGCGGCGGCGGCCACCGCCCCGAGGGGCAGGATTCGCGGAGTAGTGCGGGGCGAGTGTCTGCGATCACCCGCAGCGTTGGCCACGGGGACCGGCGTCGTCGACTTCATGGACTCTCCGAAAGATGGAGTGACTGGTGGGGAGGTGGGGCGGCGGCCCGGCCATCCGGGTCACAGCCCTGGCCGGGCCGGGGAGCCACCGGGGTGCCAGCGCCAGTCGGCCGGTGCGCCCTCCTCGGCAATGACCCGGTTGCGGATGGTGCCCACGTCCTCGACCGTCACCTCGATGACGTCGCCGGGCTCCATCCATACGGGCGGGGTGCGAGCGAAACCAACGCCGCCCGGCGTGCCGGTGGCGATCACGTCACCGGGAGCCAGGCGGGTGAATGAAGAGAAGAACTCGATCGCCGCGGGGACGCTGACCAGCATCTGGGAGGTGCGCGCCGACTGCATCACGGTCCCGTTGAGCGTCGAGCTGATGGCCAGGTCACTGACGTCCACCTCGTCGGTGGTGACGACTTCCGGGCCGATCGGCATGCTGCCCACGAAGTTCTTGCCGGCCGTCCACTGGGTGGCGGCCCGCTGCCAGTCGCGGCAGGAGGCGTCGTTGACCACCACGAACCCCGCGATCGCGTCCAGGGCCTTTTCCGCGCGGATATACCGGCCGCCGGCGCCGATCACGATGCCGAGTTCGGCCTCATAGTCGAACTTGCTGGTGAGCGCCGGCTTCACCAGGTCGGCGTAGGGGGGCAGGACGCTGTCGCTGCCCCGCACGAAGGCGTCCGGCCAGGTCGGCACGGCGCGACCGCCCTCAAGGGCGTGCTCGCTGTAGTTCAGGCCGAGGCACAGGATGCGCGGCGGGGCTGGCACCGCCGCGGCGAACTCGGCCGGCCCGGCTTCGCGGCCGTCCCGGTCGGCCAGCGGCCGGATCGCGTCCATCGCCCGGTCCCCCGCTGTCAGCACATGCTGCAGGGAGGACATCCGCTCGTCGCCCGTGGCATCACCGACATCGACGTATCCGGAGCGCGCCTTGACGTGCAGGCGCGGTCCCCGGTCCGTGGCAATGGTGGCCAGCCTCACCTGGAAGTCTCCTTTGCCCTCGCGCCCCAATCGTTTGCGGTGCCAGCAACGCATCGGTGGCGCGAGGCAGGTGACCGACCGCGATTGGTTCTGGGATGCGGATTGGTTGAGAATAGGTCCGCTTTAGATCCCAGGTCAAGTATTAGAGATCCGTGAACAAAGCGCAGCAGCATCACAGTCTGGTCACGATTGGTATGATTGGTTGAGCTTAGTTCTAGAGCAAGTAAAGGAGCGGACGGGGATGGGGAAACCGCCCGGGGACATTTCAGCGCAGCCGACGGGCCACCGGCACCGGCTCGCGGAAATCATCCTTGACGAATCCCGGCGGGCCGGCCTGCGCCGTGGCTCCCGGCTGCCCACCGAACGGCAGCTTGCGGCGAACCTGGGGGCGACCCGCACCTCGGTGCGGCGTGCTCTCACGGTCCTGGAGGCGGAGGGGCGCATCTCCCGTGAGGTGGGCCGCGGCACCTTCCTGCGGGAGGAGCCGGGCGCGAGCACCGGTGATGGGGCAACCGCCAGCCAGGCCCGGATCGCGGACAGCGTGACCGAGCAGTACCTGGGCCCCGGTGGGCGCCCGGCCGGCCAGGGGGGCTTCGCACCAGCGGACGTCATGACGGTCCGCCGGCTGCTGGAGCCGCCGGCGATGCGTCTGGTGGTGGCGTGGGCCACGGCGGCCGATTTCGAGGAGATCGGCCGGTGCCTGGCCGGTGGCGAGCGCGCCGGCAGCTACGACGAGTTCGAGACCTGGGACCTCGCGCTGCACCGCAGCATCATGGCGGCCAGCCATAGCCCGCTGCTGACCAGGCTGTACGCCGTCATCGAGGAGGCAAGGCACGGCCGCTTCTGGGGCGACCTGAAGCGGCGCAGCGCGTCGCGGGAACGGCAGCGCGCCTACCAGGCCGACCACGCCGAACTGGTAGCCGCGCTGCGGGCCAGGGATGCCGACCGCGCGGTGGAGGCGATGCGCGCGCATCTGGCCCGGGTGGCCGGCCACCTGTTCGACGAGACCGCCTGATGGCCCGTTACGGGGCTATTTGGTGGCAGAGCCAGGCCAGGGACAACGGGTACCGGTAGTCGATGCCCATGTGGGTGGCCTCGAAAAGCTCGAACCTGATCCGCTCGGCGGGGACGCCCACCGCCCGCAGCGCGGCGTGCACCGCCTCGGCGCCGATGTCGAGGAACCACTCGTCCCTGACGCCCGCGTCGATCCAGATGGCCCGCAGCCCCCGGAGCGCGCCGGAGTACGTCGGGATCATCCGGACCGGGTCCCAGTCCAGCCACCGCTGCCAGACCTCGGGCCGGATCACCCCGGTCTGTGGGTCGAAGGGCAACTGCACCGTGCCGTCCGGGTCGGCCGAGAAGCAGGCGGCCACGCCGAGCAGCGTGAGCAGGTCGTGGTCGGCCTCCTTGGTGAACGACGTCCTTGAGCCGAAGTCCGCCCACCAGCGCCAGACGTCACCGTCATACTCGCGCAGGTGGCGCACTGCCTTGCCGAACTCGGGGACGTAACACAGCTCGTAGAGCGAGTCGCCGGCATGGGTGGCCAGCGCCCCGAACAGGTCGGGCCGCAGCATCGGGGTGATCATCGCGCCGAACCCGCCGCTCGACTTGCCCATGATCGCCCGGTGGCCAGGGTCGCCCAGCGTCCGGTACCGCGCGTCCACCCACGGGACCACCTCGTCGCAGAGGTAGGAGTGGTAGCGGCCGGTGCCCGGGGAGTCGACGAACTGGCTGCCGCCGTAAGCGGTCCACGCGTCCACGTACACCACGATGGCGGGCGGCGCCTCGCCGGAGGCGAAGACCGCGTCGGCGGTCTCGGGGAACGGCTGCCGGAACGGCGCACGGTTGTGCCACATCGCCAGGTGACCGGTGTAGCCCTGGATCACGTATACCGAGGGGTAGTGGCGGTCCGGCTCCGCGTCATACCCCGGCGGCAGGTACACCCACAGCGGCCGCTCGTAGGGATCTTTCAGCGGGTTGTCCTTGAGCAGCTCGCTGGTGATCGTCTGCTGATCGATCCGACCCCTCAGGTCGGCGGACCAGGGCAGCATGAAGCCTCCTTCGTGGCTGGCAGGCGGGATGGGGCATGGCCGGCCTACCGCCTACGGTAGACGCATGAGCCAAGCGGCTGACGAGCGCACGGGCGAGGCGGCGCAGGAGCGGGACGCGGTGGAGCGCCACTTCGCCAGGTCGATCCTGGCGATGCTCACGGTTACCCCGGACCTTCCGCACGGCAACGGTGAGCAGGGGCATCAGGGGGCGTTCCCGGCTGCGGGCGCGGGCCCGTCGGCCCCGCCGGAGGCATCACCGCCTGCCTGGGCCGGCGCAGCGCAGGCAGGCGCCGCCCGGGCCGACCCGGCCGCCCCGGTCCGGCCGGGCTCGGCGCTGACCGGCGAGCGCTGCCTGGAGCTGTTCGACGCCCAGCTCGCCAGCCGGCACCTGGACGTGGCCGCACTCTGGCTGCGGTCCAGGAACGCCGGCTTCTACACGATCGGTTCCTCGGGCCACGAGGGGAACGCGGCGCTGGCCGCCGCACTGCGGCCCAGCGACCCGGCGCTGCTGCACTACCGCTCGTGCGCGTTCTACCTGGCCCGCGCGGCCCAGGCGGCGCCGCCGCGCGACGGCGTGGGCGACGTGCTGCTCGGCCTGGCCGCGGCCGAGGCGGAGCCGATCGCCAGCGGCCGGCACAAGGTACTCGGGCACGCCGACCTGAACGTGATCCCGGTGACGTCCACGATCGCCTCGCACCTGCCGAGGGCGGTCGGGCTGGCCTTCACCCTCGGCCGGGCCGCCCGGCTCGGGTCTGCGGCGCGCTGGCCCGCCGACGCGATCGTCCTCGCGAGCATGGGCGACGCCTCGGTCAACCACTCCACCGCGGCCGGGGCGCTGAACACCGCCGCCTACTGCGCCTACCAGCGCCTGCCGCTGCCGTTGCTGGTGGTGTGCGAGGACAACGGGATCGGCATCAGCGTGCGCACCCCGCCCGGCTGGGTGGCCGCCGTGGCGTCAGGCAGGACGGGGCTGCGCTACTTCCACGCCGACGGCTCCGACCTGGCCGATGTCTTCGACACCACGCTGGAGGCGGCGGCCTGGGTCAGGCAGCAGCGCTCCCCGGCGTTCCTGCACCTGTCCATGGTGCGGCTGGGCGGTCACGCGGGCACGGACCCCGAGACCGCCTACCGGCGGGCCGGCGAGATCACCGCGGATCTGGACGCCGACCCGCTGATCGGCACCGCCCGGCTGCTCATCGGCGCTGGCCTGCTGTCCCCGGGCGACGTGCTCGACCGGTACGAGGCGTCGCGCGCCGGGGTGCTCGGCCGGGCGGCGGAACTGGCCGGTGCACCCCGGCTGACCAGCGCGGTCCAGGTGATGGCACCGCTCGCGCCGCGCCGCCCGGACGAGGTCGCGGCCAGCGCCGCCGCGCCCGCCGGGGCAGCCGCGCGGCACCGCGCGTTCGGCGGCCGGCTGCCCGAGTCGGCCGGGCCGATGACGCTGGCCCAGGCCATCAACGCAACGCTCACCGATGCCCTGGCGGCGCGGCCGGGCATGCTGGTGTTCGGCGAGGACGTCGCGCGCAAGGGCGGCGTGTACGGGGTGACCAGGGGGCTGCTTGCCGCCTTCGGCGCGGGCCGGGTGTTCGACACCGTGCTGGACGAGCAGTCCATCCTCGGCCTCGCCCTCGGCGCGGGGCTCGCCGGGCTCCTCCCGGTCCCGGAGATCCAGTACCTCGCCTATCTGCACAACGCCGCCGACCAGATCAGGGGCGAGGCCGCCACGCTGCCCTTCTTCTCCCGGGGCCGCTACCGCAACCCGATAGTGGTCCGCATCGCCGGCTATGCCTACCAGGGCTTCGGCGGCCATTTCCACAACGACAACAGCGTGGCGGCGCTGCGCGACATCCCCGGGCTGATCGTTGCCTCCCCGGCCCGGCCGGACGATGCCGCGGCCATGCTGCGGACCTGCCTGGCCGCCGCCGAGGCGGACGGCAGCGTGTGCGCCTTCCTTGAGCCGATCGCGCTCTACCACGCCCGTGACCTGCTGGCCGCGGGCGACTGGGGCTGGAAGGCAGGCTACGACCCGCCGGAGCGGTGGGCCGCCGGGCATGTGCCGGTCGGCCGCGCTCGCATCCACGGTGACGGCACCGACCTGACGATCGTGACGTTCGGCAACGGGCTATGGCTCAGCCTGCGGGCGGCGGACAGGCTGGCCGCGGAGGGAATCGGCGCCCGGGTGCTCGACCTGCGCTGGCTGGCACCGCTGCCGGTCGACGATATCCTCGCCGAGGCCACCGCCACCGGCCGTGTCCTGATCGCCGACGAGACCAGGCGCAGCGGAGGCGTGGCCGAGGCGGTGCTCGCCGCCCTCGCCGACGGCGGCTTCCGCGGCCAGGCGGCGCGGGTGACGAGCGAGGACAGCTTCGTGCCGCTCGGCGACGCGGCGGCGGCCGTGCTGCTGTCCCAGCAGGCCATCGAGGCGGCCGCCCGCACCCTGGCCCGGTGACGTCCCTGAGTCCCTCCCGGCCGGTCACCCGTCCAGGTGGGCCAGGAGCGTGGCGGTGAACTCGGCCGCCGAGGACACGTTGGCCAGGTGCGCGGCGCCGCGAATGACCCGCAGCCGCGCACCGGGGATCGCGGACGCGATCACAGCCCCGTGCCACGGCGGGGTCGCCGGGTCCTCGGCCCCGGCGACGACGAGCGTCGGTGCAGTGACCGAGGCGAGCAGCGGCCGCAGGTCCATGGCGGCGATCGCGTCGCAGCAGCCCGCGTAGCCCTCGGGGGCGACATCCTGCTCCAGGGTGGTGATGAACCGCGCCACGGTGCCCGGATGGGCGGCCTCGTAGGCGGCGGTGAACCAGCGCCCGACGATCTGCTTGGAGATCGAGCCGAGCCCGTCGCTGCGCACCGCCGCGGCCCGGTCCACCCACAGTTGCGCGGGCTGCAGGTACGCCGAGGTGCAGCACAGCGCGAGCGCCTCGATCCGGCCCGGCGCGTTCGCGGCGAGCCACATGCCCACCATGCCGCCGAGCGACACGCCGGCGTAGTACGCGGTGGCGACCTCGAACTCATCGAGTAGCGCCAGCACGTCCGCGCCGAGGTCGGATATGGCGTAAGGCCCCGGTGGCGCGGGTGAGCCGCCATGGCCCCTGTGCTCGTAGCGCAGCAGCCGGAACCGGCGGCCCAGCGCGTCCAGCTGCGGCTCCCACAGTTCTATGGTGGTGCCGAGGGAGTTGCCCAGCATCAGGACCGGCGCGCCGGACGGCCCGCTCATGCGCGCGGACAGTTCCACCGGCGCCCGCCCCCCTCGCCGGGGCGGCCCGTTCCCGCCTGGCTCAGACATCGAAGAAGACCGTCTCCTGATCTCCCTGAAGGTGGATGTCGAAGCGCAGCCAGCCCGGCGTGCCCTGGTCGGCAGCGGCGATCAGGGTGGCTGCCCTGGCCGGGTCGATCGAGGCGAGCACCGGGTCGGCCTCGTTCGCCTGCCCCTCATCGGGGAAGTAGACCCGCGTCACCACCCGGTCGAGCAGCCCGCGGGCGAACACGGAGACGTCCAGGTGCGGCGCTTCTGTCGCCCCGTCCGGGCTGGGCAGCGGCCCCGGCTTGAGGGTCACGATGCGATACGAACCATCGGTGCCGGTGGGGCACCGGCCGAAACCGCGGAACCCGGGGCTGGCCGCGCCGCGCGGGTCGTCCGGGTGGGCGAACCGGCCGTCCGGGTCGGCCTGCCAGGTCTCCACCAGCGCGTCGGTGACCGGGTCCCCGGCGCCGTCGAACACCCGGCCGGTGATGGTGATCGCCCCGGCGGTGCTCTCGGGCACCACGAACGGGCCATCCGGCCAGGGCAGCCCGATGGCCAGGAACGGCCCCACGGTCTGGGACGGCGTCAGCTTCGGGGTCACCGGTGGCCGTCCGGCTGCTCGAAGAATGTGGCGCCGCGGCCGCGGAGCACGATGTCCCAGGCGTACCCGAGTGCCCACTCCGGCACGGTCAGGCCGAGATCGAACCGGGAGATCAGCCGGTCCCTGGCCGCCTCAGGCACCGAGTTGAAGATCGGGTCCTGGAAGAACAGCGGATCACCGGGGAAGAACATCTGGGTCACCAGGCGCTGGGCAAAGGCGCGGCCGAACAGCGAGAAGTGGATGTGCGCGGGTCGCCAGGCGTTCGGGTGGTTCCGCCACGGGTAGGAGCCCGGCTTGATGGTCACGAACCGGTACCGGCCCTGCGGGTCGGTGACGCACCGGCCCACACCGGTGAAGTTCGGGTCGAGCGGCGCGGGATGGTCGTCCACCACATGCCGGTAGCGGCCGCCCGCGTTGGGCTGCCAGATCTCGATCAGCGTGTCCGGCACCGGCCGGCCATCCGAGTCGAGCACCCGCCCGGACACGATGATCCGCTGGCCCTGCGGCTCGCCCTCGTGCTGGGCGGTCAGGTCGGCGTCGGCCGCGGTGACCCGTTCGGCACCGAGCAGCGGCCCGGTGATCTCGGTCAGCCGCTGCGGGAGCAGCACCAGCGGCTGGTGCGGCGCGCGCAGCGCCGTCGAGCGGTACTCGGCGTAGTCGAGCGGCGGATGGACCCCGGCCGGCCGCACGTAAGGGGTCACGGCGAGCCCGGAGCCGGACGTGGGCGGGTGACTTGGGCGGGGTGGTGGGGTCGGGGCTGGCCTTGGGCGGGGTGGTGGGGTCGGGGCTGGCCTTGGGCGGGGTGGTGGGGTCGGGGCTGGCACTGCCATCAGCGTGATCCTTCTGAACCTGGGGTCATGGCCTGCAGCGCCCGCAGGGCGGAAAGCTCCGCGGCCGAGGGGGGCGCAAGCACCTCAAGGCCGCCGGAGACCGCCAGTTCCCAGCCCGTGCCGGCCTGCACCTGCTCCGGCGTGACCCCCGGGTACACGCCGGTCAGGGTCAGCTCGCTGGTCTGCGGGTCCGGTTCGAGCACGCCGAGGTCGGTGATGACCTTGCGCGGGCCCGCACCGGTCAGGCCCAGCCGCTCGCGGTCGCCCCGCCCGGTGCCGTACCCGACGGACGTCACGAAGTCCACCCGCTCCACGAAGGACCGGCGGCTCTGCCGGACGATGATGATGACCTCACGGCAGAACGCGGCGATCTCCGGGGCTCCGCCGGCACCGGGCAGGCGGACCTTCGGGTTCGCGTAGGTGCTGCCGATGACCGTGGTGTTGATATTGCCGAACCTGTCGAGCTGGGCCGCGCCGAGGAAGCCGACGTCGATCCGGCCCGGCTGCAGCCAGTAGTTGAAGATCTCCGGCACGCTGACCACCGCGTCCGCCGTCTCGGCGAGCACCCCGTCGCCGATGGAAAGCGGCAGCCAGCCGGGCTTGGCGCCGATCGTGCCCGATTCGTAGATGAGCACGAGGTCCGGTGCATGCGTGGCCCGGGCCAGGTTGGCCGCCGCACTCGGCAGGCCGATCCCGACGAAGCAGGTCATTCCGTCCCTGAGGGCGCGGGCGGCGCATGCCGTCATCATCTCGTCGGCATTGAACTCGCCCGCCCGTGCAGCCGCGCGGCTCATGCGCCTTATCCTTCCTCGCCCGCTGCGGAGCTGGCCAGCCCGGCCGGGTCCGGGGCGCCGAAGACGTCGGTCTTCAGCCAGTTCAGGAACCGCTCCCGGTCCCTGCTGATGGCATCCCAGGCCACGTAGTAGTCGTTGTCGCGCTGCGAGTAGCCCAGGGCGTAGGAGGGATGCGCGCCGCCGGGAGCGTGGGCCACGTAGTCGACCGTCCACGACGGCAGCACGATCGCCTGTGCCCGGGGCGTCAGCTCATCCACGATCTCCTCGACCGTCACCACCGAGCGGCGGGCCCCGAGCACCGCCTCCTTCTGTACCCCGGTGATCCCCCAGAGCTGGACGTTCCCCGCCCGGTCGGCCTGCTGGGCGTGGATGACCGCCACGTCGGGCGTGAGCGCCGCGACCGCGGTCAGCCGCTCCCCGGTGAACGGGCAGGTGATCGCGCGAACCGCGGGCTGGCCGTCCAGGCCGGGCAGGCCCTCGAGGCCGGTCCCGCCGTACCCGCGCAGCACCGCGAACGGCAGCCCGGAGGCGCCGGCCACGTAGCGGTTCGCCATGCCCGCGTGGCTGTGTTCCTCCAGTTGCAGCGGGCCCGGCCAGGCGTTCTCCACCGCGTCACGGAACCGGTGCAGCGAGCCGACGCCGGGGTTGCCGCCCCAGGAGAAGATCAGCCTGCTCGCGCAGCCCGCCCCGATGAGCTGGTCGTAGATCACATCCGGGGTCATCCGGATCAAGGTGAGATCGCGGTGCTGCTGGCGGATCAGCTCATGCCCCGCCGCGAACGGTATGAGGTGCGTGAACCCCTCCATGGCCACGGAGTCGCCGTCATGAATGGTCGCGGCGACGGCCTCGGCGAGTGACACGATCCGCGCCATGCCTTAGTGCCTCCTGACCCGATGAGGGCAGCCGTAACAATCCTCATCGTCTTTGGCCGCAATCTGCACAAGCGTGCGAGATACGGACACTCTAGCCTCCACCGCCGTCCGCCCGGTAGAGGGGTCCCGGTCAACGCGGTGCCCGTTCAGCCCGCCTGCCCCTCCTCACCGAGCACCCGGTTGGCGACGGCGAACGCCCGGTTGGCCGCAGGCACGCCCGCATACACGGCGGTGTGCAACAGCACCTCGGTGATCTGCTCAGGAGTGAGCCCGTTGCGCAGCGCGGCACGCAAATGCATCGCAAGCTCCTCGTCCTGCCGCAGCACCACGAGCGCGGTCAGCGTGATCATGCTCCGCTCCGCCCTGGACAGTCCCGGCCGCGACCAGACCTCCCCCCACGCATACCGAGTAATGAAGTCCTGAAAGTCCGCAGTAACCGGGGTCGTATTGGCCACCGCCCGGTCCACATGCGCGTCCCCAAGCACCTCCCGCCGCACCCTCATCCCCCGAGCAGCGCGTTCCGCATCGTCCATGCTGCCTCCCGCAGATCAGGCCGTACCGGTCGGCCACGAACACTACCCGGGTACCCCTTCTTGCCTAATAGGGCCAGCCAGCGAGGTATGCCTCAGGCACGCCTTCCGCCTACATAGGTGGCGGCCGGTGGGATGTGCCGCGAGCGTAGCGTGGCCCACAGTCACCGCCTGCCCCACGCGCCTCGGGCCAGACCACTCCAGCCCCTCGCACAGGCATGCCAGCCGCGGCGCGCCCACCGGACGCCGCCCCAACCATCAAGAATTCAGGTAAGCCAGAACCGCGAGGACGCGGCGGTTGTCGTCCTGGTCGGCAGCCAGTCCGAGCTTGGTGAAGATGCTGGTCGTGTGCTTGCTGACCGCCTTCTCCGAGATGAACAGCCGCTGCGCGATGGCCGTGTTCGAGCGCCCCTCGGCCATCAACTCCAGCACCTCGCGCTCCCGCCCGGAGAGCCGGCTGATCGGCTCGTCCCGTGAATGGCGGCCGAGCAGCTTGGTGACCACCTCGGGGTCCATGACCGTGCCGCCAGCGGCCACGGTGCGGATCGCGTCGACGAACTGGTCGTCGCTGAACACCCGGTCCTTGAGCAGGTAGCCGACGGCGCCCGCCTGGTCGGCAAGCAGTTCACGGGCGTACAACTGCTCGACGTACTGCGACAGCAACAGCACCGGCAGGCCCGGCACCTCACGCCGGGCCGCGAGCGCGGCTTGCAGCCCGTCGTCGGCGAATGCGGGCGGCAGCCGGACGTCCACCACCGCGATGTCCGGCCGGTGCTCCAGCAGCGCGCCCAGCAGTCCCGGCGCGGAATCCACCGCTGCGGCGATCTCGAAGTCGTGCGCGGAAAGCAGCCTGGCGAGCCCGTCCCTCAGCAGGAACAGGTCTTCGGCGACAACAACGCGCACGGCACCTCCATGACGATCATGGTGGGACCTCCCGGCGGGCTGCTCACGGCCATGATGCCATCGAACGTGCCGAGCCGCCGCTCCACGCCCTGCAGCCCGGTCCCCTGGGCCGGGTCCGCGCCGCCGACCCCGTCGTCGGCCACCTCGATCCGCAGCATGCCACCGGCATACCTGATCCGGATTCCGGCATGGCGCGCGCTGGAATGCTTCACCGCGTTGGCCAGTGCCTCGGCGATCGCGAAGTAGCACGCCGACTCGACCGGCGCGGGCAGGCGGCCGGGCAGCTCGATCTCGAGCGCGGTCGGCAGGGGCGTGTCCAGCACCAGCGCCTGCACCGCATGGCCCAGGCCGCGGTCGGCGAGCACCGGCGGGCAGATGCCGCGGATCAGGTCGCGTAGCTCGCTCAGCGCCCGGACCGATGTCTCCCGCGCCTCGGCGACCAGCGCCAGCGCGGCCTGCGGGCTGCCGGGGAGCACGCGTTCCACCGCCCGCAGGTTCATGCCGAGCGCGACCAGGCGGGCCTGGGCTCCGTCGTGGAGGTCCCGCTCGATCCGGCGCAGCTCCGCGGCGGCGGCGTCCACGGCGTGGCCGCGGCTCTCGGTGAGCCGCGCCACCCGGCCCGCCAGGTCGGCGTCGGGCGTCGAGCGCCACCGCGTACCGATGGTCCGGGGTACCAGCCAGGCGCCGAGGGCCAGGAACGCGCTCGCCTCGGCCCCGGCGGCGATGGCCGACTTCGGCCCGTCGACCCACACCGGGCCGTAGAGCATGGGGTGCTGGTAGAACCCCGGCGACGCCGACTGCCAGCGCGCCGCGATCAGGTACCCGATGGCGGCGAGCGCGGCCAGCGCGAACGGCACCATATCGGCGGTGATCACCGGCCACCGGATGACGATGATGACCAGCGCCGCGACGACTGCGGCGATCGTCCACGGCTGCGCGCCGAAGGCGACCATGCCGACCCCGACCACCGGCGGCAGCAACAGTGCCCAGCGGTTCGCGGCCAGCCACTGCCGCAGTTCCGGCATCCGCGCGGCGGCCACCGGGCGCAGGCCGCGGAGCATGCGTGGTGCCAGCAGCAGGCCGATAGTGAGCAGCAACAGTGCCACGGGCACGATGAGCCGGCCCTGCCACCAGCCGAGCGAACGGCCGACGGCAGCGATCGACCATGCCTGCGGCGCAGGCGGCGGCTTAGGTGTCAAGTACCCGGGTGGTGGACCGCCGGCCGGCAGTGGGTGAACCGTCCAATACCTGACCCACGGCACCTGCGGCAGTACTGCATGCCGGCAGGCTGCGCCCGGCGCCCCCTTTGATGCTGGCGAGACGTTCCAGGTGGCGGCGATCACACGCCCCTTCGCCATCTCCGGGGTGTAAATGTAACCGGCAACCACCTGGGGCAGCGCCTCCCAGGCGACCCGTGGCTTGGCCATGACCTCGCGGACGAAGTAGTTCATCGAACCGCCGGGGGTCATCGCGGCCACCACCAGCCCGGCGAGGCCCGCGGAAATCATGCTGAGCGGCAGCAGGGCCGCGGCCAGCAGTGGCTTGCGGAGCACCACGGCCAGCGCGATCAGCACCAGGGCCACGGTCCAGAAGTGCACCCCGGCCAGGGCCATCCCCATCGCGGCCACCGGCACAAGCAGGCCGCCCCAGCCCACCCGGCGCAGCACCTTGCCCGCGATCCGCCACAGCAGCACGATGAACATCCACATACTGCCATCGTGGCCCCCGCCTGGCCCGTGCGCCATGGGCGAGCACCCAGTCCTTGGTAGGCCTGAACCTACTATTCGCACCGGCTCCGGCGCTGGATGCGCCGGAGCCGGCCATTACCGCGAGGTGCTAGTCGTACCGGTGCTGACTGCCGACTACTCGGCGCGCTACGTGCTCACGCGGTACCGCTGGCCTGCCTGGCGGCGGGCCTGGCGTTCGTGAGTCCCGCCGACCGGCCGGCGCCGCCAAGCGCGGCGGCTGGCACCGGCACGTCCGCCGTCGCCGGGGAAGGCGGCCACACCCGCCAGCATCACCATGCACCGCGCGGGGGCCTGCCGCCCCGGACATGCCTGACCGCCCTGCTCATTCCGGTTCCTTTGCCGTCAGCCGCTGACCGCCCGGATCCGGTGGTTGCCGGTGTCGGCTATCACGAAGCCGCCGGTCTTGTTCAGCGCCACGCCCGCCGGGTTGAAGAGTTCGGCCTGGGTGGCCGGGCCGCCGTCACCGAAGTAGCCCATGGTCCCATTGCCGGCCACCGTGTAGATGTCTCCGGCGGTCATCGCCCGCCCGTAGAACGTGCCGGTCTTGACCGCCACCACCCGGACCGAGTTGTTGTCCGTATCGGAGATCAGCACGTTGCCCGCGTGGTCCACGGTGACCGCGAGGGGGTTACGGAAGAAGGCCTGGGTGGCCGGGCCGCCGTTGCCGCCGAACCCCTCATTGCCGGTGCCGGCCACGGTATAGATATGGCCGATGGTCATCGCCTGCCCGTAGAACGTGCCGGTGTGATCAGCCACCACCCGGATTCGCTGATGGCCGGCATCGGCGATGAGCAGGTTGCCCGCCTGGTCGACGCCGGTCCCCGCGGGGAAGTCCACCGAGGAGGCCGTGGCCAGCCCGCCGTCGCCGGTAAATCCGAGAGTGCCGTCACCGGCCACGGTGTAGATGTTCCCGGCCGTCATCGCCACGCCATAGAACGTGCCGGCGCTGGCCGCCACCACCCGGACCCGGTTGTTCCGGCTGTCCGCGATCACCAGGTTGCCCGCGCCGTCCACGGTCACGCCGTACGGCAGGGCGAACTTGGCCTTGGTGGCCGGGCCGCCGTCACCGCCGAACCCGAACTTGCCGGTGCCGGCCACGGTGTAGATGTCCCCTACGGTCATCGCCACCCCGTAGAACCGGCCGGTGGCGGCGGCCACCACCCGGATGCTGTCGGTGAAGTCGTCGGCGAACACCACGTTGCCCGCGGCGTCCTCCGCCACCGCCCGCGGATCGTCGAGCTGAGCATGGCTGGCCGGGCCGCCGTCACCGGAGTACCGCTCGGTGCCGTTGCCGGCCACGGTGTAGATGTCCCCTACGGTCATCGCCACGCCGTAGAACGTGCCGGTGCGCGCCGCGACCACCCGGACCCGGAAGTTGTGGCCGTCACCGATCACCACGTTGCCCGCGCCGTCCACCTTCACGGCGCCCGGCTGGTCCAGCTGGGCCACGGTGGCCGGGCCGCCGTCACCGGTGAAACGCTGGCCGCCCTTGCCGGCCACGGTGTAGATGTCCCCGGCGGTCATCGCCTGCCCGTAGAACGTCCCGGTCGTGACCGCCACCACCCGGATCCGGTTGTTGAGCGTGTCGGCGATCAGCAGGTTGCCGGCGTGGTCCAGGGCAGGGTCGCCCGGCAGGTTGAGCTTGGCGTCCGTGGCCGGGCCGCCGTCACCGCCGAACCCGAAGTTGCCGTTGCCGGCCACGGTGTAGATGTCCCCGGCGGTCATCGCCTGCCCGTAGAACGTCCCGGTCGTGACCGCCACCACCCGGATGCGGTAGTTCTGCTCGTCGGCGATGACCACGTTGCCCGCGGTGTCCAGGGCCAGGCCAATGGGAGTGAAAAACTCGGCACTGGTGGCCGGGCCGCCGTCGCCGGAAAATCCCGTGGTGCCGGTGCCGGCCACGGTGTAGATGTCCCCGGCGGTCATCACCTGCCCGTAGAACGTGCCGGTGCGCTCCGCGACCACACGGATTCGCGCGCCGGACACGTCGGCGATCACCAGATTGCCGACGCCGTCCACCCGCACATCCGCCGGGCCCAATTCGGCGCTCGTGGCCGGGCCGCCGTCGCCGGGATTGGCGGTGCCGCCGCCGGCCACGGTGTAGATGTGCGCGGCGGTCATCACCTGCCCGTAGAAGGTCCCGGTCCTGGCCGCCACCACGCGGATCCGGCGTGCGGTCGGCGATCACCAGGTTGCCGGCGTGATCCACGGCGACCCCGCACGTCCCGACCGTGGCCCGGACCGCCGGGCCGCCATCGCCGAGGAGGCCGAAGGCTCCGGTGCCGGCGGGGGTGGTCAGGAACCCGGCGCCGCTGACCTTCCGCACCGAGCCCCTGTCGCCGACGTACAGGTTGCCCGCGGCGACCGCCAGGCCGCACGGATCGGGCAGCGCCACCCGCCTCGCCGGGCCCGGGCCGCCGACACCGCCGGCCAGGGTCGAGATCACGCCGGCCGCCGCGGCGGCGGCCCGAGCCGGATGACCGGCCGCTGCGGGCCGTGGCGGGTGCCCGGCCGACGCCGCCCGGCCGCCGCCGCTGGCCAGTGCCACCGCGGGCATCGTCGCCGCCGTCGTGACCACCGCCACCACCGCCACCAGCCGTCCGGGCCACCGCAGCCGCACCGTGTTCCCTAGCCGCCCTCCGCTCGACGGCCCGCCCGTGCGCCCCGCCCGTCCCAAGATCCGAGCATGGTGCAGTGCTCTGCTCATGTCAGCCCCTTCTGCCCCGTTCGCTCCGCCAGGACCAGCCTGTCGCACCAAGCTGACGTTTAGCCACGGTAAACGGGAAGTAAAGGGGTTGCGCGGGCGTGAGACTTGCCTAGTACCAGCCGTAGGCGTGCTGCTGCCGCCATGCCCAGTACGGAGTCCGGTACCTGGCCTGGATGTACCGCATGCTCCAGCGGATCTGGGTGCGTACGCTTATAACTCTCCGTGTGCAAACACTACTATAGGTAGCCATTCACGGTGACCTTAAACGCCGATCAGGGCACCGGCAAGGACCGCCGCGCATGAGCGGCCAGCGCCGCGTCGGTGAACACCCCGGCCGAGCCGAGGTAGCCCACCGGGTCCAGCGCCTCGTCGATCTGGGCGCCGGTGATGCCCGCACCGTCCATCCAGCCGGCCAGTTCCGGCACGCCGAGCAGGGCATCGCGGAGCGTACCGCCGACCGCGACGGCGTGCGCGCTGGCCCGGGCGACCAGGTCGTGGGCGGCGGCCGCGCCCAGGGCCGGGGCCAGCAGCCCGGCTACGCGCTCGGCCAGTGGCAGCCCACGGGTGGCATCGAGATTCGCCCGCATCCGGGCCGGATCCACCACAAGGCCGCCGGTCAGGTCCACCGCCCAGGACGCCGCGGACCCGGTCACCCGGAGCACGTCGGCGAAGGGCTCCCACTCGGCGTGCCAGGCTCCGGCCGCGCGCTGATACTCGTGTTCGGCCGCGGCGGCCAAGGTGGCGACCAGGCCGGGCACCCTGCGGGTGCAGCCGAGGATGGCGATGGCGGCCACCGGGTTCTGCTTGTGCGGCATCGCCGATGAGCCGCCCCGGCGCTCCCCGCCCGAGCCCCCGCCGCCCTCCCGCACCTCGGCTACCTCGGACTGCGCCAAAAGCGTCACATCTCTGGCAATCTTCGCCAGCGCCCCCCCGGCGACGGCGCAGGCCGCGGCCACCTCGACGATGCGCGACCGGTCGGTGTGCCAGGGCAGCACCGGCAGGGCCAGGTCCAGCTCCGCGGCGAGCAGCCCGGCCACCGCGGGCCCGTCGGGCCCCAGCGACGCCAGCGTTCCCGCCGCACCGCCGAACTGTACGGCCAGGCGCTGCGCCCGCACCCGCATCACGGCGTCGCGGGCCTCGTCCAGGCCGGTCAGCCAGCCGGCCGCGACCAGGCCGAAGGTGACGGGGACGGCCTGCTGCAGCAGCGTGCGGCCGATCATCAGGGTGTCCCGGTGAGCCGCGGCCAGCCCCGCGCAGCCCTCGGCGGCGGCGGCCAGATCCGCCGCCATCGCGTCAAGTGCGCCCCTGGCCAGCAGCATGGCCGCGGTGTCGATGATGTCCTGGCTGGTCGCGCCGTGGTGGACGGTGTCGGCCGCCTCGGCCGGCACGGCCCTGCGCAGCGCGGCGACCAGCGCGGGGACCGGGTTACCTGACAGCGCCGCCTGCCGCCCGAGCGCGGCAGCGTCGAAGGCTCCCGCCGCCGCTTCGGTCACCGCCGCGCCCGCGCCGTCGGGCGCAAGCCCGGCGCGTTCCAGCGCCCTGGCCAGCGCCGCCTCGGTGTCCAGCATGGCCCGCAGCCACGCCTGGCTGTCCGTCGCCGCGGCGCCCCGCGAGAACACCCCGTCGAAGAGCCCAGTCACGGGGGAACCCTAGGGCATGCCCCCTGGCTCATCCAGCTTGCCGGGGCGATGAATGTAAGCCTGGTGCCCCAAGAACAGCCCCAAGAAGGGCCTCGTTGTCACATTCATGCCCTTTCTCTCAGGTGCTCACGGCCCGCTGGGAACTGGATGCGCGCACGACCAAGCCGACCAGCAGGCCCGCCAGGAAGCCGAAAACGTGCGCCACGTAAGCCACGCCGCCGCCACCGGCGGCGAAACCGAACGAGTACGCCCACTGGAGCAGGAACCACAGGCCCAGCACGATCCACGCGGGGATGCGCAGCGGGATGAAGAACAGGAACGGCACCAGGCTCCACACCCGCGCCCGCGGGTAGAGCGCCAGGTAGGCGCCAAGCACCCCGGCAATGGCCCCGGACGCGCCGACCAGTGGCTCGACGGAACCGGGATGCACGAACGCGAACCCGTACGCGGCCACGTACCCGCAGGCCACATAGAAGATCAGATATGGGATCTTGCGGAACCTGTCCTCGACGTTGTTCCCGAAGATCAGCAGGAACAGCATGTTGCCGAGCAGGTGCAGCCAGCCCGCATGCACGAACATCGCGGTGAGCACCGACAGCACCGGATTCTTGTGATAGCCGGGCCGCGCGACCACGCAGGCCGGGCCGCGCGCCGTGGCCACTACCTGGCCGGTCACCACGGCGGGCAGCGGGTGGTCCTTCACCAGCTCCCGTGGAATCGCGCCGTAGTGGTAGTCGAAGGCCTCCTGCTGGCATACCGTGGCCGCCTGTGACATGCTGCCTGGCAGCATCCCCGGGGTGAGCAGCAGCACCACCACGTTGGCGGCGATCAGGGCGTAGGTGACCCAGGGGGTACGGCGCAGCGGATTCTCATCGTGAACCGGGATCACCATGGCCAAAGCCTGCCAGGCAAACGCCTTGCGGGCGACCCCCGGAACCCCGTGCAGCGTCGCGCGGGTACGGCGGACTCCTATGTGATGTGACTCAGATCGCGCCTACTGTTGGCGGTGCGGGAGACGCGGTGAACGCCAGAGAGCGTCAGCAGTTCGAGGATTTCATGACCAGCCGCTGGGCCGGTCTTGTGCGGCTGGCGTTCGGGCTGACCGGGGACAGGTGGCTGGCCGAAGATCTTGCCCAGACCGCCCTGGCGAGCGCCTATGCGTCCTGGTGGCGGGTGCGCCGGGCCGACGACCCGGACGCCTACGTGCGCCGGATCCTGATCAACGCCAGCAAGAGCCGGTGGCGCCGGGGCAGAGTGGCCGAGCAGCACGTGGAACCGCCGGCCGAGGTTCCGGACCCGGCGGCGGACCCGGCCGCCGCGATCGGGGAACGGTCCGTGCTGCTGAAAGCGCTCGGCGCACTGCCGCCGCGGCAGCGCGCGGTGGTCGTGCTTCGCTACTGGGAAGACCTCAGCGACGCCCAGGCAGCGGCGCTGCTCGGCTGCTCGGCCAGCACCGTGCGCAGCCAGGCGGCGCGGGCACTGGCCAAGCTGCGCACCAGCGGGGCACTGGTGGAGGCCGACACCGACGATGCCGCGCCGCGCCGCCAGGCGGGAGGACCCCAATGACCGACGACCAGCTACTGCGCCAGCGGCTGCACGAAGAGTTCGGTGCGCTGGAGATCTCCCCGCCCCCCGTGCTGCGGGTGACCGGCCGCGGCCGCGGGGTCCGCGCCCGGCGCCGTGCCCTGACCGCCTGCACGGTGATCCTGGCCGCGCTCGCGGTCGTGGCGGCCGCGCACTTCAACACCCGGACAGGGACTGCGTCCAGGATCACGCTGAACGCACCTAACCCGGCCGCACCGGGCGGGGTGTTCGCCTCCGGCACCGCCGACGGGAAACCGTGGACTCTGGCGGTGCGTAACATCGCCGACCCAGGCAGCCACCGGTGCCTCCCGGCGGTCATGTTCAACGGCCGGGACGGCGACGTGCTGTTCAAGGTGGCCAAGAGCATCCCGTCCTTCGGCAACCCCGCCCTGCTGTCGGGCATCTCCGGCTTCCCCGGCATCGGTGCCGTGTTCACACAGGTGGCCCCGGATACCACCCGCCTGGCGCTCAGCTTCCCCGGTGGCAAGCAGATCTCCGCCCGGCCGGTGCGGGTGCGGGCCTGCGGCACCTCGTTCAACCTGGCGGGTCTCGTGTTCGCCAACGCGCGGCGCACCCCCAGCGAGATCGCCACGTACACCAGCTTCGGGCTCGGCGACGGCCTGATCCTGGACAGCAACGCCGCCGTCTGGACCGTATTCGGCCCCACCTCCCCCGGAATCTGGATCAACCTGGACAAATCCCGGGCCGACATCGCCGCCTCGCAGGCCGCGACGCCGATCGGGGCAGGCACGGTCACCGGACAGGCCTGGCACATGCGGGTCTCGCTGGGCCTGTACGGCCAGTGCTTCACCGCCGCCCTCCGCCGCCCGGGCCAGGGCCGCGGCCAGGGAACCAGGTGTGTGCCGGTGGCCGCACCGCCGCGCGTCGCGGCCCTGACCTTCCTGCCGGTGCCCGGTGCGACGACACAACTGCCCGGCTACGCGGGGCTGGTCTCCTCGCGCGCCGCCAAGGTGGTCGTCAGCGTCAACAACGGGACGAGCCTCACCGTCCGGCCGGTCAGTGTGGCGGGCCGGGCCTACCTAGCGTTCACCGTCCCGGCCGGTTGCCGGCCCTACCGGCTGAGCCTGTACGACGCCGCTGGGCACCAGATCGCGACCAGCACCGCGCTGCCGGCGGCCAAGCGCGGCGACCCGGCCCCGCTCCCGGCCGGCTACCCGTGACCATGTGATCACATGTGGCCTAGGCGCAGGTCACCGGGGCAAATTCGTTCGGTACAAAAAGGAACCTGTGCCCTATCGTCGGTATATGACTATGCGATCAGCGCCGGCCGGCGGACCTGGGCTCCCGCAGGAGCGCCGCCTCGTCACCGAGATCCCCGGGCCCATCTCCCGCGACCTGCTCGCCCGGCGCCAGGCCGCGGTGGCCCGCGGCGTCAGCCACGTGCTGCCGGTGTTCATCACCGCCGCCGGAGGCGGCGTGCTGGTGGACGCGGACGGCAACTCCCTGATCGACTTCGCCTCCGGCATCGCCGTGACCTCGGTGGGGAACAGCACACCACGCCTGGTCGAGCAGGTGCGGCACCAGGCCGGCCAGTTCACCCACACCTGCTTCATGGTCACCCCGTACGAGGGGTATGTGGCCGTGTGCGAGAAACTGGCCGAGCACACCCCCGGCAGCCACGACAAGCGCTCCGCGCTGTTCAACTCCGGCGCGGAGGCCGTGGAGAACGCGGTCAAGATCGCCCGGCATGCCACCGGGAGGCAGGCGATCGTGGCCTTCGATCACGCCTACCACGGCCGGACCAACCTCACCATGGCGCTGACCGCCAAGAACATGCCGTACAAGGACAAGTTCGGGCCGTTCGCCGGTGAGATCTACCGGGTGCCGATGGCCTACCCGCTGCGCTGGCCCGGCGGCCCGGACCAGTGTGCCAAGGACGCCCTCGACGTGATCACGAGCCTGATCCACACCCAGGTCGGTGAGGACAACGCGGCCGCGGTGATCATCGAGCCGATCCTGGGCGAGGGCGGGTTCATCGTCCCGCCGCCCGGGTTCCTGCCGGGGCTCGCGGAGTTCTGCGCCAGGCACGGCATCCTTTTCATCGCCGACGAGATCCAGAGCGGCTTCTGCCGGACCGGCGACTGGTTCGGCTGCGACCACGAGGGCGTCGTGCCCGATCTGGTCACCACGGCCAAGGGCATCGCCGGCGGCCTGCCGCTGGCCGCGGTGACCGGCCGGGCCGAGATCATGGACTCGGTGCACGTCGGCGGCCTGGGCGGCACCTACGGCGGCAACCCCGTCGCCTGTGCCGCCGCCCTGGGCGCGATCGAGACGATGGAGGCAGACGACCTGGCCGGGCGGGCCGGCCGGATCGGCGAGATCATGGTGCCCCGGCTGCGCAAGCTGACCGGCACCTACCCGGTCATCGCCGACGTGCGCGGGCGCGGCGCGATGATCGCCATCGAGCTTGCCGAGCCGGGCAGCCTCACCCCCGACCCGGGCCTCACCGGGCAGCTGGCCAAGGCCTGCCACGCGGCCGGGCTCGTCGTGCTCACCTGCGGCACGTTCGGCAACGTGCTGCGGTTCCTGCCGCCGCTGGTCATCGGCGAGAACCTGCTCGAGGAGGGCCTGTCGATCCTGGAGGATGCCTTCGCGCGGGTCAGTACGTAACCGACACGTCGCCGGATCCGTCGGTGACCGTGATCACGTGGTCGGGCGCCGTCGTCTGGAGCACACCCACGTTGCGGTTGCCGGAGTCCGTGGTGGCGTTGACCTGGTAGCGCGCGCCGCGTGGAAGCACCACGTTCACGTCGCCGGATGAGTCGCTCACCTTGACCCGCGCGGGGACCTTGGTGAAGGTCAGCGAGATGTCCCCGGATCCGTCGGTGACCACCACGTCAAGGCTCTCCAGGCTGTCGATGGCGATGTCGCCGGAGCCATCCCTGAGCGTGACCTTGGACCCGGACAGCGCGCCGCCGGTGATGTTCCCGGATCCGTTCTGCAGGCTGACGGTACCCGTCAGCTCGTTCGCCTGCACGTTGCCGGACCCGGACCCGACGTTCACCGGCCCGGTCAGGCCGCGCAGCGCCAGGTTGCCGGAACCGTCGGAAAGGACGGCCCGCTTGCCCGCGGGCAGTAGCGCATGGAAGCTGAACGAGCAGTTGCCGACGAAGAAGTGGCACTGCGGCGACACGATCACCCCGGATGGGGTCGTGTGCCAGGTCACGTCGGAGCGGAACAGCGAGTAGGTCGCCTTCCCGGTCAGCTGGAGCGTGCTGCCCGCCGCCTGGGTGACCTGCATATCCGCCTGGCCGACCGAGAGGCTGACCGTGCTTCCGTGTACCGGCACCGCCAGCCGCACCGGGTAGCTGCCCTGCCCGGCGTAGGCGACCTCGGTGAGCCCGGTCCACGCGATGAGGGCAAAGGCGACCGGGGCCCCCAGGAGCAGCGCCAGGAGCCTGCCCTTCGTCATCGGCAACGGCGTGCTCATGCTCCGTCAGCTCCTAGGTAGCGCAGCACGGCGAGGACCCGCCGGTGGTCGCGGTCGGCGGGCGCCAGGCCGAGCTTGGCGAAGATGTTGTTGATGTGCTTTTCTACGGCGCCGTCGCTGACCACGAGTTCCGCCGCGATAGCCGCGTTGGACAGGCCCTCGGCCATCAAAGCGAGCACGGCCAGTTCACGCGGGGTGAGCTGCGCCAGTGGATGACGGCTGCGGGCGAGCAACTGCGCGACGACCTCGGGGTCCAGCGCGCTGCCCTGCGCCGCCACCCGGTCCAGCGCGTCGAGGAACTCGGTCAGGTCGGCGACCCGGTCCTTGAGCAGGTACCCGACGCCCTGCGGCCGGTCGGAAAGCAGTTCGGTGGCGTACCGCTCCTCCACGTACTGGGACAGCACGAGCACCCCGATCGCGGGCCACGTCTTGCGCACCACCAGCGCGGCGCGCAGGCCCTCGTCGGTGAACGTCGGCGGCATCCGCACGTCGACCACCACCACGTCGGGCTCGTGCTCGGCGACCTGGCGAAGGAACTCCTCCGCCTCGCTGGCCGCGGCCACGACCTCGTGGCCCGCCTCCACGAGCAGCCGCGTCAGGCCCTCGCGCAGCAGGACCGAGTCTTCCGCGATCACGACCCGCACGGCAGCGTCACCTCCAGCGTGGTCGGGCCGCCCGGAGGACTGGTGACACGGAACTGACCGTCCACGCCCGCGACGCGGGCGGCGAGACCGGACAGGCCCTGCCCCGCCGGATCCGCCCCGCCCACTCCGTCGTCGGTGATCTCCACCGACAACTGGTCGCCGACCCTGACCACGAGGATCCGGGCATGGTGCGCCTGGGCGTGCTTGGCGATGTTGGTGAGCGCCTCGGCGACCACGAAGTAGGCGATGGCCTCGATCGCGGCGGGAGGCCGGGACGGCAGTTCCACCGATACGGTCACCGGTACCGGGGACAGCGCCGCAAGCCCGGACAGGGCGGCGTCCAGGCCACGGTCGGACAGCACCGGCGGGTGCACGCCGCGGACCAGGTTCCGCAGTTCCGCCAGCGCCTCCTTGGCCTGGTCGTGGGCCTGGCTGACGATCTCGGCGGCGGCCTCGGGGTCGGTGCCGAACTTCGCCTTGGCCCGGCCGAGTTCCATGGCCAGCGACACCAGCCGCTGCTGTGCGCCGTCGTGCAGGTCCCGCTCGATGCGCATCCGCTCCATCTCGGCCGCATCCATGACCTTGGCCCGGCTGGTCTCCAGCTCGCCGATCCTGGCGGTCAGTTCTTCCCGGCCGGAGCCGAGTAGCCCCCTGGCTACCGCCGCGTCTCCCGCGGCCATCCAGCGGGTCAGCGCGGGCGCGGCCAGCAGCAGCACCAGCCCCGCCAGCACGCCAGTGATAAGCGCCCCGGGATAGCGGATCAGGTGCCCGGCGATGTGGGCGCCGCCACCGGGCAGCGCCCAGTCGTAGGCAGGCGCGGTGATCAGCACAAGCGCGAGCGACCACACGACGGTGACCAGCACGAACTGCAGTGTGCTGAGCGGGAACCTGATCAGCCCGTACAGGACGGTGCGCCAGGCCGCCCCGGAGCTCAGCGTGGCCCATAGTCGGCGCAGCCAGCCGCCGCTGCCCGGCAGCGGCGGGGCCGGGATGTCCGTGCCAAGCATTACGGCGAACCTGCCCCGTTCGGGATACGCCATCCAGAGGGACACCCAGAGCGTGCCCGCCAGCATCGGGATGCCGGCCAGGAAGACAGGCATCAGGGCGACCGAGGTGACCAGGAGGGTCAGCAGCACCGTGAAGGTCACCAGGCCGACCAAGAATCCCGAGATCAGGTGGACGAAGGCGAGCCAGGTCCTGGCCGAGACGAGCGCGTGCAGCACGGCCACCGGACCGGCCCGCCGGCCGGTGGTCACGGGCGCTCCTGCGCCGACAATGTCTCGACTCACGGGACACACCCTAGGCGGCCCGGCAGCGCGGCACCCATCCCGCTGTCCTCCGGTTCCGGGGTGAGGCCAGCCCTACCCCGAACCGGGCCGCCTGCCGGATGTCGCCGCGCGGGCCAGCCCAGAAGGCTTAACAGCGTCCTTCAACGACGGCCGAAAGACTCAGTGAGGCTCCCATGAAACGCCAGTCCGCACTGCTCTACGGTGCAGAACCCACCTCCCAGCCGCCGCCGGGCCGGACGTCAGCCCCGGTGGTGGAACGCATCGCCGGCTGGAGCGCCAGGCACCGCAAGACCGCGCTGTTCGGCTGGCTGCTGCTGGTAGTCGGCGCCGTAATGATCAGCAGCATGCTCGGCAGCAAGAACCTGAACAGCTACGACCCCGGCCAGGCGGGCCAGGCCGAGCGCGTGCTGGCCCGGCCCGGCGTGGTACAGCCCGCCTCGGAGACCGTCCTGATCCAGGCCAAGACCGGGACCCGCACCGTGGCCTCCGACCGGCAGATCCGCCGGGCCATCAGGCAGGTGACCGCGGCGCTGAGCGCCATGCCCAAGGTCGCCACCGGCATCGAGTCGCCGCTGTCCCCGGGTGGCGGCAAGTTGATCTCGCGGGACGGCCGCTCCGCGCTCGTCACGTTCAACCTCGCGGGCAACCCAAACAACGCGGATCAGACGGTCGTCCCCGCCGAGCGCGCCGTCGCCGCCGTCCAGGCCGCGCATCCGGGCCTGCGGGTGGCCGAGTCCGGCCAGGCCAGCGTGGGCCGGGCTACCAACAACATCATCAGTTCCGACTTCCGCCGTGCCGAGGTCACCTCGGTGCCGATCACGCTGGTGCTGCTGCTGTGCGTATTCGGCGCGCTGATCGCGGCGGGCATCCCGCTGCTGCTCGCCGTCACGTCAGTGGCCACCGCCATCTCGCTGCTCGCGATCCCCAGCCGCTGGCTGCCGATAGACAGCACTACGTCGTCGGTCGTGCTGCTGGTCGGCATGGCCGTGGGCGTCGACTACTCACTGTTCTACCTGCGCCGCGAGCGGGAGGAACGGGCCGCGGGCGCCGACACCTACACCGCCGTCCGCAGGGCCGCGGCCACCTCGGGGCGCGCCATCGTGGTGTCCGGCCTCACCGTGATGATCTCGCTGTCCGGGCTGTTCCTGACCGGCATCGACGTCTTCTCCGGGTTGGCCGTGGGCACGATCATGGTGGTCGGCGTCACCGTGCTCGGCTCGCTGACCGCACTCCCGGCGGCGCTGTCGCTGCTCGGCTCCTGGGTGGACCGGGGCAGGATTCCGTTCCTCGGCCGCCGCCGCACCGCCGCGCGCCCGTCCAGGGTGTGGGGCGCCCTGGCCCGCCGCGTGGTGGCCAAGCCGGTCCTGTTCGGCGGCGTCGCCGCGCTGGCGCTCGCCGCCCTGGCCGTGCCCGCGCTCAGCATGCGGCTGGCCGAGCCCGGCTTCCGCGACCTGCCCGCCAACATCCCCGTGGTGCAGAACCTGCTGGCCACCCAGAAGGCGTTCCCCGGCGGCCCGTCACCCGCCGAGGTCGTCGTGACCGGAGACAACCTCACCGGCCCCGCGGTGCGGCATGCCATCACGGCCCTGCAGGGGCGGGCCGCGACGAGCACGCTGCTGCGCCAGCCGGTTACCGCCGCACTGCTCGGCCACGACCAGGTGATGGTGGTCTCGGTGCCCCTGGCCGGGGGCGGCACGGACGCCACCTCCAACCGGGCCCTGGCTCAGCTGCGCGACCAGGCGCTGCCCGCCACGCTCGGCAAGGTCAGCGGCATCGATTACGCGGTGACCGGCATGACGGCGGGCAACCACGATTTCGACAGTCAGCTCACCGCCACCCTGCCGCTGGTCTTCGTCTTCGTCCTCGGCCTGGCGTTCCTGGTGCTGATGGTCAGCTTCCGGTCGGTGTTCATCCCGATGATGTCCATCGCGCTGAACCTGCTGTCGATCGGCGCGGCCTACGGGGTGCTGACACTGATCTTCCAGAACGGCCACCTGCACGGGCCGCTTGGGTTCAGCCCGTACGGCGGGATCGTGCCGTGGATGCCGCTGTTCATGTTCGTGCTCCTGTTCGGGCTGAGCATGGACTACCACGTGTTCATCCTGAGCCGCATCCGCGAACTGCGGCTGCGGGGCATCGCCCACGCGGGAGGCGATCAGCAGCGGCATCGGCGCCAGCGCGGGCGTGGTGACCAGCGCCGCGCTGATCATGGTGGCGGTGTTCTCGATCTTCGCCACGCTCTCGGTGATCGAGTTCAAGATGATCGGCATCGGCCTGGCCACCGCGATCCTCATCGACGCCACCGTGGTGCGCGGGATGCTGATGCCGGCCGCCATGTCGCTGCTCGGCGAGCGCAACTGGTACCTGCCCCGCTGGCTGGCCTGGCTGCCCGGCGGCCAGGGCCGTCACGCCGCGGCGGAGGTGACCGGGGTCAGGTAACCAGGGAGCACACCTGACACCGGATCGGGGCGCAGGTGCATACGGCAGCCGCCGTGTGCACCTGCGCCGTAAAACGTGGTCTTGACGCGTCACAGGGCACGGTGATTACTTCTGGGTAACTAGCCGCTCTCCGCCCGTGGAGGAGAACTTGTTAGAGCCCCGCATCCCGTCCCGCCGACGTCTCTCCGCCCGTCCCGCCCGGTTCGCTCTCGCCGCCGCTACCGCCGCCACGGCGGCCCTGTCCCTGGTGCTCACCGCCGCCCCCGCCAGCGCCGCCGTGAACTACGTGGCGCTCGGCGACTCCTACGCCTCGGGCCTTGGCGCGGGCAACTACTCCGGCGGTTCCTGCGACCGCAGTTCCGGCGCCTACCCGCAACTGTGGGCGAACGCCAACCACCCGTCCTCGTTCGCGTTCGTGGCCTGCTCCGGCGCCACCACCACCGACGTGATCAACAATCAGATCTCCGCGCTGTCGAGCGCGACGACCCTGGTCTCGGTCACGATCGGCGGCAACGACGTGGGCTTCTCAAGCGTGATGGAGACCTGCGTGCTTGGCTCCACCAGCACCTGCGTCAACGCGGTCAACCAGGCGGAGGCGGAGGCCAGGAGCCAGCTTCCTGGTTCGCTGAACACCTTGTTCAATGACATCTCGGCCAGGGCGCCGAACGCCCGGGTGGTCGTGATCGGCTACCCCGAGTTCTACGACCTGAGCAGGTCCTCGGGGTGCATCGGGCTCAGCACCACCGACCGCACCGCGCTGGACGGCGGCGCGGACGTGCTCGACTCGATCATCCAGACCGCCACCGCGGGGCATGCCGGCTTCGCCTACGCCGAGGTCCGGGGTGGCTTCACCGGGCATGAGATCTGCGACTCGAGCAGCTGGCTGCACTCGGTGGACTGGCTGAACCTCGGCGACTCCTACCACCCGACCGCGTCCGGGCAGTCCGGTGGGTACTACCCGGTGTTCAGCGCGGCAGCCTGATCGCCACCGCATAACGGGACAGGCCCCCGGGATTCCCCGGGGCCTGTCGCACGTTACGGGTTACCTGTTCACCGGGAAGCCGAGGTTGACCCCGCCGTGGCTGGGGTCCAGCCAGCGCGAGGTGACGGCCTTGCCCCTGGTGTAGAAGTGGATCCCTTCGGTGCCGTAGATGTGGGTGTCGCCGAACAGGGACGACTTCCACCCGCCGAAGGAGTAGTAGGCCATCGGCACGGGGATCGGCACGTTGACACCGACCATGCCGACCTCCACCTCGGACACGAACCGGCGGGCCGCTCCCCCGTCGTTGGTGTAGATCGCCACCCCGTTGCCGTAGGGGTTCTCGCTGACCAGCCGCAGCGCGTCGGCGTAGCTGGGGACCCGCACGACGGAGAGTACCGGCCCGAAGATCTCGTCGCGGTAGGCGCTCATCTCCGGCGTGACGTGGTCGAGCACGCTCGGCCCGAGCCAGAAGCCGCTCGGCGTCGCCCCCGATAATCGGGTGCATCCGGCCGTCCACCGCCAGCGTGGCGCCCTCCTTGACGCCGGTGTCCAGGTAGGAGGCGACCTTGTCGCGGTGCGGGCCGGTGACGAGCGGGCCCATCTCCGAGCGCTCGTCGGTGCCGGGGCCGACCCGCAGCCCGTTCACCCGGTCGGCGATCTTGGCGACCAGTTCGTCGCCGACCGAGCCCACCGCCACCAGCACCGAGACCGCCATGCAGCGCTCGCCCGCCGAGCCGAACCCGGCCGACACCGCCGCGTCGGCGGCCAGGTCGGTGTCCGCGTCGGGGAGCACCACCATGTGGTTCTTGGCCCCGCCCAGCGCCTGCACCCGCTTGCCCGTCGGCGGTTCCCGTCTCATAGACGTAACGGGCGATCGGGGTGGACCCGACGAAGCTCACCGCACGCACGTCGGGGTGGGTGAGGATCGCGTCCACCGCCTCCTTGTCGCCGTGCACCACGTTGAACACGCCGTCGGGCAGCCCCGCCTCGGCCAGCAGCCTGGCCAGCAGCAGCGACGCCGAGGGGTCCTTCTCCGACGGCTTGAGCACGAACGTGTTGCCGCAGGCAATCGCGATCGGGAACATCCACATCGGCACCATGGCCGGGAAGTTGAACGGGGTGATCCCGGCTACCACGCCGAGCGGCTGGCGGATCGAGTAGGCGTCCACGCCGGTGGACACGTTCTCCGAGTAGCCGCCCTTGAGCAGGTGCCCGAGGCCGCAGGCGAACTCGACGACCTCCAGGCCCCTGGCCACCTCGCCGTCGGCGTCCGAGATCACCTTGCCGTGCTCGGCGCTGACCAGCCCGGCAAGCTCACCGCGGTGGGCGTTGATCAGCTCGCGGAAGGCGAAAAGCACGGTCGTTCGTTTGGCAAGAGAAACAGAGCGCCAGCCGGGAAGAGCCTTCGCGGCCGCTGCGACCGCGTCGCCGACCACGGTGGCGGAGGCGAAATCCACGGTGCCGGTGACCTGGCCGGTCGCCGGGTTGTAGATGTCACCGCGCCGTTCCGCCGCGCCGTCCCAGGGGCGCCCGCCGATCCAGTGCGAACAGTGTTTCATTTGCTCGCTTCTTCGCGCCTCCGGCGCGTCACTCACGTGCTTGTCACTCATTTCGCCGCTCCCGCGTCTACCGCGCGGAGGGCGTCGATCAGCAGGCCCATGCCCTCCTTGGCCTCGGCCTCGGTGACGTTCATCGGCGGCGCCATCCGCAGCGCGTTGCCCTGCAGCCCGCCCTTGCCGATGAGCAGGCCGCGCTCGCGTGCCTCCTCGAGGGCCCGGGTGGCCAGCGCGGGGCTCGGCGCGCCGGTGCCCGGGTCCACCAGGTCCACGGCGAACATCAGGCCCTTGCCCCGGACCTCGCCGACCGTGTCCAGCCGCTCGGCGGCCTCGCGCAGCCCGTCGATGATCATGGTGCCGAGCGTGGCGGCGTTGCGCTGCAGGTCGTGGTCGAGCACGTAGTCAAGGGCCGCGTTGGCCGCGGTGGTGGACAGCGGGTTGCCGCCGAACGTGGAGATGCCGTTGCCGGGTACGCCGTCCATCAGGTCGCCGCGGGCGATCACCCCGCCGATCGCGAACCCGTTGCCGAGGCCCTTGGCGAACGTGATCATGTCGGGAATCACGCCATGCGCGCCGATCCCCCAGAAGTGCTCGCCGGTGCGGCCCCAGGCCGTCTGCACCTCGTCGGAGATGAACAGCACGCCGTGCTCGGCGAGCAGGTTGCGGTACGCGCCGAGCAGCCCGTCCGGGGCCATGGTGAACCCGCCCACGCCCTGGATCGGCTCGGCGATCAGGCAGGCCACGTCGCGTGCGGTCGCGGCGGTGAGCAGGTGCCTCAGGTCGGCAACGCAGGCCTCGGTGTACTCGACGTCGGACATGCGCGCGAACGCGGGCAGATACTTGTCCGTGCCGTGCAGGTACTGCACGTTGAACGGGGCAAGCTGGGAGCTCTTCCACGCCACGTTGCCGGTGATCGCGACCGCGCCGAACGAGCGGCCGTGGTAGCTGCCGCGCATCGCGAGCACCTGGTTGGACTGGCGGGCGACGGTGGCGAGCATCAGCGCGGTCTCGTTCGCCTCGGTGCCGGAGTTGGTGAAGAAGACCTTGGCGTCCGGGATGCCGGACAGCCTTGCGAGCTTCTCGGCCAGCTCCACCTGGCTGCGGATCAGGTACAGGGTCGAGGTGTGCACGATCCCGGTGGACAGCTGGCGCTGCACCGCGTCGCGCACCTCGGGCAGGTCGTACCCGAGCATGTTGGTGAGGATGCCGCAGAAGAAGTCGAGGTAGGTGCGGCCGGAGGCGTCGGTGACGCGGCTGCCGCTGCCGCTGACCAGCTCCAGCGGGTGTTCATAGTAGAGGCCCATCCAGTTGGGCAGGACAGCGCGATGCCGGCTCACGAGTTCAGTCATGCGAGCCAGTCTCGTGCCTGAGCCGGGGCCTCCGGTGCATCAGTCTGTAAGGTAATGAGAGAGGATCTTTACATTATGTAAGGTGCCGGGCAACGGGCACGCGCCGGGTGGCGCGGGGCCGGGCCGACGGCGGGGTCGCGAACGCCGGGAGGAGGCGGGGTGCTGCCGACGGTGGCGGAGGTGCTCGCGCTGGAGGCGGTGCGGCGCGGGCAGCCACGGGTGGTGGCCGGGGAGCACCGGCTGGACACGCCGGTGCGGTGGGTGCACGCGATCGAGTTCGCCGACGCGGCGCGACTGCTGCGCGGCGGCGAACTGGTGCTGGCCACCGGGATCGTGCTGCCCGACGAAGGCGCGCTGCTTGACGCCTACGTCGCCGACCTCGCCGCGGTGGGGATCGCCGCGCTCGCGGTGGAACTGGGCCGCCGGTACACCGGCGGGCTGCCGGCCGGCTTCGTGGCGGCGGCGCAGGCGCACGGGCTGCCGCTGATCGTGTTCGGCCGTGAAGTCCCGTTCGTCGAGATCACCGAGGCGGTGCACGCCCAGATCATCGACGGCCAACTGGACCAGTTGCGCGCCTCGGCCCGGCTGCACGAGGTCTTCACCGATTTGGCGGTGGCGGGCGCGGGCCCCGGGGAGATCCTGCGGCAGGCCGCCCTGCTGGCGGGCAGGCCGGTGATCCTGACGGACCTGTCGCACCACGTGCTCGCCTGCGGCCAGGCCGGGGCCGACCCCGCGGCGCTGCTCGACGGCTTCGAGGCCAGGTCCCGCGCTGTCGTGCTGGCCGAGCGGACCGGCTACGACGAGCCGTCCGGCTGGCTGGTCACCGTAGCGGGCGCCCGGGGCGAGGACTGGGGCCGGGTGATCCTGGCCTGCGGCGGGCCCCCGGCTCCCGGCGACCTGGTGCTGATCGAGCGCACCGCCACCGCGCTCGCGCTGGCGCGGCTGCTCACCCGCCAGCACGAGAGCCTGGAACGCCAGGCGCACACCTCGCTGATCGGCGCGATCGTGGCCGGTACGTACGCCGACCTGGACGAGGCGGCGGCGCGGGCCCGTGCCCTGGGTGTCCAGGTCACCGGGCGGCAACTGGTCACCCTCGTGGCCGGTTTCCGCCAGGGCGGCCGCGGGCTGCCCGCCCACGCGCGGGCCGGAGAGGTCGCCGACGCGCTCGCCGACGCGTGCCGCCGCGTGCGGGTGCCCGCCCTGGTCGGCTCGCTCGGCGAGGCCGGGGTCGGCGCCCTGCTGTCGGCCGACCGCGGGGCGGACCCCGACGCCGTGCTGACCGCGGTCTGCGCCGCGGCCAGGCAGAGGCTGCCCGGCGGCGACGCGGTGATCGGGGCCGGGTCGCCGGCAAGTTCCCTCGCCGAGGCGCGCCGTTCGCTGCTTGAGGCACAACAGGTCGCCGACGCCGCGGCAGCCTCGCCGTCGGCGGGCCGGGCCGGCCCTACTACCGGCTGTCCGACCTGCGGCTGCGCGGCCTGCTGCACCTGCTCGGCGACGACACAAGGCTGGCCACGTTCGTGGAGCGGGAACTCGGCCCGCTAATCGCCCACGACCAGACACACGGCACCGGGCTGACCAAGGTGCTCGGTGCCTACCTGGCCGAGGGGGGCAACAAGGCCGCCGCGGCGGGCCGGGCACACCTGGCCCGGCCGACCTTCTACGAGCGGCTGAAGCTCATCGAGCGGATCCTTGGGGTGAGCCTGGACTCGGCCGAGTCGCGTACCTCGCTGCACGTCGCCCTGCTCGCGTTCCTCAGCGTCGGCGCGTGGCGCGCTGGCTCAGGCCCGGCTGGCGAGCGTGCGGATGGCCGCGAGATCGCCCGCTGACGCGAGTCCCGCGTGGTAGAGCCGCAGTTCCGTGGCGCCCGCCGCGCGCACCGCGGCGGCCTGGGCGGGCAGCGTTGCCGGGTCGCCGCCGAGCCCGGCGACCGCCAGGAGTGAGGCGGCGATGGCGGTACCCTGCGGTGCCGTCGCCGCCGCCCGCGTGACCAGGCCCGGCGCGGTCGCGGGGTCCCAGCAGGACAGCACGAGCCCGGCCACCCCGGCCAGTGCGGCAGGATCGTATCCCGGGTTCGCCCCCGTCGCCCACGGGTCTGGGTGGACGTGCAGGTAGACCGGCTTGCCCGGGGCCGTGTCCCGGGCCGCCGCGACGACTTCGCGCTGGAACCGGGACGCGAGGTCCGCCCGGACGGCGAGCAGGATATCGGCCACCGCACCGGGCAGCGCCGTCGTGCCCGGGCCGGGCGCCGCTCCCCCGGCCGGCGCCTCCCCGGCCGCAGCCCCCCCGGCCGGTGCGTCCACGGCGGCCCGGACGGAGGCGGCCAGCCACGCCGGATCGGCGCCGGCCGCCGCGTACTCCCGCTCGCACGCCACGCAGAAGCACACCGACAGCAGCCACTGCGCGGCTCCGCTGGCCGCCCCCGCGGTCTTGTCGTGCGCGCTCACGTGCTCGACGCCGTACCAGCCGCAGGCTTCGAGTTCGACGGCATCGGCCCCGGGCAGGGCCGCCACCTCACCGGCCAGGCAGGCGGCGTACTCGCGCACGGCGGGCGGGGCCAGGCACAGCGCCCACGGGTAGGCGTCGCCGAACGCGTTGCGCACCGCGGCCGACGGCACCGCCGCGGCCAGCCTGCCGTTGTGCGTGAGCACGGCCCACGCGGTCACCGCCAGGCCGGAGGAACGCAACGCGGCGGCGGCCCGCTCGAACGAGCCCACGGGACGGGCTGCCGCGGGCCGCAGCCGGGCCGGGCGCAGCGCGGTCTCACGCCACCGGGACGGATCGGCGCGGTAGTAGACCGCCGCGTCCCTGGTGACGATCCGGTGCCCCGGGTGGAACGGGGTCACCGCGCGCACCGCGTGGTAGGCGGCGGCCAGGGTCACCCCGGTCAGGCCCAGGCCAGCTATCCGGCCGGCCGCCGCCGGGTCGCCGTCCACGTCCCACGGGTAGAGGTTCGCCCAGGTCCGCATGTTCGGCCCGCCCCGGATCAGGGGATCTCGGCGTCCAGGCCGGGCAGGGTGAACTCGCCGCCGAGGTAGCCGAACACCGGGTCGGCGGGATCGGGCTCGCCGAACTCGGCGATCACGTCGTCGCGGAACGACTCGGCGTCGTCCTGGGCCCGGTAGCCGAGCGCCTCGGCCTCGGCGAGGCTGACCCAGCCGCCCCGGGTGTTGGCGGAAACCCCGAAGACCACACGGAACCCCGGGTCCGGCGTGGTCAGGCAGGCCTCGAACAGCCGCCCGGCGTCGTCCGGGGACAGCCAGGTGGACAGGGCCCGTGCGCTGGGCGGCTTGGGGAAACAGGTCAGGATGCGGATGCAGATCGTGTCCAGGCCGTACCTGTAGTGGTACAGCCCGGCCAGCGCCTCGCCGGTCACCTTGGCCACGCCGTAATAGGTGTCGGGCGCGGGGAAGGCGTAGTCGGGCACGGGGAAGCTCTCCCGCGGCGAGAACCCGACCGCGTGGTTGGACGACGCGAAGATGACCCTGGGCACGGCCGCCCGCCGCGCCGCCTCGAAGGCCACGTACGTGCCCTGGATGTTGAGCTGGAGGATCTGTTCCCAGGAGGCCTCGCCGGAGATGCTCGCCAGGTGGATCACGGCCGAGGCACCGCGGCACGCGGCGGTCATCGCGTCCATGTCGGTGACCGAGGCGCGGACCACCTCCTCGGCAGGCCCGGCGGTCATTTCGGCGACGTCCAGCAGGCGCAGGGTCCGGTCCGGGCGGGCCAGCCGCGGGCGGAGCATGGTCCCGATGATGCCGGCCGCGCCGGTGATGAGGATCGTTGGCACGCCAGCCAACATTACGCGGTCATCCCACCGAGCCGACGGGGGTACTGGCCGGGCGCACCGGGGTGGCCGCCGGTGCGCGGGCTTTCAGGCCGGTGGTGACGGTGGCCGGGCAGGACGGGCGGTTCTGCTGCTCGACGTACTGGCGCAAAACGGTGATCGGGGCACCGCCCACGGACCCGGCGAAGTACGACCCGGAGCACAGCCGTTTCGCCCGCCAATAGTGCCTGCGCAGATCCGGGAATTCTTGCCGCAGCCGCCGGGACGACACGCCTACGAGGCTGTTGACCAGGCGGGAGATCGCCACGGTGGGCGGGAAGTTGACCAGCAGGTGCACGTGTTCGGCTTCGCCGTTGAACTCGGCCAGCTCGCACCCGAATCCGCGCACACCTCTCGCATGATCGGCTCTGTCCCGTTCAGGTGCGCCGTGCTGAACACCCGGTGCCGGTACTTGATCACAAAACCAAGTGAGCATGCAGAAGAAACACGTGGTGCCTCCGCTCCGCCCTTCAGGGCGGAGAGGATGTCAATGGGGGTTTGGCTCGGGAGTGGCGCCGACGCGGGCCAGGAACTCGAAGTCGCAGCCCTCGTTGGCCTGGGTGACCTGCTCGCTGAACAGGGCACCGTAGCCGCGCCCGAACCGGGGCGGCGGTGGCTGCCAGGCGGCCCTGCGCCGGGCCAGCTCAGCGTCGTCCACCTCCAGCCGCAGTACGCGTTCGGCCACGTTCAGCGTGATCGGGTCGCCGTCGCGGACCAGCGCGAGCGGGCCCCCCACCCACGCCTCGGGCGCCACGTGCAGCACGCAGGCGCCGTAACTGGTCCCGCTCATCCGCGCATCGGAGATCCGCACCATGTCCCTGACGCCCTGGGCCAGCAGGTACTTGGGGATCGGCAGCATCCCGTACTCGGGCATGCCGGGCCCGCCCCGCGGCCCCGCGCCGCGCAGCACCAGCACCGAGTCCGGGGTCACGCCGAGCGCCGGGTCGTCGATCCGCTCCTGCATCTGCCGGTAGCTGTCGAAGACCACGGCGGGCCCGGTGTGCGCGAGCAGGCCAGGCTCGGCGGCGAGCGGCTTGATGACCGCACCGTCCGGCGCCAGGTTGCCGCGCAGCACGGCCAGCCCCCCGTCGGCGGACAGCGCCTTGTCCGGCGACCTGATCACATCGGGGTTCCAGACCCGGGCCTGGGCCAGGTTCTCGCCCAGGGTCTGGCCGTTGGCGGTGATCCGCTCCGGGTGCAGGGCGCCCGGCACCTGGCTGAGCTGGGCGAGCAGCGCGGGCAGGCCACCCGCGTAGTAGAAGTCCTCCATCAGGTAGGCCCCGGTGGGGCGGACGTTCGCCAGGACGGGGATCCGGCGGGAGGTGGCGTCGAAGTCGTCGAGCGTCAGCCCGGCACCGCACCGCCCGGCCATCGCGATCAGGTGGATCACCGCGTTCGTGGAGCCGCCCAGGGCGAGCACGCACGCGACCGCGTCCTCGAACGCCGCCCTGGTGAGGATGGCCGCCGGGGTCAGATCCTCCCAGACCATGTCCACGATCCGCCGCCCGCTCGCCGCCGCCATCCGGTAGTGCGCCGAGTCGGGCGCCGGGATGGACGCGGCACCGGGCAGCGTCATGCCGAGCGCCTCGGCGGCGGAGGTCATGGTGGACGCGGTCCCCATGGTCATGCAGTGGCCGGGCGAGCGCGCGATGCCGCATTCCAGGTCGGCCAGCTCGCAGTCGCCGATGAGCCCGGCCCGGTAGTCGTCCCAGAACCGCCACTGGTCGGTGCCGCTGCCTACCGGCTGGCCCCGGTAGTTACCCCGGAGCATCGGGCCTGCCGGGACGTAGATGGCCGGCAGCCCGGCGCTCGCCGCGCCCATGATCAGCCCGGGTGTGGTCTTGTCGCAGCCGCCCATCAGCACCGCGCCGTCAGCGGGGTAGGCGCGCAGCGTCTCCTCCACCTCGATGGCGAGCAGGTTCCGGTACAGCATCGGTGTCGGCTTGCAGTAGGTCTCCGACAGCGTGGACACGCCGAACTCGACGGGGAAGCCGCCCGCCTGCCACACCCCGCGCTTGACCTGTTCCGCGCGTTCCCGCAGGTGCATGTGGCACGGGTTCAGCTCGGACCAGGTGTTCAGTATGGCGATGACCGGCTTGCCCTGATGCTCGGACGCGGCCACCCCGAGCTGCCGCATCCGCGACCGGTGACTGAACGACCGCAGGCTGCGCGGGCCGAACCAGCCCGCGCTGCGCAGCGTCTCCGGTGTCTTGCGGGTCACCGGCTCTCCCCGCCCAGCGGCAGGCCCCAGCCGCTGAGGATCTCGGTGATCTCGGCCCGCACCTCGTCGGCGACCCGGTGGCTGGGCGGGCGCACATCGGGCCGGCACAGCCCGAGCTGGGCGAGCGCCTCCTTGACCACGCTCACGTTGTCCGCGGAGGAGTCGGCGGCGCGCAGTTCCTCGAAGGCGCGGCAGTCCTCCCATGCCTTCATCGCACCGCCGGAGTCCCCGTCGCGCAACGACTCCAGCATTGACAGCGACAGCGCGGGGGCCACGTTCACCAGCCCGGAGGTGAACCCGCGGGCACCGGCCGTCCAGCAGGCCGGTGCGGTCAGCTCGGCCAGCCCGGCCAGCCAGGTGAACCGGTCCAGGCCAGCGTCCCTGGCGACACCGGCGAACTGGACCGGGTCCCTGATGCCGTACTTGACCGCGATCACGTTGGGGCACAGGTCGCCGAGCAGCCGGATGTGGCGTGCCCCGATCCGCGGGTCCCGTATGTAGAGCACCACGCCCAGGCCGGGCAGTGCCCCGGCGATGGCCCGGTGGTACTCCAGCCAGCCCGCCGCGGACACGTACGGGCCGACCGGCTGGTGCACCATGATCATGCGCACGCCGTGGTCCTGGGCGTGCCGTCCGGCCTCGATCGCGCTGGGCAGGTCGTGCCCCACCCCGGCCAGCACGTCGGCGGGCCGCCCGGTGCCGCCGGCGACCGCCACGGCCGCCACGGCCGACTCGGTCGCGCGCCGCGCCTCCGCGGCGTTGAGCGCGTAAAACTCGCCGGTGTTCCCGTTCGGCGTGATCAGCCGGACGCCAGCGTCCACCATGCGCCGGATCACCCGGTCGTGCGCTTCCCAGTCGACCTGGCCATCGGGCCCGAACGGAGTCACGGGGATCGCCGCCACGGTCGCCAGCGCGCTGCGGAGCTGATCGGCGGAGCCAGGATCGAGTGTCATGGGGCATTCCTTCCGGCGGGCCACTGCTGTCCACGCTAAGGAGAGCACCCTCATTCGATCAAACCCGGGGCGGGCGCCAGGATCCCGGCTCAGCCCCTGTGACATGCGCTATGGCGGCCGGGGCCGGCGTCATTCGCCCAGGTAGCTCATCACGTGCTTGATACGCGTGTAGTCCTCGAACCCGTACATCGACAGGTCCTTGCCGTACCCGGAGTGCTTGAATCCGCCGTGCGGCATCTCCGACACGAACGGGATGTGGGTGTTGATCCAGACCGCGCCGAAGTCGAGCAGCCTGGCCATCCGCATCGCCCGGCCGTGGTTGCGGGTCCACACGCTGGCGGCCAGCCCGTACTTGACCCCGTTCGCCCACCGCAGGGCCTCGTCTTCGCCGGTGAACCGCTGCACGGTGATGACGGGTGCGAAGATCTCCTCCTGGATCATCTCGTCGTCCTGGCGCAGCCCGGCCACGACGGTGGGCGCGAAGCAGTAGCCGCGTTCCCCGACACGGGTGCCGCCGGTGACGATCCGCGCGTGGTCCGGCGGCGGGCCAGGAAGCCCTCCACCCGCGCCAGCTGCGCCGGGTTGTTCAGCGGGCCGTAGTCCGCGTCCGGCACGTCGAGGCCACCCACGGTGGTCTTGGCGGCCTGCTCGGCGAGGGCGTCGGTGAGGTCCGCGGCGATGGCAGGCCCGGCCAGCACCCGGGTGGCCGCGGTGCAGTCCTGGCCGGCGTTGAAGAACGCGGCCGGGGCGATGCCCGCCGCGGTGGCCGCCACGTCGGCATCGTCGAAGACGATCACCGGCGCCTTGCCGCCGAGTTCCAGGTGGACCCGCTTCAGGCCGTCCGCCGCGGCCCTGGCGACCTCCGTGCCGGCCCGCACCGAGCCGGTGATCGACACCATCCGGGGGATGTCGTGCGAGACCAGTGCCCGGCCGGTACCGGCGGTACCGCAGACCACGTTGAACACGCCGGGCGGCAGGAAGGCTGCGGCGATCTCGGCCAGCAGCAGCGTGCTCACCGGGGTGGTGTCGGAGGGCTTGAGCACGACCGTGTTCCCCGCGGCGAGCGCCGGGGCGAACTTCCATACGGCCATCATCATCGGGTAGTTCCAGGGCGTGACCTGGACGCACACCCCCACCGGCTCGCGGCGCAGCACCGAGGTGTGCCCGGCCAGGTACTCCCCGGCCGAGGTGCCCTGCAGGATCCGCGCCGCGCCGGCGAAGAACCGGATCTCGTCCACCAGGGGCGGGATCTCCTCGGCCATGGTCAGGCCCACGGGCTTGCCGGTGTTGCGGCATTCCGCGGCGACGATCTCCCCGGCCCGTGCCTGCACCGCGTCCGCCATCCGCAGCAGCGCCAGGCTGCGCTCGGCCGGGGTGGTGTCCCGCCAGGTCTCGAACGCGCCCGCCGCGGCGCGCAGCGCGGCCTCGACGTCGTCCGGTCCGGACACCGGAGCCCGTGCATATTCCTCGCCCGTGCTCGGGTCCACAACCGCGGTCGTCTCGTTGCCCGCGGCGGCGACATACTCGCCGTTGACGAAGTTATTCAGCAGCTCAGATGTCACAGCTCCGACCCTGGCAGACAATTGAATCGTTCACAAGCGATTCCGTAGCAGATAGCATTAGAATCTACTAAATCAGTTGACACGGTCCCGCAGCATGGCACGATTGCCTTGCGAAGGAGGCGACGCATGGCTCACACGCCCGGGACTGCCGTCATCCCGGTCGCCACAGGCGCCGCCAGCGGACGGCGCGGCCGGGCCCGTCGCCCCGATTCTGCCCGCGTGGTGCTCGATGACGTTTCCAAGATGATTATCGAGCAACTGCAGCAGGACGGACGGCGGTCCTACGCGGCGATCGGCAAGGCCGTGGGGCTGTCCGAGGCCGCGGTGCGGCAGCGGGTGCAGCGGCTCATCGACGGCGGCGTCATGCAGATCGTCGCGGTGACCGATCCTATGACGCTGGGTTTCCGCCGGCAGACCATGATCGGCATCAAATGCGAGGGTGACCTCGAGCGGGTCGCCGACCATCTCGCGCACATGGACGAGATCGACTACGTGGTGATCACCTCGGGCTCTTTCGACATCCTCGTCGAGGTGGTCTGCGAGGACGACGACCACCTTCTTGAGATCCTCAGCCGGGTGCGCGGCGTGCCGAGCGTCACCAGCACCGAGACCTTCGTGTACCTGAAACTCCGTAAGCAGACCTACAGCTGGGGGACCAGATGACCAGTGCCAATGCCGCCGGCGACATGACCCCGGAGGCGCTGCAAATGGCGGCCCACCGCCACCTCTGGCTGCACTTCACCCGCATGTCGTCCTACGCCCAAACCGACATGCCGACGATCGTGCGCGGCCAGGGCCAGTACGTCTACGACTCCCGTGGCAAGCGGTACCTGGACGGCCTGTCGGGCCTGTTCGTGAGCCAGATCGGGCACGGCAGGACCGAGGTCGCCGAGGCGGCCGCCCGCCAGGCGTCCGAGCTGGCCTACTTCCCGCTGTGGTCCTACGCCCACCCGAGGGCGATCGAGCTTGCCGAGCGGCTGGCCAATCTCGCGCCGGGCGACCTGAACCGGGTCTTCTTCACCACCAGCGGCTCCGAGGCCGTTGAGTCCGCGTGGAAGATGGCCAAGCAGTACTTCAAGATCATCGGACAGCCGAGCAGGTTCAAGGTGCTCAGCCGGGAGATCGCCTACCACGGCACGTCCATGGGCGCTCTTGCGATCACCGGGCTGCCGGACATCAAGACGCCGTTCGAGCCGCTGCCCCCGGGCGGGGTGCGGGTGCCGAACACCAACTTCTACCGTGCGCCCGGCTTCGTGGCCGACGATGTGAACGCCTTCGGCATGTGGGCCGCGGACGAGATCGAGCGCGCGATACTCCGCGAGGGCCCGGATTCGGTGGCCGCCGTGTACCTGGAGCCGGTGCAGAACTCCGGCGGCTGCTTCCCGCCGCCGCCTGGCTACTTCGCCCGGGTACGCGAGATCTGCGACCGCTACGGTGTGCTGCTGGTCTCCGACGAGGTCATCTGCGCGTTCGGCCGGCTGGGCTACTACTTCGGCTCGCAGCGCTACGGCTACCAGCCGGACGTGATCACCTTCGCCAAGGGCGTCACGTCGGGCTACGCGCCGCTCGGCGGGATGCTCGTGAGCGACCGGCTGATGGAGCCGTTCGCCGGCGGGCCCGCGACCTTCCTGCACGGGATCACCTTCGCCGGCCACCCGGTATCGGCGGCCGTCGCGCTCGCGAACCTGGACGTGTTCGAGAAGGAAGACCTGCTCGCGAACGTCCGGGCCAACGAGGACGCCTTCCGCGCCACCCTCCAGAAGCTCAACGACCTGCCCATCGTGGGTGACGTGCGCGGCGACGGCTACTTCTACGGCATCGAGATGGTCAAGGAGAAGTCGACAAGGGAGACGTTCACCGACGAGGAGTCGGAACGGCTGCTGCGCGGCTTCCTGTCGCACGCCCTGTACGACGCCGGGCTGATCTGCCGTGCCGACGACCGCGGTGACCCGGTCATCCAGCTTGCGCCGCCGCTGACCTGCACGCAGGAGCACTTCGACGAGATGGAGCAGATCCTGCGCAGCGTGCTCACCGAGGCCTGGAAGCTGATCTGAGCAGGGGCCGGGTCAGCCAGTCTCGCCGGCCCCGGGCCCGTACATCCAGGTAGAACCCGGTTTTCCCAATTCACAATACGGAAGCGTAATATCGCGGCACCCGTTATTGTGCGGCAAAACGGCGCGCGCTCGGGTAACCCTGGCCCCCATCCACCACGATGTTGGCCCCGGTGATCCAGGACGCCCGCCGGGACAGCAGGAAGGCCACCACGTCCGCCACCTCCTCCAGCCGGCCGAGCCGCCCGAACGGGAACTGGCTGTCGAGGAACGCGGCGAACGCCTGCGGGTTCTGTGCGCGGAACCGGTCCCAGCTGCCGCCGGGGAACATGATCGAGCCGGGGCTGACCGCGTTCACCCGGATACCGGCGCCCGCCAGCTCGGCAGCGGCCGTGGCGGCCAGGTGAATCTCGGCGGCCTTGGCGACCGCGTAGGTGGTCCTTGGCGCAGGGCGCATGCCGGTGATCGAGGAGACGATCACGCACGAGGCCGTCTGCGAGTCCTTCAGGTACGGCAGGCCGGACCGGATCAGCTCGGCGGCGTGCCCCGCGTTCAGCGAGAAGGTCGCGGTGAAGTCGCCGGGTGCGGAGTCGGCGATGTTCCCGCCGACCGTGCCGCCGGCGTTCGCCACCAGGTGATCGAGGCCGCCCAGCTCGCCGGCGATCTGCCGGACGGCAGCGCCGAGCGCGGCCGCATCGGTGACATCGGCGGCGGCGGTTGCCACTGGCACGCCGTGGCCGGCCAGCCGCCCGGCCGCCGCGGCCAAGCCGTCGGCGCCGCGGGCGACGATCCCCATGGCGGCGCCCTCGGCGGCCAGCGCATCGGCGATGGCAAAGCCGATTCCGCGGCTGCCGCCGGTAACCAGGGCACGGGAACCACGCAAGCCAAGATCCATGGTCCTTCAGGCTAGGGCATGCCTGACGGACCCTCCAGCGGGGCGCGCATCGCCCCGGCCGGAGACACGCCTCAGGGCCACCGGCCTCAGCCGGATACCACCTCCAGCGAGATGTCGGTCCCCGTGAGAGCCTTGCTGACCGGGCACGCGCCCTTGGCCTGCTCGGCGACCTCGGCGAACCGTTCCGCGGTCACGCCCTCGGCGGAGCCCCGCACCGTCAGCTTGATGCCGGTGATCCGGAACCCGCCCGCCGGGTCCGGGCCGAGGCTGACCTGCGCGCCGACATCGAGTGATTGCCCGCTGCCACCGGCGTCGCCGAGCATCGCGGAGAACTGCATCGCGAAGCAGGCGCTGTGCGCGGCGGCGATGAGCTCCTCCGGGCTGGTCACCCCGCCCGCATCGTCGGCCGCCCGCCGGGGGAAGCTGACCTCGTAGGTGGCGATACCGGAACTGACCAGTTCCACCGTGCCCTTGCCGTCCTGAAGGCCACCGGTCCATGTGGTGCGAGCGCTACGAGTGGGCATCGATTCTCCTTGTCCTCGGGGGGTGGCGGGGGCCCGGCCGGGCCGCAGACACAGCTTGCCACCCCTTCGACGCCGGGCGCCCGGTCACCGGCCGAAGCTCGCATTGCTTCCGGACACCCGGATCATCACGCCCTGCGGGATCACCCTGACGGACTGCACGGTAAGGCCCAGCGGGAGCGCAGGTATCTGCACGATCAGATGGCGTATCGGGTCGAGCAGCGCGGCGGGCACCCCGCTGGCGGAGACAAGGCGCAGGGCGATCTCGTGCGGGCTGGCCAGCTTCACCTGGGCGATGGCCGAGGCGGCCAGTATCGCGAGGCTGGCGGACAGCTTCACCATGTGCGGCCCGTCGCTGCTGATCTTCAGGCCGGGCACGGCCGCGAGGGCGGGCAGCTTGGCCAGGCTGGCGAAGGTGATCAGCCCGGTGCCGTTGACCTGCGCAATGGTGCCGGACTGGTAGCCCGAGTCCAGCGTGATATCCGTGGCGTGCACGTCGATGCTCGCCGTGACCGACCCGACGGGGAACTCCGGCGCGATGACCTCAACACCGTCGAGATGCCGGCTGATGAGCTGGGTCAGGAACGGGAATCCCTCGACCGTCACGGTGGGCTCGACCGGAAAGCCCTCCGTTTGCAGTTTGGCCGCAATCCGGTCCGCCGTAATGGCCGCCGCGACCCGGTCCAAGCCGAAGAGCAGGCCGAGGATCGCCAGCAGGACGATGACCAGGATCAACATCCTCCGGCCTCCCCGCCGCGCCCGAGGGGGCGGCAGCATCGGGGGTGGCACCGTGTCCGGCGCCGTCATGTCAGATGACCGATCTTTACGGCCTGTACCTGCCCGGAGCCGGTATCGGCCACGAGCAGCCTGCCGCCGCCCGGTTCCAGCGCGAACTGCCGGGGAGTGCTGCCCGTGTGCAGGTAGCCGGTGAGCGCAGGCTGCCGGTGCAGCGCCCGCTGCACGTCGACGACCGCGAGGTTCGCGCCGCCCCCTGGCCCATTGTCCCTGTTGGAGTCCGCCACGATGAGCTGCGCGCCGCGGTTCACGAGCACCAGGCCCAGCGGCCGCTGGCCGACGGCGACCCGGGCGAGCAGGGCGTGTGCCGGGTCGCTGAGCAGCTTGGCCGCGGAGAAGGCGACGACCGCGTTGCCGCCGCCATCGCTCACCCAAACCGTGCGCCCGTCACCGGAGACCGCCACCCGGTCAGGGCCGCACCCGGCACGAATCTTCTTCAGGACGGACGTCGCCGGGCTGGTCTCCGCCTTGCGCAGGTCAATGATGTTCAGCGAGCCGTGACCCGAGGCCGGGGTCGGGGTGGCCAGGCCACTGGCCACGTAGAGGTACCGGCCATCGGGTGAGACGGTGAGGCCGATCGGGTTGGCACCCATCGGGATCCGGCCGACGAGGTCGGCCGGGCCGAAACCGGAGGTGAGCGCCTTCCCCAGATTGAACACGGCGACCGCGTGGCTGTACTGCAGGGTCACGAAGGCGAACCGATCGTCCGGAGACACCGCCACCTGGACCGCATGTCTGCCCGGGCTGGTCAGGGCGCCGACCGGGGTGGACAGCCCGTGTTCCAGGTCGCTGACCCGGAACACGGTCAGCCCGCTGTGCCCGCTGACGAGCAGGTATTTCTGGTTGTGCGTGAGCGCCTCACCCAGGGCCGAGCGGAGCAGGATGACCCGCAATCCGGACGGCTCGGGCCCTGTAGTACGGAGCACGCCGAGGGCCGAGGTCAGCGACACGAAGGCGTAGCCGTTGGCCGTGACCACCACATCGAACGGCTTACCGCCGGTTGTGACCAGATGGCTGGGCACGTTCGCCAGCAGGCCGGCGGAAGCGGCCCTGGTGGTGCACCGCGGCACCGCGAGCGGGGCCACGCCCGGTGTTCCGGCGCTCCCCTTGCCGCCGAATAGGAGGTATCCCGCGCCGATGACGGCCAGCAGCGCGACGCACGCGACCAGGACGGCCACGCGCGACCGCTGGGACCGAGGCGCCTGGCCCGCCGATAGCCGGTATCCCGGTGACGCCGGGGCAGGCCGGCGGCGATCAGGCGGGGCGGCGGGAGGGGCCGGTGTGCCAGCGACGGCCGGCATGCCGACGGTGACGGGCGCCGGAGACAGCACCGGCTCCGGTTCCGGTGGTGGGGGCGGTGGCAGCGGCGGGACGGCGGGCACGGTCACCGTGGGGGCCCACTGGCCGTGCTGCGGCGGCGCCGTCCCGCCCGTGTCTGCGCCGAGCCCGCAGGCACGGCGCAGCGCCGCCGCGAACTCAAGGCAGGTCGCGTAGCGATCGCCGGGCGCCTTGGCCAGCGCCTTCGCCAGCACCGGGTCGGCTGCGGCGGGCAGGTCCGGGCGGCGGCTGGTCAGCGCGGGCGGGGTGACGGAGACCTGCGCCCACATGATCGCAAGCGTCTCGTCCTGCTTGAACGGCGGCGCACCGGTAAGCATCTCGAACGTGGCGCAGGCGAGCGCGTACTGGTCGGACCGGCCGTCCACCGTGCGTCCCTCGATCTGCTCCGGCGAGACGTAATCCATCGTGCCGAGAAACTCACCGTGGGACGTGAGCTGGCTGGCGGACCGCCCGTGCTTGCTCAGCCCGAAGTCGGACAGGTAGACGTGGTCGGGGTGGTCGTCCCCGGCGGCGTCGTCGCGCAGCATGTTGGCCGGCTTGACGTCCCGGTGCACCAGGCCCTGTTCATGCGCCGCGTCCAGGGCCGCCGCCACCTGGGTGACGATCTGGCACACCCGGGCCACGGGCAGCGGGCCGTGCTGCTCGATCAGTGAGAGCACGTCGCGCCCGGGCACCAGCCGCATCGCGATGTACAGGACGCCGTCAGCCTCGCCGGCGTCGAAGATCGGCACGATGTTCGGGTGATCCACCGCTGCCGCGGCCTGGGACTCCCTGATGAACCGGCGGCGGAACGCCTCGTCGCGGGCCAGTGGGGCGGCGAGGACCTTCAGCGCGACACTGCGGCCGAGGCGCTCGTCGAAGGCACGGTAGACGACGGCCATGCCCCCTCGGGCGATGATCTCGTCGAGGCGGTACCCCGCCAGGTGATCCCCGATGGCGAGTTCGCCGGGGACCGGCGTCTCGTCGCTCACCGCACCTCCCGCTCAGCCCCCGGAGCGACCGTCAGCGGGCCCTACGCCGGCCGAAGAGCCAGTACGCGACCGACCCGCTGGTGTTCAGCGCGCTGGCCACCTGCCAGATCCTTTTGGGCCCACGGACCTGCACGGCTGGCCGGGACCGCAGATCCCGCCAGGTCAATGTCACAGCGGTGAGGTGCACCACGGCGATAAGAGCGAGAACCAGCTTGTTCGGCCTACGCGTCGCTGCCACACGCCTACCTTACGGCGAACCGCCGTCGTTCAGGCCGGGCCAGTCACGCGGGCTGGTCATCGCACTCCTGCGGATCGCTGTCCTGCGGGCCGGGCTTGCGGGCGGTGAACATCAGCACCTCGTCCACGGCGACCATGACCGCGCCGAAGCCAAGCGTCTGCAAGCGCACCAGCAGCGTCGATGGCTCGATCGGGTGACAGGTGTCGCCCTCGTGGAAGCAATGCAGCCCGTCGCTGGGCAGGCTGTCGGAGCCGACGAGCACGCCGCCGGGCCGCAGTACCCGCAGCGCCTCGGCCAGGATCTGGTTCTGCAGCGTGGTGGTGGGGACGTGATGGAGCATCGTGAACGAGCCCACCGAGTCGAACGAGCAGTCCGGGTAGCTCATCGCGGTGGCATCCCCGACCGCGACCGCGACGCCGGGGAACTTCCCGGCCAGCTTCGCGGCGGCGGTCTCGTCGCGCTCAAGGGCGGTCAGCCGCGCCACCCGATCCCGCAGCCATCCGGTCGCGGCGCCGGGGCCCGGGCCGATCTCCAGCATCTCCCGGCCCAGGTCCACCTGCGCGGTCACGGCCGGCAGCACATCGTCCTGGATGTACGCCGCCCACTCGGGGCTGCCGCAGAGCTTGTCGTGGTTGGGATTCATACTGCCGACGCTACGGTCCGCCATACCGCCGGCCTAGGGCGTAACCTGCCATGTTGTGTCGTGGGATGGACATCGCGCAGCGCCGCCAGGCGATGCGCCGGACACCGCAGAGCACCAGGGCGCGGTGCTCGTCGCCACGTTCCCGATGCCGGCCGGGCTGGTGTTCGACTGGCACACCCACCCCGACCATCAGCTCGCCTGGGCGGCCAGCGGGGTGCTCACCGTCCGGACCGGCGACGCGACCTGGGTGCTGCCGCCCACCCGGGCACTGTGGATCCCGGCCGGGCTGCGGCACGAGACCCTCTCATCCGGCCCGGCGACCATGCGCTCGCTGTACATCCGGCCGGACCGCAGCCCGGTCGCCTGGGCGGAACCGACTCCGGTCGCGGCCAGTTCGCTGCTCGCCGAGATGATCGGGTACCTCGGCAGCGACGCCCTGGACGACGCGGCCCGCGCCCGCGCCGAGGCGGTGCTGGCCGACCTGCTCCAGCCGGTGGCGATGACCACGATCGACCTTCGCCTGCCGGACGACGACCGGGCCAGGCAGGTCGCCCTCGCGCTGCTCGATCACCCCGCGGACAAGCGCACCCTCCCGGAGTGGGGCCGCGAGGTCGGCGCCAGCGCGAGGACGCTGGCCCGCGGATTCCTGACCGGCACCGGGATACCGTTCGGCCGGTGGCGCACGCTGCTGCGGCTCCAGGCGGCGCTGCCCGCGCTCGCGGCCGGCGAGCCGGTGTCGACGGTCGCCCGCCGGGCCGGTTACGACACCGCGAGCGCCTTTGTCGCGGCATTCCGGCGGGAGACCGGATCGACACCCGGCGCGTACTTCGCGCCCGCCACGGTCAGCCGGTCAGCCGCTGCCAGAGGAACTCGAGCACCAGCGCCCACTTGAGCGCCCGCTGCTCGTTGTCGGCGGCCGCCCCGTGACCGCCCTCGATGTTCTCGTAGTAGCTGACGTCATGGCCCTCGGCCGCCAGCAGCGCCACCATCTTCCTGGCGTGCCCCGGGTGCACCCGGTCGTCCCTGGTGGAGGTGATGAACAGCACGGGCGGATACCGCTCGGTGGCCGAGGTGTTGTGGTACGGGGAGAACGGCCGGATGTAGTCCCACTCCGCGGGCTCGCGCGGATCACCGTACTCGGCCATCCAGGACGCACCGGCCAGCAGTTCGTTGTAGCGGCGCAGGTCAAGCAGGGGCACCTGGCTGACGATCGCGCCGAAAAGCTGTGGGTACCTGGTCAGCATCACGCCCATCAGCAGACCGCCATTGCTGGCGCCTTCGATGCCGAGCAGGTCGCGGGTGGCGATGCCCCGGGTGACCAGGTCCGTGGCCACCGCAGCGAAGTCCTCATACACCAGGTGCCGGTGTTCCTTGATCGCCGACAGGTGCCACTGTGGCCCGTACTCGCCGCCACCACGGAGGTTGGCGACGACATAGGTGCCGCCACGGGCGAGCCAGCCACGGCCGATGATGCCGCTGTAGGACGGGGTGAGCGAGATCTCGAAGCCACCGTACCCGGTGAGCAGGGTGGGTCCCGGTCCCGGATGGTCCGGCCCGACCACGAAATACGGCACCGCGGTCCCGTCGGCGGAGGTGGCGAAGAACTGCCGCACCGACATGCCGGCGGCGTCGAAGAACGCCGGTGCCCGCTTGAGCGTCTCGGTCGTCCCGCCGACCTGCCCGTACAGCAGCGTGTCCGGCTCGGTGAATCCCGTGGACACCAGCATGTACTCCTCGCTGTCGTAGGGGTCGGTGTCCGCGATGTCGGTGTGCGCGAAGTCCGGCACGCCGGCCAGGCCTGCCCGCGACCACGTGCCTACGGCCGGGGTCAGCACCGCGAGCTGGCTGCGCACGTCGTGCAGCATGTTCAGGATCAGGTGGTTGCGGGTCCAGGCGTGATAGCTCAGCGAGGTGTGCGCGTCCGGCTCGAACAAGACGGTCAGGTCATGCTCGCCCGTGAGGAAGGCGTCGAACCTGGCAGCCAGCAGCGCCCCGGCCGGGTAGCTGGCGCCGCCCACGGCCCACGGGGACCTGGTCTGGATCAGCAGCCACTCGCGGTGCACGTCGGCGATGGCATCCTCGGGCACCGGTACCTGCACCAGGTCGCCGGTGCCGGTACGCAGCCACAGCTCGGTCCGGTAGAACTCGATATTGCGCACTACGAAGTCCCGCTCGAACCCCTCCGTCGGATCACGGAATGCGTGGACCCCCACATCGTCAGGTTTGCCCTCGTAGACCAGGGCCGCCTCGGACAGCGGGGTGCCGCGGTGCCACTCCTTCACCAGCCGCGGGTACCCGGACGAGGTAAGGGACCCGGGGCCGAAGTCGGTGCCCACATAGATCTGGTCGGCGTCGATCCACCCGACGTCGGTCTTGGCCTCGGGGACGTAGAAACCGCCCTCGGCGAAGCCGCGCGTGGCGATGTCGAACTCGCGGACCACGCTCGCGTCGGCACCGCCGCGGGACAGGTGCACCAGCGCCTGGCGGTAGCCGCCCGGCCGCAGCACGCTCGCGCCCTGCCAGACCCAGTTCTCTTCCTCCTGGGCGGCCAGCGCGTCGACGTCGAGCAGAATCTCCCAGGCGGGCCGGTCCGTGCGGTACTCCTCCAGCGTGGTGCGCCGCCACAGGCCCTTCGGATGCTCCGCGTCCTGCCAGAAGTTGTACAGGTACTCGCCGCGCCGCCGGGCGAACGGGATGCGGTCGTCGGCGTCGAGCACCTCGCGCGCCTCGGCGCGCAGGCTGGCGAACCGGGCGCCGCCGGACAGCGCGCCGAGGGTCACCTCGTTGCGGGCCCGGACCCAGTCCAGCGCCTCGGAGCCGGTGACGTCTTCCAGCCACCGGTACGGATCCTGCTCGGTTACCTCATGCGCCTGGCTCATGCTGCCTAGTGTGCCGGGCGGCGGGCCGCGAAGTCATCCCGCGCTCCGCCGGCCTCGACCCCGCCGCCCCGCCCTCTGCCGGCCTCGACTCCGCCGCCCCACCCACGTCAGGCCCGTTCGAGCTGGCCGCGCAGTTCGGCGAGAAAGCGCTCGGCCTGGTCCAGGTGCGGGCCGTGGCCGGAGTCCTCGATGGCCACCTCGCGGTAGTGCCCGCCCGCGGCGGCGTACCCGTCGAGCACCGCGCGGGTCTGCGCCAGCATGGGCTGCGGCGGCCAGGCCTGCTCGCCCGGCCAGCCGGGGATCGCGCCGATCGAGCCTAGGTAGGCGAGGTCGTACAGCGAGTGGTCGGAGACGATGACATCGTCGGTGCCGCGCAGCCACAGCACCGGCGGCTTGGGCTGCACCGCAGACAGGTCGGCGATACGGAAGTGGGTGGGTGCCATGGTGTTGAGCACGCCCCGGCTCCCCGGCGCCAGGCCCGGCCAGGAATCCACGGTCCGCGAGGTGCCCGGGTAGTGATCGTCGCCCACCCGGGTGGACAGCATCGATTCCACGAAAATGTCCAGATGCTCGGGCACGTAGGGCGGCTTCACGTAGTGGGCCAGCAGTACCTGCCGCGGCGACAGCGGGCTCTCGTCCGTCCGGTCGCCCGCGGCCAGCCGCGCGACGAAGTCCGGGTTGGCGGTGCCGCCGCCGCAGCCTGCCCCGGAAGGGTCGCAGAGCGTGCCCCGCGTATCCCGGGTGCCGCCGAAGCCAAACGGCGATACCGGGGCCACCAGCGTCAGTGACGCCACCAGGTGTGCCTCCGGCCGGTCCACCAGGTACTGCATGGCCACCCCGCCGCCCATGCTCCAGCCGACCAGGTGCACCTGTCGGAGGCCGAGCGCATCGATGACCGCAGCCAGATCGTCGGCATAGTCCCGCAGGCCGCGGGTGGCGTCCACCGGTTCCGGGTCGGTGTCGCCGAACCCACGCAGGTCGATGGCCAGGGGCCGGTAGCTTTCCGGCAGCGCGACCATCGTGGGCTGCCAGAACAGCGAGGATGAGACGTTGCCGTGCACGAACAGCACGGCCGGGCCGTCGCGGCCGGCCACGGAAAGCACGCCGGCCGTCAGCCGGCTGGTAGCCAGCCGCTCGGCCCTGATCCCCGCCAGCAGCGTCTCCATGTTCCCCCTCCAGCGGTGGTATTCGGATTCCATGCTTACTAGAAGGCGCCGGACAGCGACGTGGTCAGGGTGAATGCGCTGCAGTAGAACGTGCTCGTCGAGGTGTACGGGCTGTCGATCACCATCTGGCCGTTCCAGGCGCTGGCGACCCAGGCGTGACCGTTGGGCTGTGCTCCGCGGAGCCTGACCCGGATCGTCAGGGTGGACTTGATGGGAACCGCGTCGGCCGGTTTCCCGCAGGGAAAGATGTTGGCCTTCGTCTTCCCGGTGTAGACGGCGCCCGTGCGAGTCAGGGTGGCCTTGATGGGGTGCCTGTTTAGGTCCCCGCTCAGTTGCACGGCGCACGGCCCGGCGGCGCACCGGGGGCTGGCCTGCCACGACTCGACCCAGCCCTTGGCGCCCTTACCGCGCAGCGCGTCAGCACCCTTGACGATCTTGATGTTGACGCTCCAGTGGCCCTGCCAGCGGGCCGCCGAGACCGGCGGCGAGGTGGTGTTCACCGTGAGCACGGTGGACAGCGGGGACCGCTTGCCGCCGCGCAGCGCCGCCACCCGGTACTGGTAGGCGGTGTCCGGCGCAAGGCCACCCACCCGGTAGGAGGTGACGTGGCCGGCCACCGTGCCGACCACCTTGCCGCTGGACAGGATCTGATACTTGTCGGGCGGCGGGCCTGACGCTGGATCCGACCAGTGGAACATCACCGAACTGGTGGTCGCGGCACCCGCTTTGAGCCCGGTCGGCTGCAGCAGCGGCGTCGGCCGCCACGGGGCCCAGATCAGCACCCCGGCGGCTATGACCAGGACCACCACGGCCACGGCCGCGTAGCCGCCCCACCCACGCCGACGCTGCTTGCGGCGGCGCGAGCCAGGACTGACGGGTGGAGCAGCAGCCACTAGAGCCAGCCCGCGCGGACGAGGGACGGTCCGCCGGCCGTGGTGCCGTCCGGCGGAGCGCCGACAGCGGCCGCCGCGCCATCGGGCGGGTTGCCCAGCTCGCCGGACCGCACCTTGTCAAGCAGCCTGCGGGTCGCGTCCACGATCTCCGGCACGGCGCGGCGCAGGTCCTCCGCATCGGCCGGGCCGGCGGCATCTGATGGAACCCCGGCCGAGGCCAGCAGCGCGTCCAGGTCGACGAGCTGGGTGCCCAGCCAGCGGAGCGGGTCGGCGGACAGTTCCTCGACATATACCCGCCTGCCCGGGTTCCAGCCGGTGAAGGCGGGGTGATGGTGGGTGCGGTCGAAGCTGCCCGGGCGGCCCGCCACCGATTCCAGCAGGTCGGCCCGCCAGATCGGCTGGCCCACCTCGATGGGCTGCGCGGAGTAGATCGTCCCCTTCAGCTCACCGCGGCCAAGAACCCGCAGTTCGAGCCGGACGCCGTGCTCGGCTCCCTCCTGGCCCTCGCGCGGATGGGGGTCTACGAAGTAGAGGTCACCCACGACCACGCCGACCCGCTCGAATCCGAAGGCATAGAGCACCGGGAGCCCCTTCCTGGCCGAGCCCACTCCCCGGCCTGTCCGTCATTGTCACACGGGCCGCCGTCACCGGCCCGCGCGCTGGGCGGGCATGCGCCCCGGTGCCAGCCGGCTTAGGTCTGGTGGGATCACCCCAGACGTGGTGCGATGGTGACCATGACCGCGCGTATCGATGAAAAATTGCAGGCTGCGGTGGCTACCGGGGCGGTGCCGGGCGTCGTCGCCATGGCAGCGGGCCCTGACGGGGTGCTCTACGAGGGAGCGGCGGGCCAACGTTCCGCGGCCGCGGACGACCCGATCACGCCGGACACGATGATGCGCATCGCGTCGATGACCAAGATGATCACCACCACGGCGGCCCTCCAGCTCATCGAGCGCGGCGACCTGAGCCTGGACGCGCCCGTCAGCGAATACCGGCCCGAGTTCGCCGACCTGCCGGTGCTCACCGGGTTCGACGGCGACACCCCGCAGCTTCGCGCGCCCGCGGTGCAGGCCACGGTGCGGCATCTCGTCACGCATACCACCGGGCTCGGCTACTGGTTCTGGAACGCCGACATCGACCACTACGAGCAGGTCACGGGCACGCCTAACCTGCTGCCCGGGACGATCGACATGTTCAAGGCGCCGCTGCTGTGCGACCCGGGCACCCGGTTCGAGTACGGGATCAACATGGACTGGCTGGGCCAGGTGATCGAGGCGGTGAGCGGGCAGCCGCTCGACGCCTATTTCCTCGAGCACATCACCGGGCCGCTCGGCATGACGAACACGACGGCGCGGATGACGGCGGAGCAGCGGGCCAACTCCACGCCGATCCACGTCCGTGGCGAGGATGGCGCCTGGGTGGCCACCGACATCGACTGGGCGCAGGAGCCGGACTATTGGGGCGGCGGTCACTTCCTCTACAGCACGCCCCGCGACTACCTGAAGTTCCAGCGGATGCTGCTGGGCTGCGGGACACTCGGTGACGTCCAGATACTGGAGCGGGCCACGGTGGCCGCGGCGTTCGCGAACCAGATCGGCGAGCTTGACTTCCCGGCGGCCATCAGCACGGCGCACCCGGAACTGAGCGCCGACGTGAACCTCGGCCCCGGCCTCAAGTGGGGCCTTGGCCTGCTGCTCAACCCGGTCCAGCAGCCGGGTATGCGGGCGGCGGGCAGCGGTTCCTGGGCAGGCCTGTTCAACACCCATTTCTGGGTGGACCCGGCCACCGGGGTCGCCGGCGCGATCTACTCACAGACGCTGCCGTTCGCAGACCCGGCCGCCTTCCAGCTCTACGCCGACTTCGAGCAAGCCCTCTACGCCTCGCTCTGAGTTCCGGAGGCAGCGCAGCGACACCAGAGGGCCGGACCAGGCGTCCGGTGCCGTCGCGAAGACGCGGGACGCCCGGAGCCGGCTGACACCACCGGCTCCGGGTTCCGACGCGCGCCGGCCAGCCTCTCCCCGAACTGTTCCGTGGCATGGCCCGGCTCGAACGGGCGGTCAGCCTGGCTGAGCATGCTGGCCATCGTTCGGTTACAGGCTGACCGGGCCCTGTGCCCTGATGATCTGCTGGAAAGCCGTGGGCGGCAGCTTGTTGCTGCACTTGCCTGCCGAGTTGCGCGCGCCGACGATCAGGATGTTCAGCCGGTAGATCCCGTGCCCGCTGATCCCCGCGTACGCTCCCGTGCCACTGCTCAGCCGGTAGGTGCCGTTCAGGACGATGGTGGTCAGGCACGTCTTGGCGTTGAAGCGCGGGGTGCCGGTGCCGTTGGAGTGCGCGATCTTGAACGTCCCGTCCGGGAACACCACCGTGTCCACCTTGTTGCCCGGGTGGTCCACGCCGCCTGCGGTGAACACACCTCTGGCGATGATGCTCGATGGCGCGTTGTTGGCGACGGTTGCGTTCACGAGCTGGAAGTACTCGGTTCCGGAACTGCCCGCAGCCTGGCTGGCGCTGGCCACGGTCAGGCCGGTGGCGGCCATCGCCCCCGCAACCGCGACGACGCTTACCCCTGCGAGGATCTTGCTCCTGAGCTTCATCATGGTGAATTCCTCCCCATCACCGGCAGTCGTTTGGCTGGGGGGGTAGTTACTAAGCCCGGGGATCGACTGCTGCCAAGCAAGCACCCCGGCGCGCGAGCCAGACCGGTTCGCATCAGAACCCCCCGTTATACCGGCGGCGGCGCCTTGCTGCTGGCACCTCGCCTAGAAGGCGAAGCTACGCCAAAACCGAACCGCCGCGCTACCCTACTGCCACCGACCGACCGTGTAACGCGCGCCTACGGTCTTACAGTTCGTCACTCCGGCGGCTAGGACGCTCCGTCTGAGCTGGCTGAACGCGACAGCCTTGCTCGCGCGGGGTCGTTCATCCCGCGTATATTCCTCGTCCAAGCTTGTGGCCCCTCGGGCCGATGTGGAAGGCGCCGCCTACTTCCGGCAGGGTGCGATCACGGAGACGGAGTCAACACCGCTCACGAAGGCGGTGTTGGTTTTCGGGTCCGCGGCGATGCCGAACGCTGTGCCTACCGGGATTGTGGCGGCCACGGTGTTGGTCCGTCCGTTGATCACCGATATTGTGCCTCCCGTGCCAGCGCCTTCGTTGGCCACGTAGATGGTGTTGGTTTTCGGGTTCACTGCTACCCGCACTGGAAGGTCCCCCACCGGGATGGCGGCAGCTAGTGCAGCGCCGCGTTAGTCCTTCCGGGGTCAGGTGACCTTGAGGGGTCGGCCGTCGTAGGTCCAGCGATAGGGCTTGGCGGTGCGGTTGTAGGCGACGGTGAAGTTTTCGATCTTGTCCGCGAGGTCCTGGCGGGAGGTGAAGTCGCCTCGGCGCAGGAGCCGGCGGGTCAGGATCGAGAAGAACAGTTCGGCCTGGTCGAGCCAGGACGCGTGTTTCGGGGTGTAGCGGGTGCGGAAACGCGGGCGGGCAGCCAGCCATTTCCTGGTGGCCTTCGAGGTGTGCGAGGAGCCGTTGTCCAGGACGAGGTGAATGGTGAGCCTGGGATCGAGGTGCTCGTCGAGCATGGTCAGGAAGCTGATGAACGTCGCTGAGTTGTTGTGGCTGATGGCCTCGGTGATGACTTGCCCGGAGTGCACATCCAGCGCGGCGATGATCGACACGGTGCCATGGCGGATGTACTCGAATTCGCGGCGGGCCACCTGGCCGGGCGCGGCGCGGTGTTCGGGGTGCTTGCGGCTACGGGCGCCGATCGCGGTCTTCTCATCGACGCATACCACGATCGATCCGGCGGGTCTATGCAGGTAGAGGTCGCACACTGCGGTGGCTTTGGCGAAGAAGCCGGCGTCGTCGGGGCGGGTCAGCCAGCCGCGCACCCGGTGGGGTTTGAGGTCTAGGTCGGCCAGTATCCGCCCGATCTGGGAGGCGGAGATCCCGACATCGGCGAGATGCTCAGCGATCAGCGCGTGCGTCCACACCGAGCCGGCTTCGGGCCTCTCGCCGGTGACGGTGGCGACAATACGCAGATGCACCTCCGGGCCGTACCGGGGCGGGCGCCCTGACCGGCGGCGGTCAGCCAGTCCCGCGATGCCGCCGTCGATGAACCTGCGGCGCCAGGTCCGCACGGTGTCCACGCTGAGCGACAGCATCCGGGCGATCGCCGCGTTGGGCACACCATCGGCGGCAGCTAACACGATCCGCGCCCGTATCACCAGGCGATGAGGTGCCTTCTGGGAACGAGCCAGCGCCGTCAGCGGTTCTCGGATTGCCTCGTCTATGAGCAAAGCGGACGCTGCTGGCGCTGCCATCGTGTTCCTCCCCGCGGCCGGGTGAGGGGCACACCGGCTGCGAAGAAGATCACTACCGTGACCGCGGGTCCCCGCCAGCACGGCACGCCGGACAGGGCACCATGCAACTCATGGCCCGACTGAGCGACACCGCCAAAACCACCCTGCAACGGCGGGTCGCTGCCCACCATGCACAGCACTGGCCGCAACTGAGCAGCCTGGACGTGCGCTGGCGAGGCAGCTACGCCTACATCGACGCCGCCACCCCCGACGGCGACGTCTGGAAACTGTGCCGACTGAAATGGAACGGCCACCCCGACCACTGGGAATTCGCCATCTACCTGGCCAGCCGCGACGGCTACGAACCCAACATCCTGCCGTCCGGCTGGCCCACCGGAACTCCAGAAGAAGCCATCGACTGCGCCGGGCTCCTCTACCTCAACGACTGAACCCCAGCCCTCGAAGGATTAACGCGGCGCTGCACTAGGGTGTTGGTCCGCCCGTTGATCACCCATAGCATGCCGGGACTGAGGCCGTTGGTCGCATAGGCGGTGTTGGTTCTAGGGTTCACCGCGACCCCCGTCGTGCCTGCGCTGACAGGGATGGTGGCCACCACGGTGTTGGTCCGCCCGTCAATTACCGACACGTTGCTGTTGCTGTTGGTCACGTAGATGGTGTTGGTCTTGGGGTTCACCGCGACCCCGACCGCGCCCAGGGCGACGGGGACGGTGGCCACCACGGTGTTAGTCCGCCCGTCAATTACCGACACGTGGTTGTCGGCCGCGTAGACGGTGTTGGTCTTGGGGTTCACCGCGACCCCGACCGGGAGGAGAGCTACGGGGATTGTGGCAGCCACGGTGTTGGTCTGCCCGTTGATCACCGCGATGCTGCCGGTGCCCAGGTTGCCGTGGGTCGCGTAGATGGTGTTGGTCTTCGGGTTGACTGCCACCGCGTACGGGCTTCCGCCCAGGTGGATGGTGGCCGCTACGGTGTTGGTCCGCCCGTTGATAACCGACACGTTGCCGCCGTTGGCCACGTAGGCGGTGTTCGTCTTGGGGTTCACCGCGACCTCAAACGCAGGCCCCCTGACGGGGATTGTGGCGGTGACCTGGAAGCAGCGATTGCCCGCATGGGTCGCGCCCGCCCCGGCGGGCGCGGGCGGTGTCGCGGCAACGGTGGCGGCCGCAGGCACGAGCCCAGCGAAAGTGAGGCTGATCACAATCACGCTGCGCTGGGTGAATCGCACGTTGACCTGCTCCCTCCCCCCGATCGTGCCAGCCGGTGATGCACCCGCCTCATCAGCCGGAGGCCACCCCAGATACCAGTGTGAAGACCGCAACGAGCCTACGCTCTCGCCTCCTCACCGCGACAAGGCATCTGCGGCATGAATGCCGCTATAAGACCGACTGAAAGATCAGTTGCGGGCCACCCGGGGCACTGAGGTGATCTCAGCGAAATAGGTCACGTCCAGCGGCGTGGTGTGAAGAGGTCGCCGCGTGATTCTCAGCTGGACTTTAGGCGGTTATGGCGGTCAGTGTGACCTCCTCGGCGGTGGTTGCTGGGGTGGCGGCCGCGCGGCTTTTGGCGAGGACGTCGAGGCCGATGTAGCGGCGCATCTCGGTCCACTCGTCGTGCTGCTCGGCCAGGACGGCGCCGACCAGGCGGATCAGGGCGTCGCGGCCGGGGAAGATGCCCACGACGTCGGTGCGGCGGCGGATCTCCCGGTTGAGCCGTTCCTGGGGATTGTTCGACCAGATCTGCCGCCAGATCGCCTTGGGGAACGCGGTGAACGCGAGGATGTCGGGCCGGGCGGCGTCCAGGTGCGCGGCCACGGATGGGAGTTTCTCGCCCAGGCTTCGAGGACCCGGCCGAACTGGGCGTGCACCGAGGCCGCGTCGGGCTGGCCGTAGACCGAGTGCAGCAGCGCGCGGACCCACCCCCATGCGGACGTGGGCGTGACCGGCATCAAGTTGGCCGCGTAATGGGTGCGGCACCGCTGCCAGGCCACGCCGGGCAGGGTGGCGCCGATGGCTTCGGTGAGGCCGCGGTGCGCGTCGCTGGTGACCAGGGCGACGCCGGACAGGCCGCGGGCGGCCAGGTCACGGAAGAAGCCCAGTCACCCGGCGCCGTCCTCGGCAGTGGTGACGTGCAAGCCCAGGATCTCCCGGTACCCCTCGGCGTTCACCCCGGTCGCCAGCAGCGCGTGCACGTTGACGATCCGGCCGCCCTCACAGACCTTGAGCACCAGCGCATCCGCCGCGACGAAGGTGTACGGCCGGCGTCCAGCGGCCGGGTCCGGAACGCTTCCACCTGCGCGTCCAGATCCTTAGCCATCTCGCTGACCTGCGACTTGCTCAGCCAGGTGATGCCCCGCGTCTCCACCAGCCGCTCCATCCGCCGGGTCGACACCCCCAGCAGATAAGACGTGGCCACCACCGTCACCAGGGCCGCCTCGGCCCGGCGGCGGCGCTCCAGCAGCCAGTCCGGGAAGTAACTGCCCTGCCGCAACTTCGGAATCGCCAGGCCGATGCTGCCCGCCCGGGTATCCCACTCCCGGCGCCGGTAGCCATTGCGGGTATTCGTGCGCTCGGTACTGCGTTCGCCATAGGCGGCCCCGCAGACCGCATCCGCCTCCGCGCCCATCAGCGCCTCAGCGAAGGTCTGCACCATCGAACGCAGCAGATCCGGGCTCGCCTGCGCGAGCTGCTCCTCCAGCCAGCCAGTCACATCGATACTGGGTCCTGCGGCCATCGCGTGGCTCCTTCTCATCGAGATCTTTGGACGGAACTCAAATGAGAATCACGCGATGGCCGTCTCACCTCACGACGCCACGCCTACTAGCGGAAACATCGAACACCACATCAGTGGACGCAACCGCGAAAAAATAGGTTCGGGCAGTCGGCTTGAGCTGCTGGAGGCTGCGAAGCTGTTGGCGGTTTACAAGTCAGCCCCACTCCCTCAGCCAGCAGCCGAGACCAGGCGGGGACAAGATGTCAAGGATCAACCGAGACGGTGTCAACCATCAGCCGGGACACTGTCAAACAACAGCCGAGCCTGATTCGTCAAGGATCAGCCGAGAACACACATTTCGGAGCGTGGGGCGGCTGGGACTCGAACCCAGGACCGGCGGATTATGAGTCCACCAATCATCGCGCGCCCCTGCGCCGCGTCCCGCGCCTAAGCACCGTTCCCGCAGCTAGCGGGCCTGACTGCCTGCGCCCTGGCGCGACCTCGCGCGGCCTTCCGTGCCGCGCCGTGTTCCCCGAATGTTCCCCAGCCCGCAAGGCGGGCCGCCACATGCGCTCCCACGCTGCGGCGGCCCTAGATCCGGCACCTATCGGAGGAGGTACCAGACCATGACCGCAACCGTAACGAACACCGACCCGCCAGCCGGGCAGCCAGAGCGCACCTGCGTCGCCTGCGTCGGCGACAGCACCGACCCCGCCACCGGGCAGCCGTGCCTGCGCTGCCACGGCACCGCGATCGACCCTGATCCGCTCGCCCCCGTCGTGGACGGTGCCCGGTGACCGGCCCGGAGGAGCGGCCGTCGCGGACCGAGACGCTGCGGCGTGCCCGGAGGTTCATCCAGGCGGCCGCGCAGGTGCCGAGGACTGAGCTTGACTCTGTCGGTGATCTTGGAAACCGTCGGCGCGTCGCGGTGGAAGATCGTCTGGTTGCCAGCAGACTGCCGCGGGTCGGTGTTGTCGATCGTCCCCCGAGGTGGTCAGGTGTCCGTGCGTCCCCGGATCGGAGCGGAAGTCCCGGAGCTCACCGCGCGGGTAGCTCGGGCCAGTAACCCGGGTGGCACGACGGCGATGTGGGTGCGGGACCGGCTGGATGGGCTGTGGCGGGATGAGGGCTTCCAGGCCTGGTATCCGCGTGACGGGCGTCCTGGCCTGTCTCCTGCTCAGCTCGCCACGGCCAGCGTGCTGCAGTTCCTGCTCGACCTGTCCGACCGCGGTGCCGCCGAGGCGGTGCGGTGCCGGATCGACTTCAAGTACGCGCTCGGCCTTGACCTTGACGATCCTGGCTTCCACCACAGTGTGCTGGGCGACTTCCGGGACCGCCTGCTGGAGGACGGGCGGGCGGACCGGCTCCTTGACCTGGCCCTGGCCCGGCTGAAGGAGGCCGGGCTGGTCGCGAGCGCACCAGCCAGCGCACCGATTCCACCCACGTCCTGGCGGCCGTGCGGGACCTGATCCGCCTGGAGCTGGTCACCGAGGCGGTGCGCGCGGCTCTGGAGGAGCTCGCCCGCACCGCCGGCCACGCGCTGGAAGGCCTGGTTGACGACGACTGGGGCCGCCGCTACGGCCGCCCGGTCCGGCTGGGCAAGAACCCCACCCGGCCGAAGACCCGGATCAGTGAGACCGGGGCGGACACCCGCCGGCTGATCGAGCACCTGGCCGCCAGCCACCCGGACCTGCTGCACGGACCCAGGTGG
>CAVSCM010000053.1:0-115402 GCA_963726415.1 uncultured Actinomycetes bacterium
CCGCCGCCAAGAAAACGGCCTCCTGACCCCCGCCCGCCCTTCGCGATCCCGAGGCACGCAGCGAAGCCGCCGCGCCGCCGCCATCCGCCGGGCCGCCGCCATCCGCCCGTACCTTTGCCGTGATATCACGTAAGCCGTGCCCCCAAACCGGGCAAACCGGGCGCCAGATCGCACCGCTCGCGTGATAAGTGGCCATGATGATCTTGGCTGTAGCCGCGCGGGTTGGTCGCCGTGGCTGGCGAACTCTGGTGTCAGTTCTGGTCGGGGTTGGTCGCGGTGCCTGCGGCGCCGACGGTGCCGTTGGCGCCGGTCGTTCCTGCGGCTCCGGTGGTTCCTGGTGCGCCGGGGCCGCCACCTGGCTGGCCGCCGCTGGCGCCGGAGCCGCCGGTGCCCGCGCCACCGCCGGACCCGCCGGTCACCGTGTCGCCGCTGAAGGTGTTGCCGGAGTCGGCCACCGGCGGCGAGACGCTGAACACGGCGCCACCGTCGGCGTTGCCGCCCTTGCCGCCGTTTCCGCCCGCGCCGCCGTTGCCGCCGTTGGCGCCGTTGCCGTTGGCTCCGTCAGGCGCCTGCGCGGTGTCGTTGCCGTTCTCGCCGCCTGAGCCGCTGAAGCCACCGCCGCCGCCGGACCCGCCGTTGCCGCCGTGTCCGCCGGGTCCCGCCGGGCGCAGCCGGCCGCGGACTCGGTGGCGAAGGAGTTGCCGGTGATGCTGAGCTTCCCGGTGGCGTAGATGCCGCCGCCTTCGGCGAGGCCACCGGCGCCCCCGGCGCCGCCCTTGCCGCCTGCCGCGCCCGCTACGCCGTTCACCCCGGTGCCGCCGGCGCCGCCGTTGCCGATGATGTCGCCGTTGCCGTCGGCGCCGCCACCGCCGGACCCGCCGTCACCGCCGCCACCACCGTGACCGCCCGCGCCGCCGAACCACGCCGACGAGCCGGTCGCGCCCGTGGCCGAGTTGCCCGAGAACGTGTCACCGGTCACGGTGAGCTGGGCACCGCTGCCCGAGCCGTTGCCGTAGATCGCGCCGCCCAGGCCCGCACCACCGGCGCCGCCGTTGAACCCGGCCCCCACGGCACCCGGGTGCCCGCCCGCCGCGCCATCCACGCCGTTACCGCCGCTCCCGCTCTGCGCGCCGTTGCCGCCGCCCTGGCCGCCGCCACCGCCAGCGCCGCCGCGGCCGCCGCTTTGCGCGGAGCCACTGCTGCCCGCGGTGGCGCTCGTGCTCGCGGTGCCGCCGATGGCCTGGTTGGAGGTGAAGTGGTCGGGTGCCGCCGCGGTGCCCAGATCGGCCGAGCCGCTGCTGTACACGGCCCCACCCTCGCCGGGACCACCGGCGCCGTTGGTGCCACCGGCACCGCCCGCGCCGCCGGACGGTCCGACCGGCGCGGAGCCGCCGTCGCTGCCGCTATGTCCCGGGCCACCTGTCGCGCCCTGAGTACCGGCCGGGCCGCCGCCACCGCCGAAGCCGCCGGAGCCGCCGCAGCCGTTCTGGTTGGTGGCGCCGCCGCCCAGGCCCGCGGTCCCGGCGCTGCCGCCGCTCCCGCCATTCGCGTGGTTGCTGGAGATGGTGGTCCCGGTCAGCGTGTTCAGCGTGCCCGAACTGAACACGGCGCCGCCCTGGGCAGCCCCGCCTGCCGCTCCATTGCCGGACGCGCCACCCTTGCCCGCGGCGGGGACAGTTGGATTGACGGTCCCGGGCGTGCCCGGCCTGGCCGCCCGCGCCGCCGCCGCCACTCTTGGCGCCTGCTCCTCCGCCGCCACCCGCGCCGCTTTCCCCGGGGCCGCCCGGGTCGCCGACGGTGCCGCCCTCACCGCCGGGACCGCCGCTACCGCCGTTTCCCGCGACCACGCGGTTGCTGTTCAGCATGCTGTTGGTGACCTGCAGCGTCCCGGTGTTGTAGATCGCGCCGCCCTGGGCCTGGCCGGCCGCGCCAGCCGCCCCGCCTGCCCCACCGGCGCCGCCGACTCCGTTGGTCCCGTTCTCGCCGCCGTTGCCGCCTGCCCCGCCGTCGCCACCGGTTGCCGCCGCTGGCTGGGGCACTGCCACCGAGATTGCCGGAACCGCCTTCCCCGCCGCCGCCACCGCCGCCGCTCTGGCCACCGGAACCGCCCGAGCCACCGGAACCGCCGTTGCCCGCCACGGCCGAGTCACTGCCGAAGGTGCAGCCCGACACGGTGAGCGTCCCCGCGTTCCACACCGCGCCCCCCTGGGCGCCGCCACCGGCCCCGGCCTTGCCGCCGGCCCCGCCGACCGAGCCAGGCGCCCCGTTGCCGCCCTGGCCGCCCGGGCCCCGCCGGCGCCGCCAGCGCTGCTGGGTGCTCCCGCTGCCCCGGCGCCGCCTGCGCCGCCGACTCCGCCGCCGCCGCCCGCACGGCCGAAGCCTCCGTTACCGCCATTGCCACCGTTGCCAGCAGTCACGATGTCGTCGGTGAGGCTGTCATTGGTGAGGGTCACGGTGCCGGAGGTGATCAGCAGCGCCGCGCCGCGGGCCAGCGTGGCGTTCTTGCCCGCGCCGCCGGCCTTGCCCGCGGTGGCCGCACCGCCCGCACCGCCCGCCTGGCCCGGGCCGCCGTCCTGGCCGGGAGACGTGCCGGACATCCCGTTGGCGCCGTTGGTCCCGGCCGTCCCGGGCGTACCGTCCGCGCCGGTGCCGCCGTTCGCGCCGTTCGCGGTCGACACCGCGGCGTTGAACAGCGAGATCCCGCCGACGGTGAGCTTGCCACCGGTCACCTGGAACAGGCGCACCTTGGCACCGCCGTCGAAGGTGACGGAGTGCCCGTTGGCCTCGACGTCAGCGGTCAGGCCCGCAGGGACCTTGATCGTGGCGGTGAAGTTCACCGCAGGGGACGTGCAGTTGACCCCGTAGTCGATCGTGCCGCCGGCCGCCACGGCGTTCTTCAGGGCGGTGAACGCGCAACTGGTGAGCACCTTGGTTACCGCCGGGCTCGCGGTGGCCGCCAGCGCGGCGGGCTCCCACAGCATGGCCGCCGCCAGGGCAGCAGGCACCGCCAAGAATGCGAGTTTCGCCGACCGGGCACGGTGACGGCTCATGGGTCCCCCTTAGGCCGATCCTTGGCTGCCCAGCATGACAGATGACCAGGATTGCCCGGAATACGCAAGGTTGCTTATTTGTGCCTGTGGAAATTGCTTATCGCCGGGACAGGCACGCACGTCGGCGCGCTCGGCCGCGGACGGTACCCTCCCAGGCCGCACGGTGCGCGCCCGCCCTGGTAAATCGCTGGCACAGGCCCTTCATCGTTTCTTCCCAGCAATGTGTTTATGATTGCGAAACGCGTATGGGGGAATCCGTACCTTGGGGAGTACGGAATGCTGGAATCTGACCTCGTCAAGGTGGGTCATTTCACTCGATCCGGGCGATAGAACGGGGCAGGTCGACCGCCATCCGGTCGCCAGGCTGGGCGTACGCCCAATCGGCGCAGCCACGAGTGGGACCGCAAAAGCGCCTAAACAGGCCGCCAGCAATACAGGACGCGTTTAACCCAGTCAGGGGTGAGAAAAGGGACCGAACCTGGGATTCCAGGTAAGGGGGAGGGTTCATCCATGAATAAGCTCATACCGCGCCTGGCCCCGGCGGCCGCCCCATGGCGGCGCTGGCAGGCCCGGCCACCATGGCGGCGGCAGGCCTGGCTACGGCGGCACCCGCGGGCGCTGTTCCCGTGCATTCGCTGGCCCCTGGCGGGCACGCCATCAAGAACAGCACAACGGCCGTCTTCAACTACACGGGGCCGGAGCAGACCTTCACCGTCCGGTCCGAGGTCACCTCGATCGACGTGATCGCGATCGGCGCGGCCGGCGGCAACGGCGGCGCGGTAGGCACCGGCAGTGGCGGCGGCACGGGCGGTGCCGACGGCTCGGGTACCGGCACCGTCGAGCCGCTGGCGCCGCGGGCACTCAGGGCACCGGCGGCACCGCGGCCACGATCGGCAGCGGCAACATCCAGACCGCGAGCGCGACCGTCTACGTGATCAACAAGGTCCTGGTGCCGATGCACCGAGGCCGCCGGATGGCCGGACGCAGCACGGGCGGCCGGAACAGGCACAGGGCCGCGCCGGGTGTGGCGCGGCCCTGCGACCGGATGGTCCGGTTGCCATGCGGTTCAGGTCCCGGTGCACCCCGGGCTGGCCTGCACCAGGCCGGCCGCCAGTGCGATCGGGGCGCCGTGCGGATAGTGCCCCGGGTTGAGCTGGATGCCGGCCCCGTGCGGCAGGGCCTTGGGGTGGATCACCAGGGGCGGCCCGTGCCCGCCGAAGACCTCGGCCATCAAGACTGCGCTCATCTTCGGGTACCGCTGGCAGGAGCGCGGCTCATGGCCGAAGAACGTGACGCTGGCCGGCACCCCATCGGCGCGCAGCGTGCGCTGCAGGCCCGCCGGGTCACGCAACTGCCGGACGGTGACCGTGATCGTGCCGTCGGCCTGCTTGGTCACCGTCCAGGCCGCGAGCTGGGCAGGTGGCTGCCGGCCGGCCTGGTGACCGGCGGGCAGCAGCGCGGTCACGGCCAGCGCCGCCGCGGCAGCCACCGCCAGGGCCCCGCGGGCCAGGCCGGGAATCCGGCGGCGGGCCCGCAGCGCCCGGCCGCGGCCGATGATCTGCTCCACCGAGGTCGTCATCTGCACGCTGCCGCGCTGCTCCCGTACCAGGGTGATCAGGTCGTCGTCGGTCATGACGGAATCTCCTTCTGTCGTTCCGGCACAAGGTCGGCGCGCAACGCGGCGATGGCGCGGCCCAGGTGCGCCTGGACGGTGCCCGGTGCGATGCCGAGCGCCGCCGCGGTCGCGGCGGTGTCCAGGTCGAGGAACAGCCGCAGCGCCACGACCTGCCGCTGCCGTTCGGGCAGCCGCTGCAGCGCCGCCATGATCCGCGGATCGACCGGGCCGTCGAACGTCTCGCCGGCCGTGGGCCGGTCCGCGATCGCGCCGGGGTCGGCCAGCGGCACCTCCCGGCGGCGCCGCCGCCATCGGGAGATGTGCGCGTTCAGTGCGGTCCTGACCACCCAGGCGGCCGGCGCCGGATGCCTGCTGACCGTGCGCCACGACGCCCACGCCCGGGCGAAGGCCTCGGCCACCAGGTCCTGCGCGGTGTCCCGGTCGCCGACGCTCACCAGGACGGTGAACAGGCACTCATCCTTGGACCTGCGGTAGAACTCCGCGAAGTCCGGTCGGTTGGTTCCCACACCCTTCCAACGCACAGCGGCCCCGCGGCGGTTACCTGAGCCCGCCGGTCAGGCCGGCCCGGGTTCGCAGCGACGGCGTGACCCGGCGCGCTCCGATAGTGTCCGGGAAGTGGCGGCGACTGCGGACGACGCGGCGGAGATCGCGGAAGAGTACCGGGCGTTCGCCCGGCAGGAGGCCCGCGGCCGCTCCCCCGCCTATGAGTCGCTGGCCGAGTCGGTCGCCGGCGATGCCGCCCTGGTGAGCTTCGTGGCCTCGCTGCCGTATGCCAAGCGCCAGCCCAATCTGCTGTTCGCGGCGGCGCGGTACCTGCTCGGGGCCGCGCCCGGCCTGCCGCAGCTGCGCGAGCTGGTCAACGGCGCCAGGGCGGAACTCACCGAGGTGATGCGGGACCACCGGACGCAGACCAACGAGCCGGCCCGCTGCGCCACGCTGCTGCCTGCGCTGGCCCAGCTTCCGCAGCCGCTGGCGCTGATCGAGGTCGGCGCCAGCGCCGGGCTCACGCTGCTGGTGGACCATTACTCCTACGACTACGCCGGGCACCGGCTGACCGGCCGCGACCCGCTGGCGCCAACGCTGCACTGTGAGCCGCGCGGCCCGGTCCCGCTGCCGGCCGGGATTCCCGAGGTCGTCTGGCGGGCCGGGCTTGACCTCAACCCACTGGACGTCAACGACGCCGACGACATGCGCTGGCTGTCCTGCCTGGTCTGGCCGGGCGAGGGCGACCGGGCCGAACGGCTGGCCGGCGCGATCGCCTCGGCCCGCCCGGACCCACCGGCCGTGCACCGCGGTGACCTGCTCACCGACCTGCCCGCGCTGGCGGCCCGGGCGCCTGCCGACGCGACCCTGGTGGTCTACCACACCTCCGTGCTCACCTATGTCGCCCCCGGCGAGCGGTGGCGGTTCTTCACCGCGGTGGCTGACCTGGAGGCCGTCTGGCTGTCCAACGAGGTGCCCGGGACGGTGCCTGGCATCCCCTCGACCGCCCGCGAGGAGAACGCGGCCGTGCTCATCCGCGACGGCCGGACGCCTCTTGCGCACACCGACCCGCACGGGACCTGGCTGCGCTGGCTCGGCTGACCGCGCGGCCGGACGCCGCGTAGGCGGTAGCCATCAGCGCGACCCGGCCCGCGCCGGGGCAGCGGCGGCGGGGACGCTCCCCATGGCAGGCCACGTTAAGGGATGGCAGTTGCCGCTGGCATTCTCATTGCCATGCCAGTGACCATCGCCGAGCTCGAGGCCGTGGCCGCGCGGGGCTGGCGTGCACCGGAGGAAGCCCCGCTGGGCGGGTGGCTGCTGCGGGCGGCGGAGGGCTTCACCGGCAGGGCAAACAGTGCGCTCGCGGTGGGAGATCCGGGCATGCCGCTGGCCGATGCGCTCTCCGGTGTGTGTGACTGGTATGCCGCGCGCGGCCTCCCGCCGATGATCGCCGTCCCCCATCCGCTGGGCCGCCCGGGTGACAGCCACGTCGACCGGTTCCTCAGCCACCACCGCTGGGGCGTCGGTCCGGCCCGGCGGTCGTGATGACCGCGGCCACCGCCGAAGTGGCGCGCAGCGGCCCGGCCGCAGATGCCGAACTGCGGCCCGAGCCCGACCAGGCCTGGCTTGACCTCTACCACGGCTACCGGGAGAGCAACTGCCACCGGTCGCCCGGCGGCTGCTGCTCTCGGCACCGTTCCAGGCGTTCGCCAGCATCCGGCGCGACGGCGGCACCGTCGCCATCGGCCGGGTCGCCGTCGCGGCCGGCTGGGGCGGGCTGTCCGCGGTCGAGGTCCATCCCGGGTACCGGCGGACCGGCCTGGCCACGGCGATCACGGTGGCGCTCGCCGGGGCCGCGGCCGGCCAGGGCGCCGCCAGCCTCTACCTCCAGGTGGAAGAGGACAAGAGGCGGCCCGGCGCTCTACGCGCGCAGCGGGTTCACCAGCCACCACAGGTACCACTACCGGATCGCGCCGGCCGCTGGCTGACATCGCCGGGCTCCAGCAGCGATGATGTGATCATGCCTGGCCGCAGAAGCCCCGATCGCGGCCTGCGGGCCGCGACGTTCGTCGACCACCGGCGCCGCGACGGCCTGCTCGTACGCTGGGAGTCCCGGCACCACCGCAAGCATTTGAGGGCCGCCGCGGACGGCGGCTCGACGTGGTGGGCGCCACGGGCCCGGGGCTGGTGGATCGCCGTGCTGTTCGCCGTGGGGTCCTTGCTTTTCGCGGTGGGTTCCGTGCCCGGGTACGTCAGCGCCGTCGGGGCCCGCTGGGACTCGGTGACCTACTTCATCGGCTCGCTGTTCTTCACCTCCGCGGCGTTCCTCACCTACCGCGAAGCGGTGGACGCGGCGCCCGGCGCCCAGGACAACCCCGGCCACCGGCGGTTCTTCGTCTACCAGCCACGGCGCATCGACTGGTGGGCAACCGCGGTGCAACTCGCCGGGACGCTGTACTTCAACGTCAGCACCGGCGTCGCGATGGGGGCCAACCTGACCGCGCAGACGGCACATCAGCACGTGTGGCGCCCCGACGCCGTCGGCTCGGTCTGCTTCCTGGTGGCCAGCGCACTGGCCTGGTACGAGGTCTGCCATGGCTGGACCGCCTGGCGGCCCCGTTCCTGGTCCTGGTGGATCACGCTGCTCAACCTGCTCGGCTCCGTGGCCTTTGGCGTGTCCGCGGTGGCCGGTTACATCAGCCCGGTGACCGGCGAGCTGCGGAACGCCGAGCGGGCGAACCTGGGCACGCTGGTCGGCGCGGTGTGCTTCCTCGTGGGCGCGCTGCTGCTGCTGCCGGAACGGACCGAGGAAGCCAGCGGCCAGGTCACCGCGCCGGGCGACGGCTCCCATGCCACGATCGGAACACCGTAGGCGGCCGCGGTGAGATCGAGCGGAGCACGGAGTCGGTCATGGACCAGGATGAACTGAAGGCAGCCTGCCTGGCGCTGACCTGGTGCGGTGGAGGAGTTCCCGTTCGGGGACGAGGTATCGGTCTTCAAGGTCGGCGGGAAGATGTTCGCGGCTCTCGCTCCTCGACGCCGAGCCGTTGCAGCTCAGCGTCAAGTGCGACCCGGACCTCGCGGTCCAGCTCACGGGCCGCGCACCCGGCGATCGCGCCCGGTTATCACCTGAACAAGCGGCACTGGAACACGATCACGCTCGACGGATCGCTGCCGGACCAGATGGTGACCGACATGCTCGGCGACTCCTACGACCTGGTCGTCGCGTCGCTGCCCAAGGCGCGCAGGCCGGCCTGACCGGCACGCTCGCGGCTGCCCGGCGGCGCCGCGGCCGGGGCCGCCGGACGGACGGCCGCCGGGTCAGCAACGCGGCGGCGATCACGCCGGCCGCGGCGAAGAAGGCCACGATCAGGATCAGGCCGTGGCGGTAGCTGGCGATGGGGTCGGCGCGGGACACGTGGGTGAGGATCGCCACCAGCCCGGCCACCCCGAGCACGGTGCCGACCTGGCGCGCGGTGTTCAGGATCCCGCTTCCGGTGCCGAACCTGGCCGGGGTGAGCGCGGCGCTGCCCGCCGCCAGCAGCGAGGGAATGGCGAGGCCGACACCGGCCCCGCCGAGCAGTTGCGCGGGCAGCAGGTGGGTCAGGTAGGCCGGGCTGCTCCTGGATCTGGGCGAACCAGAGCAGTTGCCCGGCGGCGTTGACGACGCAGCCGATGACCGCGACCCGCCCCGGCCCGCCGAGCCAGCCGGCCAGGCGGGGCGCGACGACGCGGGCGAACGGCAGCACCATGAGCGGCCCGGGCGCGATGGCCAGGCCCGCGACCACGGCCGAGTAGTGCCACACGCCGGTGAGGAACTCGACCGAGTTGAGCACGAAGGCCCCGAACCCGGCGTAGTACAGGATCGAGGCGGCGAAGGCGCCGCTGAAGGTCCGGGAGCGGAGCAGTTCGAGCTCGATGACCGGGGAATGGTGCCGCCGGGACCGGGCCACCACGGCGGCCCCGCAGGCCAGCGACGCGAGCAGCACGCCGGCGAAGGCGGGCGAGCCCCAGCCCCATTCCGGGGCCTTGACCAGCGCGAGCGCGACCAGGCCGACGGCCGCCGCCAGCAGCCCGGCGCCGATCAGGTCCGGGCGGCCCCGGGCCTGCTCGTCCTTGCTTTCCGGCACCACCCGGTAGGCCAGCGCGATGGCGGCGAGCCCGACCGGCACGTTGATCCAGAACACCCAGCGCCAGTTGAGCTGGACCAGGCTGCCACCGATCACCGGGCCGAGCGCGGCCCCGAGCGCGCCGAACGCGGCCCAGGTGCCCAGGGCCTGCGGCCTGGCCCGCGGCGGTACGGCGGCCAGCACGAGGGACAGCGACGCGGGCACCATCAGGCCGGCCCCGGCCGCCTGGATGATCCGTGCCGCGATCAGCGCGGCGACGCCCGGCGCCACGCCGCACAGCACCGAGCCAAGGACGAACGCGGCGAGGCCGCCGATCAGCACCCGGCGGCGCCCGACCCGGTCGGCCCACCGGCCAGCGGGAACCAGGACCGCCGCGAAGACGATCGTGTACGCGTTGAGCACCCAGGACAGCGAGCCCAGGCTGGTGCCCGGGTACTGCTTGCCGATGTAGGGGAACGCGAGATTGACGATGAACAGGTCCAGGCTGGACATGAACACCGCCAGGGCCAGGACGCCCACGATCGCGGTCACCTGTCGGCCGCTGCGGGTCCCGCCCGGCTCCGCGGCGGGGATTGCGGCCGGTGTCGGCGCTGTTTGGCTCACCACGATCCTCCAGTCAGTCCGGAATCTGGACTCACTGTATCTGGCGTATCGCATGTACGTCCAGATTTCCAACTAACGAGTACAATGGGCGAGATGACCGCAGCCACCGCACAACCTCGCCCGTGCTCAGTGGCGCGCACGCTCGACATCGTCGGGGAGAAGTGGGCGCTGCTCGCCGTGCGCGAGGTCTTCCTCGGCAACCGCAAGTTCGACGAGATGGTCCGGCGCACCGGGGCGCCGCGCGACACGCTGGCGGCCAGGCTGCGCACGCTGGTCGGCGCGGGGATCCTGGAGCGGCGGCAGTACTGCGAGCACCCGGCCAGGTACGAGTACCGGCTCACCGACGCCGGCCGTGACCTGTATCCCGTGATCACGACGCTGATGCGCTGGGGCGACAAGTACCTGGCCGGCGACGACGGCCCGCCGCTGGTGCTGCAGCACCATTGCGGCCACCCGGTCGTGGCGACGGTGATCTGCGAGGCCTGCGGCGAGCCACTGGACCCGCGGGACACGACGCCGCTGACCGCCGGCACCTGACCCCTCGGCAGCCCGGCAGTTGGACATTGCCGCGGCTATCGCCGGCTGAGGCGGCGGTCCGGCACGAACCAGATCACGGACACGGTCGCGAACAGCGCGTAGGCGATCCACGGGCTGACCCACGCCAGCCCGATCGCGGCCGCGTAGATGACCAGCGAGACGCGGCCCTTGAAGTCGCGGCCGAGGGCCGCGGCCACCGGCGACGAACTGCCGTCGGCGCGGATGATGGCCAGGGTGAGGATCGTGAACGCCGCCGCCGCGCCGAGGCAGACCACCCCGTAGGTCGCCGCCGGGGCGGTGTCGCGGTAGTGCTCGCCGATCCACTCGGTCAGCACCGGGATCAGGGACAGCCAGAACAGCAGGTGCAGGTTCGCCCACATCACCCCCCCGGTGACCCGGCGGGCGGCACGGAGCAGGTGGTGATGGTTGTTCCAGTAGATCCCGATGAACACGAAGCTGAGGATGTAGATCAGCAGGGCCGGCAGCCGGGCGCGCAGGTCGGCGCACTGCCGCCGAGCGGTGCCCGCAGTTCCAGTGCCATGATCGTGATGATCACCGCGAGCACGCCGTCGCTGAAGGCCTCCACCCGCCCCGTCTCGGACTCGGCCTGGCTCTCCGGGCCGCGGGCGTCCCCGAACATCATCGCGCTGCTCCTCCCACCGCACCGCTGATCATAGGGCGCCACCCGCGGCGACCGGCCGTGGCGCGCGGCCATGCAAACCGTGCGAGCCCCTGCGCTGGCTGGGACGGGTGTGGCCGCTGCCGGCCGGCCAGTCGTTACTCAGCGTAGTAACTTCTGTGACGGAAGGTTGCGGTCCGAGGCCGCTAAGGCCCGGATGCGAACGCCCGCGCTGACTGAATTCGTCGTTACTGGGCGGGTATAGTTACTGATTCGGTGGATTTCATTCTGTTTGTCTGCCAGGATCGGACGCCTGGGGCCAGGATGGAATGCCTGGGGGGTGGCCCGCCCGGTCATGTCCAGGGGTTGCCCTTCGTGAAGAGAGAGACACGCGACCGTTCATGACCGAGAGCCATCCGCCCGCTTGGGGCGGAACCGAGCCGGACCGGGCGAGATCGGCCACCCTGCCGGGAAGCCAGGCCGGTGCCGTGACCCATTCCCGCGAAACCGCAAGAGGCGCCGCCGACCTGCCCGCCATCGAGCTTGCGGGCGTCGCGAAGGAGTTCCAGGCCCGCGGCGAAGTCGTCACCGCGGTGCGCGGGCTCGATCTGGCGATCGCCGAGGGCGAGTTCTTCTCTCTGCTCGGCCCGTCGGGGTGCGGCAAGACCACCACGATGCGGATGATCGCCGGCTTCGAGGAGCCGACCCGCGGTGCCATCCGGTTGCACGGCTCGGACGTCACCGGAGTCCCGCCGAACAAGCGCGACGTCAACATGGTGTTCCAGTCCTACGCCCTGTTCCCGCACATGACCGTCTACGAAAACGTGGCGTTCGGCCTGCGGCGCAAGAAGACGGCCAAGGACGAGATCACGCGCCGGGTCGGCGAGATGCTGGAGATCGTCGATCTGGGCGGGCGTGGCGAGCGCCGCCCCAGGGAGCTTTCCGGCGGCCAGCAGCAACGGGTCGCGCTCGCCCGTGCCCTGGTCAACAGGCCGAGAGCGCTCCTGCTCGATGAGCCGCTCGGCGCCCTGGACCTCAAGCTCCGCCAGGCGATGCAGGTGGAGTTGAAGCGGATCCAGCGGGAGGTCGGGATCACGTTCGTGTATGTGACCCACGACCAGAACGAAGCGCTCACGATGTCGGACCGGATCGCGGTCATGAACGATGGCGCGATCGAGCACCTCGGCACGCCGAGGGACATCTACGAGCATCCAAGGACGCGGTTCGTGGCGGGCTTCATCGGCACGTCGAACCTGCTCAGCGGCACGGTGACCCAGGTGGACGGCGGCCGCGCCGTCATCGAGGTGAGCCCGGACGAGCGGATCGTCGTGCCGGTCAGCGACGAGGGACGTTGCCCCCGGCGCACCGCTGGAACTCACCGTCCGCCCGGAGAAGATCGAGATCACTACCACACGACCGGACGGCCGCGGCTGCCTGCTGCGCGGCGAGGTCACCGAGGTGGTGTACCTCGGTACCTCCACCAACTTCTCTGTCACCACTACCACCGGCGCCGACATCACAGTGTTCCAGCAGAACTCGGCGGCCGCCGGTGACGTGGCTGCCCGGGGGGACAGCGTGTGGCTGTCATGGCAGCCGGAGCACTCGTATCCAATTGGCTAGGCCGTGACCTGCCGGACCCGTGGCGGTGGCCCGGTCGGCCATTTTTTGGAGGAAAGCGATGGAAGATCAGCACAGTCCGCAGCCGGAGTCCAACGACTCCTATCTCGACCCGTCCATCTGGCGTGGCCTGACCCAGGGGCGCATGTCCCGCCGCCAGATGCTGCGGGCCGCGGGAACCGGCGCGGGCGCCCTCGGCGTGTCGGCGTTCCTCGCCGCCTGCGGCGTGAAGGGCGCGACGGTGGCCGGGGGTTCCAGCCCCAAGCCCGGTGGCGTCGGCTCGGCGTCGTGGTGGGGCAAGCAGAAGCTGCACCACACGGTCAACTTCGGGAACTGGCCCTATTACATCGACGTGCTCAAGGGCAAGCACCCGTCGCTTGAGCACTTCACCCAGCTCACCGGCATCCAGGTCAACTACACCGAGCCGATCAGCGACAACCTTCCCTTCTACGCCAAGATCCGGCCGTCGCTGCAGGCGCAGCAGTACACCGGCTACGACATCATCGTGATGACCAACAACAGCCCGCCGCTGGGCTACCTGATCAACTACGGCTGGCTGACCCCGCTCGATCAGAGCGCGATGGTCAACTTCCACAAGTACGCAAGCCCGCTGGTGTCGAACCCGTCCTGGGACCGGGGCAACAAGTACACGATGGCCTGGCAGTCGGGCTGGACCGCGATCGGCTACAACAGCTCGATCATCAAGAGCCCGGTCAACAGCGTGGAGATTCTGTTCGACCGGAAGTACGCCGGCAAGGTCGGCATGATGGCCGACCCGCAGGAACTCGGCAGCCTCGGATTGCTGGCGATCGGCGTGACGCCGGCCACCTCCACCGAGTCCGACTGGGCCAGGGCGGCCAAGAAGCTGCAGACGCAGAAGAGCGACGGGATCGTCCGCGCCTACTACGACCAGGACTACATCAACCACCTGAAGAACGGCGACACGGTGGTCAGCCAGGCGTGGTCCGGCGACATCTTCCAGGCCGACCTGAACAACGGCACCAAGGACCTGCGCTTCGTGATCGCGCAGGAGGGCGGCATGTTCTGGACCGACAACATGTGCATCCCGGCGTACTCGCAGAACCCCAAGGACGCCATGACGCTGATGGACTACTACTACAACCCCGAGGTCCAGGCGGTCGTGGAGTACTACAACGACTACGTCTGCCCGGTGCCCGCGGCCCAGCAGGTGCTGCTGCACCCCACCGGCTGGGCTGCGGACGCGCTGAAGGCGATGAAGCCGTCCATCGGCCTGCCGTACGCCACCACGGCCAACGCGGCCCTGGTGTTCCCGGATAAGCAGACCATCCAGCGCTCCAGGCCCTACTACCAGTACAAGTCCCAGGAAGAGCTGACGGCGTGGAACAACCTGTTCCTGCCGATCACCCAGGGCTCGTGACCCAATCGGAGGGCGTTGCGCCCGCGGCGGGCGTAACGCGGCGCCGCCGGGCCCGGCCGGGAAAGGTGCTGGCACCGTACCTGCTCAGCCTGCCGGCCGGGCTGTGGCTCCTCGCCCTGTTCCTGGTGCCACTGGTCGTGATGCTGTCGCTGTCGCTGCAGACCTGCAACTACGGCACCGGCGCCTGCGTCATGACCTGGCACTGGGGTGAGTTCTGGTCGCAGGTCAGCCTGTACCACACGCAGTTCCTCACCAGCATCTACTTCGCCGGGGCGGCCACGATCATCGACCTGATCGTGTCGTTCCCGATCGCCTACTGGATCGCGTTCTACGGCGGCTCGAGGAAGAACTTCTTCCTGCTCATGCTGCTGGTGCCGTTTTTCGTCTCGTTCGTGATCCGCACCATCGTGTGGGAGTTCATCCTCTCCGACCAGGGCATCGTCCTGGGCACCCTGAAAAGCTGGCACCTGCTGCCGCAGAACTTCCACGTGCTCGCCACCGGCTACGCGGTGGTGGCCGGCCTGGCCTACAACTACCTGCCGTTCACCGCGCTGCCGCTGTACGTGGCGATCGAGCGGATCGACAAGACCGTGCTCGACGCCGCCTACGACCTGTACGCGAGCAGGCGGGAGGCGTTCCTCCGGGTCATCCTGCCGCTCACCATCCCCGGCCTGTTCGCGGCGTTCCTGCTCACGTTCATCCCGGCCCTCGGCGACTACGTGAACCAGCAGATCCTCGGCGGCACGAACAACACGATGATCGGGACCGTCATCCAGAACGCGTTCTTGACCAGCCTGGACTACGCGGGCGGGTCCGCCCTGTCGGCGGTGCTGCTGGCGATCGCGCTGGTCGGCATCTTCGCCTACGCCCGGGTGCTCGGCTCGCGGACCATCGAGGAGTACCTGTGACTGCCACCTACGCGGCAGCCGAGCGCGAAGCCTCGCGGACGGGGCACCGGGCCCCGCGGCGGCGCCGGCGGCAGCGCCGCGGCGGGTGGCTCGCGGTCTACTCGTGGCTGGTCATCGCGTACCTGGTGCTGCCGATCTTCGTGATGGTGGCCTACAGCTTCAACAAGGTCAACACCGGCCTGCCGCAGGTCAGCTTCACCTGGAACGGGTTCACCACGCAGTGGTACCAGCAGTGGAACGGCGTCCCCGGGCTCACCGCGGCGTTCTGGCTGTCGGTCCGGCTGGCCATCGCCAGCACGATACTGGCCACGGTCGTCGGCACGCTGCTCGCGCTGGCCCTGGTGCGCTACCGTCCGCCGCGGTTCCGCGGCAAGACTCTCGTGGAACAGACCATGTTCCTGAACATCGCGGCGCCGGAGATCGTCCTGGGCGCGTCGCTGCTCGGTCTGTTCGTGACCATCAACGTGACCCGCGGCTTCACGACCCTGCTGATGGCGCACGTCGCGTTCAGCATCGCCTACGTGACGGTCACGGTACGGGCCCGGCTGGCCGGTTTCGACAGGTCGCTGGAGGAGGCCGCCGCGGACCTCGGCGCGAACTCCTGGACCACCTTCCAGAAGATCACCCTGCCGCTCATCATGCCCGGCATCCTGGCGGGTGCCCTGATGGCGTTCGCCCTGTCCATCGACGACTTCGTGACCTCGAACTTCGTCAGTGGCAACCAGCCGCCGTTCCCGGTCTGGGTGTACGGCGCCACCCGCGTCGGGATCCCGCCGCAGGTTTTCGTGTTCGGCAGCGTGATCTTCGGGATCGGCATCCTGTGCGCGTTCTCCAGCATCGTGCTGGCCAGGCGGAAGGCCTGAGCTAACCCGCCAGAGCCCCCGCCGCCCTGAGGTGGTACGGGGCTCCGGGGCGGGAGTAGGTGCTATTGCATGACGGTCAGCGTCTTCTTGGGCGAGGTAGAGCGGGCATGGGTCGCGTCGCCGTTATAGGTGGCGGCGAGGTGGTAGGTGCCGGGCGGGAGCTTGCTGGCGGCCAGGGTGCATGATCCCTTGCCGTTGGCGAGGGTGATGTTGCAGATCTGGGTGGTCCCGGCCTTGATGACGACGTGCCCGGTAGGGCTACTGCCGGTGGTGGCCGTGACCTGAACCGACAAGCGCTCGGCCTGCTCGTGGCCGACGGTGACCTGGGTCGCCGACAGCGCCAAGGCGGCAGCGTGAGCGTTCGCCGGAGTCTCATTGCCTTCCTTCCGTTGCTTTTGATTCCGTGCGAGCTTGCCGTGGGGCGCTGGAACGGCACTGAAACGCCGCTGAAACGGCCCCGCCCCCGCGTCCGGTGCAGGACGCGGGGGCGGGACTAGAAGATCTTCAAACGGTGGCGGCTAGTCCGCCTGCTCGGGGCCTTCCTCGCCCTGCTCGGCGTCGTCGGCCTGGGCGGCGGCACGTGCCTCCCGCACCGCCCGCTGGAAGCTGGCCAGACGCGCCTGCGTCTGGGCCGCGGACCGTTGGTGCACGGGCTCGGTGGCGGTACCGGCGCGCCCGGGCACCAGGTTCGCCTTCGGCACCCGCTGCGGGAGCCCAGCCGAGGTCACGCCGCTCGACACCGGCGCCTGCGCCACTTCGGCCGCGCGCCAGCCCTCGTCGGCCGGTGACGACCAGGCTTCCGTGGGGATGCCGGAGTCCGGCGCGTCGTCGCCGCCGCGCCGGCTGCGCCGGAACCAGTCGGACTCCACGGACTCGAAGATTGGCAGCCGGCTCTCCGCAGCCGGACTCGCCGCGGGCGGCACGATCACGCCCACCGGGGCCCCCATGATCGGTGCGCCGGCATCCGTGGCCGCGTCGCTGGCGCCTGCCGTGCTGCCCGGGATTCCTTCGGTGAACCGGGGCACCCGGGCCGCAGCCAGAGCCTGCACGGCCTCGGACGGTTCACTCGCCCAGCCGCCGCCGGGCTCCTGGTCACCGGCGGTGCCCTGGTCACCGGCGGCCTGGGGGTCACCGGCGAACTCCGGGACATTGGCGTGCCGGCCGGGGAGCCCCGGCGCGGCCACTGGGTCGCTGGACCGCGCGGGAGTGCCGGCCAGGCGGCCGCCGGACCCGGGATCGCCAAGCCTGGGATCGCCGAGGCCGGAACCGGCGAGTGCGGGATCGTCGAGGGCGGAGGGGTCAAGTCGGCGGAACCCGCCGGTGAAGCCCGCGTTTTCGTGGGCGATGACCTCGTCGGGCAGCCAGACCAGCGCGGTCAGCCCGCCCATCGACGCCGGCCGCAACCGCACCCGGATCCCATGCCGCGCCGCCAGCCGCGCCACCACGAACAACCCCATCCGCCGCGACACCGCCACATCCACCACCGGCGGATTATCCAGCCGCCAGTTCGCATGGGCCATCTCCTCCGCACCCATGCCCACACCCTGATCGGTGATATCCAGCAGCACACCGCCACTGTTCAGCAAATGCCCGGAGACGGCGACGGGAGTTTCGGCGGCGGAGAAGGAGGTAGCGTTCTCCACCAGTTCGGACAGCAGGTGCACCACGTCGTTGACGGCCTGCCCGCGGACCGAGATGCCCGGCTGCACGTTCAGCGTCACCCGCTCGTACTGCTCGATCTCCGACACCGCGGCCCGCAGCACATCCACCAGCCCCACCGACTGGGTCCACCGCCGCGACACCTCATGCCCCGCCAGCACCAGCAGGTTCTCCGAGTTACGCCGCATCCGGGTCGCCAGGTGGTCCATCTGGAACAAGTTCGCCAGCCGCTCGGAGTCCTGCTCCCCCTGCTCCAGATCATCGATCAGCCGGATCTGCCGCTCCACCAGCGACTGCGACCGCCGCGACAGGTTCACAAACATCGCGTTCACGTTCCCGCGCAACGCCGCCTCGTTCGACGCCAGCCGCACCGCCTCCCGGTGCACCTGGTCAAACGCCCGCGCGACCTCACCGATCTCGTCGATGGAATCCACGTTGATCGGCGCCACGTCCAGCGGCACCGCCAGGCCGTCCCCTTCGCTTTCGCTCATCCGGCGCACCGTCTCCGGCAGCCGGATCCCGGCCACTTCGAGGGCGCCCGCACGCAGCCGCCGCAGCGGCCGGACCATCGACCGCACGACCATCATCGTGAACAGCAGCGCGAGGCCGAACAAGAGGAGGACCGCGATCCCGACAAGGATGGCGCTCGTCACGGCCGAGCGGCGCAGCGAGTTGGCCTGGTCGATGACCTCCATGGCCAGCGACCGCTCCACCGAGCCCATCTCGCCGATACCGCTGGTCATGGCGTCGTAGAAACCGGCCGCGGTGAGCGTGTCGCCGCCCAGGGAGTTGGTGGTCGCCTGCAGCGTCTCCGCCTGCTGTTCCTGCGAGGGGGCCAGGTAGACGAACGATCCGGAGACGGTGTTGTCCCACTGTTCGCGCTGCGCCGCGGTGGCGGAGAGGTTGAAGGACTGCAGGGCGCTCGCCTGATTGGCCTGGGCGGTGTTCAGCGCGGAGATCTCAGGCTTGGTCAGGTTTCCCTGCAGCAGGGCCGCCGCGAGGATGGCGCGCTGCTCGGACGCCTCTTCCTTCATCCTGGACACCAGGCCCAGTTCCCCGACGGTCTGGGAAAGCACCGGGTCACCGGTTCCCTGGGCGGTCTGATCGTCGATCACCAGCAGGTTGTTGATGAGGTTCGCGTACTTGCTCACCACCACCAGCGGGAACAACTGGGTCTGCGTGGAGGCAAAGCGCAGGTACTTCATGTTGTTCAGCCCGGCCACGGCGGAGGAGACCCGCTGCTGCGCGCCCGAGGCGTAGGCGTCGTGGTACTGCGCGAGCAGCGCGCGGAAATGGGCGATCGCCTGATCGGTCTGCCGGTAGAAGGCCTGGATCACCCGGTACTGGTGGACCGCGGGAGCACGTCTCGAGTTGTACTGCTTGATCGCGACGGCGGTTTTCGAAGCGGGCGGCGGGGCCAGGTAGCCGGGGCGCCCGCTACTTCCGGACGCGATGAAGTAAATGGTCTGATCCCGCTCGGTCTCGAGCTTCTGGGCCAACTGGGTGACGTCGGCGGCGAGAACCGCCCGCTCCTCGGCCCGCTGGAACGCCAGGGCACTCTGTGTCGCCGAGGCGATGCGGACACCACCGAGCACCAGCGCGGTCACCGTGGGGATCGCGATGAGGAGCAGCAGCCGGGACCGCACCCGCCAGTTCTTCAGGTTGGCGCGCCCCGCCCCGCTGACCCGCCCGCCCGGGCCGCTGTCCCGAACCCGGGGACTGCCCGGGACGCCGGGGCCATCGGCTCCGGTCCGCGGGGCGCCGACGCCGCTCGCGCCGTTCTGCCCGGCGCCAGCGTGGCTGCCGTTGGACTGCGGGCCGGACACGGACCCGCCTCCCGGCGCTGCCGCGTGCCCATTGGGCGGAGCTTCATGCGCACCAGTGGGTGCCACCGGCACGTCCGGCGCTGGTGCGCGCCCGCTGGGCACGCCGTTACCGCGGGCCCGCAGCCCCCGGTTTGCCTTGATCCGGGACTTGCCTGTCTTTGCGCCCTTCACTAGGCCAGGAACCCGAGCCTGACGGCCTGCGCGTGATGCCGAAGCGGCATGTTGTCGCGCCCCTCTCTGGGCGGCGATTTCAGCAACCGCGGGTGGGATTCCGCGGCCGGCCGGCCAGCCTCTCGCCGTCCCGCAACCAGTAGACCTGCAGGACAAGGCGAACCAACCTGATTTAAACGACGATTCCACCCGTCCTACCATCCGTAGGGTACGCTCTGGCCCAGCGTGATGTCCTGAAGTGCGGGAATCTGCCCGTTTGAGCCTGGAGTCCTATGAAGGCGATACCCATCGGCCGGGCGGCCCAGCGTCTGGGCGGCGGCCGCGTGCGGATCGCCGTGGGCTGCGCGGCCGCGGCCGCGCTGCTCGCGGGGTGCTCGACATTCGGCGGTTCGTCGGCATCCGGATCGGCCCCGGCGGGATCCTCGATCACCGTCGCGGCGGTGGCCGGGGTCGGTGACGCACCGCTGTACGTTGCCTGGCAGCAAGGGCTCTTCCGGCAGCGCGGCCTCACGGTTCACCTGCGCTCCTACCAGACGATGACCCAGGTGATGGACGCGCTGCACAGCGGCCAGGCCAACGTCGCCGTGGGTGACTACGCCGACTTCTTCTACGAGCAGGAACACGACGCTAAGCTCGCCCATGGTCGTGCTGGCCGACGGCTATGACGCCGCGCCCAACATCATGGACGTGCTGGTCCGGCCGGACTCCCCGATCACCGCCCCGCAGGGCCTGCGGGGCGCGCGGATCGGCACGGCGGAGCCGCAGGTGATGCCGCAGGTGATGCCGGGCAACGTGGACGCGCCGTACAGCATTGAGACCGTGGCCGCCTCCTCCGCCCTGGACAACGACGGCGTCCAGCCGAACCTGGTGCATTGGGTGCCGATGCCAGCGCAAGACCTGGTGACCGCGCTCCGAACCCACCAGGTGGACGCCATCCTGGTCACCGAGCCGCAGATCTTCCAGGCCGAGAGCCAGATCGGCGCGCGAACCATCCTCGACGCGTGCAGCGGCGAGACCGTCAACCTGCCACTGGATGGCTACTTCGCGCCGAGGTCGTTCGCCGAGAAAAACCAGGCGGCCCTGCAGGCCTTCCGTTCGGTCATGACCCGCGCCCAGGCCGATGCGGTCCAGCCAGCGCCGCTGCAGGCCGTGCTCAGGCACTACGCGGGAATGAGCCGCCAGACGGCGGCGCTGATCACCGTCGGCCAATACCCCACCGCGCTGAAGGTGACGAGCCTGCAGCGGGTCGCGGACCTCATGTCGTTCTATGGGGCGCTCACGCAACCGCTCGCCGTTTCGCACATGCTGTTCCCGTGACCCCTGTCTTTTCCGGCCCGGTACGCAGCCACATGGCCCGCGTAGCCCCCAGGCGCGTCGCGCCCGGCGCTGACCCAAGGCCCTGCACGCCCGGCCTGGCTAGCCGAGTTCGGCAATCGCCGCGGCGATCCGTTCCGCCTCCGCCGCCCCGGCGGCTCGCAACTTGACCAGGGCAGCCGTGTAGAGGTTCCTGGCCTGGTCCTGCTCCCCGCGGCCGGCTGCCATCGCGGCCAGGTTCGCCAGCGCCAGGCCCATCGTCCGGTCCCCGGCCTGGCTTGGCTGTGTCACGAGCCAGGTGAAGAGCCGCTGCGCCGTCGCGGAGTCACCCGCGAGCTGGTACACGTTGGCGAGCTGCATCACCTCGTGGCTGCGCAGTTCGGAATCGTCCGGCGCCAGCTCGATGGCCTCCCGCAGCGCGGCCTCGGCGTCGCCCAACCGGCCCAGCACCATGTGGATGTGGCCTATCTGGCTGAGGCAGCGGCTGGCGAGCCATGGCTGCCCGCCCGACCGTGCCCCGGCCAGGAGCCCCGCCAATTCGGCCATGGCACTGGTGGTCTCGCCCGCCTCGGCCTTGGCCTGTGCGGCCGCGATCGCCGCGTACGGCCGCACGGTGTCAGCGTTACCCGCGGCCCGCGACGCTAGGTGCGGCCGGTCAGCCTGGTTCAGCTTCTCGGCCGCCTGCTCGTAGGCCATTACCGCCTGCTCGTACTCGCCGAGGTCCCGGTAGATCTGGCCGAGGTTGCTCAGGGCCGCGCCCTGAGAGAAGGAATCACCGAACTCGACGGCGATCTGGTAGCTGCTGAGCTGATACTCCAGCGCCTGCCCGGCATTGCCGAGTTCCCTGGTCACGTTCGCCAGTACGCCCAGCCGCCGGCCCTCCTGGCGCCGGTCCCCCAGTTGGCGGGCGAGCGAGAGAGCCTCCTTGGCCGCGGCCTCCGCCTCGGTATACCGCTCCAGGTCGCCGAGCGCATTGGCGAGGTTCCCGGTCCAGGCCTCCACGTGCGCGATGTCGCCGTACTTCCTGGCCACCGCTATGGCCTGCTGATAGCCGGCCACCGCGGCCTCGTTGTCCCCCGCCTCGGACTGCAGCACGGCGATGTTGCCCTGGATCTGGCCTGCCTCCTCTTCGTGGCCGGCCCGCTGGGCGACTTCGAGCGCCTCGTCGTAGTGGCGCATGGCCGCCGTATCGTTGCCGACCTGCTGCTCGATACTGCCGAGGAACTTCAGGCCCTTGGCCAGCAAGCTGTCCGCTTCCGCCGGATCCATGCCGGCGTAGTTGGCGCGCACGACTTCCACGCCGTCGGTGAACCATTGCCGGGCGCGCAACGGCTCGGCCGTCTCCAGGGCCATCGCGCCCACGGCCATGAGCAGGTCCGCGTAGGAGACGGGGCCGAGGCGCTTGGCAAACGGCAAGGCTGCCTCCGCGCCTTCCACGAATTCCCGTGCGGGCCTGCGCAGCCTGATGAGCGTGCGCCCCGCCACCTGTGCTGCAAAGGCCAGACTGCCGTCCTCATCGACGCCTGGCTCGCTGATAATCCGCTGCCGCGCCTTCTCGATCTGTCCCCATTCGACGTCGAAGGACGCGATCGCCGCGGCTACCTCGCCCGCGTCATAAGACTGGCCCAGTTCGGACAGGAGCGCCCCGTAGTGCGCAGCGTGCCGGCGCCACATCTCGATGCGCTTGGACACCACGGGTGTCACAACCCGGCGAGGAGCGCTTGCGCGTGCATCGCCAGCAGCGCGTGCATCTGGAAGCGGCCGTCGCCGGTGGGCTCAAGCAGGCCACGTCCGACCAGGGTGCGGACCCCGGGCAGCGGATCCGGCACGCCCCAGACCCTGGCTATCGCCTCGATATCGAAGGTGGCCGGTTTCTCCGCGAAGGCGCCCAGGTAGGCGAACTGCTCTCGGAGCGCCGCTGGCAGCCGGTTCGTGCTCTGGGCAAGCAGGGCAGCGACGGTCGGCGTAGCGGCCGTACTCAGATCGGCGCGGTCCGCAGGCGCTTGTGCCGACAGCAGCCTGGAACCTTCACGCAGATCGGCCAGCAGGCCGGTGACGCCAAGCCCCAGATGGGCCTCGGCCGCGAGCAGCCGCCCAGCGACCTGCAGGGCCAGCGGCAGGCCCTCCACCTCGGCGACAAGTTCCGCGGCCGGGCCGGGGTGCTCGGCGACCACCGACGGCGCGAGGGTGCGAAGCAGCGCCAGGCCGTCGTCCTCGGTGAGCACGCCCAGCACATAGATGTCGCCTGGGGTGGACGCCAGGCGGTATGCCTCCTCGGTCGACCGTGTCGTCAGCAACGCGGCGGTACCCGGGCCACCGGCGAGCAGCGGCGCCGCCTGCCCGGCCTGCCAGACGTCGTCCACGATGAGCAGCACGCGCTCGCCGCGCAACAGCCCGGCAAGCTGCGCGGACAGCGCGCTCACGGAATCCGCCGCGGTGACCTCCGCGCCCAGCTCGCGGCACCACTGCGCGAGCGCCGCCTCGGCGCTGCCCATTTCGCCGAGCGCGGCCCACAGCACGCCATCGGCAAACGAGTCCGCGATGAGGCGGTCATGCGCGATCGACGCCGCGAGCGTGGACTTGCCGACGCCGGGCCAGCCCCGGATCACGGTCACCGCACCGCCGCCGGGCCCGGAGGCAGCGCGGATGAGCCGCTCGCGCACGGCCTCGATGTCGCGGTCGCGGCCGAGGATGAGCGGCGGCAGGTAAGGCAGCACGGCTGGCGCGGACCGCGGTGCCGCCGGAAGGCTGTCCACGACGCGGTCCAGCCTGGCCAGGGTCAGGCGGTTGAACAGGGCGCTGCCGCTCCGGTCGGCGTCCCGCCTGATCTCGGCCGCGAGCCGGGCGCTGAAGTCGACGGCGGCGGCCACCAGGTCGGCCGGGGAGGTCGTCTCGTCGTACCCGAGTGCCGCGAGCCGGATCCCGACCTCGTCACGGTCCGGCTCGGTGCCGGCGAACGCGCTATCGGCCAGGATCGCCGCGACGTCCGAATGACCGAAGTACAACTCGATGGGAAGCGAATCGGCCGCAGCCACCAGGCCGGGCATATCCGCGGCAAGCTCCTGGAGCGCGCGGCCCACCGCCTGATCGAGCGCCCGCCGTTCGTCGCTGCCGAAGATCGCCCCCTTGATGCGCGAGGCGACGGCGGCCACGATGGAGTCAGCAATTTTGCTGCCAACCGCTCCGGTCAGCGGATCGGGCATCTCGGCACCGCCAAGGCTGGGACTTGGGTGAACCCTAGTCTCAGCTACAAGTAGCGCATGCCTGCCTGATCAGCAACCCCACGCTGTACCACGCGGGGCCGGTCCGGTCGTCATCGCCCGCGCGCTGCTCACCATCGCCGACCGCCCTGCCGGTCCGGAACCACAGTGCGTCAGTGCTGGACGCCGGGCCGGTCGTAGAGGGCGGTCAGCGTCGCCTGCATGACCGCGAACGGCGTTGCGGCGTCGCCGGCGAAGGCGTCGCCACGGCAGACCACCAGGGTCCGGCCCGCCCGGACCACCGTCCCCGTCATGCGGAACCGCTCCCCCTCCGCCGGTGCCAGCAGGTTGATCGTGTAGGACGCGGTCAGCACCCCCGCTTCCGGCGGCATCACGCTGAACGCGGCATACCCGCACGCACTGTCGAGCACTGCCGCCACCGCACCCGCATGGACGAAGCCATGCTGCTGGGTGAACCTCTCGTCGCGGGGCAGGGCCAGCTCCACCCGTCCCCGTTCGACCGACACGAGTTCGGCACCGAGCGTCGCCATCATCGCCTGCCGGGCGAAGCTCGCCGCCACCCGCGCCCGCATCTCCGCAACCGGCTCTGCCTGCTGGTCCGCACCAGGTTCGCGCACCCGCCGATTCTCCCAGGCGCGCTCAGGGGCCATGAGTCAGGAACGCCGTGACCGTCGAGACGAACCAGCCGGGGTCATCGAGCCAGGGATAGTGGCCAGCGCCCGGCTGGACGGTGAACCGGGCAGCGGGGAACACGGCCGCGAACTCGGCGAGCACCTGCGGGGGCCACTGCAGGTCGACGCCGCCCGCGAGCACCAGCACCGGCGGGCCGAACGCGGCGATCGCGGCACGGGTGGCCGGCGGATCGAATGCCCCTTCGGCACCGAAGACCCCGGCGGCGACCTCGTTGGTCTGCGCCTGTCCCGCTGCCGAGTGAGCCTGGGCGGCCGCGTCCCAGCGGCCGTAGAAGAACGGGGCGATGGCCTCCCAGTCGTCGTCGCTGCCCGCGCCGCCGGCGATGCGCTCGAAGGCGGCGGCCGCCTCGGCGAACCAGGGCTCGCCCTGGCGAAGCTTCACTATCTGGCGCCGCGTCTCGGCGTCTGGGTCGAATCCGGCCGACCGCGCACTCGGCGTGATCAGGGCAAGCTTGCTCACCCTTGCCTGATGCCGGGCCGCGTACTGCACGGCGATGTTGCCGCCAGCCGAGTGGCCCAGCAGGTCACAGCGGTCCAGGCCCAGATGGTCCTGCAGGGCGGCCACGTCGTCCACCAGCCGGTCGCAGCGGTAGCTGCCGGGATCTTCCGGGATCGCGGACTCCCCCGTGCCGCGCAGGTCCAGCATGATCAGTTGCCGGTGCGCGGACAGGCCACCGAGATCGCCCAGGTAAGCGGAGGCCCGCATCGGCCCGCCGGGCACGCAGACCAGCGGGATCCCTTCGCCATGGATGTGGTAGGCGAGTTCGGTCCCGTCCGCGGCGCGGAAGGCAGGCATGGGTGTGATGCTGGCATCGAGCGCCCGCCGGAAGCAACGGAATACCCGGGCGGCGGCGCGCCGGCGTCAACTCCGCCTCGGTGCTGCGCGTCTGTTTTATGCAGTTGTGCCGCGCAATGGGCGTCAGCTCCGATGGCACCAGCGTCATCGTCACCGGCACCAGCACCCCGGCGAGCGGACCCAGCCGATTCGCGACGGTGGCGTACGGCTCCTGAGAACCAGCCCGCGCGGCGATGACATGGTCCGGGGCACCGCGGGAGCTGGATGATCCGGCTCACACGGTGCCCCGGGCCGTCGTTCTGCAAATATCTGGAGTGGAAGCGGCCACCAAGGCCGCGAACGATCAGGCCAGGTCGAACCGGTCGAGGTTCATGACCTTGCCCCATGCGGCGACGAAGTCGCGGACGAACTTCTGCCGCGCATCATCGCTTGCGTAGACCTCTGCGATCGCCCGGAGCTGGGAGTTGGAGCCGAAGACCAGGTCGAAACGGCTCCCGGTCCACTTCAGCTCGCCCGTCCCCCGGTCACGGCCTTCGAAGGTGTCCTCGGCCTCGGAGGTTGCGTGCCACACCGTGCCCATGTCGAGCAGGTTCACGAAGAAGTCGTTGGTCAGCGTCTCTGGCCGGCCGGTGAACACACCGAGGCCGGACCGGTCGTAGTTCGTGTTCAGGACGCGCATGCCGCCGACGAGGACGGTCAGCTCGGGCGCGGTCAGCGTCAGCAGGCTCGCCTTGTCGACCAGCGTGTGCTCCGCCAGCTTCGGCTGGATCTTGCCCGCGTAGTTCCGGAACCCGTCGGCGACCGGCTCGAGGACGGCGAAGGTCTCCACGTCGGTCTGCTCCTGGGACGCATCCGTGCGCCCGGGCGCGAAGGGAACCTCCACGTCGAACCCGGCGTTCCTGGCTGCCTGCTCCACGGCCGCGGATCCGCCGAGCACGATCACGTCGGCCAGGGAGACCTGCTTCGTGCCGCCGGCCTGCGAGTCGTTGAACTGCTGCTGGATCCCCTCCAGGACCCGCAGCACCTGTGCCAGTTCGGCGGGGTTGTTGACCTCCCAGTCGTGCTGCGGGGCGAGGCGGATGCGCGCCCCGTTGCCGCCACCGCGCTTGTCGGTACCGCGGAACGTCGACGCCGCGGCCCAGGCGGTCGAGACAAGCTGGGAGATCGTCAGCCCCGAGGCGAGGATCGCGGCCTTGAGCGCGGCGATGTCCGCCGCTCCGATCAGCTCGTGCGTGACCGGCGGGACGGGGTCCTGCCAGATCTGCGGCTCCGCGGGAACCAGCGCGCCGAGGTAGCGCATCGATCGGCCCCATGTCGCGGTGGGTCAGCTTGAACCACGCCTTGGCGAAGGCGTCGGCGAGCTCCTGCGGGTTCTCGTAGAAGTGCCGCGAGATCGGCCCGTAGATCGGGTCGAACCGCAGCGAGAGGTCCGTCGTGAGCATCACCGGGGTGTGCCGGACCGCTGGATCGTGCGCGTCCACCACGGCGGCCGCGGCGGCCGGATCCGTCGGGATCCACTGCCACGCCCCCGCAGGGCTCTTCACCTTCTGCCATTCGTAGCCGAAGAGGGTCTCGAAGAAACTGTTGTCCCAGGTCACCGGGGAGGGCGTCCAGGCGCCTTCCAGCCCGCTGGTGATGGCGTCGCCGCCTACTCCGGTGCCGAAGCGGTTCCGCCAGCCGAGGCCCTGCTCCTGCAGCGGCGCGCCCTCGGGCTCGGGGCCGACGTTCGATTCGAGCGCCGCACCGTGGGTCTTGCCGAACGTGTGCCCGCCGGCGATGAGCGCGACCGTCTCCTCGTCGTTCATGGCCATGCGCCGGAACGTCTCGCGGATGTCCCGGGCAGCGGCGAGCGGGTCCGGGTTGCCGTTCGGCCCCTGCGGGTTCACGTAGATCAGGCCCATCTGGACGGCGCCGAAGGGTTCCGCCAGCTCACGGTCGCCGCTGTAGCGCTCGTCCCCGAGCCACGTGCTCTCCGTGCCCCAGTTGATGATCTCGGGCTCCCACACGTCCTCGCGCCCGCCGCCGAAGCCGAAGGTCTTGAACCCCATCGACTCAAGCGCGCAGTTGCCCGCGAACACCATCAGGTCGGCCCAGGAGACCTTCCGGCCGTACTTCTGCTTGACCGGCCAGAGCAGCCGGCGCGCCTTGTCGAGGCTCGCGTTGTCCGGCCAGCTGTTGAGGGGCGCGAAGCGCTGCTCGCCCGCGCCGGCGCCGCCGCGGCCGTCCTCGATGCGGTACGTGCCCGCGCTGTGCCACGCCATCCGGATGAACAGTGGCCCGTAGTGGCCGTAGTCGGCCGGCCACCAGTCCTGCGACGTCGTCATCACCGTCTCGATGTCCCTCTTCAGGGCCTCGAGGTCGACGGTCTTGAACTCCTCGGCGTAGTTGAAGTCCTCGCCCATGGGGTCGGCCATGGGAGGGTTCTGCTGGAGTTGCCTCAGGTCCAGTTGATTCGGCCACCAGTCTCGGTTCGACCGGCCGTCAGTCAAATGTGTGACCGGACACTTGCTCTCCTCGGTCATGTTGTCCTCCCTCTGGCTGCGGTGCGGTTGCCAGGCACTGGAGTGCCCTCAGTGATGGGTTGATGGGTACTCGGAATGTCTTCGCCTGCGGGTCCCCCGCTGGCTGCCTTGCTGGTCCGTCGGCACAGGTTCACCTTGGCTCCTGGTACCTGCACTCCGGACAGCGCCCCCAGTAGATGACCTCGGCCTCGTCGATCTCGTAGCCCATTTCGTCGACCGCGGTGAGGCAGGGCGCGGAGCCGACCGCGCAGTCGACGTCGGCCGTGCGGCCGCAGATGCGGCAGATCACGTGGTGGTGATTGTCGCTGACCCGGGCCTCGAAGCGCGCCGGTGACCCGGCGGGCTGGATACGCCGGACCAGGCCCACATCGACCAGGACGCCGAGCACGTCGTACACCGCCTGGAGCGAGATGGCACCCAGTTCGGCCCGGACGGTCTCGGCCACGGCATCGGCTGTCACATGAGGCTCACGCGAAACCGCTCTCAAGACGGCCAGGCGCTGGCCCGTGACCCGGTAGCCGCGCTGGCGCAGCAGGTCGGCCGGGTCGGCAGGCATGTTCCGGACCCTATCTAATCTGGAACGACTCAGGGAATAGAAGTAGTAAAGATATCGCGTGTCTCGGAATGAGACACCGAGGCCAGCCCCCGGGCCCGGCTGCCAGCTGCTTGAGCGCCACCCCTTCCGGGTGAGGGACAAGCTCCGTCCGGGAGGCATCCTGGGCCGTGGGGTGGCTCCGGTCACCCCGGCCCCCGAAGGAAGCGCAGCCACCCCGATGGTTGCGACAAGGAGCTGGCCGACGATGCGAGATGACCAGGAACCACGCAGTGACCACCCAGCGGAGGGGGTCAACGTGCCCTACCCGGGCATCCAGACGGCGCACGACATGGAGGAAGCCGAAGAGCACGCGCTGGATGCCGGGATCGAACTCGAAAGCAATGAACTGCACGCCACCGGGCAGGTCTGTGCACGCTGTGGGAGAAAGTTCCTGCCCGGAGAGGACGTGCGCCGCACCGCGAGCGGCGCGTACCAGCACGACACCTGCCCGATCTGAGCTGACCCCCGGCCTGGCTGGTTAATTCACGCGGGCAGGAGGTCGCCTTCCAGGCCGGCGGTATAGCGGCCCTCAACGGCGGCGACGTTCATCGAGGCCCGCCGCGCCAGCGCGCGCTGGCCTGCCCGCACGCGGCCGGGCTCACGCCGCCATTCCGCTAGCGCCGGTCCGGTCAGCGCACGGCCGAAGGCAAAGGTCAGCGGCCAGCCACGAGCGGCTCCGGGCTCGGCCTGGCCATTGCCCGCAGGACGGCGCGGTCCCCTGGGCGCGCGCATCGAGGTCGAGAGCAAGGCAGGTGCGGGCAGCGAGTTCCGCCTCCTGCTGCCCTCCCCCACTCTCCCCCAGCCTGGCTAGAAAAGCGTTTAGCCAAACGACGCCCAGCGATCCCCTCGTACTAGGCGGCTCGCGCCGTCCGGGCCGATGGCCAGGTCACCCGGACCAGCTGCCCAAAGCTACCCTGACGGGTATCAGGGCCACCCAAACGCGCTCTTAGGGATGAGATGCTATGGGGGTCCGGATTTGAAAGCGGCTTTGCCTCACAGTGGTGCTTCCGTTACCACAGGTACGGGGGCGCTGGGCAGGTAGGCAACGTCAGGCAAGGGGATGCCTGAGGTGATCGGCCGGGAGCCCGAACTGGCGGCGCTGGAGGAGTTCCTCTACCGGGACGCTTCCTGGCTCGCCCTGCTGCTGACCGGCGGGCCAGGCATCGGCAAGACCGCACTGTGGGAACAAGGTCTGGGCCTGGCTCGCGACCGGGACATTCGTGTGCTGGCAGCGCGGCCCAGCGGGGCCGAGGCTGAGTTGTCGTTCGCCGGGCTTTTCGACCTGCTCGAGGGCATCGATATCGGAGCGGTGGGCGCCCTGCCGGTGCCGCAGCGGCGGGCGCTGGAGGCGGCGCTGTTGCGGGCCGATCCTATGGATGCGGCGCCGGAACGGTTCGCGATCGCCGCGGGGTTCCTGGGCGTGCTGCGCTCGCTGGCAGCCAGCGAGCGATTGCTGGTTGCCGTGGATGACCTGCAATGGCTGGATGCCGCCTCGGCCGAGGTGCTGGCGTTCGCCGTCCGCCGGGCGCGTGGGCGGCAGTTCCGCTTCCTGCTGTCCAGAAGGTCCGGCCCTGCCACTGGGGTGGAGCGGGCCCTTGGCCCGGCCGCGTTGCGCACCTCCGAGGTGGGGCCGCTGAGCCTCAGTGCGACACGCCGGCTGCTGTTGCAGCGCCTTGGGTGGACCCTGCCACCGAGAACGCTCCGGCGGCTGTTCGACGCGACACAGGGGAACCCGCTGCTCGCCCTGGAACTCGGCCGGGCGCTGGCCGGAGGGCGATCGTGGGCGATCGGAACCGAACCACCGGTCGCGGATCTTGCTGGTAACCCCTTCGGGGCACGGGTGGCGAAACTTCCCGGGCCGGCCCGCCGGGCGCTGCTTGTCACGGCACTGAGCGGGCACCTGAGCCTGCCCAAGCTCACGGCGGTCGCCGATCAGGCGGCCGTGGAGGAGCTGGTGGCCGACGGGCTGCTGATCTCGGACAGTGAACGGGTCCGGCTGTCGCATCCCTTGGTTGCCGTGGCCGCCAGAAGGCATTCGCGGACAGCAGAGCGCCGGGCACTCCATCTGGCGCTGGCGGACGTGGCCGGGGACGAGACACTGCGGGCACGTCACCTCGCGCTGTCCACACTGGCACAGGACGCCGATGTCGCTGGCATCGTCGCCGCGGCGGCCACGGCAGCGGCGCGCCGGGGCGCCGCCCATGACGCGGCCGAACTCGCCGAGCACGCCCTGCGCCTGACCCCACCGTCGGCGGCCGAGCACCCCGCCAGGCTCCTGGCGCTGGCTCAGTGCCTGATGAAACTCGGCGAGATGTCACGGGTCACGGAGCTCCTCGGCCCACGGATCGGCCAACTGCCCGCCGGTGAACTGCGGGCACGCGCTCACCTGCTGCTCGGTGAGGAGGCGCGCCTGTCCGAGCACGAGCAGCACCTGGAACTGGCGCTTGCCAACAGCGGGAACGATCCAGCGCTGCGCGCGACCGCGCTGGCAACGAAGTCGATGTTGCTGGCGCTGGTCCGGGTCGAGCGGATCGCCGAAGCGGAAGCGCTGGCGGCCGAGGCCCACCGGTTTGCGCGATCCGCCGGAGCAGAGATCGCGCGGCATGCGCAACAGTCCCTCGCCTGGGCCCGCATCCTGCGTGGTCATCCGGTCCAGGAGCTGACCGAGCACCTTCCGGGGGTGGCGGGACCTGCCAGCCTCTACGAGACCTCGCTCGACCGCCCCGCAGTGGCCCGGCTCGCCTTCTGTGGCCGCATCGGGGAGGCCCGGGCACTGCTGCGCCGGGCGCTCGCGCTGGCCGACGAGCGCGGCGAGACCCGGTACGGCTCCATCCTGACCCTCAACCTGTGCGAGCTGGAATTGCGGGCGGGGGAACTGCGGGAAACCTCGCGGCTGCTCGACACGTGGGCCGAATCCGGGACACTGGAGGGCCTGGAGCCGGAGCACGCCCGGTGCAGCGCGCTGCTGGCCTCGATGCGTGGCCAGCCGGATGAGACGGAACGATGGGCGGCGATGGCTCTCGCACCCGCCATCGACGACGACCCCTGGGACAACTGGGACGAGCTTGAGGTGCTGCGGGCGCGCGGGATCGCCGCGTTGTTCGCCAATGAGCCCGAGCGGGCGGCCGGCGCCTTGGGCAAGGTCTGGGAGCACACCGTGCGTGAGGGCGTGTCCGATGCTGGCGCCTTTCCCGTGGCCGGCGACCTGGTCGAGGCGCTGGTATGGCTGGGTAGGATCGCCGACGCGGAGGCCGTGACCGGCCGTTTGTGCGATCTGGCGGAGCGCCAGGACCATCCTTGGGCACGGGCCACGGCGAGCCGCTGCTCGGCGGTGGTCCGGCTCGCCTGCGGGTACGACGAGCGCGCCGCCGCGCGGCTGGCCGCCGCGGCCGACCGCTACGGCGAGCTTGGCCTGCGCTTCGACCGCGCCCGGTCGCTGCTGTGGCTCGGCCGGGCCGCGCGGCGGGCCAGAAAGCGCTCGGCGGCACGGCAGGCGCTGGAGGCGGCGAGCGCAGAGTTCGACGCGTTTGGCTCACCGGGCTGGGCTGGGCAGGCGCAGGCCGAGCTTGATCTGCTTGGAACCAGGGGGGCGGCACCGGCGGGCGAGCTGACGGCGGCCGAGCAACGGGTAGTAGACCTGGCCGCGAGCGGGCTGTCCAACAAGCAGATCGCCAGGCGCCTGTTCGTGGCGGTGCACACGGTGGAGGTCCACCTCGCCCACGCCTACGCCAAACTCGGCGTTCAATCCAGGGCGCAGCTAGCCAGCCGTTTCGCCTCCCCGACCCCGCCGCAGGCCACACCGGCCCCGCAAGACACGCCGCACCCGCCGGAACCCACGCCGGCCCCGCAAGCCGCGCCGCACCCGCCGGAACCCACACCGGCCCCGCAAGCCGCGCCGGCCCAGCGGGCCACGCAAAAAGTGCCGGGCCCGCCGGAATCCACGCCAGCCCCGCAAGGCACGCCGACCTCGCAGGAGCCCCCGCCGGCCCCTCCGCGCGTCACGGATTGAGGGTTTCCGTTATAGAGCCGAGCGCCCAGTCGTAGGCAGCCTGCTGAGTATGACCGAACCGCATACCCGTCTGCGCGGGCGGGCCAGGCATCTTGCCCCGGCGCTCATCGTCACGTTGCTGCTGGCAGGCACGGCGGCCAGCGTTAGACCGGCCACGGCGTCGGCCGCAGCGCCGACCGCGGTCTGCTCGGCCTTGAGCGGCCCCTCGGCCTGGGGTGGGCCCCCGCCGCCCAGTCCCGGCACCGAGGACAACGCGTTCACCGGTGTGACCGTGCTCTCGCCCTGCGATGCCTGGGCGGTGGGCTACTACCAGAACACGGGCGGCCTGGACCAGACGCTCATCGAGCACTGGGACGGCATCGCCTGGACGGTCGTGACCAGCCCGGACGTGATGGGACAGAACAACGAGCTGCTCGCCGTTCGCGCCGACTCCGCCACCGATATCTGGGCTGTGGGAGAGAGCTTCGTTACCGGCACCGACCAGACCATGATTCTGCACTGGGACGGCCACGTCTGGGCCAAGGTGGCCAGCCCCAACCCGGGCGCAAAGGCCTACCTCACCGCGGTTCGTGCCGTGTCCCCGACCGACGCCTGGGCGGTGGGCTCCTTTGGCAACACCACGTTCCAATCGTTGATCCTGCACTGGAACGGTCACAAGTGGGCGCAGGTCGCCAGCCCGCACCCGGGCATCAACGCCGCTTTGTACGGCGTGGCCGCTACCTCTGCCAGCAACGCCTGGGCGGTGGGAACGTTCTTCAACGGCACCGCACTACAGGGCTTCATCGTGCACTGGAACGGCCAGAAGTGGGCCAGGCAAGCCAGCCCCAACCCCGGCGGGGCCGCCCGCGACACACGCCTCAACGCAATCGCGGCCGGCGCCGCCAGCGGGAAGGCCTGGGCGGTCGGCAGCTATTTCGACGGAACGATCGACAGGACTCTGATCCTGGCCTGGACCGGAAGCACATGGGTCAAGCAGGCCAGCCCCAACCCCGGGGACAGCGTCCTCCAAGGCGCGGCCACCACCGGCGCGAGCAATACCTGGACGGTGGGTGCCTACGAGGCCGACAACATGCGGTTCACCCTGATCCTGCACTGGAACGGGACGAAATGGGCCCAGGTGGCCAGCCCCTCCCCAAGCTCTTTCAGCGCCCTGAGTGCCGTGGCCGCGTCCTCCGCCACCAACGCCTGGGCCGTCGGCCAGTTCAACGACGACAACACGGGCCTCGACCAGAACATCGCCATCCACTGCTGCGATTGAAGGGCTTCCATGGGCGGCCGGACTGGAGAAGGAGCATCATGACGCACTCACGTTGGCCGGGCGGGCGTCTCGCCAGGGTGCTGGCCGTGGCGCTGATGCTGGCGGGCACGGTCACCACCTTCGGCCTGGCCCGGGCCCTGGCTGCCCCCTCGGCCGGCTGCCGGAACTGGACCGGCGCGCAGCCACTCAACCCGGGCGGCCTCAGCGACACCTTCAATAGCGTCGCGATCGAGTCGGCCTGCGACGCCTGGGCGGTGGGCACCCAGGACGGCAGCGGCATTACCGCCACCCTGACCGAGCATTGGAACGGCTCTGTCTGGACCGTGGTGCCCAGCCCGGCTCCGGGGACCGTCAGCCAACTGCGCAGCGTCCGAGGCACCTCCCCCACCGACGTCTGGGCCGTAGGCAGCTACTTCGACGACGCCGCGAACATGAACAAGACCCTGACCCTGCACTGGGACGGCCGCGCCTGGACCCAGGTGACCAGCCCGAACCCGGGCAGCACGGACAACGAGCTCTACGGGGTGCGTGCCGTGTCCGCCACCGATGCCTGGGCGGTCGGCTACTCCGTCACCGGCTCCACGGACCAGACCCTGATCATGCACTGGGGCGGCGGCACCTGGACACCGGTCGCCAGCCCCAGTCCTGGGACCGGCGCCGTGCTGCAGGCCGTGGCCGCCACCTCATCCACTGATGCGTGGGCGGTCGGCGCCAGCTTCACCGCCACCGCAGACAAGACGCTGACCCTGCACTGGAACGGGACGGCCTGGAAGGTGGTGTCCAGCCCCAACCTCGGCACCGACGACGAGCTTTTCGGTGTCAGGGGCACATCGAGCAGCGACACCTGGGCGGTCGGGGTCGCCGTGATCTCGGGCGTCGACAAGACCCTGGCCCTGCACTGGAACGGGACCACGTGGACCCGGGTGACCACCCCCAACCCCACTGGCGACCCCGGTAGCCCCCCCGTCTCGAACGACCTGGTCGGGGTCGCCGGCTCCTCCGCCAGCGATACGTGGGCGGTAGGCAGTAGCGGCACGCAAACGCTGATCCTGCACTGGGACGGCTCGGCCTGGACGGTCGTGCCCAGCCCTGCTCCCGGGGTCAACGCCCAGTTGTTCGCGGTGGCCGCCTCCTCCGCCAGCAACCTCTGGGCGGTAGGCGAGTCCAGCGATGGCACCACGGACCGCGCGCTCGCCGTGCACTGCTGCTAACGGTTCCGACCATGCCCGGCAACGTCACTGCACCAAGACAAGGAAAGGAGCCTGACCCATGCGGCCACGACGGTCAGTCCTACGACTCACCGGGGCGGTTGCCGCCTCGTTGATAACGGCAGCGGCCGTTGCCGGAGTCACCACGGCGGGTGCGCCGGCCGCGGCCTTTACCACGGCCGTCGTAGCGCCATGTGTTGCGTGGACCGGCGGGGAGCAGCCCCCTGACCCGGGCGGGGACAGCCAGAACAACCATCTCTCGAGCGTGGCCGTGCTGTCGCCGTGTGACGCGTGGGCGGTGGGCGACTACGACCCGGGGCAGACGCTGATCACGCACTGGGACGGCGAGGGCTGGTTCCAGTACCCAAGCCCGGACCCCGGGACCCAGGCGAGGCTGTTCGGGGTGCACGCCCTGACCGTCAAGAACGCGTGGGCGGTGGGCGAGTACCTCGACGGCAGCACATACAAGACCCTGATCGCGCACTGGGACGGCCTGGACTGGACCCAGGTGCCGAGCCCCAACGTGAGCGGTGCCACCCAGAACGTCCTCAAGGCCGTGCGGGGGACCTCGGCCACGGACGTCTGGGCGGTGGGCTACTACGACAACAGCAGCAACGTGTCGCAGACGCTGACCCTGCACTGGAACGGGACGTCGTGGAAGGTGGTGCCAAGCCCGGACCCGAGCGGCCCGACCCTGGACCAGGAACTCACCGGCGTGGCCGGCAGCTCCGCCCAGGACGCGTGGGCGGTCGGCTTCTACTACACCGGCACCCTGGACAAGTCCATGATCCTGCGCTGGAACGGAACCGCCTGGAAGGCGGTGACGAGCCCGAATCCGGGCTCGCAGGGCACGTTCCTGGAGGGTGTGCGCACCACCTCGGCCAGCAACGCGTGGGCGGTGGGCTCGGCCTTCAACGGCACGGCGGACAAGACCCTGATCGTGCGCTGGAACGGGACGGCCTGGAAGCAGGTGGCATCGCCGAACCCGGGCGGTGCCGCGAACAACAACGACCTGAACTCCGTCGCCGCCACCACCGCCACCGATGCGTGGGCGGTGGGCGAGTACGACTCCGGCACCGGCACCCGGACCCTTGCCCTGCACTGGGACGGGTCGGCCTGGACCCAGGCGACCACCCCGAACCTTGGCGGTTCATCGATCGACGACGCCTTCACCGCGGTGGCCGCCAGTACGGCCGGCAACGTGTGGGCGGTCGGCCACTACTACAACGGCAGCACGGACCAGATCATGGCTTTCCACTGCTGCTGACGGCGCTGCCCTCGCTGGCTAATGCCACCAGGATGGTGCCAGGAGCAGCGGCGGTGCTTCCGCGAGCGACCCCGGCAGGCTGGTCACCAGTGCGGGACCGGGCATGCCCGGGCGCCAGGCCAGCAGATCGCCGTGGCTACCCTCGCTCACCGTCGCCAGCAGCCAGCGCCCGGTGGGGTCGAACGCCAGCCCGGCCCAGGTCGCGGGCGACAGTTCGAGACCCGGCACGACGTCCAGCTTGCCCGTGCGCAGGTTCAGCACCGCCAGATCGGACGGCGGGCCGGGAAAGAGCGATCTAAAGCGGGGATCCCACCTGGCCCGCGCGAGCTGGAAGGCGGCCAGCGTGCCATTGGGGCTGAACACGGGGCCGGATAGGTCACCTCCGGTCAGGGTCCGGCCGGGCGGCAACGTGACCGTGGCCAGTGGCCGCCCCGTGTTCAGGTCAACGCTTTCCAGGGTGCATGTGTCGTGGAGCAGTATCGCGGCACAGCCGTGCAGGCTCATCAGCAGGACGTGACCGTCGGCGCCCACCGGATATCCGGCACCGATGCGGCGCAGTACCGCCCCGGTGTCCGGGTCGAGGAGTTCCACGGTGGGCCGCTGGCCCGCCGGTGGGTGGTAGCGCTCCACCACCAGGCCGGCCGCCGTATCGGCGATCGGCTCGCTGCCCGGCCTGAACCTGACCGCACGGCTCCCGGCCAGTCGGGTGAGCACTCGGGTGAGCACGGCGCGTGGCCGGTAGCTCAGCGCCCAGGCGAGGTGCGGGCCACCGATCAGGGCGTCCGCACTGACGCCGAGCCGGTGCGCGGCGCCGGCCCCTATTCGGTAGACCTGCACGGATGCGATGGAACCGTTGCACGGGGTATCGATGACGTAGGCCGCTCGCGGCCCGGCGACCATGCTCGTGACGACGCGGCTGCTCCCCGGCAAGCCCGGTACCGGCCCGGAGATAGCGCTGCCGACCGTGACCTCCCGCAGCTCCGCACCACCGATCAGCAGTTTCGCGTGCACGTCGGCGCGCTGCCGGGCCAAGTGGATCTGCGGCAGTTCGACGGTCGATCCGCACGCCCCTGCGACCGAGGGCCACGGCGGCCCCGCCGGTGCCGGCGATGCGGCCGCGGTGGGCGACCTTGACGTTGAGGAAGCGACGGTATGGTGCGTTCCGGCGTGGCCGACTACTACCCCGGCCAGGACCGCCGACGCGGCGATTCCGGCGACCGCCCACACCCACCGCGGTGGCCGGGGCCAGCCGCCGAACTCGACAACGTCGTCAGATGGCATCGCGCACCCTCGGCCCATCGTAGTTCCGGCGGCAGGCGGGCCGTGTGCGTCAGTCGGGCAGCCTGCGCGCCACGACCTCGGCGACGTCGCCGTCCTTGCTGGCTAATGCCACCAGGACGGTGCCAGGAGCAGTGGCGGAGCCTCGTCGAACGGCCCCGGCAGGCGGGTCACCAGGGCAGGACCGGGCATGCCCGGCCGCCAGGCCAGCAGATCGCCGTGATCTCCCTCGCTCACGGTCGCCAGCAGCCAGCGGCCGGTGGGGTCGAACGCCAGCCCGGTCCAGGTCGCGGGCGGCAGTTCGAGGCCGGGCACAACGTCCAGCTTGCCCGTACGCAGATTCAAGACCACCACGTCGGACGGAGGGTTAGGAAAGGCAGCGGCGAAGCGGGGATCCCGCTTCGCCCGCGCGAGCTGGAAGGCGGCCAGCGTGCCATTGGGGCTGAACACGGGGCTGGGCAGGTCACCGCCGGTCGGGTACCGCCCGGCCGGCAGCTCAATCGTGGCTATCGGCCGCCCCGTGTTCAGGTTGAAGGTTTCCAGCGTGCATATGCTGTGCGTCGCGGTCTCGGTGCAACCACGCAGGCTCACCAGCAGGACGTGATCGGCGGCGCCCATCGGAAAGCCGTCACCGATGCGGCGCAGCACCGCGCCGGTCCTCGGGTCGAGGAGTTCCACGGCGTGCCGCTGGACCGCCAGTGGGCGGTAACGCACCACCACCAGGCCGGCCGCCGTGTCTGCGATCGGGTCGATGCTCGATCTGAAACTGACCACGCGACTCTCGGCCAGCGAGGTGAGCACCTGGGTGTGCACGGCGCTTGACCGGTAACTCAACGCCAGCGCGAGGTGTGGGCCGCCGATCAGGTCGTCCGCACTGACTCCGAGCCGGTGCGCGGTGCGGGTCCCTAGCCGGTAGATCTGCACGGATGCGGTGGAACTGGTGCACGGCGTGTCGAAGGCGTAAGCGGCGCGCGGCCCGGCGACCACGTTCGTGACCATTCGGCTGCGCTCTGGCAGGCCCGGTAGCGGCCCGGACACGGCGCCGCCGGGCGTGACCTCCCGCACCCCCGTGCCACCTATGAGCAGCCTCACGTGAACATGGGCAGGCTGCTGGGACAGGTGAATCTGCGGCAGGTCGACGGTTGACCCGCAGGCCCCCGGAGCGGAGGGCCACTGAGGCAGTGCCGGTGCGGGTTGTGCGGCGACTGTCGCCGACGGTCTTGACACGGAGGAAGCGGCGGTATGGCGCGATCCGGTGTGGGTGACTACCACGCCCGTCAGGACTGCCACCACGGCGATTCCGGCGACCGCCCACACCCACCGTGGTGGCTTGGGCCAGCCACCGAATTCGACAACGTCGTCAGATGGCATCGCACACCCTCGGCCTTAATCGTAGCGGCGGCGCCGAGGGCTGGCCGTGCTCGTCAGTCGGGCAGCCTGCGCGCCACGATCTCGGCGACGTCGCCGCGACTCTGCGCCGCGCGGCCGTCGGGCCCGAGCACGTATGTGACGCTCGTGGCCCCCCGGTACTCGCTTTCGCGGCGGATGAGCATCCGTGTGAGCACCAGCACCTGGAACGCCTCCTGGAGGACCAACTCCAGCGCGAACCAGGTCGCACGTTGCTCGGGTGACCAGTTCATCCAGCCGGAATCGGGGAGCCACGGGCCCAGGAGCACCCGCATCCCCAAGTGCTCGTCCGCCTGCTGGATAGCCGGGGCGATCGTGTTCAGCAGTTCGGCCGCGCGCTCCGACAGTGGCTGCTCGGAGATGCGGTCGAAGGCGGTCGCGACCTGGTCGGCGGCTGCGGAAGGTGCGGCGGGCCTGGCGCCGGTCAGATCGGATCCCTCGTCCGACTCGTGGAACAACCCCATGGGTCGCGAGTGTAGTCCGGCCGGGGCGTGGGGTGAACGATCGTTAGCCCAGGTCCCGTGCCCGCCATTCCTGATCCAGAATGGCGAATACGAGTTCGTCCACCCACTCGCCTTTGAGGAACAGACTGTGCGCGAAATGCGCTTCCTTGCGCATGCCGATCCGTTCCATAAGACGCGCCGAGGCCTGGTTGCGCGGGTCACAGGAGCCGACAACGCGGTGCCATCCCAGGCTGCCGAATCCCAGCGCAAGCATGGCTTCGGCTGCTTCGGTGGCCAGACCTCGCCCGTGGTAGTCAGGGTTGAAGACAAATCCGGTCTCACCCTGACGGTGCGCCCGGTTGAGCCACTTGAGGCCGACCTCGCCAACCACCTTGCCGGCCTCACGCCAGACCACCGCGAACGTCAGCCACTTGCCCTCGGCGTCGAGCGTGGTTTCCGCGCACTGTTCTTCCAGGGCACGCCGGGCCTGGGCCTGATCGCGGGCCGCCCAGGTTAGGTACCGGGCGACATCCGGGCGGGATTGGTAGGCGTACAGATCGTCGAAGTCATCGGCATTGAACGGGCGCAGGATCAGCCGCGCCGTCTCAATGGTGGTGGCGCGGGGCGTTACGTCCATCGGGGTTCCCTCCCGTCACATGTGGTGCCGGCCGCCCATCACCTGGGAAACAGCGCAAGCTAGCCGATGTTGGCTGCCAGGTCCTGATAGACACGGACAAGCTCGTCCCACCGCGCCTCGGTGCCGCCACGCTCACGCCCGGCGAGGTAACCGGCGACATTTTCGGCGTGGATCTGCCATCCGGCCCCGTAGAAGGCGATCATGTCCAGCGGTATGCCCCGGACCTCGATGACCAGGATGGTCTGGTCGCCGTCGGCGGTCAGGGTGGCCTCGATGACCTCGTCGAACGGCGGCACCCCCTGCCCCTCCTGGTAAGACTCGTCGGATTCCCTGGTCGTCACCAGCAGCCGCCGTGGTGGGTCGCACGCTTCCACATGCCCGGTGCAGTCCATGCCAGCATCGTCGACATGCAGGCGGAACTCTCCGCCGGGGCGAAGCTCGCCCTCCACCCGTCCGTACCAGCGGGCCAGGCGGCCGGGCTCGGTGAGAGCCGACCACAGGTCATCGATGCCGGTGTCGTAACGGTCTTCGATGCGCACGACGCCCGCACCGTCTGCCGATCGCAGGCTGCCCAGGATGCCGATGCCTGGGCGTGCATTGCTGGTCATCTTGTGCTCCTTCGTTCGCGTTTTCCCCGGGCTATCTCGGTGCGCAGGGTGTCCAGCCGCTGTTCCCACAGCGCCCGGTACTGGGCCAGCCATTCATCGATCTCGGCGAGCGGCTGTGGGCGGAGGCTGTAGACCCGCCGCTGCGCTTCCTGGCGCACCTCGACGAGCCCTGCCTCCCGCAGCACCCGCAGGTGCCGCGATACGCCCGGGCGGGCAATCGGCAGCAGCGCCGCCAGCTCGCCGGCGGTGACCGGGCCGCGGGACAGCGTTTCCAGCATGGTCCGGCGGCTTCCGTCCGCCAGCGCCCGCAGAGCAGCTTCCATGAAGCCAATGTACCGAGATGGTTACGTAACCGTCAAGGTACATAATGAGAAAACTCGTCCAGGCCGCCGCCAGCTGACAACCCCTAGTTGACATGACAACCAGGGGTTGTCATGATGACTGGGTGGCCAAGCACATCGAATCGGCGGCTCATGCCGAACTCCTCGACGAACTGAAGCAGGTTCGCGCAGCAGCGATCGAGCACACCCGTGCAGCGCGGGAACTGGCCCGGCAGCGGCGCCGTCTGATCGACGCAATGCTGGCGGAGGGCTTCTCCCAGGCTGATCTGGCTAGGGAGCTTGGGGTGACGCGGCAGGCGATCCAGAAGATGGTCGCGGTCGGCCAGGACTGACCAGAGCGGTGAAGCGCACACCCCGGTTTGCCCTGGCAACCGACAGCTGCCTGGTTCTTGCCGGGAGGCTCCCCCGCCCGGATCGGGAAACACCCGGCGAATGTAACCTCGTCAGTTAGCGGGCGCCAACTGATCTCAAGCCCCATTGTTCGATCGTTCTAAGATCGCTAAGATCCATGCAGCGCCATGAGCAGTTTCTTAGCTCCCGGACGGAACTCGCACTAGGACGGCAGTGCGGGCGATACGTCCTGCGCGGCCCCTGGTACTGGAAGGCGCACCGTGCGCCTGGGTTTCCGGAGGCTGCGGGACTCTCCCATGGCGGCCCCATTGGCGGCCGATTAGGGAGTAAAGCATTCATGAGAACCATGCGCTACAAAATCACGCTGCTGCTGTCGTTGCTATCCCTTCCGGGGATGCTGCTTATCGCCGGCGGGGGGTCGGCAGCGGCGGCTCCACAGAGCAGCGCGGCGGCCGCCCGAGCGACTGCTGTTACCTCATCAAGCCTGGGGACATTCAAGCCGACCTTTGCTGGCCCGGCGGCCACCGGCTGCAGCGTCAACTGTCATCTCCTCACCGGCCCGGTCAATACGCCGTCCACCGCGGCGGCCGCATCGGGCCACCAGTTGGGCGCCCGACAGGGATCCACGGCGCGCCTCATGCCGCCGGCGGATCCGCGGAATATCCACCTCTCGGCGGCCCAACGGCGCCAGCTCGCCGCCCACAGCCCCTCCTTCCCCGTCCCGTCGGTGAGCTGCCAGCCGCTGGGCCCCGGCTGTGACCGCATCAACGCGGGTAAGGGTGGCGCCACCGGAGTGAGAGGTCTCAACGCGGTCGACAGCGCCTCACTGTCCACCAACCCGCTCGGCGACATCGAGCCCCCTGACCAGGGTCTGTGCGCTGGCAACGGGTTCGTGGTCGAGACCAACAACATTGGCGAGATCCTGATCTTCAACACCGCCTTGCAGCGCCAGTCCGCGCCGATCCCGCTCGACACGGTGATGGGGCTCACCAAGCTGGGATTCAGCAGCGGCGGGGACCCTTCCTGCGTGTATGACTCCGCCAACGGCGGGCACTGGTTCTTCACCGAGATCGTCTCGGCCTCAAGCGAGCAGAACGGCGGTACGTTCGCCGGCTGCTTCGCGGGCGTGGCCAACGCATGCTCCGAGGGCATCGCGGTAACCGACGGCAACAACCCGTTCGGCCCGTACCACGTGTACTTCTCGCAGGCTGACTACAACCCAGCCGAGCCGGGCTACCCGTCCCTGCTCAACGACTTCGCGAAGATCTCGGTGACCCGGGACGCCTTCATGATGTTCTACGACGAGTTCCCGCTGGTTGGGTCGCTGCCCGGCATCGGCGGCGGATTCTTCAACGGGGCGCAGGAGTTCGCGTTCCGCAAGAGCGCGCTGGAGCAGGGCCTGCCGGTCTTGCTCGGCAACGGAAACCCGAATCCGGCGGTCACGGTGGCGATCGAGAACATGGGCCACATCACCACTCCGGACGGGACCTGCGCCCGCGACAAGGTGCTGCACCAAGGCGGCATCACCTGCTGGGTGGCGGTGATCCCGGCGCAGCCGGTCGCGGGCCGGTTCGACAACAGCCACGGCGGCACCGGGTTCATGGTGGGCTCGCTGGACTTCTACGGGTTCCTCCCGCTGGCGACCTCTGGTGACAACCGGATCGCGGCATGGGCCTGGACCGGGCTGTCGGCACTCAACAGCAACGGCTGCGCGAGCTGCAGCTCGGCCATCCGCTTCACCGGCCAGCTTTTCTCCGGCGTCAACCGGTACTACGACCCGGAGACGGCCAACTTCGGTGGGATCCTCGCCCCGCAGCGGACCGGCCCGACACCGCTGGCCGACGCCTGCAGCGTCCTGCCCGGCACCACGGGCCCCTGCCCGGAAAGCGGGCTCACCACCAACGGCGACAACCTGACACAGGTCTCGCAGGCGCAAGGCGAGCTCTGGGCGGCCACCAGCACCCAGCTCGCCCAGACGTATACCAGAGCCAACGCGGAGATCCACATGGGCGCGGTGTACTGGGTGGTCGGCACCCGTTCGTTCGACACCACCGGTAAGTTCACCCTGACCAGCCAGGGGTACGTCACGCCGAAGCATGAAGACCTGAGCATGCCAGCCATGGCCGCGACCCCCAGCAGCGGCGGCCGGGCAATCATGCTGTTCACGCTGACCGGCAACGGCGGCCCGACCGGAGCCGACCACGGCGGCTTCTTCCCGAGCACCGCCTTCGGCCGGCTGACCAGCACCTCCGGCGGCATGCTCAACTCCACGGTCAACATCGCGGACATGGGCAAGTCGCCGCAGGACGGCTTCAGCGAGTACCAGGGCTTCCCGGGTCCGACCCGTCCCCGCTGGGGAGACTACAGCTGGGGGCTCTTCGTGCCGGGCTCCGGCGGGCGGATCTACTTCGCTAACGAGTACATCCAGTTCCCGAACTGCACAGGTTCGTCGTTCGACCCCAACACGATTGGGACCTGCGGCGGAACCAGGGACGGCAGGGCGAACTGGGGAACCTCGGTCAACTTCGTCACCCCATAAAACCGTCCGCACCAGCTAATGGATGCCGCACCCCGCAAGCCATGCGGGGTGCGGCATTCTAGGCGCTGGGCCCTTTCGGGCGAGCAGCTCGCTGGCGTGCTCGGCGGCCGGGTCCACCCGACGGCGGGCCAGTGGCTGGCCTCGTGGAGCGAACGGCCGGCAGCGGGCTGATTACCCGGGATGGCATACGCCGGGGTGGCAGTCCCGGCGCACCTGTCCGCGCGGCTGAACGTCAACCCTGGTAGGCGATCGTGGCGTAGTCATTGCCCGAGCCGGACCCGGAACTGAACCCGGTGACGAACACCGTCCCTGTGGCGGGGCTGACGGCGACCGCCTGCGCGGCGCTGCCGCTGGGGCCGTTGCCGGTGTAGGTCCTAACCCACTGCTGGGCGCCGGTGGCGGCGCTGTAGGCCACCGTGGCATAAACGGAGTCGTTGCCGCTTTCCCCGGTGACGTACACCGTGGCCCCGCTGGGGCTGACTGCCACGGAATAGGCCTGAGTACCGATGCCACCTTTGGAGAGGCCGGCGTAGCGCTTGACCCAAAGCTGCGCGCCGGTGGCGGCGTTATAGCCGACTGTGGCGTAGTCCACCGCCCCGGCGGTGGTCCCGGAGCTGTATCCGGTGACGAACACCGAAGTCCCATCCGGGCTGACGGCCACCGAATAGGCCTGGTCGTCGCCGCTGCCTGGGCCGGTGTAGCGCTTGACCCACAGCTGGGCGCCGGTAGCGGCGTTGTAGGCCACAGTGGCGTAGTCATAGTCGGTGGTGCTGCCCGCGTAGCGGGACCCGGTGACGAACACCGCCGTCCCGTCCGGGCTGACCGCGACCGAGTTCGCCCCGCGGTTGCCAAGCGCGGCGCCGTTGTAGCGCTTGGCCCACAGCTGGGCACCCGAGGTGGCGTTGTAGGCCACCGTGGCGTAGTCATAGCCATCGTTGGTCCCGATGCTGGACCCGGTGACGTACACCGTGCTCCCGCTGACGGTGACCGAGTGGGCGAAGTCGTCACCCGCGGGGCCGACGTAGCGCTTGACCCACAGCTGGGCGCCGGTGGCGGTGTTGTAGGCCACCGTGGCGTAGTCATAGCCGCCCGTGGTCTGACTACCGCTGTACCCGGTGACAAACACCGCCGCCCCGCCCGGGCTGACCGCCACCGAAGTGGCGAAGCCCTGGAGAGCGGGACTGATGTACCGCTTGACCCATAGCTGGGCGCCGGTGGTGGCGTCGTAGGCCACCGTGGCGTAGTCCACCTCACCGGCGGTGGTCCCGAAGCTGTACCCCGTGACGAACACCGTCTTCCCGTCCGGGCTGACCGCCACCGAGCTGGCCTCGTCATCACCGTTGTCCGGGCCGTTGTAACGGCTGGCCCACAGCTGGGCGCCGGTGGCGGCGTTGTAGCCGACCGTGGCGTAGTCCTGGAACGAAGTGGTCCCGATGCTGGACCCGGTGACGAACACCGCCTTCCCGTCCGGGCTGACCGCCACCGAACGGGCGTCATCGGTACTGTTGCTGCCGTCGTACCGCGTGACCCACAGCCGGGCACCGGAACTGGCCGCCGCGTGTGACGCCCCCGCCGATGCCGCCCGCCCGCCCAGTGCCCGTGGGGCCGCGCCCGAAGCGCTGGCCCCGGTCACCCCCGCCATGGTGAGCGCCACACCGGCCGCCGCGGCGACAAACGCATGCGTGATGTACCTGTACATCCGAAACCCCCCTGATCCCCGCCCGCCGCGGCCCGGCACTCGTGCCTGATGCCATCGGCCGGGCTTATCCGCACCCAGGGTCTTGGCTCACCCGGCCCGCGTTCCGCCTGGCCGGCTCGCACCCTGGTGCCCGGTGTGCCCAACTATGGGTATGGCCGGAACGGGTGTCAAGCCCACGCCCGACGCGGCAGCCAGCGGCGCATGAAGCGCCCACCCAGCTGTGACCAGCGATGTTGTGCGGTCTGCGCGCGGAGCGGGAGGCCATCGCAGCCCTGAAGCCGCAAAATCGCGTTGTCCTCGCCGAACCCGGCGTGCTGTGATCGGCGAGAATGCCGCCGATGCCGAAGGAGGGGTGATGCGCCGGCCATACGGGACGGCCACGGCAGCGCTCTGATCACAGGGGACGGCGCCGACGCCAGTGAACGCGGGACGACACCTACCGCTGGCAGTTGAGGAGGCTCGGCTGACAGTGACCGGGACAACCCACCTAAACCCGGTCGAGGTCCGGATCCGGCGGCTGAGAGATGCCCCGGTGAAGCAGGAAGCGGAAGTAATCGCCGACCCCTGAGGAGGGGGAACAGGCGGTGAACCGGTCCCTCGCCCGCGCCAAGCCTGGGAGCTGCCCGAACGCCAAGCGCGGACGGTCAGCGAGAACGAACGGAACCCTGCACTCCCGATTGAAGATCACTTCTTCGATCCGGAGGCAGAGCCATCAGCAGGTCCGCCCAGAACCAGGGCTTCACGTGCGAGAACTGCGGCGCGAGCGTCGCACCGCTCAGCAGCGGGAGCTACCGCAACCACTGCCCGGCGTGCCTGTGCTCCAAGCACGTCGACATCGCTCCCGGCGACCGGGCCTCGGCCTGCCGCGGAATGATGCGCCCCGAGCGCATCGAGCACCGCGGCGGCAAGGGACTCGTGCTGGTCCACCGGTGTGTCGTCTGCGGCTTCGTCCGGCCCAACCGGATCGCCGACGACCCAGGGCAAGGCGACGACATCGACGCGGTCATCGCGCTGATGTCCAAAGCCGGGTAACGCCAGCGTCACCTACGTCGCCTGCTTGGGGGCCGGCACGTCCCTTGCATACTGCGGGCGCCCGGCGGGCCGGTAGACCTGGATCGTTACGCCCTTCGAGTCGGCTCGCGATTCGACCAGGTCCAGCGCTATGTCCGGGCCGGTGTGGGGGAAAAGCCGCGTGCCCTGGCCGACGACCACGGGGACGATGATCAGGGTGATCTCGTCGACGAGGTCGTTGTCGAGCAGCCAGCGGATCAGGGTGCCACTGCCGTGCACCTGCAACTCACCTCCCGGCTTGGCTTTCAGCTCGCCGATGGCCGCCGCGAGGTCACCGGACAGGACGGTGGTATCCGCCCATTGCGGGTCGGTGAGCGTGTTCGACGCGAGGTACTTGGGCTTTGTGTTCAAGGCGTCTGCGATGGGATGGCTGCCCGGAGCCATCGCGCCCCAGTAGGGAGCGAACATCTCGTAGGTCCGCCGGCCGAACAGGAACGCGTCGGCGTGCTGGTAGGTCTGGGTGATGAACGCAAAGGTCTCGTCGTCGGCCACCCCCATGGCCCATCCGCCGCGCTCGAATCCGTTCCTGCGGTCCTCCTCCGACGTGCCGCCGTTTCCCTGCATCACGCCGTCGACGGTGACTTGCGTCATGGTCGTCAGTTTCATGTCATCTCCCCTGTGGCCTGGGGCGCCCTCGCGGGCGGCCGCTCACCCCTGCTACGAACACCTCTGCCTTGATCCGACGCCGCCTCGCGGATTTCTTTCGAGGACTTTCCGGCGCGCCGGTTGTAAGCAACCCGACAGCGCGACGGTTTCGAGCTGGTTATCCGGCGGGCTTGCGGGCCAGCCAGACCGTACGGCTGGTGCGGACCGTCAGGTCGTCGCGGGCGGACAGGGCCGGGGCCAGCGCATCGAGCTCCGCGATGTCACCGGCACTGAGCTTGTCCTCCAGGCCGTGCCGGGCGCGGCAGAGGGTGACCATGGCGTAGCGGGTCACGGAGGCGGCCATCGGCGAGTCTGGCGGCGGCTGCAGCGCGATCACGAAGCGGCGTTCGGACTCGACCGCGAACCCGGCTCCGGCGAAACGGGCAGGCCAGTCCTCATGCATGTGCATGCCGGCCTCGTCACGACCTCGCGCCATGGCGGCGTGGATCCGCTCCTCGAGCGCCGCGCCCGCCGGGTCGGTGAGAAAACGCGGGAACGACTCCAGCTCCGTGACCGCGAGCAGTCCCCCTGGGCTCAGCATCTGGTAGATCTGCGCGACCGCCCGTGCGGGATCGCCCATGTGATGCATCGAGTTGGCGGCCCACACCAGGTCAGCGGTCTTCAGGCCATCAGGCCATGCCTGATCGAGGTCGGCTTGGACGGTACGGATCCGGTCGGCGAGCCCGGACGCGCGGGCCTTGTCCTGGATTCGCTTCAGCATCTTCTCGTCGACATCCAGCGCGATGACCTCGGCGTCCGGCAACTGCCGGGCCAGCGCCAGGGTGCCGGTGCCCGTGCCGGCACCCACGTCGACGACGCGGGCTCGTTCCGTGAGGTTTGCCGAGACCCATTCGGCTACCTCCCGGTGGTACTCGCTGAGGACCTCCGCGTCGAGGTCGAGCAGGTCAGCCATGTGTTCGTGTGCCATGTCCTCGACGTTATCGTCGGCTTGCCGTTACGGCATACACTCTTGCGCATGAAGCAAGACGCCGATCTGGACGCTCTTGTCCGGCAGCGCATCCGGGGTCTGCGCACGTCGCTGGGGTGGTCGCTGGACGAGCTGGCGGCCCGGAGCTACCTGAGCCCGTCCACGCTGAGCCGGATCGAGACCGGTCACCGGCGGATTGCCCTGGATCAGCTCACGCCGATCGCGAGGGCACTGGGCACCACGCTTGACCAGCTGGTGGAGTCCGACGACGACGCCGACGTGGTGATCAGGCCGCTCCGGGACGAGGCACGGGGCATGACGACCTGGCTGCTGTCGCGGCCCGGTGCGCCGCGGGGCATGACGATCGCGAAGCTGCGGGTGACCAGGAAGGTGCCCGCCAGGCTGCGCGTCCACCCGGGCCGGGACTGGTTCACCGTCCTGTCCGGCACCATCGTGCTGCGGCTGGGCGAGCGGACCATCCTCGTCCGGGCCGGCGAGGCGGCCGAATTCTCCACGATGGAGCCGCATGCGTTCGGCGTGCAGGAGGAAGCCGCGGAGATCCTATGCATCCTCGACCACGACGGCACCCGCACCCACCTGGGGCCGGGCGGCCCCTTCACCGAGACCGGCCCCGAAGAGGCCTGACCCGGTCGATGCGCTCAGTCGAGATCGAACTCGTTGCCCTCGATGTCCTGCATCACGATGCACGACTCGTTATCGCCATCGGCAGGCAGCAGCCGCACGCGTACCGCGCCGAGCGCGACCAGCCGTGCGCATTCGGCCTCAAGTGTGGCCAGGCGCTCTTCACCCACGAGCCCGGTACCGACCCGCACATCAAGATGCAGCCGATTCTTGACGACCTTGCCTTCGGGAACGCGCTGGAAGAAAAGTCGCGGCCCCACACCTGAAGGATCAATGCATGCGAACCATGAACCCTGATGCTCAGGCGGCAGCGCGCGATCGAAATCGTCCCAAGTAGCAAACCCCTCCGGTGGCGGCGGTACGACGTACCCCAACACCTCGCACCAAAAACGAGCGACGCGCTCAGGTTCTGCGCAGTCGAAGGTGACTTGGAACTGCTTGACCGACGCCATCCGTCAGCTCGACGGCGCTTGGAGGAATGCGATGAATGCCGGGAGGGCGGCCGGGTCTTGGAACAAGAACCCGTGGCCGCCTTCGTAGCCGTGCAGCTCGGCGCCGCGGATGCGCGATGCGATGTTGGTGCTGTTACGGGCCGGTGCGATCCCGTCGTAGGTGCCGTAGCCAACCAGGACCGGGCAGGTGATCGCGCCGAGCCGGTCCCACACGTCATGACCTTCGCGCGCCTGAAGCTGGGCTGCGTGGGCGGCCGCGGCGGCTGGGTTCTGCTGATCTTGCCCGGCGCCGGTCAGCCGTCCGGCGATCGCCCGATCGGCGGGGTGAGCCTCCAGCCACCGCTGGTCCCAGCGGCTGTCCGCCAACGTCAGCTCCGCCGCCACCCGTTGCCCAGGCGGCAGCTCCAGCAGCTTTTGCAGCGGGTAAGAAGACCCGCCTTCGCCGCCGGCAGACGTGCACGCCAAAGCCAGGCGCTCCACCCGCTGCGGATGGGTGACGGCGAACTCCTGGGCCACCATGCCGCCAAAGCTCACCCCGACCACCCGGCAGGACTCCCACCCGACGACCTCCAGCAAGCCAACGGCATCGGCCGCGACATCGGCCATGGTGTACGGACGCGTCACCGGGGCGCTGCGGCCAAAGCCACGGTAGTCCCATGCCAGCAGATCGAAGCTGGCAGTAAGAGGATCAAGCAGCGGCCGGACATCATGCAAGGTCAGCCCCGACCCATTGCAAAACAGCAACCGGGGACCACTGCCCCGCTGCTCCCAATACAGCTCAGCCCCCTTCACATGGTCAACCGGCATCGCGCTCACCTCCCCGACCTGGCCACTTGGCAGCCCGCTCCCCGACGCTACCCGCCCGCTGGATGTCCCCTGTCATCCACGCCGGGTGATCCCAAGCGCCCAAGCCGCCCAGAATTCTTCGACTACCTCTACCTCGGCTTTACCAATGCCACCGCGTTCAGCCCCACCGATGTGATGCCGCTCGCCCGCTGGGCCAAGGCGGCCATGACCGTACAGGCGGTTACTTCTCTGTTCATCCTGGGACTGGTGATCGCTCGCGCCGTCAACATCTTGCGGTGACTGCCGGGGTCGGCCCCGGCGGCGAGGTCGTTCAGGGTCGTTCGGGCATGCCCGGTCCAGCCAAGGAGCAACTGTCCGCCTGTGGTGCGGTCACGGGCACGGCTCATGGTTGACGATCTGCTCTCGGAGGATGTCGGCATGGCCGCAGTGCTGGGCAAGCTCGCGCAGCATATGGAGGTAGACCCAGCGCAGCGGGAGCGGGCCGCGCCGGTTGCCGTAAACCACGTCGTCCAAGCCCAGGGATGCGGTCGCGCGGCGTGAGGACTCGCAGGCCTGGCGGTGCGCTTGGCGGATGGAAGCGATCGTGTCGGTGTCGTCGAGAATGAACGACTCGTCTGGCGTCGCGGGGATGCCGATCTCGGCGCGCGGCCGTCGGGTGATGGCTTCGTCGAACCAGACCTTCTCGACGACGGTCGCGTGTTTTACCAGGCCGAGGAGCGTGGTCCGGGACGGCACCAGCGATCGGCGTGCTTGCTCCTCGGTCAGCCCATCCAGGCAATGGTTGAGATCGCTGCGGTGCTCGTCGAGGAACGCCTCGAACTGGACGCGTGCTGGCTGGCCGATGACGTCCTCGGCAGACGTGGTGGGCGGGAAGGACATGTGTGCAGCATGGCAGGAGCGTCACAGTTTCCGCGGACTGGCCCAGCGATGTTAGCCGGAACTGATCGCGCCCGCCGGAAGCAGCGCATGAACACCCCAGGACTGGTTCGCCACCTGCGTGACCCTCAGGTCGAGCACCGGGCTGGCCAACGCCAGCGCCGTTGCCTTGCCAACCCCGTAGCTGGCCTGCAGCCAGGTCAGCATCGCGTCGAGCGCATCGCCCATTGCCGCGTTGAGATCCGGGCTGAAGCCAAAAGTGATCTTGCCAGCGGGCGTTTCCGCGTGCACCCCTGGAACCGGCCGCTCCGTGACCAGCTCGAGCTGAAGCTCGGTGGTCATACCGCACTCGATGGCGGTACCCGCCACCTCTCCGTCGCCCTGGGCAGCATGACCGTCGCCGATGCTCAGCAGCGCACCAGGCACGGCAACCGGCAGGTACAGGACCGATCCGGCGACCAGTTCCTTGCAGTCGATGTTGCCGCCGCCGACGGCCCTGGGCGGGATGGTCGAGTGCTCGCCTGGCTCGTCCCTGGCGACGCCCGTCACGCCATGAAACGGGGCTATCCGCACCGTGTGCCCGCGGTCGCTGGTAGCTAATCCCGCGTCTGCGTCAATCTGCCACAGCAGCCAGGCAGGCGGGCCCTCATGCAGGCCGAGCCGCCTGGTCAGCGGGGTATCGCGGCCCCCAGCGACGGTGTAGCCCCAGGTGTCGGGCCACAGGGAAACGAAGTGCACCGCAAGCACCTCGCCTGGCACCGCACCGCGAACAGCGATCGGCCCGGTCAGGCAATGGCCGCGCCGCTCGCTGAACATCACCGGCACCTTCTCGCCAGGGAACGTCTGCGGCTGCAGGTGCCCGGACGCGTCCAGTGAGCGCAGAACGATCGCGTCACCGGGGTCGACGGTCAATACTGGCGGCAGGTCACGGGAGAACACGTCCACTGTCGTCGACGGTGACGGGCCGAGCTGGTGGCCAGTCATGCAGCGATCTTCCCCCGCTCTGCCCGGGCGCGACAATGCGGGACCGGCAACTCGATACGACATCGAGGCGTGGGACGTGCTCGATGACGGTTGAGCTGCGGCTCGCTCAGTCGTTGCCGGTGATGGATGACAACGCTAACAGCGGGGGGTTCACGGCAGCCCGGCATGCGTGCGCCAGAACTCCACGATCGCCTCAGTGGCGTCGAAGTGGGTGGCCACGGGGGGGTTGCCGCGCGTGGTCGGCCCGGGCCAGTTGTGGCCGCCGTTGATCACCGTCGCCTGAACGAAGGCCTCGGTGCCCTGGTACAGCTGCACCACCACCTCGGTGAGGTTCGTGCTCCCCGGGATCAACCGAGTGGTGGCGGGGGCGTTGGTCGGGATCCCGTTGCGATCGAGCATCTCCTGCACCGTGAACGCGGGCAGGGTGGTCCTCAACGCGACCTCCTCCAGGGTGAACGGCGGCCGGTACCCATGCTCGGCGGTGCCGTGCACGTACATCACGGGTATTGCGCCCGGCTGGTCACCGGTGCTCGACAGTCGCTTGCGGTAGGCCTCGACCTTCTCGGGATCCAGCGCCTTGCCCACGGCGGCGAAGCCCTGGAAGCGCGAGACGAGATCGGAGTTCGCGAGCTGCCACACCATGCCCCCGCCATTGGAGAACCCGGCAGCGTAGACGAGGTCAGGATCGGCGGTTACGTCAACGCCCACCAAACCTGTCGGGTAGAGCCGCGTCGTGATCTCGGCCAAGAGCGCGTCCACAAACTTGAGGTCGTAGGTGGGGAACCCGCTGTCACCGCTCTGGAAGTGCACCCATTCGTCGCTCAGTCGGCGGTCGGCCTCGGGGAAGACCAGCAGGTAGTTCTCTAGCGGTGTCGGTACCGGATTCGGGGGGTCCACGCCCCAGCGCCGGGCGATGTCGGCGACGTTCTGGCCGCCACCGTGGAACACGACGATGGCGGGGACAGTGGCCTGCGGAGGGGTGGCGGGGACCTGGATGTGATACGTGCGGTCAGTGGTGGCCGACACCACCTGGTCTCGGGTGAGGGGCATCAACGTGTCCTTTCTCGCAGTGAGACCAGCGAAGAAACGTTCCGGAGTCAGCTGACCCGCTCAGCAGGTTCAGTGGCAGAAGCCGCAGGACCGGCCGAGCCCGCGGGCACGTCTGCCCGCGGACGTGGAGCACCAACGGGGCGGAAGATAGCTTCCGAAGCGCGCAGATTCTCCTCGTGGAGGTGGTGGAGGACGCCGATCGCCCGGCGCAGGGCTGTGAGCGCCCATCCCGAATGTGCAGGGACTGGTCCCCGTTCCGCTGTCATCGCGATCACCTCATTGTGGTTCGCGGCCTGGCTATCAAGCCTTGCCTCTTGGGTAGGACGCCCATGCGCAGTGGCGATGTCCGGGCGATGGAGGACGGGTGGATATCTCGCGCATCTCCGGCTGATCCCGGTCACGAGCGGATCGATGGCGGGCAGGCGAGAATGGCGCACCCACTGCCCGCCCAGGGGTACCCGTCACCGGCCACCGCGGCGGCGCCGGTGAGAAGCGCGAGTGAGGAGGCGATAGCAGATCGCCGCGAGACCGGCCCCGAAGATCAGCCACGGAGCCAGCACCAGCAGGTCGGCGGCGGTCACCCTGCCTCCCTCACAGGTTGCCCTGTCTGTCGGCCCTAGGGCAGCGCACCGGGACGCATAGCGCGTGTAGCCGATGTGATAACTACATGAAGGACCTGCAGCCAGGCCGTCGTGGTACGGCTCCTGACTGTGCGGAGATCATGGAATGCGGCTGCCAGGAAGCGGCCAATGGGGTGACTGGCCCGCCGCGACCGACGTCACGCGCCGGCTATCTCCACCTAGCCGCCACAGGTAACGCATCCGGGCTCCAACCTGGCTGGCTTTTCTGGGGACCGCGCCGCGACGAACTCATCGCGCGGATCGCACAGCACAGCCGCAGAGCAGCCAGCGTCGCTGGCACATCAACCACCGGGAGGTCAACATGTTTGTGCAGGTGATTCAGGGCCATGTGTCCGACGCCGCGCAGGTGCGCGCGCAGCTTGACAGATGGGTCGAGGAGGTGGCCCCGGAGCCGTGGGATGGCTTGGCAGCACATCCGGGATTACTGACGACGGAAGGCTGATTGCCCTCGCCCGTTTTGAGTCGGACGAGGCAGCACGGCAGAACGGTGATCGGCCGGAGCAGACGGCGTGGTGGGAGCAGACGGCGCCGCTGTTCACCGACGAGCCGGTGTTTCACAACAGCACGTCGGTCGAGGTCGACACTCCCGGTGACCCTTCGCAGGCCGGCTTCGTGCAGGTCATGCAGGGTCGTTCGAGCGACCCGGACCGCGCGCGTGAGTTGATGGCGAACGATCCAACCGACTGGCAGGAGTTCCGGCCCGACATCCTCGGCACCGTCTCGGTGGGTCACGACGGCAACGCCTGGACGATGGCGATCTACTTCACCTCCGAGGAGTCGGCTCGCGAAGGTGAACAGAAGGAACCACCGCCGCAGATGCAGGAGATGATGAAGGAGATGGACGCGCTCACCATCGGCGAACCCGCCTTCTTCGACCTCCAGAATCCGTGGTTTCACGCTCCGAGCTGACGCGACCGGAACAGACCATGGGCGATCCGAAGCTACGACTGGCTTGGACTTGGCCACTTTGAGGGCCGAGCTATTACCACGGTCGTGCGGGCCGCGACCGTGCCCGGCCAGAGTCCGTGCTGACTGGGCGCTCATCGCGGCACAGCGTGCGGTCTAGCATCGATCACCACGGCGCGGCGTAACGGCGAAGGGCAGGGCCCGATGAAGGCGATCGTCCAGGACAGGTTCGGGCCGCCGGACGTGCTGCGGCTGGCCGACACCGGCTTGCCCGAGGCCGGGCCCGGTGACGTGCTGGTCCGGGTGCACGCCGCCGCGCTCAACCCCGCTGACTGGCACATCCTGCGGGGGGATCCGCTCGTCGCGCGGCTGATGGGTGTGGGGCTGACCAGGCCGAAGGCCCGGGTGGCCGGGATCGATGCGGCGGGTGTGGTGGAGGCGGCCGGCGTGAAAGTGCGCGGGCTGCGGACCGGCGATGAGGTGCTCGGGTTTTGCCGGGGCGCGTTCGCGGAGTACGCGTGCGCCGCGGCGGACATGGTAGTGCCCAAGCCGGCGAGCCTCACCTTCGAGCAGGCGGCCGCGGTCCCGGTAGCGGCGACGACGGCGCTGCGCGGGATTCCGCGACGTGGGTGAGGTGACGGCCGGTCAGCGGGTGCTCGTCAACGGGGCCGGCGGCGGGGTCGGCAGCTACGCCGTCCAGATCGCGGCGGCGCTGGGCGCCGAAGTCACCGGGGTGTGCAGCACGCGCAACGTCGAGCTGGTGCGCTCGCTCGGCGCCGCGCACGTCATCGACTACACCACCGACGACTTCACCAGCGGGCGGACGCACTACGACGTGATCCTCGACAACGTGAGCAGCCTCCCGCTCACCCGGCTGCGCAGGGCACTCACCCCGAAGGGGACTCTCGTACTCAACGGCGGCGGTTCGCCCGGCCACGTGTTCGGGCCCGTCGGCGGCATCGCGCGGGCGGTGGTGGCCAACGCGTTCGTCTCGCAGCGGCTGCGCCCGCTCCCGTCCCGGCAGAACCGCGAAGAGCTGCTCGCGGTGACCGGGCTCATCGAGGACGGGAAGCTCACGCCGGTCGTCGACCGGACCTACTCCCTGGCCGATGCGGCCGAGGGCCTGCGCTACGTGGAGCAGGGGCACGCGCGCGGCAAGGCCGTCGTCACCGTGGTGTGAGATCGGTGGGCGCGTGAGGCCCGCCGATGCAGGCCACCCTCTTCTCGGTCATGTGAGTGCGCCTGTTACACCATCCGGGCGCACGCTAGAGAGCTTCAAGGTGCCGTCAGCGTTGCCGTCACATCTGCTCTTTGGGCACGGCGTCAGCGCGCGGGCCAGCCGAGCGCGTCGAAGACAGCCAGGGGGTCAAGGTAATCCCTCCAGTGCACCACCTCGCGGTCGCGCAGGGTCAGAACGGAGATATAGCGGTTGCCGTATGGGGCTCCGGTAGCGACGGCCTTGCCTGCGGAGGCATACTCCAAGACGACCGTGCCCTGAGCCGCGTCGTGATGTACGGCCAGGTCGAAGCAGCGGTCGAGGACGAGCGCGTTCCCGTAGGGCCGGTATAGCTCGGCGACCGCGGCGCGGCCCTCGACCCGGCGCGGGTAGCCGGGGACCGTGATGACGTACTCGAAGACCGCGTGCTCGGCGAGCAAGTCGAAGAAGTGGCCGGGTCCGGCCAGGCCGTCCAGTCCCTCCTCGATGATGCGGAAGAACGGGTCGAGCGCGGCGAAGTCGTCACGGTTGGCGATGGGCGTCTTCATGACGGCGTTTCCTTCCCTTCCGTTACTTCCAGGCTGGGGCGGTCTTGGCGGCGAACTCGGCGAAGGTGACGGGGGCCGCGCTGGTGACGTCGAGGATGTCGCTGTTCGGGCGGGCGCCGTTGCCGCTGGCCAGGGTAGCGGTGAGGGGCCGCAGGACCTGGGCGTACTCGGCTGGCACACCGGTACTGATCATGGCGGCGATCCACTGCTCGCGGTCGGCGTCCCGGTAGGCAATGGTGCGGCCCGCGACCGCGGAGATCATCTCGGCCGCTTCGGCCATGGTGAGGGCCTGCGGGCCGGTGGGGGCGTAGGCGTGCCCGGCGTGCTTTTCGGGCTCGATTAGGGTCACCGCGGCGACGGCGGCGATGTCCTCGACGCTGACGAAGGCCTCGGCCCCGTCCCCGGCGGGCACGACGATCTCGTCGTTCACCGGCTGGAGGAACGTCTCGCTGAAGTCCTCCATGAACCACCCAGGGCGGATCACCGTGCTGGTCAGGGAACCGCGCGCGGCCAGGTCCAGCTCGACCGCGCGCAGCGCCACCTCGGCCGGGGCGTACTCCATGCCGTATGCGCTGAGATAGGTGACGTGACGGACCCCGGCCCGCTCGGCCTGGTCGAGGAACCGGCCGACCAGCCCGGCGAAGTCGATCCGGAGGATGGGCGAGACAAGGTACAGCCCCGTCGCCCCGCGCAGCGCTTCCTCCCACGTGGCCTGGTTGTCCCAGTCGAAGTGAACGTCGGCCCCGGACCGGGCGGCAGTCCGCACGCTGGCCCCGCGCACGGACAGCCTGCCCGCTACCCGCGAGCCGGTTTTCCCGGTCGCGCCAAGAACGAGAACCCGCTCATCAGCCTTGTTGTTCATACGTTCATGATCTCCGCGAAAAGTGAGAGCTTCAATGATCTTGACGCTCATTCCTTTGCGTAAGACACTCAAATAGTGGACATCCTGCAACAGCATCTGATCCGCGCCCGCGCATCGGGCGGGGCCTTCGCCCGGTCAGCCGCTGTCCCCCCGTGGGGAATCCGGTTCCCCGGAACCATCCAGCTCGCCGTGCACGCGGTGGTCCGGGGCCGCGCCTGGCTCTGGACTGACCACGGCGGCGTACCCCTCGAGCTGGTCCCCGGCGACCTGGCCCTCGTCCGGGGCGGCCCCGATCACTACATCGCCCACGAGCCGGGCGCCCGCTGCGTCCTGCCCGGTGAGTTCCGCTCACTGCCCGCCGACGACGCCGCCCTGTCCGCTCCCGGCAGCGCGGTGTTCCTGTGCGGCGCCTACCGCTTCGCGGGCGACATCGGCCGCGGGCTGGTGGCGGCACTGCCTCCGGTACTGTCTCTGCCCGCGAGCATGGACGACCCGATCCACCAGGTGATCACGCTGTTGTCGCGGGAGATGCTGCTAGCCGAGCCGGGCAAGCAAACGGTACTGGACCGCCTCCTCGACCTCCTGGTAGTCCTGGGCCTGCGGGCCGGGCTGACCCGCAGCGAGACCGCGCCGCCCTGGTTCCGCGCCGCCTCCGACCCGCGCCTGTCCCCCGCCCTCGAAGCAGTCCATGCCAGCGCCGCCAAACCATGGACCGTCGATGACCTGGCCCGGCTGTGCAACATGTCCCGCGCCACCTTCGCCCGCGTCTTCCAGCAGGCCCTCGGCCAGGCACCCATGCAGTACCTCGCCGACTGGCGGATGACCCTCGCCCGCGACCTGCTCCTAGCCCAGGACGCGACCATGGACGAGATCGCCGCCCAGACTGGCTACTCGTCCGTGTACGCGTTCGCAACGGCATTCCGCCGCCACCACGGAGAACCCCCACGCCGCTGGCAGCAGCGCGAGCTAGCCGCCGTGCCGGCCGACGACCTGGCTCACGGGTCACATATCTCACTGGCGGACTTTCGCCGAGCCTAAGCGCCTTAGAACACCGCCAAGAGCCGGTGCAGATCACGCAACGACCGTCCGCTTCCCGCAGGAGATCGGCTGAGACACCCCGCGACGGCCACGGACCATAACCGGACAGACGGCTAGGGTTGGAACTATGCCGGATGATGAAGCTGACCGGAGCTCTCCCCGCGGTGCTGCTTCGCCCGACCCGGGAGTGAATGCCCGGCGCATGCTGGAGAACTTGGGTGAGGCCGAGTGCATGGAGCTGCTCGCCGATGGGGGGCTGGGACGTCTGGTGTTCACCAGCCGATATGGACCCACCGCGCTGCCGGTCATGTACAAGATCGACAGAGGGTCAATCGTCTTGGGCACGTGGGACCGCGTCTTTGACGAAGACTTGCGCACCGGTATCGCCTACGCCGACTACCAGGTCGCCGTAGAGGTCGACCAGGTCGATCCGCAAGCACACGAGGGATGGATCGTCCTGGCACGGGGTGCGGCACATCATCTGGATACCGAGGCCGACCGCGCGCCGTTCATCGATGCCGGGCTCGAGCCGTGGGTCGAGAATGTACCTGCGCACTTCATCCGGGTGAATCCCACAGACATCTATGGCGTACGCGTCCGCCCGGCATGATGTCAGCCCCAAGTGTCGCGCATTACCCGACGGAGGACACCGCCGACGTACACTCGGTGCCTTGTGCCAACTGATGGTTGACGGTTTGGCTCCAGGTGATGGTTGACGGTTTCTAGGGTCCGGGTGGGGGCGTGCTGGCTGGTCCCCGGATAGGTGCCAGTCAACGCCGGTGCCGCGGCGGGGGTCAACCTGCAGCGCTCGCAGCGCGCAGCGCGAGGACGAACCACGTTGAGAACCGCAAGGCCCGGGAGAGGCGCTGCCGCGGCCAGGGGGAACGGGTGGTTGAGGCCTGGCCAAGCCAGCGGAGGGTCAGGTTGCGCAAGATCCTGCGAACAGCGACAGCGTGAGGTGACGAGCCCGGGCTTGGCCGCCGACCGTCACGTCGAGCGGCACGCAGCCGCGGAACGGCGCGCGGGTGAAGGCAAAGCCCTGGGCGTAGAAGCCGCCCGCCTTGCGGCAGGCATGGTAGGTCGCCGAGGTCACCCCGCCGGGCACCTCTCCCCCGATGTCGATCATGACGTGGCCGCGGGCGCTGGCCCCGATCGTCACGGTGACTGTTGCGCCCGGCCGGACTACCAGGGGGAGCTTGTAGAACCTGCCACGGCGCCCGTACGACGCATACCCCCATTGGGCGGGCGTGTAGGTGGCGAGGACGAGGCCGACGGGGAAGTACATCGGCCCGACGGCCAGGTCATGCGGCCCCGGGGTAACTGGCGCCCGGCCGGGGGGTCCGGGCCAGACCTCCGCGGCGCACGACAGCACCAGCGGGTTGCCGGGGCTGCCGGGCGGGCCGGTGACGCGTGGGTTGCTGGCCGGGGATTGCGCGGTCGATGAAGTTGCTGTCCGATTCATGCCGGGCGTGCTGGCTCCCGTGCAGCCCGCGAGGACAACGCAGGTCAGCGTGGCCAAGGTGAACGTAAGGAACAATGGCCGACTGCGCACATGACCTATTTTGCTGGTCACAGCGCCAGCTGGTAACCGATCTGGCGGGCGGGTTCCGCTAAGCAGAACCGGCCATCATGAGCGAGCTTCTGCCGGGAACGCTGTCCAGCGTGCGGTTTAGTGCGATGCCGGGCCGAACAGGGGCTCGCCGTCGCTGCCGCCGAGCAGGAACACAAAGCGCTCCAGGTCGTCGCGTAGCTGGTCGAGGCCGTAGGCGGGGTGGCCGGCGAACTCTTCCAGCGATGGGCCGAGGCGGGCGGGTCGCGGTCCAGCCAGCCGCCGAGGAATTGCAGCATTTCGGGACGGTTGCCATCGTTGTCGTCACTGTTGCCGTCACGTCAGCAGGCCATCCGGTCGATCCTCTCTACGCCAACTACCGGCGGTGTGTGGTTGTGGGGTCACTCGCGCAGATCTGCAGGGTCTGCCCATCTCACTTCACCACCCACTGAAGCAGACGCAGTGAGGCTGGCGCATCTCGCCAGGCAGCGCCCGGGCCCGGTGTCTGAGCCCAGACGCGCTGCCCTCTAGGCTCAGTCGCTCACTCTGCCCCGGGGTAGGGAACGGGATCGGCTATGAGAATAATGTCCCAGCTTCCACCCTTACCGAATCCCTCGGCGGCGTGTTCGCCCCCAGCTGCGCACTTTCCGTTGTCTGGGTACCCGTTCCACCACAGGGCGTAGCACTTGTTGCAGAATCTCCAGTTGTTCTGCCCAACGGGCGCTGCCATCGTCTCTCCTCCGAATCAGTCGGAATTTACCCCCCGCGCTCCTCGGTCAGAAGCGCGCACTGATATGGAGCATCAGCCACACGAGGTGATACCTCCCTGGTGGAGTCAGTCGCACTTGATGTGGTGAGAACGGGGTAGCCATTCAGTAAGGATCGGTCCCATGATGCGGACGTTGATGCTACGCCGGCGCGGTAGGCAACCTGTAGGCAGCAGGTGTTGAGCGTCCCTGTGCAGCCAAAATGCGACCAGCGCAGCCCGATGGCCAAGCCACATCGGGAGGTCGTTGACTGTCAAGCGTTGCTTGACATCAGCAGCCGTGGCGATCTACGTGCACACCGCGGTCGATGAGAAACGCCAGGCCTGGCCGAGCTGGGGACGCGCTGACCTAACCCAAGCCCGCCGGTTGCCGACATCAAACGCCCGGTCGGAGAAACTGGCCGGGGCGTTTGGCTGATCAGAGCTGGTGGTCAGGGGCGGGTCGAACCGCCGACCTTCCGCTTTCAGATGTGGCAGATGTCCTGGTCAGTGCAATCTCCGCTGCGTACACGGCTGCTGACGCGTGTCGGTGGCTGAGGATGCTTGCCGACGTTGCCGTCAACTAGCCAGCTGGTGCCTCGGGTGGGGTATAGCACAGCCTCTGCCGCCGCCCGCGGCCCGGATCGCCACGCGGCAGCGAAAGAAGATCGAATGCTTACTCGTGCTAGCGTCGGCTGCGGACTCCGCCGTGAAGTGGGTGTGAGACCTAAACCTGTGGAGGTGCCGGATGGCAGATCTCCCACCGCCCCCCGAGGGAATGGTGCTGACCCACTTCATCGTCTCCGACGATGTCGAGCGCTCTCGGCGCTTCTACACCGAAGTACTCGGCGGCAGGGTGGAACGTCCCGGAGATCCCGTCAATGTTGCGCTAGCCAATAGCTGGATCGTCATCAATGCTGGCGGGGGCCCGACGGACGACAAGCCTACGGTCATCCTGGAGACGCCACGCGATCCCGACCGGGTCAGCAGCTTCCTCAATATCCGGGTCAAAGACATCGAGGCCGTGTACGCGGAATGGAGCGCCCGGGGTGCTCAATTCCTGACGCCGCCGAAACAGCACCAGTACGAGAAGCGCTGCTACATCCGCGATCCCGACGGTCACCTGATCGAAGTGGGGCAAACCACGGACCCAGCGGGGGACTGGACGCCCGCTCACTGGCCGTCAAGTACACCCGCCGAGAAGTCCGAGTGAATGCCGAGATCACCGGCGAATCTCTCACATCGACGAGGCCAGTCCCCGGACACTAGCCTCGATCCACCGCTTGAGGCTGAGGCGTTGAGCTCGGCGGGTGGCGCGCCCAGGTGACCACCAGCGGCCCATCGCCGCTGCTTGCCGAACCCAACTGCACCGTGACAAGAGACGTCTTCGCCCTGCCATCTGGCCAACAAGAACCGCTTTAAAGGCAACAATGTGAGGATTGTGTTGCGCGGGCAGCTCAATAGCCTACAGAATCAGTTGCTCTGTCCATCGGACACCGAACGGGGAATCTGAGGTAAGACGTGAGTACTCCTTACAGCCCTAACGACCCTGGTCAGCAACAGGGCGGCAACGCTCCCCAGGGCGGCTACCCACCACCCCAGGGCGGCTACTCTCCTCAGGGCAGCGGCTACGCCCCCTACCCGCAGCAGCAGGGGGGTTACGCGCCCGCCGACGGCCCGCGCGGTTACCTGCAGGGCGGCCCGGTCGGCTTCACCGACGCGATCAAGCTAGCGTTCCAGAACATCTTCGAGTACAAAGGCCGCGCGTCACGGTCCGCCTACTGGTGGTTCGCCCTGGCCGAACTGATCGGCTGGGTGGGCGTACTAATCCTCGCCGTCATCTTCGCGGCCATCCACGTCCCGGCCCTCAGCATCCTGCTGTACCTGGCCGCGGCCGTCGCCGGGTTCCTCCTGAGCCTGTCGCTGACCATCCGCCGCCTGCACGACCAGGACAAGTCCGGGTTCTGGTATTTCATCGCCTTCGTGCCGTTCATCGGCGGCATCTGGCTCCTCGTCCTCACCGTAATGGAAGGCACCCCCGGCCCCAACCGCTTCGGGTGATCGCGGCTGGCCAGTCGGTTGATCGGCTCCTCAAGGTCAATCAGGTCGTTCGGCCGTCGTAGTACTCGGCCCAGACGTCGTAGCCCTCGGTCGCCGTGATCGGGCGGACCGTGGCGCCGTCGCCGAACTCGCTGGCGCAGTCGAGCATCGCGCGGATCTCGGCGATCCTGGCCTCGGTGAACTGGCGGTCGTACTCGCCGTTATAGGCACGAAGGAGGGCAACGCCTTGCAGGCCGAGCAGGTAAGCCAGGGGGTGCTGGTAGAGCACCTGTCGATGCTAAGAGCCGCGCACCGGGCGGGCTACTGCATATCGGGACGGACGACGAGGCGTGCGATCCGCGTGTGATAGCGGGCGGGCGACCACGGTCACGCAGGGGCAGTCATGTTCACTCGACTGTGAGAGGCAGGAAACGTCCAGTCAGTATTTGCGCTGGTCAGAGCCTCGTCCGTTGCTAGTTGAATGGTGGTCAGGGGCGGGGTCGAACCGCCGACCTTCCGCTTTCAGAAGGCTTTGCGTGTCCGGTCACGTCCATCGCGGACCAGCTGACCGGGGCTGGACGCGGCGCAGGCGCTCCCTGGCGTCCAGGATCAACCCCACGTTTCCATAGCCGTTGTCGGCAAGGTGTTAGCAAGATCCCAAGATCCGCAGACGGTGTGGGCCCGGGCTGTACCGGGGGTATTTGCAGCCCGGGCTGTTGCTCCGATGTGCTATCGCGGAGTGTCAGCGCAGTTGACGTCCAGCAGAGGTGGCGGACCTCGTGGGCATGCTCGCCGGGACGCGCTCAACGCCGACTTAGTGGTCGTGCCCGTAAGTTCGTCGGGGGTCAGGTCCAGGCGGTGGGGTCGTTGAGGTAGAGGCCGCAGGCGGTGTCGAGGGCTTGCTGGCAGGTGCCGATGGGCAGGCCGGTGGGGAAGACTGATTCGTCGTAGTCGTTGTGGCTGGCGCGGTAGATCGCGAACTGCCATTGGTGGGCGGAGCCGACGTAGCGCAGCCGGCAGAGTTTGAGCGTGGTGGCGTCGGTCAAGGTCGCGTCGATGTAGCTGAAGGTCCCGCGGTGGCGGATGTGCAGGCTGGCGATCTGGGGCCAGCGTTCGCGGGCCCTGGCGGCCAGGCGCTGCTCCAGCGAGGTTTTCGTCGAGTCGGGGTAGGTGGCCACGATGGCCATCTTTCCCGATGAGCTTGGCGGTCACGGCGTGTCCTGCTGACTCCCGGGGGGCGGGTGCGGCACAACGATCAGATGCCTGTGATCAGTCCATGCCGGGTTGTCCTGTCCGCCGAAGAACAGTGGGTGTTAATGGCCCGCGCCCGGTCGGTGCGCGGCCCCTACCGCGACCGGCTGCGGGCCCAGATCGTGCTCGCCGCGGCCGCGGGCAGCACCAACGTGGCAATCGCCGGGCGGGTGGGCGCGCATGTGGACACCGTCCGCAAGTGGCGCCGCCGGTTCGCTGCCGCCCGGCTGGCCGGGCTGAAAGATGCCCCGCGCAGCGGGCGCCCGCCGGTGTTCACCGCCGCCGACCGGGCCGAGGCCGTGGCGCTGGCGTGCGCGCTGCCCGCCGAGTCCGGCGTGCCGCTGTCGAAGTGGAGCTGCCCGGAACTGGCCCGTGAACTGGCCGCCCGCTGCCAGATCGCGGCCTCGGCGTCCACCATCGGCCGGTGGCTGGCCGCGGATGCTCTCAAACCCTGGCAGCACCGGTCCTGGATCTCCGTCCGTGACCCCGCTTTCGCCGCCAAAGCCACCCGGGTGCTCGATCTCTACGCCGGCATCTGGGACGGCGAACCGCTGGGCCGAGGTGACTATGTCATCTGCGCGGATGAGAAGACCTCCATCCAGGCCCGCTGCCGTTGCCATCCCACCCTGCCCCCGGGCAAGGCCCGCGCGATGCGGGTGGAGCACGACTACCGGCGCGGCGGCGCCTTGGCCTACCTGGCCGCCTGGGACGTCCACCGCGGACAAGTGATAGGCCGGTGCGAGCACACCACCGGGATCACACCGTTCTCCCAGCTGGTGAAGCAGGTCATGACCAGCGAACCGTATGCCAGCGCGAACCGCGTGTTCTGGATCGTGGACAACGGCTCCTCCCACCGCGGCGCCGCCTCGATCAAACGGATGACCAGGGCATGGCCGAAGGCGCACCTGATCCACCTGCCCGTGCACGCCTCCTGGCTGGACCAGGCAGAGATCTATTTCTCCGTCGTCCAGCGCAAAGTCCTCAACCCCAACGACTTCACCGATCTCAGCCAGATCCGCGACCGCCTGGCCGCGTTCGAAACCCGCTACAACGCCATCGCCAGACCGTTCAGCTGGAAGTTCACCCGCACCGACCTCCACGACCTGCTGCACCGCATCGACACCCACGAAAAGACCCGACCCCACGCCCTGGCAGCATGAACCCCACCCCCGGCGAACTTACGGGCGCGACCACTTAGGTACCTCCGCAAGGCAGCTTGCCCGATCGGGTGGTGAGGTCCCAGCAGGTTCGTCTGGTTGCAGAGGCTACCCTTCAGGCTTGTTGTCGCTAGGCGGAATATCCAGCCGCACCACGTCAGTGTCGGGGCGGGTGACCGAGCGACGGCCGCTTGCTGTTTGCCAGTAGGTCTCTTTGCCGAGCAGCGACTCACCGAACCGGTCAAACTCCGCGATCACCTTCTGCGTTGCCGTGTTCACCGCCTCCCGGGTCCGCTCGCCCAGCTCCTCCAGCTGGCGGGACACCTCACGCTGAATATGGGCGGCAACCTCGTCCTTCGCCAGGTCTTGCAGCTCCCGCTTCGCCTCGCGCACTGCAGCCCGGAGATCCTTGGTGGCGGCGTGCGCTTCGCGGATCACCTCACGGCATTCACCAACTGCTACTTCCAGTCGATCGAGTTCGCTCACGGCAGCCTCCCTCATCCCCTCGACTGGCGGGGGATCGTTCCCAGTCTCGGCCGGTCACCAATGTGAACGCAACGCGGGACCTCGGCGAGTGCGGCTCCCGCATGAAGCTGCCTGACGACAGCTGCCTCACGTCGCGACCTAGTGCCAGACTGATCCATGAGGGCGGTGCAACAGGTCAGTGACCGATCGAGGCTCGGGGACGAGTCACTCACAGCCGATCCCGCCTGCTGTATTGCAGTGCCGTACGGGCCCAGACCTCCGTCGTGGCCCCAAGCCGCGCGGATTAAAAGCTTGAGCGGAGCGCGTTCACGAGAGTTCATTGGCGTTCGCGCCGCAGCTCAGCCAGGAGGCGCGTACGCGGTTGAACCGCGCTGAACGGCGGTGAACTGCAACCCAAATTGCAACCCTGGCGCCTGATGGCGCGCACGCTTGATCCGTTCGCTTGCTGGAGGAAGACGTTCGCCCCGGTGGCTCCCATGCTGGCTCCCAGCGACTGCTAGCTACTTCGACCTGAAAGAGTCCCTGGTCTGAGGTTGGTGGCCGGGTGGGCCGTGGAGTGCCGGGGCTGGTGTCTGCCTGGTGTTGGTTAACTGGCCAGGGCCCCGATCTTGACGAGGTTGTGGGCGAATGCCCCGTGCCCGCACCAGATGGCGGCTCCGTGCCTGCCATCGAGCCGGGAGCGGTCCCAGCCGTAGGTGTGCTTGAGGTAGCTGATTCTCCCTTCGGATCCGGTGCGCCATTTGACGAGCCTCCGGAACCGGCGATGGTGCTCGATGATCTTGCGGGCTGGCGGGATTTTGCCCTGGCGGGGGATCGCGACCGTGCGCACGCCCAGGGCGAGCAGGTCACGCTCGGCGGCGGGCTGGCCGTAGCCGCGGTCCGCGGTGACCGCGTCCGGCACCCGGCCGGCGCGGCGGCGGATGCGGTTCACTGCGGGCGCCAGTTGCGGCCCGTCGGGGGCGGCGCCGTATTCGACGGTGTAGTCCAGGATGATGCCGTCGTCGTTGTCGGTGACCTGGGCCTTGTAGCCGAACTCGACCGGGCGGTCGATGCGGCCCTTGCGGATCGGCCGGGCGTCGGGGCCGTGCAGGCTGACCAGCCTGGTCGCGCTTGCCGGGAGCTGCCCGGCCAGCCGGCTCCGGGCCTGGGCCACGATCTGGGCGGTGCGCTCGATGGTGACCGCCAGTTCATTCAGCGCCCGCCGCAGCTGGCCCCGCACCCGCCCGCTCAGCGCCCGGGGCACCGCGCGGCGGCCGTTGCGCATCACCGCGGCGGCCTGGACCGCGGTCTTCTCCGCCAGGCCGGCGAGCTCACCGGTCACCCGGCAGATCACCTGGGTGGTCTCCTCGCGTGACAGCTTCCCCCGGGCGCGCAGCTTGCTGGCGATCTGGCGCACCCGCCGCGCCGCGGCCCGCCGCCGGTCAGTCATCACGGTCCCGGTGGCGCCGCCCGCAGCCTGCACCCGCCGGGCGATCCGGACCAGCCTGCCCACCGCCTTGGCCAGCAGCCCCGAGTCCGTCGGATAGGCCACATTGCCGCAGATCACCGTAGTGTCCGCCCGCACCCGGGCGGTGCGCAGCAGCTTGGCCCCAGCGGCCTTCGCCCACAGCGCCTCATTCAGCCCGGCCACCGCGCCCTCCCCGCACCGCGTGGTCAGCTTCATCAGCGTCGTCGGGTGCGGCACCTTCCCATCCAGCGGGATCCGGCAAAACCGCCGCCAGCTGATCGAGTCACTGACCTCAGCGCACAAGCTCTCATAACCCAGCCGGTGGCGGAACTTCAAGAACATCAGCCGCAGGTAACACTCCACCGGCGTCGACGGGCGGCCGAGCACCGGATGAAAGAACGGCACGAACGGGGCGAAGAACACCGGGTCATCCAGTAACGCGTCCACCCGCGCAAGATCTTCAGGCAGCCGCAGCAACTCCGGCGGAAGGCTGGACTCCCACAACGAGGGCCCATCGCCTATGGTGCGGAACATGATGGCCTCGATCCCTTCCAGCACAAGGGGTCGAGGTCATCCTCCCTCCACACCGGGCACGATCACAGGCCACAGCCCCGGGTTCTTCAGGTCGAAGTAGCTAGGGACACCTGGCCACCCGTTCAGGGAGCTTGGCGTTCTCCGGCCCAGTAGCCTGCCAGTCAGCGTCAGGGCCGATCCGGCGAGTGCGGCCGAGTCCCCGGCTAGCCCCGGGAGGAAAGAGGATGGCAATGCGAAGGTACCTCGTTTTGTCGATGCTCGGCGTGTGCCTGCTGGTGCTCGCGCCGGGAGCGGCCGCGTTTGCTGGCAGCAGCACAACGCCGTCGAGCCCGACGGCGACCCCGACGCCGACCCCGACGGCGACGCCCACGCCGACCCCGACGCCGACGGGGACCCCGACGCCGACCATTTACGCGGGCAAGAACTCCCAGGGCCAAAAGCTCCGGTTCGCCGCGGCCCACACCGCGAGCGGCCCGAAGTTCGAGCCGATCTTCATCAGCCAGATCGTCCGCTGCCCGGTAACCGGCGAGGTGCTCACGATAGGGGACCTCTTTAGGGGGTTCGGGGTTCCCATCAGGAACGGGAAGTTCAACTTCGTGCTGAACGACGTTGGTGGTCACCTGTTGCGCTGGAGCGGGACGGTCACCTCCTCGGGAGCATCGGGGAAGGAGTCCATCGACCAGGCCTCGTTCGATAAAGAGGGTGGCCTCCAAGATTGCGGCGGCGGCTCGCTCTCCTGGACGGCCAAGGCTGTTACCCCGGGATCCCCGGCGGCCGCCGCTCCGAGCGCCGGTTACGTCATCAAGGTCACCAAGGCGTCTGACGGATCGGTGCACTTCTCAGTTACCCACTGATGGTGACTCGCCCGACTTGCTGGGGTCTTGCTGGCCGATCTTGGGATTCCAGCGCGTGCGGCGGACTCGTGGACTCGACTTCTGCCTGTCCTGGAGACAGTGGCCGGTGATCCCCTGCTTGCAAGCACAGCCAAGTTGTCCAGCACCGTCGCTGGCCTCAGGCGGAGCATCTCAGGCCGTCCATCCTGAGCCGACGGTCTCCAAACTCGTTGGTGTCGCCTGTGGGTGTCAAGCCTCAGCGGACGCCGCTGACCATCGAATCCGTAGGCTGGCCAGCACAGCGCTTCGACCGTGGCACGATGGCAGGCGAGCGTTTGGGGAGGGTATGGCTAGCTCAGAGAGCCCTGACGAGGCGCAAGCGGCAGACCAAGCAAGCATAGAAGTGCCTGCCATGCCGGTCATCAGGCCAAGTGAGCGTGCCACAGGAGGACCGTATCCTCTGGTGGACGACCTCAGCCCGACAATCGGCTGGTATTTCCGTCGCCCAGCTGATGGCGGACATGTTTTCGTGATCATTCGTCTGGGAGCCATGGGCAGGCGCAAGGCCCTGGAGAGCTTTCCACTGACTCAGGGCGGATGGGCTGACGCGTGGCAGTCCCTGGCGGCACGAAATCCCGCGGCGCTGCCAAAGGTGCTGGCCAGGCTGAGAGACCGGCAGGCCGAAACTGCCAGGCTAGACGGCGATTCTCCCGAGATCAACGAACTCGACAGGCAAGCTCTTGTCAGCCTGCGCAGCGTGGCCTACCTCGGCGGGTATGTGCCAGCAGCAGACCTCTTCCCAGGCCAGTGGTATGATGTGCGGTTCCTTCGGGACCAGCTCCTGGTCTTCCTGTCCCGCCAAACCGAAGTCCTCGCCCAAGTGCCATATGGCGAAATAGAAGACGTGGAGATCGGCGGCCCAGGCCTCGTTAGGACTGGAGGCGGCTATGTCGGCGGCGGGTTCGGACTTCAGGGTGCGGCCGAAGGCATGGCCATCGCCGCCGTGCTGAACGCGCTCACTACCCGCACATCCATCAAGACCATCGTGCACGTACAGGGAACCAGCTGCGAACTCTTCCTGCTTGACACCAAAGCGACCCCAGAGCAGCTCCGGATCGGCTTGTCCCGCCCACTGGGAGCAATCAGAGCCGCCCGGGCGGCTGCAGCTGCCGCAATGAACCAGCACCCTGTCACTCCTGCACCCGCGTCCCCCGGTGGAGGAGCTGACCAAGCTGGCAGGGATGCTAGAAAGCGGCCTACTCACCCGCGAAGAATTTGAGCTGATGAAGGCCAACATCCTGGGCCGTCAAACGTGATCCGGTTCCGGCGTGCCGCGGCATGCAACCCAGCCACCCATGTGTGGGCATTCACCCGGAGTCTTCGAAGAAGTCTTCGTCTATCCGCTTGATGACGTACGTCTCTCGGTCCTGGACGCCGACGTTGTACTTGACCATCAGGTCCGCGAGCATCCGGCCGTCGATCAGCACCAGCCGGGGGGCGACACGTTCGGCGTAGTCTTCGGCGTCGTTAGTGAATCGACTCGTGGTGACGAAGATGCCGCGGTCGGCCTGAGCACCGTGCAGGGCACCGACGAATTCTTGGATCTCCGGCCGTCGGACTGGGATCTCGGCTGCGTAGCGTTTCGCCTGGACGTAGATGCGATCCAGGCCGAGCGCGTCTGGCTGATAACCCCGTCCAGCCCTTTGTCTCCCGGTTTGCCAGTGTGTTCCGCTGATCCTGCGGCTCCCGCATAGCCCATGGCGCTCAGCAAATCCAGGACGAGGTGCTCGAGGAAAGCTGGTTCCCGGTCCCGGACACGTTCAAGTACTTCTTCGGCGACCGCAGCGTTGGCCTCCGCACAGCAGCGGCGACCGTCTCTCGTGGCGGGATCTCGGCAGCGCCTCCGGAGGCACCAGCCGTCTGCTCTCCACGCTTTGTCCGGTTGCGGAAGTCATTGAACTCTGCGAACTGGCCGAGCACGCCGAGGTCCACCCGGTCGGAGTGTTTAGCCAGCACTTCCATACCGCGCGGCGTGATCTCCACAACGCCACGGCGCGGGCGGCGCACCAGGCCGGACTGGTACATGTAGGTGACAGCCCAATGCAGACGGCTGGCGAACAACGGCGCGCCGCTCGGGATCTTTGCCCTGAGATCTTCTTCGGTCAGGCCTATCTTGTCGGCGATGACAGTTCGCAACTGCGACATCGAGTGGTAAACATTCATCCCGCTTGCGCTGGGTGACGCTTGCTGGTTGTGATCAGGTGGGCGCTGGAAGCGGTGGCCGCCACGGCGCCCCGGTCATGGCGCTGCGCAGGATGTCCATGACGTTTTGGCCGTGCTTGCGGGCGGTGTCGATGTAGCTACGGATGTCGAGGCGGTCTTGGGTGGTGTCCTCGCTGGTGAGCCTGCCGGAGATCTTCTGCTGGGCCTTGACGGGGCGGACGGCGCGCTCGCTGATGTTGTTGGTCGGCCAGATCCTGGTGTCGCGGGTGAACCGCAGGACGTCATCTTGGTGGCTGGAGCAGAATTCCAGCAGGTCCCGGCCGGGGTGCTGGGCGGTTGAGGACTTGGGGCCGGGGATGCGGGGCACGTCAGAGAGCCCGGCCAGCACGGCGTGGCGGAACTCGTGGATGAGCGGGCCGGCGATGTGCGGGGGGATTTCAGGCTGGCCGTCGTCGTGGGCAGCGCGCCAGGCGCGGATCAGGGCGCGCAGCGCTCGCTGCGCTTGCACCGGCCAGATGGCGTCCGGGTAGCACTCGACCGTGTCCTCATAGTCCCTGATCAAGTGGGCCAGACAGGCCTGATTTCCGGCGATGTGCTCCCAGCCGTGGTGGAAGTAGTTCGCATACCGGTCAGAGACCACGATGCCGGTGAACGCGGGCAGGACCCCGAACTCGCGGAAGGATTCCAGGGTGCGCCGTCCTAGGAAGAACAGCGAGTGCCGCTCGGTGACGGCGGCCAGCACGTACTTCTTGGTCCCGGCGGGCCCGCACCGCAGCGTGGTCTCATCGAATCCGGCCACGTGGGCGGCGGTGATCAGCGTCTTGATCAGTTTGACCACATCCGCGATCGCGGCGGCTGCCCTGGCCAGGCAGGAGTGGATAAAGCCCACCGAGACCCGGGCGCCGGTGACGTCGGCGATCAGCTGGGCGCATCGCTCGGCGGGCACGTGCTGGAACACCGTGAGATACACCGCCAGGGTGCGCAGGTTCGGGCCGATGCTCACCGCCGATCCGCCTGCCCCTTCCGGGCAGGCCGCCACATGCACCTCGCCGCACTGGCAGCGGGCCTGGTGGAGGTCATGCTGGACGCGGCGTGCTGTCATCGGCGGCACCTCCAGCTGCTGGAACGACCGGACGACACCCAGGTCCGCCGCGCCGGCCAGGTCCGCCCCGCACGCGCACGCGCCAGCAGGGCGGTGATCGATCACCTCATCGGGTTCCGCCCACGCCATCGACGCGCCCGGCGCCCCCGGTTGCTTCCCGCGTCCGCGCTTGCTGCCTCCGCCGCGCCGCTCCCGCTTGGGTGGCACCCTTCCCGGCAGGTCATCGGCCGACGGCGGCATCGAGGAGTTGCCGCTGTTGCGGCCCAGCCGGCGCCTCAGTTCCGCGACCTCGGCCCGCAGCTCCCCGACCGCCCGCGCCAGCTCACCGATCAGCTCATCCCGCGCAGCGCATGAGCCGCACCCAGCAGCAGGCGGCGGCAGGCCAGTCACAGGCCACCATGATCAGGACATCCCAGCAGTGATCAAGCCGACACGCTGAGCCGATTCCAGAAGATCCCCGCACCGGCGCCGGCGGACCGTGGAGCCTGCCCAATGGCGGGAGACACCAGCCTGCCCGGCGGGGCTGATACGAATAGGGCATGACTGCCCGGCTGCTGCTCGTTCATAGCCCGCTGGTCGGGTGCGCAACCTGGGATCTGGTCGCGGCTGACCTGGCCGGGCGTGGCTACCAGGTGGGCGTCCCCGACCTGACCGGCACCGTTACCGCAGGGCCGCCGTATTGCCTGCGCCAGGCCCAGGTGATAGCCCGCAGCGCAGCCGGCCAGCCCGCGACCCTCATCGGCCATAGCGGGGCCGGGCCGCTGCTGGCCGCGGCGGGCGCCATCATCGGTCAGGTCCGGGGTTACATCTTCGCCGACGCTGGCCTGCCGACGCCGGGGCAGACCTGGATGGAAACCGTGCCGCCCGATCTGGCGGCCCAGCTGCGGGAGATGGCTGATGCCCGGGGCTGGCTGCCGCCCTGGCCGCAATGGTGGGGCGATGAGGCCCTGGCCGAGCTCATTCCCGATCCAGAAACCCGGCAGCACTTCGCGGCTGGCTCCCCCCCGCTGCCGCTGGCCATGTTCGAGGAAACCCACCCGCCGGCGCCGCAGCGGCCCGATGCCCCCGCCGGTTACCTGCAGCTGAGCGAGGCATACCAGGACCAGGCGGCCAAGGCGCGGGAACTTGGCTGGCCCGTGACAGAACAGATGAGCCACCACCTCGCGCCGCTGACACAGCCCGGCCAGGTCGCCGAATCGCTACGCGAACTGATCGATCAGCTTCGCCAGTAGCAGGCCTTCCCCGAAGTAGAAGCTATGGATATAAGCGCAGACGCCACGAATCCGTCACACAGAGCGCGCGACGTGAATGCTTACATCGAGTGCTCATGGTTATCTGCCAGTGCCTGCAGCACGGGAGCCATGAGCGATTGGTAGTCGGGGACGGCCACACCCAAGCAATACCAGTAACCGGTCAGATACGCAGGCAGTCAGGCCGTTGAGCCGACTGTACATACCGTCCTCCGTGCGCGGCGTCGCAGAAGCTCCGGGGACCGGGTGTTAGCAGCGGCCTGTCAACCTTCTGATCCGTAGGCATGGGCAGACCGTCCAGAACGGTCTAGGAGTGTCTGCGTGCTGGGGCGATATTCCAAGCCTGTCGTCCCGCGTCTATAGCTGACCATGGGGATGGCAGCAGTTTCGGCAGCAGTTAGTCTGGCTACCTGCGGGCTACCGATAACTGGTGGCGGCGGAATCAGGCCCCGGGCAGGTTGTCCGCTTGGGTCAAGCGCCTAGCCGTGTTGCTGTCATTGTCGCTGTCGTGACCGGCACCGGCCAGCCGGTCCTGCAGACGGGCGTGCCGGAACTGATATACCGGCCCGACGGTGCGCAGAATGTTCCGCTTTTGTGCGTCATCGAGGAAGTTCATGAGACGCAAAGGCGTATGCCAGCGCACGGCAAGCTGCACCAGGGCGAGCGATGAAGGCCAGACCTGGGAAAAGGCCAGCCCGAACACGAGCCCCAGCACGAGCTCGAGCGCGAGCCCCACCCCGAGCCCGAACGTGAGCCCGTGCTTGAGCACGTTCCCGAGCCCGAACACGAGCCCGAGCACGAGCCCGTACACGAGCCCGTACACGAGTGCATAGCTCCGGTCGGCGCGCCATGAGATAGCCGGGCTGATCGAGCTGGTGTCCTCCTGATCAGTGAACCCGTCCTCGAGCCCGAAGAAGAGCGTACTGCAGATCACGAGCCCGAGCCCGCCCACGAGCCCGATCGCGGTCCCGAAGAAGATTCCGGCCATGAGCCCGCCCCCGAGCCCGGTCATGAGCCCGGTAGCGAGGTTCCGCCGGCTCAACATCCGCCGTATCCGCAGCTTCCCTACGCGAGAGGGTGCTTCGCTTGCGCGCCTGGCTCCGAGCCCGAACACGAGCCCGAGAGCGAGCCCGAACACGGACCCGAGCACGATTCCGCGCACGATTCCGAGCTCGAGCCCGAGCCCGAGCACGAGCGCGAGCCCGAACACGAGCCCAGCCGCGAGCCCAGCCACAATGATGCGCTGTGCGGGTGGCACCCATCCGGGGATGCGCCACCATTGCAGGTCGCGGGTGCCATCTTGGTTCATGGCCGCGGCGATCTTCGTGAGAGCGTTCTGTGCGGTTGCAAGGTCATAGCGCACATCGCCGGGACGTCCTGCGTAGGCGGCGGGCAGGACCCGGTCTAGGAGATGGTCTCTAATCTGTTCGGCAGCCTGGTTACCAGAGACGCGCTGCTGTGCGGTGTCGCAGAATTCCAGCAACTCGTGGGCGTCGTCTTCCGATTGGTAGGTGTCATGGACAAGGGTTAAGGTCAGGGGGCTGTCCAGTGCGACGGCGAGCGGGATCCCCGGGCTGCCGCGGATGCGGCCAATGAGATCCCGCCACCCGTCTGGCAGCGGGTCGAGCTGGACGCGTTCCAAGTAATCGGCCGCCGCGGCGGCGCCAATGGGACGCAATTCAATCGCAGCGGCGCCCTGCAGCCGACCGCGCTGAGCGGCGGCAGATGCCATTTCGGCGGTACGGGACAAGACCACCACGCGAAAGCTGGCCTGCTTGCTGAGTTCTCGCATGGCGACGGACCGCAGATCCGCAGCGATCTCATCCAGCCCGTCGAGGATCAGCGAGATCTTCCGCTCAGCTATCAACCCCGCAGCGTCCGCTGCCCCTGCCTTACCTGCAAACAGCGGATAAGTCTCCTGCAGCCGCGCGGTGAGCCAGGCGCTGACCGGCTGGCGGGACGGCTCCCAGCCCTGGGCGGTGAACAGCAACGGCACCGGGACTTTGGGTCGATCCTCGGCGGAGACTTGGTCCCGGTACTTGAGCGCAGCAAGGACCAGCATTACCGCCGCGCCGGTCTTCCCCGATCCTGGCGCCCCGGCGATTACCAGCCGCCCTGACCCCAGTCCGCCGTAAACGGCATGCAAGTCGCTGATCTGGCCCGTTGCCAGCTGTGTCTCCCCGGCCGGTGCCAATCCTGGCAGAGGTTCGAATCGCCGTGAGCCGACGGCAGCCACGGTGGGCGCGGCCAGCCGCAGTGATGGGCGGCCCCACATGACTGGGATCGCCTCACCTGCCACCAGCCCCCGTTCACCCGCCGCCTGTTCCCACTGCTGCTTCACAGCTATCGCCAGCAGATCCGCGACCCGGCCCAGATCCTGGCTGACGACGGCCTGGCCTGACGGCCTGGTTCTCGCGTGCCAGATCCAGGCGATCCAGCCCAGTACAAGTGCCACCAACGGAACGGCATAGGCTCCGTACACAGCCACGTGCTCAGAGCCCCACCCGGTATACAGCAAGATAAGTGTGGCAACCGCGATCACTGGGATCACAAAGAACGGCCACCAGCGGCGAGCCCTCCCCCTCATGATCAGAAGTGTGCCACCACTCCGCGCGATCGGCTAAGGGATCATCGGCCGGTGATCGAAGGACGGCGAGCATGGGCCGGTCGTAGCTGTGGCTGCGCCTGCCAGTCAGCCCCCAATGCTGATCGCCCAGACCTGGCCATCCTTCCGATAGATCCCTTGCCACTGTCGTGACGCTCGCGGATGGGTGAAACTTGGGGTGCGCCCCCGCTGACGTCGTTGCGCCTTGGTGCTATGTGCCTGTCCGATAGATGGACGCTGGAGCCCGCCCGGTGAGTGCCCCGGATTGCTGCTGCGAGCGCGTGTTACAGGATTTTGATCTTGCTGCGGGCTCTGCGGGCGGCGTGCCGGTCTGGGTTGTCGGGTTCAGCAGGGAGGTGGCGAATGGATATCGTCCATCCGCGTGTCGCCGGGATCGATGTGCACAAGAGGGTGGTCTGGGTCGCGGTCCGGCTGCCGGGCGGCATGCCCGGGGAGCGGAAGGTGGTCGTCAGGAGTTTCAAGACGTTCTGGCGGTCGCTGCAGAAGATGGCGGGCTGGCTGGCGGAACTGGGCGTGAGTGATGCGGCGATGGAGTCGACCGGGGTGTACTGGTGGCCGGTTTACCACGCCCTGGCCCAGGCCGGGTCGATTGAGGTGTGCGTGTGCAACGCGGCGCATATGCGCAATGTCCCGGGCCGGGAAACCGATCTCAGGGACTGTCAGTGGATCGCTGAGTTGCATGAGCACGGGCTGCTGCGGCCCAGCTTCATCCCCGGCCAGCAGGTCGCGGCGTTACGGGCGCGCACCAGGTACCGCAAGAAGCTGATCGGGCACCGCGCCTCGGAGGGCCAGCGGTTGTCGAAGGTGCTGGAGGACGCCGGGATCAAGATCGATTCGGTGGCTTCGGAGTTGCTGGGGGTTTCGGGCCGGGAGATGATCGAGGCCCTCATAGGCGGGGAACGTGATCCGGGGCGGCTGGCGGGCCTGGCCCGCGGCAGGCTGCGCGCCAAGCTCGATGACCTGGCGATGGCCTGCGACGGCCGGTTCACCGCCGGTCATGCCCAGCTATGCCGTATCCACCTCGACGCTTACGACCTGCTCACTGGCCAGATCGCCACGCTGGACCAGCTGGTGGAGCGGGCCGCCGAGCCGTTCACGGCAGTCATCGCCCGCCTGGTCACCATTCCAGGGATCGGGCCGCGCCTCGCGCAGGTGATCGTCGCCGAGACCGGCGGCGACATGGCACGCTTTGCCACCAGCGCCCGGCTCGCCGCCTGGGCAGGGCTAGCACCCGGCGATAACGAGTCCGCGGGCAAGCGCAAGAGGGCAGCGGCCCGCAAAGGCAACCCGCACCTGCGGGCCGCGATGGTCGAAGCGGCGTGGGCCGCATCCCGGACCGCCAGCCGCCCTGGTGCACGGTTCCGCCGGCTGGCCCGCCGGTTCGGTCGGCTCAACATCAAAAAGGCCGCGGTCGCTGTCGCGCACACCCTCCTCTGTGTCGCCTGGGCGGTCATGAAAGACGACAGCGATTATGCCGAGGCCGGTGCCGACTACTACGACCAGCGTGACCAGCGCAACCACGAGCACCTGATCCGCCACCACCAGCAGGCCCTGGCCCGGCTGGGCTGCCAGGTGACCCTGATACCGCCCAGCGACGGAAGCCCGCCGACCGCGGACAACGCCTCCCCGCCATACTCCGCCGCTTGACCGCATCCCATTTCACCGGCAAGCCGAAATGGCCGGCTTCGCCGGCGCTGCCGCGCGCCTGGCCGGGGCCCCAAGTTTCGTTACAGGCGCCAACCCCAGCCGGGCAAGATCAGCCACAAGGGTGGCCGTAGGCCATCACGTGTGACGCGCAGCGCCCTTGTGGGTGATCTTGCCCGGCTTCACACTGGAGCGACGGGAGGGTGGCCCGCTTTTGCAGCTCGCGCGCCTGGCGCTGATCGTCGCGGCGCCCGGCCGGTGTGGTGGGCCGCGGGGACGGCTCGCGCGCCGACGCCGCCGTGGCCCGGAGGGCCTAAGAGGTCCTAACAAAATGATCTTGGGTGTGGTTAGCTCGTGCTGAGTGGGGCTGGCTGTCTGGTGGGAGGCTGGCATGGCCCAGCGCAGGCCCTGGGAAGTCGACGACGAGCTGTGGGCGCTGATCGAGCCGCTGTTACCGAAGGTCGAGCGGCGGTACCGGCACCCCGGGCGCAAGCGGCTGGATGACCGTAAGGCGCTGTGCGGGATCTTGTTTGTGCTGTACACCGGCCTGCCGTGGGAGTTCTTGCCGCAGGAGCTGGGATATGGGTCGGGGATGACCTGCTGGCGGCGGCTGCGGGACTGGCACGAGGCCGGGGTGTGGCAGCGGTTGCACGAGGTGCTGCTGGCCCGGCTGAATGCGGCGGGGGTGATCGACTGGTCGAGGTCGGCGGCCGATGGCTCGCATGTGCGGGCGTTAAAAGGGGGGCCAAGACCGGGCCCAGCCCGGTCGACCGGGCCAGAACGGGCTCCCAGCACCATGTGATCACCGACGGCGGTGGTATCCCGCTGGCGGTCACGCTGACCGGCGGCAACCGCAACGACATCACCCAGCTCATTCCTCTGATCGACGCGATCCCAGCCGTCCGCGGGCGGGCCTGGCCCCGCCGCCGGCCCGGGAAGGTATTCGCCGACCGCGCCTACGACCACGACAAATACCGGGCCCAGGTCAAGGCCAGGGGCATCCGCCCGGTCATCGCCTGCCGCGGCACCCCGCACGGCTCGGGCCTGGGCGTCTACCGGTACGTGGTGGAACAGGCCATCGCCTTGCTGCACTGGTTCCGCCGCCTGCGGATCCGCTGGGAGGTGCGCGACGACATCCACGAGGCATTCCTCACCCTCGGCTGCGCCATCATCTGCTGGCGCCGCCTCAAGATCCACGCATTGTGTTAGGACCTCTAAGTGCGGCTGGCGGTGCCCAGGCGCGCAACGTTCCCCCGTAAAGGCCCGCTCGGTGATCGGCGGGAGCTGCGCCGCGTCCGGATCAGCGTCATCCTCGCGCGGCGCCTGTCCAGGAGCGGTGCCCGGCCTGGGCCCGGCGCGCTCCGCGCGCCCTTGATCATGTGAAGAAAATCCTCACCACCCGCAGGGTAATCCAGCAGGGTAATCCACGGCAGCGTCCGCATGCAGGACTGCCTCACATCGGGGCCATAGGTATCTCACACGGATGGGCGGCACGGGAACAAGATCGGGGTCGCAGGATTGTCCGGCTCCGCTAGATGTGCGACACGGCGGCTCCACCTGATGCGTGACGATCCCGCTCATGCTGCAGGAGCCTGCACTAAGGCGTCCAGAACTCGTTCGGCAACGCCTCGATGTCCGACGCGGCCGACTCAAAGTACTCCGCGACGAACAACACCCGGGTCGCGGCCGGATCACCGCTGTCGGCCATCTGACGAATCGCGGCGGCCTGCCGCCGGGCGCGTTGCACGACGACGGCACCGAATCCTTGCCGGTCTGCGTCGTACCCGTAGGCGTCAAGCAGGAGATGAAGGCGGCGGGATCGGCCGTCGAAGTCGTGGAAGCCCAACGGCTCGACCGCGCTCGGCGGGCAGAGCGGCACCCACCACAGGGCCGAGAGCGCCAGATCGAACTCTCGCGACGACGGCGCCGCCGTGTCCCAGTCGCAGAAACCGACCAGCCGGTCGCCGTCCACCACTGCGTTGTACGGCGCCGCATCCTGATGGCCCACGATCAAGCCCGGTCGCACCGTGCCGCCGATGAACCACCTTTCGTCCGCCGGCGGCACGAAGCTCACCGTCGCGTTATGGACCCGTCGCAGCCATCGGCCGACCTGGATCAGGGTCGAGTCACTATGTACCCATGCTGGCCACGGTGTCCGGTTGCCGACCGTGTCGCCGGGCAGGTAGGTGAGCATCTGACGCCCTTGCTCATCGAAGCCGAGTGCCCTGGGAACGCCGTCAACACCGGCATACTCCAGGTGCCGCAGCAGGGCGTGTACCGTCGGCGTCCAAGGTGAGGCCCGCTTGTGGACGACGCCACCGATCCGCACGGCGCCGTCAGTGAGGCCGCCCGCCAGGGTCTCCTCGCTCATTGCTGTTGTATACCTGACCTCCAGCAACAGCGATAGCGATTTTGGTGTCGAGGGCGACATCGACTACAACATCTAGGGTCCGCGTCAAGCATCACCCGACGACAATCCGGAAAGCATCAGCCGAAGTCTCACACGCAGGGTAATCCAGGGTAATCCGGGACAAAACAGGCACAGAGTTACGACTTGTTGGGCCAGTCGAATCTTGCCCAGACGGTGCGAGCGGCGTAGTTGCCGTCGATTCCCCATTCGTTGGCGACGATGCAGATGATGTCGAGCCCGTGATGGCGTGCGGCGTCGCTGGTAGCCGGGGTCCACGGTCCGCCATCGTCTTCGATCTCGACTTTGACGTGGCGGCCTGGGTTGATGGTGGCCCGAACGGTGAAGGTGCCGCCGGAGAGGCGGGAGTTGCTGTGGAGGGCGGCGTTGGCGGCGAGTTCGGAGGCGCAGAGGATCACGTCGTCTGCCATGGGGCAGTCGGTGAGTAATGGGCGCAGGTCGGCGCGGACGGCGCGGATGTGCTCGGCCTCCTGGGTAGGTGACCTCACTGGTGCGCTCTGCGAGTGGTTGCGGTGCTGAGGGTCGCATGGGTCCTCGCTGGTTGCGCCGGTGATGGTTGCCTGTCGACGCTTATCGTACTCTTAGTCTTTGTCACGTACTATAAATACGTGTGATTTGACGTACTGGTGCGGCACATTGAGTGCGAGCATGGCGTCACGAGTACCTGGGAGGCAGCAGCATGTTCGGTCTGTGCGTGCGGTTCACATGCAAGGACGAGACCAGCGCCGCGATGTACGACCGGCTGGTGGCCGAGACCATCGAGGCGATCAAGGTCCACGAGCCCGGAACACTGGTGTATGCCTCTCACCTGGTGGACGGGCAACCGTTGCAGCGGATCTTCTATGAGCTCTATCGCGACGAAGACGCCTTCCACGCCCACGAGGCCGCGCCGCACACCCGCCGCTACCTCGATGAGCGGGATCAGTACCTGGCCAGCACCGAAGTGGACTGGCTTACTCTGCAAACCGGCAAGGGCACCGGCGGGTGACCTCTCCGTCTTATCAGCAAGCCCTGGGCCGGAGGATCGCTGCTGAGCGGCGCCGCCGAGGGTTGTCTCAGCCTGAGTTGGCTCGGCTGCTGGGCCGGTCGGTGGCGTGGGTGTCCCAGGTCGAGCGCGGCGTGCGGAAGATCGACCGGATGTCGGTGCTGGAAACGGTGGCGACCGCGCTGGAAGTGCCGTTGTATGAGCTGGCCGCGGAGGCTCCGGTGGTCGCCGCGGTGACCGAGGAACCGCCAGGCGCGGCCGGGCTGCGTCTTGTCTTGTCCGGTGCCTATGCGCTGCGGGCCATGCTCGATGGCCGCCGCCCGGCCGCTCTGAGCACGCTGCGGACCCGGAGCCGCAAGGCGTGGGAGCTGACGCACGCCGGGCAGTACACCGATCTGGCCGACCTGCTGCGCGGGCTGGTGCCCGATCTGGAAACCGCCGCCCGTGCCCTTCCAGAGGCACAGCAGGCCGAGGTCTTTGAGCTGATGGCGGCGACCTGTCAAGCCTGTTCGGCTGCGCTGGCCAAGCTCGGTGAGCCCGAAGCTGCATGGATCGCCGCTGACCGCGCGATGGCCGCTGCCGAGCGAGCGGGCAATCCGCTGCTGGTGGCCGCTGGGGCGTTCCGGCTGGTGCACGTGTTCATCGCGGCCCGGCATTACGCCCAGGCCGAGGAAACCGCCCGTACCGCGGCCGATGCCTTGCAGTCACGGGCTCAAGATGGAGATCCGCAGGCTATGTCGTTGTGGGGCGGGCTGACCTTGCAGCGTGCTGTAATCGCCTCGCGCGTAAACGACCCGGAAGCCGCCTACGTCCACCTGGAACGCGCCGCGCGGGTCGCCAGTCGGCTGGGTGAAGGCCGCAACGACTACAACACCGAGTTCGGCCCGGCCAACGTGAGCCTGCATGAGGTCTCGGTCGCCGTGGAATTGGGTGATGCGGGGCGTGCCCTGCGGGCAGCCGCCACCGTGGACACCTCCGGGCTATCCGCCGAGCGCCGCGCCAGGGCGCTCATCGACATAGCCCGGGCGCACGCCCAGCGCCGCCAGGTCACTGAGGCGGTCGCTGCGCTCCGCGAGGCCGAGGACATCAGCCCGGAACTGGTGGGCGGACATGAGCAGACGCGCCAGGTCGTCTCCGACCTACTAGCCATGCAAGACCCGCCGTCGGCCGAGCTGCGGGAGCTGGCCGGTCGGGTGGGCGCAGCCCGCAGTCACATTTCGGTACCTCGCAGGGAATACTAGCATCGAGCCAAACGTCGCTATTGGCGACTCCGATAGCATTGTCCTGCCCTTGGCTCGTGATTGTCTGGTGGCGATAGGGCCCGAAGCCAAGGACAGCGAACTCTTGCCAGACCAGGTCTCTTTCTTCAATCGACTGCAGATCGAAACAAGCCATCGGCACGTCTACTACCATCCCGGAGGCGGGCTAAGGGAGTTTGTGCAGGCCGCGCTACGATGACGCAGATCGAGAGTCATTTACCTTCTGCTGTCCTTGGCGCCGCTTAGCTTTGCCGACGTAATAACGATCCAGAAAATCGCCCATTATCCGGTTGGAAAGCTCCGTCCCGTCTTCGGGCAGCCGTAGAAGCGAAGCGCTAAAGGTCAGCCGGTGCTCAAGATCGCGCCGAGCATCATCACTAAGCCGGAGGTCCGGCCTTGTATTAGAGTCATAAATTGCTTCCGCAAATGTTCCGGTGAAGCTCTGGTCTTCGAAACCAAAGTCCTCAATAGCACGTCGTTCTCGCGAGTCCCATGGCCAGACTCCCCATTCTGTCATTCCACGGGTGAGAACGTCCCGAATCGGGGCTGGCAGCCATTTGCTCTCATCAGAGAGCAACCACGCCGCATAGTCGATGTGGCTGTAATAGATAACTGGCGGGCCACTAGCGATATGGTTGCCCTGGACGAAACCGCATGCCACTTGTGGTGCACCGTACTTCCCGAAATCAGGATCACGAAGCGCGAACTCTTCGTCGCAAGTCGGGGAGCGGCCATCGATCGTTAGAGCTGTCCCAGACCTGCTATTGTTTTCGCGTTGAAGCATACAAGCGGCACGAGAGCGCTGGTAAGCAGCCTCGATTTCTTCCTCATATCGCACCAAAGCCGCGGATGATAAGTTGCGGAGCATATGAGACAAGATAAGCGAGGTTGTCCGCACAGGTTTCGTCCAGGCCAGGCTGGGATGCAATGAATTCGTGTACTAGCTCCGGTGGGGTGATCTGGGTGATCGGCCGAGTTTCTGCTTCCCGCTGCCATACCATTTGCATCGCGGCGCAGGCCATACGCCAACCGCGTTCGGCTGGTGCTTTCGAAGGTCCGGGAAGCGGGAAGCCCCAGCGGCCCCATCCCATCGGCTCCTGGAAGTCGCCCTCCATGTCGTTTGACTCAGCAGCCGCTGCCACGTCCAGCCACCAGTCATCACTTATGACAGGTGGGCTGTATCCGTGATCTAGCAGATGCTCTCTAGCAGTTACCAGAGTTGACCCATCGGGGCGGATAACAGCAGCCAACCGACGGACAACTTCATCGGTACCCAGGGAAGTATCGAGCGCGATCTTATCCGCCAAGGGGGGCGAGTATGCTAGCACGTCATCCCGGCTTACTTGATGCCAGACAGGCAGAATGACATCTGAATCTCCGCTATTCTGGCGAGCCACAAGACCGTCAAGTTCCCATTGCGGCCATTGCTTGCTGAAGAAATGTGGACTGAGCACAACTATGCCAAACCGCGATTGGCTTAGCCCTCGATCGATCGATCGACGGAGACTGTCTCCTATCTTGAGGCTGAACTCGTCGTACCAAACCTCAATGTGCTGCTCGCGCAAACGTTCCGCAAGTGGACGGACGACGTCATCCTTATCCTCACTCGCGTGGCACACGAACGCGTCATATAGCACTGATGATCCTAACTCTCTTCGGCGCCGTCATGGCATATGGGCCTCGTCGGCTAGCTGCCAGCGGCGCCCGACTTTGACCCACCGGGGTATCGGACACCCGGCCCGCAGAGCATGCAGCGACGGCGCTCATGGCTCTGCCTGAGCCACTCTGTCGCCTCCGCCTGCGTAAGTGGTTTCGATCCGTTTAGCCCGTTCCACGGATCATCCGGGGTCACCCGATCGGGGCCGTAGACGGCTGTGCAGTCCCGGGCATGGACCACGTGCCCGCTGTTGATGGCGAACATGATGCCTGGGCGTTCCCACCGCGCGCACCGGGCCTCCGGCCGCCCTCCGGCCCGGCAACGACACGACGGAGCTTGACTGCAAGATGACGACGAGATCAGGCGTACTTCACCTCACGACGCGGTAGGTAAGATGCGTCACCCCAGCGCCCTCGATCACCTTCGTGATCTCCAGGTCGATCGGCCCGGTGCCGAGGTGGTCGAACAATGAGACGCCGCCCCCGAGCAGGACCGGCACCAGGTCGATATGGATCTCGTCCAGGAGTCCCGCTCTGATGCACTGCTGCACGATGCTCGCGGCCCCCACCCCGACGTCCTTGTCGCCGGCGACCGCTTTCGCCTGCTCCAGGGCGCTTTCCAGTCCGTCGGTGACGAAGGTGAACGGCGATCCTTCATAGACCCACGCTGGTGGGACCGAGCTGCTAACCACAAAGACCGGCACATCCAAGGGATGTTTGCCACCCCACCCATGCGTGAGATCGAAGGTCCTACGACCGAACACCAACGCCCCTGTCGTTTCACGCGTCTCGCGAAGGAACTCGGCGGTCGGCGCCGAGACCATGAAGACCATGTCGGTTCCAGGCAGCCGATATTCGGTGTCGCCAGCGGCGTACCACGCCAAGAGCCGCTCGCCGCCGACCCCCATGGGTGCATCAGGGCCGTCGTTCGGCCCACTGATAAACCCGTCGAGCGAGACTCCGAGCCCGGTGCGGACCTTCCCCATGTTCGTCCTCCTTTCCCGTACCCTGCCCCGCACTGTCCTCCTTGCCCGATGCGGAAGCAAGGCGACCGGCGGCGGCCCATGGCGCCAGTAGCTGAGGATCGCGGCCGGTCCGCTGACGCGGGCTGGCGCCCTGTCAACGAGGCAAGTGGTCATCGTGGACGGCCCTCACCCTCCGGTGAAGCTTGTGACCGTCGCTGCAACGCCCGAGCCAGCTTCGTCCTCGCCGGCCGTGCCCTCCACGTGCCCGTAGTACCGGTACCTGGCGGTCTCCCACGGACAACAGCGGTCGGTCGCACCCCGACCTGACCTGCGCCATCGGCGTAGGATCAGGCCGGACGACGGGACTGGACGCGCCTTCCAAGCTGGTGATCAAGCTTCGTGCACCCCGCGTGCACCAACGAACGGCGAATGACGGCCACAGACGGGCACCAGCGGTCAATCTGAGATCTCGGCCGCTGACGATCACAGACGGCTTTTGCGCAGGTCAGCGGGCGAGTGCGAGTGTTGCGATGTGGTGGTCAGGGGCAGGGTCGAACTGCCGACCTTCCGCTTTTCAGGCGTGGCGTACGCCAAGGTGTCGCTGATCGTGCGAGTGTTGTGCGCAGCCGCCAGTCGCTGCTGTTAGCCGTTGGCTGCTGCTGTTGCTGTCACCGTTGCTGTCAACGTGGCGGGGCCGTCTGAGGGCACCCGGTCGGGGGTCAATCCCCAGGATCTCTGGGGGATGCCGGGAAAGTTCTGCGGGTCGCTGCCCGGTTCTTCGCGATGCGGCCGCAAGCGTTCGAGCAGGCGCTCGATGAGCGGCTTGCGTCCCGCCAAGCGCGCTGCACGGTCGGCGTCGATTTACGGAAACCTCGACTATGCGCGCGATTCGTTCGAAAGCCTCGATGTTGCAACCTTTCGGGAAGAAGCGTTCACCGAGGTGGGCCAAGTCATCGTCGTCACGGCCACGGCAGACCTATTTGCTCGGTTCGAGCTGACTGACCGCGTCGACCTCGAGCAGCTCCGAAGCCTACTTCACAGCGTGGACGGACCGGAGCAGCTCGCCGACGATCCTGCCGCGTACACCGAGGAGCGGTTGCGGCTCGACGACCTGGACTCGCGGCAACCTCCATTCCTGCCGCGGCGGCTATGGGACCGGTACCGAGAACGGTTCCCGGGGTCGCGGGGCCGACGGCGTCTAGGAGGTTGTGCCGACCCGCGCACCCGGCGGCAACGTGCCTGACTCGATCAGTCCGCGCAGCTCGTCGGCCACCCGGCGGAACCCGGCCGCTGCCTGCTCTGCTTTGCCGACCACCCGAGCCCGGTCCGGTAGGCGACGATCACGCCGTCCTGCTCCAGTGCGGCCACTGCCCGCCGGACCGTGTTGCGGGCAACCCCGAACTCGGCGACCAACGCGGCCTCCGACGGTACCGCTGACCCTTCCGCCACATCGGTGAAACGATCACGCAGAACCCGCGTGATCTGCGCATACGCCCGCCACGGTGTCGATCGCACCCGGCGAGTCTCTCAGCACACGGTACAACCCGACCGTGGGACGTCTTGGTTAGGATGAAGCTATGGCAGTGGGCAGTGGGCAGTGGGCAGTGGGCGCCGTTAGCCTCAGCCTCGGAGGAGAAGGAACGAGTCCGGTCAGGTCGGTCAAGGAGGATCAGCGTCATGCCGAAGATCTCAACGGGCGAGGACATCGAGTACCATCCTGCACTCGTCAAAATGGCCGCTGACGGCGACCCGGACGTCGTTGCATTAGCAGGATTCATCGGCCCCTCTTCGAACGAGGGTTCTATCACCCTGTATCGGGACCTTCGGAAGCTTGAGCGGAGTCTTGAGGTCCGGCTGGCCGACATCGTGCATGTCGAGGACATCCCGGAATCGATTGTCCCTTTCGGTGCGAAGAGAATATGGGTGCGGAAGGGCGCCGATCTGGAGCTTCGGATTTCGAGCGTCCGGCGCGTGGAAACAACGGAGTCCGCCCCCGGGTTCGTCGAGTCGAGTGCGGGACGGTTGAGGATGCGCCGACCCGTTCGTGAAAAGGCGGCCGACTGTACTTCCTGGTGCGAGACGCTGTGCGCAAGTCACTGCGAATATTCCGAACACTGCGATCTCACCTGCAGCATCCCGAAGTTGCCCGGGCCGGCGCCCGAATGACCATCACCGACCACGCGCCGTACCTGCATCCTGCGCTCGACTACCGCGCTCCGTTCGTCATCGAGAAGTTGGTGCGGGACCAGGTCGTGGACAGCGACGAAGAAGGCGAGGAGCTCTTCCGGGAGGCGCTGCGATACCTGGTCCTCGCGGAGTCGGACCGGTCGATGACCTGGAAGATGTACTCGACACGGGTCGACGAGGCCTGGCACCAGTTCGTCCTCTTCACGGTGAAGTACACCGAGTTCTGCCACGAGTTCTTCGGCGGATATCGGCACCACGCGCCAAGTAGCGCGCCGGCCCCGACGTCGGCACCGGAGTCCAGGCCCGCCGTCGAGGAGTCGACGTTCGAGCAGTTCAGCCAAAGGTACGAGGAGTTGTTCGGCGAAGCGCTGCCGGAGGTGTGGTACGACCACCGGACGATCACGCTGCGACGGCGTCTCGTCAACGGCCACGTCGGAAGGCTCACGCTGGCTGAGGGTCCGGATACGGTCGAACTGATCGGCCCGACCGGGCTGGTGGTGTTCGAGGTGAACGACATTGCCTGTGAGGCGTTGCGGTTCATCGTCTCGCACGGCGCATTCTACGTGCGGGAGCTTCCGGGCGACCTCACCGACGAGGAGAAGGTCGCGCTGGCGTCCGGTCTGGTCGAATGCACCGTGCTGCGTGTCGCCGCCTGAGACCCGTCCTGCAGTGGTCAATCCGTTGGTGGTCCGGGCGCTGAAAATCGTGGGGCAAGGTAGCGATCGCCGGGCGCTTGACATCGGCCCCGGCGATCTGTCGAACACCCGCTACCTGCTCGACCACGGCGTGGCCGTCGACGTCGTCGACCGCAACCCCGCCGTGGTCGACCAGGCCGCCGCCCTCGATCATTCCGGCGTCCGCGCGTTCTACGCCGACATTCGGCGGTTCCTGATCGAACGCGAGCGCTACCACCTCGTGGTCGCGCTCACCGTCCCGAAAGTCCTGCGACCGCACGCGATCTCGTCGATGTTGGCGGCCGCCCGGAGAGGGATGGTCGACGAGGGCGTGCTCTGCTGCACGTTGCTCGGCAACCGGGATTCCTGGGCCCGCCCAGGTCCGCCGGCGACCTCGTTCACCAAGACAGAATGCGAGCGGCTCGTCAGCGACTGGCCTGGCGTCCGGCTCAAGGAGATCGAGTTCGACGGGAAGGACCGGCTCGGGGCCGACAAACACTGGCACTGGTACGCACTGCTGCTGAGCCGGCGGTGAGACGGACCATCCATCGCCTGGAGCCCGTGCTCAGCTCATCGTCAACTGGGTCAGTCACTTTGGTTGGTGGCGGCGGTGGCGCGGCCCGCAGCGAAGCGAGGACACGCGCCGCGAGGCGAGCGAAGCGAGCCGGCTTGATCATGAAGAGCCGGAATCGGCAGTCCGACGCCCTTGTCCTTAGATCCAGGTAACTGACAGTCCGCCGTCGGCGCACCACGACGTTGCTGTCATGAGTATCAAGAAATACAGGCATTGCCGCAGATCAGAGGGTGGTCAGGGGCGGGGTCGAACCGCCGACCTTCCGCTTTTCAGGATTAAGGATCACCGTCCAGGACTGGCCACGGAGGTCTCCTGAGCTGCTCAGCGACTTGCGGTACACGCCGATGGACGCCGGTGTACGTGGATGTATGAGACTAGGAATGAGACTGCGATCCCGCCCCTACCCTGGTACCCGGCCGCGCCTGGCGTCCTTCTCGGACAGCGCATCGGCACACGTGATGCCGGGCAGTGCGCGGGTCTGTGCCTGCGGATCAAAGATCAACATGACAGGTAAGCGCGGTTCGGGTGGCGTCGCTGCCCAGTTGAGGCCAGTGAGACATACGACGGCGAACGTACGCATGGGACCGAACTGCAACTGGAAGTAATCCAGTTTGGGTCAACGCTGAGGCTATGACTAGATTTAGCGCCGATCTCTTGCATACCGGGACACCGGCGGTAGCGTCTTTGCTCATGAGCGACGACAGATCAGTCATGGAACACCTCAAGCTGCCCGAAGGACGGGTGTTGACCCCGGCTGACGCGCGGCAGGCAACCCTGGCCCGGATCGTGGAGCGGCACTCCAAGATCCACCAGCGGATCTTCGACGCAGGTAATCCGGGGCCTGGCCGCGGGGCGGAGATCGACGATTACCTGGAGCTCCTCGCACTGAGTGCTGCTGCTGCCCGCGAGGCGGTGTCCCATCGCGGATTCGAGATCCGGAACGCGATATTGGCTGGCGCTACGTGGCACCAGGTCGCCGACGCGACTGGCTGACCGCGGAAGAGGCGCGCGCCGATTTCGAAGTCTGGGCTAGGAGTCCAGTGGCGCAGAGGGTTCTGAGGAGGAACCACGAGACCTTCGAGGACGCCTTCGGGCCATACCTGCGTGCTGGGGACGATGAGGTCGTGACGCTAGGACGACCGGGTGGTAACGCCACGGTTTGAGTGGGCGCCAGGCTCGAACCCTGAACCCGCGGATTAAAAGCTTGAGCGGAGTGCGTTCACGGGAGTTCACGCCGCAGGTCGGACCTCTTACGCGTACCCGAGCGAACTGGTTCGAACGGCTGTGAACTGCAACCCAAACTGCAACCCTGGCTTCTCCCGGTCGTTTGGACTGGTGATCTTGGTCGGCGCCCAGCCGGTCTGTCCGCGCATAACCGTGGTAGTCCCGTACCGAGCAGGCAGGCTTGCCCGCGGCGCATCCGGTCATCTCATGCGGCGAGAAGCCGCTCAGCTACTGTTTCACCCTCGTTGTACTCACCGGTGGCGTGGAAGCCCAAGCGCCGGTAGAAGGCTTCCGGGCCGTGCTGGCCCGCGTGATAGGAGACTGTCAGCCGCTGGTGCCCGCGCCTCAGAGCTTCTTGGCACAGCTCTTCTACCGCGAATCGTCCGTAGCCCTTGCCCTGGTGCCCGGCGTCGATGTTGAGCCGCCACAGGTAGCTGTGGAAGATCGGGTCCTTATCCTCGGGGGCGAACGCGGCCATGACGAAGCCCACCAGCTGGTCACCGTCGTAGATCAGCCGGGGCCAGGCGATATCGGGCATCGTGTAGGCGTCGGCCAGAGAGAAGGCAACTGGAGCCACGAGGTCGTCTTGATCGACCCGCAGCTTCAGCATGCAGGCAGCTCTCACATTGTCCTGAGTTACCTGTTCCAGTCGCAGGCCCGTCTGCATGCTCCCACGTTACGGCCCCCAGCGGTGCCGCAGCGGTTTTCAAGACCTGCACCTGAACCTTGCTGACCAGCAGCGACCCCGGCACGAGAGGCGAACTTGGCACGCATTCGGCATGAGCATTCTCGGATGTAGTCGTCTCTGGCTCTGGCGCATCCAGTAGACGAGGTAGATCGAATCCGGCGGCCGTCACACGCGGGTGACCCTCACACTCGGGTACAGGATCTCTAGCCAGTCAACCAACCAAGTGCGGTTAAGCGGGTGCCGACTGGGTTACTGAACCGTGGATCGCTGGATGATGCTGAACATTACCCTACAGCTGCTTCATTCACCAACTGCTTCCACTCATTAATTACCGACGCTCCTTCAGTCAAGATAGTCAAGCCGCGGCGTAGTTTTTGACTCGGCGGCCGGAAATCACGTGATAGTGATTCTGCTTGCGCCAGGTTATCTATCAAAGCCTGAATACTTGCCATGGCCCCGTTAGTAGCGTCAGCCATGCCGGTGACACTGGCCGAAAACTCGTCCCAGCTGGACCTTGCGGCAGGATCATCTCTGACTTCCTCTGGCAGTCGAGCAATAATTGTTCTAAAGGCGCCATCGACATCATAGAGAGACGCCGTGTAGCTGTTGGCAAGCTCCCAGACGCGTTCCGCAGGAGATGATAGATCCTGCGCAAGCTTCCTAAGGACAGTCAGCCGGTCGGCGAAGCCTTTACCTTGCTGATCGTCTCGCTGGATATCTTCCGCAGCTTGGTTTGCAAGATTCCCGACTATTTCGATTTCTGAGCCGATAGCGGTGAGTGTTTCAGTCAATTCGGGGAGAGCTTCCTCGCCCGCTGCAAGCACGTCGAGGGTACCCGGCGCCTCCTCAAGACCGGGAGTTTCGGGCTCTTTAGGACCCTCCGGCCTTTTCGGTCCTTCCTGCCTTGGCCCTTCTGGCCTCTCTGGCCCTTCCAGTGCTGGGAGCTCTTCAGCGAGGACTCGCTGGTTTGCATCAACCAGCCGTTGGGCGAGACCTGCGACAGCGCGCCGATAAGCGCCCGATGTCGTATCCTCGAACCGCAAGTCGCGCCAGTCTACCCACTGAAAAGTCTCGACCAGCACTACCGCCTCATCAACTGGCGATTCTTCTTGAAGCGCTGGGACATCCACATATACCAGTGGTAGGACGAGTTCTCTCACCCCCAGGCGCTCCGCACCACGAGTAAATTCTTGCAGCTCACGACGGCACTCTGCACTTAGGAAGTAACGCGGAGTGATAACAGCTATGAAGAACAGTATTGACGCAATCTTAGAATCTATCTGCTCACGCCAATTGTCCCCCCATTTAAGGGCATCTCGATCAACAAATATCTCGATTGATTCTCCGCTGATGAGCGCATATTGCTCACAGAGGTCATTTGCAAGTCGTATAATCCGGCCGCCCTCAGCGACATCATCGGCGTGAACGTACGACCAAAAACCGACCCCAGCTGGCATACCCGGATCTTACTGGTATCAGCAGTTGCTCTTGGGCGATACGCTCCTTAAACCGGTCCGTTTCCTCGCAGGTGGCAGGTTCGGGGCACCGACGGTGTGCGCGGCGAGGGTGTCGCACGATCTGCACGGCCCTGATCTGTGTCTTGCGGGTGTGGCTCGGCGTGCGCCGGGCGGGCCTCCCCCGAAAGGCTGAGCCCGGCGCTGACGCCGCGCCAGCGGCGCCGCAGGCGCCGCCTTGTCCAAGCATGGCGAGATTCAGCAACGGAGCGCTTGCGCTCACCCTGACCCCCTCGGTGTGAACTCGTCGCATGAAGGTCGCTGAGGATCGTTGGCGCAGGTCGGTGTTCTGCTGGACGTTGCAACGGACGCGAGCAGGCGCTGTCGTTGCTGCACGAGTTGCTGCACCTGTGTCCGAATGCACCCGATGCTGTCAGACCAGCAACGGTTCGGTCTGTGGGTTGCCGGGAACGGAAAGGCCCGGGACGGCCAACCCGGGCACCGCGCTGAACGAGGAACCAAAGCTCCTGATGATGGAAGAGTCGGGTCGTGGCAGCGGTTCTGAATCGAATTCCTGGTGCGTATGATGTGAATCGTCGTGCAGCGTGGTCGATTTACCGCCGTTGCGGCTAGCCGACTCAACGATTGTGACCGCTGCTGCAGTTGGGCTGACGACAGCAGTGAACCTTTTTCATCCTCCGATCTCGCGGGCTTGATGTGCTGTCCTCTTGTTGCCTGCCACAGTGGCCTGGCTTGAGGGTCGATGCCCTGCTCATGCTGTGGGAGTTCAGCGCGCCGGGCATGGGCAGCTGGCGGTCTGGTCCGGTGCTCACCGTTTCGGCCGCTGCCAGGGCTCGCGGTCAAGCGCACGGCGCAGCGTCGCCGCGCCGCCGCTCAGTACGGCCTGGGCGTGCGTGACGAGAACGTACTCGATCCCAGGGCGGCCAGGGCCTCAATTGTTGGCAGGTAACGCTCGCGCCACCAGCGGCGCGGCGTTCGCTGTCTAGCCGGTCGCGCCAACCCGCAGCCGACCGTCGCCTGTCTCGACGACGGCGTCACCGAAGACGAGGGCGCGGTGGGCTGGGATCTTGTCAGGGCGCAACCCCGGCGGGCAGTGCTGCCAGCACCAGATCCGCGCCGCGATCTCCTACAGCTGCCGCCGGTCATCTGCCCCTCCATCGCTACAGCAGGCCAACGATGGTCACCACACCCCGGGTGCCGCACATCAGGTCCGGCCGCCCCGTCAGGATCAAGCGTGCAGCCGGTCTTACGGGCCTGAAGTACGTGGATGACGTTGGCGAACTGCCCGGGCCTTCCGCCGGCAGCAGCGGAGTTTGCGCAGGATACGCCTGGTCTTGAGTGGGGCTTCGCCGCGTGAGCGTCACTGTCGTGACCTAGCTGCTGCTGGGGTTGCCTCGCAGCTTCCTGCACTGGCCGGGCATGTCAACCCTGCGTGAGGCCGCCGCGTCGTACAAGTAACCCCCGGGTGGACGGCGGCGAGGATCAGGCTCATCCGCTCGTCGTTTCGCGTTAGGACGACGCTTATGAATCAGCAACTCCACATCAGCCGAAAGTTGATCACCGTGGCGGCCTGTGCCTGCCGGTCCGCCGGGTGGACTGGTCCGGGTTATCGCGCCGGGGTGCCTCGTCGGTACCGCGGCCGGTTGTGCTCGTTCGCCGTCGTTACCGCCGTGCTGGCCGCGGTTGGTGTTCCTGGTATCTCGCAGTCAGTTGCCCTGGCGAGTTCCGCTTCGGTCCTGAACTGGACTCTGCAAGCCCCGGCGACCAGCCCACCTGCCCGGTCGGCCGCGTCGATGGCCTACGACGCGGCCACCGGCAACATGGTCTTGTTCGGCGGCAAAGACAGGCGTGGTGGCCTGCTGGGCGACACCTGGGTATGGAACGGTGCTACCTGGACTAAGCAGGCCCCCGCGACCAAGCCGCCCGCCCGGTGGGGCGCGTCGATGGCCTACGACGCGGCCACTGGCAACGTGGTTTTGTTCGGTGGTGAGGGCAACCATAGCCTGCTGGGCAGCACCTGGGTCTGGGATGGCGCTACGTGGACTAAGCAGGCCCCCGCGACCAGCCCGCCTGCCCGGTGGTTCGCCTCGATGGCCTACGACCAGGCCACCGGCAACATGGTCTTGTTCGGCGGCTTTGATCGGAATGGCGTGCTGGGCGACACCTGGGTCTGGAACGGCGCTACCTGGGCTCGGCAGTTCCCTAAGACCAGCCCGCTCGCCCGCTCGGAGGCGTCGATAGCCTACGACGCGGCCACCGGCAACGTGGTCCTATTCGGTGGCTTTAGCAGCAGGCTTGGCATACTGGGCGGCACCTGGGTCTGGGATGGCGCTACCTGGACTAAGCAGGCCCCCGCGACCAGCCCGCCGGCCCGGGACACCGCGTCGATGGCCTACGACGCGGCCACCGGCAACGTGGTCCTATTCGGCGGCCTCGGCAGGAGCGGCAACCCGCTGGACGGCACCTGGGTCTGGAACGGCGCTACCTGGACTCGGCAGTTCCCTAAGACCAGCCCGCCGGCCCGGGACACCGCGTCGATGGCATACGACGCGGCAAACCGCAACGTGGTCCTGTTCGGCGGCTCCCCCGGCCCGCTCCACGACACCTGGATCTGGAGCTCTAACTAGTCAACGACGTAATTGGCTCATCACTGAGCGTTTTCATCTGGAGATTTCGCGGGTCTGAAGGACGTGGATGGCCTTGGCGAGTTGCCCGGCCCTCCATGGGCAGCAGCGGAGCTTGCGCAGGATGTGCCAGGTCTTGAGCTGGGCGTTGGCCCGCTCGCCCGGGGAGCGCAGCCGGGCGTGCGCGCGGTTGGCGGCCTTTTGCGAGGATGGCTTGTTGCGCCCCCGGTAGGGGGTGATCACCGGTTCGCCGGCGCCGGTGTAGCCCTTGTCGGCCAGGACGATTAACCCGGCGGCGGCCAGGCGGCGCACGATGCCCCAGATCCGGGCCGCGGTCAGATCGTGGACAGCCCCGGGCAGGGCCCCGGAGACCCACAAGATCTCCCCGTGCGGGCTGGCGATGACCTGCAGGTTCATCCCGTGCTTGCGGTGCTTGCCGGAATAGAACGGCCGGTCGGCGGCGACCCGGTCAACCGGGATGAGGGTCCCGTCGATCACCACGAACGCCTGCCCGGCCTGCTTCGCCGCACACAGCGCCGTGTCCAGCTTCGGGCTGCGGGCGGCCAGCAGGGCCACGGTCTCATGCACATACCTCCAGGCGGTCGCGGTGCCCACGCCGAACCCGGCCGCCAGCCCGGCAAAGGTCTCGCCCTTGCGCAGGTGGACCAGGACCAGCAGGGCCTGCTGCCCAGGGTTCAGCTTGCGCCAGGCAGAGCCGATCTGCCTGCGATGGCGGCGGACTACGCCCGCCAGGTAAGTCAAGGTCGCACGAGACAACGGCAGCGCAGCACGGTAGAAAAGCATCGAGGCCCCTGGCAGACGAAGGATTGTGGTGATCGCTTCATCTACCAGGGGCTTCGCTATGCCCGAAGCCGACACGCCGCCCTGCTCAACCTGTATGCCAGGCTAACCCAAGAATCAGCTTGAAAAAGGCTCAGTAGCTACGGCTGACGGTTCTGCCGTTGCGGCTCCGCACGAGATGCAGGCTGCGATCAGCAGGCCACTGCCGACGCCGACGACGGTCCTCGCGAACCGGCCGCACTTCTTGCATCGCATGGTCACGCTTGATCTTACTGGGCCAAGAGAGATGAACTTGTACGACACACGAACTGGCCGGAGTCACTACGCTTCGACCTCTGGGTGTCGGTTGTAGGTATATGAGGGCCACAGCGCCCCTCGATGCGAACTCTCGGCAGAGAGGTCGGTCGCGGTCGTTTAGGTAGGTCGGCGGGGTGATGGAAGTCTGCCGGAGCCGCTCGCAGTCTATGACGTTGCTGTACTCCGCTGCTGTACGGCTCCGGACCTGTCGATGGGTAGTGGGTCAGTTTGACTCACGGTTCAGCAAGCCTGCGGTTTGGCCGGGCGCCCTGATGTGACCGGCACGGCTGTCCGCCATCTGGCATTGCCGACGTGCCGTGTCACTTGGGGAGCGTGGCTGGGTCTTGACCGGCCCGGGGCCCGGAGGTGCAGTATGTCCCTGAACGGCAAGGACCAGGGAGCAGGAGGGTAAATTATGAAGATTCGCCGGTCAATGATGGCGGCCGTTGTGGCTGTTGTCCTCGGCGGCACGGGGGCCTTGGCGCTGCCCGCTGTGGCTGGCGCGCACAGTTCGACGACCACGCTAAAGTTCAAGGCCGTGGCATACAAAACTATTGTCTTCGGCACCAGCGACGCTGCATACCATGAAATTGACTTCGACAGCACGGGCACGAGGGTCGGGTTTGACGACATGTACTTCGTGGACCAGACTTGCTGCTCAGGAACGGCGGACGTGGCGTTCGCAATCAACGGCGGCCTCCTCTACGGCAGCTTCGCCACCAACGGCAGCCCGACATTCAGCGGCAAGGTGACCGGGGGGACCGGGGCATTCAACGGAGTCACGGGGACAATCAACGGTAGGATCATCAACGACACTCTCACGAAGATTTGGTTCACGATCGTTTACAGCTAAGCCACGACAATCTAGGCGTATACCGGGCTCGCCACTGAGGCAGTTAGCGTACGCGCACGTTCGCACGGCCTGATGCAGCCTACGCATCTCGCCATCCTTCCGATAGGCGCCAACCCGGGCCGGGGAAGATCAGCCGCAAGGGTGGCCGTAGGCCATCACGTGTGACGCGAAGCGCCCTTGCGGGTGATCTCTGCCCGGCTTCACACTGGAGCGCCGGGAGGATGGCCCGCTCTTGCAGCTCGCGCGCCTGGCGCTGATCGTTGCGGCGCCTGGCCGGTGTGGCGGGCTGCGGGGACGGCTCGCGCGCCGACGCCGCCGTGGCCCGGAGGGCCTAAGAGCGGCAAGCGGCGCCCAGGCGTGCTACGTCTCCTTGGAAGGCCCGGCCCGCTGACTGGCGGGAGTCGCGCCGCGTCCGAGTCAGGGTCGTCCTCGCGCGGCGCTTACCAAGGAGCGGCGGCCAGCCGGGCCTGGCGCGCTCCGCGCGCCCTTGAAGACGTAGAGAAAGTTCTCACCGACAAGATGGCGACCAGCGGTGACTAACAGTAATCAATAGCATACGCTAAGTCCATGCGGACCTGCCGGTATCGAAGCCAACTGTCACAGAACCGATCGCGCAGCGGCTTGGCCTTGACTCCGTGGACTGGGCCGAGATCATTGTGCAGCGAGGGGACGGTGGCCCCGCTTGGAAGGTCGGTGGTGTGGCAGTGCACCTGATGAGGCCCGATGCTGTTGCTGGTCTCCATGCCTCCAGTACGCATGAGTGACCGCTACTGCCCGCGAGACTCCCTGACGTGTGGCCCGCCGTTGGCACGCCAAACGGGTCACCGCCAACGCTTGGCGACATTCTCGGGGCGATCCAACCGCGTACACCTGTCGCGTGCCTCGGGAATCCGAGGCCACAACGATCTGAGATCAGGTTGTCTCGGGCAGTCCGTCAGCCGGTTCTGGTCATAAGGACGGGGATCGGACCCGAGCTTGCCGGTCTCAGAACCGGGCCAGATTGACCTTCGCTTCTGGCTGCGGGTTGTGGGTAAATGAGGTGACATGAGGTGCCGCAAGCTCGCAGCGTGGGCGGTGGCTGGGGGATCGGAGCAGCAGGCGATGGCGGATTCTGGCGGGTTGGTTGTGCAGGTGTACCCCGCCCCGGACGACGATGCAAGTGAGCTCGCGGAGCTGGCGGGGTTGTTGCGCGGCGAGCTGCTTGACCTGGATGTATCCGCCGTCGACCGGCTGCCGGAGGAGGCCGTGCCGCTGGGTGCGAAGGGTGTGGCCGCGGTGGCCGGGTGGCTGGCGGTGCAGCTGGGCCGGAGGTGCTGCGGGCGGTGCTGGCCAAGGTGGCTGACTGGGTGACACGCAACGACCGGGTGGTGGAGGTCAGCTACGGCAGTGACACGCTGAAGCTGGGCCGGGCGACCCGCGAGCAGCAGGAGAAGATCATTGATGGCTGGCTCGCCTGGCACGGTACCCGCGCCTGATCTGCCGCCGGGGCCACGGTATGCCCTGGTGATCGCCACCACGGACTACGAAGACGCGAGCCTGAGGCAGCTACGTGCACCGGCCAGGGACGCCGCAGACTTGGCGGAAGCCCTCGCCGACCCGCAGATCGGGGCATTCACGGTCACCTCGGTGATCAACGAATCGGCGCGGGGGATCCGTCGGACGGTCGAGCACTTTCTCGCCGAGCGGCTCAGGGACGACTTGGTGCTGGTGTACCTGTCCTGCCACGGGCTTAAGGACGCGAGCGGCAGGCTCTACCTCGCTGCCACAGACACAGAAAAAAGCTATCTCGGGTCGACCGGCGTCGAGGCGCCATGGGTTCTCGATCAGATCGAGCACTGCCGCGCTCGGAGCCAGATTCTCATCCTGGACTCCTGCTTCAGCGGGGCGTTCGGCAGGACCAAGGGCGACGCCGATGTCGTCCTGGACGAGAAGTTCACCAGGCCCGGGCGCGGCCTGATCGTGATAACCGCCTCAAACTCCACCGAATACTCATACGAGGGTGAGCCGACGGGGGCGATGGCGACGGGCTCGGTCTTCACTTCCGCGCTGGTGGAGGGCTTGCGTACCGGGGCGGCGGACACCGATCACGATGGGTTGATCACCGTCGACGAGGCGTACACCCACACATACGAGCAGCTGCGGGGAGCCGGGGTGGCCCAGACCCCGCAGCGCTGGTCCTTTAAGTCCGAGGGCACGATAGTGCTGGCCCGTAGCCCCGCCGGGATGACCATCACCCCAGCTGCGTTGCTTGAGGATCTAGGCGTCAGCCTCAACAGCCGCCACACTACAATCCGCATAGGCGCAGTCCATACCCTCGGCGAGTGGCTCACTGGTGATGATCTGGCCCGCGCGAGGACTGCCGAGCAGAAACTGCGGCAGATCGCCGACACCACCGACAAACCCGCCGTCGCCACCCTCGCCCGCGCCTACCTAGCAGCCCCCCGTCGGGCACTGACCGAGGCCGCCACACCTATCTCCACAATGCCTGTCACGTCACGGAAACCCCTCGATTTGACGACGGACGATGAGCTCGATCTCATCGCCGACGATGTTTCGCGGATGCGCTGCATCCTTTTCCTTGGTGCCGGCGTTCACGCCCCACCGCCTGCTCAGTCACAGTTTGAGTATCCAGCCGAACAGCGCCCGCCGGTTGGTGCTCACCTCAGCTTGAAGCTCGCGGCTGACTGCAACTTTTCAGGGCGCTTCCCGGGCGAGGACCCGTCAAATCTTCAGAAGGTCGCGCGGTGCTACGAGATCGCGCGCTCACGGCACCAACTCGTAAACGCCGTCAAAGATGCGGTCCAGACGGGCAAACGGCCTTCTCCCATGCTCCGGCTACTCGCCGAACTCGGCTTCCCGCTCGTGATTACTACGAACTACGACCAGCTGTTTGAGAACGCACTCATAGCAGCAGGGAAGCAACCGAGGGTAACGGTTTACACGCCGAACCTCGAGCCCACGACCGAATACCGCGACCCGACGGCCGAAAGTCCGGTCGTGTTCAAGCTCCACGGCGACATTCTGCGTCCAGAGACGATCGTCATCACCGAGGAGGATTACATCCAGTTCACTCTGAGGATGTCGAGCAAAGATCCATATGACCCCGTTCCCTTGACACTGAAGTACTATCTGACGGGCTGGACCAGCCTGTTTGTCGGATATGATCGGAATGATTACAGCACTAGCGTGCTGCTTCAAACGCTTCGCTGGAAGATCGACTCAGCGAGCATGCCTGACATGTATTTCGTAGATTACCAACCTGACCCACTGCCCCTCGACCTGCCCCTCGACGTTTGGCACAATCAGCGCCGCCGGTATAGGAAGTCCATCGCGCAGGATCTCTGGACATTTCTACCCGGGCTGTACGAGCGTGTGCTCGGTAAGGAATTCCGACCATAAGCTTCCTAACCACCGTGCCCACTATGCCGCAATCGGACCAGCGCACCGCCGTATCGATCGAGGTGGCTTCGGATCTTCTCCGGCCCAGCGTGATATGAGGCTGGGCCTGGGGCAAGCCGCGGCGGCATCGAGGACCGGGTCCGTTTGTCAGGCCCCACTCGATGTGCGACATGGTGGCTTCACTTGACCCGTTATAGAAGGGCGCTGCCGTGGGTCCACGCTCTGTGCCCGGATCTTAGGGGAGGGCCATACCGATCATGTCAATGATCGGGCTCCCCCGCCGCAATGGGCCTAGCTGCCGCTTCACGGGGTGATCACTGGTTGGGGGATCCTGTCAGGCATGAGGACCGGGCTTCGCCCTGCGCCCGATCCCAGGTCACCGCCCCGCGTCCCAGATCAGGTCGATGCGCAGACCCGCGTCGTCAGACCGCGGCTCAGGCAAGTCTTGCTCTAGCGTGGCGGGCCTGGAAACTGACGAGGGCCAGTTGTACCGCTCTGGCTGTAACGGGCCTGGATCGTACTGGACCTGCAGAGCCAAGTACGCTGGATCATGATCGCGCTGAGGGGATAGCTGTGAGAACTGCTGGCAAGCAGGTACTACTGCTGTGGGACATTGACCACACGCTGATTGAGAACAGCGGGGTGAGCAAGGCTGTTTATGCTCGCGCTTTCCAGATGATGACCGCGAGCCTGCCGGAGAATCAGCCGAAGACCGATGGTCGTACCGACTACGACATAATGCGCAATCTGTTCACGGCGAACGGTGCGAAATTTACTCCGGAGGATGAAGCGTCATACCCGACTTCTCTTGTGGCCGCAATGGGAGAGTTGCACCCTAGGCTCATGAGCGATGGTTTCGTGCTGTCCGGAGTTGCGGAGTCCCTCGAAGCCGTTGCCAAGATACCCGGCATTGTGCAGTCAGTATTGACTGGGAACATCCGCCCTAACGCGGAAGCCAAGCTCCGTCTCTTGGGGGACCACGCGTATCTTCTTGACCTCGATGTCGGCGGCTACGGTTCCGATGATGTCATGCGACCGCGGCTCGTGGGAGCTGCACAGCGGAAGGCATCGGAGAAGTATGGTGTCACGTTCGGGCCAGCCTCCACGGTGCTCGTCGGAGACACTGAGCGGGACGTCGCAGCCGCATTGGAAGGTGGTGCGATGATTGTTGGCGTTGCCACCGGTGTCACGTCGGAAGAGCAGTTGAGGGACGGCTGGCGCCCATGTGGTCATGCCGAATCTGATTGATTCGGCGGGCTTCGTACAGGCAATCCGTGAACTGACCGGCCGTGCACTAGAAGCGGTCTAGCGGCTCGTCACTTGTCTGGCTGGTAGGGATACGACTGCTCCCATACCATCTCAAAACTCCTCATGTATGTTCCGAACAGATCGGCTCCTTCGATACGGCGCAGATGCAAGATCGGTGCCAGGTAGCCGTAGGTGCCATAAATGTGCTGATTGACGAGCATCTGGTCGTCGTAACGGAAGATGGAGTTGTACAACGCCGTCTGGTGCAGGTGGAAGGTGACGCCCTCGACCGCTGCGAGTGGCTGATAGTAGGCAAGCGCCATGCGGATACGGCCAATAAGTCCTTCGTAGAGGCGCTCTTCCCGGCCGCGAAGTTCCATCGCTGGTGAGTCTGGGTCACCCATTAGAATCCGGACTGGGATACCGCCTTCGGCTTTATGCCGGATGATGTCAATGGACTCGGGGTTGTCCTCGGGCAGGAACAGGCTGGCGTTGGCAAACAGGTCGATCTGCTCCTTCGCGCCCAAGAGCAGCTCAAGCCACAGCCGCTTCGGTGTGTCGGCCCGGTGGGGTAGAAGGCCACAACCTCATCGCGGGCCTCGGTAGCCGACTCCTCGTCTAAGCCTGGCCACAGCCAGGCCTGCGGCACGTCCAGAAGCTTCGCGACCTTGTAGGCCGTGGACCTGTGCGGCGTGCGATCTTGCGTCACCCAGCGCTGCACCGTCTTGGCATCGACTCCCAGCTCGTTGGCCAGGTCCGCTTCGGTATAGCCGTTGGCGCGGAGTGTTGCCCGTAAGCGGGTGTTCACCATGGGGGACTCCATAGGGACGTTTCAGGGACACCACAGGACAGTTTACGACTGCCGAACTGGTCTGTAAAGACTCCACTACGGCGTGTTAATGTCCGCCTTCGTCGCCGAGGCTGCATATGTGGCCAATCCCGGCCGCAACCAGGCAAATGGCCCCAGGTAGGGGCTGCCACAGAAGGAGTGGTTGTCATGCGTCTGCTGCTCGACACGTCGGGTACTGGCTTCCAGGTCACCAGGGCCGCGGAGGCGCGCAAGGACTACGGCAAGGACGTGCAGAAGGTGGACCGCGACACGGGCCGCCCGCAGTGGGTGGTTGAGGTGCTCGCCCAAGACAGCGAACGCGGTGAGGTGATCCGGGTCACGGTGACTGGTGATCAGCCCAAGGTGAACCCGGGTCAGCAGATCCGCTTCGACGGTCTGGAGGCGATCCCCTGGAACAACAACGGCAAGGCCGGTGTGGCCTTCCGCGCCGCCGCGATCGGCCCCGCACAGCAGTCCCGCGCCGCATAGCCCCTTGGCGCTCGCCTGCGGCAGTCCCGCCTGACCGGCGGGAACCCGCACCACTAGATGTCGTCCCGCATGACACGACGAAAGGACACCGGCTGCCATGACCGACAGCAGCGTTACCCCCATCACGGCCGCCAGCAACGGCGGCACCACCACCGACAACAGCCCGCAAGAGGCGCCCGCAAGCCCAGCAAGGTCTGAGCGCGGGATCGCCCGGCTGCGTGAGACCGAGGTCTACCACTTGACGGCTCTGGTCGAGTCGGCCCTGTATGAGGCCGAGCACCTCATCCGCCAAGTCAACGGCCAAGGCCAGCAACCGGTGGCTGGACCACGACCAGGCCAGCGAACCACTGGACGCTGATGAACTCAGCCGCTTGCTGAGCGAGGCCTACCAGTGCACCACGCTGGCGTCCACCTACATCGACAAGGCGGCCATGGGCCTGCTCGACCCTGGCGCCGCAACCCCGTTCTAACCCGCAGGTGCCGGGCCTGGAGGGCGCTCACCCTCCAGCCCGGCCAGCCACAGCAAGCCCATCCCGAAGCCCATTCGAGAAATGAGGTGAGTGGCGTGTTTCACGCTACCAACACTGCGGCGGCCGGTCATGTGTAGGCCGTCGTGCTGCAACAACTCCGGCAGCCAGGGATCTGGCATCGCCGCGGTTGCGCTCCTTATCGGTGCCGCGCTGGTCGCGGCCAAGATCGGCCCGATCGTGGCCCACATCATCAATGTCGTCCTGAACGTGATCCGCCTCGCCGCGCTGACCACCGGGCTGGTCGTGGCGCTGGCGGTGTTCACCTGGGCGGTGATCGTCGTTACCCGCTGGCAGCGTCGCCGCAGGGCGCTCGCGGCTGCCCAGACCCCGGTGGTCGCGAAGCCTACCATCCGGGTTTCCCGCGGATCAAGCCAGCGGCGTGGCCGGTTGCCTGGCCTGTGGTGGCACCGGCACGGTGCTGCGCGCCATCAACGGTAGTGGCCGGTATCAGCCGGGTGCGTGCCCGGTGTGTGCACCTATCCAGCGGGCGGGGTGAGTACCGTGGCGAGCTCTTCGTCGGCGCGGAATCACCGCAACAACCCGTATGTGCTGGACCGGATGTTCGTGCGGGTGCATCACAGCGCCGCTGGGACGTTGTTCCGGTTCCGCACCGAACTGGCCACCCTCACTGCCGTCACCGCTGGCGGCTGGGCACTGGCCAAGACCCTCACCGTCCTGTGGGCGGTGATCATCCTCACGACCGCGGCCACCGTGGTCACGGTGCTGCCGTGGACCCGGCGGTTTGTGATCAGGCGGGCCTGGTGCGTGCTGTCGCGGCACCGCATCCAGAAGGTCTGCTTCGAAACCCGGATGCACACCCGGTCAGGACGGCTGCCGTTGGTGCTGCGCATTCATCCCACGCAGGTGGGGGAGCGGGCGCTGCTTTGGTGCCGGGCCGGGATCTGCAAGGCGGATTTCGAGGCCCACACCGGTGAGATCGCCGCGGCCTGTTACGCCCGGCAGGCCCGGGTGAAAGGCAACCAGCGGTGGGCGCAACTGGTCACCGTGGACGTGGTGCGCCGCGACACCCTGGCCGCACATCAGGTCATCCCCTCCGGTATCGCCCGGATGTCTCCGCAACGGAGGCGGGCGTCATGACCACCGGCTGATCCGCTGCTCGCCGCGCTGGCTGATGCTGCACAGCGCAAACAGCGGGCCGACCGTGATATCCGGCTGCTGCTCGCCTATGCCCGCGAGCAGGTGCAGCCGCGCCCCTACCGGCTGGCCGACCTGGCCGACGCCGCGGGCATGTCCATCTCCGGTGTCCGCACCGCCTACACCAAGGCCGACATCGACCGGGCCGCCGCTCTGACCGGCGGCTCGCGTGGCCGTCACCTGCTGGCGGTCATCACCTCGTTGCTCATCGGTGGGCGGAACGCCCCCGAGCAACACGGCACCGCTGCCTGACCAGGCACCCCGCCACTACCCGGGCCTGAGCGCCCGGCGCGGGACACCGCCTTTGCAGCACGCCTCACACCCAATCTGATCAACCCGTTCTTGAAGGGAGTTGCTGGCATGCCAGCAAACATCGAATCCATGTTCTCGGTCCGCCAACTGCCCTGGCACCGGGAAGGCGAAGTCCTCGACGACTACCCCGGCACCTGGGCCGAAGCCCGCGTCCTGGCCGGGCTGGACTGGGAACCCGTCACCACCGGCGTGTACGCCCCGGCCGGGATCAACCCCGACGGCACCGCGCACTACGAGCCGATCGAGGGCTGGAAGTCGATCGCCCGGTCCGACACCGGCACCGTCCTGTCCTTGAACAAGGACTCCTACACCGTGATCAGCCACGCCGAGATGGGCGAGATCGTCGAAGCGGTCCTCGCCCAGCCCGGCATCAAATGGGAAACCGCCGGAAGCCTCGATCAAGGCCGGGCGGTGTGGTGCCTGGCCCTGCTCGACGAACCCGTCGAACTGCCCGGCGACACCTCACCCACGCTGCCGTACCTGGCGATCACCAACCGGCACGACGGCACCGCCGCCTGCGCCCTGCGCGCCACCGCGGTCAGGATCGTGTGCGCCAACACCTTCCGCGCCGCCGAACTCGAAGGCGAACGCACCGGCGCCACGTTCTCGTTCATCCACAAATCGTCCTGGCGCAACCGGCTCGACGAAGCGCGCCAGGCCGTCACCGGCGCCCGCAAAGAGATGCGCCGCTACACCGAACTCGCCTGCCACCTGCTGGGCATCTCGATCAGCCCGAGGCAGCGGGAGCTGTTCGTCACCGAGTTCATCCCCATGCCACCCCAAGGTCTGATCACCGACCGGGTGGCCCGCAACGTCGAGGAAGCCCGCCAAGCCCTCCGCCTGATCTTCGAATCGAAGACCACCGAGCAAGTGGCGGGCACCGCGTATGGGCTGATGCAAGCCGCGGGTGAATACCTCGACCACGTCCGTACCGCCCGGTCCTGGGAGACCCGGCTCAACCGGACCCTCATCCGCCCGGAGCCACTCAAGCACCGGGCCCTGTCGCTGATCCGCGAAGTCGCCTCAGCGGCATAACAGCACGCGGGGTGCCCTGGCCAGCGTAAGCCCGGGCACCCTGCACCACCTGCAAGTTTTGGAAGGAGAACCAGCCATGGACCTGATCAGCACGTCCTGGTCTTGCACTCGTTGCGGCGCTGGCTTCATCGGCATCCCGCCCGAGCACGGCCTGTGCGAAGACTGCCTGACCATCCTCGAAGCCCAGATCACCGCCCCCGACTGCCCCGCCTGCGGCGGCCCGGTCTGCGCCGACTGCGGCCAGCGCATCGCCCTGGCCGTCCCGGTCCCCTGGCCCATGACCATCCACATGGTCAACCCTCAGCCCGCTCGAGGGAGGTGACCGGCGATGGCAGCTGACAGCATCCCGGTCGCTCCGCTGTCCATCTGGGAACCGGTGCACCTGGGCACTGATGAGCTGGGCCGCCGGGTCGAGGTCACCCTCGCCGAACGGAACATGCTCATCGGCGGCGAACCCGGCGGCGGCAAATCCGTCGCCCTCCAGTTGATCGTCGCCCACGGCGCCCTGTCCCCCGACTGCCGCCTCATCCTGGTCGACGGCAAACGGGTCGAACTCGGGCTGTGGCGGGCGTGCGCGGACCGGTTCATCGGCCCCTCCATCGACGAGGCGATCGACACCCTGCACTGGCTGCAAGAGCCAGATCGACGAGCGCACCGAATGGCTGCTGGACCACCAGATGCGCAAAATCACCCCCAGCCTCGGGTGGCCGGTCTACCTCATGCCGATCGACGAGGTCGCCTACTTCTCCGCCACCGTCGGCACCAGTGCCCAGCAGAAGGAGTTCAACGCCTGCAACCGCGACATCACCGCCCGCGGCCGGGCGCCGGGCATCATCCCCGTCGAAGCCACCCAGCGGCCGTCGGCGGACATCATCCCCACTTCGCTGCGGGACCTGTTCGGGTACCGGTGGGCGTTCCGCTGCTCCACCGAAGCGTCCTCCGACACCATCCTGGGCCACGGCTGGGCCAACGCCGGGTACTCGGCCACCGAGATCGACCCGCAAGCCCGCGGGGTGTCCTGGCTGCGCGCCGAAGACGGCATCCCCCGCCGGGTCAAAGCCGCCTACCTCACCGATGAACAGATCATCGACCTGGCCGCCTGGGCCGCCCAAGCCCGCGCCACCCACGCCACCCCGCCCGTCCCCGGCCACGCCGGTTCTGACGGCAAGGTGGTCCGGTTGCGCCGGGACGGTGATGCCGCATGACCACCCGCCACTACTCCGGGGACTGCTGCCCCGCCTGCGGCAGCCACCAAGTCATCCCCTACGCCGTCATCGTCGGCGGCAGCGAGGAGTACGGCTACCAATGCCTCGCCTGCGAGGTCATGTGGCCCGTCCTCACCTACCCCGCCGCGTGAGGCTGCTGCCCCGGCGGGCCGCCCACCGAGCCCGGCCGCATGAGCGCCCCGGCGCTGGCCCTGGTCCCCGTCCTGCCCGCCAGCACGGGGACCGGGGCGACCACCGGACCCGCCCAGCCTGCAGGCCACCGCAATCACGCTGTGCGTGAGAACCGGATGGAAACAAGAAGAGCGGGGAACCGGGGCGCTTCACAGGCCTTGCCTGGCCTGGGGGCGCCCTTGCTCCCCCTCTTCTTCCACCCCGCCTCCCGCCCGCGCCCGGCCGCGCAGCCGCCCATGACCACCCCAGCACCGGCGCTGTCCTGGGCGCTGATCGACGACCGGCCCCGGCAAACGCCCGGCGCACACGCACCCTCGATGCCGAACTACTGGACCGGGCGACCCGCGACGACTACCAGCACTGGCTGTCCACCGCCCTGGCCGCCGGTGGCTGCGTCCGCCCGATCCGGCTGTCGCGGCACCGTCCGCGACATCGACACCGCGACCGGGGAACTCCTCCGCGACCTGGACACCGGCAACCTGCCGGACCAGGCGATCTACGTCCCGTGCGGGGACCGGCGTGCCTCGGTCTGCCCGCCGTGCGCCGAGACCTACCGGGCCGACACCTACCAGCTCATCCGCGCCGGGCTCGCCGGCGGCAAAGGCGTCCCCGAATCGGTGGCCATCCACCCGTGCGTGTTCGCCACCTTCACCGCCCCCTCCTTCGGCCCGGTCCACACCCGCGTCATCACCCCCGGCGGCAAGGTCGCCCGGTGCAGGCCCCGGCGCAAGGCCAGCTACTGCCCGCACGGGCGGCGCATCTCCTGCGGGAAGCGGCACCACGACGACGACCCCTGCCTGGGCAAACCGCTGTGCCCCGACTGCTACGACTACCACGCCGCGGTCGTGTGGAACGCCCACGCGCCCGAGCTGTGGCGCCGCACCGTCATCGGCATCCGCCGCCGCCTCGACAAACTCGCCAAGGTTCACGGCGTGCGGGTCAAGCTGTCCTACGCCAAGGTCGCCGAGTTCCAGCGCCGCGGCCTGATCCACTTCCACGCCATCTTCCGCCTCGACGGCCACGACCCCGCCCACCCCGAACGCACCATCCCGCCCCACCCGGCACTCACCGCCGACGTGCTGGCCGACGTCATCCGCCAGGCGACCAGCGTGACCTGGTTCGCCACCGTCCCCCACCCCGCCAAGCCGAAAGGCTGGGACATCACCTGGGGCACCCAAATCGACCCCCGCGTCGTCCGGCTCACCGGCGACGGCCAGATCACCGACGTCGCGGTCGCCTCCTACCTGGCCAAGTACGCCACCAAATCCACCGAGCCCGTCGGCGTCCTCCCCGCGAAGATCACCCCGGCCAACGCCGCGGCCTACGCCAACCCAGCGCACCCATCAAGGGCGGCTCATCGCCGCCTGCCTCAAACTCGGCGCCCACCCGCACGACGACTTCAAAGCCCTGCGGCGGTGGGCGCACATGCTCGGCTACCGCGGCCACTTCGCCACCAAGATCCCGCCGCTACTCCACCACCATGCGCGCCCTCCGCGCCGCCCGCCGCAACTGGAAACGCCGCCAGCACCCCAGCCCCCAGCGCCACGGCGACAAGACCGTCATCACCCTCACCGACCTGCAATGGGCCGGACGCGGCTGGCGCACCGCCGGAGACGCCCTCCTCGCCCTCTCCGCCGCAGCTCGTGCCCGCGAGCACCGGCGCGTCGCCCGCGAAGAGACTGGCTGCCGCATGACTATGGAGAGGAGGAAACTCGCGATGGAACAGCTCGTGTATCGCCCGGGAGGACGGGACGAGTCGACCGAATACTTGCTCACCGTTCAAGAGGCTGCGGACCGGCTGCGGGTGAGCCGCTGGTCGGTTTATAACCTCATCCGGTCCAACCAGCTCCGAACTATCAAGATCGGTCGCCGCCGCTTGGTCACGCCCACGGCGCTGGCCGAGTGTATCCACTTGCTCGGAGAGGATGCAGCGTAATGGCAAGGGATTCTGCGCGCGGTAAGCGAAAGCGTGCAAACGGTGAGGGCAGCATTTGGCTGCGGAAGGACGGTCGGTATGGCTATGCGGCCTACGTACCAACCACCGCTGGCACCTACAAGCGGGTTCAGGGCTATGCACGAAGTCGCGAGGATGCCCGCAGGAAGCTGACTGAGCTGATCCGCCGAGCTGATCAGGGAATGCCGGTGGCCTCGGTGAACTGGACGGTCGCGGACTACCTGACGTACTGGCTCCGCCAGGTCGTGCGCGAGGACCGGCGCCCGAAAACCTACCAGGGGTATGAGAGCGTGGTCCGGCTGCACCTGATCCCGGGCCTCGGCCGGAAGCATCTGGGCAAACTGACCGCACATGACGTCCGGACCTTCATCACCCGCACCCGGCAGGAATGCCAGTGCTGCAAGCACGGCTGGGACGCGCAACGCGAAGAATCTCGCTGCTGCGCTAAGCCTGGCGGTACGTGCTGCCAGTCGCGACTATCCGCCCGGATGGTTCAATCGATTCACGCCGTGCTCAGGAACGCGCTGGAGTCCGCGACGCGAGAGGAGATCATTTCGCGCAACGTGGGCAAGCTTGTGCAGGTACCTGCTCCCCGGTACACGATTAATCGCGGGCTGACCGTCCAACAGGCCAAGTCAACACTCAGAGCGGCCAACGAGCACCGGCTATACGCGCTCTACGTCCTGGCGCTGTTCCTCGGCCTGCGCCGCGGCGAGCTGCTTGGTCTGCGCTGGCAAGATGTCGACCTGGATGGAGCCAAGCTGGAGGTCGTCCAAACCCTCCAGCGGGTCGGTGGATCGCTGCGCCTCGTCCCGCCCAAGACCGAGGACTCCGCGCGCACGATCCCGCTTCCCCCGCCTTGCGTGGACGCGCTCCGCGAGCATCGCAAGCGCCAATTCGCCGAACGATCCGAAGCATGGCCGGATTGGGAAGATCACGGCCTGGTCTTCCCGTCGCGACGCGGCACACCGATGGAGCCGGACAATCTCCGCCGTAGCTGGGGCGAGATCCGCGGGCGCGCCGGGCTTGGCGCAACACGGCTTCATGACCTCCGCCATACCTGCGTCACGCTCTTGCTCGATCAGGGCACACCGCCGCACGTCGTCCAGGAGATCGTCGGCCACTCCGCCATCGAGATCACAATGACGATCTACGCGCATGTCTCGCTGGAGGAGAAGCGCAAGGCTCTGCGGAAGCTGGGGGAGGTGCTGGGCTGATGCGGTTGCTGTCACCGTTGCTGTCAATTGCCCTGTCGGCACTCAGTAGACAGAACATCTGCGCTGGTCAGAACTGGTGGTCAGGGGCAGGGTCGAACTGCCGACCTTCCGCTTTTCAGGCGGACGCTCATACCGACTGAGCTACCTGACCGTGCCGGGGGACCCGGACTGCGCGGTCCTGACGGGATTTGAACCCGCGACCTCCACCTTGACAGGGTGGCGAGCACTCCTAGCTGCTCTACAGGACCATGTACCGCCCGCCGATCCGGCGAGCAGTGCCCCCAACGGGATTCGAACCCGTGCCGCCGCCTTGAAAGGGCGGTGTCCTAGGCCGCTAGACGATGGGGGCTTGCGACGGTCCTCGCCGCCTCGAACCCGTGGCGCCCGCCGTCGGGGACCGCCCCAGCATAGGGGACGAAGGCCACCTCCGGCAAAGCGAGCGGCACGGACCGAGCCGCGAGGCCGGAGGCGAGCACCGGACATCTAGCGTAACGCCCCTCCTTGGATCGATCCTCCCTGATTCCTGCGCAGTAGTGAGCGCGCGTCCAGGGACGGGCGCGAGCGGCCCGGTCCAGGGCCTGTGAGAATGCAGCCGAACGATGGCACCCGATAGCGCGGCCGCGCTGCTGACGGGAGCGGGGGCCGGCCCAAAGAACCGGCGCCCGGGCGGGCCGCAGGGCCTGGTTGGCTGACGGGCCGATGGCCCGTGGAGCCGCCGGCGGCCCGGCGATAACGCGTCCCCGCTGCAGCGAGGGCTCCCGCGATCACTTCTTCTTCTTGTTCAGGTAGTTCTCGGCAATCGAGCCGCTCTCGCCTTCCTCCGGCAGGACCACCCACGCCAGCAGGTAGACCAGCGCGGCCGCGCCGGCGCTGAACACGGTGAGCACGGCGAACACGATGCGGACGAGGTTCGCGTCGATCCCGAAGAACTGCCCGACACCCGCACAGACCCCGGCGATCATCCGGCCGTCCTTGGGGCGTATCAACTGTTTCTGGCCATTTGATCCGTTCATAGTCCGATCATGCCCCGCCGGCGGGCACCCAGTCAGCCGGAGGTGCCCCGCCGCCCGGCATCCGGCCGGACTCCGCAGGCCAGACGGCACGGCATACGCTGACGGATAGCAAAAGAGAGGATTCGCCATGCCACCGTCCTCCCCGGCCCAGCGGCCAGGTTTCGACCTGCTCCAGATCGAGGACCAGCTCACCTCCGACGAGCGCCTGGTCAGGGACACCGTGCGGGCCTACACCACGGAGAAGGTGATGCCGCACATCGCCGACTGGTTCGAGGCCGGCGTCCTTCCCCGCGAGCTTGCACCGGAACTCGGGAAGATGGGCCTGCTCGGCATGCACCTGTCCGGGTACGGCTGTGCGGGCATGGGGCCCATTGCCTATGGCGTTGCCTGCCGCGAACTGGAAGCCGCCGACACCGGCCTGCGCAGCCTGGTCTCCGTCCAGGGCTCGCTCGCCATGTACCCGATCTGGCGGTACGGCTCGGACGAGCAGAAGGAGGAATGGCTGCCGAGAATGGCCACGGGCGAGGCGCTGGGCTGTTTCGGCCTCACCGAACCGGACCACGGCTCGGACCCGGGCGGCATGCAGACCAACGCCAAGCCCAACGGCACCGGCTGGGTCCTCTCCGGCACGAAGATGTGGATCACCAACGGCGCCATCGCCGACGTCGCGGTGGTCTGGGCCCGCACGCCGGACGGGATCCGCGGGTTCCTGGTGCCGCGCGGCGCGCGCGGGTTCACCAGCCGCAGCATCCACAAGAAGATGTCGCTGCGCGCCTCGGTCACCGCGGAACTGCACTTCGACGAGGTCAAGCTGCCTGCCGAGGCGATGCTGCCCGGCGTGTCCGGGCTCAAGGGGCCGCTGTCGTGCCTGACCGAGGCCAGGTTCGGCATCGCCTGGGGAGTGCTGGGGTCGGCCAGGTCCTGCCTGGAGACCGCGGTGGAGTACGCGCGGACCAGGGAGCAGTTCGGCAAGCCGATCGGCAGTTTCCAGCTCACCCAGGGCAAGCTCGCCTGGATGTTCGCCGACCTGACCAGGGCACAGTTGCTCGCCCTGCATCTCGGGCGGCTCAAGGAGGCGGGCCCGCTCACCCCGGAACAGGTCAGCCTCGCGAAGATGGCCAACGTGCGGACCGCCATCGACATCGCCAGGCAGGCCAGGACGATCCTCGGCGCGAACGGGATCACACTGGAGTACCCGGTCATCCGGCACGCCAACAACCTGGAGTCGGTGCTCACCTACGAGGGCACCGAGGAGATCCACGCCTTGGCGCTCGGGCACGCCCTCACCGGCATCTCCGCCTATCGCTGAACCCGCGCCGACCGGCCTGACGCCCACATCCGCGGGATGCTGGCCGGCATCGGCCGCAAGCGCCCCTAATCGGAGCCCGTCAATAGACGATTACTTCACGGACTCGGCACCGATCCCTGCCATGAAGGGGTTCGCCCATAACGCGGATACGCACGGCTATCAGCCGGTTCTTATCCCGGGCCGCGACCTCATGCTGGTGTCCGGGCGATGTGCGCTCAGCAGCGAGGGCACACCATTTCCCAGTCGTACCTGCAGTATGGCCTGCCGTCGGCGGCGGCATACGCGCCGATCTATGTCATCCAATCCGCAGCAGTCGAGACGAATCTCCCCGCCCTGCGGCAGCTTGTGCAGGAGGGCGCGGCCCAGGCACGTAAGGCCACCCGCACGTGACCATCTTCGCCACGCTCAGCGTTTCGCCTAACGGGGCCTTCGTTCCCTACAGCGCCGTCGTCCAGGCGGCCAGGGTGATCCGCCCGTATGTCCAGGGGTTCGAGATGAACAACATCAGGCCGAGCGACTGGCGCATGATCCACTTCCGGCCGGGCTCGGCGAGCCCTGACGGGCTACCGGGCCGGAGCGGGTGGGACCGGTTCGTCCGGGATGTTCCAGGACGGGTAAGGCTTGGTGTGCGCCGGGCCGAACAGCGCGCCGGCGCCGGCGAGCGCGCGGTTGATCGGGCCCGCGACGTCCTCGACGGTCGTTATGCCGGTGGTCTCATCCGCGTTTCCACTCGTGAGGACCACGATCGTGTAGTCCCTGTCGGGGTTGGTGGTGGTGAACGCGCCCGTGCTGTTGACATACCAGGGCGAGCTGACGTACGGCAGCGGCGCCCAGCCGTTCTTGATGTGGAGCGTGAAGGCGCGCGGCGTGCTGGCGGACACGCCCCAGCGCTGTGACGGGATGACCTGCCCCATCAGCTTGAGCTCGTAGCTCTGCCCATGGGTGTCGAGGACCGTGTTCGGGCGCAGCAGGATGTTGCGGAGCAGCTTCGTCTCGTCCTGCGCGGTGATCCGGGTCAGCCCCCATGCTGGGTTGAGTTGCGTGTTATTCATCCCAGCGGCGTGCAGGAAGTATGTGAGATTCTTCATGCCGTCCTGGTCCCACAGCGCAGTCGCGGCGTTGTTGTCCGACTCGGTGATCATTGCCCGGGCGAGCTGCCGTTCCCTGTCGGACAGGAGGCTGAGGTGCTCCCGCTCCCGCTTGTTGAGCAAGGTGGCGAGGATGATCGTCTTGACCACGCTGGCCGAATCGAAGTGCTGGCTGGAATTCAGGTAGCAGTTGATCCCCAGGTACGGGTCATCCATTCGGACCGCCACGCTCGGGGTCTCGGGAGCCCGGCGCTGTACCCAGCGCAGGACCCGGCGGGAGATCGCCGCCGCCGTCGCGTCGTGGGAGCCGGAGGAGTGGCAGATGCCAGTGGAGGACTCCGGCGCGCGGTGCACCAGCGGAGCTGCGTCGGCCATCCCGAGCAAGGCGCTCAGCGTCAGCACTGTGATCCCCACGACCACCCCGGCTGCCGTTGCTCCGCGCATTTTATGCATTATTAGGTACTTTCGTCATATTTTGGTGGCCGCTAACCGCGAGGCGTCACTCTATCCCGGTATGGGAGTGTGGCGAGGCATCTCAGGATTGGTCGCGAGCACCTTGAATCCCAACCAGTGCCACAGCACTCCAGTGCTTGCCAGCCTGCTTGATCACGCAAACATCAGAGCCATCCAGGTACTACATGTAGTACAATGAGGGCATGGAAGCGACGGCCCGCGAACTGAACCAGCAGACCGCGCAGGTTCTAGCCCGCGTTGAGGCCGGCGAGACTGTCACCGTCACCAAGAACGGTCAGCCAGTGGCCGTGCTACGGCCCTACGGGCCAGAAGATCCGGCGGCGTACCCGTTCCGTACGGACCCCATGGGCCCGGACGAAGCCGTCCCCACGTTCAGCGGCGATCCCGGCTTCTCTGAGCAGGCAGACGACTTGCTCACCGGGTTCGGCAGCGATGACTGACCCGCTCCCGGTCGTCGTCGCGGACACCTCTGCCCTGATCGCCTTCTTCAACAACACCGACAAGCACCACAACCCAGTCCAGAAAGGTGTCGCCCAAGCTGGCCACCTGGTCGTATCACCCTGCGTCCTGACCGAGCTCGACTACCTCGTCGCCACCCGCCAGGGGCCATCCGCCGCAGGCGCGATCCTCCGGTACGTTGCTGGCCGGGTGGCAGCAGGCCGGTGGGAGGTGCCCGGAATCGGCCCGCACCTGCTCGCCGCTCACGCTGTCCTGGAGGACTATCCAGCCATCGGACTGGCGGACGCGATGAACACCGTGCTCGCCCGAGAGTTTCGTACCGACGTCATCGCCACCCTGGACCACCGGCACTTTCGCGTCATCCGGCCACTCACCCCACATAGCGCTTTCCGGCTGCTGCCAGCCGACGTACCCTAGGCGTTCCCGGATGCAGCGCCTCGTGGAGACAGTCGCTCGTGCTCAGGTGGAGTCGGTACGCTTCGGGGCGGTGATGCTCATCCACGCAAGCGCCCGCCTCCAAGGCGGAGTAAGGGATGTAGAGGCCGCCGCCGGGCAATCCGGAAGCTCAATGAGCGCTGAGCAGGTGTCCACAGCAGACAGGAGGTCAGCAAAGTCGCAGGTCAGATAGCAAATTCGCAAGGGGTGCTAGCTCAATGGCAGAGCAGCGGACTTTTAATCCGTAGGTTCCGGGTTCGAGCCCCGGGCGCCCCACCAGCCCCACCAGGACCATCACCTGAACTGCCCATGCCAGCTAGGATGTCAGCCAGGCAGCAACGCGAGCAGCAACGGCGCTCATTGGCCGACAACGGGAAGATCACAGGTCAGGGCCGGTTGGCAAGGCGGAAAGCGAGGTGTCCGGGACGACGCGCACATGACGCGAGGGAAGGCATCTCGCGTCCATGGCCGCGTGGCTCGCAAACCTGAGTTGCTGGTTGTCGACCAGGAAGTTCTTCTGAGCGTGCTGCTCCCTGATCAGTGTTCCGTCGATGGGGATGGTGAGGAGCTTTGACGTGCCGCCCGCAGGGATCACCCGGACCATGCTCCAGTCGAACCCCAGGTCCGTTAGCGTCGGCGGATCTGGGATCCAGAACTTCGCGCCTCCGAAGACAACGTATACCTCCGGCCGGTTCCATTCGCGCACAAGAGTGAAGTCAGCCGGTATAGCTGGAAGTGGCGTGAAGGGAATAGCACCGCCGAGAAGACGTCACATCTCGAACGTCGAACATTCCAAGCAGATTCCGCTTATCGGGCGCCGCGGCACTCGGCCGGCAGCGGCGGCCGTGTCCAACAACAATCCCCCCAGATAGCCAGGATCGGCGGGGAAGTCCGTTCCCCCGAAGACCACGCTGAGCCCCGTACCCGCGGCGTTTCTCATGAGCGTGAAATCCGGCAGTCTCACGACCGGGTAGCTGGGGGCCGGCGTCTGGGCTCCCGAAGGTCCCCAGGGCGTCCCGGCCACCTAGTATCGGCTACCCAGCTAAACCTCACCGTGCAGCCGCCCCAGAAGTCCCAGAGGTCGTCGGATGGGAAGGTGTAGAAGGCCTTCGGGCCAAAGGGGGTGGCTC
>CAVSCM010000054.1:0-65849 GCA_963726415.1 uncultured Actinomycetes bacterium
TCTCAATTTTGGGTAGGCTTGCTGCAAACGGTGAAACCCGTCGGCAGCTCGAGGGAGGGAAAGATGATCAGGATGGCTTGGCTCGCGATCAAGTTTCTGGCGTCGGCGTCATTGCTGACGTTCAGCACTGCAATGGCGATCGAATTGGCGAAAGCGGACGACAACGGCTTCCTGCATACGCATTACGATGGTGTCACCAACGACTTACTGACCGCCGGGCTCGGCAAGTCCGGGCTCGGCAGTCCGGTTCCCCCCGGGTTCGCGGATCCGCTCCATCCGACGGCCGAGGAGCTGCGGCGGCTTGCGATCTACAACAATTACCGGGCGCTCGTCGATCCTACGCCAGGCGGTGGCTTCGGGTTGCTCTATGGGCCCAACGTGACGGCGAATGGCACCGTGACCACCGGCGAAGGGCTCATCGCGGGCGACGAGTACCTCGCCTTCGAGAAAGGCGATGATGGGCGCACCAACGTCACCATGATGGTGCAGGTACCGGACAGTTTCGACCCGGCGAACAGTTGCATCATTGCCGCGCCCTCATCCGGCTCGCGCGGCGTCTATGGCGCCATCGCAACGGCCGGCGAATGGGGCCTCAAACACGGCTGCGCCGTCGCCTACACCGACAAGGGGACCGGTACCGGGGCGGACGACTTGCAGAACAACACCGTGAACCTGATCCGTGGCGAGCGCGTCGACGCCACTCAGGCGGGCGATAACTCGAACTTCACGGCGCGTCTCTCCGGGAGCCAGCGTGTGGCCTTCAATGCCGCGACCCCAAATCGATTTGCATTCAAGCACGCGCACTCGCAACAAAATCCGGAAAAAGCCTGGGGCGAGAACGTGCTCCGGTCAATCAAGTTCGCTTTCTCGATGCTCAACAAGAGGCTCGGGCAGCGCGGCGTACAAATCACCAAGCGAAACACCATCGTGATCGCCTCGAGCGTCTCGAACGGCGGGGGAGCTTCGGTCCGCGCCGTGGAGCAGGACGATGACCACATCATTGATGGCCTCGCAGTCGGGGAGCCCAACGTCAACCCGAAATTCAGTTCGAGTTTTACGATCGTACAGAGCGGGCGTCCGCCGCTCGCCGCGCATAGCCGCCAGCTAATAGACTACATCACGCTGATCAACGTGTTTCAGGGCTGCGCTGATCTCGCGCCTGCCAATTCTACCGCGCCGCTCAACTTAGCGCCAAGCGCGCCACGTTGCGCCGATCTCCACGCCAAAGGACTCATCGCCGCAACCACGCTTCCCGAGCAGGCCACGGAGGCGCAGAAAATCATCAACGACTTCGGCATCCTGCCGGAGCAGAACCTGGTCCAGCCTGGGTACTGGTTCGCCTATGTCTCGCAGGCAATTACCGTCACCTATGCCAATGCCTATGGCCGCTTCAGCGTGATCGACAATCTGTGCAATTACAGCTTCGGCGCCACAACGGCGGGCGTTCCGGGACCGCTCGCGCCCGGCGCCGACGCCGCAATCTTTGGCACCAGCAACGGCATCCCGCCGACGTCCGGCGTCAACCTGATCAACAATGCGGCCCCAGGCGGCGCCAAGGAGGACCGCGTCTCCACGCCCGATCAAAATCTCGACGGCGCGCTCTGCCTGCGCTCGCTCGCAACCGGAAAGGACGCCACGACCGGGACGCCGCTCACCGGGACAGCGAGAGACCAGGCGCGTCGCATCGGCGAAGGCGTCGAGGATATCATCGCGTCAGGCAATCTGCATCGCACTCCCGCGGTGTTCGTCACCGGCCGGAACGACGGCATCCTTCCGCCGAACTTCGCCTCGCGGGCCTATTTCGGGCTCAACAACGTGGTCGAGGGATCGGTCAGCTCTCTACACTATTACGAAGTGACGAACGCGCACCACCTCGATAGCTTCAACCAGTTTCCAGGCTACAACGCCATGTTCATCCCGCTGCATCGTTATTTCATCCAGGCAATGGATCTGATGTACGACCATTTGCGGCACGGTCGGGCATTGCCGCCCAGCCAGGTGGTTCACACGACGCCGCGTGGTGTTGGAGCGCCCCCGATCACGGCCGCCAACGTGCCGCCGATCGCAGACACTCCACCCTCGAATGCACTGATCACCTTCGCGGGTGGGCAGGTGAATATTCCGAATTGAAAGCCCTCAGCGGCTGACGAGAACGACCAAACGGCGACCAGACCTTCCTGGCGGGTCAGCTCCGTGCCGGGCCGTTGGGGGCGTGGTATGCTTCGATAGACTGTTAGGCATTGACCAAATAACAAAAGGGGCCGCCCAACGGCGGCCCCTGTCATTTTGCCGATCGCCGTAACAACTAGCGATCGAATTCACGTCAGACTTCTGATCCGTTGCAGTGTTGGGACTTGCGACCGCAAAATGCGGGACTTTCGGCGACCCCATATGATTCGAATTTTGGAAACGCTTCGACTAGTCCCCTTGGTCCGGGAACGGCGGGATCTTCGCCGGAAGCTGGGACACGGTGTAGCCCTGGACTTGCAACGTCCAGGCCGAGTTGATCGCCTTCGACTGAGGATTGCCTGTCGCAAATGGCAGGATAAGGGTTAAGTTCGAGACGATAGAGCGTCTTGCGGTCCTTGCTGAAGGCCAAGCTTGCCGGGAACAGCAACCCGCGTGCAATGCCCTTCGGATCGATGCCGCCGAAATCGCCGAGCTTGGCGATCACCTTCCCGGTCTTGTCGACGACGACGATCTCGTCCTCCTGATTGGCGCAGATCCAGATATTGTCGTCGCTGTCAACCATGATCCCGTCCGGAGCGTTGATGCCGGTGATGAAGATCGACGCCGCGCCGGCGGTGCCGTTGGGCTTCACCGCGATCTGGATGATCTGATGAAACGCGGTGTTGGCGACGAATAGGGTCTTGCCGTCGTTGCTGAACTCAACGCCGTTGGCCCCGAAGGGCGGAGTGAGACCGGTTCCGGGGCCCAGCAGGGGATCGGTCTTCCACGCGGTCGCGACACCGCCGGTAGGCCCTGTCGTCCAGATGACTCCGTTGAAGGAATCGGACACGTAGACGTTGCCGTTCTTGTCGAAGGTGAGCGCGTTGAGGCCGGGGTTGGAGGCGCCGGGATGGTCATGAAAACCGACGACGTGCCCATGACCGGGTCCACGTGCAAGAGCACACCGGCCCCGAAGTCGACAAACCAACAGGAAACCGTTCTTTGGATTGAACGCGAGCCCGAGCATGTGCGGGCTCGATCCCTGGATGGTGACCTGCCTGACAATCTTCCCGTTCGGCGAGATCACGAAAAGCACGGCGTTGCCGCTGGTGATCGCGCCGTGAGTGTTGAAGCCGAAGGTGGAAACATAGATGTTACCGTCGGGACCAACGGTGAGGCCCTCGACGCTGCTCTTCACGCCGGGCGTGACGTCCGGCAGAACGGCCAGCACTTGGACGGGGCCGCGCTTCCATGCGCTAGCAGGTGCCGCCACGAGAACTCCGATCATGAGCCCGAGCGCGGCCGCACCCATTTTCAATCCGGTCATGTCTGACCTCCCAGTGGGAATTTGAGAACGCAGATGATTGTCGCACGGGCATGATAGCATTGTGCCGGGGATGCACGGAAGCCACCATTTGAAACCCGTGCACGTCAATTGGCACGAACGCGAAGTGCCCACGCGCACCGCTAACATCGAATGACAGACCTATTCTTTGAGCATCTGAAAGTCGCCGTATCCGGGTCGCGTGTCGAAGCTCCATACGGACGGCGTAGAGTGCGACGAGCACGCGCATCAGTGCTACAGCCGCAATCGCGACGTAGACCCCCATGAGTAGATGCTGACGCAGCGGCTTACAGTGAAGCCCGCGGGTGCATCGGGTCCAGTAGCAACCCTGGCATCAGAAGGCCGGGACCAGCCGTTGCACGCCGAAGGCTTGCCGGTGGGTAGGTGCGTGAATTCTGGCACTCTCAGACGACGGAGGGACTACTCATGGCGATTGGGCCTGTGCAGCTCATCGTGCTGGGGTTCGAACACCCGCGCTTCCACGGTGAGATCATCAACGAACTGGAACGGCTCCGCAAAGCGACACGATCCGCGTCATCGACTCGCTGGCCGTCTACAAGGACGCGAACGGCGAACTCGAGGTCGAGCACCTCAGCAACCTCACCGAGCAGGAGGCCATCGAGCTCGGCAGCAAGATCGGGGCTCTCTATCGGCCTGGGCATCGAGGGTGAGGAAGGGGCAGAGGCCGGCGCGATCGCTGGCGCCGAGGAGGCAGCCGCCGAGGGTATCAATGTGTTCGGCGATGCCGGGGAATGGGATGTGCTGGAAGACATCCCGAACGACTCGGCGGCGGCACTCATCCTGATAGAGCACCACTGGGCGGTGCCGCTGCGGGATGCGATCGCCCGTGCGGGCGGTTTCCGCCTCGGCGATGGGTTTATCAGCCCGCTCGACCTTGTCGAGATCGGACTGATGTCAGCGGATGAAGCGAAGGAACTGCACGCCATGGAGACGTCAGCCGCCGGCAAGGCATGACGGCTGGCCAGCAACCTTTCGGAGGTATGTGATGTTCGGAGCACGTAGGGTAGCGCGGCGGACTGGGCGGCGCACCGCTCGGCGAGTCTCACGCCGCTGAAGGTGGCATTAGCGAAGGGACCCGCCGGGTACGAGTCACTTGACATAGACCCGCATCAGCATCTCGACGCTGTGCCCGGCCCAGCTCCGTCGGGGCGACACCGGAGTTCAGCCGCCAGATGACCCGGAATGGCGCAGGTCATATGGGAGGCGCAAGAGCGGTGAGGCCGCCTGAGCCGGGGTAAGCCCGAGCGCCGGACCTTCTGCCAGACCCGCCACTAGGTGGAAGGCTGGATGGGGTTGCCGTTCTCACTGCTAAACAGCCGGCCATCCGGGCGACGCCGGATGTGTCGATGTGCCAGCGGAGCAGTGCCACCAGCATCGCACTGGCGACCGGCCACCAGTGCTCACCCCGTCCACCAGCCGGTGCCGGCCCGGCCGCGGGCCGACGGGCTAGCTTCGCCACGTGGCCATACGCCATAGTCACCCGGCCGCCGGGGAGCCAGGATCGTCCTATCGGGGTGATGTGCGTTCTGCGTGGGCGATGGAAGATGGATTGTCGGGGGCGCCGGGGAGGGGTTGCCGCTTCTTGGTGTTTTGGTGGCCTTGGCGCGGCCCAGCGCTGGGCGGTGTCAGGTTCAGAACGGGAGGTGGGCCGGATGGCCGTGCGGAAGATCGCACATCCGAGCGTCGAGGATCGCAAGGCGATGGGTTTGGGGGCCCGGGACCGGGCGGCTTTGTCGGGCCATGCGAAGTGGCGGCCTGCCGCGGACCGCCCCGACCCGGTTGGCCTGCTGGAGGAGCAGGATGCCACCCGGGAGCCGGACCTGGTGCCGGTCCGCCATGGCCGGATGATGGTCTCCCCGTTCACCTTCTACCGGGGCGCGGCGAAGGTCATGGCGGCGGACCTCGCCGAGACGCCGGTGGCCGGCCTTGAGGCCCAGTTGTGCGGGGATGCCCACCTGTCGAACTTCGGCGCGTTCGCCTCGCCCGAGCGGGTCTTGCTGTTCGATGTGAACGATTTCGACGAGACGCTGCCGGGGCCGTTCGAGTACGACGTGAAGCGGATGGCGGCCAGCTTCACCATTGCCGCCCGCAACAACGGGTTCTCCAACGCGGACGCGCGAGCGGCGACGCTGGCGTCGGTGCGCGCCTACCGGGAGGCGATGGCCGGGTTCGCGCAGATGGGCACGATGGACATCTGGTACGCCCACCTGGACGAGGACGAGCTGCGGGCCGGGATCCGCACCGTGGTGGCCGGGACGGCGACGCAGGAGAAACGGGCCGCGAAGCAGGAGAAGGCGGACAAGCAGGCGAAGGCGCCCAAGAAGGCCGAGAAACGGGCGGCGAAGCAGGAGAAGGCGGACAGGGAACAGGAGAAGGCGGCGAAGACGGCGGGGAAGCGGGCGGAGAAGATCCTGGCGAAGGCGCACACCCGCGACAGCCTGCAGGCGCTGTCCAAGCTCTGCGAGCAGGCCGATGGCCAGTACCGGATCGTCAGCCAGCCGCCGATCGTCGTCCCGGCGCGCGACCTGGCCGCCACCTACGGCCTGTCCCCGGACCAGGTGCTGCCGGTGATCCACGAGCAGTTCCGCGCCTACCGGGCCACGCTGCAAGACGACCGGCGCAAGCTGCTGGAGCGGTTCGAGATCGTGGACGCGGCCCGCAAGGTCGTCGGTGTCGGCAGCGTCGGCACCCGGGCGTTCATCGTGCTGCTCCAGGGCCGCGACGCCCAGGATCCGCTGTTCCTGCAGATCAAGGAGGCGACGGCGTCGGTTCTTGAGCCCCACCTGCGCAAGAGCCGCTACCGGCAGCACGGCGAGCGGGTGGTGCAGGGACAGCGGATGATGCAGGCCGCCAGCGACATCTACCTCGGCTGGACCAAGGGCCTGGACGTGCGCCGCCACTTCTACTGGCGCCAGCTGCGCGACATGAAAGGCTCAGTCGACGTCGAGGCGATGATCCCGCTCGGGCTCACCTACTACGCGCGCATCTGCGGGTGGACGCTGGCCCGCGCCCACGCCCGGTCCGGCGACCCGATCGCCATCGCCGAATACCTGGGCGAGAGCGACGCGTTCGACAAATCGATCACCGGCTTCTCGCAGCGGTACGCCGACCAGAACGAACGGGACTACCGGGAGTTCACCAAGGCGGTCCGGTCCGGGCGCCTGGAAGCGGTCGAAGGCGTCTGAGGGATCCGGTAGGGCTTTCTGGCGGCCGTCGCCGCAGGGAGGCGGCAGCGACCGGTGCCTTCGAGGACGACGCCAGCGCCGGGGAGAGTTCAGGTTCGGGCTGAGCGGATCCTCGACGGCCCCGAGGTTCTCGTGCTGGCTCACACCATCGGTGAGTGCGCGAACGGGTGACCACCCGGCGACGCCGACGACTGCAGGGGCACGACTTGACGGCCGCGTCGGCACCCGGGTGTCCGCTTCGAGGCCACCCGGGTGCAAGGATGCCGACGGAAGGAGAGGCCCATGACCGGGAGACCGATGGGCCAGGACGGGCTTCAGGCCGGGAGCCCGCTGAGGACACCTGGATCGGCCGCGGTCGCCGGGATCGTCTTTTCTCTGCTCCTGATCTCCGCGCTCGTGCTGCTCAGGCTGTCGGTCCCCGCCCATCCGGAGGTCGCTGGCACTTGGCTGACCGATTCGGGGCGAAGAACCGCCGTGGCGATCGCGCTGAACCTGATCCCTTTCGCCGGCCTCGCCTTCTTGTGGTTCATCGGGGTGATCCGGGACCGGATCGGCAGGCATGAGGACCGGTTCTTCGCGACCGTGTTCCTGGGCAGCGGCCTGCTGTTCGTTGGCATGCTGTTCGTGGCCGCCGCCGTCGCCGGCGGCCTCATAGCAGCGTCGTCCAGGCCGTCCGGCCCGCCCGGTTCCGACACCTTGGCGCTGGGCCGCAACGTCACCTCACTCCTGCTCAACGTTTATGCCATGCGGATGGCGGCGGTGTTCACGCTCACCACAGTGACAATCGCCCGCCGCACCCACATCGTCTCCAGATGGCTTCAGGTTGCCGGGCTCGCAACCGCGCTGGTGCTGCTGGTCGGCATCGGTATCACTGCCTGGGTGGAGCTGTTGTTCCCGGCGTGGATCCTGGCACTGAGCATCGACATCCTCAAAGCCCGCCCTATGGCCACCGCGGCTAGCACGGGAACGGCCCCCCAGAGTTGACCGCCGCAACAAGCGTGGCCTTGTGATCTCCCTCGATCGGTTATGACTTTCGTCTAGGTTTCGCTGGTGCGAGACGGGAGGCCCACCTGGCCGTTGGGACCAGGGGGTGGCGATGCTTCATCGGAACGGGCGGGCTTGATCCGCTGGAGGCCGATCTCGTAGGCGGCGAGCAACACGCCGATGATGAGGAAGCTGAGCCACGACACGCTCACGATCAGCAGCAGGATCCCGGCGACTACGGCACCTGCCAGCTGGAACCCAGCCCCATGAGAACCTATCCAGGCGAGCGCGCCGCGGCGGTTACCGCCCTCTGCCCCCGCGATGCCGCGCCCGGCCCGCCGCACCGCCGCGCGGATCGCCACTGCCCACCGGTACGGTCCGCTCAACACGGCTATGACCAGGACGACCAGGGCCACGCCCAAGACCCACGCGGTGAGGACGAAGAATCCGTGCAGCAGATCACCCAGAACGCTCAAAGCGAGCTGGGGATTGTGCGCAGCGCTGGCCAGCACGCCTTGCTCATGCAGGACGACGCGCCTCTCCACGATCATCAACAGCGATACGCCCACCGCCAGCTGCAGCAAGGTTCGCCGCCGGTTCACCGACAACCACAGGCAGAAGGCGATCAGCGCGATTGTGACCAGGGGCAGCACAAGGGTCAGCCCATCGAAGGCCTTCACCCCTTGCCGCACGGTGGCCAGGTCGCTGGACCGGACCAGGGCGATCTCGCCGAAGTTGCTGGGCAGCGGGACTCCCAGCGCTTTGGACAACTTGGCCACCTGCTGTTGCCGCACTTCGGCGCTGGTGATGGTGGGCAGGGTCACGTGCTTGCCGGTCAGGTCAGAGGCCAGGCCCGACACCTTCCCCAGGGCCTGGTTGATGACCGGGATCGTGTTGAGGACGATGTAACCGCCCGAGGTGGATACAGCCGCCGTGTTCTGGCCGCGCAACACCGCTACCAGCTGTTGGTGCGTAGTCGTCAGCGTCCCGGTCCAGGCGGCCTGGAACCGAGGGGACTTCAGCACCTTCGTCAGCTCACCCGCAACAAAGCCCTTGGTGGCATTGGTGATCGGGACGGCCGCGAAACTGGCCTTGGGAGGCAGCGCAGCCCGCAGCCGGGCCTGCAGATTCAGCTCGGTGAATAGCTCATCTGTGCCGCGCGCCGCCACGGCGGAGGCCACTGCTGGATTCTTGAACACCGGCGCGACCGTGCCGACGAATGTGTCGGTGTTGAGCAAGGTCCGGTGCGCCCATACCACCGTGGTGGACAGCAGCACCAGCAGGCAAGAAAGCGCAACAAGCACGCCGACGACACCCTTGCGGATGCGCCGCCGGGACGGCTTCTTGACTCGTTCTTGCCCGTTCAGCGGCGCGTCGCTCTGGGGAGCGTCACGCTCAGCCTGGCTACCGGCGAGATCTGCTCCGGCGGGAACACCTTCGTCGGGAGGCTGGACCGGGGCCGATGGCGAGCCGTTCATGACCGGCGCCGTGAGGTGGCGAGCCCGAGATGCCTGGCATATGCCGCAACGCCCGCCGCCAGCGTGTACGGCCCGCGGATCCGTTGCAACCGAGGTGGGATCTCGGAGTAACCCAGATACGGATGATCACCGCAGTCGCGGCAGATGACCTCGTACGCGCCGGTGCAGCGAGCCTTGCGGTCCTCCGCCATCCAGACCATCTGCCGCCGCAGGCTCGCTGTTCTGCCATGGCCGGGCTGCCCGGCTACAGGCAGGGTCACGACCTCCTCGGCGTCAAATGCGCACCCGCGGATCACAGGCATGACACCCGCGCCCACGGGGACGTCTTGCAGACGGCTAGCCGACCGGACATCAGTCACGACGTGCGAAGCCTCGGCGCTCAACTCAACCCCACCTCAGTAGGCTCGGCTACCGCCGGGGTCTGGAGCAGCACAACGCTATCTGCCACCATATCGCCGCCAGATCCCTGCGGCGGCAAATGCTTTGGCCTGAGCCCGGCCTCCGGGGCCGTCGTCAGCAGCACGTCGGCGATCTCATCCTCGATCGTGCCGGCTGCCAATGGCCATAGCCGAGGTCACCAGACCTTGCCCTCCCTGTTACTTCGGCTACACGGCGTGGGCCACCTGTCGCAGCGGCGCCAGCGCCTCGCTCCACCGGACGACCTCACTGAGCAGGGTGTCGAGCGCCTGGGCCTGGTGCGCGCCGGGCCTTAGCTCGGCGAAGTTCTCGAAGTCGGTGAAAAGCGACAGAGCGACGTTCGTGCGCACATCTGCCATCTGAAGCTCACCGGCAATGAGACGGAGGTGCTCGGCTGCCCGGGCGCCGCCAACGGCGCCGTAGGAGACGACGCCCATGGCCTTGTTGTTCCACTCCGCGTAGAGGAAGTCGATGGCGTTCTTCAGCACACCCGAAGTGGAGTGGTTGTACTCGGGGGTGACGAAGACGAATCCGTCGAACCGGCCGATGATGGCTGCCCAGTCATTGGTGTGTGCGTTCTGGTACTGGCCCATGCTCGGAGGCAGAGGCTCGTCCAGGTGCGGCAGCGGATAGTCGGCAAGGTCGATGAGCTCGAACTCGGCGTCGCTGCGAACACGTGCCTGATCCATCACCCAGCGCGCGACCTGCTCGCCGCGCCGGCCGGGGCGGGTACTTCCGAGGATGACGCCGATCCGGGTCATGTGGCGGCTCCCTCTTACGTGTGCACTTGCGAGCCTGCGCCCGGCATGGCAAAAGCACCGGTGGCGGCCGAAGTGGTTGCGGTCATCTCTGTTTCCTTGACCTCCGGCGCGCCCGGAGTTGGTGCGCGCGGTCGGCAGGGGCCCGACACTACATCGATCTACTTGCTTTGGCAAGCAAGCTCTTTCGGAAGAGGAGACCCGGCGCCGGGAACCGCTGGCTAGCGCCCGGCTTCCAGCTGGGCGGCGATCTCCGACAGGGCCCGCGCCGCGTTCGTGACGGTGCCGGGGTCGACGTGGTCGAACACCCTGTCCCTGACGCTCGCCAGGTGCACCGGCCAGGCTTCCTTGAGCTTCGCGAGCCCGGCCGGGGTGAGCTCGGCGATGTTGCCCCGCCCGTCCTCGGAGCTTGCCCGTTTGATCACGAAGCCGCGGGCCTGGAGGTCATCAACCAGCCGGGTCATGCGGCTGGCCGACAGCGCCGCCGCGTTAGCGAGGTCCGCCATCCGCAGCTCACGCCCCCGCGCCTCGGACAGGCACATCAGCGTCGTGTACTCGTTCGCCGTGATTCCCACGGTCCTTACCAGGTCGCTGTCCAGGCGGCGGGGCAGGGACAGCACGATGCGCATGAGGGCCCGCCAGAAGGCCTCTTCGGTCTCGTTCAGCGGCTCGACCTTGGCCACCCGACGACACTACTTGCTTGAACAAGCATTCTCGTCCCCTTCGCCCACTCTGACCTCGCGTGTCTCCCCGGGTGTGAGGGATCGTCCCTTGAGCAGGTGACTGTCGAGCAGGACCGCCTTGTGCTCCGGGAACTGGTGGGTAGTCCACAGTGCGCTGATTTCGCCGTGCAGTTCCGTAGCGGCAGCCCAGCGGGCAAGACCCGCGTAGAGCTTGCGTTGCACGAGCCAGGCCGAGTACTCGCCGTCCCGATCAAAGCCGTAGCCGGTCGCCACATGCCCGATGAGATCGTGCACCGCCCGAAAACGGTAGTAAGCGCCGCCTACCTCACCACCGAGCAACGGGTGAGCGCGGTCCGCCGCGGAAGTGGTGACTTCCAAGGTTCGCGAGGTGAGAACCGACGCGGCGAGTTCCCCGGCATCGCGGTAGGGGGTGATTTGGCTCGTGGCTACGACGGTTATCCGATAGGGACCTTGCGGATCTGTGAGCGCTGCGAACTGCTGGTCTGTCTGCGTCTCAAGCTGCCGGTAGGCCAGGGCGACGAGATGGTCGACCCTGGTCCGTGCGGAGATGAAACACTCAGCGACTGCCTGGGTTTCGCTCGGGTGGACGTGACGCAGTACCGGCCCGGGACGCGCCGAGCGGCGCGGGAAACCGATGGTTGGATGCACCAGGCTTGCAACGAACATCAACGGTCTCCCTAACTTCTGCCGCGCGGGCACGGCTTCCACCGTCTCCGTTCGAATACCCGCTTCCAGCCACCCCCTGACATGCGCGGCCCGGCCCGGATCGAATGATCCTGGGCCGGGCTCGTCCACCGATCAGTTGAGCATGGCGGCGAACATGCCGGGCTCGTAGGAACCTCCCCGCTGGTGCACGATCACGGCGAGCCGGTTGGCCGCGTTGATCATGGCGACCAAGGAGACCAGCGCGGCGATCTGGTCGTCGTCGTAGTGCTTGCGCACCTGGGCCCACGTCTCGTCGGACACGCCGTGGTGGGCGTCGGCGAGCCGGGTGCCCTCCTCGGCGAGCGCCAGCGCGGCCTGCTCGGCCTCGGTGAACACCGTGGCCTCGCGCCAGGCGGCGACCAGGTTGAGCCGGACCGCGGTTTCACCCGCTGCTGCGGCCTCCTTGGTGTGTGCGTCGATGCACCACCCGCAGCCATTGATCTGGCTGGCGCGCAGCGACACCAGTTCCTGGGTGGACTTCGGCAACGGTGACTGCGCGATCACCAGGCTGGCGTTGGCGAACCGCTTGGCGAACCTGATGGCGATCTCGTTGCCGAACATGTCGAATCGGGCGTCCATGACTTCGTCCTCACTCGTAGTGCCGCACTGGACGAACACGAGATGCCAGGGGGCCTGCTCCTTGTGACAGGGTGGCCGTGTGACGTACGCCATACCGCATGGCTGTCACAAAGCTGCCGGGACCGGCGTCTTGTGCGCGTAGCACCGTCGAGAGCGAGCGTCAGGAGCAGCCGTGCAGAGCGAGCGCACAGAGGACACGGCCGGGCGGCTCGCGGGCGGTGGGCGCACGGACCCCGCCACCGAGGCGTTCGTCGCCCATCGCAACCTGCTTTTCACCGTCGCCTACGAGATGCTCGGCTCGGCTGCCGACGCCGAAGACGTCCTGCAGGAGTCCTGGCTGCGGTGGGCGGGTGTCGATCTCGGCACGGTGCGGGATCAGCGTGCGTATCTGGTCCGGATCACCACCCGCCAAGCGCTCGCCCGGCTGCGCACGCTCGGCCGCCGCAAGGAGTCCTACATAGGCCCCTGGCTGCCCGAGCCCCTGCTCACCGCGCCCGATGTGGCCGAGGACGTCGAGCTGGCCGACAGCGTCTCGATGGCGATGCTGCTGGTGCTGGAGACGCTCACGCCGACCGAGCGGGCGGTGTTCGTGCTGCGCGAGGTGTTCGACCTGGCCTACGACGAGATCGCCGAAGCCGTCGACAGGACCCCCGCCGGCGTCCGCCAGATCGCCCATCGCGCGCGGGCACACGTCGCCGCCCGCCTGCCGCGCGGAGTCGTTTCCCCGGCCGAGACCCAAAACGCCTTCGAAGCGTTCCAGCGGGCGATCGAAACCGGCGATCTGCAGAGCCTGCTCGACATCCTCGCGCCGGACGTCGTCGCCTTGGGCGACGGTGGCGGAGTCAAGCAGGCCATCCTGCGGCCCATCGTGGGCGCCGGCAAAGTGGCGCGCCTGCTCACCGCGGGGCTGGGCAGCACCGCCGCCGCATCGCTGCGGCCAGCGCAGGTCAACGGCTACCCGGCGCTGATTCTCCGGCTTGACGGCGCGATCGACACCGTCATCGCGGTGCGCATCGAGGACGGCCTCATCACCGGGCTGTACGCCGTGCGCAATCCCGAGAAGCTGTCGCATATGGAGCGGGAAACCGCCCTGCGCCGGTAAAGCCCGGGCACCTCGGAACCAGCACCACAACGGCGTCTCCACCTGCACGTCGCTGCTGGCGAGGGTTCCGCTGGCGGCGTTCCGGCTGGCAACGGTTCCGGTTGGCGACGGTCCCGCGCCGAAGCGCCCGGCCTCACACCTCGGCGGCCGGTGCCAGGTCCCCAGGACTCAGCCGGAACTGCTGCAAGCGCAGGCGATGGTATTTCTCCGTCTCGCCAACCCATTCCATGCCGATCCGGCGCACCGTCGCGACCGCGCGCGTGTTCGCGGGCCGGACCAGCGCGATCACCTGTTCGATGCCCTGCCCGAATGCCCATCGCGCCAGTGCCAGCCCGGCCTCGGTGGCGTACCCATGTCCCCAGGCCTGGCGGTGCAACTGCCAGCCCACCTCGAATTCATCATCCGGCGGCAACGGCAGCAGGCTGGCCCCGCCTATCACTCGCCCGTCCTGGCGAAGCTCGACCGCCCACCGGCCCGCCGGAGTCATCATCTGCGCGTTCTCGGCGGCCCACCGTTCCAGCGTCAGGCTCATGGCCGGCTGATCGCCCACCGTGTCCATCTCCGGCGCCAGCCACCGGGCCACTTCTGGATCGCCGTAGACACCTAGTGCCGCCTCGGCGTCATCGACCGTCCAGTCGCGCAGAACAAGGCGCTCGGTAACCAGTCTGGGAGCCATTGACCCACGATAGCCAGCACCAGCCCGAAACCGCGGCGCGGATGGCCGCATGCCCGAGGAGAACACTTGCAGAACGGCCGGAACCAGCGGCTGCAGCTCTGCTCCGGTGGCGTCTTGCCCGCACCGAAGGTCCCGTTCAGCCACACGATCACCCGGTCATGCTACGAACGTGCGCCCTGCACCTCACGTTCGGCGTGCCCGGAGCGTCTGCCTGGTGAGGAGGAAGCTGACAATGACCACACAGGCGTCTGCGCGGGGATAGGGGATGAAGCAGCCGTTCGAGAAGATCGTGGCGCACCACGGGGGAACCGTGCTGCGCGTGTGCCGTGTGCTCCTCGGCGTCCACGATGCCGAGGACGCGTGGTCGGAGACCTTCCTGGCGGCGATGCGCGCCTACCCCGACCTGCCGGATAACGCCAACGCCGAAGCCTGGCTGGTCACGATCGCACATCGCAAGGCCATCGACGTGCTCCGGGCCCGCAAAAGGCAGCCCGTGCCGGTCGGGGAGGTACCCGAGTCGCCGACCGCGCTCGGCGTGCCGGGGGACGGCGACGGTGACCTGTGGCAGGCGGTCGGGGCACTGCCGGACAAGCAGCGCCAGGCGGTGGCCTATCACTACGTCGCAGGCCTGGCCTACGCCGAGATCGCAGCGATCCTCGGCGGCACGACCGATGCGGCACGCAGGGCCGCGGCCGATGGCGTCAAGAACCTGCGCAAGAACTACCCCGGCGCGACTACGGAAGGAGCGCCATCGTGAACATTTCACCTGACTATTTCGCGTCCCCGCACGATGCCGGCACGCTGCTCAGGCTCAGGCACGGGCTCGGGATTGCCGCCGACGCCGAGGGCCTGCTCGACGTCGCCTACACGACGATCGACTCCCCGGTGGGCACACTCCTGCTGGCGGCGACGCCGAAGGGCCTAGTGCGCGTGGCCTATGACATTGAGGATCACGATCGCGTGCTGGACACCCTGGCGCAGCGGCTCAGCCCGCGCGTGCTGCGGGCACCACAACGGCTGGACGCCGCGGCACGGGAACTCGATGAGTACTTCGGCAGGCAGCGGCGGGTCTTTGACCTCCCGCTCGACTTGTCCCTGTCCAGGGGGTTCCGGCAGTTGGTGCAACGGCACCTGCCCGAGATCGGGTACGGGCAGACCCGCACGTACAAGCAGGTCGCGGAGCTCGTCGGTAACCCGAAGGCATTCCGCGCCGTCGGCACCGCCTGCGCCACCAACCCGTTGCCGGTCGTCGTGCCCTGCCACCGGGTGCTGCCGGCCGACGGCACCCCCGGCGGCTACGTCGGCGGCCCCGATGCCAAGAAGGCGCTGCTCGGCTTGGAGGCAGCGGCATGAGCGGCCTCACCCGAGGCATCGAGGTCATGGACCCGTGGCAGCACCGGGTCGATGCCGGCGACTGGGACGCCATCACCGCCGAGGTCAACTCTCTCGGCGGTGCCCTCCTGCCGGAGTTGCTCACCCCCGGCGAAGCGGAGCAGATCCGCGGGCTCTACGAGCAGGCCGGGTACTTCCGCAGCACGGTCAACATGAGGCAGCACCGATTCGGCGAAGGCGAATACCGCTACTTCAAGACCCCGTACCCGGAGCCCGTCGAGCGGCTCAAGCAGGCACTTTACCCGCGGCTGCTGCCGATCGCGCGCGACTGGTGGGCCAAGCTCGGCCGCCCGGCCCCGTGGCCGGACACACTCGACGAATGGCTGCGGATGTGCCATGACGCCGGGCAGGACCGGCCGACGGCGATCCTGCTCCGCTATCGCGCGGGGGACTGGAACGCTCTGCACCGCGACCTCTACGGCGACCTGGTGTTCCCGCTCCAGGTCGTCATCAACTTGAACGAACCCGGTACCGACCACAGCGGAGGGGAGTTCCTGCTGGTGGAGCAGCGACCGCGCGCGCAGTCCCGCGGCACCGCCACCCTGCTCCCGCACGGCCGCGGCTACGTATTCACCACCCGGGACCGGCCTGTCCGGTCGGTGCGGGGCTGGTCAGCGGCCCCGGTACGGCACGGGGTATCCGTGATCAGGTCGGGCCAGCGGCACACGCTCGGGCTCGTGTTTCACGACGCGCCATGAACACTCCGTCTCACGTTCGGCCGCGCCGGCGCGTCTGCTTCGTGAGGGCAACGGAAGGAAGCAGACAGTGACGGTAACAGCAGGTGGAGCCCCGGGTACCGGGCACACGGTGCTCACAACGCGCCTGGGAATGGTGACGGTCGTCCGGGAGGAAGAGGCTCTGACCGGACTGTATTTCCCACGGCACTGGCCCAGGCCCGACCGGACGGCGTTCGGTCCCCGCACCGATGAGGGATTCGAAGAAGTCGCATGCCAGCTCGGCGAGTACCTCGACGGGGAGCGGACCGCGTTCGAGTTTCCCGTGAAGATCAAGGGCACCGAGTTCGACCGGCGGGTCTGGGAGCTGGTGTCCGGCGTGCCCTACGGGGAGACGACCACCTACGGCGATCTCGCCCGCAGCCTGGAGGCCGGGACGGACCCGCGGGACGTCGGTGCGGCAGTGGGCCGCAACCCGATGTGCATTGTGATCCCCTGCCACCGGGTGATCGGCAGTACCGGCAAGCTCACCGGCTACGCGGGTGGCCTGGGCCGGAAGCGCACCCTGCTGGAGATCGAGCACGCGCGGACCCTGCGGGCGGGACCTGCCGCTGCGGTCGGTCTCTGGTAGGCACCGCAATCCGGCCGCCGGACGCAAGCGCCTCGCCGCCATCTCACGCAGCGGCCCCGGCGCGCGTCTGCAGGGTGCGTCCTCCCAGAGGAGCAGCAGATAACTCACGACAAGGAAGGGAACGACCCATGTCGATCGAGGAGAACAAGGCGGTTGTGGGCCGGTGGTTCACCGAGTTCTGGGGCAAGGACTTCAACCCGGCCGTCATCGGCGAGCTCGCCGCCCCGGACATCCGGTTCGAGTACTCGCTGCACGAGCCGCTGCGCGGCCGGGACGCGGTCCGCGCGTTCGCCGGAAAGTTCCGCGCCGCGTTCCCGGACCTGAACTTCTGGGGCACCGCCGACCTGATCGCCGAGGGCGACTATGTGGTCGGCCAGTGGGAAGGCGGCGGCACCCACACCGGAGACGCGTTCGACGACATGCCTATCGGCGCGCTGCCAGCTAACACCGGCAAGGTGATGCGGTTCACCGGTACCACCGTCCTGAAGGTCGAGAACGGCCTCATCACCGAGGAGGTCGGCCTCGACGACGGCGTCACCGCACTCCGCCAGCTCGGCCTCATCCCCGAGGCCTGAACACGCCGGCAACTCAGCGTGTGCCGTGGCGAAGCCCAGCTTCGCCACGGCACACGCTTTCCCGGCCGGGATCCGCCAGCGCCTGAACCACAGATCATGCGCTACGACGGCCATGCAGGCCGTCCGCCCAGCAGGCTTGCGCGGACCGCAGGATAACGGCACTCAAAGTCACCCGGGGAGATCAAGCTCGTAGCGATCTTGATTTAAATACCCAGATAGCCGAATGAAGTCGAACATAGTTTCGCATACTGGTGTGATGGCGGCGAGGCATACCCCGTGGGCGCCGCCGCTGGTGGAGATGGCCACCGGCATGGTGGGGCACCTGCTCGCCTGGGAACGGCACGAGCGTGATGGCTCCTGGTGGGCCTGGGTGTCCTGGGTCCAGGAGTCCGGCGGGCGGCACCATCACAAGGTGGTCCAGGTCCGCGCCGACAGCCTGCGGCCGCTGGAGGCACCCGAGGCCTACCAGGCCGTGCCGCGGCAGCTCCGCGGCCTCGACGGCCAGATCCGCCGCCTCGGCTGACAGCGCCGATCCCGCGCGTCGGCTGCCGAACGGTAGAGCGTTTCGGCGTTCTCCACCGGTCCTCCAACGGCTGCACACCCGCACTCCGCAGGGGTGTCCTATCCAGGGCAGATGGCCTGACCAAGATGCACGGCCCGCTGGAGGGGAGCTGTTTAGCACATGGGCGGATCAGCCTTGCTTCACACAGTTACTTTCGGGGCTGTCCTCGTGATGATCCTTCTGACGGTCTGGATCGCCCTAATGCTTGAATCCGGCCATCAGCCCCACGAGAAACAGGGGCTTACCAAGCCCACCGATCGTCCTGGTCAGGCCGCTGCGCCCGAGCACAAAGACGCGTAACGCGGCTTGCGCTCGGCTCGGCCTTCGCGCAAGGTCGCCTGGGTGTCTACGGCCCTGGTGCTGTCCTCGGTCATGGCCTGGTCTCCTGATCAGGGTGTGACGCGCTGCCAGTGCTGGCCGCCATCGCGGGTGGCATAGAGCTTGTCAAAGCCGGCTGGGAAGAAAGCTGACCCGGGCCGTCATCGACGTCGATCGCCCACCGCTCGCGAGCAATGCCCTGACCTCGATCCGCCGCCCGTGGGGAGCCGCCTCGCTCCGGCCGATGGCACCCAATCCTGGTCGGGACAGGTCGAGCCGACATCACCCTAACGGGGGGAGAAACCGCGCGTCGCAGTTCTCCGGAAATTCCTACGCGTCAGTAATTTCCGCCCTATGTTCGCCTAAGTGCGCCTCTGGGCCCGGCACCCAGAGAAGCTGCCGAACATCTGGCAGGAGCCCCTGAACCTGGCCCGCCGTGTCTTGTCACCAACCCGGAAGGGCCAGGGATCCCGCACATGTCACGTCGCGTCGGCCAGCATGCCAAGACCACGTCCGGTTACGACGCCCGCCACGCCAGGCCCGGCGGCCCCGGACCAGCCGCTCTCATCGGTACCGCCGCCAAGGCAGGTACGGCCTCGCTGGTGGCCGGCGCCGCCGGCTCGGCACTCGCGCTGTCTGGCACCGCCACCGCTGCCTCCGCTGCCACCCACCCAGCCCCCGTTCCCGCCGGGCTGGTCAACGCCAGGCTGGTCAACGCGAACCTCGCCGATTCCAGCGCGGTCAACAGCGGTACCACGGATCTCGCCGCGCTGAAGGCCACCAGGCCCCACGTCGTGGTCCACCGGCACCATCACCCCGCCGTCCACACGACCGCCGCCCGGTCGAGCTACATCGTGCGCTCCGGCGACAGCCTCTCCCAGATCAGCGCCCGGTTCTGCGGCACTGCGGCCGACTACCCTTCGCTTGCCGCCGCGTCCGGCATCGCCAACCCCAACCTGATCTTCCCCGGGCAGTCCATCACCGTTAACTGCCACGCAGCGGTCCCCGCCCCGGCCGCCGTGCATGTGACCTCCGCTCACAGGCACCAGCACGCCCGCCACGCGGGGCACCACGCCGACCGGGATCACACGAGGCCCGCAGGACGGCACAGTGCCCCGGGCGGGCACGCCAGGCGGTCGGATCCGGGTCGCGCAAGGGGTTCTGGCCACGTCGGCACGGAGGGCATGGGCGCGTTCGAGGCCTGCGTCATCTCCCGCGAATCCGGGGGCAACCCGCGCGCGGTGAACCCGTCAAGTGGTGCCGGTGGGTTGTTCCAGTTCCTGCCCTCCACCTGGGCGGGCCTGGGCTACGCGGGTGCCTACCCCGGCGGTGCGCAGACCGCGCCGGTCAGCGTGCAGGAAGCCGCGTTCGCCAAGCTGTATGCCGAGGCAGGCACCTCCCCCTGGGCGCCCTACGACGGCTGCTGAGCCACCGGTGACGGCCGGCCAGGCTGAAGACGCGCCACCCGGAGGCTGACCACCGCTAGGACGGGCCGCCGAAGTCGACGTCCTTGGTCTCGACCGTCCCGGCCGTCTTGCCCGGTGCGGTCTGGTAGCGCCAGTACAGGTTGGTGTGCGCGATCACCTGGTCCGGCGGCGGTGCTCCCCATTCCGTTCTGTCGCCGGTGGTGTGGGCGTCGCCGACCAGGGTCGCGTCGTAGCCCCTGGCGAACGCGCCGTGCAGGGTCGAGCGGATGCACGCGTCGGTCTCCGCGCCGACGACGACAAGCCGCCCGACGCCGAGACCGGACAGCACGGTCTCCAGGTTGGTGCCCTCGAAGGAGTCGCCGTAGCTCTTCTCGACGAGCGACTCGGCGCCGTCCGGGGCCAGCTCGGGGACGATCCGCCACTCCTCGCTGCCTCGCGCAAGGCCCTCGTCGAAGTGCTGGACCCAGACCACGGGGACCTGCTCCCGCCGGGCCTTGTCGACGAGGCTGCCGACGTTCGCCACAACGGCGTCGCGATCGTGCGCCTCCGCGACGACACCGTTCTGCACGTCGACGACCAGAAGCGCGGTGTTGGGCCGGTTCTCCAGGGTGGTCATGGCGTCCCCTCACTTACCTGCGGTCACCTGCGTTGCCCACGCTATCCCCGGCCGCCGACAGAGCCCGGCCACGGCCGGCGAGCCGGGAACGCTCCGCGGGTCACCTCTTGGCGCTGATCCTGGTGCCGAGGTCCTCGCCCTCGCAGATGCGCCGCATTACCCCGACGGCGGCGACGTCGAACACGTGCATGGTCAGCGCCTGCTCGCTGGCCAGGACGAACGCGCTGGTATCCATGACCCGCACCCGGGCGGCCAGCGCCTCGTCATAGGTGAGGTGCGGGTAGCGCGTGGCGGCCGGGTTGACCCGCGGGTCGCTGTCGTAGACGCCGTCCACCCCGTGCTTGGCGACCAGCAGGGCGTCGGCATCCAGTTCCAGTGCGCGCTGCACGGCCGGGTAGTCGGTGGTCACGTACGGCTGCCCGATGCCGCCGGCCAGCAGCACGATCAGGCCACGGTCGAGATGGTGGACCGCCCGGAGCCTGATGAACGGCTCGGCCACGCTCTCCATCGGCATGGCGGTCATCACCCGCACGTCGCTGCCGCTGCGGTCGCCGCTGGCGGTGAGCACACCACGGAGCATCAGCGCGTTCATCACGGTGCCGAGCATCCCGATGTTGTCCGCCTCGGCCCGGCTGATCCCCCAGCCCTGGGCCATCCGGCCGCGGAAGTAGTTGCCGCCGCCCACGACCACGGCTATCTGCACGCCGAGATCGTGCACGGAGAGAATCTCCCGCGCGACGTGGGCCAGGCTGGCCGGGTCCGCGCCGGTTCCGCCCGGCCCCGCCAGCGCTTCCCCGCTGAGCTTGAGTACCACCCTGCGGTACCGCACGTGAGACATCACGGCCGCTCAGAGCACGACGGGGGCGGGGAAGTCACGGATCTTATTGGCCTGCGTCCCGTGCGTGAGGCTGCTCGTCTGGCCGTCAGCAACGAGGCGCCGGTGGGCCTCCTGCCAGTCCGGCATATCGGCGCCCGGCTGCTCCCAGTCGACAAACGCCGCCTCGTCGCACCAGTCGTCGATGCGATTCATGGTGCCCAGGTGCGGTTCGGTGCCGACGAAGCCGTCCATCGAGGCACGTTCCTGCCAGGCGGTGCGGGTCCAGTAGGTGTTGTTCGCCTCGGCGAGCACGTCGGCGCCGAGGTTTCCTGCCGTGCCCTGGGCCTGCTCCACCACGGCTACCGCGCTGGCGAAGAAGTCGTCGAAGAAGGCCGGATCCCTGAGCCGGAGCCTGGTGATCACGATGACCGGCATCGCTACCTCCCCTGGCACGGCGTGCCGCGTGCGGGCTAGCTCTGGTGGGCACCAGCTTGCCATACACCGGAAAGACCACCGTGGCGCTGCGGATGGCCGATCTGCTGCACCGGCTCGGCTACCTGGAAGAGGGGCACCTGGTCCACGCCATGCGGGACGACCTGGTGGGCCAGTACGTAGGCCAGACGGCGCCCCGGACGAAGCGGTCCTGGAAAAGGCGATGGGCGGCGTCCTGTTCATCGACGAGGCGTACTACCTCTACCGGGCCGGGGACTCGCTGGACTACGGCCAGGAAGTGATCGACATCCTGCTTCAGGTCATGGAGAACAAACGGGAGAACCTCGTGGTCATCCTGGCCGGATACAAGGACCGGATGGACGAGTTCTTCGGCGTCAACCCCGGCATGAGCTCACGGATCGCCCATCACCTCGACTTCGCCGCCTATGAACTGGATGAGCTGGCCGCCATCGGTCAGCTGATGCTTGATGGGTCGCGCTACTACCTGTCCGAGGCAGCGGAGCACGCCTTCCGCGACTACCTCACCCAGCGGATGCAACAGCCGCGGTTCGCCAACGCCCGCAGCGTGCGCAACGGACTGGAGCGCGCCCGGCTCCGGCACGCGCACCGCCTCGCCTCCGACCTGCACCGCGACTGGACCCGGGACGATCTCATGCGCCTGGAGCCCGGGGACATCTTCGCCGGCAACCCCGAGCTTCTGCAGCAGCAGTTCCAGTCCTGACCCGGGCTAGTCTGTCCTAGCCTCCCCGGTAAATTCGCAAGGGTGGCCGACGCACCTGTTTCTATCGCGCAATACGATCCGCGTGGCTGGCCGGATTCGACAGCCAGCGTGTCGGGTCGCGGCCGTGCTGGAACCATGGCTTGCCGCGCCGGTCGAGCACATCGGGTCCACGTCCGTGCCCGGCCTGCCGGCCAAGCCAGTCGTGGACATGCTGGCCCCGGTCAGGTCGCTGAGCCAGGCCCAGAATGCCGTGGCGCCGCTGCAGGCGGACGGCTGGGTCTTCTGGCCCGAGGACCCGTGCCGGCACTACCGGCTGTGGTTCCTGCGCCCGAGCCCGGAGGCGCGCACCCACCACCTGCACGTGATCGAGTACGGCCATGCGCACGCCCGCGCGCTGATCGCCTTCAGGGACGCGCTCCGTGCCGACCCGGACCTTTGCGCCGAGTACGCCGCCTTGAAGCAGCAACTGGCCCGCGAGCACAGCGGCAACAGGAACGCCTACACCAACGCCAAGGCCGGCTTCGTCGCCCGCGTGGTGCGCGGCCGGCATCGACCTCCCGGCCCGCGACCGCCTGCCCGAGTAACCCGGTCTATGGCCCACCCACCGGCGGCACCTCCATGATCATGTGCGCTTATCACGCGAGATGTGCGCCTCGGCACCCGATTTGCCCCGTTTGGACGCACCTTTCCCGTGATATCACGGGAAAGGTGCGGGCGGGCTTCGGCGGCGGCTCCTGCATGCCCATGACCGCGGGCGGGCCGTGAACGGGGCGCGGCGCTAGCCCACGTATGCGGGCTCGCGCACGGCCTCGGCAGGCGGCGGCGTGGGGGCTTCAGGGTTGATGATCAGCACGTTGCTGCGGGCGTGCCGCCACAGTTCCCGGCTGGCGCTGGCGTCCATCAGGGCGGGCAGCCCGCCGTGCGTCGGCGCGCCGAGCACGATGGCCGCCGCCCCGACGTCGTTGGCGTACTCGGCCACCAGCCGGCCCACGGTGCCGTGATCAGTGGCGTGCAGCAGGACCTGGCCCTCGGCGGGGACGTGCCGGGCGGCGAGCCGTTCCAGGTGCTGGCCGACGACCGCGCAGGCGGCGTCGAGGTCCTCCGCGTCGATCCCCGCGTCACCGGCGGTGGCACCTTCCTGCGCGTGGACCACGTGCACCACGCGGTCGTGCACGGCCGCCAGCCGGGCCGCGGCGTCGGTGACCCGGCCGGCCACCGGGGAGTTATCGATGGCGGCCACGATCACACCGGCACCGGGCCGGCCACGGCTGATCGTCCCGGCTGCTGGAACCGGAATCAAGGCGCCGGCCGGCTGCCCTTCCGCGGGAGCGGTGCGTTGCTCAGCCACGGTGGTGGTGACCTGCCGTGCCTGGACGCGTTCCGCCTCGCCGAGCAGGCGGTGCGCGGTGGCGAGGATCGCGATGCCCATGACGATGGCGCCAGTGGCGATGTAGAACGGGACGTGGATGCCCGCGGCGAGGACGAGCCTGCCCGCCGCGTAGGGGGCAAGGCCGCCGCCGATGAACCGGACGAAGCTGTAAGCGGCCGAGGCCACCGGCCGCTCGACCGGGGACACGGTCATCACGGCCTGGGTGGTGATGGTGTTGTTGACCCCGATGAAGATCCCGGAAACGATCACCGCGGGAATCAGCACCGCGCGGTCGGTGGTCCAGACCGCGATGACCAGCACGACCACGGCAAACGCGGCCAGGTTGAGGTACATGGCCCTGGCCAGGCCGAGCCGTTCTTGCAGCCGGGGCGCCCCGAACACGGCGAAGATCGCGACAAGCACGCCCCAGCAGGTGAAGACCAGGCCCAGCTTGATCGGGCTCAGGCCCATGGGGAACGGCGCGTACCCGAGGACGGTGAAGAAGCCCCAGTTGTAACAGAGCGCGGTGAGCGACAGGGTCAGCAGGCCGCGGTGCCGCAGCGCCCGCAGCGGCTCGGACAGCCCGGTCTTTCGTGGCGGTTTCGGCGTCTTCTCGACCAGCACCACCGTGGCGATCAGCGCGATGGCCATGAGCGCGGCCACGCCGTAGAACGGGCCGCGCCAGCTCACTTCGCCGAGGATGCCGCCGAGCAACGGGCCGGTGGCGATGCCCACGCCGAGGGCCGTCTCGTACAACACGATGGCCCCGGCGAACCCGCCGCTGGCGGAGGCGACGATGACGGCCAGCGAGGTCGCGATGAACAGCGCATTGCCCACGCCCCAGCCGGCCCGGAAGCCGATGATCCCGCCGATGCCCGGCGAGGCGCCGGCCAGCGCGCTGAACACCACGATCAGGGCCAGCCCGGCGATCAGCGTCTGCTTGGCCCCGATCCGGCTGGACACCCAGTTGGTGATCAGCATCGCCACCGCGGTGACCACCAGGTAGCTGGTGAACAGCAGCGTCACCTCGCTCGGCGAGGCGTTCAGCTCGTGGGAGATCGCGGGCAGGATCGGGTCCACAAGCCCGATCCCCATGAACGACACCACGCACGCGAACGCGACCGCGAACACGGCCTTGGGCTGCCTGAACGGACTGGTGGCTGGTGCGCCACTCATGAGGATGCTCCGTTTCGCGAAGAGAAAGAATGCCTGAGGCTCGCAGGCCGATGCTGGGTTGTCCGCCGGGGCTGGGGTGGTCAGCCGGGTCCCGCCGTTACGAGGGGTGCTGTTGCCCGGCCCGGCCCCCCGACGCGCTGTACGTTTGCCAGCGCCTCCATGGCCGGCAGCGCCGCGGTGAGCAGCGCCTGCTCGCCGGGGCTCAGCAGCCGCAGCAGTTCCGCGACCCGCTCGGCACGCACCGCCCGCCGGCGCGCCATCAAGGCACGGCCTTCGTCGGTGATGCGGACCTGCACCACGCGCCCGTCCGCCGGATCTTGTGCCCGCTCGAGCAGGTTCATCCCCTGCAAGCGGTCCACCAATTGCGTCATCGCCGGCTGGGTCACGCCCTCGTAGGCCGCGAGCGCGGTGAGGCGGGAGGGCCCGGACCGCTCCAGGGTCACCAGCGTCGCAGCGGCCGTCAGGGACAGCCCATCCGGAGGACTCAGCGACCGGAACAGCCCGATGAGGCGTTCCAGTGCGGCGGTCACCCCAACAGCCAGGCCAGGCTCGAGTGACTGCTCCAACACGTCCCGCGCCTCATCCACCATATCCATAGGGTATTTATATCAAAGTCTTATGCATCTTGGGCGACGTGAGGGCCGGGACAATGAGTAGGTGACCGAACGACGAGGTGGCCCGGCCGGTCGCCGGGGGCTGACCGGTGATCGAGGTGGACACGACCACCCCCGTCGAGGTCGGGCCGCTCATCGCGGCGATCCGGGCGGCCGCGGGCGCGCCTTCCGGCGGGCCCGCGCGCTGAGGTACCGCTCCCCGGGCCGCGCCGTGGTCAGCGCCGGGGCCAGGAGAAACCGTCGCCCACCTCGGCCGCAAGCACCAGGTAGGCGTCGGCCGTGGCCCGGCTGAGCTGGGCCAGGTCCACCTCCGCGCCCTCTTCGAGGTGGGCGTCGTAGGGAATCCGCACCACCGCCCGGCAGCGGGCCGCGAAATGCTCCTCCAGCCGGGCCAGGTCCACCGCACTCCTGCTCCTTGGCCGGATCGCGGAGAGCACCACGACCGCGCCGCACACCAGGTCGCCGTAGTTGTGGGCGGCCAGCCAGTCCAGGGTCGCGCTCGCGCTGCGGGCCCCGTCCACCGAGGGCGAGCTGACCAGCACGATCTGGCCGGCCAGCCCGAGCACCCCGGCCATGGCCGAGTGCAGCAGGCCGGTACCGCAGTCGGTGATGCTGACCGAGTAGTAGTGCTCGAGGATCCGGGCGACGTCCACGTAGTCCTGGTCGCTGAAGGCCACGGACACGGTCGGGTCGCGGTCGGAGGCCAGCACTTCGAGGCCGCTCGGGGACTGGGTGGTGTAGGCACGCACGTCGGCGTACCGGCGGATCTGGTCTTCCTCGTTGAGCAGGTCACGGACCGTGGCCGCCGTTTCCAGCCGCAGCTTGTCGGACAGGGTGCCGCGGTCGGGGTTGGCGTCGACGGCTATCACCCGGTCGCCGCGCAGCGAGGCCAGTGTGGAGCCGAGGCCGACCGTGGTGGTGGTCTTGCCCACGCCGCCCTTGAGGCTCAGCACCGCGACCCGGTGATGGCCTCCCGCGACCGGGGTTCTGGCCCGCTGTACCAGGTCCTTGCGGCGCCGGTCCGCCGGGGACTGCGGGGCGCACACCAGCCCGCCGGTGATCTGGTACACGGCACGGCGCCAGCCGGACGGCGGCGCGGCATGCCGCCCGGGCAGCAGCAGGTCCGCGGTCAGGCTGTCCGCGGACTCGGCCTGCCAGTGCGGCGGTTCCCCGCGCTCGGGCTCCGCCTCCCCGCGCCCCGGCGGCGGGCCCCCGCGTGCGGGCGGCGGCTCCCCGTGCCCTGGCGGTGCATCTGGTTCCGGCGCCACGGTCCCGTGCCCGGCATGTGCCCCGTGCCCGGCATGTCCCCCGTGCCCGGCATGTGCACGGTGCTCGGCATGTGCCCCGTGCCCGGCATGTGTCCCCGGGCCAGCCTGTCCCCCGGAGCCGGCCCATGAGCTGGGGCCGGGCTGTGCGCTGGCGCCGGGCTGTGCGCTGGGGCCGGCGTGCACTCCGTAGCCGGCGTGCGCGCCCGGGCCGGCCTGCATGTCTCCGGACCGGCGCGCGCCATCGGCGTTGTTGGCAGGCTCGGCCGGGTCGTCGTAGGACTGCGCCCACCCCTGCTCCGGCACCACGCCGTAGCCGCCGGTCCAGCCGTAGCCCTCCGCGGTCTCATAGGTTTCCCACGGCCCGAACGCGGCCTCGTTGCCAGGCCCCCGAGCGGCCCCGGGTCCCGGCTCGTCCTGGCCACCCGGCTCGTCCTGGCCACCCGGCTCACGGTAGCCACCGGGCTCGTCCTGGCCGTTCGCCGACTCCTCCCATCGGCCAGGCTCTGCCCACCGCGGGCCACGCTCCTCCCAGCCGCCGATCGCCCCCGCCCAGTGGTTACCTGGCTCCTCCCATGGGGCACTTTGCTCATCCCAGTGGCTGCGCGGCTCATCCAGGCCGCCGTCAGGCTCGTGTTGCTCATCGCCAGGCTCGGGCGGGTCAGCGCCGGCCTGGTGCCAGGCCGATTCGGCGGGCGACAGGCTCCCCGGTGGCGGGCCGCTTGGCGGGAGGGAACCTAACGGGCGGTACCCGCCATAACCGGAGCCAGGCTCGGGCTGGGGGACCGCAGGCCGTTCTCCTTCGGCGGATCTCTGCCCGAAAAGGGGCGGCAGCCCGGACGCCGGCCAGCCGGGCGCCCCCTCCGGTGGAGCCTGATGGCCTGGCTCCGCACCGGGCTCCGTCCCCGGCTCGGCCGCCGCCCCTGGTTCGGGCTCTGGCTGCGGCTCCTCCTGATCGTCGGCCCCGGACACGACCATGTCCGCCCAGACGGACCTGGGCCGGGCAGACCCGGACTCGACAGGCTGGTCCTGTTCGCTATTGTCCAAGGCCGTTCACCCCGGCTCTCATCCGTAAGAGAATCGATGTGCCTGGCTATGCCCGGTAACTGCCTCACGCCGAGCCTAGGTCACCACTACTTAATGGCATACCCAGCTAGCCCTGAGATTTCTGGAGCTGCCCGTGCGCGCGGTCATCATCACCACCCCCGGTGGGCCCGAAGTACTGAGCCTGGAAGAGGTATCGGACCCGGTTCCCGGCGAGGGCGAGGTCCTGGTCGAGGTCACGGCGGCCGGTGTCAACCCGGCGGATGTGATGCAGCGGCAGGGCTTCTACCCGCCGCCCCCTGGCGCTTCGGAATATCCGGGCCTGGAGTGCTCCGGCCGGATCGCCGGGGTCGGGCCCGGAGTGCCCGGCTGGCGGGAGGGTGACAGCGTCTGTGCCCTGATGGCCGGCGGCGGTTACGCGGAACTGGTTGCCGTGCCCGCCGGGCAGTTGCTGCCCATCCCGGATGGGCTGAGCCTGACCGACGCCGCCGCGCTGCCCGAGGTGGCATGCACGGTGAACGCGAGCGTCTTCGGGCAGGCCAGGCTGGCCCCCGGGGAGGTCCTGCTGGTCCACGGCGGCGCCGGTGGGATCGGCAGCATGGCTATCCAGCTCGCAAAGGCGCGCGGTGCGATCGTGGCGTGCACCGCGGGCACTCCGGAGAAGATGGAGCGGTGCCGCGAACTCGGCGCGGATCTCGCGATCTCCTACCGCGACGACGACTTCGCGGCAGCCGTAAAGGACTTCACCGGTGGCCGCGGCGCGGATGTGATCCTCGACATCATCGGTGCCCCGTACCTGGAGAAGAACGTGGATGCGCTGGCCACCGGCGGCCGCCTGCTCCAGATCTCGACGCGGGGCGGGGTGCACGCGGAGGTCAACCTCGGCACCCTGATGCGCAAGCGCATCAGCATCTTCGCCTCGACGCTGCGGGCCCGCCCGGTGGCGGAGAAGACGATCGTCGTCGCCGACGTCAGGGAGCAGGTGTGGCCCCTGGTGGCCGCCGGTCAGGTGGTGCCGGTGATCGAGCGCACCCTGCCGCTGGCCGAGGCGGCGCAGGCGCACCGCATGATCGAAGACGGCACCCACGTCGGCAAGGTCCTGCTCCTCACCTGAGCCCAAGCCCCGCCCATACAACCCCGCAGGTGCCGGTGGCCATCGGGTCGTCGGCAGTCTGCCTCGAATGGGTGCCACCCGGGCGCTGGTGGCAAGGGCGACGGAGGATGAGATCGCCGATGTGCTGCTGCGATCGTGCCCGTGACCGGGCTCGGCCGGATCATCTGCACCGATGTCAGCACTCGGCACCTGGGCACGCTAGGACACGATCAAGTAGATACTGTCGCCGAGCAGCCAGCAGCCGACGACCAGCGACAGCACGACGATCGCTTGGTCGGTGTGGGTATTGATCCATTTCTGCACCTGCTCCAGCCGCGCGCCGGCCGCCTCGGGTGCGAAGACCGCGTAAAGCTCCATAGCCAGGAAGCTCGAGGTGGCGAGCAGGCAGAACAGCACCAGCGTCAGCCAGTCGCCCGCGGTCGACAGCTTCGCCTGCACAACCGTGGCGGCGCCTGCGGCTACCAGCGACCACGGCTGCAGGAAGACGCCGAGCCCGGCGACGGTCCACAGCGGCAGGCTGTCCAGGCGCGCCATCCAGGCCGGCTGCTTCCTCGGCCGGCCCATGCGGCGGCGCTGCCGGAAGGCCACCCATATCAGCACCGCGCCAAGAAGCGCCTTAACCACCAGGGCGGCAGTAGAGGGCGCGGTACGCGGTGCCGGCGGCTTGCCCCCGGTCACGAGAAGGATGGCCGCGATCACCGCCACCAGGCAGGCCATCCAGCCAAGGATGAACGCTAGCCCTTTCCTGATGCCTTTCTCGGCGCTGAGGATCAAGATGAACGCGACGAGTGTGAGTGGCTCCAGCGTGATCGCAAGCCCGAGGATGATGAGGTCAAGTGCCATGTTCATCCTTCCTCGACCAAATCGGCGGAAGCCACCGGGTTTCCGCTCGACGCAGCAGACTTGCCAGCAGCACCATCAGTCATCACAGTCGTGGCCACCCCTCCCCGCCTTGGCGCACGACATCGCTAGCCGTCACACACCACCGCTAGCTCCCAGCGCTGATGCCAGGCTGGCATCAGCGCCCATGCGCTGGCATCCTCCTGACCGGATGAACCTCGTCACATCGCAAGCCGGAGCTGCTGGACGCGCGGGAAGTTGGCCAGGTTCCGCCCAGTCACTGCGACGTCCCATCATCCCCAACGTCACGGCCTGCAAAGGCCCGATCCGGCTCGTGCCGTGTGAGCCCCGCAGGACCTGACGACGCTACGGCCAAACCGCAACGCCTGCCGCAGTCTCAATCAGGCGGGCAATGGGGGACGCCGGATCCGGCGGTGTTCTTAGCTGCCGCTTCATCGGCGTAGGCAGACCATGCCTGTCACCCCTCGCCCGCGTGGGCATCCGATCGGGTTTCTCCCGCCAGCGCCACGTCCTCTGAGTAGGTACGCACCCATCGGCGGGGTTGCCTGAAGGCAATCACGCTGCGAGACTGAGGTCGTCGCGCTGCTCCGGACCCCGGCAGATGGTAAGAACTACCGGCCTGGGGGTCTGGTGGGCCTTGGAGACACGGACGTCGCCGTCGGCACGCGGTCGCCTGATCGTCTGAGTGCCATTCCGGTACCGCGCGGCCCGCGCGATCCTCGTAGCCTGTCGTCGCGCAGTGGCGACCAGGGTCTTACGGCACTTCCTCTTGCTGGCCAGCCCGGCCACGGCTGCACGGCGAGCCCGCGGCGCCATCCGGCCCGCATCGTGAAGGGCCGGGTGGAAGGCGGCTACACCGGGGCGTTTGAACTCATCCGCTACCAGTGCGGCGATCACCCTTACCTGGATTACTCCGAGATCTCGCACGGGCTTCAGCGGATCCGCGGGTCTTACACGATGAGGGCAGGCCTTGCCGCCTATGAGAACCACCTCGGGCTGACCACCTGACCACGCGGGCCGTCCGGCCCGAAGGGGGGCGAAGCCCGGTCCTCTCAGGGGCTGAGGACCGGGCTCCGGGACCGGACGGCCCGCAGCGGCGGCCCGCCACGCTCCCGAGGGAATCGGCCGCTGGCCATCGACCCGGGCCGGGCAGCAGATTCATCAGGTGCGACTGGATGCCAACGGCACTGACCTGACCGCTCCTTGCCGCCAGGCGACCGGTTGCCCCAGTATCACGCCAGCCCCCCTCGCCTACCAGTACAGACGGCGCAACAACCCCGGCCGTCGGACCTCAGCGCCCCGACAATCCAGGCCTTCGGCAAGTGGACGCGAGCACGTCCCACCCCGGCCCGAGCCCCTGCCTGGACCCGCCGAAAGCACACGATCACCTGGTATGCGCGACCACCACCATAGGGAGCAGGCGCCCACTGCCGCGCATAGCACTTCGGCGGCTACACGCGCGCTGGCGATACCGGCGTTGGTTACCGAGTGTCACCTGGTTCTTGGCCCGGCCGCGCTTGGCGTTCAGGGACGTAAGGCAGGCGCGCCGGACGCCGGACGCAACGCCTTGACGGCCAAGTTGCCTGGACATCGGTGACGGACTTTCCCGGATGGTCTGCGAAGGGTCACCCGCGGGCAAGTAGCTCATCGAGTATCTCGCCCTGACGGTGATAGCCGGCGAGGTGGCCTTCGTTTTCGCCGAACGTGATCAGCCGCGCGTTTGGGAGATGGCCGACCACACGTCGTGCGGCCGACAGCGGAGCGTTTGCGTCCTTGGGCGCGTGCCACCAGGTCACCGACGTCTGGACCGCGGCCAAGTCAACGTCGTCCCAGGGCGAGCCGAGTGCGAAGGCCTCATCGACCCAGCCATCCACGCCCTGCCGCAGCGCTTCTTTGCTGGCGACGATCAACTCGGCCTGCCACTGCGGGTCGGCCATCACGGCCCGGTCGGCGGCCGGAGCCCGATCCATCACGGCCCGAAATACCGCAATCGGGTCGTCGAGCATGGCGGCCCGGATGGGCTCCATCAGCCGGCGTAGCCCCTCCACATCACCCTTCTGCACCAGCCCGTGCGCGTCGGCGTTGAGCCCGATCATCTGCGCGGCCTCATCGCCGGTGCACGGGGCGGCGCCAACGAGCACCGTCATAGCGCGGACGCGGTCAGGGTGCTGGGCGGCAAAGGCCAGCTGGTGCGGTGCGGAACCGCTGCCGCCCATGACGTGGACGGCCTCGAGCCCGAGGTGATCCAAGACCGCCGCGAGATCGTCAGCCGGCTCGCCGAAGCCCCGCCCCGGCAGCCGAGTCGAGGCGCCGAAGCCAGGACGCTCGGTCGTAATGACCCGCAGATGCCGCCGCGTCCAAGGCCCCCGATCAGCCCGCAACGAGTACCGGCATCCCGGCGTTCCGGGAACCCGCAACAAGGGCAGCCCCGCCTCATCGCCGAACTCCGACCAGGCCACGATTCGCCCGCCTGGACGCTCAAGGCTCAGGTCACGGACGCCCTCCAGCACCGCTTCGGTCACAATCGGGAATCCTGACAAAACTCTGCGCCTAAGACAAGCCAAGAGACGACGCCGCCCAGCCGGCAGCTGTCCGCGATTCCGCCCAGGAGAGCCCAGAACTGGCCCACAGAACACCGCCTCCCAGCAGGCTCCCGCCGCGCCCGGACGGCGCCTGATGGCGGACCCGTGGTGCTGGCACCATGGTCAAGGGGACAAACTAGGAACCATGACGGAGCAGAGTGGCAGCGAGCCGACCGACCGGAACGGAATGCACGCGGGCAGGATGGTCATCGTGGGGCCGGACGGCATGGCCGTCAGCGGGGACAGCGACCAGGACCGGGAGCGCCCGCTCGCCGACATGGTCGAGCAGCCCGCCAAGGTCATGCGGATCGGCAGCATGATCCGGCAGCTTCTCGAGGAGGTCCGCGCTTCGCCGCTGGACGAGAAGAGCAGGGTACGGCTGCGGGAGATTCACGAACGGTCGGTGAAGGAACTGGAGTCGGGGCTGGCCCCCGAGCTTTCCGACGAACTCGAACGGCTGTCGCTGCCGTTCACCGAGGACGAAGCGCCGAGCGAGGCGGAACTCCGCGTCGCCCAGGCCCAGCTCGTCGGCTGGCTGGAAGGCCTGTTCCACGGCATCCAGACGACCCTGTTCGCCCAGCAGATGGCCGCGCGGGCGCAGCTTGAGCAGATGCGCCGGGCCCTGCCTCCGGGCACCATCGTGCCCGGCCCCGGCGAGGAGGGCGGCCAGCCGCCCCGTGGATCGGGCCCCTACCTCTAATGGGCCGGCCCACGGCCGGCGGGTTAGACCCGGCCGTATCTGAGCCGCCCGAGCCAGGCCGCCGCCTGGGCGAACTCGGCGTCCGAGGTGCCCGGGCGCACCTGTGCCCGGCCGCCGTCGTGGCGCGGGTAGCTGCCGAGGAACCTCACATCGGCGCACACCCGGCGCAGGCCCATCAGCGCCTCGCCGACCCTGGCGTCGTCGAGGTGACCCTCGCAGTCGATGGAGAAGCAGTACTTGCCGAGCCCGTCGCCGGTGGGGCGGGACTCGATGCGGCTCAGGTTGATGCCGCGCACCGCGAACTCGGTGAGCAGTTCCATCAGGGCCCCAGGGTGGTCCTCACGCAAGAACGCCACCAGCGAGGTCCGGTCGGCGCCGGTCGCTGCCGGCACCGGGCCCGGACGGCCGACCACCACGAACCTGGTGACCGCGTCGGCCACGTCGCTGACCTCGCTGGCCAGCACGGCCAGGCCGTACCGATCGGCGGCGAAGGCCCCGGCCAGCGCCGCGTCGATCAGCCCTTCGGCGGCCTGCCTGGCGGCCTCGGCGTTGGACGAGGCGGGCATCCACTCGGCGTCGGGCAGGTGCTCCGCCAGCCAACGGCGGCACTGCGCCTGCGCCTGCGGGTGGCCGCCGACGGTCTTGACGTCGCCGGCCGAGGTGCCCGGCCGGGCCAGCAGGGCGAAGGTCACCGGCAGCAGGAGTTCCGCGCAGATGACGATGTCGGGGCCGGTGGCGAGTTCGTCGAGGGTGGCGTTGACCGCCCCCTCCACCGAGTTCTCGATCGGCACGATCGCACGGTCCACCTCCCCGCCGCGCACCGCGTCCAGTGTGGCCTGGATCGTGGCGCACGGCAGCGCGTCCGCGAGGGCGGCGGGGCTGAACACCGCGAGGGCCGCCTCGGTGAACGTGCCTTCCGGGCCCAGGTAGGCGTAACGGTCTGCTGTTTTCTGACCTTCCACGGTCCCCAACCGTAGCCGACTGACCAGCCCAGACAGGCCTCAAGCCGGCAGCGAGGCCGTCAGACCGGTTCCCAGCGCAGCCCGTCGTTGTCCTCGCAGACGATGGTCTCGCCGGCGTTACGGAGTACAGGCATTGCCAATGGCAGGGTCATGAGGTGCAATACGCTCTCGGCCCCCCGACCGGAGCACCACGACGAGCAGCCGAATGCGAGCCCAGCGCCGGCCCCGGCCCCGATGGCGAGGAGAAAGCAGGGCAGCCGACCACGGCGGCTGGCCCGCGCCGCTGGGCAGCGCCGGTTCCATCACCGAAGGACCGACGGCCGCGACGCCGAACGTGAGCACGACGCTGGCCAGGCTCGCGGCCAGGTCTGCCCTGCCCGCGAGTTCGGCACACTGGCGGGCCACCGGCGGCACGGGCCGGGCCACCGCCAGCGTGGCCCGGGCGGCCGGCGGCCCGGATGTCACGAACGCCCTGGACGGCGCCTGACCGGGCCGCGCCCGCCCCGGCCGGCCACGAGGCCCCGGGTCGCCGGCTCCCTGACCGCGAGCGCGCGGGCCACGTCGGCGAACTGGCGGGCCCGGTGCCGCTGGGATGCCCAGTCGTTCCCGGTTGCCCGGTGCGCGAGCGGCACCTCGACCTCGGTCACCCGCATCCCGGCCCGCAGCAGGTCGATGGTGAGCGCGGTTTCCACCCCGAACCCGGCGGCGAGCGGGCGGCCGGCCTCGAACGCGGCTCTGGTCAAGCAGCGCTGCCCGTTCAGCGGCTGGGCGGGCCGCCATCCAGTGGCGCGCTCGATGCCCGCGCCGGACAGCCCGACGACCAGGCCATGCCCGCCCTGGCGGATCCTTTCGGTGAACACAGCGATCGTCATGTCGGCGTCGCCTGCGCGCACCGGTTCGGTCAGCGGGCCAGCCGCGCTCGCGGTTTCGCCCAGGTCCGCGTCCAGGAACAGCAGGTGCCGGGCGCGGTGTGCGCCGGGCGGCGCGTCGGTGGCCTCCAGCAGCCGGACGGCCTCGGCGCCGGTCTCCATCGCCGCCGCCTTACCCCGGTTGCGGTTGTGCCGCAGCACCGTGGCCCCGGCCCGGCTCGCCCGTGCGGCGGTGTCGTCGGCAGAGCCGTCGTCGACCACGATGACCAGGTCGACCCCGGGCAGCCCGGCGGCGCCGGCCACCGTGGCTTCGATGCGGTCGGACTCGTTCCTGGCCGGAATGACGACGGCGACGTCCCCGCCCGCCGCCCCATCCCCCTTCACTGGCATGCGCAGATACTAGAGCGCGGGGCGCGCGTGCGCCTTGGGCCGGTGAAAGATCGGCGCTACTGGCCGGTGACCGCGGGGACGTCGTCGTGGATGGTGAACACCGACTCCAGGCCGGTCACCTCCAGGATCTTGCGCACGGACGCGCGCGGCGCGGCGAGGGTCAGGTCTCCGCCCCGCTCGGTGGCCAGCCGGTGCCCGGCCAGCAGCACGTTCATGCCGGTGGAGTCGCAGAACTCGACCGCGGACATGTCCACCACGATGTGCGCCGTCTTGCCCGCTGCCAGGGCGGACGTGAGTTCACTCTGCAGCTTCGGCGCCGTGTACAGGTCGATCTCGCCGGCGAGGGCGAGGACAACGTGATCCCCCTGGGAACGGCTCGACACTCTCAACTCCACGTGCCGCACCTTACCGGTCCCAGCATCCGGCGACCATAGGCTCCGCTCAGGAGTGGCTTAAGACACGCTGCGAGCTGGCGGGCTTGTCACAGATCACCCGGTGTCCCCCGCCGAGATCCGCGCCTGCGGTCAGCGCTCCCGGGCGGGTCGTGCTCCTGCTGTGCCCGGGCCAACCAGGGCAGTCCGGGGTAGCACAGCCGGTCCTTGGTGCGCGGAGTGATGCGCAGCAACTCGGCGCCCGGACGGTGGGCTAGCACCGTCCGCAGCCGCCCGACCTCGCTGTCGACGCCATGAGTGTGGCCACAAGCAAAACCCCCGCTCTGCGTGCCGGGGCCTGTGGCCGGACATCCCGTCGCTGGGAGTATCACCGGTTTACCTGCGGCTTACGCCTCGCTGGCGGACCGAGCATGGCCGTTGACCGCGCCGCGTCCGCGGCACGGCGGCGCAGGCAGGATGGCCCAGACCGTCACCCCGCCGGTGGAGTCCTGGACGCCCCAGGTGCTGGCGAGGCACTCCACGATGGCCAGGCCGCGCCCGCCCACGGCGGACGGTGACGGATGGCCGGCGTGCGGGCGGGTACGGCTGCCGCCGTCGCGCACGGATACGGTGAGTGACCGCTCGCCGAGCGCCCACGACACCTGAACCAGGGCGCCCGGCAGCGGCCTGGCATGCCGGATGGCGTTACTCAGAAGTTCGCTCAGCACCAGCGCCGCATCGCCGATCGCGGTGGCGACTAGGCCGGCTTCCCGCAGGTCAGCGGAGAGTTGCCAGCGGGCGGTCGCGACGCTTGCGGGTGCCCACGGGAGCAGGACGACGCTCGATGGACTCACCTCCAGTTGCCCGTCCCGCGGACTGTTCTGCTGTGCCGGACATGCCCCGATCATTCGCCCCGGAAACGTACACCTGCCCCTCAGGCATCACACTGCGCAATCGTATAGAGATATTGATACGGAACGGAGTTTTCATGATGCAGTGAGTCACGAAGAGTCTGGTATTGCCGGGTCCGGTCCGCCGATGCGGCTAGCATGGGTTCGCCGTGGCGCCCTCAGGCCGGGGGGGGATTTGCCGGGATGCCAGGGCTCGATGAGCGCAGCGCCCGCACGACGGGCGCTGGCCGGTAAACATGCTGGACGAGGTGAGGAGATGGGACCGGCCGACCCCGATCGGTCTGGCCACCCGGCGGCAGCGACGGCGGGAACACTGGACTCCGGTGAGCAGGCTGCCGAGGGGACGGGACAGACCCAAGGGCAGGCGGAAGGCACGGCTGGGCAGGCGGAAGGCGGCCCGGCCGGGGCCCGCTCGTCCCGGCTCCGCGCGGCCGTCCCGCGTCCGCAGCAAGCCGTGACCGGCTCCTCGGGGGTGCGCCGGGTGCTGCGGAGTCCCGTGGTCCGGCATATCGGTATCCTGCTGTGCTTCATCGCCGCCGGGGTGCTGGTGACCATCCCGCTGGCCGCCAACCTCGCCGGGCGGATACCGGCCGCCAGGGACCCGGCCAGCTACGTCTGGGACTTCTGGTGGGTCGCGCACCAGGTCACCCACCTGGGGAATCCATGGTTCACCCCGCTGATGGCGGCGCCGGTCGGGGTCCAGCTCGGGTTCCACACGATGATGCCGCTGCCCGGCGTGCTGTTCACCCCGGTCACGCTGGCCTTCGGCCCGGCGTTCTCCTACAACCTGTGGACCGTGATCCTGCCCGGGCTGCTCTGTTATGCGACGTACCGGGCGGCCCGGCTGTGGCTGCGCTCGGCTACCGGCGCGGTCGGAGCCGCGGTGTTCTTCGGCCTGTCCTGCATGCTCACCCAGCAGGACTGGTACCACCTGAACATCGCGCTCGGAGCGATGTTCCTGCCGCTGGCCCTGGAGGCGTCGGTGCGGCTGCGCCGCACGCCCGGCCGGCGGCAGGCGATCATCCTGGGGCTGGTCATGGGCGTGGCGGTGCTCACCGACCAGGAGTCGGCGCTGCTCGCGGCCATCGTGGTCGCGCTGGTTCTGCTGCCTTGGCTGCTGCGCCACCCCGGCTGGCCGCGGCTGTGGCCGGTACTGCTGGCCTGCGTGACCGGCACCGTGGTGGCCAGCCCGCAGATCATCGCCATGCTCCAGGAGATCGTGGGCTCGCATGGCGGCCTGTCGATCGACCCGAAGCTGCTGGCCGTGTCCTACAAGCAGTACGGCATCGGGCTGCCCGGGATGTTCACCCCCACGCCGCGGGTGGCCACCTTCGGGCTCGACCCCCTGGCCGGCCCGTTCCTACACGGCCGGGACAACGAGGGCATGCCGATGTTCGGCACCACGCTGACCGTGCTCGCGCTGCTCGGCCTGATCGCGAGCTGGCGGCGCCGGTCCGCGTGGCAGCTCGCCGCGCTGTGGATTGGGTGCGCCGCGCTCGCCCTCGGCACCTCGCTGTGGATCGGCAAGCACCAGTACCTGCCGCTGTCCTCGGTATGGAACGGGGTGCGGGTGTCCAACCTGATGCCCTACACCTGGTTCGTCCGGCTGCCGGGGCTGTCCAGCTTCCGAGAGGCAGACCGGCTGGCGATCCTCGGGCTGCTGCCCGCGGCGCTGCTCGCCGGGGCGGCGGTCGAGTGGTGCCGGTACCACGCCAAGCCACTGCTCGCGGTGATAGCGGTCGCCGCCATCCTGGAATCCGGCTACAGCGGCACCACCCCGAAGGTCGGCAGCATCCCGGTCAGCTACCCGGGCGTAGACCGGGGCATCCTTCGCCGCACCACACCAACTCGATCGTGCTCGACCTGCCGTTCGGCCTGCGCGGCGGTATCCCGGTCGACGGGGTGCCGTTCTTCCCCCAGGCTCTGGTGATGGCCACCGAGGATGGCCACCCACGGTCGATCGCCTACACCTCCCGGGTGCCGAAGCCGACCATCGACGCGATCAACGGCCACCCGTTCTATGACGCACTGATCCACGCGGAACACGAGGTGGCGGAGACCTGCCCGTTCCGGGCACCCGGCCAGCAGGGATCGCTGAACCTGTGCGACCACCCGTACGGGGTGTCGCTGCCCGGTCCCGCGGTCCGCGTAAATACGGTCTCGGAGTTCCTCACCCCCAAGAAGCTGGCGGCTGCCCGGGCAGACGCCGCCCGCATGAACATCGGCTGGGCCGTGGTGTGGAAGCGCAACGGCAGCGTCAGCAAGTTCCTGCTGACCTACCTGCACAACACCGGGTTCAAGTTCGCCTACCTGCACAAGATCCACGACAAGGACACCGTGCTGGTCTACAAGCGGGCATAAGCCTGAAACCGGGCCAACCGCCCTGCTACGTGGTGATCGGCGGTACCGTACAGCGTGCCGGGCAAACCGCTGCTGCGGCTACGCGGCACCTGCCACGCGGCACGTTTCGCCTGGCCCAGGAGTAACACCGGGAGCAACGGCGACCACTGGGCCCGCCCGGGCCGCGTAGGCACGGACACCTGGCATTCCCTCATGGCCCAGATAGGAGAGAACACCACCAACTGCAACCGCAGTACCTGGTGCAACTACAACTTCTCCCCCTTCGTCGACCAGTTCCGGATGTGGGTGCCAACGACGACCTGGTACGTGGTCGGACTCAGCGGAAAGTTCGTCCAGATGAACACGGGCGGCCCGAACTGACGGAGCCCCGGCGACACGGATTCGTAAGGCGGGGCGGGTCAGGCTTGGCCGTTGGCAGGCGGCGGGGCAGCCAGCAGGCCCTCGGCGGCGAGGCCGCGCAGCACGCCGCGCAGGCCCAGAGCCAGGCCGGCCCGTTCGTCCGCGGTCAGCCCGGCGAGGATGCGCTCCTGCCGTGACTGCCACGCCTGCCACAGCCGGTCGGCGACCGCCCGGCCCTGCGGGGTGAGGTAGAGCCGGACGTAACGGTGGTTCTGCTCGTCCCGGCCCCGGCGGAATCCAGCCCTTGCCCTCCAGGCCAGCAGCCAGCCTGCTCACCGTGCTCTTCTCCAGGCCGAGCAGGGCCGCTAGCTGGCCCTGGGCAATGCCGTGCGCGGCGAGCAGTTCGGTCAGCGCGCGGGCCTCCGAGGCCGACACGGCCGGCGACCCGGCCGGCCCGCCGCCGGCTGATGCGCTGCCGTCCGCCGCGGCGCTGGCTGGGGCGGCGCTGACTGGGGCGGCCCCGGCCGGAACGGCGTCGGCCACGTGGTCGTTCCCGGCCGGCTGGGAGGCGGGCGGAACGGCTCCCGGGCTCAGCATGCGCAGCAGCAGCCCGAGGAGCTGATCAAGCTCCGCGCCGCCCAATACGGGATCCATAGGAACAGTTGTACCCCACAACTCAGCCCGTGGTACCTTCGAAACGTGAGAGTTGCGCCATACAACTACGGATTCGGCCAGCACACCGGCTCACAGACCATAGGCTCACCGCTGTGACTAACCGAGGACGCCTGAGCGCGCCCGGCGGACTGACCAAGCCGGGCAGCCTGAGCGGCCCTGGCGGCCTGCCGGACAACGGCAGCCCGGCCGACTCAGGATCCGCGAACGCGACCGCCCTCGCAGGTGACGCCGGCCGAGATCTACTTCGCCGGTGACGAGGTCCGGGCCGGTGAGCGGCTGAGCGACTACGCCAAGCAGCACAACCTCGAACCCGCTTCCGCCCGGCCGCCCGTGCTGAAGTACCTGCGCATGCTGTGGCAGCGCCGGCAGTTCATCACCGGCTTCGCCACCGCGAGCAACGTCGCGATGTACAGCGAGGCCCGGCTCGGCCAGCTCTGGCAGGTGCTCACCCCGCTGCTGAACGCGGCCGTGTACTTCCTGATCTTCGGGGTGCTGCTGCACGTCAGCCGCGGCGTACCGGACTACATCACGTTCCTGGTCACCGGCATCTTCGTGTTCAACTTCACCCAGCGCGCCTGCATCACCTCGTCGGTGGTGATGCGGGACAACCTGCCGCTGATCAGGGCGCTGCCGTTCCCGCGCGGCTGCCTGCCGCTCGGCTACGTGATCATCGAGTTGCAGCAGTTGCTGCTCTCGTTCTGCGTGCTGTTCGTGATCATCCTCGCCTACGGCGAGCCGTTCACCTGGTACTGGTTCCTGATCCTGCCGGTCCTGGCGCTGCAGACCCTGTTCAACGTCGGGTGCGCGTTCACCCTGGCCCGCTGGGGCTCTGGGTTCGACGACGTCAGCCAGTTGCTGCCGTTCATCATCCGCACCTGGATGTACGCCTCCGGCGTGATCTTCAGCATCACGACCTCGCTCGCGCTGGTCCCCGGCCAGTCGCTGTACTTCCACAAGCACCTGGCCTACCTGCTGCAGATCAACCCCGCGGCCGTCTACATCACGCTGATCAGAAACTCCCTGCTGACCAGCCAGCGGATCAGCATGCCGGGCTACCACCCCTTCAACGCGCTGAAGTGCGCGATGTACGGCAACCCGGCGAAGTTCCACATCCCCTCGGATGTGTTCGCGAACAAGGTCATCTACTACAGCTCGTACTGCAAGCCGATCGTCACCCAGCAGGCCCTCTGGGGGTATGCGGCGGGGTGGGCCGTGGTCGCGGCCGTCGCCGGGTTCTTCTTCTTCTGGTGGGCGGAGACGAGGTACGGCCGTGGCTGAGCCGATGGTCGTCGTGGACGACCTGCACGTGGTGTACCGGGTGTACGGGTCCGGCGCGGACAAGGGAACCGCGGCGACCGCGCTGCTGCGCATGGTGAAGCGGCAGCGGCGGCCGTCCATCCGCGAGGTGCACGCCATCCGCGGCCTGTCGTTCGTGGCTTACAAGGGCGACGCGGTCGGGGTCATCGGGCGCAACGGGTCCGGCAAGTCCACCCTGCTGCGTGCGATCGCCGGGCTGCTGCCGGCCGAGCAGGGCATGGTCTACACGCTGGGGCACGCGGCGCTGCTAGGGGTGAATGCCGCCCTGCTAGAGAACCTCACCGGCGAGAAGAACGTCGTGCTCGGCTGTCTGGCGATGGGGATGAGCCCGCAGACGGTCAAGCAGCAATACCAGTCGATCGTGGACTTCTCCGGTGTCGGTGACTTCATCAACCTGGCGATGAAGACCTACTCCACCGGCATGGGGTCGCGGCTGCGGTTCGCCATCGCCTCGGCCAAGAGCCAGGACATCCTGCTCGTGGACGAGGCGCTGGCCACCGGGGACGCCGAGTTCCGGATCAAGAGCCACCGGCGCATCGACGAGTTGCGGGCGCACGCCGGCACGGTGTTCCTGGTGGCGCACAACCTGGGCGAGATCGAGGAGACCTGCAACAAGGTCATCTGGCTGGAGAAGGGCCGCATCGTCCAGGCCGGGGAGAACGTGCCGGAGATCATCGACGCCTACCTCGCCGCGACCGGCGCCGAGCCACGCGTCCGCGAGCCCAAGTGACAAGCTGACCGCGCGGCACGCACCCGGAGGGCTGGGCGTTATTCCTGGGTCAGCGTGGCGGCGAGCTCAGCGTTGCGCTGGGTGAAGTCGCGCCAGGCGGCCGGGGTGGCGGCCAGCGCCTCCACGGCGTGGGGGTGGCTGCATGATCGCTGCGACCAGTCGCAGAGCCGTCCGCCGCGGATCCGGAACTGGACCAGCATGCCGCCGGCCCAGCCGGAGACGGTGAGGTTCGCCGCGTCCATGGTGGTGACCCGTTGCGGGCAGCTGACCCAGCTCAGCGCGGCGATCTCGGCCTGGATGCGGGCGGCGAACTCGTAGGCCAGGGTCTGGGCGGCCCGGTCGCGCAACTGCTCCAGTTGGCGGTGCGCCCAGCAGACCGCGGCCGGCTGGCGTTCCAGGATCGCGGTCAGCGAGCCGGCCAGGGCCGTGCGATCGCCGCCAGCGACACCTCGCACCCGGGCCAGGTCACCCTCGGCCCCGCCCAACCGGTCAGCGGCATGGCACAGCGGCCGGATCCGGTGCAAGCCGACGATCGCCTGCCGGACCTTCAGGCCGCCCAGGTAGGGGCCGAAATGGCGCACCTGCCCAGCCGGCCCGCCTGGCAGGCGACGGAAAGGCCCGGGTGCACCGGCCCTGCATCCATCCGGATGTAGACCGCGGTTTCCTGGCCGCCCGGTGTCCGGTTCCACGGCGGCAGCGATGCCTCCAGCAGGTTGCGCTCCAGCCACGCGGCCTCATGGACAGAGTCACAGGTGACCGCCTCGATCCGGGCGACCCGGGCCACCATCGCAGCCAGGTGCCCGCGATCGCGCAGGTCCGACCAGTACGACGCCACCCGGCTGCGCAGCACGCTGGCCCGGCCGACATACAGCACCCGGCCGCCGGCATCCCGGAACCGGTAGACGCCGGGCGAGCTGGGCAGGCGTGCCACTGCGGGCGGCCCGTTGCCCCGCATCAGGCCGCTCCGCCCGCCGTCCGCGCCGACACCACCCGGCCAGTATCCGCCGTGCCCGGCCGTGCCCACCAGAGGCAGCGAGCCCGGGACAGGTGCCTCAACTCAGCGGCAGCGGCCCACTCGCTACCTCAGGCACGCTGACGCCGGCGCCGGCGCAGTTGCAGGCTCATCCTGGTGCCGGCGCCGGGACGGGAGGCCGCTGCCACCTCACCGTCCTGCGCCCGGGCTAGCTGCCTGACGATGTACAGGCCCAGGCCGATGCCGCCGAACCTGCGCCGGTCGCCGGTCTCGCCCTGGACGAACCGCTCGAAGATCCGCTCGTGGTCACCGGGCGCGATACCGATGCCCTCGTCGTCCACGGTGATCACGATCCAGTCCGCGGCCGGGCGGGCGGCCACGGTGATCGTGCCGCCGTTCGGCGAGTACTTGAACGCGTTCTCCAGCAACTGGCCGACCATGATGTCGGTGGCCATCGCGTCCCCGTGCGCCTGGGGCAGGTCATCGGGGATCTCGGCGACCAGCGTGTGCTTGTCGGACAGCGACAAGAACGCGGCGACGGTCCCGCGCAGCAGCGCCGCCAGGTCGAACGGGCCGCTCCGCACGGTGAGCTGGTCGGCCCCGGCACGCGCGCCGAGCAGCAGTTGCTCCACCAGGTGACTCAGCGAGCCGGCCCGCTCGGCGATCGTCTGCACCGCGGCGCGGCGCTCGGCATCGGTGAGCTTGTCCCAGCGCTGGGTCAGCGTGCTCGCGAACCCCTGCACGACGGTGATCGGCGTGCGCAGTTCGTGGCTGGTGGTGGCCAGGAAGAGGTCCTTGGCCTCTTCGAGTTCCTTGGCGGCGGTCACGTCGCGGAAGTCCACGACGCGCTCGTCCTTCTCGTTCAATTCATTGCACAAAACGTCAAGCCACCGGCCGGTGGGCAGCCGGTGGGTGACCCGGGGTGCCCCGGGCTCCGGCACCGGGAAGGGCGGCGGCTTGCCGGTCACCTCCTCGGCGGACATGCCGGTCAGCATGGCCGCCGCCGGGTTCCACTGCCGGATCAGCCCGGCGTCGTCGAGTACCGCGATGCCGTCGGCGCTGGCGTCGATCACCGCGCGCTCGTGGGCCCGCTGGCGGTCCAGTTCCTCGAACGCGGTCGCGTTGGTCAGCGCGACCCCGGCATGCCCGGCCAGCAGTTCCAGCAGTTCGAGTTCCACATGCCCGACCTTGCGCCCGCTGTACAGGGCGTACAGGGCACCGTAGGGCCGGTCACCGACGTGCGACAGGGCCAGGGCGATGGTGTGCAGCCCGGGCAGCGCCGACCAGATCAGGTCGGCGAACTCCCCGGACTCTCCCGTCGCCATCATCACGCTGCGCCCGGACCGCATGAGCTGGCCGACCATGCTGGTGGGCAGGTCCGAGGTGCGGCCGCGAAGCCTGGTCGGGAGGCCTTCCATGCTGACCAGGCGCACCCGGTCGTCCTCGATGAGCACGAACCCGCCCGCGTCGGCGCCGGTCAGGTCGCAGAGGCTGGCGGCGATCCGGTCGAGCACGGTGTCCAGGTCGCGCTGGGCATTCATGTCTGCGACCACATCGCCGAGCTTGCGGACCACCCGTGCCCGTTCGGCCATGTGGTGCCTGGCCGCGGTGTCCTCACCGGTGCGGTGGCACACGTTCACCCAGCCGATGACCTCGCCCGAGCGGTCCCGCAGCGCGCTGGCGTCGATGCGCAGGTCGAGCAGCTTGCCGTCCTTGCGGGACCGGCGGGTGACGTAGGAGATCTGGCCACCGGAGCGCACCCGTTCCAGGGCGGCGTTGTGCTCGGCCTTGAGTTCCTCGGGGATCAGCGGTGGTTCCCCGCCGAGGACCTCGGCGGCCCGCCAGCCGAACATCCGCTCGGCAGCCGGGTTCCACAGCAGCACGGCCCGTTCGGCGCTGAAGGCCACGATGGCATCGGCCGCGCACTCGATCACCGCGCGCGCGGTCGCGTCCACGCGGTCCTGTCCCGCTACCGCCATCTCGGATGACACTCCTGCATCGTCCCATCGCCCGAGCGATCTGGCCCGCAAATCCCAAGGCAGGGCTGTCTGCCCCCGCCCGGCCCACATTCCCGTGATTGCCGGTATGGATAGCGTAAATTACGCGATTGGCTCTAGCTGAGGGGCGAGCGGCATGCGATCCTGGGAGCGGACGAGAGGGACGCCGGTGAAGTACCTGACGGTCCAGGAAGTGACCTGCACGGACCCGTCCGCTTTTGGGGTTCGCCTCGATCCGCTGATGGAAGCGCTGCTGCGGCTTGAGGCCGCCGACAGCGCCGTCGAGGACCCGGACCTCGCCGCCGACCTGGGCACGGGCTGCGTGGACGTGCAGATGACGGTGGAGGCCGCGGACCCGGCCGCCGCGATGGTGAAGGCACTGGCGACGCTCCGGGCCGCCATCCACGCGATCGGTGGCACGGACTCCGGCTGGGAGACGACGTCGGCCATCATGCACGTGGAGCCCGCCGAACTACCCGTGCGCCCCCTCGCCTCCGCCTGACTCTGTATCTGTATTACAGCCGTGGCATCGTAATCCGGCTGAAGCGCTTCGGCGCTCACGTGGCCCGAGGGGCGGACGGGTTGTCGGGGTCGGATGGCCTGGGGGCCACCAGTCCTTCGTTGACGGCGCGGTAGACGGCGGCGGCGCGGCTGTGCACGTCGAGCTTGCGGTAGGCACTATCGAGGTGGTGGGCGACGGTCCGGGGGCTGATCCCCAGCTTGTGCGCTATCGCGACGTTGGTGTTGCCCAGCGCGACCAGTTCCAGAAGCTGGAGTTCGCGATCGGTCAGGTCCGCCATCCGGCTGTCGGCCGGGCCGGTCATGGCCTGCCGGGCCCGGTTCCGGGACCTGGCCCGGATCATCGCGCGTACCAGTGGCGCGCGCAGCACGGCGAGGAGGTCGCGGTCGTCTTCGGTGAAGTCGACCCGGGCGCGGTTGAGCGCGATGCGGATGACCCGGCCGTCTGTGGGCGGCAGGCCGATGGCGATCTGGTGTTCCACGGGCACGTGCCGGTAGAACTCGGCATACACGCCAAGACGGTGGAAGCGCCCCTGGCTGATGAAGTCACTGATCATCATCGGGCTGCCGTCCCCGGTGGTCTCCAGGTGGTCGATCAGCGGGTTCTCGCGCACATGCGCCTCGAAACCGGCCATGATGTCCGGGCTGAAGACCACGTCCTCCGGATAGGCGCAGTAGGACACCTGGCCAGGTTCGGGGCCGAATTCATTGTAGGAGAGCACGTCCGCGGGGATCAGCCGGGCCAGCCCGGGCAGGGCGCGCCTGCCCAGGTCTGCCGGATCGTCGATGTCGGCCAGATCATCGGCGAACCGCAGCGCGCTCTCCAGCGCGCTCAGTGAGACATGCACGTCGTCCCCCACCTCGCCACGCTGCACTTCTGCACAAAATGCCCATAGACACTCCCGCGGCCTACCCGGTTAAGTCAAGCTCAGACATTTACTCCGGCGGGGGACCACAAATACGGGGGGCGTGACGGCGGCGGCGGCGGGCATGCCGGCCGCCTTCTTTGCGTGTGCGGTCCCCGTCTTGTGCGGCGCGTCTCCGGCGAGGGTAAGCGTGGCCAGGGGCTATCTGTACGCGGACATCACGCCGCGCGTAGATAGCCCCCTGCCCCACGTGACTGGAGTGCGGGCAGGCGCTGCGCGGCTAGGCGCCGACCCGGATCGACTCGGTGAAGGCGGCCCAGTCAGCCACGGTGAAGATCAGCTTCGGGCCGTCGGGGTCCTTGGAATCGCGTACCGCGATGGCGGAGGGCAGCGTGCAGGCCACCTCGACGCAGTTACCGCCGTTGCCGCCGCTGTAGGTGGACTTGCGCCACACCTCCGCGACCTCAACGCAGTTGCCGCCGTTACTTGCGCTGTAGCTGGACTTGCGCCAGCTAGCGCCGGTCAGGTCCATGTCTTGGCCACTTCCCTCAAGAGTTCGAGCGAGGCCGCTCGTGGCAGCGCCTCGGACTTCAGCGTCTCGTACCGCAGTGTGACCGCGCTGACATCCTCAGGGCGCTCGACAACCAGCCCGGTCAGCGCCGTTTCCAGGTACACGATACTGGGCGATGACGCGAAGTCCGCGATCATAAAAGCCCCAGCCAGGCCCTCGTGCGCGCCGACCCCACTGGGGATCACCTGAATCACCACGCTGGCACGATCCGCCATTTCGACCAGATGCTCAACCTGGTGACTCATCACTTCCGTGCCGCCGACCGGACGACGCAGAACGTCCTCGTCGATCACCACCCACAACAGGGGCGGGTCATCGCGATCGAGGATGGCCTGCCGCTCCATGCGCGCGGCCACCAGTTGATCGATCTCGTCCTCGGTGGCCCCGACCCGGGTCCTCAGCACCGCTCGGGCGTATTCGGGGGTCTGGAGCAACCCCGGGACCAGGACTAGCTCGAAGGTCCGGAGTGCGGTGGCTTCGGCTTCGTGTTGGGCGAACGGGCGGAACCAGGAAGGGAACGGGGCCGTACGGAGGTGCTCGTGCAGGCGGGCGAAGGTGCCGGTGGTGGCTAACGCTTCGTCGCAGCGCTGGGCGAAGTCCAGGCGCGGCACCCGGCGCATGCTCTCGACCATGCCAACGAGGGATGGGCTGTAGTTGATCCGCGCGGCAAGCTCGTCGCGCGACATGCCTGCCCTCGCGCGGGCGGCCTGGAGTTCGGCCGCGAACAGGGCTGACGCCGAATGGTCGTTGTCACGGGCCGGCGGCATTTGTCACACCGCCTCACATCAGCGCCCACGATGACACGGGCTGGTGGGCCGTCGTTACGCATGTTCTATAGCTCTTCCGAAGCGTAGTGCGGGCAGGGAGCGTGCGGGTGGAGGTCACCGACGAGGGCGGGCCGTGGGGGCACGAGCACGACGGCGACGGGCAGAACGGGCGCGGCCTGCTCATCGTCGGCGAACTGGCCAGCCGGTGGGGCCGGGACGAGGGCGGCGCCGGGCGGACCGTGTGGTTCGAGATCGACTGGTGAACGGGCCGCATGTGCCCGCTCGACCTGCGGCAATGAGACGCCTATTGCCCTCCCATGAATCCCCGGTTACGTTGTGGCCGATGTGATCATTTACCGCATATCTCGCGAAGGGCGCAGCCATGGCGGCGAAAAGGACGCTGGCTCATCGTTGGTTGGCGGGGATCGCCACGGCCGCGCTCCTGTCCGTGGTCGCCGCCACCCCAGCGCCCGCCGCTGCGGCCTGGCACTCGTCCCCGGCCATCAACGCGAGCCATCCGCCCGGCTACAAGATCGTGCGCGCCGGGCCCTTCAACGCACCGCCCGGCGCCTTTGACTCCGGCGGCTCCGCCGCGTGCCCTGCTGGCACGGTCGTGTGGGGTGGCGGGGTGGCATTTTTCGGTGGCGGCGGTGCCAGTACCAACGTCAACACGTCCCAGCCGATCGGGAGTTCCGGCTGGGAAGTAAGGGTCAACAATAGCGGGACCACGACCGTGCAGTTCGGGGTCGACGCGATCTGTGCGAACCAGCCGGCGGGTTACAAATTCGTCTTCCGGACCGTGGACAATCCGCCGAACACCCAGTCGCATGCCACGGTCACCTGCCCCTCCCCGAAAGTCCTACTCAGCGGCGGCACGCTGTCGAGCGCCGACCAGGTGACGGCCTTTCTCACGAGTGCGTGGCCACTGGGTCCGGCCAGGTTCACCGGATACATGTTCAACGGGACGACCACCGACCAGTCGTTCACCGTCGAGGCGATCTGCGGGCACAAGCGGCCGGCTACAAGATCGCGACGAACAGTGTTCTTCTGGATCCGGGCTTCACGCTGAGTGACGGCATCGCCTGCCCAGCCGGAACGTCGGTACTGGGCGGCGGCACTCAGGACCCGGACCACGTCCCGGTCGTCCAGGTCGCCGGATCGATCGACGAGGATGCCAGCGCCTGGCACATCGACGTGAACAACCTCGGGCAGTCGGCACATCAGGTCAACGGCTACGCGATCTGCGCTGCCTAGCCGGTTCGGCCTGGCTACTTCAGCAGCCGGGACATGCGGCGGTCGGCGAGCGGCTTGCCCCCGGTCTGGCAGGTGGGGCAGTACTGCAGCGAGGAGTCGGCGAACGACACCTCGCGAACCGTGTCGCCGCAGACCGGGCACGGCTGGCCGGCGCGGGCGTGCACCCGCAGGCCGGACTTCTTCTCGGCCTTGAGGTCGGCGGCGGCCAGGCCCGCGCTGCGCTCGATCGCCTCGCGCAGGCATTCGGTCATGGCCGCATACAGCGTGGCCACCTCGTCCGGGGTGAAGCTGGACGCGAGCTTGAACGGGGACATCTTGGCCGCGTGCAGCACCTCGTCGGAGTAGGCGTTGCCGACGCCCGCGATGATCTTCTGGTCCCGCAGCACGCCCTTGATCTGGGTGCGGCGGTCCTTGAGCAGGCCGGCCAGCACGTCCACGGTGAAGTCCGCGGCCAGCGGGTCCGGGCCGAGCGAGGCGACGCCGGGCACCTGCTGCGGGTCGGTGACCAGGTAGACAGCCAGCCGCTTCTTGGTGCCGGCCTCGGTCAGGTCGAAACCGCTGCCGTCGGTGAACCGGAGCCGGAAGCCGAGCGGGCTCTTGCCCGGCTTGGGGCGCTGCTCGGGCAGGTCGTCCTTCCAGCGGAGCCAGCCGGCCCGGGCGAGATGCATGACCAGGTGCAGCGGCTCCGGCCCACTGATCAGGTCAAGGAACTTGCCGTACCGCGCGGTGCTGGTGACCTTTTGCCCCGACAGCGCGCTCAGGTCGGGGGTGTAGGTCTTGAGCACCGAGATGGCCGTGCTGGCAGCCCAGTCGATCTCCAAGCCCGTCGCGCGTTCCCGCAGGAAGACGGCGAGAGATTCGACTTCTGGCAGCTCCGGCACAGTATCGATTGTGCAGCCTGCGACCCGGTGACCGGGACGCCGGGTCTGCCTCGATCGTTTGCGATCCATTTAGTTGTTTGGCGAAAACTAACTTATAATTTGATTTACTTCCGCTTGACGTTGCGGGAGCGCCCCCGTAAGCGGACCATGGACCCTACAAGGACGAGAGGCCATGGACCAAGCAGAGTCTTCGCCCCTTAGCGGTCAGCCGGACCCGCGGCGACGGCGTGTGCGCGGCAACGAGCCGGCGCGCCGGTCCAGCGCGGACGCGGGCCTGGATCACCCGGTCGTGGTCGGTTATGACGGATCGCCGTCCAGCCGCAACGCGCTTGCCTATGCCGCCGGGGTGTCGCGGCGCCTGTCCCGCCCGCTGGTGATCGTGCACGTCACGCCCGGGGTCTACTGCGAGCCGCTGACCGGTCAGGTTATCGGTGCGCCGAGGGCGCGCGCGGAGACCGAGAGTTGGGTCCGCAGCGAGCTTGCCGAGGTGTGCGACTGTCAGGGCGTCGACGTGCGGGTGATCATGAGGCACGGCAACGCGGCGCGGGAACTGTCGACGGCGGCGGAGGAACTGAGCGCGGATGCCTTGGTGATCGGGGCGCCTCGGCAGAAGTGGCACCATGTGGCGGGGTCTGTGCCGGGTTGGCTTGCCAGACATGCGCGGTGTCCGGTGATCGTTGTGCCGTGATCCGTGCGGCTTGCTTGCGGGTAACAGTGTTCTAACCGTGCTGGTTGGGACGCCCGGAGGGTCACCTGGGCGCGGAGACAAAACTCCGCGCCCAGGTGGCCCTCCAGTCGTTGGAGGGGCTGAGGTCCGGGGAAGCCGCAACAAACGGGAGAAGTAGAGAGCGGCGGGGATTCGGGGTTGGTGTGGGTGCGCATGGAACCCAGGAATCTGGGAAATGTGGGCCGGTGATCTTGGGAAGCTGTATAGCAGAGGGTGACCGTCGAACGTGGGGGTCCGGGGGTCGCCCCCCGGAAATGATCGCGGCCCACGGCGCGGCTGCGCAGGCAGCAAGCACGAGGAAGTGGCTCGTGGGCGAGGAGGGATTTGAACCCTCACGTCCTTTCGGACACACGGACCTGAACCGTGCGCGTCTGCCGTTCCGCCACCCGCCCGGGCAACGAGTCAGGTTAGCACGTCCTCATGCGGACCCTTACCGCCGATACCATCGGATGCGAACAGGGGAAGGAGGTACCCGGTGGGAGTGCTGCAGCGCTTCGAGCGAAGGCTCGAGGGGATGGTTGAGGGTGCCTTCGCGCGGGCGTTCAAATCCGAAGTCGAACCGGTGGAGATCGCCAGTGCGGTTCAGCGCGAGATGGACGACCGCGCGGCGATCGTCGCGCAGGGCCGGACGCTGGTGCCGAACGATTTCGTCGTGGAGCTGTCCGACGCCGACCACGAGCGGCTCGAGGTCTACGCGGACAGTCTGGGGATCGAGCTGGCCACCCTGGCCCGGGAGCACGCCAAGGAGCAGGGGTACTCCTTTGTCGGCCCGGTCCGGATGCGCTTCGAGGGCGTGCCCGACCTGACGACCGGCACGTTCCGTATCCGGTCCGGCGTCATCCGGGGGACCACGGTGGAGGGCGGGGAGATCCGGCGGCCAGCCAGCGACCTGCCACGGCCGCCCGGCGCCTTCGCCGGCCGGCCAAGGCTGCTGGTGTCCGGCCCGGAGCCCGGCGGCGACGGCAGCATGCAGCGCACCTACGAGCTGACCTCGCCGGTGACCATGCTCGGCCGGGGAACCGACTGCGATCTGCGCCTCGTTGACCCTGGGGTGTCCCGTCATCACGCCGAGCTGCGTGTCGAAGACGACGAGGTGGTGCTGGTGGATCTGGGCTCCACCAATGGCACGTTCGTGAACAGTGAGCCAGTACGGCGCGTGGCGCTCACCGACGGGACGAGGGTCACACTGGGGCGGACCACGCTGGTGTTCCGCCGGGACGCTGCATACTGACTCCCTGGCGGGACAAGTAGGAAAGGCAAACCGCGGACTCGGCCCACCCGAGGACACATAACCCGATGAATAACCTCACGCTGCTGCTGATCAGGCTCGCCTTCCTGGCGGTCCTGTGGTTGTTCGTCATCGCCGCGGTGGGCGTGGTGCGCACGGACCTGTTCGGCCAGGCACGGCAGGGGCGCCAGCGGCGGCGGCAGCGGAAGCCGCCACAGGCGAAGGCGCCCCGCCCGCCCAAGGCGGGGCGGCCGGGGCGGGGCACGCCGCAGCGACTGTTGGTAACGGCGGGCGGACTGGCCGGGACCTCGATCGGGCTGGCAGACCAGCAAATCACCATTGGCCGGGCAAATGATGCCACGTTGGTGCTGAACGACGACTACGCTTCGACGCGACACGCCAGGCTGTTCCCGCAGGACGGTCAGTGGATTGTTGAGGATCTCGGGTCGACCAACGGTACCTACCTCGACAGGCAGAAGGTGACCCAGCCGACCCCGGTACCCCCGGGCGTGCCGATCCGAATCGGCAAGACCGTCCTGGAACTCCGCAGATGACACTCGAACTCCGCTACGCGGTCCGCTCGGACGTAGGCCTCCTCCGTGAGGGAAACGAGGACTCGGCCTACGCCGGCCCGCGGCTGCTCGCCGTCGCCGACGGCATGGGCGGTCACGCTGCCGGTGAGGTGGCCAGCGCCGTGGCCATCGGCGCGCTGGCCGACCTCGACGACGACATGCCCCCGAGCGAGTTGCAGATCGCCCTGTCCACCGCGGTGGCGCACGCCAACCAGATCCTGCACGACATGGTCAGCGCCGACCCGTCGATCAGCGGGATGGGCACCACGCTCACCGCCATGCTCTGGTCGGGCGGCAAGGTGGCGCTGTGCCACATCGGCGACTCGCGGGCCTACGTCCTGTCCGGCGGCCAGTTCCAGCAGATCACACACGACCACACCCTGGTCCAGTCACTGGTGGACGACGGCCGGATCAGCCCGGACGAGGCCGCCACGCATCCGCAGCGATCGCTGCTGCTGCGCGCCCTGGACGGGACCTCGGAGGCCGAACCGGACCTGTCGATACTTGAGGCGCACGCCGGTGACCGATACCTGCTGTGCTCGGACGGGCTGTCCGGGGTGGTCAGCGAGGAGACGCTGCACCGGACCCTGGCGACGGTGCCGAACCCGGATGACGCCGTCCTGCAGTTGGTGGAACTGGCCATCCGCGGCGGCGGGCCGGACAACATCACCTGCATCGTCGCCGACGTGGTGGACAGCGCGTCGGCGCCACGGTCCCCCGGCGGGTCTTCCTCCATGCTGGCAGGTGCGGCCTCCAACGGCGGCAGGCCGATGATCCGCACCGACAGCCCGGCGGCGCGGGCCCACCTGCTGTCGCAGACCACACCGCAGGCCGCCGTCGTGGTCGACCACGACGACCCCGCGCCGCGGATGCTCCATGACGAGGAGGACACCGAGCCGCCCCGGCGCCGGTTGCCCATCGTCAGGTCGCTGGTCGTGCTGCTGCTCATCCTGATCATCGGGGGCGGTTACCTGGGCTGGCGATACACCCAGGACCAGTACTACGTGGGCACCGACGGCGGCCAGGTGGCCATCTTCCAGGGGGTCAACCAGTCTGTCGCCGGGGTCAGCCTGTCGCACGTGTATCAGCGGACCGGCATCCCGCTGGCCCAGGTCCCGTCCCCGTATCAGGGCCAGATCAGCGCGACCGTGGCTGCCACCAGCCGCGCCAGCGCGCTGGCCATCGTGGCGAACGTCCGCAAGCAGTATCAGGGCTGCCTGGCCGCGTACGCGGCGCAGGCCAAGTACCAAGCCGACCTGAGCAAGTACAACGCCGCCAAGGCTGCCTACAAGAAGAAGTGGGGCGACCTCCAGCCGCATAAGTTGCCGAAGAACAGGGGCACCGTCCACGCGCCGAAGTTCGGCGAGACCCAGCCGACGACGCCGCCGGGCTGCCCAGGCCCGTCGGCCACGAGCGGCACGGGCGCCGGGAGCGGCTCGTGAGCGCTCTGGGGGCGGCCGGCAACGGGTCCGGTACCACCACGGGGACGGTGACGTCCCAGCCGGGCCTGGCCGCGGCCTTGGCGCTGCCGCGCGGGCGGCGCGGGGCCGAACTGATCATGCTCGTGTTCGCCATCGGCGTCGTGCTGTTCGCGTACGCGAACGTCGGGCTGGGCCTGAACGGGCATGTGCCGACCGGGCTGGCCACCTACGGAGTACTTTTCGGTGTGCTGATGCTGGGGGCGCACCTGGCTGTCCGCAAGCTCGCCCCGTGGGCGGACCCGTTGCTGTTGCCGCTCGCAGCGCTGCTCAACGGCCTCGGCCTGGTGATGATCTACCGGCTCCAGGAGTCGGGCCGTAACGGCAATCCCGGTAACGCGATCTCCACCATGAGCGCCTCGACGACCACGTTCCAGCTCATGTGGAGCACGATCGGCGTGATCGCGTTCGTGGCCGTGCTGCTGGTCATCCGGGAGCCGCGCCTGCTGCAGCGTTACACCTACACGCTCGGTGCGATCGGCTTGGTGCTGCTCGCCCTGCCGGCGCTGCTGCCGTCCAGCATCAGCGAGGTGCCCGGTACCGGGGCGAAGATCCAGGTCGCCCTTGGCGGGTTCAGCATCCAGCCGGAGGAGTTCGCCAAGCTGGCGCTGGCCGTGTTCTTCGCCGGCTACCTGGTGGCCAAGCGGGACGTGCTCGCGCTGGCCGGCCTGGCACGTGCTGGGTATTGCCCTGCCCAGAGCCAGGGACATGGGGCCGGTGCTCATCGCCTGGGCCGCCAGCCTGCTCGTGCTGGTGTTCGAGAGCGACATCGGCACCTCGGCGCTGTTCTTCGGGATGTTCCTGATCATGCTCTACGTGGCCACCCAGCGCACCTCGTGGCTGCTCATCGGGACGTCGCTGTTCGTGGTCGGCGCCTGGGCCGCCAGCAAGCTGGTCTCCCATGTGGGGGTACGGTTCGCCATCTGGCTGCACCCGTTCACCTACGCCAACGTGTTCTGCGGGTCCGCCTCCGTGCACGGCCCTTGCGTGCCGTCCTACCAGCTCGCCCAGGGCATCTACGGCCTGGGCTTCGGCGGGCTCCTTGGCACCGGCCTTGGGCACGGACAGCCATATCTGACCCCGCTGGTGCAGAGCGACTTCATCATCACCGCGTTCGGTGAGGAGCTCGGCCTCACCGGCCTGATGGCGCTGCTGCTGATCTACGGCCTGATCGTGCAGCGGGGGCTGCGGGCCGCGGTCACGGTGCGGGATCCGTTCGCCAAGCTGCTGGCGGGCGGTCTCGCGTTCGTGGTGGCCTTGCAGGTCTTCGTTATCGTGGGCGGCGTGACTCAGCTCATCCCGCTCACCGGGATCACCACGCCTTTCCTGTCCCAGGGGGGCTCATCCCTGGTGGCGAGCTGGATGCTGATCGCGCTGCTGATGCGGATCAGTGACACCGCCAGGCGGCCCGCACCGCAGCCGATCCAGGACGAGGGAATGACCCAGGTGGTGAGGGGCATATGAACCATGCCCTGCGCCGGGTTTCCCTCGCCTGCCTGGCGATGTTCCTGCTGCTGCTGGCGAACGCCAACTACGTGCAGGGGTTCGAGGCGAACAAGCTGGCCGACGACCCCGGCAACGGCCGCACGTTCGCGCTGCAGTACCAGTACCAGCGCGGGTCGATCATCACCGCCAACAACCAGCCGATCGCGGAGTCCAAGCACATCGGCGGTGTATACAGCTACCAGCGGGTCTACTCCTCCGGGCCGGCCTACGCGCCGGTGACCGGATACGACACCCCGTACCGCAAGACGGGCATCGAAGGGGCGGAGGACCGGCTGCTGGCCGGCACCGACCCGAGACTCGCCGTACGCAACCTCATCGACCTGGTCACCGGTAAGCCCCGCAAGGGGGCGACGGTGCAGCTCACCATCAACTCCGCTGCCCAGGAAGCCGCCTACAAGGCGCTCAAGGCAACCGGGCTGCCCAGCGGCGCCGTCGCCATCGACCCCAGGACGGGCGCCATCCTGGCGCTAGCCTCCTACCCGTCGTTCAACCCGAACAAGCTGGCCACGCTCAACGGCAACGCGCTAAACAAGGCCGACCAGAAGTACCTCAACTCGCCGCAGCAGCCGCTGCTCAACCGGGCGATCAACGAGACGTTCCCACCGGGCTCCACCTTCAAGATCGTGACCAGCTCCACGGCCTTCTCCACCGGGAAGTACTCCCCGGAAAGCCGGTACTACGCCCCGACCAACCTCAAGCTGCCGCAGACGAGCAACCAGCTCATCAACTTCGACAACCTGCCCTGCGACGACGGCAGCAACCCGACCGGCAACGGGACGGTCCCGCTGATCTACGCCTTCGCCGTGTCCTGCAACACGGTCTACGGTGGCCTGGGCGAGCACCTCGGCGGCGCCAAGCTGCACAGCCAGGCCAACGCGTTCGGGATGAACCGGACGCTCCGGATCCCGCTGCTGGTCTCCCCGAGCAACTACCCGCCGGTGTCCGCCCCCGCCTTCACCGCCTACTCGGCGATCGGCCAGTACAACGACACGGTGACCCCGCTGCAGGAGGCCATGTTCGCGGCGGCGATCGCGAACAAGGGCACGCTGATGCACCCCTACCTGGTGCAGAAGGTGATCGCGCCGAACCTGACCCCGCTGGTGACCACCCAGCCCAGCGTGCTCAGCCAGGCGGTCAGTCCGGGCGTGGCCAGCAACGTGGGCCGGATGATGTTCGACGTGGTCAACAAGCCGTACGGCACCGCGCACGACATCGCCCCCGACCTGCCCGGCATCCAGGTCGCGGCCAAGACGGGGACGGCGCAGAACGGGGCCAACAACACCGGCCTGGACGATGCCGTCTTCACCAGCTTCGCACCTTATGGCAACCCGGAGATAGCGGTCGGCGTCGTGGTAAAGGGTGGTGGCCTCGGTGCCGATGCCTCTGCCCCGGTGGCCGTGCAGATCATCAAGGCATACCTGAACTACCTCCACTCATCGGAAAAATGATGAGCACCGGACCAGGCGGCTGGCAATGACCCAGGACGGATACGACAAGTGCGAGACATGACACAGCCCCGCCTCCTCGGCGGCCGCTACGAGCTCGACGGCGTTGTTGGCCGGGGCGGCATGGCCGAGGTATACCGGGCGCGCGATATCCGCCTGGACCGCATCGTCGCGGTGAAGACCCTCCGCGAGGACCTGGCCAGGGACCAGACGTTCCAGGCGAGGTTCCGCCGTGAGGCCCAGTCCGCCGCCTCGCTGAACCACCCGTCGATCGTCGCGGTGTATGACACCGGCGAGGATGACACCAACGGGTCGCACATCCCCTACATCGTCATGGAGTACGTGGACGGCCGCACCCTGCGCGACCTGCTGCGGGAGGACCGCCGGCTGCTGCCGGAGCGGGCTCTGGAGATCACCGACGGAGTGCTGCGCGCCCTCGACTACAGCCACCGCAACGGGATCGTGCACCGCGACATCAAGCCCGGCAACGTGATGCTGACACGCAGCGGCCAGGTCAAGGTGATGGACTTCGGCATCGCCCGGGCGGTCAGCGACGCCCAGGCCACCATGACGCAGACCGCGCAGGTCATCGGCACCGCGCAGTACCTTTCCCCGGAGCAGGCCCGTGGCGAGCGGGTGGACGCCCGCAGCGACCTGTACTCGACGGGCTGCCTGCTGTACGAACTGCTCACCGGGCGGCCGCCGTTCCTGGGCGACTCGCCGGTCGCGATCGCCTACCAGCATGTGCGGGAGAACCCGATCCCGCCGTCGCGGGTGGACCCGGAGGTGCCGCAGTGGGCCGACGCCATCGTGCTGCGCGCGATGGCCAAGGACCCCAGGGATCGCTACCAGTCCGCCGCGGAGATGCGGCAGGACATCCAGCGGGCCCTGCAGGGTGTGCCGGTCGCGGCACCGCGGACCGCCGCCTACGGGACGGCGACCCAGCGGGTCGGCCCGGCCACCGCGATGGCCGGCATGCCCACCGGCGCCATGCCCGACTACCAGTACGGCAGCGACGACGGCTACCCGCCCGAGGAGAAGGAGCGGCGCTGGCTGCCGATCGTGCTGTGGATCGTCGGGGTTCTGGTCGTGCTCGGCGTGGTGGGCGGCGTCGCCTACGCGATCCTCGGCGGCGGCAGTTCCGGCCATGCCGTGCCGCAGGTGAACGGGCTGACGCTCACCCAGGCCGAGCACGAGATCACCCAGGCCGGGCTGAAGTACACGGTGCAGAAGCAGCCCAGCGCCACGGTGCCGCCGAACATCGTGATCAGTACCTCCCCGCCGAACGGGAACGTCGTGCCCGCGGGCAGCCAGGTGGTCCTCGTCGTGTCCACCGGGCCGAAGAAGGTGGCGGTGCCCAGCGTCAAGCACGACTCGGTGAGCGATGCGACGGCCAAGCTGAAGGCCGCCGGGTTCCTGGTCAGCATCCAGACGGCCGGCAACTCGAATGCGCCGCCCAACACCGTGGTCAGGCAGGACCCGTCCGCGGGTACCAAGGCCAAGGTCGGCAGCACGGTCACGATCTTCGTCCCGCCCAACGGGAACCTCGTGCCGAACGTCGTCGGGGAGAACTACCAGGTTGCCCTGGGCAATCTGAACAACGCGGGCTTCACGAACATCCAGGTCGTGCACGTGTCCAACCCGCAGTTGTCCAACGGCACCGTGGTACTCCAGAGCCCGAAGGCCGGGGATCGGGTACCTGCGGGCACGCAGATCACGCTGAGCGTCGTGCAGAACGCTGCCAGTCCCAGCCCGACGCCGACGTCGGCGTCCCCGACGCCCTCGCCAACGTCCTCGCCAACACCCTCGCCGTAGGTCCGCCGTCACGGCGGCCCGGATCGGGTCGCCGCTGACCGGAGCCATCGTGCCCGGAAGCAACTAGTCTGGACGCACAAAGCGCTTTCAGGAGACGACCGTGCCCAAGTCCCGAACCAGAAGCAAGGCGGTCTACACGCCGCCGACACGGACAGCCAAGTCCAAGGTGAGCCCGCGGTGGCTGGTGCCGACCATGCTCGGCTGCCTGCTGGTGGGGCTGGCGTGGATCGCGCTGTACTACATCACGGGCGGCACCCTGCCCATAGAAGCGCTGCAGGCGTGGAACCTCGCCATCGGGTTCGCCCTGATCATCGGGGGCGTGGCACTGTCCACGAAGTGGCGGTAACCCGGCCGGCCTGGCGCATGGCCGCGGCCGCTCCCCGGGCTATGGGTGTGTCTTGGCCGGGCGCGAGGCTGCGCGGCCGTAGCGGTGGCGGTAAAGCAGGTACGCCGGCAGGCCGGCGGACAGCGGGAGCCAGTAGGAGATGAGCCGGTAGGCGAGGGTGGCCAGAAAGGCGTCGCTGCCGCGGACGCCCGCCAGGATCAGCAGGCCGCCCAGGCTCGCTTCGACGACCCCGAGCCCGCCAGGGGTGATCGGAACCAGCGCGATGACGTTGGCCGCAGCGTAGGCCAACAGCACCAGTGAGGGCCGGGGATCGGCGCCCGTGGCGCGCAGGGCCGCCAGCAGGCAGCAGAAGTCGAAGCCAAGCCGGCCGGTGGTCAGCGCGACCGCCTGCCACCAGTTCTTGCCCAGGACCGACTTGATCGTGTCGCGGTCGGTCAGCAGGCGCGCATCCAGGCCGGTCAATGGCGGGCGGCGGCCGCGAGTGACCCGGTTCACAATGCTCTGGGCAGCGCGGCCTGCGATGGCCAGCGGCCGGTCGGTGCGCAGGATGACGGCACCGAATATGGCAACGAGGCAGAACCCGGCAATCCCGACGAAGGCCGTGTGGACGAGCCCTGGGCTGGCCGGCGCGCCCGCCAGCATGGCGGGCAGGGCCAGGATCGGCAGCCCCAGCAACGCGCTCACATTGAGCAGCGAGAAAGCGGTGAGCCCGGCCACCGCGGTATCAGGGTCGAACCCGGCGGTGCCGAGCATCTCGAACTGCACGGCGGCACCGACCGCGGCGCCGCCCGGCAGGATGCCGCTGATCGAGTTGCCGGCCAGCCCCGCGGTGACCACCGCAAACCAGCCCCGGGCCTGCAAGGCCAGCCGCTGCAGGGCAAAGTAACAGGTGAAAGAGGCTATCTCCGCCGCCACCGCGGCAGCCGCCCACCCCGGCTCCAGCGTTGACACCCGGGGCCAGGAAGCCAGCACCTCCGTCAAGCCCGGCAGCACCAGGTAGATCGCCACCCCGGCCGCGACGACAACCAGGGCCCTGCTGACGACGGTTCGCCAGGTCAGCGGGTGCGAGCGAGCCGCAGCGATGGAGGCCGCGTCCGCCACGGCCGAGGTCCGCCGGCCGGCGCCCGTGCGCCCTCCGCGAGCGTTCTGGAGGTGCTCAGCCGCCGCGCCCGGTTCCGGGCTGACAGGCTGTGATCCACCAGGCGGCAACGTTCCTTCTCAATTTGAACCGTGGCTGGTCCACGGTAACCCCATTTCAGATCATCGGGGGCATCCGGACGTGCTGGAGCGGGAAGATCCTGCCTGACACCGGTTGACGCCGATATCTACGGAGGAACCACGATGGCCAAACCCACCCCGGGCGCAGAGGGACCGGACCATCTCGGGACTTCACCGGAGCCGCACGCAGGCACCGGCGGGCATGCGAGCGAGCTGAAAAACCTGCAGGCCAAGCTGCAGCACGAGCTTCGCCACAACCCGGTTGTCCTGGAGGAGCAGGCACGCCGGGCGCAGTCCGTTCAGCTCCGGATCGCTGATTGGATCACCGGCTTCGCCGGGTCGATGAACTTCGTCTACCTTCACATCGCGCTGTTCACCCTCTGGATGCTGTTCATCGAGTCCAAACCATGGCCGACGCTGACGCTGATCGTGTCGCTGGAAGCGATCTTCCTATCCACGTTCGTCATGATCGGCCAGAACCGGCAGGCCGACTTCCAGCAGGCCAAGGCCGACCATGACTTCGTCGAGCAAGAACTGGAACTCAAGACCAATACCCAGCTGACCCGCGAGATTGACAGGCTCACCATCGAACTGCATCACCGGCTGATGGGTACGGCCAAGTAGCGGGCTGGTGCGCCGTGGCGGTAAGGAGGCGTTCGGTGACCGGGCGGCCGGTCGCCGAAGCAAGCCCCGCCGTCCGCGATTGGCGTTCGGTTGTCTTCGCCCCGCTCGGCGACGGCCAGCGCCGCCGGCGGGGGTCGGATGGGGTCCGGCTGGCGGTCGCCATCCTCGCCACGGTGTGCGCGGTTCTTGCGGTGCAGTCCAATTCACGGCCCGAGGAGGTCATCGCCGGTGTGCTGAACTCGCCACCGCAGGGGCTGCGGTGGCTGATTGCCGTCTTCTGGATCGGCGGGTCGTTCGGCACCGTGGCGGTGCTGCTGCTGCTTGCCGCACTGCGGGGGCGCTGGGACGTGCTGCGGGATCTGGCGATCGCGGCCGGCGGGACGCTGGCCGTGAGCGGGATCTTGGTCCTGATCCTGGGTACCGCTGGCGGGCGGCCGCACACGGTCTACTTCGCCGGTTACCACCTGAGCTTTCCGGTGCTTCACGTCGCCGTCGCGGTGGGTGTCGCCACCACCGGGCTGCCCTATCTTGCCCGGGGCGTCCAGCGGTTGATCGAGTCCATCCTGGCCCTGGCCATCTTGGCCACCGTGGTCGCCGGTCAGGGCCTGCCGGTCAACGTGCTCGGCAGCATGGCCATCGGCTGGGGGGTAACGGCCGCTTTGCACCTGGCCGTGGGTTCCCCGGCAGGGCTGCCATCCGGGGAGGAAGTCCGGGCCCTGCTGGGCACCGTCGGCCTGGAGCCTGTCTCGGTGGTCCCTGCACCGCACCAGAGCTGGGGGGCCGCCCACTACCTGGCGGACATGGGTGAGGGGGACGCGCTAGCTGTGTCCTTCTACGGCCGGGACGCCACCGACGCTCAGCTGCTCACCAAGCTGTGGCGTTTCGTGTTCTACCGGCACTCAGGTGCGGCGCTGGCGTTGACCCGAATCCAGCAGGTCGAGCACGAGTCGTCGATCACCCAGCTCGCCGCGCGGGCCGGTGCTCGCGTCCCCGAGGTCCTCATCGCCTCGACCCTCGGCCCCAGCCGCGACGCCGTGGTGATCACCCATGCCCCAGCCGGGCAGCCGCTCGCCGAGCTCGATCACCACCGGGTCGGCGACGTGCACCTCGACGACCTGTTCGCCCAGATGACGAAGCTCCGCTCGGCTGCCATCTCCCACGGCGCGGTCAGCCCGCGGACCATTGTGGTCGACCCGGACCAGGAGACCGCCACCCTGGTCGATTTCCGGAACGGTACCTCGGCCGCCAGCGCGTTCGTCCTCGATCAGGACCTGGCCGGGGCCATGGCATCGGCCGCCCTGGCCGCTGGTCCCCAGCGCACCGCTGAGTCCGTGGTGCGGGTGGTGCCACCCGGAGCGCTCAGCGGCGCGCTGGGACATCTGCGGCGGGGCGGCCTCGACCCAGCGGTCAACCTTGGGCTCAAGGGGAACAAGGAGCTGCTCGGCCAGCTCCGCACCCAGACGGCGCAGGCCGCCCAGATCAGCGTCCCCGGACTGGCTGAGCCGTACCGGATGAGCTGGAACCAGGTCCTGGTGGCGGTGGGCACGCTGATCGGTGGCTGGGCGCTGATCCTGACCCTGATCAACGCGGCCCATTCGTTCAGCACCATCCGCAGCGCCGAGTGGGGATGGGTGGTCGCCACCTTCATTCTGTGCGCAGCAAGCTATTTCGGCACCGCCTGCTCCGACCTTGGCAGCGTCCCCGGTTCCCTGCCCTTTGGCCGGGCAGTCGGGCTGCAGCTCGCCAGCACGTTCACCCGCCTGGCCGGCGGGAACGCGGCCATGGTTGCCACCGACCTGCGCTTTTTCCAGCAGCAGGGTTATAGCACCACGGCGGCGGTCACCTCCGGAGCGGTCGTCGGTGCGGCCGGCCTCATCGTGAAGCTGGCGTTGTTCCTCATCGCCATCCCCCTGGCCTGGCACTCATTCCACTTCGGCAACAGCTTGCATCAGGGCGGCCACTCGAAGGTCTTGGTGCTGATCCTGGTGGCCGTCTGCGTGGTCGGCGCGACGATGGCCACCGTCCTGGCCATCCCCCGATGGCGGCGCCAGCTCGCCGGCAAGCTGCGGCCCAAGATCGCCACGGCCAAGGACAACTTCAAACAGCTCGCAGAACAGCCCAGCAAGATCACCCAGCTACTCGGCGGACAGGTGCTCGCTCAGCTCGTGGTGGCCCTGGCTCTCGGCGCGGCGCTGCACGCCTTCGGCGCGTACCTGTCGCTGTCCGGCCTCATCATCGCAGTCACCACGGCCGGCGTCCTGGCCTCAGCTTCCCCGGCCGGAGGAGGCATGGGCGTAGCCGAGGCCGGCCTCATACTGGCGCTCACCGCCGGTGGCATCGGCAAGACCGACGCGACGGCGGCGGTGTTCGTCCAGCGTCTCTTCTCCGCTTACCTCCCGCCTATCGCCGGCTGGTTCACCCTCATGTGGATGCGCAGGCGGGAGTACCTGTGACCCCGGCGCTCAGGCCATTCCAGAGGCGCCGAGCGGGTTGTATCCCGGTGTGCGGAACAGATCCTGGAGCCGGCTAGGTCACCAACTGGTGGTTGCGGGTGAGCACCGCGATGACCAGGACGGCCACTACCGCGACGGTCGCCCCGACCTGCACCAGGGTCCGCTGGTTGCGCGGCGCGTAGGCATAGGCGGCCGTGAGCAGCCCGCCAGTGAGCAACCCGCCCACATGGGCCTGCCAGGCAATCCCGGCCACCGCGAAGCTGATCCCGAGGTTGAGCACGATCAGGAACACAATCGACCGGGTGTCCACGCGCAGCCGCCTGGCCACCACGAAATAGGCCCCGAACAACCCGAAGATGGCGCCGGAGGCCCCCAGCCCCAGTTCGTTGACCGGCGCAAGCAGGTAGAACATCACCGAGCCGCCCAGCGCGCTGAGCAGGTAAACGGCCAGGAACCGCAGCCGGCCAAGCAGACGTTCCAGCGCGGGGCCGACCAGTATCAGCGCCCACATGTTGAAGATGATGTGCAGCGGGCCGAACCCGGACAGGCCCTGTTCGTGCAGGAACGCCGAGGTCAGCAGCCGGTAGTACTCCCCCTGGGCGACCCCGATCACCTCGTGGACGTTGGGATCGTAGGCGCTGCTGATCAGGGCCAGGTAGTCGACGATCTTCGGGTAGACCCACTCGACAAGGTAGAACGCCACGTTGAGCGCGACGAGCGTGTAGGTGACGACCGCGCCCGACGGGAGGCGGCCGCCGAAAGCCCCGGTGGGCCGCCGGACCGTCTGGCCGCCCACCTTGATGCAATCCACGCACTGCTGGCCGACCGGCGCCGATCTCAGGCATTCCGGGCACGCAGGCCGGCCGCACCTGGTGCAGGACAGGTAGGTCTCCCGTCCCGCATGCCGGAAGCAGGTGGGCACACCCGAGCCGCTCCCGGCATCGGGGGCTTGCTGGGTGGCCATGAGCTATCCCGTGGATTCCTGGCTGTCGTCGCCGGTGATCTCCACCGACTCGATCACAACGTCGTTCGCGGGCCGGTCCCGGGAGTCCGTCCGGGCGTTGCTGATCTTGTCCACGATGTCGGCGCCCTGGACGACCTCGCCGAAGATCGTGTGCTTGCCGGTCAGCCACGGGGTGGGCACGGTGGTGATGAAGAACTGCGAGCCGTTGGTGCCTGGCCCGGAGTTCGCCATGGCGAGCAGGTACGGGCGGTTGAACGTCAGGTCCGGGTGGAACTCGTCACCGAACTTGTAGCCGGGGCCGCCTGTGCCGGTGCCGAGCGGATCCCCGCCCTGGATCATGAAGCCGGAGATCACCCGGTGGAAGACCGTCCCGTCGTAGAGCCTGTCCTTCGACGGCTGCCTGGTCCGCGGGTCGGTCCATTCGCGGGTGCCCTGCGACAGTTCGACGAAGTTCTGAACGGTCACGGGAGCGTGGTCGGGGAAGAGCCGCAGGACTATGTCGCCCTGGTTGGTCCGCAAGGTGGCGGTGAGCGTATTGGTCATGGCTGAATCCTGGCATGGCCCGGGTGCCGCCAGGGGCAGACCCTCTCATGATGGCGTCGCCTGAGCATACCCGCATATGGGGACCATGACGGCGAGCCGCCCACCGGGGGGTTGAGCCCCGGCCGACGCCGCCAGCATGACCATGCCGAGCGAGGTGCCGAGCCACCTGGCCACCAGCGACGCCAGCGGCCACGTCCACACCGGCTGACAGGAGCTGGCCTGGGGCCACGCCTCAGGGGTGTCAGCGGGCTAGGGCACAATGCGGTTTGTGCTGCTAGGTGAGCTGGTCCAGACGTCGGAGGCGGTCGCGGCCACATCCGGGCGCACCGCGAAGATCACGGAGATCGCCGGGCTGCTGCGCCGGGCCGGCTCCGGCGAGGTCCCGGTGGTGGTCGCCTTTCTCTCCGGGGAACTGCGGCAGCGCCAGATCGGCGTGGGATACGCGTCGCTCGGCGAACTGCTGGACGGGGCTGTGACCGGCGAGGGGCCGCTCACCGTTGCGGAGACCGACGCCGTGTTCGAGGCCGTGGGCCAGGTCGGCGGGGCCGGCGCACAGGCCGAGCGCAGGCGGCTGCTGGCTGGCGTGTTCGGCCGGGCCAGCCAGACCGAGCGCGAGTTCCTTGTCCGGCTGCTCGCCGGTGAACTGCACCAGGGGGCGCTGGAAGGGGTGATGACCGAGGCCGTGGCCCGGGCGGCGGGCGTGCCCGCGGTGGAAGTCCGCCGGGCTCACCTGCTTGCCGGGTCGCTGCCGCTGGTCGCCCAGGCGGCGCTGACCGCGGCCTGGGCGGCCGCCCGGGCTGCCGTCCAGGCCACGGCGCCGGTGACCGCCCCGGCCGCCGCTACTGACCCGGCGCCAGAGCCCGACTCCGGGGCGGCACTGGCCGCGCTCCGGGCGTTCGGCTTGAAAGTGGGCAGGCCGCTGCGGCCGATGCTCGCGTCGTCCGCGGCCACCGTCGCCGACGCATTCGCGCGCCTGTCGCCCGCGGTGGTCGAGTGGAAGATCGACGGGATCCGGATCCAGGTACACCGGGACGGGGCCGACGTTGCCGTGTTCACCAGGACGCTCGATGACATCACCATCCGGGTGCCCGAGATCACCGAGGCGGTGCTGGCCCTGGACGTGCAGGCGGCGGTGTTCGACGG
>CAVSCM010000055.1:0-75741 GCA_963726415.1 uncultured Actinomycetes bacterium
ATGGCGCGGCGCCGTTTGTCTCCGTTGCCACAGCGACGACATTCTTTTGTCCCCGTTGTCACAACGACGACAAACGGTTCCGCCGCGCCCGGGGCAACCCTTTCCTTCCGCTAGGCGTGGTTATGCCGGGAACGTGCGATGCTTTACGGTCTTCCCGCCATGAACCACCGACTGGATATGCCGGATGGAAAGGGCAAGGGTGCCGCGATGAGGAGAATCGGCGCTGGTACATGGACCGGGGCGGCCTGCCTGTGCGCCGCCGTGGCGCTGACCGCCGGTACCGGGCCGGCCGGGGCGGCGGTCCGCACCGCCGGTCCTGCCCGGGACCGGCACGGCCGCGTGCGGACCGGCCCAGCTCCGGGTCGGCGTCCCGGAACAGATCCCCGGCGATCCGCAGCGGGGGATGGACAAGCAGTCGTGGAACATCGTGCTGCGCAATACCGGCGCGGTGTCCTGCTCGCTGCGCGGCTGGCCGGCGGTCACGGCCAGGGCCAGCAGCGGGCGGGCCGTGCCGCTGGCGGTGCGCGACGCGACCTTCAGCAACCTCGCCGCGGTGCCCGAGCGGCAGGTCATCCTGGCGCCCGGGGATGCCGCCGTGGTCACCGCGATGTCCGCGGACGAGCAGCCCGGCTGCACCATCTCCTGGACGCTCGCGGTGCGGCTGCCCGGCTCCGCCAGCGCGGCCGCCGTGCCCGCGCCGCACGGGGTCTTCGTCCCGTGCCTGGGCGGGCCGCTCGCGCTGTCCCCGTTCTATCCGCTCGCCGCGCTGCAGCGGGACATCAAGGCCATGAGCGCCTCCAGCGTGCCGCCGCCGTTCGCCGCGTCGGCCGCCGCCGAGCCGCCCGCCTGCCGGGCCGCGGCGCTGCGCGCGAGCCTTGCCACCGCGCAGCGGGCCGGCGGCAACGGCTTCCTGGCGGTGCTGCGGCTGCGCACCGCCGGGCCGCCGTGCACGCTGAACGAGGTCTGGCCCACGGTGCGGCTGGACGAGACCGGCGGCCAGCACCCGGTCGCGAAGGTGTTCTCCTCGGCCGCCGCGGACCGGGCGGGCCGGCCGGAGATCACCACCTACGTGCGGGGCAGCAGCCAGCGGGCGGCCCTGACGCTGCGGCCGGGCACCTCGGCGTCGGTCGCGGTGGTCGCGGCGGGCACCGGGACCTGCCAGCGGCTGACGGCCGCGCAACTCTACCCGGGCCCGCTGGCCCTCGGCCCCAGCCTGCGGATCGCCGTGACAGGGCCGGCGCGGGTCTGCGGCATCCCGCGCATCCTGCCGTTCCTGCCGGCCAGCCCGGCAGGAACGGCGCTCGCCGTCACCCGCGCGGCGCTGACCACGGTGACCGGCCCGGCCGGGGACAGCCCGGCCGGGTATGTGTACGGCACCGACAGCGCCTTCCCCCTCCGCTGCCACTCCAGCGTTCCCTACGTCGAGCCCAACGGCATCTGCGCCAAGGGGACGGAGGGCAACTACGGCGCCTACGTCGGCGAGGCCGGATCCTGGGCGAACTGGCAGGGGTGCAGCACCGGCCGCAACTGGCTGCAGAGCAACTACAACGCGGCACAGGCCAACGCCACCGCCGGAGACGGGCTCGGCGCGGCGCCCTACTGGTTCGCGGCCGGGCCAGGGCGTGATCCCGGCTACAACGGCACCACGGCGGAGGCGACCGCGTGGGGCGCCGCGCAGGCAGCGCAAATGGTCAAGCATGCCCTCGGCAACGCCTACAGCCTCCCGTACGTGGTCGAGGACATCGAGAACGCCGGGGCGCCGCCCGACGAGAACGGCTGGAACACCATCTGGACCGGGCCGTGCACCCAGACGACAACCGGGAGCAGCATCCCCGCGGCGGTGGACTTCGCCACGTTCCAGGGTTTCCGCAACTACATCGAGGCCAACTCGGCCTACGCGCCGGCGGTGTACTCGGCCGGCGGCGGCGGGTACGGCTCGTGGAGCGGCATCTTCGGCTCCGGCTTCACGCTGAAGACCACGGCGGAGTGGACCTTCACCGAGGAATCGACCAACGTCGCGTTCCCGTCCGGCTGGTCCAACCCGTACGCCACCGCGCTGTTCTTCGCCAACGCGCCCGGCCGGTGCCAGTTCGCCTGGCAGTTCTCCGGTGGCAACGGCGACATCAACCAGTACGGCGGCGACTACGACCAGATCAACGGGAACAACGCCACGGTCACCAGGTGCGAGTGACCAGGGCCGCGCCGCGGCGCGGCCCTGGATGACGACGCCGGGGGACCGCCTGAGCCGGACGGCTGACCCGCGCCAGCGGTGGCACCGGAACGGGCGGGGGCTGGCGATACGGTGGAGCCCATGAACGACAAGGAGATCATGGCGCACATCGACGATCTCATTAAGACCGAGCACGAGCTGCGCGCCAAGCTCGCGGCCGGTCAGATCACCACCGACGACGAGCACCGGCAACTGGCCGCCGCCGAGGCCGCCCTCGACCAGTGCTGGGACCTGCTGCGCCAGCGGCGGGCCCGCAAGGAGTTCGGCGAGGACCCGGGGACGCGCAGGTGCGGCCGGTCAGCGAGGTGGAGGGGTACCGGCAGTAGTGCCGGGATGAGGCGTGCGCATCACCAGGTTCGCCGCGGGCGACGAGGTTTCCTACGGGCTGGTGGGCACCGCCCGGGCCGGGCCCGCGGCGGGCGGTGAGGTCATCGCCGAGCTCGCCGGGCACCCGTTCGGCGGCGCGGGACGGCATCAAGCTGACCGGCACGACGTACCTGCTCGATGAGGTCAGGCTGCTGGCTCCGGTGCTGCCCAGCAAGGTGATCGGTTTCGCGCCGGGGCACCTCGGGGAAGCGGATGACGGGCTGGCGGGTCGTTCCGTTATGTATCTGAAGCCGTCCACCGCCGTCTGCGGGCCGTCGGACGCGATCCGGTACCCGGCGCTGACGCAGCGCCTGGAGGCCGGGGGAGAGCTGGCCGTCGTCATCGGCCGGCTGTGCCGTCAGGTGACACAGGAGCAGGCCGCCGGGGTGATCTTCGGCTATGCCTGCGCGCTCGACGTCACCGCGGCCGACCTGAGCGAGCGCGATGGCCAGTGGGCGCGGGCCAAGGGGTTCGACTCGTTCTGCCCGCTGGGGCCGTGGATCGAGACCGATGCGGGCCAGTCCAGCCTGGAACTGGTAACGATGGTGAACGGGCAGGTGCGCCAGCGGGCCAAGGTGCCGGCGCCCGGCCCGGACGCGGCGGCGCTGGTCGCGTCCGCGAGTAACGTGATGACGCTGCTGCCCGGCGACGTGCTGCTGACCGGTGCGCCAGGCCGGGGACGGCGGTGTGTCGCTGAAGCCTGGCGATGAGGTATCGGTGTCGGTCGAGCAGATCGGCACCCTGACGAACAGGGTGGAGCAAGGTGACTGAGCACGGCGAGGCCGGCCGGGACCGCGGTCAGGTGCGGGTGCGGTTCGCCCCCTCACCCAGCGGTGACCTGCACGTGGGCAACATCCGCACCGCGCTGTACGACTGGGCGTTCGCCCGGGCCACCGGCGGGGTGTTCGTGCTGCGCATCGAGGACACCGACGCCACCCGGGTGAAGCCGGAGTACATCGCCTCCGCGCAGGACACGCTGCGCTGGCTCGGCCTTGACTGGGACGAGGGGCCTGGTGTGGGCGGCCCGTTCGGGCCCTACCAGCAGAGCGAGCGGCTGGAGATCTACGCCGAGTGGCTGGCCAAGTTCCTGGCCGACGGGCACGCCTATTACTGCTACTGCACGACGGAGGAGCTCGAAGCCAGGCGGCAGGCCGCCCGCCGGGCCGGCGGGCCGAGCGGCTACGACGGCCACTGCCGCACGCTTACCGCCGACCAGGTCGCCGCCTACCAGGCGGAGGGCCGCCGGCCGGTGGTCAGGTTCCGGATGCCGGAGGGCTCGACCACGTTCACCGACCTGATCCGCGGCGAAGTCACCTTCGACCACGCGCACGTGCCCGACTTCGTGCTCGCCAGGGCCGACGGTGCGCCGCTGTACACGCTCGCGGTCGCGGTCGACGACGTGCTCATGAAGATCACCCACGTGGTGCGCGGCGACGACCTGCTGTCGTCCACGCCGCGGCAGATCGCCGTGTACCGCGCGATGGGAGTGCCCGCGGACCAGGTCCCGGTCTTCGCCCACCTGCCCTTCGTGCTCGGCCCGAACGGCCAGAAGCTGTCCAAGCGCAACGGCGTGGTCTCCATCAACTGGTACCGCGAGCAGGGCTTCCTGCCCGAGGCGATCTGCAACTACCTGGCGTTGCTCGGCTGGTCGCCGGGGGAGAACCGGGAGGAGTTCACGCTGGCCGAGATGGCCGCCGAGTTCGACCTGGCCCGGGTCAACAAGAACGCCGCCCAGTTCGACATGCGCAAGCTCGAGGCGATCAACGGCGACAAGATCAGGGCACTGGACCCGGGCGACTTCGCCGCCCGGATCACGCCGTTCCTCACGCGGGCAGAGTTGGTCACCGACCCTCCGTCGGCCGTGGACGCGAACCTGATCGCGGCCGCGGCGCCGCTGATCCAGTCGCGGATCAGCAAGCTCGGCGACGCGGTGGGAATGCTGGCGTTCCTGTTCGTGGATGGGGCGGGCTTCAAGGTCGACCCGGAGGAGGCCGCCCGGGTGCTGACACAAGCCGCGGTGCCCACGCTCGCCGCCGCGCAGAAGGCACTGGCGGGGCTTGACCCGTGGACGTGGCAGGAGATCAGGGCTGCGCTGGAGAAGGCGCTACTGGGCGAACTCGGCCTGAAGCCGAAGGCCGCCTACGCCCCGGTGCGGGCCGCGGTCACCGGCCGCCGGGTATCGCCGCCGCTGTTCGAGTCGATGGAGCTGCTCGGGCGGGACAGGACGATGGCCCGGCTGGCCCGGGCTCTCGCGGTGGCGGGCGCCGCGGAGTGAGGCGCCGCTCTGGCCGGGCGCGGATCGCGCCGGCGGTGGGTGAGCCGGTTCTCCCGGACACTTTGGGGGGCGGTCGCGGTTTCGGCTACACTGCACAGGCGCGAGCGGGCGGGCAGGCCCGGTCCGGTGGGGTATGGGGTAATTGGCAGCCCGACGGGTTCTGGCCCCGTTAGTCTAGGTTCGAGTCCTGGTACCCCAGCTCAACGCATGATCGTAGAGCACAAAAGCGCGCCCGCTCCGGGGCGCGCTTTTTGGTTCAGGCGCCAGCCGTGGGTTTCGCGCTCGAGCCCTGGATTTCGCGCACGCACCAGCCAGGCAACTGGTGCGTGCCCGCCCGCCCTGGTCGGGCCGGCGGTACCGGCGGTCGCGGCCCGCGTCAGGCGCGGCGTACGCGCCCGCGCTTGCCGAAGATCCGCGAGATCAGCAGGACGATGATCGAGCCGATGATCGAGCCGATGATGCCCGACGGGTGCAGCGCGAAGAGCGACAGGCTGTGGAGAAACACCAGGTTCTCCAGGAAGCCCCCGACGAAGGAACCTACGACCCCGAGACCCAGGGTCCTGAGCACGCCCATCGGGTCCCGGCCGGGTACCACGAGCCGGGCGATGGCTCCCGCGATCAAGCCCACAATGAGCAGGATGACTATGAAGGCCAACATACAAGGAAAGATACCCCGGTTCCTGGGATGCTCCCGCGTCCCGGACCGGGTGCGGGGCCCCGGCGGCCGGGGGCGATCCGGTTTGGCGTCGCCGCCGCAGGTGCGCTACGGTGCAGTCGCTGGCCCCGTCGTCTAGCGGCCCAGGACGCCGCCCTCTCAAGGCGGTAGCGCCGGTTCAAATCCGGTCGGGGCTACTGGAGAAGTAGCAGGTGAAGGGCCTGATCGCTGGTCACAGCGGTCAGGCCCTTGATCATTTGTGGGCAGAATGTGGGCAGGCCAAGACAGTCATCGGCCGCCATCAGGGGACACCGGATGGCACGGGATCGGCGGGATCGACCTTCGGCAGCTTCCTGTCCCGTCTCACGCCCTCTGCCCTGGTTCTGCGGTCGGCTGCTCAGATGATCTCGATGACAATGCCAGGACGGGCGTGCGTGATGTCCACGTGCCCCGTGCCGCTCCAGAAGGGCGCAAGGCCCGCCGGGAGGTGACGGTAGATCGAGCGGGCGACCGCTAGGGTGCCCTCGGGGTCGGAGTCCCAACCGCAGACGCGGGCGAGATTGGCCAGGGTGTCTTGGTGGTCGCGGTTGCGGCCGGCCCAGGCGTCGACCAGCGGAGGCGCGGGTAGCAGATCGCGTTTGTCGTTGTTGCATGAACGGTCGGCGAGCACGAGGTTCTCCACGGCGTCGATGCTGCAGCGGACCCGTGGGATGAAGTGGTCGGCCTCCGGCGCCCGGTGGAACGGCGTGCCGCAATAGAAACAGCGTCCCGCTTGCAGACTGGCAAGGCCCTCGCGCAGCGTCCTGGGCGGGGTCAGCCGATCCCGCCCGAACAGGTGCCTGTGCAGATCCTGCTCTTCGGTCGCGACGTGGTTGAGAGTGGCAACCATCCGGGTCCAGTGCAGTTCGACCAGCGGGCGGATCAGCGGGGCCAGGCGCACCAGCTGATCGCCCGCGCCCGGCCGCAGCCGGACTGGGAGTCCGGCCGGACCGGCGCGGCGCAGCCGGGCCAGCGATATCGAGTCGCGCGGCTCCCAGTCGATGTCGTAGAGGAACGGCAACGCCTGCTCGGCCGAGCCGACCGTCTGCAGCCGCGGCAGCGGCTGCTCGGCGACCGCCACCTCCACCTGGTCCAGCATCTGCGCGTACGCACCGGGCAGCCGCTGGCGCGCCTGGCTCAGCGAGGTCACCCCGGTGGCCTCGGCCGCCCGCCGGAACTCCAGCACCGCCCCGGTGATCGCCGAGCGCGGCGCGGTGATCTGCCGCAGCTCGATCACGGCCGGCCCGCGCCGGTAGGGCATCATCTGCGGCCAGTAAATGGCGGCGACCCGCTCGGCGATCTCGCGGGTGTACAAAACACGGGGGGCGCGCCCATCAAGGCCGCCGCGCCGGGCGCACAGGTCGAGCAAGGCCATCAGCAGCGCGAGCTTGTAGGTCGCGGTGCGGCGCCCCGAATCGATGACCTCAAGCAGCCGCTCAGCGAAACCCGCCGCCCCGGGGCCGGGCTCCCCACCCCATGATCCCGCCACCTCCCAATCGTGACACCGCACGACCGAGTCTGGGGCTGGTTGACCGTGCCGCCCGGCCGGAGCCAGCGACCGCTACGGATCGTAGCCAAGTCGCCAGACAGGTCCGCGCCCCGAGCCGCCGATCTGCACGTCCCGGGGGGCGGTGTCGCCAGGCCACCGAGGCGTCCAGATGGGTCTGTCTGCGCTGGCGCCGATGAGCGATCCCGGTTGGGTTGGCAGCGCGGGCGGTCGGGTGCGTTGCCGGGCGATCCCGGGGCCGGTCGCTCGGTGGTGATCGCGGCGATGCTGGTCCGCGCGGGTCGCGGGAGGTTCAGCGGCACGTGCGCGGCGGCGCATTGGAACCCGCCATGCGCACGGTTTCCAGGTCAGCACCGACACCGTGGGTCCTGAAGGCGCCGTCTGTCGCGGAGTGCCGAAGCGGCAGCGGGCAGGACGTCGGCGGCCGCGCGGCCAGCGCCGCCGTCGCGGTCAGCGTGGCAGCCCATGGATTCTGCCGCGGATTCAGGTTTCATTGCTGGCACTCTTCTTTCTTTCCCGCCGCCAGGGCAGGCTGCCGCCATCGCAGGACATCGGGTTGGCCCCAGCCGACCTTGATGCGGCCATCCTTCTGGCCGCGTGACTGATGAGTGAGGATCAGCGGCCGGTTTTCCGGCTTGCCGGTCATTCGTTTCTTGCGACCTCGGGTCCGGTGATGCGGGCCAGCAGCGGGAAGGTGGCGGCGATGATGCCGAGGGACGCCAGGATCCCGCCTGCGGTGAGGAGGTAGTAGGCGGCGCCGGGCGCGACCATCGGGTGCTGTTGCGCCTTGGAGGCGTACATCCCGGCGGCACCGAACCCGGTGCCGATCGCGACCGTGGCGCTGGCGAGCAGCGGTACGGCGCCTTCGAGTGCGACGACGCGGCGCAGCATGGCGAGCCGGGCGCCGGTGAGCCGCAGCAGGCTGAACGGCCGCTTGCGGTCCGCGAGCCCGGCCGCGATGCCCGTGGCGAGCGTGCAGCCGGCGATCACCAGGCTGATCAGGATCACCACGGTCGCGAGCTGCCCTTCGTCGCTCTGCTTGGAATTGTCCCTCTTGATAATGTCGCTCGTGGTGAGCGGCGCGTTGACGACCGGGTAGGCGTTCACGGACTCAAGCAGAGTCCTCGCCTGCTCGATCGTCGGGACGGAACCGTCCGTCGCCACGTCGATGGCGGCCACGCCGAGGCTGTCAATCCCCGAGGCCGGGACATTCGCGGCCGGCCAGGTTATCCCGGTGGTGTTCGTGGAGTTCAGCACGCCATTGGGGCCGAACGCGCCTGCGGGGAATGCCGCCGCTACCGCCCCGGCTGGGCAGCGGCCGAGCACGGGAACGGTCGCGAGCTGGGCGCAGGAGATCACGCCCGCCGGGACCGGGCTGGGCTGGCCGAACCCATTGCCGCCGAAGCCGCCGAAGCCGCGGAATGTGCCGGGGATGGTCAGCCCCCGGTCAGCACGGACCAGGACCACCCCTTGGACGCCGGGAATCGCGCGTAGCTGCGCGGTGAGCGGCTCGACGGGCGCGGCTGGCCCCGGGCCCGACACGGCCTGGCCGCCGGGCGACTCATTCGCTATCTGGTCATTCAGCACGTTTGATTCCGCCACGGTGCCCCACCGGGTGAAGTTCTTGGCTTCCTGCGTACTGATCGCCACCACCGCCACGGTGGTGATGAACAACGCGAGGACCAGGCCGCTGACCGCGCGGAAGGCGGCCCTCGGGTCATCGGCTAGGCGGCGGGCCGCGATCAGGGTGCTTGGGCGGCTGGTCCACCGGGCCATGGCCCTGGCGGCGGCCATGGTGAGCCACGGGCCCGCGATGAACAGGCCGACGAGGATGAGCGCGAAGCTGGACACGAACGCCAGGATCTGCCCGGGAGTGGAGGCCGGCGCGCCGTGCACGGTCCAGAAGCCGAGTTCGACCAGGCCTGCCAGCAGCGGCACCACCCGCCAGGCGCGCGGCGGCTCCGGTGTCGCCCGGCGCGCGACGCCGAGCGGGGAGATGTGCACCCGGCGCAGCGCCAGCCGGGCGGCCACGGCGGCGGCCGCCGGCACGCCGATCGCGACCGCGAGGATGTCCGGCAGGCTGAGCGACAGTTCGGCGGGGAAGAACGGCTCGCCGATGAACGGGAGACCAGCGACCGGGATGCGTAGCAGGAAGAAGATCCCGAACCCGGCGGCCACCCCCAGTGTCCCGGCCGTGACCGATTCGGTGGCGGCGAGCATGGAGACCTGCTTGCGGGTCGCGCCGGTCAGGCGCATCGCCGCGAACCGTTCCTCACGACGGGCGGCCGACAGCCGGGTCGCGGTGGCGATGAAGAGCAGCACCGGGGTCAGGATGGCCAGCGCCACAACGGACAAGATGAGGTCCACGGCCCTCGCTCCGCCTCCCGGGTCGGCTGGGCTGTAGTCCAGCCCCCCGGGGTTCACCTGGCCCCCGAAGTCGCCGGGCACCACCGTGTTGATTGATGTCACCCGCGCGCTGTTCGGGGTGTGCGCGAGCTGCGCCGGGGTGCGTCCGACGATGATGACCAGCGAGTCCGGCGACGGCAGCGCGGTCTCGCCGATCGCGCCGGCCAGGCGGCCTGGGTAGCGTCCGGCTAGCTGGTCCGCCGGGGTGCTGCGCAGCAGCGCGATCAGTGCGGGCGAGGCGTAGTACTGGCCCGGCGCCGGGTCGCGGGGGATGCCCGGCGGTACCGGGGACGAGGCGCCGGTGGCGGCCACGTCGAACCGGCTGATGCCCTGCCCGTTGAACATGTCACTGATGGGGTGCCACCACAGCGGGGCGACGCCCGCCGCCGCCGGGCTGGCGGGCACGGACGAGCTGCCGGTCCAGAACCAGGCGTGGCGGTTGTTCCAGGTGACAGCCGCGTTGGTCCCGGCCACGGCGGTCAGCAGCAGGCCGGTGCCCAGGCCGACCGCGACCGCCAGGATGACCAGCCGGGTGATCGCCTCGCGGCCGCCGCTGACCGCCAGCCGCAGCCCGAGCCCGATCATGGCTGGGCCCCGGTGAGCGTGCCGACGGTCCCGTCTCGGACGATGACTTCGCGGTCGGCGTAGGCGGCGACCCGGGCGTCGTGGGTGACCAGGACGACGGTGGTGCCGTGCTCTCGGGCCGCGGCGGTCAGCAGGTCCATCACCAGTTCGCCGGACACCGAGTCCAGCGACCCGGTCGGCTCGTCGGCGAACAGCACTTCCGGTTCGGCGACCAGGCCGCGGGCCAGCGCGACCCGCTGCGCCTGCCCGCCGGACAGCTCCCCGGACCTGCGGCCCTGCAGCCCGTCCAGGCCGAGCGCGCCAAACCACTTTCTGGCCGCCGCCATCGCCGGGCCGCGGCGGGTGCCGGACAGCAGCAAGGGCAGGGCGACGTTCTCTTCCGCGGTCAGCTCGGGGACCAGCTGGCCGGACTGGAAAACGAATCCGAACCGGTCCCGGCGCAGCGCGCTGCGCCGGTCGTCGCCCAGGGTGTCCAGCCGCTGCCCGCCGAACCACACCTGGCCGTGCTCGGGGACCAGGATGCCGGCCAGGCAGTGCAGCAGGGTGGACTTGCCGGATCCGCTCGGCCCCATCACCGCGACGATCTCGCCCCGCCGGACTGCCAGCGAGGCGCCCCGCAGCGCCGGTGTTTCGCCGAACGACTTCACCAGGTTCCGCGCCTCGATGACCGTCGCGGTCCCGGGGGATGCTGTGACAGCGGCGAGGTCTGCGGTCACGGGCGCACCGCCCGGGAGAGCAGGTCCAGCCGGGCCGCGGTGTGGTCGATCCATCGCAGGTCAGCCTCCAGGCGGTAAAGAGAGTGGTCGGCGAGCAGCACGCCGATCTGGTCGGAGCCGCGTTTGAGGTCGGTGAGCTCGCGCATCCGCTGCAGGTGCGCAGCCCGCTGGGCATCCAGGTACGTGTCGGCCGGGCGGCCGAGCATCAGGGCGAGCACCACCTTGGCGAACAGCTCGCTGTGCAGGTCCGGCTCCGGCGGGGCCGGCTCGGCCAGCCACCGTTCCACGTCGGCGATGCCCGCCTCGGTGATGACGTAGCGCCGCCGTTCCGGCCCGGCCCCTTGCTCGACGGGCCCGGGGATCGTTTTCCCGTCCCTGGCCAGCCGGGACAAGGTCGCGTACACCTGGCTGTAGCGCACCGGCCTGCCCCGCCCGAAGTACGCGTCGTAGTCCCGTTTCAGGTCATACCCGTGGCTTGGCCCCCGCTCAAGCAGGCCAAGCAGCGTCAGCGGAACGCTCATAACCGGGAGAATACCCTAAGAGTATTCTCCCGGAAAGTAGCTTAGGTTGGCCGGGTCGTAACGCCTCCGGACAGCCACCGCATCCGGGGAGGTCATCGCGTACCAGCCCCTGCTCTACTTGTCCTTCCGGGGATCGAAACCGTGATCTTCGTGCCACTGGCCGGGTTCTGTCATGTTCAACTGCTGGCCGGGCGTATCGGGACGACGTTCTCCCGTGCCCGCGTCCGCTTCATCACCGGCGATGTGCACCAGGTGCTCGGCACGCAGGATTTCGAAGCAGATGTCGTACTGTGCCTCGGGTTCTTGTATCACACGCTGCGCTACAACGAGCTGCTGAACGGAATCCGCCGGACCAATGCCCGGTATCTGATCATCGACACGTTCAGCCCGCACATGATGGGGCCCGTGCCGAACGTCAACGTCATCACCGAGTATGGCGACCAGGAGGGGGCAGCTGCCGCCGACGCCTACACCCACGGCCCGTCGGTCCTTGTCGGCCGCCCGAACCTCGCAGCGATCCGGACCATGCTGGGGGCGTACGGCTACCGGGTCGAGCGGCTCTCGGACTGGGCAGGCCTGCTGCGCGACAACCCTGCAACGGAGGACTGCGGCGACTACGCGAACCAGAAGCGGATCACGGCCCGCTGTGTCAACGCGAAGGCGGCGCCCGCCTAGATAGGCGGCACGAGTGTGCTGGCCGGCCCTGGCCTGCATGCCCAATCACCGGAGCCCGCCGGTGGGGAGGCCTCCCCATATGGGGAGGCCTCCCCTTTCTGCCAGCCACTTTCGCAACGCAACCTTTGATGATGGCGCTGGGGGACACCGGCGCACGATCACAGGGGGAAATCCGGTGAACGCTTCACATATGCATCAGCAAGACCAGGCGGCCAGACACCCGTCCGGCTCGCCACGCGGCACGATCGCGCGGAGCCCGAAACGCGACCGCGCGGGACCGTATCATCGGGCGTTCGGGCGCTCGGCGGCGCACGGCTTCGGTGCGCTTGCCATCGCCGTTTGCTCGGTAGCTCTCGTCTCTGCCTGCGCCGGCCCGGCACCATCGGCACACGTGGCAGCCGCTGCCAGCCCCGCACCACCGGCCGCCCCGGCGGTGCCGCCGGCCACTGCCGGCCCATCGGACACGGCGCCTCCGAGCGGTCCTTCGTCCAGCCCGACGGCCGCTGCCGTGCCGCGCTGCCAGAATCTGGACGTGTCACTGAGCGGCGCCGCAGAGGTTCGTAAAGATCAACAGGGGCATTACCAGTACCCGCTCAGGCTCACGGTGACCAACCTCGGCAAGGCATCCTGCTCGGTGTACGGGTATCCCGGCCTGGGCCTGCTAGATGCCAGCCACCGCGCGCTGCCGCCACTGGACACGCACTGGGGCTCGACCATCTTCGCCCGCGACCCCGGTCCCTCGCTCATCGTGCTGGCACCACAGCGGTCCGCTGAGGCCAACCTCGCCATCGGGTGGCGACCGACGCCTTGGGCAACCTACCTCGAGATCACCCCGCCCAACGAGTACCACCATGACCTGACCTCGATCCGGCTGTGGCTTGAGACAGCAGGGATGCATGGGGGCCTCGGCGGTTCCTTGACCGCCACGGCGATGACCCTCGCCCCGGTAGGACACTGCGGCTGCCAGTGATCCAAGCCGCGGCCTACCTCTCAAAGTAATCCGCGGGAACCTACCTGCGGCGCAAGCCGGCCAGGCCAAACGTCCGCACCGCGGACACCCGCCGGGGGATTGCACATCTGCTGAGCTCGCGGGCCGTCGCCGCAGCCGATGACCCGCGAGCTCAGCCGACGTGAAAAGGGGCGCTCAACATTCCACGAAGACGCCACGGACGCGACCCGTTAAGGCGACAGGCTGAACCATGCACACCGGGCCGGCCGATTGTCGTGTTCCCCACATCGGCTAGAGTCGTGCGTCGCTCAGCCGTCCGGCCGTGCGCAACTTGCCTTGGACCGGCGCCCGCGGCGGCAAGTCCGCGGCCGAGATTGGCGAACCCGGGCGGGCCTAGCGGCCGCCCGTTCTCGTTCCTGACTAGCGCGGTACTCGCGAGCCTTGCCGATCTACAGGCTGATGCTCCGGCCCCATCCTGGCTTGTCCGGGTCGGGACGTGCCTCGCGCTTCACTTCCCGGGGGCCAACCTCCGGCTGTGCCTTGACCGTCCTGGTCTGCTCATGTGGGAACTCGGCCGCCGCCTTTTCACTATTCTTCCCGGCCCTGCCGCGAAACAGACCCATAGCGCTGCGAAAGAGACCCATAGCGCGATCATAGGCCGCCGACTTGCGGACTTCCCGCATCTAGGGTTGAGGGGCAGATCAGCACGGCAGGTCCAAGTGTGTTTCGTGCCTGCCAGAGGCGGTCGGACGAGTGGTTCGACAGCGACCACCGCGATGACCGGCAGGCCGGCCGCCACCGCCGCGTCGTTGCTCAGTGCCCCGCCGAAAGCGGGAGTCCAGCCGGACGCGAAGTGTTCCCGATCACGGGGCACGCGCACGCCGTCCGCTGGGTTGCGTGAACCGCCAGTCAGCCACCGGAGTGGCCACTTGGTGTGCGTCACATCGTGCTGCCGATCGCCAGCACCACGATGACTAGGTCCCGCAGCGGTCCTGCGAGGTCATACTCGCCGACCTGGGTGATGTCGCCATCCACGCTCAGGTGATAGACGGCGGTACCCGGAATCGGGCGGTAGGGCGGCCGGGCCGCCAGGGCGCGGGCGGCCAGGTCTTCCCACTTGCAGGGGTCGCTTTGCTGGGCGGTCTCCACCATGCGGCGGTGCATGGCGCCGTCGGGCTCGATCCGGGTCACCACGACCCTCACCTGGCCCATTGTGCTCCCGGGGAGGGAGCCGGGCAAAGACCGGCGCGCCAGTTGGGCGCGAGGGTGCCTGCTGGCCGGCGGGCTGACCAGTTCTGGGATGGCTTCCTCGATATTCCAATTGGGTGAGATGCTCCGGCAAGGCGGGCCCGTCACCGGTGAGGCGGTGTGCCCTCACCGGTGGCCAGGGATGATCGCCTGGCCGGTGCCAGGCGGTACTGTCAGGGCTGTTGGCCGGGCGGCGGCGCCTGCTGCACCGGCGCCACGCCCATGTAGACCAGCCCGCTGCGGGTGCACGCCTTCAGCGGGAAAGGCACGATCTTGGACGCGGTCTGGTCCGGCGGGTAGACCCGCAGCCCAGCCGCTGTGACCGCATCGCAAGGCCGGGGCCCGCTGCCGCCGGTGACGACGTCGCTGTACTGCAGCACCGCGTAAGCGGTGGCACCGCTGGCCAGCGTGACCGTAGTTGCCGGGGAGGTGCCCCAGCGTGCTGGGGCACCGAGCTGACGGCCGCTGAGGCTGACCGCGGAGACCCCCGGATACCCGCGCAGCGTGCACGCATGCCCGGATAGGTTGGTGAACTTAAGGGTGTAGTAGACGCTGCCAGCCGCGCCGTCGCCCCGAGTGTCCATCCAGACCACCAGGCCCGATGTCGCGCACCTCGGCGTGCCAGCCTGTGCGGCAGGTGCCACAGGCGATGCTGTGCCGGCCAGCGCGACCGCCGGTGCCAGCGCCGTGGCGCAGGCTAGCGCGGCCACGCCGGCCAGGCGCCCCAGAGAAAGAGTGTGATGGTGCATGGCGTCCCCCTTGTGCTAGACGTTTGAAGACCTATGCACCCCTTAAGAGCCCGCAGCCGCCCCGGCGGATGCGCAGATGGGGAGACCTCCCCAACCCGGCAGCCGGCGGCGGCACGTCCCAAAGCTCCGCCGAGGTACCGCCAGGTGGCGGCGACGGCAGGCTCCGGCTGGCCACAGGCCCGCTGACCAAGCCTGTGCACGGGAGGGCCAGATGCGCGACCGCGGCCGGGGCGCTGGTCAACCCCGGGTGCGGGGCGGGCGTCTTAGCTGCGCGGTGACCGGGCCCGCGCGGGCGGGTGGCGTGGTGGTGAGGAAGTGGTGGGCCATGATGCTGGCGATCGGGCGGGTTGCCGCGGTGGCGGCGGTGACGGGCCTGGCGCTGCTGGCCGGTGCGTGCTCGGCGGGGACCGGCGTGGCTGGGGCTGGCGGGTGGGGCGCGGCCGCAGGGGTTCCTGGCCGCTCGGGCAACGCCGGGGCGGTCGCGCCGCCCGCGCCTGGGCCGACAGAGAAGGCCGCGTTCGGTGCGTCGTCCCCCGCCCCCCCCCCGCATTCGTCGTCAGCCAGGTGCACGGGATCTGGGGCAAGGCCAGGCAGGTCCCCGGCATGGCAGCGCTCAACAAGGGAGGCGACGCCGGGGTCGTGTCGGTATCGTGCGCCTCGCCAGGCAACTGCGCCGCAGGTGGGCACTACTCCGACGGCCCGGGCCGCTGGGCCGCCCTGATTCCCAGGCGTTCGTCGTGACCGCGGCGAACGGGATCTGGGGCCAGGCGCTGGAGGTCCCCGGCACCGCAGCCCTCGACAGAGGCCAAGACGCCGCGACCGCCTCGGTGTCCTGTCCCGCAGCGAGCAGGTGCAGCGCCGCCGGGAGCTACTACGACGGCTCGGCCCTCTTCCAGGCCTTCGTCGCTAGCCAGCCCTAGCAAGCCCGGCATGGGCCAGCCGGCCGCCACGAGCGCAGCGGCACATAACGCCCCATCCTGCGCGGCGGCCGGCGCACGCCGGGCATGCATCCCCAGCGAGCAGAACGGCGGCTCCGCGCACGGGCCGGTCGGCGGCAGACTCCACTCCGTCCTGACTTCGGCCACATTCTGGGTTTGATCTTGGTGGCAGGGCGGTGACCTGCGGGTTCGTTGCTGGCGATTGCTGGATCTGTGCACTAGGCGAGGCCGTATTGTGGCGTGGTATCCCCGTATCTGCGGACGGTGAAGATGTCCTCGGGCGCGATAGCCGTGCAGATCGTGCACTCCTCCCATCGCGGGTCGCGGGATATCGAGCACATCGGGTCGGCGCATGATGACGTCGAGCTGGAGTTGCTGAAGGCGGCGGCCGGGCAGGGCGTCCTGGACCTGGGCTGGATGCGGGGGCGCCGGCGGGGCCGCTGACGATCATCTCCTCTCAGATGGCATGCCTGGTCGATGTGCTATCCCGCGGCTACCGGGTGCTGGCCCTTGATCAGGCGACGGCTGGGATGACCGCCCACCAGCTCCCGGACGTGACCGTCGTCGCGGACGCGGGCATGGTGAGCGAGGCGAACCAGAAGGCCATCGAGGCCGCCGGGCTGTCGTTCATCTTGGGCGCGAAGATCCCGTACGAGCCCTATGCGGTGAAGCGGGTGGCGGCGCGAGCACCCCGGCCAGGACATCCCCGACGGGCACATCTTCACCCAGCCGTGGTCGGCTGGGCCGGACGGAGGCCACCGCGACCAGGTCATTTACTACCGGTACCGGTACGACCGGGCCCGCCGCACGCTGCGCGGGATCGACGAGCAGGTCCGCAAGGCGGAGCAGGCGGTTGCGGGGCAGGTCCCAGTGAAGCGCAACAGGTTCATCCGCCTGGCCGGGCGCACCAGGACCGTCAACCGCCAGCTCGAGGCCAAGGCCAGCTCCACCAGGAACATGGCTTGCTAGTCCTCGACCTCCCCGCAGCCGAAGAGGCGATCGTGCCCCACCGATCCGAGGGATGGCCGCCGCCCGCGGCCACCACACCCTGACCGCGGCATAGAAAGACGTTCGCCAGCGGCTTGACGCCCGCCAGGCTCGTAGGCTCGGCGATGTGACAGCGCCGGAGTTCATGATTAGGGCGATGACGGCAGCGGACGCGCACGCGGTTGCAGCGTGGCGGTACCCGGGCGAGTACTCCTTTTACAACGCCGACGCCGACCCTGACGACCTGGCGGAACTGCTGGATCCCACCGAATGGGGGCGGCGGTACTTCGCCGCCGATGACCGGGCCCAGCGTCAGCTCGCCGGCCTCCTGGTGGTAAAGCTCACCGGGCGGGTGGCAGAGATCGGGCTGGGACTGCGGCCCGATCTGGCCGGCCATGGGCTGGGTGAGCCTTTCGTGCGCACCTGCCTGCGGTTCGCCTCAGCGGAGCTGGGGGCCCAGACTTATACCCTCGCCGTGGCTGCGTTCAACCGCCGGGCAATCACCGTATACGAGCGGGCCGGTTTCCGGGAGGTCGAGCGCTTCGAGCACTCCACCAACGGCGGCCTTCATGCCTTTATCCGGATGGCCAGAGGCACGACCGAGAGTCCCGCATGACGCGGCAGCCTTCCTCCCGGGCCGGTCAGCGGCCATCCCCAAGGCACCATCCGGCCGGGTAGGCCGGGCGCATTGCTGCGCCCGGCCCCCCTCGGAACCGGACGGGCACGTTTCCGTGCATCCGGCTCAGGCAAGCCCTGAGGGCGCGCTGGCGGGCAGAAGTGCTGGGCGGTTGCGTTTTCCGGCGTGTTGCCGGTGGCAGTGAGCGTGCAGGAGGCGGAGTTTAGCCTCGTCCGGCGCGGCACCTGGCTCGGTGGTGATCGCGTGGTGGGTCATCGCCTTGCGGGTGACCGTCAGCCATTGTTCCCACTCGCGTGGGCTTTGTGGCGGGCGGTCGGCGTCGAGGAGCAGTTCCCCACACAACGGGCACCGGCCGCGCTGGGACTCCAAGAGCCGCAGGGTGGCGGTGTCTACCGGCCGGGGTATTCCTCTGCGCCGCCGGTCGGCCCAGTAGCTGGCCAGGGCGGGGTCGTCTGGTGACGATGTTCCCCGGACCATCTGGTGCCGGACGATTTTCGTCCAGGAGAACCGGAGCAGGTAGGCGCCGCTGTCGCGGTCGCCGAACACCCACCGGTCGTGCCGGGACTTGTTGAACGTGCCGAAGTACCGGCGGATGATCCACTGGGTCGGCTTGTTCGGGTGGCTATGCTTGGCCCACTTGTAGGTGAGCTTCCACAGATAGTGATCCAGCGCAGCAAAGGTTTCGCTGGATACCGCCGTCCGGTAGTAGGCAGCCCAGCCCCAGATGATGGGGTTGAGCCGGGCGATGACCGCCTGCGCGTTGGCCCCGCGCAGGGACCGCAGTTCGGTGCGCAGCCGTTCCCGGATCCGCCTGACCGCCGCCTTGCTCGGCTTGATCAGCAGCGTGCCGTGGTAGCGGCGAATGGTGCACCCGAGGAAGTCGAAGCCCTCATCGAGGGTGACGATGCGCGTCTTGTCCTCGTTGAAGGCCAGCCCCCGGGGCACCAGCCACGCGGCGAGCCGTGCCTTGACCTGTTCGGCTTCCTGCCTGGTATGGCAGAAGGCGGCCAGGTCGTCGGCGTATCTGACCAGCACCGGGCAGCCCGCCGCCGTCACGGCGGCATCGCTGCCGACGCGCTTGTAGCGGACACTGGCGGCGTTCTCCATCCCGTGCAGGGCCACGTTCAGCAGGCATGGGCTGATCACGCCCCCAACGCAATGGATAACCCGGCGCATGGTCACCCTCCGTGTCAGGCTCGGTGTCGTGCCGGCTGGCGCTGGCGCCGCTGCCGCGGGCGGGGATGCGGTGCCGGATGGTGATCTTCTCGGGGCCGATGAGGATGTCCTTGATCAGCAGCCGCAGCACTCGCTGGCGGTCTTCGACGGTGGTGGTGGCGGCGCTGGTGCGCAGTTGGGCGAGGAAGCCCTCCAGGTCGCCGGCGAGCTTGAGGTAGGCGTCCTGGTCGGCGGCTTGGGCGTCGAGAGCGCCGATCTGCCGGCGGAGGTTCGCCTGGCGGGCGCGCAGGTGGGGCATCCGGGTCCGCAGCTCGCTTCTGCCAGATCGGCGGCCACGTTGACGCGCTCGGCGTACTCGCCAGCCCAAGCACGATCACCAGCCATGACATAAACCTCCTACCACCAATGTCACTGGCTGCCGGTGCCACGCCGGGGCCGCCCCAGCCGCCGATAGCCCAGCGTGACCTCGAAGCAGAAGTTATCGATTGCGTTGGGCGTGATCACGCCGCCCTGAGGAGTCCCCTCCCCGGTCGGGGTGAACCGGCCGTCCTCAACCACGCCCCCCGCAGCCACCCGGCGATCAGTTCCCTGGCCGGGAACGTGCCGAGCTGGCGGAGGAGATGATCGTGGCCGATCCGGTCAAACGCCGCCGCCAAGTCCGCATCGAGTACCCAGGGCCGGCGCGGGGCGGCACCGCCGCCGCCTTTGCTCACCTGGAAAATGGCCTCGATCGCGTCATGGCAGCCACGGCCCGGCCGGAACCCATACGACTTCGGCTCGAACCGCGCTTCCCACTCTGGTTCCAGTGCATTAGCCGCCACGGCTTGCAGCGCCCTGTCGGCGATCACCGGGATACCGAGCAGGCGCCGCTTGCCTGCGCTGCCCCGCTTGGGGATATACACCCGCTTGACCGGGCGGGCCACCCACGGTTCGGTCCGGTGCTGCACCCACTTGGCCAGGTCATCCTTGGCCTCGGGAGTCAGCGCCACCTCCCCGTCGACGCCCGCGGTCTTGCGGCCAGCATTGACTTCCGTCACCCGCCGCACGCTCACCAAAGCGTTCGACCGGCACCGGAGCATCAGCTTCTGCAGGTTACGGACCCGTTTCAGGTCTCCCGCCTGCGATGCCGTGAAGATCCGCTGCCGCAAACGCCGTACGGTTTCCCCGGCTGTGCGCCAGTCCACTGCGCCCCAGCCCGCAGGACCGTCCTCAGGTCCGTTCGCCGCCGTCGCGGCGTCCAACTTGCCCCTCGGTTCCAGCGTCCTTGTCACCGTCATTCCTCACGGGCTCACCTGACCCGCGTCAGCGCCCTTTCGGGCCCGGGCACCAGGCCCGGTATCCGGTCAGTTATCCGGCACGGCCAGCGGAGGGCCAGCCATCTTGTCCCGGTTTCCTGCTGCCTTTCGGCCACCGGCATTCGCTTGCCGGGTCATCCTGTTCCCGCCCGGGACCTGGGCCTTCCTTACGGTCGGCTTACCAGGCGCACTGCGCCCGGACCCGGACGGGGTTTCCACGTTCCGCACTAGCGAGATACGACCGGGGTGGGTGCCCTCTCTACCCCGGGGACGGCGGTGCTCATCCCGGCCAGATGCCGTGCCCGGCCAGCGCCTGCCGCTTCCCAGCGGCCAGTCCCTGCACCCCGCACCCACATCCCACCAGCGGGGCTCCGTTTTACGAGGCATCAACGAGGGTTCACGCGATTCACCCGTCCGGCCTGCCCCTCGCCTGTGAACCACCGGATGGGACGGCAGATCCTTGGGCTTTCCCCCGTGCTCCGCACCCCGCCGTTACCGGCAGCGCACGACAGGGCGGGGCCGGGCGTGAGCACGCACCCGGAACTACGCGACCGACATAGTCGGCCCTCCAATCCGCGAGTTCCCTCGCAATGTGCGACCTCGTGTCGCAACGGCAGAACCGGACGTTGTCCCGGCGGGCAGCTGTGAAAAATCATCCAGCTGGCGATCTCAGGGAGGCGCGCGCGGTGTTGCTGGTTCCGGAGGTGCCGGGTGACCCGTGGGGTCGCCACTGCGGCCACATCCGCCTGTCTGTTGGTCGCGGCTATTACTCGGACTTGATCTTGCGGCCACCGCGTGGAGGCAACGCCTGGTCGGTTGCCGACGCCTGCGGGGTGGTGTGTCAAGGGTCGTTGCGCGTGGCCTTGGGCGCGGGTGAGCGGCGGTGCGTGCGCGCCCGGTCTGCGGTGGTTTTGGGCGCTGTCTGGGTGCCGCCGGGGTCTGGTTGCGCGGCGCCGTGCTCCTGCCAGTGAGCGGCGACTCTGGCTAGCAGGTCAATCAGGTGCCGGCGCTCGGCCGCGTCGAGGGGGGTGAGCAGGGTCTGGGCGGCGCCGTCGAGTGCGGTTGCTGCCTGGCGCTGCACGGCGCGGCCGCTGGGGGTCAGGTGGATCAAGAACGCCCTGCGGTCCTTGGGGCTGCGCACCCGTTCGACCAGCGCCCGGTCTTCGAGGTCGTCCAGCAGGTAGACCATCGCGGTGCGGTCGATGGCCATTATGGTGGCCAGCTCGATCTGGGTCAGTGGCCCGGACTCCGCCAGCGTGCTCAGCACCCCCCACGCCCGCGGGGACAGCCCGAGCGGTTCCAGCCGCTCGATGGCCAGGGCCTGCGCTGCCTGCTGCGCCACGAACAGCAGTTGGCCCACGCGGCCGGTCTGCCGTCGTGATTCCGCCGGGTTGCCCATGTTCCGTCTCTCGCGTAGATTGTCTGATAACAAGATTATCTTATGATCCTACGAATATGGATCCAAGTGAAGGGAGTGTGCGGCATGGAACCGCGCAACGCCATCGTCACCGGAGCCTCGCATGGCATCGGACAGTACATCGCCCGGGCTCTGGCGGCCCGGCGGATGAACCTGCTGCTGGTAGCCCGCTCAGAAGCCGAACTCGCCCGCCTCGCCGCAGAACTGCGAGGCGCCATCAAGGTCAGCGCCGCCACGATCGACCTCGGCGCCCCGCAAGCGGCCCAGCAGGTCGCTGACGCGGCCTCCACCGAACTAGGCAGCGTCGACGTGCTGGTCAACAACGCGGCGACCGAACCGCAGACGCGCTTCCACGTGCTCACTCCCGCCGAGATCGAACACGTGCTGCGGGTCGACCTGATCAGCCCACTGCTGCTGGCCCGATTGCTGCTACCCGGCATGCTGCAACGCGGCTACGGCCGCATCGTCAACGTCTCGTCCCTAGCCGGGCACACCAGCTTCCCCTACACCGAGGCCTACGCCGCGGCCAAGGACGGGCTCACTGCCTTCAGCCGGGTGCTGCACAGCGATTACCGGCGAACGGGGGTATCGGCCACCAGCCTCATCCTCGGCCCCGTCAAAGACGCCGGGGTCAGCGCCCGGACCCTCACCGAGACCGGCCTGACCGCCAGCACCACCTTCTCGGTCACCCCGCAGAAGGTAGCCGCCGCCACCCTGCGAGCCATTGACAAGGCCAAGCCCGAAATAGTCATCAGCGCCGGCCCCGGCCGGGCACTCAAAGCACTGATGGACTACTTCCCCACCCTGGGCCCAACGCTCAACCGGCTTAGCGGCGCCGACAAACTCATGACCGCCGTCGCCGACCACCGCGAAGCCGCCCGCACCAGCCCCATCCCGCGCAATCACACCCAGCCCACATGACGTCACCGCCCGCATCAGCCCACGCCCGTCGCGCCGGACGCCGCACCGCCACAGTCACGCCAGCCCAGCGGCAGATGGGTACGTTGTCGGTCCCAGGCGTCCAATGGATAGTCATACAGAATGGCACACCCGTTCGGTCGTCGAACGCGGCCAGGCCGTCATGGCCGGTTCACCTGGCAAGTCCCTCGTTCAGGGATCGAGCCGGAAATGATCTACCGAAATTCGTCGGTGGATCCGGGCTTAGTGGCAGAGCCCGCTCGGGATCGAGGTGCCGCAGTGGTTACCCACGAAGTTGACGTTGCTCCCTGTGCCATCCCAGCGCAGGTCGGCTGGCTGGTCACGGAAGGCGGTGTTGCGGGCGATCGTGTCGAACTGCGGATCGCTTCCGTGGAATACGGCGGCGCTGAGCACGACGATTCCGCCGGAGTTGATCTGCTGGCCCACGTTCCCCTTCAGGCTGTTGTTCATGACCTTGGTCTGGGTGGCGCCGAACAGCAAGATGCCGCCGCCCTGCAGAGGCGGTGCTTCCTCATTCGGCGGGCAGAACTTGTTGTTGCGGAAGATGCTGTTGCTCTGAATGAGAGCATTGCCTGCCCCGCCTGCCCCACCGTCATCGAGTACCAGGACGCCCTGGCAGTTCCCCGTGGCACGGTTGTTCATGACGGTCACGCCCCTGGCGTGCCGGACGAAGATGCCAAGCGCGTTGTCCTTGGTGACGTTATCGCGCACGACGGTGGCCGCGTTCGGCGAATCTCCGACGTAGAGGCCGGCCTCGCTGTTGCCTACGGCGATGTTGTTGGCGAAGAGGGTCTTCGTTGACTCGAAGCGGGCAATGCCGTAAGCACCATCGTTGAAGGCCGCTACGCGCTGGACGGTCATGCCGTAGGTCCCGAACCCGAAGACGCCGAAGGCCGGGAAGCCAGTGACATACAGGCCGGTGACCGTGTCGTCGTAGACCGGCTGGATGACGGCCCCGGTCTTCGGATTCAGCTTCTTGGCCAGGATGCACACGCCCGTCGGGCCGAAGATAGAGGCGCACAGGCTGCGCGGCGGGCTAGCGGGCGGCTTGAGTACCGTGCCCCCGAGGAAGTCCCCGGACCCCCGCAGCGTGATCCCGTCCGTGCGGATCTGCACGGTCTGGTGATAGACGCCCGGCTTTACCAGCACGGTGTCACCCGGCTGGGCCTGGTTGACCGCCGCCTGGATGGACTGCCCCGGGCCCACCACGATGGTTGAGCCCGCTGAGGCGGCAGCGGCCGACGAAGCGCTGAGCGCGATCCCGAATCCTAGTGCAAACCCCGCTGACAATATCTTGCGCATGACTACCCTCCGTTGATGGGAACAAACGTTCCGTAGGTCATGAGCAGGTCAAGTGGAAGTAAAACCCTAACCAAATCTGAGGCAGGGTCAAGAACTACTAAGCCACCGGGGCCTAGGGAATCCGCACGTGGTGGTGTTCCCGCGCGCCCGGGGCTACTTCGGAAGTAGCAGGTCGCAGGCCCGGTCACCACTCATGGTGACCGGGCCTTGATCATCCGTCCGCGAACCCGGCTCGGTGGCAGGCTTGACGCGATACGGGTCAGATGAGGTGTACGGGCTCGAGCCGGCTGCCGTCATGGAAGCGAGCGAGGCGGAACGGCCGCAGGTCGAAACCGGTCTCGGCACCGTCAACGATGTCGGCTACGACAGTGCCCAGGATGGGCCCAAGCCCGAACCCGTGCCCGCTCATCCCGGTGGCGATGACAAGACCGCTCGGCCCGCCCCCACCGTCGATAACGGGCAGCGCATCCCGCGTCAGCTCTATCTCTCCGGCCCAGGCCCGCCGGAGCCGCAAAGCACCGAGGCCGGGAAAGTAGCGTTGCGTCCGCTCGAGGCAGAAACGGACGTCGTCGGACCTGGGCTGGGGATGCAACTCGCCGCCCCAGGTGGATTGAACGGGCCGCAGCAGGGCCCTGGCGAGGCTCGCGGGGTCAAGCCGCACGCGTAGCTGTGAGCGGTTGGCGAGGTAGCCAGAGAGGAATCGCCCTGCATGACGGAGCCCAGCGGGGTCCAGGACGATCTCGTTGCGTGCGGAAGCGGCGAGGCGAAGGCACCCTCTGGCGTCCTGGCGGATGAAGAGCTCGCCCGTCCAGGCAGCCGCCCGTGTCACCGCTGGGACTGGCTCTGTCAGGATGACCGTCTGGCGGACCAGCTGCTGGGGGATCCCGACTCCCGCCCCACGGGCCAGCCGCGCGCTGCCAGATCCCGCAGCCAGCACGACGATCCCGGCGTTGAGCTCGCCAAAGGGCGTTGCGACGCCGGTGACCGAGCCACCCTGAAGCATGATCTTCCGCACTGGCACGCCCTCGCAGATCTGGACGCCGCGCGCCCGCAACGCCGCCGTGTAGGCGCGGCATGTCGCGATGGGGTCGGCGTGCCCATCAGATGCTGTGAAGATCCCAAGCAGCCACTTCTCGTTTACTCCGGGCAGGATCGATGCCACCTCGGCGCTGCTCACCACCCGGCTGTCGAGTCCGAACGACGCGGCGTCGGCCACCCAGCGCTCGTAGCGGCCTGCCAGCTCCGGGTCGTTGGTCAGCCGGAGGTTGCCCCCCATCCGCCACTCCACGTCCGACCCGAGTTCATGGCCGAGGCCTTGCCACCGCTGGTTGGCGGCCATCATCATCGGCAGTTCGGCGGGCGCTCGGCCCTGTTGGCGGACGAATCCCAGATTCCGGCCGGACTGCCGCCCTCCCACCTGGCCGCTCTCCACAAGGACAACCGAGAGGTTGCGGCGGGCGAGCTCATAAGCCGACGACAGCCCGAGCACGCCGCCGCCAACGACAACGGCGTCACAGTGTTCCGGGAGGCCGACCGGGCGAGCCGCCGGGCCGGGCCGGGCATTAGCCATGTCTCAGGTTAAGAAGAGAGGCTGGCCGCGTCAGTGACCGGGTGGGCGCTCCGGCCCCGGTACCTCGGGGGGCTGCCAGTTCTCGCCAACCGTGGCGGAGCCTGCCAGCCACGGGCCGAGTTCGGGCTGCGGGAACTTCGCGTGGCGGCGCTTGAGCCAGATGCCGTAGGAGTTGCCCTCGCGAAGGTGCGTAATCAGCACCTTTCGCGCGTACTCGTCCTCCCGGCCCACAGGAATCTCGAAATAGATCTTGAGAAAGGCGTTGGTGTACCGGTCGAAGACCGCGGGAACGCCATCCTCGTACATCAGGTAGACATCCTCCAGCCAGTTGAGGTCCTCGCCCGGGGTCGCCGCGATGAGGTCGACGTCGTCTACCAGGGACCGGTCGAACTGATACGGGAAGGTCCGCCCGGTCAGTTCCTCGGTGTCGATGCCGATCTTCACCGACAGGTGCGGCGCCGCCCGGGGCTCGTCACCGGCCAGCCCAGAGATAGGTTCCTCAGCCATTGCGCGGACCGCCCGTGCTCTCGTTCAGTATCTGCTTCTCCAGGAGTGCCTTGATCTCGGCCAGCGTGCGCTCCTCGGTCTGCCCGGGGATGTAGTTCGTGCCGGCCAGCGGCACCTTCGCCATCGCCGACGCCTCCACAGTCAGCGCGCAGAGGTCCTCGGGCTCGAGGCTGTGCACGTCGGTCTTGCCGCAGGCCCGTGCGAACATCTGCGCCTCGATGGTCAGCGTGTGCAGGAAGTTGTAGACACGCTCGGCCGCCTCATCGACCTCGAGCCGCTTGCGCAGTTCGGGGTCCTGAGTGGTGATGCCGACCGGGCACCGCCCGGTGTGACAGTGGTAGCACTGCCCTGCCGGGACGCCTACGGTGCCCTCGTAGTCGGTGACGCCCGGGATCTCCTTGTTGCAGTTGAGGGCCATCAGCGCGGAGTGCCCGATGGCCACCGCCTTCGCGCCGAGCGCCAGGCACTTGGCGACGTCGGCACCATTGCGGATGCCGCCGGCCACCACCAGGTCGATCTCATCGACCAGGCCCACGTCCTCCAGCGCCCGGCGCGCCTCCGGAATGGCCGCCATCAGCGGGATGCCGGTCTCCTCCGCCGCGATGTGTGGTCCCGCCCCGGTGCCGCCCTCGGCCCCGTCCAGGTAGATGGTGTCCGGCCCGCATTTGGCGGCCATCCGCACGTCGTCGTACACGCGCGCGGCGCCCAGCTTGAGCTGGATCGGCACCTGGTAGTCGGTCGCCTCGCGGATTTCCTGGATCTTCAGCGACAGGTCGTCGGGTCCGAGCCAGTCCGGGTGGCGCGCCGGGCTCCGCTGGTCGATGCCGGCCGGCAGCGAGCGCATCTCGGCGACCTGCTCGGTCACCTTCTGGCCCATCAGGTGACCGCCGAGGCCGACCTTGCAGCCCTGCCCGATGAAGAATTCCACCCCGTCGGCGAGCATCAGGTGATGCGGATTGAACCCGTAGCGGCTCTGGATGATCTGGTAGAACCACTTGGTCGACAGGTCGCGCTCGGGCGGGATCATGCCGCCCTCGCCGGAGCAGGTGGCGGTGCCCGCCATGGAGGCGCCCTTGGCCAACGCCATCTTCGCCTCAAGGGACAGCGCCCCGAAGCTCATCCCGGTGATGTAGACCGGGATGTCAAGCTCCAGCGGCCGCTTCGCGAACCGCGCGCCGAGTACCGTCTTGGTCTCACACTTCTCGCGGTAGCCCTCGATGACGAACCTGGTCAGCGTGCCGGGCAGGAACATCAGCTCGTCCCAGTGCGGGATCCGCTTGAACATCGAGAACCCGCGCATCCGGTACCGGCCGAGTTCGGACTTCACGTGGATGTCGTTGATCACCTCGGGCGTGAAGATGCTGCTGCGCCCCAGGACGGCGCGCCTGCCGTCGTCGACTGTGCTCATTGAGGTGTTCGCTCCCAGTGCTTGCCGATGGCCTCACCGGTGGGCGCCGGTGGCCGCGCCACCTACAGGACGAGCTTGCGCTCGGCCGGCTCGAGGTTGTCGTAGTTCCAGAGCTTCCTGCCGCAGACGAATTTCCGGAACGAGGTCTTCGGCTCCATGCCGTAGATGCGCAGCTTGCGTTCCAGGAGTTCGTGGTCGCCGGGGGTGAGCTCTGCCTCGACGCAGTCGACGCCCAGCGAGGCGACCTTGCCGCCGACGTAGATCGCGCCGTCGTACATGGAGTCGCCGAGCCCGCCACCCGCGTTCCCGCAGATGATCTGGCGGCCGCGCTGCAGCATGAACCCTGTCATCATGCCCGCACTGCCGCCGACGACGATCGTGCCGCCCTTCTGGTCGATACCGGTGCGCGCCCCGACATCGCCATGGACCACCAGGTCACCGCCGCGGAGTGCGGCACCGGCCAGTGAGCCCGCGATCTTGTCGATCACGACCACGCCGGACATCATGTTCTCCGCCACCGACCAGCCGACCCGGCCCTTGATGTGGATCTCGGGCCCGTCGATCAGGCCGCAGCCGAAGTAGCCGAGGCTGCCCTCGATGGTGATCCGGCACCGGGTGAGGATGCCGACCGCGATCGAGTGCTTGGCCCCCGGGTTCTGGATCGTGACGTCGGCCACTCCCTCGTCGTAGACGAGCCGGCGCAACTCCAGGTTGATCTGGCGGGTCGACAGGTCGGCCGCGTCGAAGACGGCCTGGCGCCCGGGGCCCTCGCCCTCGATCTTGGCGATGTTCGGTGCCTGCGCGTCCGGCTCCGCCAGCCCGCGGACGTCGTAGCTGATCTTCACCGGTGCCACACCAGCACTTCACGCTCGTACGGATCGTAGGTGTCGATCTCGCGGCCGACCACGGCGCGGATCGCCACCTCCTCCGACGCCAGCGCCACCAGCCCGGGCGACTCGTACAGCACGAGCGGCTTGGCGGCCATCTCGTCCTTGGCCACTCCGAGCGCGTCAGCCGTCACCACCAGGTAGGTGAAGACTCCGTCGAGCTCGTCGAGGCTCTCCTTCATCGCCGTCTCCAGCGACAGGCCGTCGTCCATCTTCTGCGCCAGGTAGACCGCGATGATCTCGGAGTCGCACTCCGACTGGAACCGGTGCCCCTTCCGCTCCAGCCGCCGCCGCCACATGTGGTAGTTGGTCAGCTGGCCGTTGTGCACCACCGCGATGTCGGAGAACGGATACGCCCAGTAAGGGTGCGCACCCGAGATGTCCACGTCGGACTCGGTCGCCATCCGGACGTGACCGATCGCGTGGGTGCCGGTGAACCCGGCAAGGCCGTAGCGCTCCGCGACGCTCTCGGCATCGCTGAGGTCCTTGATGATCTCCAGGGAGTGGCCCAGGGACAGCACCTCGCAGCCGGGGACGTCCTCGACGTAGTCGGCGAGCGGCTTGAGGTCACCGGTATAGCGGAACTTGATCCGGTAGGCGTACTCCTGGTCGCCGCGGATGGTGTCGATAGTGGCCCCGATCTTCGACAGCCGCGACTCGATCTCGTCGCGATGCCGCTCCAGGCGCTCGCCCCAGCCGAAGCCGTGGTTCTCGTTCGGGTCGGCCAGCTTGATCCGCATCACGAACAGGTCATCCGGCGGACCGTACAGGGCGAAGCCGGTGGAGTCCGGGCCGCGGTGCTTCATCGACTGAAGCATCCGGGTGATCTCGCTGCCGATGTCCCCGGGCCCGTCCCGGTGGATGATGCCGGCGATCCCGCACATGTCGTTGGCCCCTCTCGCTACCCGCGCAACCCGCTACGGGAGGATGTCCAGGTACTCGTTGACGTCCCAGTCGGAGACCGTCGCGCAGTAGCGCTCCCACTCGTCGGTCTTGTAGTGATGGAAGACCCGGTACATCTCACCCGGCATCGCGTCCCTGACCACCTCGTCGGCGGCCAGTGCCGTCAGCGCCTCGCCGAGCGTCATCGGGACCTTCTTGACGTCCTTGCCGCCCGCGATCGCCTCGTAGATGTTGCGGTCCTCCGGCGGTCCTGGGTCGAGGCTGCGCTGGATGCCGTCGGCCATTGCCTTGATCACCGCGGCGAAGGAGAGGTAAGGGTTGACCGCGGAGTCCACGGACCGGTACTCGAACCGGCCGGGGGCGCTCACCCGCAGTGCGGTCGTCCGGTTCTGGAAACCCCAGTCGGCGAAAAGCGGCGCCCAGAAGCCGGTATCCCAGAACCGCCGGTAGGAGTTCACGGTCGGTGCGGTGATGCAGGTCAGCGCGCCGAGGTGCTCGAGTATGCCGCCGATCGCGTTCAGCCCCAGCTTGCTGGGCAGGCGCGGGTTGTCGGTGTCGGGCAGGAACATGTTCTCCTCGCCCTGCCACAGCGAGATGTTGTGGTGACAGCCATTCGCCGACACGCCCATGAACGGCTTGGGCATGAAGCACGGGAACGCGCCGAGTTCCCGGCCCACCTGCCTGCAGATCTGCCGGTAGGTGGTGAGCCGGTCGGCGGTGCGCTCGGCCCGGTCGAACATCCAGTTCAGCTCAAGCTGGCCGGGCGCGTCCTCGTGGTCGCCCTGGATCATGTCCAGGCCCATCGCCTTGCCGTACTCCATCACCTTGTGGATCAGCGGCTGCAACTCTGCGAACTGGTCGATGTGGTAGCAGTACGGCTTGGTCTTGCCTTCGACCGACGGCGTGCCGTCGGGATTCAGCTTGAGCCACATCATCTCCGGCTCGGTGCCGACGCGCAGGTGGAGCCCGGTCTCGGCCTCGAACGCCTCGTGGATCCGGCGAAGGTTGCCGCGGCAGTCGGAGGTGAGGTAGCCGCCCGGGTCGACCTCTTCTTCCCTGTTGCGGAACAGCGTGCAAAACACCCTGGCCGTCTTCGGGTCCCACGGCAGCTGGCAGAACGTCTCCACGTCAGGCAAGCCGACGAGTTCCCACGCCTCGGGCCCGTACCCGATGTACTGGCCGTGGCGGTCAGTGAACAGGTTGGCGGTGGACCCGTAGACGAGCTGGAAGCCCCGGTCGGCGATCCGCTCCCAGTGGTCGGCGGGCACGCCCTTCCCCATGATGCGGCCGGTGACCGACACGAACTGGTAGTAGATGTAGGTGATGCCCTTGGCGTCGATCTCCGCCCGGACGCGCTCGACCGCCTCTGCGCGGCCGTCGGAGCTGGTGAACCGTTCGAGGTCTGTGCTCACGGGACCTCCTGGCGGGGGCTGTCGTCCCGGCCCGCTCGCGGCGGTCTGCGGAGGGCCGTGTGGTGGGCCGCGGCGTTCCGTCCCGAGCCGGAGCTAGACGTAATTATTTACGGACAGTAAACCCTGTATCATAGGACGATACAACACCTTGTCCGGCTCCTGTTTCCTTGAGGGGGCGGTTCTCCCCGCCTGTCGGCCGGCCGGTCAAGGTGGGAGTGACGGTGGCCGCTCGGGGGAGGACACTGGACCTGATGACGGAACTGGTAAGCCGGACCGCAGATGGCACACGCCACGCCGAGCACCAGGTCGGCGGCGGCGCCGTGGAGTCGCCGCCGGGAGCGGACGGCACCCTCGAGGACGCGCTCGGGGCGATCATCGCCGAGCGGGTGCGCGAGTTCCGGCTGCAGCTCGCGCTGACCGTCGGCCAGCTCGCTGAGCTGACCGGCCTGTCCAAGGGCATGCTGTCGAAGATCGAGAATGCGCAGGCCTCACCCAGCCTCGCCACCCTCGCGCGGCTGTCTGAGGCGCTGAAGGTCCCGGTTACCGCCTTCTTCCGCGGCCTGAACGAAGAACAGGACGTCCTCTACGTCAAAGCAGGCCGGGGCCTGGACATCCAGCACAAGGGCGCCGGTCCCGGGCATCGGTACCAGTCCCTTGGCACCATGCGCGCCCCGCACAACTCGCTGGAGAACCTGCTGGTCACGCTCACCGAGCGAGCCGACACGTTCCCGCTGTACCAGCATGCGGGGACGGAGCTGATCTACATGATCTCGGGCCGGATGGAGTACCTGTACGGCAGCTCCCGCTACGTGCTGGAACCGGGGGACGCACTGCAGTTCGTGGGTGAAGTTCCGCATGGGCCCAACGCGCTGATCGAGCTGCCCATCCAGTTCCTTGCCGTGAAGTCGATCCAGTCGGCAGGCTGAGTGGCCCGGGAGACGGCCCCCGGAGCCCCCGGTGCGCATCGGCTGGTGATTGCCGTGCGTTTACTCAAAGTGGACAGAGTTTCATTGCTGGCGTAGCCTATCCGGCGGGAATCTCGGTCACCAATCGTGGCTCGCGGGGAGGCGAGGGAGCCGTGCTGGCGAGTACGAACGGACACCGGCAACAGGCGCGCCGCGCGGCATATCCCGCCAGGTACTCCGCGTTCGGCCTGCTGCGCCGCGGCCTTACGCACGCTGAATGGCCGCCTGCCTGGCGCGGGCACCCCCTGAAGGGCTCTTACGACGTCGTGATAGTCGGCGGGGGCGTCCACGGCCTTGCCGCTGCGTACTACCTGGCCGCCAACCATGGGATCACCGACGTCGCGGTGCTGGACAAGGGCTATATCGGATCGGGCGGCTCCGGCCGGAACACCGCGATCCTGCGGTCGAACTACCTCACGCCGGAAGGGGTCAGGTTCTACGACCGCTCGCTCCAGCTTTACCGGCGGCTCGCCGCCGACCTGGACTTCAACGTGATGTTCTCGCGGCGGGGTCACCTCACCCTGGCCCACAACGACTCCTCACTACGCACCATGCGGTGGCGTGCCGAGGTCAACAAGGCCCAGGGCGTCGACTCCGAGGTGATCGGGCCAGCCGAGATAAAGCGGCTGGCGCCGTTTCTCGACGTCGGGGAAGGTGCCAGGTATCCGGTGATCGGCGCCCTGTGGCACCCGCCGGGTGGCATCATCCGCCATGACGCCGTGGTGTGGGGATACGCCCGCGGCGCGGACGCGCTCGGCGTGCACATCCATCAGAACACCGAGGTGACCGGCATCGACGTGGCGGACGGGCGGATCCGGGGGGTGCGCACCAGCCGCGGTGACATCGCTACGCGGGTCGTACTCAACGCGACCGCGGGCTGGGCCACGCTGGTCTCCGACATGGCCGGAGTGGCCATGCCGATCGAGACGTTCCCGCTCCAGGCTGCGGTCACCGAACCGGTGAAGCCGTTCTTGTCCACCGTCATCGTGTCCGGCACGCTGCACGTCTACATCAGCCAGACCGATCGCGGCGAGCTGGTGTTCGGGGCGAGCGTCGACCCGTTCACCTCGTACTCGATGCGCGGGTCGCTGGAGTTCATCGAGGGCCTGGCCGGCCACGTACTCGAGCTGATGCCCGCCCTCGTCAAGGTCCGGGTGCTCCGGCAGTGGGCGGGGTTGTGCGACATGACGCCCGACTTCTCGCCGGTCATGGGCCATACGCCGGTGGAGGGATTCCTGGTGGACGTGGGCTGGGGCACCTACGGCTTCAAGGCTGGCCCGGTGTCCGGGGAGGCGATGGCGCAGTGCATCGCGTCCGGGCAGGTCCCGGAGATCATCGCCGCATTCAGCCTGGAACGCTTCGCCAATGGGGCGCTAGTAGGGGAGAAGGGCGCGGCCGCCGTCGGTCACTGATATGTCAAAGGTCCGGTGATGATTCTCCTGCCGTGCGCTTGGTGCGGTCCTCGGGACGCCAGCGAATTTCAGCACGTAGGCGAGGTGGTCGCGCGCCCCGACCCGGTGGCCGCCAGCCCCGCGCAGTGGCGCGGGTACCTCTATCTGCGGGCCAACCCGTGTGGCTGGACCACGGAGACCTGGTACCACCGGATGGGCTGCCGCAGGTATATCAAGGTCGAGCGGCATACCGAGAGCAACGAGGTGCGTGCCGTCTACGCGAGCGGGGCCGCCGGTGAACGGTAACGGCCACGGAGCCATGGCGATGCGCCTTCCGCCTCAGCCCGGCGAGGTAATCGACCGCGCCAGGGAACTCTCCTTCACCTGGAACGGGCGGGAGTTCGCCGCCTATGAAGGCGACACGATCGTCTCGGCGCTGGCGGCCGCGGGGGAGCGGGTCTTCTCCCGGTCTATGAAGTACCACCGCCCGCGCGGGCTGCTCACGTGCTCCTTCCATGACCCGGGCTGCATGGTGCAGGTCGGCGACGAGCCGAACGTGCGCGGCGCGCACCGGCTGGCGGCCGACGGCATCGCGGTGACCTCGCAGAACACCTGGCCATCGCTCCGCTTCGACGCCAAGGCAGCGAACCGGTTCGCCGGGCGGTTCCTCACCGCCGGGTTCTACTACAAGACCTTCATGCGGCCGCAGGCGCTGTGGCCCGCCTACGAGGCCGTGTTGCGGCGGTTCGTCAACGGCGGCCAGGTGTCCCCCAGCACCCCGCACGACCGGCCGGAGAAACGGCATGCCCACCCGGACGTCCTGGTGGCGGGCGGCGGGCCGGCCGGCATGGCGGCGGCCGTGGCCGCGGCCCGGGCCGGCGCCTCCGTCCTGCTCGTCGAGGAGGAGCACCAGCTCGGCGGCCACCTCCGGTGGGGCGGCGAGGCCGACCTCGCCGCACTGGCCGACCTGGCCGGGCAGGTGGCAGCCGAGGCTGGCATCGAGGTGCTGACCAACGCGGTCGTGCTCGGCCGCTACGACAGCAACTGGATCGCCGTCCTCGAGCGGAGCGAGGGCGGGGGGTTCCGGGGGGTCGCCCCCCCGGGCCAGCACAGTGGGGGTTCCGGGGCGGCTTGCCGCCCGGGCCAGCACAGTGGGGGTTCCGGGGCGGCTTGCCGCCCGGGCCAGCACTTGGAACGGCTCGTCAAGGCGAGGGCGAAAACCCTCGTGGTCGCGCCCGGCCTGATCGAGCGGCCCTACGTCATCGAGGGCAACGACCTGCCAGGGGTCATGCTCTCCACCGCGGTGCGCAGGCTCATCAACCTCTACGCGGTCAAGCCCGGCGAGCGCGCCGTGGTGCTGAGCGCCAACGCCGAGGGCGACGCCGCGATCGCCGACCTCAAGAGGGCGGGCGTCGAGGTCGCCCGCGTCGAAGACGCCCGCCTCGGCGGCGACGTGACCGCCGTCCGGGGACGCGCCGGGGTCCGCGGCGTGGTGGCCGCGGACGGCACGAGGATCGACTGCGACCTGCTCGTCACCGCGGTCGGCTGGACCGCGCCGACCGCGCTGCTCAATGCCTCGGGTGACCGCCCGGTGTACCGGCCGGAGGCGGCCCGCTTCTTCCCCCGCCCGGACCAGCTGCCCGGCGACGTGCTGGTAACCGGCGGCATCGCCGGCGACGGCCGGCTCGAGGAACTCACCGGGCACGGCTTCGCCACCGGCGCGGAGGCGGCCCGCCGCGCCGCGCGGGTCGCCAGGTCCCGGCGGCTCGCCGTGCCCACCCGGGCGGCCCCGCCGGCCGGGCCGGTACCGGAGCCGGAGCCCGCCCCGATCCCCGGCCTGCCCGTCTATCCGCACCCCGAGTTGTTCCTCGGCCGCACTCACGGGTTCGTCGACTTCAGCGAGGACGTGTCGTCCAAGGACCTCGAGGCCGCCGTCACCGAGGGCTACGACAGCGCGGAGCTTGCCAAGCGGTTCACCACGGCCACGATGGGGCCGGTGCAGGGCAAGCTGGAGACGGTCAACACGGTCGCGGCCGTGGCGCGCGCGACCGGCAATTCGATCGGCGAGACGGGCACCACGACCTGGCGCCCCCCTTACGCGCCGGTCACGCTCGGGGCCCTCGCCGGGCAGGCCTTCGAGCCGGTGCGCTACTCGCCGATGCAGCCCTGGCATGAGGCGCACGGCGCTGTGCCGCTCATCGCGGGGGCGTGGATCCGCCCGGACCGCTACGGCGACCCGCCGGCCGAGGTGCGCAACGTGCGCGAGAACGTAGGCATCATCGACGTCACCCCGATCGGCAAGCTCGACCTGCGCGGCCCCGACATTCCCCGCCTGCTCAACCTGCTGTACGTCAACAAGTGGTCCAAGCTCGAGATCGGCCGGGTCCGGTACGGCGTCATGTGCGCCGAGGACGGGGTGGTCCTTGACGACGGCGTCACCGGCCGGCTGGGCGACGAGCACTACCTGATGAGCACCACGTCCTCCGGTGCGGCGACGGTCTGGGAGTGGGTGGAGAACTGGCTGCAGACCGAGCGCCCCGACTGGCGGGTCCACGTCACGCCGGTGACCACGGCTTACGCCAGCATCAACGTCGCGGGCCCGAAGTCACGCGAGCTGATCGGGCGAGTCACCGAGGGTGTGGACCTGGCCAATGAGGCGTTTCCGTACATGCACGTGCGCACTGGCACGATCGCCGGCGTCGGTGACAGCGTGCTATGGCGGATCGGCTTTACCGGCGAGCTCAGCTACGAAATCCACGTCCCGGCCGGGTACGGGCTGCACGTCTGGGAGACGCTGCTGGCGGCCGGCGCCGATCTTGGCGTGGCCGCGTTCGGCGTGGAGGCGCAGCGGATCCTGCGGCTGGAGAAGGGCCACTTCATCGTCGGCCAGGACACCGACGGCCTGACCAGAGCCTTCAGCGCCGGGCTGGACTGGGCGATCAAGCTGGACAAGGACGACTTCGCCGGAAAACCCGAGCTGGCCTGGCAACGTGCCCAGGGCATCGCCACCGAGCTGGTCGGGCTGCAGCCCGTCGATGCCTCGGTCGTGCCGGAGGAGGCCAGCCTGATCGTCGACGGGGACACGATCGCGGGCCGGATCACCTCTAGCCGGATGTCACCGACGCTGCGCCGGTCCATCTGCCTGGCCCAGGTCGAGGCGCGCCTCGCCGCGCCCGGAACCGTGGTCACGGTGCGGCTGCCCAGCGGCCGCCTGATCCAGGCGCGGGTTACCCCGCAGCATGCGCACGTCGATCCGGACGGGGGGAGGATGCGTGTCTGAACCGGAAATCCCCCGGACCAGCGGGCAGCCCGTCGCGCGCAGCCCCATCGCGCCCGCGCCACCCGTCGTCGTCAAGGCCGGGTGGGAGGTCAGCGGGCGGCGCGCCAGTGCCGCGGGCGCTGACACCCTGACCCTGACCGATTGCACCCCGCTGACCAAGGTGCAGCTGCGCGCGCCGGTGGGCGGCGAGGTCGCGGCCTCGCTTGGCGTGCCGTTCGGCCGGGCGGCACGCGACCCCGACGGCACCCTCGTCGTGGGCTCCGGGCCGGGGGAGTGGCTGCTGCTGGCGCCCCCTGGCCAGGCCGGCGCGCTGGAGCCCAGGCTGGAGAAGGCCGCCGCGCAGGCTCCCGGCGAGGCCGTCACCTGGGTTGATCTCACCCACGGCCGGGCATTGATCAGGCTCTACGGATCGTGCGCGGCCGGCGTGCTTGCGAAGGTCTGCGGGATCGACCTGTCCGACGGCATCACGCCGGGCGGTGCCGCGTTCCGGGCCTCCGTCGCGGCGCTGGCCACCGACGTCATCCGCGACGACCTCGGCGGCACCCGCTCCTACCTGCTGCACTGTGAGCGGTCGTCCGGGCAGTACTTGTTCGGCGCGCTGCTGTCAGCCGGCACTGAGTTCGGCATCGAGACCGACGGTTTCGAACCCCCTGGAATATGAGGAGCCCTGCCATGGCATTCCCAAGCGACCTCGAGATCGCCCGCGGCGCCCACCTTAAGCCCGTCGACGATATCGCCAGCGGGATCGGCCTGGGCATGCACCTGCTGGAGCCGTACGGCGAGCAGGTCATGAAGATCAAGCTGGCCGCGATCGAGGAACTGGCCGGCGCCCCGAAGGCGAAGTACGTGGTGGTGACCGCGATCACGCCGACCCCGCTCGGTGAGGGCAAGACCACCACGACGGTAGGGCTGGGGCAGGCATTCCGCCACATCGGCAAGCGTGCGACGGTCGCGATCAGGCAGCCGTCGATGGGCCCGACGTTCGGCATCAAGGGCGGCGCGGCGGGCGGCGGCTACAGCCAGGTCGTCCCGATGGAGGTGCTCAACCTGCACCTCACCGGCGATATGCACGCCGTGACCGCCGCGCACAACATGCTCGCCGCGATGCTCGACAACCACCTGTTCCAGGGCAACGCGCTCGGGCTGGACCTGAACGAGATCACCTGGCGCCGCGTGCTGGACGTCAATGACCGGGCGCTACGGAACATCGTGGTCGGTCTCGGCCCCAAGGCCGACGGCGTGACCAGGCAGACCGGGTTCGACATCACGGCCGCCTCCGAGGTGATGGCCACGCTCGCGCTGTGCTCGTCGCTGGCCGACCTGCGCAAGCGGCTGGGCCGGATCGTGGTCGGCTATACCGCCGCCGGCTCGCCGGTGACGGCCGAGGAACTCGACACCGCGGGGTCGATGGCGGTGATCCTGCGCGACGCGATCAAGCCGAACCTGTTGCAGACCATGGAGAACACCCCGGTGCTCGTGCACACCGGGCCGTTCGGGAACATCGCCACCGGCAACTCATCGGTGGTGGCCGACCTCATCGGCATCCGGACCGGCGATTTCCTGGTAACCGAGGCGGGGTTCGGCGCGGACATGGGGGCCGAGCGGTTCTTCAACATCAAGTGCCGCACCTCGGGGCTCCAGCCGGACGCTGCGGTGGTCGTCGCGACCGTCCGGGCGCTGAAGGCCCACTCGGGCAAGTACAAGGTGGTCGCCGGCCGGCCGCTGCCGCCGGATCTGCTGGCGGAGAACCCCGATGACGTGCTGGCTGGCGCGGCGAACCTGCGCAAGCAACTCGAGAACGTCGCCTTGCACGGGATCCCGCCGGTGGTCGCGATCAACGCTTTCCCGACCGACCATCGCAGCGAGCACGACGCGATTCGTGAGGTCGCCGGGCAGATGGGCGTGAGGTCGGCGGTGTGCACCCACTTCGCCGAGGGCGGCCGCGGTGCCGCTGAACTGGCCGAGGCGGTGGCCGACGCCGCCGACGAGCCCAGCCGCTTCCAGTTCCTGTACCCCGACGAGGCGAGCCTGCGGGAGAAGATCGAGACCGTGGCCCGGCGGGTCTACGGGGCGGACGGCGTGAGCTATTCCCCGCAGGCGGCGCGCCAGATCGAGACCTACGAGCGGGCCGGGTTCGGGCGCCTCCCGGTCTGCATCGCCAAGACGCACCTGTCGATCTCCTCCGACCCGGCGCTCAAGGGCGCGCCGACCGGCTGGACGCTGCCGGTGCGAGAGGTCCGCGCGTCGGTCGGCGCCGGCTTCGTCTACCCGATCTGCGGTGAGATCAGGACGATGCCAGGCCTGTCGGCGAACCCGGCCGCCGCACACATCGACCTCGACGAGGACGGCGAGATCGTAGGACTGTCGTAGCGGAACCAAAAAGGTTCACCATAGAGGGACGGTGTAAACCAGCAGTGAACCTGTGATCGGAAGGTGATCCCGCGGTGACTGTGTCAGCGGAGCGCCAGGCCCCGGGCGACCCCGGGCAGGTGCCTGCCGGCCGGGCCCGCCTCCTCCTTCCCGGGCTGCTGGCCGCCGACCCGCGTGTGGAGCGCTACCGGGTCCACCCCGGCGCGGTCACCGCGCTGGAACTCGACGCGGGCGACGAGATCACCATCATCGACGCCGAGGGACGGCAGCGGGGCGAGCTCACCGTCCTCGCCCGCGGCGGCGAGGGCTTCGCCGAGATGGGCGCGTCCGCCGACGGCGCGGCAACCGTGCTGCGAGGCATGGCGGAGGCGCATGCTGACGACGAGGCGAGTGCCGCGGCTGCCCTGGACGCAGTGCGGGCCCCAGGCAGGGTGACGAAGTCCGAAGTGGTCGGCATCCTCGCGGAGCGCGGCCTGGAGCCGCTGGCGGCCCGTGCGGTGACCCTGTTCGGCGAGTGGTCACCGGCCGGAGCCTGTGCCACATTCGCGGCGCAGCACCCGGTGACGTGCATCGTGGCGGCCCCCGCCTGGCTGATGCCCGTGGACCAGCACAACCCCCCGTCTGACCTGGTCATCGAGGTCCGGCGGCTGCGGCCGCGTGAGCCGCGTGAGCCGCGGCTGCCGCCACCTTTGGCCGACCCGGTGCTCGACCTGCGGGTGGATCGCGCGACCGCGCTGGCGTATGAGGTCGAAGCCGGCTGCTACATCCAGGTCATCGACGTCGAGGGGCGGCAGTGCTCGGACTTCCTCGCCTTTGACGTCGCGCGGTTGGCCGAGGGCGCCGAGCGCGGGCTCGACGCCACTACCACCCGCAACCTGATGGGCAACGCCTATCCTCAGCCTGGCCTGTTCGGCAAATTCTTCGACCAGGACATGCACCCGCTGGTCGACGTGGTGCGCGACACGGTGGGCAGGCACGACACGTTCGCGTTGGCCTGCAACGCCAAGTATTACGAGGACCTGGGCTACCCCGGCCACGTGAACTGCACTGACAACTTCAACGGCCAGCTCGCCCGGTTCGGGATCGCGGCGCGCCGCGGCTGGCCGGCGCTGAACTTCTTCTACAACACCTTCTTCAACGATTCCAACCAGCTTTTCTTCGACGAGCCATGGTCGGCGCCGGGCGACTATGTGCTGCTCCGGGCGATGACGAACCTGGTCTGTGCCTCATCGGCCTGCCCCGACGACGTCGATCCCGCCAACGCCTGGAACCCGACCGACATCCACGTCCGCGTCTACCCGGCCGAGAGGAGGTTCTCCATGGCGATCGCGCACCGCGTGACCCCGGACGCCGAGCCGAAGCTGACGTGCGAAACGGCCTTCCAGCCGCGCTGGTCGTCACTGACCAGGAGGATCACCGAGTACCGCGGCTACTGGCTGCCGACCAGCTTCGACAATCACGGCGCAGTCGAGGAGTACTGGGCCTGCCGCGAGGGCGCGGCGGTCATGGACCTCTCGCCGCTGCGCAAGTTCGAGGTGGTCGGCCCCGACGCCGAGGCGCTGCTGCAGGCGGCGGTTACCCGGAACATCAGGAAGCTCGCGGACGGGCAGGTCGTCTACACGGCGCTGTGCAACGAGACCGGCGGGATGCTCGATGACGCCACGGTCTTCCGGCTCGCCGCGGACAGGTTCCGCTTCGTCGGTGGCGACGAGCACGACGGCGTCTGGCTGCGCCAGGTCGCCGGGAAGCTCGGCCTGGACCGGGTGTGGGTCAAGCACTCCACCGATCACCTGCACAACATCGCAGTGCAGGGGCCCCGGTCGCGCGAGCTGCTCGCCGACCTCGTGTGGACACCGCCGACCCAGCCCTCGTTCGGGGACCTGACCTGGTTCCGGTTCGCGATCGGGCGGCTCGGCGGGCCGCAGGGACTGCCGCTGCTCGTCTCGCGCACCGGGTACACCGGTGAGCTCGGCTACGAACTGTGGTGCCATCCCCGGGACGCGCTCGCGCTGTGGGATGCGGTATGGGAGGCGGGCTCCGGCCACGGGCTGACCCCGCTGGGCCTGGACGCGCTGGATATGCTCCGGATCGAGTCAGGCTTGATCTTCGCCGGGTATGAGTTCTCCGACCAGGTCGATCCCTTCGAGGCGGGAATCGGTTTTGCCGTCGCGCTGAAGACGAAGGAGGACGATTTCGTCGGCCGCGCAGCGCTGGAGCGGCGCAAGGCCGCGCCGCAGCGCGCCCTGGTCGGGCTGGAGCTCGAAGGCAACGAGCCCGCCGCGCACGGCGACTGTGTGCATGCCGGGCGGTCCCAGGTCGGCGTGATCACCAGCGGGACCCGGTCACCGATCCTCCGCAAGAACATCGCGCTGTGCCGGATGGCGGTGGAGTACTCAGCCATCGGGACCGCCGTCGAGGTCGGGAAGCTGGACGGGCACCGGAAGCGGATCCCGGCACAGGTGGTCCGGTTCCCGTTCTACGATCCGGAAAAGGCCCGCCCCCGGTCCTGAGCCCGCGCGCCCCTGGTCGTGAGCCCGTCGCAGTCCACGGCCGGGTTCAGCGCGGCGGAGATCTGGGCGGCCTTCTCGCCCAGCGACTCGATGGCAGCGCGCATCACCCGCGGGCTGAACCGGACCGCGGGGCCCTGCACACCGAGGATCGCCGCCAGTTTCCCGTGGCGGGCGAGCACCGGCACCGCGACAGCGTTCAGGTCCTCCTCCCGCTCACCGACGGCCTGCGCCCAGCCCCTGTTCCGGATGGTGGCGAGCTCGGCTTCGAGGACGGCGGGGTCCACGATGGTCCGTTCGGTATAGGCCTTCAGGGGCCCGCGGGGCGGGGTTCCGCCGTGCGCGAGGAGCACCTTGCCCACCGCGGTCGCGTGCGCGACGCTCGCGCGGCCCACCTCGGCCACACTGCAGACGTTCAGCGGGCTCTGCGCGAAGTCGAGCGTGAACGCCTCGTGCTCTCCCGGTACGGACAACGTGGCGGTCTCCCCCAGGTGCCTGGCCAGTTCCTCGAGGTGCGGCCGGGCGAGGGAACGGATGTCCAGCTCCACCGCACCGGCCAGCCGGACGATCCCGGCGCCGATGCGGTAGCGGCCCGTGGACGGGACGTGGTCGACCAGGCCGCCGGCCGCGAGCGTGGCCAGGATCCGCGAGATCGTGCTCACGTTGATCCCGGTCCGGCGGGCGATCTCGTTGGTGCCCAGCTCGGTACGCGCCGCCGCGAGCTCGTCCAGGATGGCGATCGCCCGCTGCACTGCAGCGACGTGCCGGGTCGCTGGCAGGCCAGTCCTTGCCACGGTAGAATTCCCCAGGTTGGAAATAGTATTTCCCTAAAGGCAATACTAGCAGCGCCAAGGTCAGGGTCGCCGCCAATGTGGGCACAACGAGAGGGGCGAGCGCAGTGACTTCCATCCCTGCCAGCAGTCGTTACATCATCGTGGGCGCCGGAATCCACGGGCTGTCCACGGCCTGGCACCTGGCCAGGGAGCTGAAGGCCCGCGGCCTGGGTGGCGGCGAGGACGTTCTTGTCCTGGACAAGCGGGCGATCGGCGCGGGCGCGTCGGGGGTCGCCTGCGGCGTCGTCCGCAACAACTACTTCCAGCCCGACATGCGCGAGCTGATGGCCCACTCGGTGGCCGTCTGGGAGTCAGACCCCACGGCCTTTGCCTACCACCCCGTCGGTTACCTGCAGATCGCGCCGGAAGAGATGCACGAGGACATCGCGAAGATCTTCGCCGAGCAGCAGGCAATCGGCTACCCGTCCGCGCTCATCGAGGGCGAGCGCGATTGCCGCGCCTACATGCTGGACATGTTCGACGACTGGCAAGCGCCCGGCGTTACCGCAATCCTGCACGAGAAAAAGGGCGGCTACGCCAACAACGTTCGCTCGCTGGCGGGCCTGGCGGCGAAGGCGGAGTCGCAGGGCGTGCGGATCGTGCCGGGCGTCCGCGTCACCGGCGTGCGCACCGGCGGCGGCGCGGTTACCGGGGTGGCTACCGATCATGGCGAGATCCGCTGCGATCAGCTCATCGTCGCGGCCGGCCCGTGGATCCGCGACCTGTGGGCCATGCTCGGCCTGCCCGGGCAGATCTCGGTCACAGGGCGTGACGGCGATGTGCCAATGTGGACCTACTGGGCCTTGCAGGAAGGAACGCTCGGGGTGGACCCGAAGGAGTTCACCGACAACCGGGGCGCGCCCCCGCCGGTGCTGCACGTCGATTCGAGCGCACCGCTCTACGACGACGTCAGCGGGGAGCTGATCACCGACCGGATGTGGGGCATCTATTACAAGCCCGACTTCTACTTCGGCGGGGTCCAGGGGGGAACGTCGCCATATGTCATCGACCGTCCCGCCGGTGCGGTGGCGGTGGACCCGTACGGCCCGGAAAGCCCCGACTACACGGTGACCGAGGGCTTCATCCGGATGTGGACGTCCGCGCTGGCCCACTGCCATAAGCGGTTCGAGGGCAAGCGCGCGGCGTACCGGCATGAGCCGACCGGCGGGATCGGCGCGTTCACCCCGGACAGCTTCCCCGTCTTCGACGTGTTCCACCAGAACGCCTACGTCATCGCCGACTCCAATCACGGGTACAAGATGATCGGCGTCGGGGCACTGGTCGCCAAGGAACTGCTCGGTGAGAGCCAGGGACTGCTGGCGCCGTTCCGGTTCGGCCGCTACCGCAGCGGCGATCTGCACCCGACCAGCAACTCGCCGTTCCCCTGGAGCTGACGTGAAGCTCGGATCGGCCCGGTCAGGATGATCCTGACCGGGCCGATCCGTAGTACCAGCCGATCGCGAGTGTCAGTCCGCCGCGACCGTGGCTTCCTCGCGCAGCAGTGCCATCTGTTCCGCGGACGGCATGTCCGGCACCTCCTCGCGGAACGTGACGCGCTGCTTGTCCTGCACGATCCGCCGGTAGAAGAACAGCAGCACCGATCCGACCAGCACGCCGACGCCGATGAACATGTCGGTCCAGGTCCCGTAGCCGGTCAGTGTCGGGTTGGTGACGCCGAACCCGATCAGCACGGCGTTGAACACCACCAGGATGCCGGCGATCCAGAGCCAGACCGGTCCGACCTTGATCGGCCGTGGCCAGTTGGGCCGATCGCGGCGCAGCAGCAGGAAGCCGCTCAGCGCGAAAACGTGAGCCAGCATGTAGCCGATGTTGCTCATGTACAGGATCGCGAGGTTGCTGGAGATGAACAGCACCAGCAGCACGTTCACGACCAGGTCGACGGTCATCGCCCGGGCCGGCACGTGGAAGCGGTTCAGGTGATAGAGCTGCTTGATGGTCATGTCGTCGCGGGCGATCCCGTACAGCGCGCGGGACCCGTCGGCCGTCGAGGAGATCATCGACAGGAAGAGGCTGCCGATGAGCAGCACGAGGATGACCTGGGCCGCGCCGCTGCCGACGATCTTCTCGAGGGCCGGGACGTAGAACTCGCCGCTGGCCGTGGCGGCGCTTGGCGCGCCGGTCACCCCGCCGATGCCCAGCGGGAACAGCAGGAACACCAGCAGCGTGAACATGCCGGCCGAGCGGAGCGCGATCGTGGTGTCCCGCCTGGTGTTCTGGTACTCGGGCGCGAACGTCGCGCACACCTCCGCCGCGTAGGCGGACCAGCCGAACAGGAACAGGTAGACCATCGCCAGCTTGAAGCCGCCCCAGCCGTGCAGCGCCCACGTCATGTTGGAGCTGTGCCAGGTCCCGGTGACATACGGGCCCACGATAAAGATGGCCAGCGGAACCAGGAGCCCCACGCCGGTGACGTAGGAGATCCACACGGCCGGGCGGATCCCGAAGACGTTCAGCAGCCATACCGCGACGATGCACGCGATGGCCAGGAACTGCGGCAGGCCTAGGTGCACCACGCCGTCGAATACCGACCAGGTCGAGTTCGGGAACCACTGCGCCTGGATGAGCGTGCCGATCACGACGCCGAAGATCGACAGCACGACCGACCAGCCGATCCAGTACCCGAACGCCCCGATGGGGCCGACCAGCGAGAACCGCCCGCGCCAGCCCTCGTGCGCGTACAAAGAGATACCGCCCGGCTTGTCCGGGAACATCGAAGCGCTTTCGGCGTAGATCCAGGTCTGCAGCATGCCGACCGCGGCCGAGATGCCCCAGAGAACCACGGCGCCCCAGGTGCCGAGCGCGCCCATGGAGAATCCGAGCGACGCGATCAGGAAGCCCGGATTGCATAGGGCGATGACGAACCCGTCCCACCAGCGAAGCGACTTCAGCAGGTGCCGCTCTTCGACATACGCCTCAGCCATCTGGGCACCTCCGTTCACCCCAGGTAAACGTTGTTTAGCACGTCACGGTCTGCTATGTCTACATGCGCCGGGCGAACCCCTACAATGCGAGGGTGCGTGGTGCCCTGATCACGGTCCGCTGCGACTGCGGAGGGATCGGATACGTTCCGTACGGCGAGCGGTGGGAGTGCCCCACGTGCCACCGCCGCTGGAACACCGGGCAGATCCCGGCCGAGGAGTACTGGGGCATGATGCGGGACATGCGGCGGATGCGCATCACGGCGATCGTCACCGCGCTGGCCATTGTCATCCCGATCCTGGCGCTCTCGACCATCGCAGGAATCCGGATATTCCTGCTGCTTCCGATCGTGATGAGCTTTTGGTTCCTCTTCTACATGCCCCGGTGGCGGCGCCGGGTCAGGCAGCAGGCCCGCAGCCTGCGCCGGTGGAGCCTACACCCCGAGTGAGGCGTGCGTGAGAACGCTGGCGCGGACGGAGCCGCAGGCTCCGGACCTGTCCAGCCGGGCCGGAGGCCGGCCGGTCATGCTCGCGACGCTCGATGTTCCCTTCGACACCGATGCGGTGGCCTTCGCGGTCGACTCGGCGGTCGAACTCGGCGCGCGGCTCATCGTGGCCAACTTCGCCGAGCGGGCGCCGCTGCCGCTGTCGACGATGCTGGGCTATGCCGACCTGCCGTACCCGCCCGAGCTGGCGGAGTCGCTGCTGGCCGCCGCGAAGCTGGCCGGCTCGCTCGGCGTCGAGGTGATCAGGCTGCGGGTGAAGAGCTTTCATCCCATCCCGGCCATGCTCGAGGTCCTGGCGGAGCAGGGCGCCGGGATCTTCGTTTTCGGCCCGGACCGGAACCGGATCGGGCGGCTGCGCTACCGGCGGGCCGCGCGGGCGATCCGGTCCAGGGCCACGGCGCTGGTCTGGCTGGCCGAGTGACCGGGCATATTGCAGGCTTCTTATCATCTGGTTAAACTCCGTTTCATCTCAGTGAATGACCTGGGACGATGGGCCCAAGTTGCCGACAGGCCGTACCCCGGGAGCCCGGCCTTTGCCCACCCCGACCCGACGGGCGGAAAGGCCCCACGGTGGCCGGGTCCGGCCGTGTCAGCTCCCCGCGGGCCCGGACTCGTCCGGGCCGCGGGGCGAAGAGCGAGGGGACACCTGAGGACATGTGCGGCATCGTCGGTCTCCGGCTCAAGGATCCCGCCCTCCATCCGGTGCTCGGTGAGCTGGTGGTCCCGATGCTCGATGTGCTCGCCTCGCGCGGCCCGGACTCGACCGGGGTGGCGATCTACCGCCATGACGCCGGGCCGGGAGCGCTGAAGTACTCGCTATCGGCGCAGGCAGCCGACTACGACTGGGCCCGCTACCTCACGGCGCTCGAAGCACAGGTCGGCGGAATACCGGTGGAGCTGCGGCGCAGAAGCCGTGACGCGGTCCTCGTGGCCGGCCTCGGCGCCGAGCATGGTCCCGGCCTGCTGGCGGAGCTTGACCCGTCGGTCCGGCTCTTCGGCTACGGCGCGGCGATGGAGGTGTACAAGGACGTCGGCCCGGCGGGCGAGGTATGCGCGCGCTACGGAATCTCGGACATGGCCGGATACCAGGCGATCGGGCACACGCGGATGGCGACGGAGTCGGCCGTGACCACCGAGCACTCCCACCCGTTCGCCTCCGCTGCCGACCTGGCGCTCGTCCACAACGGGTCCTTCTCGAACTATGCAAGCATCCGGCGGGAGCTTGCCGCCGATGGCGTACGGTTCGACACCGATAACGATTCCGAGGTGGCCGCGCGCTATATCGCACGCGAGATGGCGGGCGGAGCTGGGCTTGCAGAAGCGCTTCGCAGCGTGCTGAAGGTGTTCGACGGGTTCTTCACGCTCCTGGTGGCCGCCGAGCAGGAGTTTGCCGTCGTGCGCGACTCGTTCGCGTGCAAGCCCATGGTGGTGGCCGAGACTCCCGAGTACGTGGCGGTGGCATCGGAGTACGTCGCGCTGGCGGATCTGCCGGGGGTGGAGAAGGCGCGGGTTTTCGAGCCGATGCCGGAGGAGATCTACACGTGGCCGGAGTGACGGCGGTCGAGCTCAGTTGCGCCGAGCTGTCGGTGCGTGAGGTCAACGCGGCCCTGCGCGCGCTGGCCGACGGAACCGCGGTCCGCATCGCCGAGCCGAGGGGCCGGCATAACCTCGCCGTCGGGCTCTCCAACCGCCTCGATATCAGGATCGCCGGTAACGCCGGCTACTTCATCGGCGGCCTCTGCGACGGCCCGGACATCACCGTCGACGGCTTCGTCGGCTGGTCGGCCGGCGAGAACCTCGCCTCGGGACTGGTCCGGGTGCGCGGGAACGCCTCCGAGTGCGCAGGGGCGTCGGCGCGGGGCGGCCTGATCGCCATCGAGGGCGACGCGTCGTCGCGCGCCGGGATCTCACTCAAGGGCGGCACGATCGCCATCGCCGGGGACGCCGGTCACATGAGCGGCTTCATGGCGCAGGCCGGGACCATTCTGATCGGTGGCAACGCGGCCGGGTCGCTCGGGGACTCGCTCTACGAGGCCGTCATCTACGTGGGCGGGAAGATCCGGTCGCTCGGCGCGGACGCCAGGGTCGAGGAGCTCACCGGCGACGATGTCCGGCGGGTGGATGAGCTCGCCCGCGCCGCGGGGTTCTCGCACCTCTCGCCCGAAGACGTTACCAAGGTGGCGTCGGCCAGGAGCCTCTACCGGTTCGACGCGCTCAAGGACCAGAGGTACTGATGGAACCTGACCTTCCTGCTACGGGCCCGCCACCGGCCAGCGGGCACCCGGCGGCCGGCAACCAGCGGCTGCCCTGGACCGGGACCGAGCCGAGCCACAGCTTCCCGCCCGAGGTGATCGGCCAGATTCACGAGATGGCGGAAGCCGGCCGCTACGAGATACGCGGCTGGGGCGCCAAGCGCAAGCTGCCCACCTTCGATGATCTGGTGTTCCTCACCGCATCGCTGACGCGTTACCCGCTGGAGGGCTACCGGGAGCTATGCGACACCACGACCGTGCTCGGCACCAGGTTCGCCAGCCGTCCCCTGGAGCTTGCGATCCCGATCACGATCGCCGGGATGAGCTTCGGCGCGCTGTCCGCCAGCGCCAAGGAGGCGCTCGGCTGGGCGGCGACCGCCGTCGGCACCTCCACCACCACGGGCGACGGCGGGATGACGCCCGAGGAGCGCAAGGCGTCGAGGCTCCTGGTCTACCAGTGCCTCCCCTCGCGGTACGGGTTCAACCTCGATGACCTTCGTGCCGCCGACGCGATCGAGGTCGTGATCGGCCAGGGCGCCAAGCCCGGCGGCGGGGGGATGCTGCTCGGCCAGAAGGTCAGCGAGCGGGTCGCCGGGATGCGGACGCTGCCACCCGGGATCGATCAGCGGTCCGCGTCGCGGCACCCCGACTGGACCGGGCCGGACGACCTGCGGATCAAGATCGAGGAACTGCGTGAGGCAACCGGCTGGGAGAAGCCGGTCTACGTCAAGCTCGGCGCCACCAGGGTCGACCATGATGTCAAGCTGGCCGTGGCGGCGGGGGCCGACGTTGTGGTGCTCGACGGCCTGCAGGGCGGAACCGGGGCCACCCAGACGGTCTTCATCGAGCACGCGGGGATCCCGACGATGCCCGCGGTCCGGATCGCCGCGGAGGCGCTACGGGAGATAGGCAAGCAGAACGAGGTACAGCTGGTCGTCTCCGGTGGGATCCGCTCGGGGGCGGACGTCGCCAAGGCGCTCGCGCTCGGGGCGACCGCCGTCTCGATCGGGGTGGGCGCGCTGATCGCGCTGGGCTGCAACCGGCCCGCATACCGCCAGAACGGGCAGGATCACGACGCCACGGCGGGATACGCGGCGATCGGCACCGCGCCCGGTTACTGTCACCACTGCCACACCGGGCTTTGCCCGGTGGGCGTGACCACGCAAGAACCCGAGCTGGAGCGCCGCCTCGACCCGGAGACTGGCGCACGATGGATGGCCAACTACCTCAAAGCGCTCACGATGGAGCTCACCGCCCTGGCCCGGGCTTGCGGCAAGTCCAACGTCCACCACTTGGAACCAGACGATCTGGTCGCGCTGACCGTCGAGGCGGCGGCGATGGCCAAGGTGCCGCTCGCGGGCACCGACTGGGTTCCAGGGCGCAGCGACCGGCAATAGCCGGCCAGCGGCATCCGCCCGGCTGGGGGTCCAGCCCGGCCAGCACTGTGAAAGGAGGGCCCCGATGTACGAGAGAGTGCTTGTGGCCATCGACCACTCCGAGGTTGCCGAGCGTGCGCTCGCCGCCGCGCGGGATCTGGCCTTGCTGTCGAAGGGTGAGGTATGGGTGCTGCACCTGCGGGAGCGAGAGGTCATCGCGCAGATGGGCGACGTCCCATCCGAATCGGCGACCGACGCGGAGTCGCCGGTCGCTGCCGCGGTCGAGGCACTGACCAAGGCGGGAGTCAACGCCCATGGTGAGGTGCGGAACACCACCTTCGGCCACGCTGCCCGCGAGATCATGGAGGACGCCAAGGAGCACGACGTCGGCGTCATCGTGATGGGGACGCGCGGGCGCAGCGATCTCGGCGGGCTGCTAGTCGGCAGTACCGCGCACAAGGTGATCCACCTGGCGGACCGGCCGGTGCTGGTGGTTCGCTAGCGCCGCGGGCCTCCCCCGGCCGAGAGGACCGATGTGACCAGGGCGCTGGTGCTGCAGCACATCCGGTGCGAGCCGCCAGGGATCTTCTCCGGCATGCTCACCGACCGGGGCATCTCCATCGAGACGGTCGAGCTCGATGAGAGTGGCGAGCTGCCCGACTGGCATGAGGTGGATCTCGTCGTGGCGATGGGCGGGCCGATGGGCGTTTACGACGAGGCCGAGCATCCCTGGCTGGCCGGCGAGAAGCGGTGGATCGCTGCCGCGGTGCTCGCAGGCGTGCCTTATTTCGGTGTCTGCCTCGGCGCCCAGCTCCTCGCCGCGAGCCTCGGCGCACCGGTCGGCGCCGGGCAGGCCCCAGAGGTCGGGGTGCTGCCCGTCACCGTGACCGCTGCCGCGCGGAGTGATCCGGTGTTCGGTGCGCTCGGCGATGAGTTCCCTGCCTTGCAGTGGCACGGTGATACGTTCGGCATCCCGGCCGGAGCGCTCCACCTCGCCGGGTCCTCGGCATATCCTCACCAGGCGTTCCGCTTCGGCGCAGCGGCCTACGCTGTCCAGTTCCATGTCGAAGTGACTGGCCAGATGCTCGCCGAGTGGCGGCATGTGCCGGCCTACGAGAAGTCTGCCAAGGCGGTGCTGGGTACCTCGGGTTTCGAGATCCTGGCGGCGGAGTTCGCCGCGGCCCAGGCTTCGATGGCGCGGTCCGCGGCGCTCTTGTTCACCGGCTGGCTCCAGCAGGCCGGACGGCGGCCACGCGGCGGCCAGATGCCGAGCATTCCAGTGTGACCAGCATGTTAACTCTCAAGACACAGCGCTGAGCCACAGTGAACACGCAGCGATGCACTGAGTACCCGGCGTGAGTCCTTGGGCCTGGTCAACTTTGCCCTGGACGCGGTTGCGGAGACCTGGGTCACCACGGATACCAGCCGAAACCAGTGTTGCCTAGAGGCCACATGCATCTTCCCAAACGCCGCGCGCCGGGCGTACGCTCTCAGCATCGTGTCGTGTAGGTGAACAGCGTCCACTCTGGTGTTGGTATGCGGAGCCGCCCGAGCGGCTCTTGGCGGCCTCAGTCGGCCCTTCGCACAGGGCCCGATAAGACGGCGTCCTGACCGGCGGCCGGGCAGCGACGGCCACGAATAAGGCGGAGAGCCATGTCAGACGTTGAAGGCGAGCTTCGGGCCAGGGCCGAGTCGGACGGCGTGGAATTCTTCTTTGCCATGTTCGTGGACATGCACGGCAAGCCCTGCGCCAAGATGGTGCCGGTCGAGGCGCTGGACGTCCTCGTGGGCGGCGGTGCCGGCTTCGCCGGCTTCGCGGCCGGGCCGATGGGCCAGAGCCCGGCGGACCCCGACATGATCGCGGTGCCGGATCTCGCCTCCTACACGGTGGTGCCGTGGCAGCCGGAACTCGCCGTCCTGCAGTGCGACATCAACGTCGAAGGTCAGCCATGGCCGTACACCCCCCGGCTGATCCTGAAGAAGGTGCTGGAGAAGGCGCAGGCACGCGGCCTGGTCTACAACGCCGGGTTTGAGGCGGAGCACTTCATCGTGCGCCGCGGTCAGGATGGCCGGATCGAGGTGGCGGACCCGCTCGACCAGTCGGCGGTGCCCTGCTACGACGCCAAGGGCCTGACCAGGATGTTCGACCATCTGACCACGGTGTCCAGATACATGAACCGGCTAGGGTGGGCGAACTACGCCAACGACCACGAGGACGCGAACGGCCAGTTCGAGCAGAACTTCGCCTACTCCGACGCGCTGACCAGCGCCGACCGGCTGATCTTCTTCCGTTACATGGTTCACACGCTTGCCCACCGGGCGGGCCTGATGGCGACGTTCATGCCGAAGCCGTTCGCCAGCCTCACCGGGTCCGGGCTGCACATGCACTCCAGCCTCTGGGACGCCGAAACCGGCGCCGAGCTGTTCGCCGATCCGGCCGATCCCAGGGGGCTTGGGCTGTCGGAGATGGCCTACCACTACATCGGCGGCCTGATCGCCCACGCCCCGGCGTTGGCCGCGGTTCTCTGCCCGACAGTGAACTCCTACAAGCGCATGGGCGTCGGCGCACCGCAGTCCGGTGCCACCTGGGCGCCGGCCTACGCGACCTACGGCGGGAACAACCGCACCCAGATGCTTCGCGTGCCGGAAGGCGGGCGGGTGGAGAACCGGATCTGCGATGGCTCGGCGAATCCGTATCTTGCGCTCGCCGCCCAGCTTGCCGCGGGCCTGGACGGCATCGACCGCGGTCTGGACCCCGGCGAGCCGAACACCGACAACCTGTACGCGCTACCGGCCGAGGAGGTGGCCGGGCAAGGCATCAAGGTCCTGCCACCGACCCTGCTGCACGCGGCGGACGAGTTGGTCGCGGACGACGTGCTCCGTGAGGCACTCGGCAAGACCCCGGACGGGGACTACGTCGACTATTTCGCGAAGGTCAAGCGCGAGGAGTTCCACTCTTGGCACTCCGTCGTCAGCGACTGGGAAGTCGAGCGTTACCTGACGCTCTTCTAGGAGACTTTGGCTGAAGGGGTGGAGCAATGGCCACCATAGACGGGACGGTGCCGGAGAAGGGCCTGGCCAAGGGCACGAACTGGTGGGGTGCCTTCGTCATCGGCCTCGCCGGGACCATCCTGGTCACCGGCATCGCGCCGTATGTCGTGCAGGGAACCGGGGCGCTCGGCATCATCTTGATGGGCGTGATGACGATCGCCGGGTGCTTCCTGTGCTTCTGCCTCGCGGAGCTCGCGACGATGTGGCCGGACCGGACCGGCGGCATCCCCTCGTTCGCGACGGAGTCGTTCCGCCCGCTGGTCGGCGATACGGTCGCCCGGCACATCGGCGGGACCTCCGGCTGGGCCTACTGGCTCGGCTGGTTCCCGGTCGCCCCGATCAACGTCATTCTGACCGCCTCCTACCTCGCGGTGCTGTTCAAGTTCAGCCCGGGCCACACGATCGATCCCGTTGGCACCACCTGGGGCGCGCCCATCGGCATCACCATCGTGCTGATCTGCTTCGCCCTGCTGATAGCGATCTTCGTCCCGGCCTACCTCGGGATCAGGCTCGGTGCGGCGTTCGCGACCGTGCTCGGCGTGGTGTCCATGGTGCCGATCACGCTGATGATCTTCCTGCCGTTCTTCAAGCCGAGCTCGCTCCACTGGGGCAACGTGGCCGGCTTCCACGCGCCGCCGAACGTGGCCGTGACCTTTACGTTCGTCTGCGCCTGGTTCTTCCCGATCCTCTGGAACGTGATCGCGATGGAGGCGGCGGCCTGTTATGTCGGCGAGTGCCGGGGCGGTGCGAGGGACGCAAAGATCGCGCTGACCGCCGAGGGCCTGTTCGGGGTGTTCATCTACGTCTTCACGCCGCTGATGTTCGTCGCGGTGCTGGGCCTGTCGCTGGCGACCGCCGACCCGCTGACGCTGTACGTGACCTACACCGAGCGCATCTTCGGGGCCGGATCGTGGGTGGAATGGTTCGTCGGGATCCCGCTGATCGCGGCGCTGGCGCTGTCGGTGCTGAACGCGATCATGGGCGTCGGCCGGTCGCTGTACCAGGCGGCCGAGGACGGCCTCCTGCCGCGCTGGTTCCAGCACAAGAACCGGCACGGCGTGCCCGACTACGCCATGGCTTTCAACGTGGTGTGCTCGATGCTCCTGGTGCTGCTGGGCTCACCGCTGCGGATCTACATCATCTCCAACGGCGGGTATCTGCTGTCCTGCACCCTCGCGTTCCTCGGCTACTTCGTCTACCGGCAGCTTCGCCCGGATACCCCGCGGCCGTTCCGGCTGCCGACGTTCGCGAAGTGGCTGGCGCTCGGGGTGTTCTTCGTCTGGACGTTCATCTATTTCTTCGGTGGCTGGAACTCGCCGAAGATCATATTGGCTGATCCCCACCAAGGCCCCGGGCTCTATCTCCTCGGCCTGCTGATCGTCGCCCTGTATGCACCGCTGTACTGGTGGCGGAGGTGGCAGGACCGCAGGCTTGAGGCCGCTGGCCGGCTCCCGGGCCAGCTCGCCCCGGTCGGTGCGGCGCCCGGCGGTTCCGGTGCTGCCGAGCCCGCCGCGAGCCCGGACGGGGCATCGGAACCGGTCGCTGGCGCCAACCCGTCGAGCGAGCCGCCGGTCAGCCCGTAACAGGGGACGCCAGGGATGCTGCTTAGGCGCCGCCGCTGGGATCCGCAGCCGATCACGCCGGCGGGAGTGTTGCTCGCGTCGTCGGGCGCGCCGTTCAGCCGCGCTGCCGTCCGCCGGGCCCGCGAGCTCGCCGCGGGCGAGCCGGTCGCCGTGCTGTCGATTCTCAAGGTCTACGGCTCGCAGTTCGGGCTGCCCAACCCGGGCCTGCTGCCCACTCGCCGCGAGCGCGAGGAACAGCTCGCGATCGTGCAGCGGGCGATCACCGACCTGGAGGCACGGGGCTGCACGGCAGACGGCCAGATCGCCGCGACCCGCAGCGCGGGAAGGACGATCGCTAAGGTGGCCAGGGCCAGGCAGGTCCGGTACGTCGTCATGGACGCCCACCCGGTCACCGGTGTGCGCCGGGTCATCGAAGGTGAGCTGGTGAATATCGTCCGGCGGAGGCTGCGGGATGCCGCGACCCTGGAGCTTGTGGGCGCGAAATCCTAACGGAATCCAAACGGCATGACCGTGTAAGCACGCGATGCGCGGCTACATGATGGAGTTGGCGCCGCTTGGCCGCCCGGGTGAGCCGAAGGCTGCGTGAGGTGCGATGTTCGCGAGGATCCTGGTAGCAATCGACGACTTCGACCAGAGCCCCGCGGTGCTCGGCCTTGTGAAAGAGGTCGCGACCGAGGGAGTGACCGAGGTCCGGGCGCTGCATCTGCGGCTGCGCGAGGTATCCGGTTACCAGTGGTACTCGCGCGAATCCCGGGATCAGGCGTCCTTCGTCGCCGAGGCTGCCACCTTCGAGCTGCGGATGGCCGGCCTTGCCGCGGGCGGAAGCGTGCGTTACGCGGCCGTCGACCGGGTGGCCCAGGCAATCCTCGCGGAGGCGAAGGACTTCGACGCCCAGCTCGTTGTGCTCGGCAGCCCGCGCCGCGGCGAACTGCTCGCGCGCCTGTTCGGCAGCGTCACGCACCGGGTCATTCAGCGTTCCCGGTGCCCGGTGCTGGTGGCATCACGCCGCGCCGCTCGAAGCCAGGCGCCCGCGACGCCCGCCTCAGCGCCCCGGCGGGGTTCCTGACCGTCGGCGTGCGCGCCGCGCCACGGCCGCGGCCGGGCGGTGATCAGGCCAGCCCGCCCAGCTCAGCGCACCACGGCAGGGCCCGGGCCAGGCAACGCAAGCGTACCAGCGGCTAGCCTCAACGGTGACGGAGGTGAGCGGCATGCGCTACCGGCTCGAAGTCCGGCTGACCCCCGCCGATATTGGCAAGCGGGTCGTGATCCGCTGGCGCCCGCCAGGGCCGGAGGACAGCAAGCAGATGACCGACGTGCTGGGCATCCTTGAGCAGGCAGACGACCAGTCATTCACGGTCCGCCGCACCCGTGACGGGCAACTTGTCGTGGTCCCGCGTGAGCGCGCGATGGCCGGGAAGGTCGTGCCGCCAGCCCGGCCACGGCGGCGGCCTGAAGGCCCCGAATCGTCCCGGCAACCTGGGCGCTGATGGTGCGGCCGGCCAGCGGGCCGGCGTGCGTTCCGGGATGGGGCTCGACAGGCCTGCGAGAATTTCGGATCCATGACGCAGTGACTCAGATCGCGGATCCGCACGGGCTGGACCAGGAGCTACTTCATGAACGACAGGCATGCCATCTTGTTCGAGCCGGTCAGGATCGGACCGAAGACACTGCCTAACCGGTTCTACCAGGTCCCCCATGCGTCGGGGTTCGGCTCGGGCAGACCCAGGACGCAGGCGGCGTTCCGGGCGGTCAAGGCGGAGGGCGGCTGGGGCGGGGTGTGCGTGGAGTACGCCCCCGTCTCGTGGGACTCCGATGAGATCCCGGCGATTGGCGCGGATATCTGGGATGACCGTGACGCGAAGGCGCTGGGGCTGGCCGCGGAGGCGATCCACGCCCATGGGTCGCTGGCCGGGCTGGAGCTCTATCACGGTGGCGCTTCCAGTCCCAACGGCAGCTCACGGGCGGCACGGCTGGCCCCCAGCCAGCTCACGTCCGAGGTGCTGTGGGGCGGGCTGGCCAAGGAGATGGACACCGGCGATATCGCCCGCATCCAGCGGGACTGGGCTCGGGCCGCGCGCCGCGCCGCCGACGTCGGCTTCGACATCGTCTACGTATATGGGGCGCACGGCTACCTCATGACCCAGTTCTTGTCGGCACATGCCAACCGGCGGACCGACGCCTACGGGGGGAGCCTGGCGAACCGGGGCAGGTTCTGGATGGAGACCCTGGCCGCGGTGCGGGCGGAAGTCGGCGGCGAGTGCGCCATCGCCACCAGGATCGCCGTGCACGGCGACTCCGGGGTGCCAGGGGCGGCAGGGCTGCCAGGCATTCACATAGATGACATGCTGGCCCTGGTGGCCATGGCCGATGACACGGTGGACCTGTGGGATGTGACGGTTGGCTCGTGGCCGGAGGACTCGGGCACTTCCCGGTACTACCTGGAGGGGCACGAGCGGCCGTGGGCGCACCGGGTCAGGGAAGCCACCGCCAAGCCAGTGGTCGCGGTCGGCCGGTATACCAGCCCGGATCTGATGGCCGAGGTGGTTCGGTCGGGCGCGGTGGACCTGATCGGCTCGGCCAGGCAGGCGATCGCTGACCCGTTTCTGCCCCGCAAGATCGCGGAGGGCCGTCTGGACGAGATCCGCGAGTGCACTGGGTCCAACGTCTGCATCCTGCGGGAGGAAACCTTCCGGCACGTCGGCTGTGTGCAGAACGCCACTGCCGGGGAGGAGTACCGCCGCGGCTGGCACCCGGAGTCCTTTCCCGTGGCGGCCGACCCTGGCCGGCCGGTGCTCATCGTGGGCGCGGGGCCGGCGGCTGGAGTGTGCGGTGGTGCTCGGCAAGCGCGGCTTCACCTCCGTGCACCTGGTCGAGGCCGAGCCGGAGATCGGGGGCCGGTTGCGCTGGGCCAGGCGGTTGCCCACGCTCGGCGACTGGGGCCGGATCATCGACTGGCGCGCGGTCCAGCTTGCCAGGCTGCCCGGCGTTGAGGTGATCACCGGGCACCGGCTGACCAGAACCGATGTCCTGGAGTACGGCGCGGACCTGGTCGTGATCGCCACCGGCTCAGTGTGGCGCGGCGACGGGGTCCAGCCCGGCTACCCTGATCCTCTGCCGGGGGCGGACCAGGGCCCGCCGTTCGTGCTCACCCCCCAGGAGGCCTGCGCGGGCAACCGTCCGCCGGGGCCGCGGGTCGTGGTGTACGACACCGACGGCTACTACGTGGCGCCCGGGGTGGCTGAGATGCTGGCTACCGGCGGGTTCCAGGTGACCGTGGTCACCACTTTTGACGTGCTCTCGCCCGTCAGCGACCAGACCCTGGAAGGCGACATGCTTCGTGCCCACCTCCACCGGGCGGGAGTCAGCGTCCGCCCCGGCACGACCATCACCGGGATCAGCGCCGCTTCGGTCACGGGCCATGATCGTCACGGCGAGAGCTGGTCAGCCGCATGCGACGGGGTCGTGCTCGTCACCCAGCAAGTCTCGCAGGACGCCCTGTACCACGAACTGGCCAGCGACGAGACCGCGCTCACTGCCGCTGGGATCAGCGGGCTGTACCGCATAGGCGACGCGGTCGCGCCCTGCATGATCTCGGAGGCGATCTTCGACGGGCACCGGCTCGCCCGCGAGATCGACGGCAGCGACCCCGCCCGCCCCGCCCCGTACCGGCGGGAACGAGTGGATCTCGCGTAGCCGCGTGCCGATGGGCACAGGGCGCCCTGAGCACCCCGTCATAGGCTGGGCCGGGTAGCCGAAGCGGACGGGCCGGTGGGAGAAGCGGTGGCGATCACAGTCGGCGAGACCGTGCCGTTCCTCGACGTGGCCGATCCAGCCTTTTCCGTCAGGTCCGCTGAGGTGCGCCGGGCACGAGAGGCAAGCTGGTACGCCCGGACCAGCTATGGGCTGGCGGTGCTGCGGCACGGCCAGGTGGCGCGCCTTATCCGGCACCCCAACCTGCGGCAGGGGAGCAGGCTGTGGCCAGCGCACCACGGCGTCACCTCTGGGCCGTTTGCCGGCTGGTGGGCCAGTTGGGTGCTCAATCAGGAAGGCGAGGCCCACCAGCGGCTGCGCCGCCTGCTGAATCCCGCGTTCTCCCGGCGCATCATCGACCAGTTGCAGCCGCGCTTCGAGGTGCTGGCCGGAGAATTGGCCGGCGCGTTCGCGCCCCGCGGCCAGTGCGAGTTCATGTCCGAGTTCGCGGTGCCTTATGCGGCGCGAGTCATCGCCATATTGCTCGGCATTCCGGAGGAAGACTGGGCAATCATCGCGGCACACTCGGGGACGGTGGGCCTGGCCATGGGCGTGCAGATCCGCGAGCACCTGCCGCGGATCGAGGCATCGCTTGCGGCGCTGTACGGCTACGCGGACGCGCTCATCGCCGATCGGCGCCGCAGCCCGCGGGAGGACTTCGTAACGTGCCTGGCTTGCCCCCCGGCCGGTGAGGAACACCTGTCTGATGCCGAGTTGCGCGACTCGCTCGTGCTGCTGATCTTCGGAGGGTTCGACACCACCCGCAACCAGCTTGGCCTGGCCATGCAGGCCTTCCTGGACCATCCCGGCCAATGGCGGTTGCTCGGCGAGCGCCCGGAACTGGGGCCCGCCGCGGTCGAGGAAGTCATGCGGGTCAGCCCCACGACGACCTGGGTCACCAGGGAGGCCATCGCCGGCTTCACCTTCGACGGGCTCGACATCCCCGCAGGCACCACCATCCACCTGTTCTGCGAGTCGGCAGGGACCGATCCGCGCGTGGGCGGCTCGGAATTCGGCATCACCGCGGCCGGTCACCCTCCGCACTTTGGTTTCGGCGGCGGGATCCACTACTGCCTTGGCCACCTTGTCGCGCGGACGGACATGTGCGCGGCGCTCACGGTGCTCGCCCGCCGCCTGCGCGAGCCCCGTGCGGCAGGCCTGGCCACCTCATTGCCCGACAGCGGCAACACCGGGCCGGTCGAGCTGCCGATCGCCTTCACCCCCGCCCCTGGGGGCCAGGCGCCGTAATCCTCACCGATGGCGCCCATGCGCCCCCGGTCGTCAGACGATCACCTGTCGATCTTGGGCACTCAGGCCGGGATCTTGCCCATCGGCGCGCGTAACGTGCTCAAATACGGCTTAGAGGGCGTGGCCGTTACTTGCGCATGTCGGCTGGCCCGGACAAGAACAACACGGGTTCAGGAGGGTTGAGATGGCATCACGGGTCGCCGTGGTTGGCGCCGGACCATGCGGGCTGGCACAGCTGGACGCCTTCGAGCAAGCTCGCCGACAGGGTGCCGAGGTGCCCCAGATCGTATGTTTCGAGAAGCAGAGCGACTGGGGCGGGTTGTGGAACTACACCTGGCGCACCGGGCTCGACGAGTACGGCGACCCGGTACACGGGAGCATGTACCGCTACCTGTGGTCCAACGGGCCTAAGGAGTGCCTCGAGTTCGCCGACTACACCTTCGATGAGCACTTCGGGCAGCCGATCCCGTCGTTCCCGCCGCGCGAGGTGCTCTACAACTACATCACCGGGCGGGCCAAGACGAACAACGTTCGCCGGTTCATTCAGTTCGACACCGCCGTCAGGTGGATCAGCTACGACGAGAAGACCGGGAAGTTCGCGGTAACCGTGCAGGCCAGGAACGACGGCCGGACCAGGACCGAGGAGTTCGACAAGGTCATCGTCGCGACCGGGCACTTCTCCACGCCGAACATGCCGTCGTTCGAGGGGTTCGACCGGTTCCCCGGCCGCATCATGCACTCCCACGACTTCCGGGACGCCCAGGAATTCGTCGGCAAGCGGCTGCTAGTCATCGGCAGTAGCTACTCCGCGGAGGACGTCGCGCTGCAGACCAAAAAATACGGCGCCCACTCCGTAACCATCTCCTACCGGACCGAGCCGATGGGCTTCCCGTGGCCGGCGGGCATCGACGAGGTGCCTCTGCTTTCCAGTGTCGACGGCAGCACCGCGCACTTCGCTGACGGGACGGCGCGCGATGTGGACGCCATCGTGCTGTGCACCGGGTATCAGCACTCGTTCGGGTTCATCTCCGACGAACTGCGGTTGCGCACCGCGAACGTGCTGTACCCCGACAACCTCTACAAGGGCATCTTCTGGCTCGGCAACCCCGGCCTCATGTATCTCGGGATGCAGGACCAGTACTACACGTTCACCATGTTCGACGCGCAGGCGTGGTATGCGCGGGACTACGTGCTCGGCCGGATCCCGCTGCCCTCGCGCGAGGAGATGGCCGCCGACATCGCACGCTGGCGCGAACGGCTGGCCGAGTGTGCGGGGCCGCTCGATGAGATCGACTTCCAAGCCAACTACGTGGTGGACCTGAACAAGGATGTCGACTACCCCAGCTACGACGTTGACTTGACCCGTGCGCACTTCAAGGACTGGGAGCACGACAAGACGGCCAGCATCACCGGGTACCGGGACAAGTCTTTCTCCTCGCCCTGCACCGGAACCATCGCGCCGGTCCACCACACCCCGTGGTGGCAGGAACTCGACGACTCCATGGCAACCTTCCTGGGCAACCAGACGTAGGGCGTATCCGCGCCTCCCAAGTTCCCGGGGCGCCGCTCATTCGCCGGGAAGGGCGGCCCGCGCGAAGCGGCCCGCCCGGACCGCATCCACTAGCGGCTCCAGCTCGGCGGGCGGGGCCTGTCCGCGGGCGGTGAAGTCGGCGAGCTCGCGGACGAGACCAAGCGCCCGTACGGTGCCCTCGCCCAGGCGCGAGGGCCGGCGCAGGTCGATGGCCTGGGCGGCGACCAGGAACTCGAGGGAGACGACCCGTGCGGCGAGGTCGACCATCTCGGCCAGGCGCCTGGCCGAAAGCGGGGCCATCGTCGTACGGTCCTCGATCCCTTCAGCCTTGCTCGAGCTCACGACCTCGAAGGACACCGGGTGGGCAAGCATGCGTGCCTCCGCCGCGATCGCCTGCGCGGCGCCAGCGAACTCGGCGAGGGCCTCCTCGCCCGTGTCCGGCTCGGCCGCCAGGCCGGCCGGAAGACCCGAGAGGGGGCTCTGGAGCAGCTTCACGGTCCGTTCGGCCGCACAGGTCACCACCGTGGCCAGGGCGATGCGCGCAAAGTCCAGCGCGGCGGCGACCGGCACGATGTCGAGGTTGCCGACCGACACGATCCGCCGTTCGGCGAGGACGACGGCGGGATTGCCCTGTGCGGAGTTGAGCTCGGTCTCGACCGTGGTCCGGACGTAGGCGAGGGCGTCCCGGGCGGCGCCAAGTATCTGGGGGGTGCTTCGGAAGGTGAGCGGGTCCTGCAGGTTCCGGGCGTTACCGGGCTCGAACAGGGAGCTCCCGGCGAGCAGCGCACGGAGGCGGCGGACCGTCGCAACAGTGCCCGGGTGCGGCCGGACCTCGGTGACCACCGGATGAAGGATGCTGAGATTGGCGGCGAACGCCTCGAGGTCGAGGGCAGCGGCGACATCGGCTTCTCCCAGCAGCCGTTCGGCGGCGAGTTCCGCCAGCGCGGCCCAGCCGGTGGAGAAGGCATTGTTGTTGATCAGCGCCAGCCCTTCGTTATCCGCGAGGACGAAGCCGGTCTCGCGGAGCAGCCCCTCCACGAGGTCGGCCAGTGGGCCAAGATCAGCCTGGCCCACCGAGCCGAGGCTGCGAACGGTCGGCACACGATCACGGTTGAGGGCGTGGACCAGCATCTCGGCGAGCTCAGGGCGCACACCGGCCGCGCCCTTCGCGAAGCCGTTCACCAGGCAGACCATCGCAGCCCTCACGACGGGGGGCGGCGCCGGCGGTCCTTGGGCAAAAAGGTGACCCCTGATCAGGGAGCGGTTGAAGCCCTGGCGCGCCCCGGCGTCAAGCGCGACGCTCTTCCGCTCTGCCAAAGCGGTCGTCAGGCCATAGACGACGGCACCCGACCGCAGCGCCTCCTCGACGACCTCCCGGGCAGCCGCCATCCTGTCCCGCGCCGCCGGGGCCAGGACAGCCTCATCGCCACCCTCAGCCACGGCAGCAAGGGAATCGATCGTGAGTGACGCGCCGTCAAGCACCACCATCAGCACGGCCTCCCCCGGACGGCGTCACTGGCCGATGCGTCCGTCGATCCGCTCGCGCAACAGGTCCGCGTGGCCCAGGTGGCGGGCGTACTCATGGATCATTCCGACCAGCACCTCGCGCAGCGACATTGGCCCTCCACCGCTGCCATGCTGATTCAGCGGATCGTCGCCGGTGATGTCGAGACTGGGCGCCTCGGCCACGAACCGCGTCGCGAACTCGACCTCCGCACGCCATGCGTCCCACGCCTCCGCGACCACCTGGGGGTCGGGAACAGCACCATCGAAATCACCGTCACGGTCGGTATCGGAGCAAAAAAGCCGGGGCACGTCCTGCCCAGCCATCATCACCCGGAACGTCCCACGCTCTGTCTCCGCCAGATGCCGCACCAGTCCCAGCAGGGACATCGTGGAGGGCTCGACGGAACGCCGCGCCATAGCCCCCGCGTCAAGACCAGAGCATTTCATCTCCAGCGTCAGGCGGGCACAGCGCAGGGCTTCGGCCAGCGTGGCCCGCTCGTTGCCCAGCCTTGGCCCGTTCTCACGCGGGTCGTCGTCCGACGGCTTGCCGTCCGCGGTGAACATGTCGGCCCGCCGGGTCGTAGCCATGGCCGCATCATCGTCGATGCATTGTGCGGTCGGCAAGCGAGTAACGCGGGGCCGGTGCGACGAAGGCCCGGCCACCGTGGTGGTGGCCGGGCCTTGGCAGAGCCATTTGTTACAGGTGCTCAGCCGCTGGCAAGGGCACCCTCTCGATCGTCAGCAGAGCACGCCAGGTCGGCTCCTCCTCGACAGCCGGCAGGTCTGGTGGCAAGAGTTCCAACACGATCCTCAGCTCAGCGAACGAGGTCGGCAACTCGTCGGCCGTTGACGAATCCTGCATGCCGCACCTCCTTCCACGCCCGCCGGGGCGGCCCCCGGTTCCCGCGGTAGACTTCTTCGGCTACCGGCCGGATGAAGTCGGCATCCGTTTTGCTAGTACCTTCGTAGCTCTGCGCGGCCCCTTTGCGCCATCAAATGCACGCCCACTTTGAACCCTTCTTTTGAGGGCCAAATCGCGTGGGCGTGACGGCCCTAATTTTTGGGAACGCAATCTGCCGTGACGCTCAGCGGGCTGGCGTGGCGCTCAGCGGGCTGGCGTGGCGCTCAGCGGGCCGATGCCGGATCGCCCGGGTGCGGGCCACCCTTCGGGTGCGGGCCGTGCTGGCTGAGCAGTCAGGTGCCGAGCAGCCCTCTGCGGCGCGCCTCGGCGACGAAGCCTGCCAGCGTGTGCACGTCCCACTTGGCGTAGATCGTCCTTATGTGGGCGCGGATCGTCCCGAGCACCAGCCCAGTGTCCTTGGCAATCTCTTCGATCGTCATATCCGCCTCGAGGCCGCGCGAGACGATGGCCGCGATCCTGGCCTCGGTCGGCGTCAGCTTGGCGTTCCCCTTATCGGCCTGGAATGGATCGGCTTGGTAGGCAGATCCGGATACGCTCAGGTACTCGCCGAGAGCCAGGTCAAGCTGGCTCGGGCCGTCTGGGTTCGCGCACCAGCGGGCTATCGCACTCAGTTCGGCGATGATCTCATGGATGCCCCGGCTTTTGCTGATCCAGCCGACCACGCCACTTCGCGATGCCCGGACCTTCTGGTGGAATGCCGCTGCGCTGTCCAATCGGACATTATCCGCCCAAGCGGTGCAGACCACGACGCGGGAAGACGGACTCAGCTTGATCAGCTGGCCGGCCAGGTCGATCGGATCGACGGCCTCATCCAGCATGATGTCCAGCACGATAAGGCCGGGCTGATGTTTTTGTACCAGCTTCCGGGCGGTCTCCGCGGTGTAGGCAACGCCGGCGCAATCAAGATCCTCGGCCCGGCCTAGCCGCTCTTCCAAGTGCTCGCAGACCAGCCGGTCATTGTCCACAATTACCACAGTGGTCACAGAACCACCCCCGACCCGCTGGGTAAGGCCCGGCGGAACCCGGGCGCATTACTCATTATCGGGCGTCGGTGGCGGCTGGGCTATGTTCAGGAAGAAGTCGCAGATGGCGGCCACATGGGCTTGAAAATCCCGCAGTTCAGCGGCCTTCGCGACAAAGGCGTTTGCGTGCCCGGTCAGCGCGCCGTGCACGTCGTCGCGCGCTGTGGACCGCGACAGCACTACCACCGGAGTGGTGGCCAGCAATGGATCCTGCCGTACCGCTCTGAGGACCGACGCTCCGCCGCCGGAGATCTTCCAGTCCAGCAGCACCAGTCCGGGTCGCGGCGCGTCCGCCCGCCGCAGCAACTCGATCGCCTCGTAGGACCGCGGCACGACCTCGTGGGCAATGCCGAGTTGCTCGAGCGTCTTTGCTATGTACTCCGCGTCGATGCTGTCGTCCTCGACGACGAGCACAGATCCAGTCAGTTCATTAGCCATTTCCTGCCCGCAGGTCTGGGATGGTGAATTTGAATGTTGCGCCTGGCCCCACGCCGGATTCAGCCCATATTCTTCCCTGGTGCCAGCCGATTATTGTGTGGCAGAAGTGCAAGCCGATCCCGGATCCGGGCTCATCGGCGCTGACATTCTCGCCGCGCACCCCTGCCTCGAATATGGATTCCAGCCTGTCCGGGGGAACGCCGCGGCCGTTGTCCTTGATCGAGAACTGCCACGCGCTGTCGAGCCGCTGAGCGGAGACATGCACGGTCACCGGCACGTCCACCCGGCCGTACTTGCACGCGTTCTCCAGCAGGTTCCGGAACAGGAACCCGAGCAGGACCTGGTTGGACACCACTTCCGGCAGCGGCTCGCTGGTCACGGTGGCGCGCTGTACGAGCTGATCGACTTCCGCCAGCGTTCGCTGCGCCTCGTCGAACGCCTGCTGCGATGACACCAGTTCCTTGGGCGGGTGTTTGCCCTGACTCAGGCCCGAGGCCACCAGCAGCCCATCGGTCCTGGTCTGCATCCAGCGTGATGTCGCGGTGATCCGCTCGAGCTTCTTCCGCACCTCCGTGGCGTCGGCTGCGTCCAGGGAGTCCAGCGCCGCCTGCGAGTCCCACAGGATGTGCTGCATGGGGGTCTTGAAGTCATGCGCGCTGAAGTTGGCGAAGCTGGTCAGGAAGCCCGTCGCGCGGCGCCGCTCGGCCTCGAGGCGCTTGCGCTCGGAGATGTCGCGGGCGAAGCCGGCCGCCGCGACGATCTGGCCGGACGCGTCCCGCACCGGGGAGATCGACACCGAGACCTCGAAGACGGCACCGTCCTTCCGGCGGCGGGTCGTCTCATAGTGCTTGATCTGCTCGCCGCGGCCCACGTTGCCCCGGATGTCGAGCTCCTCCTGGCGCTTGGCCTTGTCTTCGGGGATGACGATTTCGATCCGCCGGCCGGTCGCCTCCTCGGCCGTGTAGCCGTACATCCGCTCGGCCGCGTCGTTCCAGGACAAAATCTTCCCGGCGGGATCGATGGAGACGATCGCGTCGTCGGAGTTCTCCACGATCGCGGCCAGGTACTGCGCCGACTCCAGTACCCGCCGCTCGGAGATGTCGCGGGCGAAGCCGGCCGCTGCCACGATGCGGCCGGACGCGTCCCGCACCGGGGAGATCGACACCGAGACCGGGAACTGGGTGCCGTCCTTGCGGCGCCGCTCGGTCTCGTAGTGCTCGATCCGCTCCCCGTCCGCGATCCGGGCCCGGATGTCGAGCTCCTCCTCACGCTTGGCCTTGTCTTCGGGAATGACGATCTCGATCTGCTGGCCGACAGCCTCGTCCTCCGAGTAGCCGTACATCCGGGTCGCGGCCTCGTTCCAGGACAGGATCCTGCCGCTGAGGTCCTTGGACACGATCGCGTCGTCGGAGTTCTCCACGATCGCAGCCTGGTACTCGAAGGACTGGATCGCGCGCCGCTGCTCGGTGACGTCGCGGGCGAAGCCGGCCGCCGCCACGATGCGGCCGGATGCGTCCCGCACCGGGGAGATCGACAGCGAGACCGGGAACTGGGTGCCGTCCTTGCGGCGCCGCTCGGTCTCGTAGTGCTCGATCCGCTCCCCGTCCGCGATCCGGGCCCGGATGCCGAGTTCCTCCTGGCGCCGCTTGGGATCATCCAGGATCACGATGTCGATCTGCTGGCCGACGGCCTCCTCGGCCGTGTAGCCGTACATCCGGGTCGCCGCGTCGTTCCAGGACAGGATCCTGCCGTCGAGGTCCTTGGACACGATCGCGTCGTCGGAGTTCTCCACGATCGCCGCCAGGTACTGCGCCGACTCGAGCACCCGCCGCTGGGAGATATCCCTCGCCGAACTGGCCGCGGCGACGATCCGGCCGAACGTGTCCCGCACGGGCGAGATCGACAGTGACACCGGGAACTGGGTGCCGTCCTTGCGGCGCCGCTCGGTCTCGTAGTGCTCGATTCGCTCGCCCCCCGCGCTGCGCGCCCGTATCTCAAGTTCCTCCTGCCGCCACTTCGGGGCGTCCGGGATCACGATGTCGATCAGCTGCCCGACGGCTTCGTCCTCTGCGTACCCGTACATCCGGGTGGCCGCCTCGTTCCAGGAGAGGATCTTGCCGTCCCGGTCGATCGAGACGATCGCGTCGTCGGAGTTCTCCACGATCGCCGCCAGGTACTGCGCCGACTCGATCACCCGCCGGTCGGAGATGTCCCGGGCGAACCCCGCGGCCGCCACCACCTGGCCCGAGGCATCGCGCACCGGCGAGATGGACAGCGAGACCTCCAGTTCTGTGCCGTCCTTGTGGCGGCGAATCGTCTCGTAGTGCAGGAACCGCTCGCCCTGGCCGATGCGATCGCGGATGTCGAGTTCTTCTTTCCGCCGGTCGGGGTCGTCGGGGATGACGAGTTCAATTGGCTGGCCGGTAGCCTCCTCGGCGGTGTAGCCATACATCCGCGTCGCGGCGTCGTTCCAGTACAAGATCCTGCCCTGCAGGTTCTTCGACACGATCGCGTCGTCGGAGTTCTCGACGATCGCGGCGAGATGCTGATCAAAGTCGCCCGGCCACCGTGCAGTGACCGAGTCCGGCTGCGCTGCCGACATGAATGCCACCCGCTTCCTGGCCAGCCCCGCAGTCAATCTAGGCCGGCGGCGCGTCGCGGCGGAACCCACATACGCGAGGCGGTCCTTACCCGTGTTTTGGGGTGGAAGAGTGCGGCAGGGCCGCGATGAGACGGTCCTGGCCCGGTGGCCGCATTGGCCCGGGAGCCTTCCGGCAGCGATGGCTAATCAGCGTAGTAATGCGCATCCGCGATAACGGAGACGGTATGGCCTTCGGTGTCATAGAGACCACCCCAAACCCTGATCAGTGGGCTGAGGATACCGCTGTTGCGCAATTCATCGATATCTTGAAATACGCTCTTCACGGGATCCGGGAAAGTCATGTAATCTCTATCAATTCCGGTTCTGAGCACGAGCCGCTCATTCGTGTCCTGCAACCGGCAGCCGGTGTGATGGATAACCCCGACCTCGGTTACCTCCATCAGCCGCGTACACAGAACAAGACCACGGAGAACGTCATCTGTAACCCGGCCGCCGCCGTTCCGGAGCATGAAGGGCTCCTCGGCGTACCCGAGCGCTTCGGGTAGCTGCAGGCGCGGATCCATGCACGTGACTATGGCCGTTCGGGCTGGATTCGGGTTGCCGTACATTCACTGCCTCGAAGTCGGGAAAAGCGATCAGGCCTGGTGTTCGTCGGCTGGAGTTGTGGCGCAACCAGCCTGCTCCGGGCGAGTCTGGCGGCGGGTTCCAGGGGTTGCAAAGGGTGTACGTATCATGGCACTGCCGGGCCCCGGAGAGGCGGGTACTTCAGACTTTCTCCGGTTCGAAGAGGGGTATTGACATGCCGATTGTATCTTGTATACATCGGTATCCTCTTCGCAACTCTCATGCCTCTAAAGGCCTTTGCAGGCGACTCTATTCGGCTGCGCGCATGGCGAGTAGCCCACTTTGCGGGTCGCCTGGCTCCCCAATCTTGGTGTAGCCACGGCAGGCGTTCTGTGCTTGGGCCGGGTTCCCGCGTTCTGCGCGGTGTGGCACTGCGGGGCACTGGCCAGGCCCGTTGATCGGGCGGGGCAGCAACCGGCCGGGTAGCCCGCCTGAATGCCGCCGGCGGTCAGCCTTCGGGCCACGGCAGCACGGTCAGGGACGGCCACTGGCTACGCCACCTGGCCGTCTTGGCCTGATAAACGGCACCGGGCGCGAGCACCGGGTTGGGCCGCACGACGAGGTTGAACACATCGGCCAGCCCGTGCGGGGCATATACGCGCCACCGTCCGCCGGGCAGCAGTCGCACGCCGAGGCAGGCGGTGGTTGCCTCGAAGGTGTCGATCGCCGCCTCGGTGCTCGTATGTGGCGGGCAAGCAACGCCGAACTTCTGCTCGTACCACAGATGCACGCGGGCCTGGTTGCGGATCTGGACCGGGGCGGGCAGGTCGCCGAAGCGCTGCTGCCCGGCCTGGATCACGGCGTCCTCGGCCTCCCAGGACAGGTCGCCCGGATCGCAGTAGGCCAGGTCGTAGTCCAGGATGCCCGCCTCGGGCGGCTGCCCGGTCACGACGTTCCACACCGTCTCATACAGGGCACCCGCTACCAGGTACCAGCCCGGCAGATCCAGGACGGCCGCGCGGGAGAGCACCTCGGCGAGCACCCGGTTGCGCAGCAGAACCGTACGAAACGCGGACACTTGCTTGTCGATAGGCAGCCGACCGTAGTCCATGGCAATGGTCTACCAGGCACGCCCGCGGCGCCGGGGGTCAGCGGACGCCTAGCTGCTGCGGCGGGCAGGATCGGCGCGATCCCATGGGCGTGTCACCGGCTGCGGTCGTGCGTATCGGACTGCCTGCCCTTTCAATCGGAAAGGGCATCGTGACCGTGCACAGGCTGGGCGAGCGCCGCCGCCTGCTCGGTGCAGATCTCGGCCATGGCCTGGGGTGCGGCACGGCAGATGCCGGGGAAGTTGAGGTAGCCGTGTGGCATGCCGACATACTCGGTGAACCGTACGGGTACCCCGGCGGACCGCAGGGCCGCGGCGTAGCGGGCGGCATCCTCGCGCAGCGGATCGTGCTCGCCCACCTGGATCAGCGCTGGCGGCAGGCCGGTGTGGTCCGTGGCGAGCAGCGGGGACACCCGCGGGTCGGCCGGATCGGCGTCGCCCAGGTAGAGCCGCCGGTAAGCGAGCATGTCCTGCTCGGGGATGATGAGCGCCCTCGCCGCCTGCCGCGGCACCTGCGTCATGTCGGTGGGCGGGTAGAGCAGCGCCTGATGGCTGATCTTCGGCCCGCCGCGGTCGCGGGCCAGCAGGCACATCACCGCCGCGAGGTTCCCGCCGGCGCTTTCCCCCATCACCCCGATGGGCGGGGCCGACGCCGGTCCGGTGCTGCCGCCGCCCGGGCCCCGGGGCGTGCCCGCGCCGAGGCCCGCGGCGTTCTCCGCCGCCCAGACCAGCGCCGCGTAGCAGTCGTCCACGGCGGCGGGGAACCGGTTCGCCGGGGCGAGCCGGTAGTCCACCGACACCACGACCGCGCCCACCTTCACCACGACCGAACTGCACATCCAGTCGGCCAGGCGCAGGTCGCCAAACACAAATCCGCCACCATGGAAGTTCAGGATCAGCGGCCAGCCGCCGGAAGCGGTGCGGGCGGGGCGGTAGACCCGCACCGGGATGTCCCCGGCCGGCCCCGTGATAGCCCGGTCGGCTACCTCGGTGCCGGGCACGACCGTCCCGAAGATGCGGTTGGTCACCCCGTTGGCCGGGGTGTGCCGGGCCTGCATGGCGATGACCTCTGCCTCGGTCTTCGTGCCCACCGAGCCCTGCTGGCGCACCAGCCACGCCCATAGCTTCACCCGGCGATCGACCGGCGCCATTCGCGCTCCATTCCCGCCTTGCGGCACGGCTCATGCTCCGGCACGGCTCATGCCCGCGGCACGCGCACGCACCGCCAGGGGCTCTTACCGTCCTGGCAAAGAATGCTAATTCTCCGTGTCCCGGACCTCCAGGGACGCCAGGTGAGCGGGAGGCATCACGACGCCCGGGTGACCGAGGTGGATGATGGGTCTCTGGCCCGCCATGGCCGCGTCGTACAGTCCTGATGACCGGAGCTTCCCCAACGCATCGAGGTGCCATGATCATGAACCAGCGCCTGCTGTCGCCGCTGCGTCCTGCCGCCCGCGCTTTCACCGGGTCCACCTACGTCCTGCTTGGCTTCGACGCCTGGCGAGCGCCGGGTGCGCGTGTCGAACAGGCCGGTCCGGTGCTGGCCGCGATCCGCAAGTGGGTTCCGCTGCCCGATGACGATGAGCTTGTGGTGCGCGCTAACGCCGCCGTGATGGTGGCCGCCGGCGGCCTGCTGATGCTGGGCAAGGCCCCGCGCCTGTCCGCCTTGGCCCTGGTCGGCTCGCTGATCCCGACGACCCTGGCCGGGCACTCCTACTGGGACGCCGAGGATCCGGCCACTCGCAAGATCCAGCGGATCCAGTTCCACAAGAACCTGGCCATGATCGGCGGGCTGCTTTTCGCCGTGCTTGACAAGCCGTAGCCGCGGGTGGACGCCGACGCCGAAGGGATCGTGATCCGCGGATCGCGGCTGCTGTTGCGCGCGCTCCGGCCCGCGGAAATCGACGGCCAGTGGCAGGCCATGGTCGGCTCCGACCCGATAGCCATTGCCGAGCTCCCGGATGAGGCCAGCTTCAAGGCGCGGTTGCGGCGCTCTGGCCACTTGGAGGATGGCTGGCTCGACCTGGCCATCGACCTGGACGGCACGGTGATCGGGCGGATCCAGACCTTCGTGCCAGCGGGGCGCCGCCTGCCGTCTGGGACGTTCGAGGTCGGGATCGGCCTGGATGCGGACGTGCGCGGCAAGGGCTACGGGCGCGAAGCGCTCGCCCTGTTCACCGACTGGCTGTTCGAGCACGCGGCGGCGCAGGTCGTCGAGGCGCCGACCGATCCCGGCAACGCGCCGATGCGTGCGGTCTTCGGCCATGTGGGCTGGTCGCTGGCCGGAAAAGTGACCGAACACGGGCGCGAGTGGGTGATGTACCGGATCACCAGGCAGGAGTGGCAGGCGTGATGAGAATCTTCGTCGCCGGCGACCGGCCGGCCCGCAACGGAAGGAGTGAGCCATGGCGGCCGCGACCCGCGAGCTGACCTATCACGATCAGGAGACCGCGCTGACCGGCGTGCTCGCCTGGGACGACGCGGCCCGTGAGCCGCTGCCCGGGCTGCTGCTCGTACACGGCGGGGCCGGTCTTGATGACCACGCCAAGGGACAGGCGCGGCGGTACGCCGAGCACGGTTACGTGGTCCTGGCCTGTGACATGTTCGGCGACGGCGTGGCCGGCGACAGGGAGCGCGTGATCGCCTGCCTGACCGGGCTGCGCGACGATCCGGACCGCCTGGTCCGGCGGGCGCAGGCCGGGCTGACCGCGCTGTCCGCCTGTGCCGAGGCCGATGGCCGGTTCGCCGCCGTCGGCTTTTGCTTCGGCGGGCTGACGGTGCTCACGCTCGCCCGCGCGGGGACCGCCTTGATGGGCGTGGTGAGCATGCACGGCAGCCTGGCCACGGTGCGGCCCGCGGAACCGGGCGCGGTCCGGGCCAGGGTGCTCGCCTGTCACGGTGCGCTGGACCCGCATGTGCCGATGGCGGACGTCGCTGCCTTCGCGGCGGAGATGGACCACGCCGGGGCCGACTGGCAGCTCATCATGTACGGCGGCGCCGTGCACGGGTTCACCCATGAGCACGCCGTACCCGGCGCGATCCCTGGTGTTGCCTACGACGAGACCGCCGACCGGCGATCGTTCCTGGCCGCACGGACCTTCCTGGCGGAGGCCCTGGCCACGGCGCCGCGTTAGGGCAGCAGGCCGGACGGCGAGCCGGGCGAGGTCGTCCCGGCCTCGCTGCAGGCCTGCCGCAAACACGCCGGCCCGCACGGAAACCAGGCCCTGAGCCCACGGCTGCGGGCCCGGTCAGCGGCGCTGCTCGGGGCGGGCCTGGACGATGATCGTCGCCGCCGGCCTGCCGTCCAAGGTGGCCGTGGGGCCGAGTACCTGGCAGCGGCCCAGGCCGTGGCGTGCCCACAGTGCCGCGGTCCAGGCACAGAGCAGCGCGTCGATCAGGTCTTCGCGGTGCTTGTAGGCGACGTCGCCGGCGGGTGAGGGCTGTTCGGCAAGCTGCCGGGCGACCGGGTGGGAGCGCAGCCGCAGTGGCGGATCCGCGGTCTCCAGCCGGCCGAGGCGGCGGATCAGCAGGTCACAGTTCGCGGCGCGCTCACGCCGCCACTGGGCCGCGGGAAGCCGTCGCGGCTGGCGCTTGTAGCGCGGCCGTTCGGTGTCGTAGCCCAGTTCCGCCGCGCCGACGAGCGTGCCGTAGGGGTAGCCCTCCGACAGGACGCGGCCGGTGGCCGGGGGCCCGTCGCGGCCATCGGAGTATCGCCAGCCTCGTTCCTGTGCGAGCGCGAGGAACCTGATCCCGGCCAGCCGCGGCACGGCCAGGTTGGTGCTGTTGGCGCTGACCTTCCACCGGCCGTAACGCTGCCCAACCTGGGTCTCGCAGAGCCGCTGGCCGGTTTCGTTGCGGACCACGAGCGGCGCGTCCACGAACATGACCGCGTCCCCGCCGTTAGCCATGGCATCGGCCCACGCGACGGCCTCGTCCACACCGCGCCGCCAGCCAGCGTCCAGGACCTGCCCATGCGAATCGACCGCCGCCACGCCCGTCTCGTTGGCCGGAAGCTCTGCGCGGTCTTCCCGCCACGCCAGATCCACGCCCAGGTAGCGAGCGGTTGCCATGGCCAGGCCCCTTTGTTGCGCGCCGGTATTCGTTGCTCTAGAGTAACCGTTGCTAATGAGTAACCAAGCTGTGGACGCGGTATTCGATGCGCTCGGCGAGCCGGTGCGCCGCCGCATCCTGGAACTGCTGCACGAGGGGCCCACGCCGGTCGGGCGGCTCGCGGAGCGGCTGCCGGTGGGCCGCCCGGCGGTGAGCAAGCACCTGCGGGTGCTCAGCAACGCCGGGCTTATCGAGCATCACAGCGTCGGCACCCGCAACCTCTATCTGCTGGCACCCGGCGGCATGGCGATTGCGCAGCGGTGGCTGGTCCAGACCTGGGACACGGCGCTGGCCGCCTACGCGGCCGAGGTAAGCCAGGCGGCCGCGGCCGGTCCGGGTTACGGCCGCCAGCAGGCTCCGCCGCCAGCGCTACCGCACCCGGAGACAACGAAGGAGCGGCCGTGAGCACCGTCCCGCCCATCCGCAGGGAAGTTCTGGTCGACGCCGGGCCCGAGACCGCGTTCGACGTGTTCACCGCGGACATCGGCCGGTGGTGGCCGGTCGCGGGGCACAGCGTGCACGGGGCCGGCGGCACCGTCGCGTTCACCGGCGGCCAGCTCGTGGAGCAGTCGGCCAGCGGGCAGCAGGCCGTCTGGGGGACGGTGACCCGCTGGGAGCCGCCCGCTGCGGTGGCGTTTACCTGGCATCCCGGTCGGACGGCGGAACGCCCGAGTCGCGTCGAGGTCACCTTCACCGCGGCCGGCCCGCAGACCCTGGTCACGCTGACACATAGCGGCTGGGAGGTCTACGCCGACCCGGCCGCAATGCGGGCCGAGTATGACCACGGTTGGCCGATCGTGCTCGGCCACTACCAGGAGCACGCCAGCCTGCCCGGCGAGGAGGGGGATCCCGGCGAAGAAGGGGGCAAGCACACCTGGGTGGCGCTGCTGCACCGCCCGGCCCGGCCGCGCCGCCGGACGGCTCCGTGCTCGACGACCCCCGGTTCGCCGAGCATGTCGCGTTCCTCAACCGGATGCGCGAGGCAGGCTATCTGGTCGCGGCCGGGCCGATGCTGGACGCCGCGGGCGAGGGCATGACCATCCTGCGGCTGCCCGGGACCGACCAGCTTGCCCGCGCAACCATGCTGGCCACCGAGGACGACGTCAGCGTCGCCCAGGGGTTCTTCTCGGTGACCGTGCGGCCGTGGCAGGTCATGATGCGGGCCTGGCCCGGATGACCCCGCTGCGGGTCTGGCTCATCGGATTCGGCACGGTCGGCAGATGGCTGGCCGATGGAGGTTGTCCCGAGTTCCGTGGAACTTCGGTGGCGGCCCCTTTGATCATCAGGCTGCCTTCTGGTCCTCATTCTGGCTTACGGCGGTGACATTCCTGAAGTGCGCATCGAGCGCGGCGCGGAGCTTTGGCAGGTGCAGGTGACCGTTGACGCGCCGGAACTGGTGGCCCGCCTCGACCATCCCGGCAGCGCACCAGCGCAGCGCCATCGTGCCGTCCCGCCACCGCTTGACGTTCTTGGAGTGCTCCCGGCAGATCCCGATCATGGATTCGATGGTGTTGGTGGAGCGGAGCGTGCGCGCCAGTGTGGGCGGCACGCCCAAGCGCAGGATGGTCAGGGTCTCGGCCATGCCCTCCCGCAGCGACGCCGCGGCACCGGGGTGGGTCTTGTCCAGCTCGGCCGCCAGTTCGGTCAGCAGCCCCTCGGCCTTCAGCGCTGACTCGGCGTGGTAGGCCTGGCGCATCCGCCGCTCGGTCACGGCCCGGAGCTTCTCGGGGAGTTTGTCCTTTACATTCCGTATTTTGTGCTCTTGGCACCGATGGATGAGCGGCTTGTCGAACACGTCCTTCACCGCCCTGGACAGGGCCTTGGCCCCGTCGAGGACGGCCAGGACCGGCCTGGTGACGTCCAGGCCGCGGTCGCGCAGCCCGGTGATCAGATCAGTGACCAGGGTGGCGTTCTCGGTCGAACCCTCCTCCACAGCCAGCGGATGCTTGGTGCCGTCGATGCCGATGCCCAGCGCCACCACGCAGGTGTGCTCGCCGAAGTGCACGCCGTCGACCATGAACGCGACCAGGTCCAGGTCCTCGAGCCGGCGGCTCATCAACTCGGCGAGCGCGGTCTCGGTGGCGGCGACGAACCGGCGCGACACCGCCGACTTGCTCACCGACGCAGCGGCGTCCTCGACGGTCTGCCCGGCCGGCTCCAGGCCGCGCGCGTAACGGCGTGACGACAGCCCGGCCAGCATCTTCTCCAGCGCGAGCTGCCCGAGGACCTCGGTAGAGGAGAACAGGCCGTAGGAGGGCAGGTGCAGCTCCCCCGACCCGTCCACGGCCCGGACCCGGGGCCGCGTCACCGGCAGCCGGCGACCACCGAGCGTGACCGACCCGGCCTCGGCGCCATGCCGGTACCCAGCGCGCTCTGGGTTGTGCTTGCCGTCCGGGCCACACAGCCGGGCCACGTCCTCATCGAACATCGCGGCCATCACCTGCAAGCCGGTCCCGACGGCCAGGGCCAGCAGCCCCTCCTTCGCTGATTCGGCGATCTCGGCCATCGACACGATCACCTGCTCCGGGACGGCGACCTCCGCTGGCATCGAGTCAGGCTGGGCACTGCGGGACTTCTTCTGGTAGGTGTTGCTCACGGCGGTCCCTCTCCTTCGGGTGTTCTTGGTCGTTCACCCGTGGCCTACCACTCGGCAGGCTCCGGGTGAGGGACCGCCACTCTCAAGTTCTACGAAGACCGGGACATCCTCTGGCCGATGCCCTCGACGCCCAGGCAGCGCGGCTGGCATCCCGGTTCGGCTGTGCGGTCCAGGTCGTCGGGATCGCTAATGCCCGCGACGGGTTCGTCTACGACACCGGTGGCCTGAACCTCAGGTCCGTGCTTGCCGCGGCCACCGCAGGGCAGCCGATCACCGCACAGCCCGGCGCCCGAACCTGGCCTGGCCGCCCTCGAAGGGCTTCGCGCCACCGAGGCGGACCTTCTGGTGGAGGTGACGGCGAGCCCGCGGTCAGATGCCGAGCCAGGCCTGAGCCACATGCGGGAGGCGCTCCGGCGCGGCATACCGGTGATCACCGCCAACAAGTGGCCGGTTGCCAGGCACGGCACCGAGCTGGCCGCGCTCGCCCGCAGCCGCGGGGTCGCGTTCCGCGCCGAGTCCACGGTCATGTCGGGGACGCCGGTGCTGTCCACGCTGACCGAGGGCCTGGCCGGTGCGGTCCCACTCGGCCTGCGCGGCGTGCTGAACGCCACCGCCAACGCGATCTTGTCCCAGATGGCCGACGGCACCTCCTACGAGCAAGCGCTGGCCGCGGCACAGCGGGCCGGCTTGGCCGAGCCGGATCCCGCCGCGGACGTCGAGGGCTGGGACACCGTTGCGAAGGTGATGATCCTCTCGGCGCTTGTCTTCGGCAGGCAGCTCACCCTGGAACAGGTCACCTGCCGTGGCATCACCGGGGTAACCGGCCAGCAGGCGCGCGAGGCGGCCGCGGCCGGGCAGCGGATCCGGCACGTCGCGACACTCGAGTTCGCCGGTCCGGAGGGCGCCGGGGCGGTGACCGCCCGGGTGCAGCCCGAGACCGTTCCCGTCGATGACCTGCTGGCCCGGATCGACGGTGTCGCCAACGCGGTGGT
>CAVSCM010000056.1:0-181584 GCA_963726415.1 uncultured Actinomycetes bacterium
CACCGTCGCCTTAAAACGGTGGATACCGCGGGTTTTCCGGATGAAGGCGAATTCCGATCGGCGCGGATCCCTGCTGGTTGCGTGCGCCTATTCCCTCCTGCCCTGAGATCGGGGTGGGTGGCCTGGGAGGCGCAGGCGCGCTGATGGCGAGGCGCCCGGGTGACGCGAGGAGATCCGGACCCGCAGCGCCGCCGGCCGGATAGCGAACCACAGCGGCGGGCTGAGTTGCACCGCCTCGCCGTCAACTCCGGCGTGGACCGGTTCCGGGGCACTGACCTCCAGACGCGGCGCGCTCCAGGCTCGCCCTGGAGGGCGCGGGCTGTCGGCGGGCGCGTCGACGACGACGATCCCGAGCTGCCCGCCGCCCAGCGTCGGGCGGGTGCCGCGGGCCAGCGGGCGATCAAGCGCGTAGGGGTTGTTCGACACGAGAACGACGGCGAGATCACGGTGCTCGCGCCCCAAGTCGTCGACCAGGCACAGCGCAGGCGCCTCCGCGCTCGGGCCCATCACCTCGGCCGCGGTCTCCACGAGCGTACGCATCTTGGCATCGCGGTAGGCCGGGCTGCGAACCGCGTCTCCGTAGATCCCCAGCGAGGCGTTGTTGAGGAACGTGCGGCCGTTCACCTCGGCCACGTCGATCTGGCGCTCGACACCGTCGGTGAACGCGTCGAGAGCGCCGATCACGTCGTGCCGGTCCACCCCCACGTCGAGCGCAAAGTGGTTGCGCGTGCCGGCCGGAACGCACACAAACGGGATCCTATGCGCAGCCGCCACGGCGGCCACGACCGCCAGCGATCCGTCGCCGCCGGCCATCCCGAGCGCGTCTGCGCCGGCCGCCACGGCTTCATGGGCCAGCGCGGCCAGGTCCTGACCCGGGGTGAGGATGACGGCCTCGATCCCCTTTTCCCGCGCCCGCTCGGCAAGCCGGGCGTGTGCGGCCTTGCCGCCACCCGACCTCGGGTTGACGAACAGCACTGGCCGGCGCGGCGGATCGGCAGGCCGCCAGCCATAACGGGACAGCTCCCGCTTGGACTGGTTCATCGCGGATGTGGGGAGCATGGACGAATCACGACGCCGACGTCAGGTCCAAAGTAGCTCTCCGCACCTAGTAGCCCCGGCCTGCGATCGCCGCGCCCGCGGCGACCCGGCCACCCGGCGTTGCTGACGAGGAACGCGGTCGGCGGCGGCGTCGCGGGCGTTACCACGTGCCGGTGTCCGGGAGGGGGAGGGCGGTGAGGCGGGCGGCTTCGTCGGCGGGGACACCGAGCAGGCGCAGCTCGGCCTCGGCGAGCTGGTCGACGGTGGCCTCGGTGACGCGTTCGGGGTGCCGCTGCCGCATCCGGAAGAGCCCGAGCATGCCGCCGGTCGCGGCGCTGAGCGCGATCTCGGCATCGGGAACAGTGAAGCGGCCCGCGGCCTTCCCAGCCTCGATGTCGCGCAGGGCGCGGGGCACCAGGCCGATGGGGATGTCCAGGACGGCCAGGCCGGCGCCGGCGAGGAATCCGGCGATCTCCGGGTGGGTCCAGCCCAGCCGCCCGGTGATCCGCGTGCCCACGGCGAACAGCTCCGCCGGGTCGGTGATGCCGGCGCTGGCGCGGTCGATCAGCTGCCCCCAGCGTTCCAGCACCTCCTCCGAGGCGGTCGCGAACAGCTGCTCCTTGCTGTCGAAGTGGTTATAGAACGACCCGAAGCCGATGTCGGCCTCTTCGGTGATCTCCTGGATGCTGGCCCGGTCCCCGCGGCCCTCGGCGATCAGCCGCACGGCGGCGTCGATGAGGGCCTGCCGGGTGCGGGCCTTACGCCGGTCCAGCCGCGACACCCTCGGCGCGCCGACTGCCGGAGCCGCCTCTGCCATCACTCATCCTCCTCCTGCTGTCCGCCTGGCACCTTAGCGGCCACGCTGGCTGGTCTAGCCCGACCGCGGCCGCCGCCTGCCGGTCGTTGCTCAGCATCCATCTTAGTGAACTCATCATCACTGCTGATAAGTTGTAACAAGATTGACTATACCCGATCCGACGCCGGATGCGCATCTCCGCCACCGGCGTCTGGCTTCGCCGGTTTCGGCGAGGGGGGCCCGCGGCCTACGCCGTGGAACGCCGTTGCTCCCCGGGTGCTGCCTATCCCGCCCGGGCGAGGAGCCGTGCTATCAGCAGGCCGAAGATGAACCCGCCGACGTGGGCGAAGAACGCCACGCCGCCCCCGTTCGCCGAGGCGCTGAATAGCCCGAAGCTCGCTTCGATGAGCTGGTACAAGATTCACAGCCCGAGGAAGATCCACGCGCGGATCCGGACCAGGAAGATCGGGAAGATCCACGTCCGGATCCGCGACCCCGGGTAGAGCACGAAGTAGGCGCCCAGCACGGCGGCGATGGCGCCGCTGGCGCCCAGCTCCGGTACCCGCGCCTCAGCGGCCGTGCCGAACAGCAGGGTCATCGCGGTCTGCGTCATCATCGCGGCAAAGCCGCCGGCGAAGTAGAAGACGAGGTACAGCAGCGACCCGAAGGCGTCCTCGACGTTCTTGCCGAAGATCGCCAGGAACAGCATGTTGCCCAGGATGTGATCCCAGCCACCATGCAGGAACATGGCAGTGATCCAGCTGAGGCCCCACGCCTCCGGCCCGTGGCAGGCGTTGTCGACCGTGCACGGGTAGAACGAGGCGTGGTAGACCGCCATGTTGAGCTGCGGCAGCTCGTAGAAGATCTACACAGCGAAGTTGGCCACGATCAGGAACACATTGACGATCGGGAACCGTCGTGCAGGGATGCCGTCTGACAACGGAAGCATTTCAAGACCTCCCTCGGCAAGCTCTGCCGCCGGACCGCACGCCGGCACCGGCTCAGCGACACTGAACCAGGCCGGCGATCGGCTTGGCCCAGCTCAGGCCGGCATCTTTTCCTGGTGAGGGGAGTGTGCCGGCTGCGGGGTCTTGCCGGTGCGGCGCAGCTCGATGCCCTGCACCAGCATCCAGGTCCCGGCGATCAGGTTGAACAGGGCGAACAGCAGGGCGAGGGTGATCGCGCCGAGGCCGGGGCGGGCGCACAGCACCACGCCGAACGCGACGGTGACCAGCCCGCCCAGGATGAACATGACCCGGGTCGCGGCCGGCTCGCCGGAGGCGAAGGCGGCGGAGAACTCGACCAGGCCGGCGGTGATCGCCCATACGCCCACGATCAGCACCAGGACCAGCGCGGTGGGCCCCGGCCAGGCCAGCGCGATCACCCCGGCGGCCAGGTCGACGAGGCCGAGCAGCAGGTGCCCGAGGACCGGCCCGGCGGTGCGGCTGCTGAACGCCCGCGCGGCCTGCAGGCCGGCGGCGGTGAACGCGTAGACGGCGAACAAGATGACCAGCGCCAGCACGGTGACCGAGGGCCAGGCCAGCGCGATGATCCCGGTGATCACGGCCAGGATGCCGCGCGCGATCAGGGACGTGCTCAGTGACTTGAACATGACGGTTCCTTTCGCTTGGTTCGCTGCCCGGCGCTCCGGCGGTGTCCGGACCCGGCCGGGCCAGCTCTTGACAGCATCGTAATCATAACTGATGATTCATTACAAGAGTGATCAAAGAATTCATCAACAGGAGTGAGGGAGCCGATCATGACAACACAGACCGCCGGCGAAAAGCTGCTCGCGCAACCTGGCCATCGCCCTCACCTGCCAGGCATGACCCGCTCCCCGCAGGTTCCCGGCGGGACCCGGCCTGCTGGCCAGGTGAGCCATGAGCAGCCGCCGCGAAGCCGGCTAGCGCGCCTGTTCCAGGCCGCCGACCGGCGCCACGTCCCGCTGCGGACCATCCTGGTCACGGTCACGGTGGTCGTCGCTACCTACCTGGCCGGCCAGCTGATCTACCGGCTGCGGGACATCGTGCTGCTGATGCTCGTGGCGGGGTTCACCGCGATGCTGCTCAACCCGGTCGTGGCTAAAGTGCAGCGGCGGGTCCCGCGCCGGGGTCTCGCCGTGACGATCATCACGCTCTGCGCCGCGCTGGTCTTCATCAGCCTGGCCGGGGCGTTCGGCGTGCCGCTGGTCAACGGGATCACCCACCTGGCGCACCGGATGCCCGGCTACGTCGCCAGCGCACAGCACGGCAACGGCTGGACCGGCCACCTCGTGGCCAGGTACCACGTCCAGAGCTGGGTGCAGCGGAACACGCCCAGGCTGGCCGGCTACGCCCAGTCGCTGGCCAAGCCGACCCTGACCGTGGGCAAAGGCGCGGTCTCCCTGATCATCGAGCTGGTCACGCTGTTCGTCCTGGTCCTGCTCCTGCTGCTCGAGGGCCCGAAGATGTGGAGCTGGACGCTCGCCCAGATGACCCCGGGCCGCCAGGCCACGGTCACCCGGATAGCGGCCGACGTCAGCGGCAAGGTCACCGGGTACATGGCCGGCAACCTGCTGACCTCGCTCATCGCCGGGACGGTGGTGTTCGTGACGCTGCAGATCCTCGGCGTGCCGTTCCCACTGCTGTGGGGCCTGTGGGTGGCCCTGGTGGACTTCCTGCCGATGATCGGCGGGGCCCTAGCCGGCATCCCCACCGTCCTGTTCGCGTTCATCGCCGGGGGCCTCACCGCGGGCATCGTCACCGCGGTCGTCTTCGCCGTCTACACCCAGATCGAGAACCACGTCCTGAACCCGGTGGTCATGAGCAAGACGGTGCGGATCAACCCGCTGCTCGTATTCATCGCGGTGCTGACCGGCGCCTCGATCGGCAGCCTGACCGGCGGCATATCCGGCGGTCTCGTCGCGGCGCTGCTGGCCATCCCGACGGCCGGGGCGCTGCAGGTCCTGGTCAAGGAGGTCTGGCAGGCCACCGCCCCGGACCAGCCCCAGGTAACCCCGGTACATGCGACTGAGCCCGAGGAATCAGCAGTCCAACGAGGAGAGCTCTCCTTGTCTCCCCCGATATGCGGCAGCATGACAGTTGAGCGCCCGGGAGCGTTATCCAGGACGGGCGCGAGCAGAGCAAGCGTGACACCGGTGCCCGGCGCAGCAGCGGCTCGGCCCGCATTGGTATACGGGCTCGGCGGACGCGATCTACCAGTCGATGAACCTGATCAAGGATGGGAGGCCGGACATCGTGATCGTCTTCGGCGCCGGTCACCTGTACCGGACGGACCCCAGGCAGATGATCGACCAGCACGCGAGCAACGCCACCGCGGCCTGATCTACTGCAGCTCCATCTCGACCTCTTCGGGTGCTTCTGCCTGCCAGTCAGCCTCTGCCTCGGCGTGAGCCTCCCGCTCCATCCGCGCGGTGTACTCACCACTGGCGTCCACCCCTGCTCGCTGTGCCTTAACCCGAGCCGCTGCGTCGTCGGCCCGTACCTGCAGCTCATCCAGTCGTGCGGCGCGCTCACCGTAACTGTCAGGCTCTGGCTCGGCAATCTCCGGCTGTCCGGGCACGGAATTCTCGAGTTGGGGTGAGCGCTCTGCTTCCGGTTGCGCCGCCGGGTGGCGGACTGGTGGCCACGGCTGGCCGACGTCGATGGCGGCCTGCTGCTGGCGCGCGAGGGCCCGGTCGACGGCCTCAATGTTGGCCTCCAGTTCCTGCCACCATTGCAGCGTGCTCTGGAGCTGCGGCGTTTGGGTGGGGGCTGCTTCGTGGCCGCGGCGTTGCAGTTCGGCCTTGGCCTTCCCGGCAGTCTCCCGGGCTTCAGCTCGGACCCTCGGACCATCCGCGATATCGCCGCCGCGTTCGAGCTGGCCTGGCACCGGGCAACCCCGCACGCTGAGTACAAGCCTGACTGAAACCAGCCGACACGCACCTCAACGTGCGCCGATGCGGCGGCTATGGGTCACGCCAGCGGCTGAGCCACGAGTTCCTTAAGCCGCTAGCCATAGCGGTGACGCCAGATCGGCAACCAGGATTCGCACGAAAGGGCGGCCACTGAGGGGACAGCAGAATGGGCGGGACGACGGGATAGAGGCGAACCGGGTCGCCTGGGGTCTCGCCGTGGTATGGCGGCAGCTTCGCTCGCGCTCTTCCCGAGTCCGGGGAAGGTGTAAATCCAGGGCGAGCCGTCCGTTTCAACGCCACGTCAGCGCCGTTACAGCCATGTTTTCTACGGTCGGATGCTGAGTCCAAGCCGTTCACGTAACCACGAAGGAACCAGCATGCGACATCGACTCATCTCCGCGGCGCTGGCCGCCGGAGCCTCACTCGCCCTGCTCGCCGGCACGGCCATGGCGGCGACGCCGACCTGGACGGTAGTGCCCAGCGTCAACCCGTCCGCCAACCTCCTTAACGCCGTCTCCGCGCGTACCGCCACCGACGCCTGGGCGGTCGGCCAGTTCCAGACGACTGGCGACGACGCGGGCCTGCAAATCCTCGCCGAGCGCTGGAACGGCACGCAATGGCAGCAGGTCCCGACGCCGAACATCGTCCGCCAAGACGAGCGCCTGCTCAGCGTCTCCGCGAGCGGCCCGAACGACGCCTGGGCCGTCGGCAACACGAACATGATCAGCTTCGCGAGCCACGACACCCTCGCCGCGCACTGGGACGGGACAGCGTGGACCATCGTGCCAACGCCGGCCGCGGCCAGCGGCGGCAGGCTAGCATCCCTGTATGACGTCGCCGACCTCAGCCCGACCAACACCTGGGCCGTCGGCCAGGGAAAGGACGCCCGGCCGCTGGCCGAGCACTGGGACGGCACGGCCTGGTCAGTGGTTCCGGTGCCGACACCGACCGTGCCGTCCGGGACCAGCTTCGCGAACGCGGTGCTGTCCAAGATCTCGGCGATCTCCGCGACCGACATCTGGGCGGTGGGCACCACGACCGCGATCCAAGGCGTCAATGTCGTCCGCTTCACGCTGGCCATGCACTACAACGGCACGGCCTGGTCGATCGTGAAGACGGTGAACACCGCCGAGCCGACCGGGCTCAGCGGCGTGACGGCAATCTCGGCTAACAACGCCTGGGCGGTCGGCAACGGCTTCAACAACGTGCACGACACCAGCGCGAGCGTCGCCAACAAGGCCGTCATCGAGCACTGGAACGGCACGGCCTGGTCGATCGTCGCGAGCCCGGCGGGGCTGATCTCGGTGGACAGGATCAGCGCGGCTAGCGCCACCGACATCTGGGCCAGCGGAGAGGCCCCCCTGCAGACCATCGGAGGCATCCCGGTGCCCGTTGCCCGGACCCTGCACTGGAACGGCACCGCCTGGTCCGCGATGCCGGGCCCCACCGGATCGGACCCCAACACGGCAGTGACCGGACTATCGGCGCTGCCGTCGGGTGAGGCCTGGGCGGCCGGCGCCATCTTCTCCGCCACCGGCGCCTCCACCGCGTTCATCGCGCACCACACGCCCTGATTCCCCGCGAGCACCGATGGCGTCGGCGAGCACGTCATAGCGCGCCCGTCGACGCCAACGGGCCGGGGACGACCGCGGAAAGCGAGCAGCTGCTCCCCGATGTGCGGCTATGTGACGCGGTGCTCGAGCAGGGCGGCTCCACCGGTCGCCGCGGCGTTGTTCCTGTCGCTGCACACGGTCAAAACACAGGCGCGCTCGATCTACCGGAAGCTGGAGGCCTCCACCAGGAGCCGGGCCGTCACCCAGGCCCGGGACCGTGGCCTGCTGGAGGGGTAACAGCCCTCTCATTTCATCCCATCCGGGAAATGGCCGCCGCCAAACCCGAAGCCGAGTGATCAGCGTGGCGTGCGGCGCGCGGGGTTCTGGCCAGCAGGGCCACTCTTCGGTGGAATCAGGCGCTATCTGCGGGCCGGGTAAAGGCCAGCTGGGTCTCGAAGACCTGCTGGTCCGCCTCGGAGATGTCATCTACCTCATGGAGCCAGATATCGCGCCCGGGCCCGTGTGGCTGATAGCCGTGCGCCTGGACCCAGGCGGCCAGATCCTGGTAGACCATCGGATAGATGCTGGCAGCCGGGCCGCTGCGGACCGCGGTGGCCGCCTCGATCGCGGGCAGCACGCGGTAATGGGCCGGTGGCGGCAACTCAGCCGGTTCCCCGGCCACCGGCAGCGCCACGTTGACGGTGACCTCCTGGCCATCGGTGTGCTCGTAGAAAAGCATGAATGGCCCGGCGACCTTGACCAGCCCGGGGATGCCGAGCTGGTCGAACTTCACCCTGGCGCGGTTCACCGCAGGCACAATGTCCTCCGGGGCCCACCCTGGCGCGGTGTCGGCGATCACGACCACGCTGAGCGGCGCGATCTGCTTGACCACGATGTCATCTGCTGGCATGCCGTCCTCCTGAGCGATATGGCGGAGCCGTGCCTCGACTCCAAGCAGGTGGTGCCGTTGCCGCTGGAGTTCGCGTTCCAGCTGTGCCTGGCGCAGCAGCAGCATCCCGCGTAGCTCGTCCACCGTGATGCCGTCGAGGAGCCGCCTGATCTGCCCGAGCGTCAGGCCCAGGTCCTTGAGCGCGACGATGCGATTGAGCTGCCGCAGTTGCTTCGCCGCGTAAAAGCGGTAGCCGGTGACCGGATCAACCTCGGCCGGTGGCAGCAAGCCGATCTCGTCGTAGAGCCGCAGGGTGCGAATGGACACCGCGCCGAGCCGGGCGAACTCTCCGATACTGACCATGACACGAGCTTGCCCCCCTCACCCAACGTGAGAGTCAACCCCCGCAGCGGGACGGCCTTGGTGCAGACCGTCCCGCCTCTCACAATGCGGCACGCATCTTTGTCACAAGCCTCTCGAACATCGGGTAGGCGGCCGTTCCCCCGAGGGCGTCGATCGACGGTTGCCACAGGTCCCACCGGTCGATGAGGCGGCGGCCGAGCAGCGTTCTGATCAGCTCGAAGTCGAAGCCGCCATGCTTCTCCAGCGCCCCGAGCTGCTCGAAGTAGTCGAGCTCCCGGTAAAGGACGTACGCGTCGGCGGAGTTTTCAGCGATGAAGAGCGTCATCGCATCCCGCAGCGCTTCTGGCGTCTCGAACTCAGCCACGAGGCGGCGCGTCTCCGTCATCGGGCCTTCGCTCCAGCGCCGGAAGAACTCGACTGCCATCTCAGCCTGACGGCCGATACGGGCTTCACGGGCTTGCTGGCCTGCGAAGATCACTGCACCGATCGCGCTCAGCAGCCCGATGGCGCTTACCGCGGTCGCGATCGCCGTGACCTGCTCCGCCCAGTTCGGCATGGGTCGGCCTCCAATCAACAACGCTGCGCTCCATCGGCCGGCGTACCCCGGCGACTCCGGCCCGGCCGTGGCACCAGGCAGATTATTCGGCGGAGGGCCGGCAGCTGCCGGACGCCGAAATGTTCGTCTTTAGGCTCAGGCCTGGCCGGTGTCGATGCGGCTGATCTTGTCTCCGACCACATGGAAGCGCCAGAAGGTGGGCATCTCGCCCCAGGTGTCGTTGCGGTATCGGGCGAGGAGACGGAGCCCATCTTCTTCTTCACGCTCGACGTTCATGTGACCGTGGACGGAGAAAATTTCGCGGTCGATCCAGTCGGTAAGTGACCGCGGGTTGCCGTCGTCGGTCAGCGTGGCGTCCGGTATGAGCGTGGCTAGGAACGCGTCCCGGTCGCCATCGTTGATGGCGGTTACGAGTCTGGCCACGACGGGGTTTGAGGGTTCCTGGGAAGTCATGGGTCCTCCATGGTGCTGGGGCCAGGTTCTGCCGTCACCTCATACAGTGCCCGCAGTAGCCCTAGCCAGCCGGTGAAGCTGATCCCCTGCTCGCTGCCGGGGTGGTGAGCCTTTCCGGGGTCGCGGACGGCCCAAAGGCGGCCGACCGGCGGCTCGATGATGTCTAGGACAATGCGGATCTCCACCTCCCATGGTTCGGGTTCCAGCGGCCAGCAACATCGGCCAGCTGGCCGATGCCTGCCAGGCCGGTGCGACCGCACCCTGAGAGCGTCTTGACCACCGGCAGATCGACGCCTCAGGAGGAACACCGGATGCTTACAAGGACACGAATCGCCCTAGGCGCGCTGGCCATCATCGCGGTGGCCGGCGGGACCGCCGGAGCCGCGGCGGCACAGGCAAGCGCCCACGCTCCAGGACGGCTGACTTTCGTCAGCCAGCTGACGGCCATCAGATTCTTCACTAATAGCGGGCCAATGACCGGCTTCCCCACCAAGCCCTTGGTGCCCGGCGACCGCATCATCGGCCAAGACCGCATCCTGCAGAACGGCAAGGCCGCCGGCCACGACAACGAGGTCTGCACGCTTTCCTTCCACCGCGACGTGCTCTGCCAGGACATCGTCGTACTCAACGGCCAGGGTGACCTGCAGGCCAGCTGGACCATCCAATGGCCCGCCACCGGCCCCGGCCCAGCCACCTTCGGCGGCATCATCGACGGCGGAACGTCGCACTTCGCCGCCGCCCACGGCTCATTCCACGCGGCCACACTGCCCAACGGTGACGTGCGAATCACCGCCGTGATCAACGCGGACCAGCGATGACCCAACCACAGGCCGCTTTCGCCAGCGAAACCGAGCCAGCTCGGCCCATGGCAGGGAACTACCGAATCAGGTAATCAGGACGTGGGTGGTGCAGCCTGGCATAGCCGACTTGCCATGCTCACCACCCACGTCCCGCGGCGCCTTCGCCACGGGACCCGCCGCCAGCAGCGCCACCACCGCGGGCTGCTTGCGCCGGGATTCCTCATCCGGGGCAACCGTAGGCCACCTCGCCGGCGCCCGGCTCAGCTGGCGGCCTGGCCGTTCGCGTCCCCCCGGCTCGTTATCCCCGGTGCCGGGTCGCCTCCGCGGCGAGCTGGGCGCGGGAGGTGATATGAAGCTTGGCGAACACGTGCCCGAGATGGGTCTGCACGGTCTTGCGTGAGATGTACAGTCGCTGGCCGATCTGGGGGTTGGACAGTCCCTCGACGACCAGCTCCACCACGGCCCACTCGCTCGGGGTCAGGCTCTGCCAGCCGCTCTGCTCGCGGCGGTGGGTGACCCGGCGGCCGCGGCGGACACCCATCTGCCGCAGCGCGGCCTCGGCCCGGGCGAGGTCGCGCGCGGCATCGAGGCGCTCATAGATGGTGATCGCCTGGTCGAGGAGCTGACCGGCGCGCTCCTGGTTGCCCTGCCGCGCGGCCGCGGCGGCTGCGTCCTCGCAGGTGAGCGCGAGTTCGAGCGGGCGCGACCCGCGGGTGTAGGCGTGGACCGCCTCCTCCAGCAGGCCGGGGTCATCGCCGACCATGCCCTGGCAGCGCAGCGCCGCGGCGGTGATCCAGGGCGCCTGGTTGCGGGAGGCCACGTGGGTGACCACGGCGGCGACCTCCCGGGCCCGGCCCGCCTCACCGGCGGCCAGGGCCAGCCGGACCAGGTCCGGACCGATGACCGGGTACTCGAGCGCACGCCCGGACCTGGCACACCGGTCCCAGTCGTCGCTGAGTGTTGCGAGCGCGTCCGCAAGTTCGCCGTCGGCCTCCAGCAGAAGGGCTTGCACCCACGCGGACCAGTCAGTGCGGTAGCCGGCACCGGCGGCGGACAGCTCGCCCGGCGCGGCCGCGTCCCGGGCGCCGGGCAGGTCGTTACGGTGCAACCTGATCAAGGCCAGCACGCTGCGGCCGAGGATGAGGCTATGACGCTGGCCGGTCTCGCCCGCCGGCCCTGTGTCCGTCTCGATCTCGGCGACCGCATCGTCCCAGTTCCCCGCGCGGAACCGCTCCATAGCGCGAGCCATCTGATAGTGAGCAAAGCCCCATCGGGTGCCGAGTTCCTCGCTGATCCGCATGCCGGTTTCGATCGTGGTCCTGGCCTCATCGAGCCGGTCAAACTCCGCGAGGATGTAGCCGCGGGGAATGTGGACCGGAAAGCGGTGTCCCTGCCTGCCGGGGCTCTGATCAGCCAGCCGCACAGCATCGTCGGCGATCTGGAGCGCCTCCGGGAGGTGCGCGCGCAGGAGAGCATTCGTGGCGAGTGTGGCCATCGCAATACTTGTGGCCACGTGATCGCGGGCCGATACGGCCGCCGACCGTGCCTGCGCGGCGGCGACTGCGGCGCCGTCGAGGTCTCCCACTAGCAGGCGGGCGAAGCTTGCCCACGCCTGGGCCTCGACCCGCTCTGGGCCGGTGAGCAGGGGTGACTGGCATGCCCGTTCCAGTTCGCAGAGACCTGCGGGTGCCCGTGGTTCGCCCGCCAGCAGAGCGTTCCCGAGGCATACCCGGACCGTATTCTCCAGGGATGGGTCGAGGTCGCGGGCGAGCAGCGAACGGCAGGCTGTTTCGGCGTCGGCGATGCGCCCGGCCCACATGAGGCTGCTGGCCCGTTCGGCGAGCAGGCGGTCGCGGCCGGGATCGCCCGGTGCCATCAGCGCGGCCGCCCGGCCCAGCAGATCCGCGGCGACATCGGGTGACCGCGGAGCCGCGTGGCGGGCCGCCCTGGCCAGCCAGGTGACCGCATCGGTGTCCCCGGTTATCGCCCCGCGCCCGAGGTGCTCGGCGACCTGCAGGGCTGGTGCGCCGGCTTGCGCTAGCCGCTGGCCGGCCTCACGGTGCAGGGCCCGGCGCACGCTGCCGGCCAGGTCCTGGTAGATGGCATCGCGGATCAGCTCATGGCGGAACCGCAGCCGTGCGCCGTCGTCTTCGAGGACGCGGGCCGTGATCGCCTCGCCCAGTACGACGGACAGGTCGATAGCGGGGCGGCCGGTGACCGTGGCCAGGTCGGTGAGCGAGAACGCTGACCCCAGGATCGAGGCGGACCGCAGCGCCTGCAGGGTGGGCTCCGGCAGGAAGCTGACCCGGCGCAAGATGGTCAGCCGCAGCGTCGGCGGCAGCGCCGTCTGCGCCACCTCCGCCCACCCGCCCGCGGTGGTGATCGCCTCCTCCTGGGCCAGCGCGCCGAGCAGTTCGGTGACAAACAGCGGGTTGCCCGCCGCCCCGGCCACCTCAGCCAGCAGCCGCGGCCCCGGCTCGGCGGCCACCGCCTGCGCCACCAGCCCAGTCACCGCCTGCGCGGTGAGCGGGTGCAAGAGGATGTGCTGAGAGCCCACAACCTCCAGCGCGCCGGCCAGCCGGTCCAGCTCGGCAACGCGCGGGGAGGGCCGCAAGCACCCGATAACGCCCACCGGAAGGCCGGCCAGACGGCGGGCCAGCGCACCCACCGTCAGCAGGGTCGACGGGTCGGCCCACTGCAGGTCATCCAGGCCGATCACCACGGGCCCGGACAGCGCCAGTTCCTCCACCAGGTCGGTGAGGGCGTCCACCACGCGGAACCGCAGGCCCGGGTCGCTGGTCACCGTGATCGGGGCCTGCTCCCCGACACCCTGAGCGGTCAGGAGTGCCGCGATGGCCGCCCGCCGGGGGTCCGGCGATGACCGGGTGCACCCCAAGGCGGCGGCCAGCACGCCGAACGGCCGGGTCCGCTCCAGTTCCTCGGCCCGGCCCGCGGCCACGTGCATGCCGAGGCCCCGCGCGTCCTCCAAGACCTCCGCGAGCAGGCGGGTCTTGCCGATCCCGGCCTCGCCCTCCACCAGCACGATTGCTGGGCCGCCAGCGGCAACGCGACCCAGAGCCTCGCCCAGAGCCTGGATCTCCGCCTCACGCCCGCACATCCGCGGGACCGGGGCCAGCGTGCCCATGACCGGATGTTACTGCTGCCCCGAGACAGCAAGCGAGGGCAGCCAGCCGTAACACGGTCAGGGCACAGGAGTAGCGCCGCCGCTGACGGCGGCCGCGGCGCGATCGGCGCATACTTCATCGCGCCGTGGTACCCGGGTCAGGGTGCCAGGCTGAATGGTGGGTACCGGTCGGTGACCAGGACGAACGCGTAGGCGGCGACCCGGTTGTGCCAGCGGAATACGCCTTCGACGAAGCTGAATATGCCACGGGGATAACGGCCGGTGAACAAGATCGCGAACCAGGTCACGATCACCGCGAAGAACGCGCCAATTTCCAGGAAGAAAAGCACGATGTAGTGCGGGATGGCCAGCAGCCATTTGACCAGTGGCAGCCACCGGTTGAGGTCGGTGGCCGCGTCTGGATAGGCGTAATCGAGGTGGACCCACTGGTGGTCGTCGGTGGACGGGTAACTGTCGTTCATCAGGGCCAGGTAGGTCCACACCCGGTTGATGAAGCGCTGCAGTTCCAGGTTCCAGTCGAACCACCACCGCGGGTACTTCTGCCTGAACAAGATCATCAGCAGCGGGCCGAAGAACAGCAGCCCGCCCGCGCCCGCGCCGTAGTACATGGCGGAGTGGTGCAGCGTGGAGTTGCTTCCCGCCGATTCCCAGGTCGCGGCGGAAACGGTGCCGAGCACGATCGAGATCGGGATGATCACGAAAATCCGGAAGAACGAGGTCAGCCGGTTGAGTGGCCGGTCCGGGTACTCGACAGTGAACTGAACAGGGTACTGAGCTGGATACCGACCCTGATCCGTGGTCATAACGCCTCCTTGTGGCTAGACCCGCAGGCGCGCGAGCATGCCGGGAGCTGAGGTGACCTCGGTGGTGCCCGCCGACGTTGCCCTCGGGACGACGGCCATCCCGCAGACTAAGAACAGAACTCGCTGGCCGCTGACGGGGAGCAGAGCCCATGAAGGCCAGGTACTGCCATAGGCCACCTCGGCTTGGTTGCGCGCTAGGTGCCACCGAGGTCCAGAGCAGCAGGGAGGAATCTCAATCTCGTTTACACGCGGATAAACGAGTACACCCCTCTAATTTGGACGTTACGCCCCATCCGCTGAAACAACAAGGCAGCCTTTCGCTGCCGCGGCCCAGCGATCCCAGTCGCCCGTCTTGTTTGGCACACAGAATGCCACGGTCTGCGCGCTGAGCTAGTGATCACCGAAGATCTACCGAGCACGCACAATCAGGCGGCTGCGCGCGCGATTGCGTCGGCAGCAGACTCCGCTCCGTGATCGCCGGTGCCCACGCTAAGGCCTGCAGCCAGCTTGTCCGGATCTGCCGGACGTCCGGGGCGGCATCCCCCAGGGTCGCCGACGGTGCTTGCGCGGCCGGCGTGCTGCCCTACGGCACCGGTTACGCCGCCAGCTACGTCACTGCCGCTGATGGTGCCGGGGGCCTGACCCACCGCGGGACAAGGCGTTTCGGCTGGGACGCACGGCCGGTGCGGTGAGGCCGGACCCGGCCTGAAGCGAACTGGTTGTCAGCGCGCGGCGGCGGCATGTTCTGCCGCGTCAACACGGTGAGAGTCGGCCTTGCCCGCGGGGGAGGCCACCAGGACCGGACATGGCGCGTGCTGGAGTACCTGGAGGGTCACGCTGCCGCGCAGCCGGGTGGCAAACTCGCCGCGGCGTGAGGGGCCGAGGATGATCAGGTCGGCGCCCCACTCGGTGGCTTCGGCGGTGATGGCTTCGGCGGCCTTGCCGATCATGGCGTGGCGGACGTGACCGGAGGCTGTCATGCCTGCCATACGAAGCTCGAAGATGGCTGCCTCGGCGGCGTAGGAGGCCGCGGCATCGGTCTCGAGCGGGAAGCGCCGACCACCGTAGCTCTCGCGCAGGTTGAGGTGCAGGACGCGGGCCTCGCGCACGCCGGCCCGGCGTGCCAGCTCCACCATCGGCCCTACCTGGTCAGCATCGGCGACCGCGATGAGCACATGTTGGTAAAGAGGCGGCGTCGTAGTCTGCGCGTCGGCCGCCAGCACTCTGTCGTCAGCTGGCATCTGGATCGTCATGAGTAGCTCCTTACTCGGCTGCCCGGCCTAGGTAGCGCCAGGGCGTTCACACTTGCGAGAACGGTAAAGCAGATGAACTAGATTTCAAAGTTCCTGACAGCAACGCTGTACAGCTGCTGCCGCCGCCGGACGGGCCGGGGGGCAGTCCCGGGGCCGACAGCAGCCGTGCCCAGGGGTATTCTGAGGCTTCCTGATTGCCCTATGCTTGGAAGCATGGCTAATGAATCGACCGGCACCGGTGTGGCCGAGCTCGACCGAGCCCTCGACGGCCTGTACTGGGGCGACAACGTGGTGTGGGTGTGGGAGGGCAGCGAGACCCACCAGCAGCTGTTCTATGACGCCATCGCCCAGCGCCGCGACGACTTCGGCGCCGCGGGGTATGTCGCCGTGTCAAGCGACCCCGCTGAGATAACGGCGCGGTGGCCCTGGATGGAGATCCTCGACGCGCGGGCGGGCACGCCGATCACCAGCCCGCGCCAACTGCTCGAGGCGATACACCAGTTCTGCACCCGAGCGCCCCGCCCGCTGCTGCTCTTCGACTCGCTGGCGTCACTGGCCGACCGCTGGGGTAAGCGGATCGCCAGTGGCTTCTTCGGGCACTGCTGCCCGATGCTGCTCGACCTCGGCGCGATCGCCTACTGGTCGGTGCCGGGGGCGAGCCCGTACCGGACCATGCACCGCGAGATCGAACAGATCACCCAGTGCATCATCGTCGTCAGCGAGGGCCGCGTGCGCATCAGCAAGGCCGAGGGGCGCCCGCCGGGCGCCCAGGGCCAGATATTCCGCTACTCGGTCAAGGACGGGACGCTGCAACTGCAGCCGGCCCAGGCAGCAGCGCGCGTCGGTGCGGCGTTGCGCGCCTACCGCCTGCGCCGTGATCTGAGCCAGAGCGATCTCGCCCGCCTCGCCGGGGTCTCCCCGAGCGCAATCTCCCAAGTGGAACGAGGAGAAAGAGGCCTCTCCCTCGAAACGCTGATGGCCCTTTCCGGCCGCCTCAACGTCACCCTCGACGAGCTGCTCGGCGGTGAGGTCACCCCGGACTACCGGATCGGCAGGCGTCACGGCCTCGGCACCGCGCCCGCGGGCTCGATCCTCCCGCTGCTCAACGACGCCGAGGCGGGCATGCGCGCCTACCTCGTCTCCCTGCCGCGGTCGGCTACCGTCGAGGCTCCCTTTACCCACAAAGGTGCCGAACTGGTGGGAGTGGTCAGCGGCCTCATCCAGGTGCTGCTGTCATCGGGCCGTCCCGTCCTCCGCAGCGGCGAAACGCTCCTCGCCTCCCGCCGCGGGATCGACGGCTGGCGCAACATGGGAGAGGGCGACGCGCAGTGCCTGTGGGTCCTGCGGGACTGAGCGCCTAACACAAGGACGTCGCCGCCGCGCAGTGACCGCTTAGGCGAACCGCTTGACGAAGTCGAGGGCTGTCTGGGCGACCTCGTGCCAGCCGTGGTCGATGGTGAGGGCGTGGCCCCGGTTGGGGATCTGCACGATCTCCGTCACGGCGGGGTTGCGTCTTTGCCGTTTGTAGGCGGCGTGCGCGATCGCCCAGGGCACGGTGTGGTCCTTTGCGCCGTCGATGATCAGCAGCGGGCCGCGGCTGGGGTTGTGCGTGTTCACCGTCGCCTCGGTCCGCGGGTTGAGGTTGGCGTTGCCCATCTGGGCAGGGCGATCCCCGAGCCGGCGACGTGGAAGGTGTCGTAGAGCTCCTGCGCCTCCTTCTGGCCCAGCGCGTTCGCCCAGCCGTAGCAGAACTGGCCGAAGGTGAGCGTGATCGCGCGGCCGCGGGTGCGCGGGTTGACCAGGAACGGCCCCAGCCCCCGGAGCACCGAGGCCGGCAGCGGCAAAACGCCGCGGAAGACCCCGGGGTCGATCGCCACCGTGACCGCCGACAGGCCCCGGCCGGCGAGCATCTGCGCCAGCAACCCCCCGGTCGAGTGCCCCATGACCGCTGGCTTGTTGTCCAGGGCGCCGATGACCTCGGTGGTGTGCTCGGCGACCTGCGCCAAGGTCTTGTTGGCCAGGACGCCCGGGTTCGCCCGGGCCTGTTCCACCGTTTCCGGATCGTCTGGCCAGTCCGGCGTCAGCGGCGCGTAGCCGGCCTGCCTGAACAAGTCCGCCCAGCCGGCCCAGCTGCTCGGCAGCAGCCACAGGCCATGAATGAAAACGACCGGGGCCTTACCAGAGGCGTTGGCCGCCTCGATCTCCCGGCTCTCCCGCTCAGAAATTGACGCCATGCCGAACTCCCTTGGGTCGGATGAAAGTCATCGGGCCGGTGCTGGTGTTCCGCATCAGCCACTGAACGGCGGCCGCGGTGTCGCCGGGGGGCCATGCTGACCACGCCGAAGGAGCGGTCGAGCGCGTCAGTCAGAGACATCAACAACCTCCCCGGCTGATCAAGGCATCTAGCCGGCAGGCCCGCGAATCCGACGGCGGTCCAAACGACCACAACCCCCGCCGCCTCCCCGGGGTTATCGCAGCCATGAACGCACCGCCACATGCAAGTGGGATGGAGACGGGGTGGAGACGGGACACTGCCACGGGCGGCAACAGGTGCTAGCCAGCAACCTGGCTCATGGCCGACCAGCAACCGAGCAATCCACGCTGATCGCAGCTTGGCGAAACGGCTCAATTCGCCCGTCATGCCCGCCACGGGAGTCGCCATTCAGATCGCCCGATTGGGCACGCATAGGACTGCGCTGGCCATGGACGCCCGCCGCGCCCAGATCAATGGTTATACGAAGCGTCACTCGGCAGACCGCCCCTGGCTCAAAGGCGTACCAATAAGGCGGCTACGCGCGGGTTGCGTCGGCAGCAGACTCCGCTCCGTGGTCGCCGGTGCCCGACGCTAAGGCCTGCAGCCAGCTTGTCCGGATCTGGCGAAGGTCCGGGCGGCATCCCCCGCCGGGCTGAACCTTGGTTCGGTTACTGGGGGGGGATGCCGAGCACTTCGGGATGGGTCCGGCGGTAATGCTCGGTCAAGACCTCGCTGATGTTGCCGGGGCGGTAGGCGAGGGTACGGTCGCAGATCTGGCAGCGGGTGACCGGCAGATGGGTGACGGTCACCGGGAAGCGGCGGGAACGTGACATGCTCATCACTTCTTATGATGCCAGCTCTGCCGGAGTGACCTGGCCTTCATGGTCGCCCGAACGCGCGACTCCCGGCATGAACGCACATTGCCTTGCTCTACTCCATCGCACATAGTAGAACGAAACGATGGGGAGACAGGCAGCCGTCGCGCTGTACGTGCTCACAATGATAGCCGTCGTGGTCGGTGTGGACATCTTGTTCTTCAGGCACAACTTCTGGGCGCGGCTGACAGTAAACGTCGGAATCGTCCTGGTGTTCGTGGCGTTCTATTTCAGATTCCTGAAGCGTTCATGAGCGCCGTCGCCGCTCCAAAGCGGCTCACCCAACTCCACGGCGAACCCGAATCGACGCCCGCCGGGCCCAGCACACCCTGGCACAGCATCGAACTCGGCGAGCCGGCCGGGGTGAGCGCGGCCCGCTCCAGGCCCGGGGGATAACCCGGGCCGCGAGTCAGATTGAATGACGGCATGACGGAGCTAGCTGATCTGCCGGCTGTTGCCAGGGCGTCTGTTGCCGCCTTGGCGGGCTATACCGATCTGGACTGGCAGCAGGTGCCAGCTGCCGGCCTGGAGTGGAGCTGCTGGCAGACCGCGCTGCACATTGTTGACGCTCTCTACTTCTACGCGATGCAGGTCATCTACGGCCAACCGGACGGATACCTGTGCACCGAGCTGGCCCTCGACGACAGCGCCTCACCGCCGCGGCTGCTGGCCGCGCTGAGCGCGCACGCCGAGCTGCTGCACCGCATCGCCCGGTCCGCCGGCCCAGACCTGCGCGCGCATCACAACTATGGTGTCTCGGACGCAGCGGGGTTCGCCGCGATGGGCGTCGTGGAGACGTTGATCCACACCCACGACGTGGTCCGCGGGCTGAACCCCGCGGATCCGTGGCGACCGCCGGCCGCGCTTGCCGCGCCTGCCGTTGCCCGGCTGTTTCCGCACGCGCCCAGCGGCGACCCCGCCGATGTGCTGCTGTACTGCTGCGGCCGCGCCGCCCTGGGCGAGCTGCCGCGGCAGACACAATGGCAGTGGGACTCGACGGTCAGAACCTGATCCGGTTGCCCGCTATTACCAGCCGGCGATGGTGGCGTGCATCTCCCAGATCAGGATCTCGGCGGGCTCGGTGGCGGTGATCTTCTGCCCCCCGGTGGCGGTGAACCGCACCGCGTCACCGCCGGACAGGGAACCCGCGTCCTCCAGCGTCACCGTTCCTCGCGGCACGAACAGGTGGAGGAACGGGGCCTCAGGCAACTCGATCGTCTCGCCCGGCCGCAGCCGGGCCGCGTGCAGCGCGGCGTATTTGTTCTTGATGCGGATGGCGGACACGCCGTCGTGCTTGGCCATGCCGGACGCGATCGGGACCAGGCCGCCGCGTAGCAGTTCGTCGTCGATCTCAAGCTGCTCGTAGCCGGGGGTGATGCCGTCCTCGTCGGGCACAACCCACATCTGCACGAAATGCACGGGGTCGGTGTGCGGTGAGTCCCTTCGCAGCCGCCAGGAGTCGTTCTTCTCGGAGTGCAGGATCCCGGTGCCGGCGCTCATCCGCTGCGCCAGGCCCGGGTAGATGATGCCCGGCATGTCCGGTGGAGTCCTGGTGCACCAGCGAGCCCTGCAGCACCCAGGTGACGATCTCCATGTCCTGGTGCGGGTGCGTCTCGAACCCGGTTCCCGGCCTGACCACGTCGTCGTTGTTGACCAGCAGCAGGCCGTGGTGGGTGTTCAGCGGGTCATAGTGGCGGGAGAACGAGAAGGAATGCTTGGAGTCCAGCCACGACAGCTTGGTCTTGAACCGGTCATCGGCGCGGCGGATATCGATCGTCGGCGCGAGCGGCCCGGTCGTGTCGGTCATCGCTGCTCCTGCAGACCGGGCGCCAAGGGCATGCTGGGCACGCGCGGCGCTGGCCCGCCCCCCGCCCGCTGGCCCGCTGCCACGACCTGCGCGGTGGTGGTGACGTGCAGTTCCGCACAGTACTGCTCGGCGATCTCGGCGCAGATCTGGGCGGCCTGCTCACAGATGGGGTTCCCGATATCGGCGGCGTTCAACGCCATGATCATCTTATACCGGAGATCTTCCATGGGCACCTCCACGACCGTCACCGCCAGCCCGGGCTTCACAGGCGATGCTACGCGCGACCGTCGGCAGCACCCCGCGGCCGTCTCGGCCGGGGCCTGTGCGGCCTCATCTCATGCACCGGACCCGGCATGGCTGCCAGAGGAAACCGGGCCCAGGGTTGCCGCGCAGCGGCCTCGCGGCACAAGCTGGTTTCGCCGCCGAGTACGGTCACGCGTCGTCAACCCGCTCGCCCTCACCCGCCCCGGCTCCGCCGATGTACCATCCCGCAGCGGGCACGCCTGACATGAAGATCGGATCTGTGAGCGGTTCGCGTGGCTATGGGCCCCGGTCAGCGGATGGGGGCCTGCCGACTGCGTTGAGGTGGCGCAGGGCCTGGGCGTAGGAGCGCGCCAGGCTGGTCTGGCAGTAGGGCAGGCCCTGCTCTTGGCAGAACGCCCTGACCAGGGTCTGGGAGCGCCGCAGATTGGGGCGGGGCATCGAAGGGAACAAGTGGTGCTCGATCTGGTAGTTCAGGCCGCCAAATGTCAGGTCGGTCAGCCAGCCGCCGTGGACGTTGCGGGAGGTGAGCACCTGGCGGCGCAGGAAGTCGCTGCGGTCGCGAGCGGCCAGGACGGGCATGCCCTTGTGGTTGGGTGCGAAGGAACAGCCGAGGTACAGGCCGAACAAGCCCTGCTGGACCAGGATGAACACCACGGCCTTGACCGGTGACAGCACTAGCGCCATGGCGGTGAGGTACCCGGCGACGTGGGCGGTGAGCAGCGCCGTCTCCACCGGCCGGTGGCGCGAGCGCCGGCGGGTCAGCGCGCGGATGCTCGCAGCGTGCAGGCTGATCGCTTCGCCGAGCAGCATCGGGAAGAACAGGTACGCCTGGTAGCGGAACCCCAGCCGGGCCAGGCCCCGCCCGGCACGCGCCTGGGCGGCGGTGAAGGCCAAAGCGCTGAGCATGATGTCGGGGTCGGCATCCTCGGTGTTGGGGTGGGCGTGGTGACGGTTGTGCTTGCTCACCCACCAGCCATGGCTCACGCCGATGCAAAGGTTGCCGTGCAGGATGCCAAGAACGTAGCTGGCGCGCCGGGAACCGGTGATCTGCCTGTGCCCGGCGTCGTGGCCAAGGAAGCCGATCTGCGTGAAGACCACCGCCAGCCATACGGCCACCCCCAGCTGCCACCATGAGTCGCCAACCACCACGAAGGCCGCCCATCCGGCCACCAGCGCCGCCGCCGTAACCGTGATCTTCCCGGTGTAATAGCCCAAGCGCCGCTCCAGCAGCCCGGCCTGCCGGATCTGCCCGGACAGCTGTGCGTACGGGCTGCCACGCCGCGGTGCGGGTGGCTGGGGAGGCGGGGCGGGTGGCTGGTGAGCCGGTGGCGGACGCCGCTCGGCCGTGGCAGCGTCGGCTTGCAGAAAACGCACCGTCACAGCTCCTGGGGATTCACATCGTGGGCCGTTCTTGATGTGCCGCCAGGGTCTGGAGCGACAACTGCCGGGCCGCAGTCTCTCTTGTGTGCGCCAGCGGTCCGAACAGGTAGTTGTCTCGACAGTACCCCGCCTGGGCCCGGAGCAGGACATTCGCGTGCACACGATTCGTGCACGCCGGCCAACCGGGCCCATCATCCGGCTCCGCCCCTCCGAAGGTAAATCCCGCCCCCGCTGCTAGTTTTCAGGTCGGGCGCTACCCAGCTGGTCGCGGCGGCGTATCAGGTAGGCGGTCTCGCCGGTGTTGCCCGCCAGCTCGATGGCTTTGTCGTACGCCGCGCGCGACTTCTGACTGCGGCCCAGCCGGCGCAGCAGGTCGGCGCGGGTCGCATGGTAGAGGTGATAGCCCGCCAACCTGCCCTCGAGACGGTCGACGGCCGCCAGCGCCACCTCCGGGCCGTCAAGCTCGGCGACCGCGATGGCCCGGTTGAGGGCGATGATCGGCGAGGGATCGAGGTGGATGAGCTGGTCGTAGAGGGCGACGACCTGCGACCAGTCGGTGTCGCGTACGTCGCGGGCGGAGGTGTGCACGGCGCTGATCGCTGCGAGGATCTGGTAGCGCCCCGGAGCCACCCCGGCGGCCAGGCGCTCGCGCACCAGCCGGTGACCCTCAGCGATCAGCGGCGCGTCCCAGGTCCCACGGTCCTGCTCGACGAGGGTGACCAGTTCGCCGGTCGCCGAAACCCGGGCGGTACTGCGGGCCTCGGTGAGGAGCATCAGCGCAAGCAGCCCCGCCACCTCACCGTCGTCCGGCATAAGGGCACGGATCAGGCGAGTGAGCCGGATAGCCTCGGCGGTCAGGTCGTGACGTACGGGATTGGTGTCGGGGCCGGTTGCTAGGTAGCCCTCATTGAAGACAAGGAAGAGGACGGCGAGTACGCCGGAGATCCGTGCGGGGAGATCTTCCGCGGACGGCACCCGATAAGGGATGCGAGCCGCCTTGATCTTGGCCTTCGCACGGGTGATCCGCCGCCCCATGGCGGCCTCCTGCACCAGGAAGGCACGCGCGATCTCGGGCACGGTCAGACCGGCGACCAGGCGCAGCGTCAGCGCCACGCGGGTCTCCATCGCGAGCGCCGGGTGACAGCAGGTGAAGATCAGCCGGAGCCGCTCGTCGCCGAAGGGGCCGAGAGGCTCGGGCGGGTCGTCGTCGTACAACAGCTGAGCCTCCTGCTGCTTGCCGCCGCGCTTGTTCTCGCGCCGGATCCGGTCGATGGCCTTGCGGTTCGCGGTGGTGGTCAGCCAGGCGCCGGGGTTGGGGGGTACGCCGTCGGCCGGCCACCGCTCGACGGCGGTGGCGAACGCCTCGGCCGCCGCATCCTCGGCGATGTCGAGGTCACCGAAACGCCTGGTCAGGGAGGCGATCACCCGCGCCCACTCCTCGTGGTGCGCCTGGGTGATCGCCTCCCGCGCGTCGACCGTGTTCACAGGAACGGCCGCACCTCGATCTTCCGGTTGCAGGCCTTCGACCCCTCGGCGGCGAGCCTGAGCGCCACGTCGAGGTCGGCGGCCTCGATAATCCAGAAGCCGATGAGATATTCCTTCGACTCCAGGAAGGGCCCGTCGGTGAACATCGCCTCCTTGCCTCGGTTGTCGATGACGGTGGCCGCGCTGGGCGCCGCGAGGCCACCGGCGAAGACCCAGCGACCCTCCGCCTTGAGCCCGTCGTTGAACGCGTCGATCGCAGCCTCCTCGTCCGGGGTGGCGAGGTCGGCTGTGTCGGTGATCACGGAAACCAGGTACTGCATCTCAGATCATCTCCTGTGCTTGGGGCCGCCCCTCGTAGGCGGCCGCTCACCCTGCTACGAACAGACCTTTGTCACGTGCTTCAGTCGGTTGCATACTGCGGGCGCCCGGCCGGCCGGTAGACCTGGGTCGTTATGCCCTTCGGGAAGGCTCGCGATTCGACCAGGTCGAGCGCCATGTCCGGGCCGGTGTGGGGGAACAGCCGCGTGCCCTCGCCGACGACCACCGGGACGATGAGCAGGTTCATCTCGTCGATGAGGCCGTTCTCAAGCAGCCACCGGGTCAGGGCGCCACTGCCGTGCACCTGCAGCTCGCCCGCCCGCTTGGCCTTCAGTTCGCCGATGGCCGCCGCGAGGTCACCGGAGAGGACGGTCGTCTCCGCCCAGCGCGGTTCGGTGACCGTGTTCGATGCGAGGTACTTGGGTCGCATGTTCAAGGCATCCGCGATGGGGCCACTGCCCGGATCCATCACTCCCCAGTAACCGGCGAAGACCTCGTAGGTGCGCCGGCCGAACAGGAACGCGTCGGCGCGCTGGTACACCTCGTTGACGAACGTCATGGCCTCGCTGTCGAACAGCGGCCTGGCCCATCCGCCCCGCTCGAATCCGCCGTCGATGTCCGGATGCCGCCCGCCGTTTCCCTGCATCACGCCGTCGACGGAGACCTGCGTGGTGGTCGTCAGTTTCATTATCGCGGTTCCCTTCTTGTTGGGGTTGCCTCTCGTGGGCGGCCTCTCACCCCTGCTACGAACGCCTCTGCCGCGATCCGACACCGCCTCCCGGATTCCTTGTCGGCGTCGGCGATCGCGGCCCGCAGCGCCGCCACATCGATCCGCTGCCGGGTGTCACAGGCAATGTGCCGGGTCCCGGCACGGCCCAGGCCGAGCACGGCGGTGGCCCGCTGGATGGTGTGATGCGCCTGACCGGATGCGTAGACCCGCTTATCCGGGTTGTGCGAGGCAGAACCTGGTCAGGGAGGGGGCGGGCCGGGGGCGGCGAGGGCCCGGCCGCGACGGATCCACTGGCCCTGGCCCGGCTGGGCCAGGCAGGAGGCCTCGGCCAGAACCAGCTGCCCCCGGCGGATGACGAACCGGGGCCAGCCCTGCACTGTCCAGCCGTCGTAGACCGAGTATCCGGCCCGCGAGCTCATCCGTGATCCGTCGATGACCCGGCGTTCGTTCGGATCCCATAGCGTGAGGTCGGCGTCCGAGCCGACCGCGATTATCCCCTTGCGCGGGAAGAGCCCGAACAGCCGGGCCGCGCGGGCCGAGGTCAGGTCCACGAACCGGTCCAGCGAGATGCGCCCCGGTATGACCCCCTCGGAGAACAGCATCGGCATCAGCGTCTCCAGGTCGGCGACCCCCTGCCGGGCCGTCACCACGTCCAGGGCGGGATCGAGCTTGTCGTGCAGCGTCCACGGCGCGTGATCGCTGCCCAACGTGTCCACTTCACCTGCGGCGAGCCCGCGCCACAGCGCGTCCCGGTCGGCCTGGTCCCGCAGCGGTGGCGCGCCGACGTACTTCGCTGCGTCCGGCTCGGCGAACCGGGACCTGGTCAGGTACAGGTACAGCGGCCTGGTCTCGACGTAGACGCCTAGCCCGGCCGCGCGGGCCGCTGCGCACTGGGCCAGCGCCCCGGCGCTGGACAGGTGCACGACATACACCGGCGCCCCGGTCTCCCTGGCCAGGCCGATGGCGTCGTCCACGGCCGTGACCTCGGCGGCGACCGGCCGCGCGTCCGGGAAGTAGCGGATCGTCCCGCGGGCAGAATCGATCAGCTCCCCCCCGGTCCGCCGCAGGATTTCCGCATCCTCGCAGTGCACCAGGGTCAGTGACCCGGCCCGGCCGGCCGCCGCGACGACCTCGGCCAGGGCCGGCGTTCCCGCCGCGAAGGCCGGGTTGGACAGGAACACCTTGACACTGGTGTGGCCGCCGGCCGCCAGCGTGGCGACCTCGGCGACCTCCGCGGCGCCGAGACCGGTGAGGACCGGGTGCAAGAACCAGTCGACCGCGGCCTCGGCCCGGGCGCCGGCCATCTCCCGCCCGACGGCCGCGGTCATCGACTCGCCGGGCAGCGCGAACGTCATGTTCCCCACGGTCGTGACACCACCGGCGAGAGCCGCCAGCGACCCGGTCCAGAAATCATCCGCCCGCACGGGCCCGCGCTGGCGGAGTTCGGCCGCGAGCGCGGCGTGCACGAGGTGAACGTGCGGGTCGATGCCGCCGGGGATCACCAGGAGGCCGTCGGCGCGGATTTCTTCCTGGCCGGTCATCGGGCCGCCGAGCTGTGCGATCCGGCCGTCTTGCACGCCGATGGCAGCGTGCTCGCGGTGCCCGGACGTCACCAGGGTCCCGCCGCGGACGACGAGGTCGAAACGGGGAGGAGTCACCCCCCGCATCCTGGCACCCGGGACTGCCCCGCGGACACCCTCCGGCGGCTTCCGGCGGCTTCCGGTGGTTTCTGCGGAGGGCACACGGCCGGCCTGGAGATCCGATGAAGATCATGGCGCTCCACGCCATAGCCAGCCCGGCAACTGCGGCCAGGCAGGTCATTCCGAACCCCAATCCTCACGGCGGCCGGGGATGCGCCGCGATATCCACCCGCCCTCCATCGCCCGGACATCGCCGCTGCGCATCGGCGGCCTACCCAGGAGGCAAGGCTTGATGGCCATGGGCGGGGCAGCGGCACATGACCGGCGACAACTGGCGCGAGGCGGAGGTCTGGGATGGGGGTCACCGCGGCCGGCTGGGCCCTGACGATCGGCGTGATCGTGGCGCTGCTTGGCCTGGACCTGCTGCTGGCCACGGTGCGCCCGCACGCCGTCGGCTACCGGGAGGCCGCCGCCTGGTCGGCGTTCTACATCGCGGTGGCCGTGGTCTTCGGCCTCGTGCTCGCAAGCTTGGCGGGGTGGGGATACGGCGCCGAGTACTTCGCCGGCGACATCGTGGAGAAGAGCCTGTCCGTCGACAACCTTTTCGTCTTCGTGATCATCATGGCGACGTTCGCGGTGCCCCGCGAGCACCAGCAGCGGGTGCTCATCTTCGGCATCATCGCCGCCCTGGCCCTGCGAGCGGTCTTCATCGCGCTGGGGGCAGCCTTGCTGTCGCTGCTGTCCTTCATGTTTCTGATCTTCGGGCTGCTGCTGCTGTGGACCGCCGTCCAGCTCTACCGTCACCGCGACGAGGACCCCGACGTCCAGGACAATGCGCTGGTTCGGGCCTCACGCCGGATTCCTGCCGGTCAGCGATACCTACGACGGTGGCCGGCTGATTTCCCGCGCCGGCGGACGGCGAGTGGTCACACCACTGTTCATCGTGTTCATCACCATCGGCGTCACCGACATCTTGTTCGCGCTGGACTCGATCCCCGCCGTTTTCGGCATCACCGATCAGCCCTATATCGTCTTCACCGCCAACGCCTTCGCCCTGCTGGGCTTGCGGGCGCTGTTCTTCCTGGTGACCGGCCTGCTCGACCGGCTGGTGTACCTGTCGAGCGGCCTGGCGCTCATTTTGGCGTTCATCGGCGTGAAGCTGATCCTGCACTGGGGGCACGGGCTCGACCCCCGGGTGCCGGAGATCTCCACCGCCGTGTCGCTGGCCGTCATCGCAGCGGTACTGGCCATCACCACCGTGGCCAGCCTCATCAGATCCCGGCGCGATCCCACAGCCCGAGCGCACGCTGGAGCCGTGGTTGGCGCTCCACCCCGGGCTGCCTCAACAGAAAGACAGGACCGGGCGGTTAGCGAGATGACCAGCGCCAGAATCGAATGATCTCGGCGCAGTTTCCCCCTTCTGTACCCCGGCTGGCATCAGCATCGCGGCCGGGCCGCCTACACGTCCGCCATAACCCGCAGGATGACACTGCGATGCGTGTGGGCAGCCGCCGCAAGGACCGCGGCAAGCTCGTCCTCGCGTAGCTCCTCCGCGGCCTCCACGATGATCACCAACGGTTCATCGGTTCTGGCGGCGTGACGCACAACATCTTGGAGCTCCTGCCCCTCGCGGATCAGCGCCTCGGGTGACAGCACCGACATCACGACCTCGCCTGCTTCAGGCGGCCCAAGACGCCCCTGCGGATCTCCCGCGACATCCTCGAGCGTCACCTGGCCGCTGGTTACGCTCGGCGGCGGGCTGGTGCGCAAGCGGCGGTCAACCACGCCGTCGCGTGGGAATTGCACGATGAGGCTGGCCTTGCTGATCATGGCTGCCCACCCTACCGTGTGGCGTCCTGCGCCCTGCGGACGCATCGGTCACCTCGCGCATTCACCTGCGGATACCCACAACGGCACGCAACGGCGAACCTACCGGGGGCCTTCGCCTTACGCCGCGCCACCAGGCGGGCGTCTCTGCTCGAGTGTGTGGCGCCGCGCGGCGGGCGCACGGAGCCGATTCAAACTGAGATCAACTATGGGCTGCGGGCGAGGTAGAGAGGTTTTAAGGAGACCACAGCGATGGCGTGGCTCCCGACGGCGACCTGTGAGAGGAGCAGCGATGACCACGCTCGATGCAGAAGCAGCCGCGGCTGAAGTGGCCACGGCAGGGCCACTGGCCGGTGATCCGGCCATCCTGGGACTGCCGAGCTTCATCGTGGGTTCCGTTGCCCTGGGCCTGGGGCTCGTCGGCGTGGTCCCAGCCACCGCCGCCGGCGCCCCGCTGGCCATCATCCTGACGGCCACGTCGGTTGGCCTGTTCATAGCCGCGATCTGGGCCGCGGCTTTGGGCCAGAGCGCGGTAGCGAGTGTCTTCGGCATTTTCGGGGGTTTCTGGCTGAGCTATGCGGTGCTGGTGATCGGGCTGGTCCACAACTGGTTCGCGATCCCTGTGTCCGCGGCGGTGGCAACCCAGAAGCTGTTCCTGATCACCTGGCTAGTCATCATCGTGATGCTCACCCTGGCTACGTTGCGGCTGCCACTGGCCTTCACGGCCGTGTTCGCGCTCATCGACGTCGCGCTGGTGCTGTTGCTGATCGCTACCATTCAGGCATCGGCCGGCATGACCAAGGCGGCCGGCGACGTCGTGCTGGTGTTCGCCGCGATCGGCGCGTACCTGTTCTTCGGCTCGTCCTCGGTAGCCACCGGTGGCAAGGCACTCCCGCTGGGCAAGCCAATCCTGCGCGGCTGATGGTCGCGAGCAGCAGCCGCACGGCCTGCTGTCCGCGGGTACAAGAAGGCATGCTGGCTGGTCAGCAACGGGCTGATCCGCACCGCGGTGGGCATGCCGCCCTAGCGGAGTGGGAAGGACTCGCCCCGCTCTTCCGCGGGGCGGGTCCCGAAGATGCGCCGCTAGCTTTGGGGGCGGTCGATGTCCACCGGCGGCAGGTCTTGTACCTGCTGTTTGCTGAGGCTGACCTCGACGTGGTCGGAGACCCGGGTCACGGTGCTGATCGGGATGGCCACATCCTTCCGGCCCCACAGGTGCCCCTCCTGCAGGAGCACGTGCGTCACGCCATGACTGCCCGGATCGATGACCAGCCCCGCTACCTGGCCAATAGGGCCGTCGCTGGCGTGAACGTGCTCGCCGCGCCGTACCTCCACCTCGCCGGGCGGGATCGTGTCTGACGTGGCCAAGCCGCCGTGGGCGCCCCGGTACCCGTAATGGGGCCAGAAGACCACATCGGTCGTACGGTAGTTCGGGACATCCGCGACCTCGGAGATGAACCGCGTCTCTTCGGCGGGGTCGAGCACGTCGAACTCCGCCAAGGTGCAATTCAGCCGGATCTCGCCTGTGGCAGAGTCGGCAAGGCCGACGGGAACCAGGCGGGGGAACTCGTGCCCATGGCGCGGTTCCACGATGAGATGGGTGAACTCCCGTGCGACCGGGTCCACGACCACACGGCTCAGCTTGCCGCATACCCCATCGGTACAGCTGACCTCGGCCCCGATGGTGAACTGCTCCGTTCCTGGCATGGGCAGGCTCCTTACGCCGGGAGACCGTGATGACACCGCTAGGACGCGACGTTACTCCCGGCAACACCGGTCATGCCGAAGAGGTCAGGAAGAGCGCGCAGGGTGGTGTCATCGGGCGGTTGTGGTCAGGCGCTTGCTGGGACGCCTTGATGGCGTGGTTCGTCCCGCTCGGCCGCTGCCGGAGGTGGGGGATCTTGCACCGGGAACCGCAGCCGGAAGGACGCGCCGCCGCCGGGAAGGTTCTCCGCTGATACGGCGCCGCCATGCGCCTCCATGATCGTCTTGACGATCGCGAGACCTATCCCGGTGCCGCCCCGCGAGGATCCACTGTGGAAGCTCTCGAAGACATAGGGCAGTTCCTCGTCCGGAATACCGGGCCCGTCGTCACATACCTCGATGACGACACTCTCCTCGTCCGGGTACGCGGCGAGCGCGATCCGTCCGCCTTCTTCGGTGTAGCGAACCGCGTTCTCGACCAAGCTGTCGAGTGCGGTCTCGATACGTTGCCGGTCGGCCAGTACGACCGCCGACGTCGGGCGCAGCATCCAGTCGCGACTGGCGGCGGGCCGCCAACGTGTCACGGTGCGCTCAAGCAGCGCATCAAGAGGCACGACGGAGGGCTTCACGGTCGCACTCTCGTCCATCCGGGCAAGGGTCAGCAGGCGGGCTGCGATCCGCTCCAGGTTGTCGAACTCCTCGAGCACGACGGTCGCGTCCTGGGCGGCCTGAGTGCCCGCCTGGGCATCGCGGATGAGCTCGGCGAAGCCACGGCCGACCGTCACGGGCGTGCGGAGCTCATGAGATGCGAAGCGGACGAACCTCTTCTGCATCTCCCGCATCTCGTGCTCGCTGTCCGCGTACCGCCGCGCCTCCCTGGTCGCCGCGACCCGGCGCCGAACGTGCCAGACCATCACGAGGAACAGTATGGCCATCAGCGGGATCTCGGCGGTCTCCTCCCACCCGATAACGCCGGTCTTGACGTGCCAGGCCAGGGCGGCGCCGGTGGTCGCTGCGACCAGACTGAGGATGATGTACGTCCGGCCAAGCGGCCACGGCTGGAGTCCGTAGACCAGCGCGATGCTGATGTAAACGAAGTGGAATGGGATCGTCTCCTGGCCCGGCAGCGCGAACATCGCGGCCGTGTTGACCACAGCGAAGATCACCCAGCCAGGAAAGAGCCAGCGGTTAACTGGCGACAAAGCTGTATCCGACATTGCGCACCGTCTCAATCGCTCCCCGGTCAAGCTTCGAACGCAGCCGGCGGACGCACACGTCCACGACGTTGCTTCCCGGATCGAAGGCGTAGCCCCATACGTCTGCGAGCAGCTCATCGCGGGTGCATACCTCGCCCGCATGACGCATCAGATGCCCCATCAGGATGAACTCGCGATGCGACAGCGAGATCTCCCGGTCTTCCACACGGAGCACGCGGCGCTGCAGGTCGAGGCGCACCCCGCCGACCTCGAGCCATCGTGGCGGCGGAGGCGCGGGCCGATCCTCGATCCTTCGCCTGACCCGCGCGATCAACTCGGCGATCGCGAAAGGCTTCGGCAGGTAGTCCACCGCCCCCATCTGCAAGCATCGGACCTTGGACTCGACGTCACCGATCGCGGACAGGATCAGGACACGTTGTGCCGGATTGGCCCGGAGGATACGACGGAGTACCTCGTAGCCATCCAGCCCGGGCAACAGGAGATCCAGCACGATGACCGCATAGTCCTGGCTCGCCACAAGGCGCAGCGCTTCGTAGCCGCTCGCGGCCGCCTGGATCTGAAAACCGTTCGCCTCGAACGCGCGGGCAACGAACCGGCAGATGCGCTGCTCGTCGTCGACTACGAGGATCTGACTCACCGAAAGCCCCCGCTGGTGCTGACTTCCCAGGTCGCGCCGTAGCTAGTGGTGATGACTTTGCCAATACTTGGTGTTAGCTTTAATGTTTTACGCCCCTCGCCGCCCATCGCGCAATCGTCTTCCGGTGAATGTCCGGTCGCGGATCACAAACTGCCAGCTAGAGACATGAGCGCGGCATGACGGTCAGATGACGGTGTTGTCATGATCGGCCGCATCCGCGCGGCGGCTCCTTATGGTCCGGCTGTCGGCACCGAAGACGCCGAGGGGTTCGTGGCGCGGTTGGCCAGCGTACGGGGAGACGACCGTCACCCGCATCGCCCGCCACCGGCGCGCGGATTGCAGTGACCGCGAGCTGATCGCCGCGTCACCCTCCTGAGGCGCCCGTCCGAGGGAGGAAGCGATGCGGCGACCCGGTCGAATCCGACGCGTGAAGGCTTCGCATCCGTTCCGGGGCCACCGCATGGATCGCTGGCGCGGCCGGTCGGCGGTCGCGCGGGTCGCGGTCCTGGGTGTGCTTGCTGCGCTCCTGACGGCCCTGCCCGTGGCATCGTCCGTCACCACCCCGGCCCGCGCGGCCGCGTCATGCCCGGGGGGTGGCTGTGCGGTCACCATCGATGCCCACGACTTCGCGTCGGGTAACGCGCTCGCAAGCTTCAACTTCATCGTCAACCTCGACAACTCGAAGCTGCCGAGCGATCCGCTGGCGCTCAACTCCGAGAGCAACACGCCGATCGTGGCCGAGGGCAACCAGGACACGAACACCGTCCACCTGCCGGCCGGCCGCTACCTGATAACCGCTCGCTCCCTCGACCACAAGATGTGGGGGTCGTACATCACCCTGCCCGACGACGCGGCGGCCGGCGGAACCCTCACCCAGCGGATCGACCTCACCGAGGCGAGCGCGGATCACCCGCTGCCGGCGGGCAAGCTCAGGATCTTCGTGTTCGAGGACAACGCGTGGACAAACGGTGCCCCCGATACCGAGGAGGCTGCCGCCAACCAGGGACTCAGCGGCTTCCGCGTCGGGCTTAAAGAGCAGACCGGCAGCGCGGTCACCGTCGACCACGACAACAAGCCGCTCTGCGGCGGTGTCTGCGAGACCGCGAGCGATGGCTTCGTCGAGATCAACAATCTCAGTCCGGCCACCTACTTCGCCGACGTGCACCCGCCCGACCACTGCAACCCCGACCCGAACGCGCCCAACCGGCTCACGCAGGGACCGGGCACGTGGGCACAGACCACGACGATCGACGGCGGCCTCGACCTCATGACACCGGTGGAAGAGGGGAGCGACGGCACGGGCTCGCCCGGCGAGCAGTTGTGGGAGCCGCCGAACCGCCGCACCGCCTACTGGTTCGGATTCGTCTGCACGCCGATGGACTGGCCGGCGAGCGGCCCCTACTCCGGTGGCACCGGCGAGATCACCGGCCAGGCGCGCAACTGGGTGGAGTGGGCCCCCTACACGACCGGCACCTACGACACGCCCGTGGACAACCCGTACGTCGCCCTCACCGACGCGGCGAACGACACGACCGTCTTCCAGGGCCGCGGCGACGCGAACGGGAACTTCGACATCCAGAACGTCCCGGCCGGCACCTACAACATGAGCATCTGGGACGAGCAGCTCAACTACATCATGCGGTTCAAGCCGATCACCGTGGCTGCCGGGGAGACGGTCGATGCCAACGATGTCGCCGATAACGGCGAGGCCGGCGTCGGTGTCTCGCGCTGGTTCGGCTGGCTGGACGGGCATGTCTACAAGGACCTGAACAACAACGGTAAGTACGACCCCGGCACGGATGCGCCGATCGCGAACACGGACATGGACCAGCGCTGGCGCGACGGTTCGATCAAGGAGTCCACGTTCACCGACACGAGCGGGCACTACGAGTACCCGACCGCGGAAGGCGGTGCGCTCGGCCGCTGGTTCATCAACGAGCAGGGCTTCTCCCGCTTCTCTGCCTACCCGGGCCCGTCGCCGCACGACGAGTTCACCGGCGCTGTGACGCCATCCTGCGCGGTCGCCCCGCCGGCCGTCCCCGCCGATCCGTGCGTTCCCACCAGCCAGGGCGGCGGCCTGCTCACCAACCAGACCACCCTTGAGGGCCACCGCGCCACCGTCGACTGGGGCAAGCGGGACTACGCAGCCGGCACGCCGGGCCAGATCGTCGGCATCACCTACTTCGCCACCACCCGCAACGAGTTCGACGCGCGGTTCCAGGCGCACGAGGACTACGAGCCGGCCATCCCCGACGCGACCGTGTACCTGGAGACTCCGGGCCCGGACGCACAGCCCGACACGGCCGATGACGTGATCGTGAACAAGTACGTGACCGACCACTGGCAGCAACCGAATGCCAGCCAGGATCCGCAAGACAACGGCCAGGGCGGCGCGAACTCGTTCACCCAGAACTGCAACCCGATCAGGGACTTCAACGGAGCCGACATCACCGGCCAGTTCAGCCCGAAGATCGGCCCGAACTGCCTGGAGGTGCCGCTCACCGGCGGCCACACCAAGGACGGCGCGTTCGACGGCGGCTACGCCTTCGCCGACTACTGCCCGAACGGGTACGACCTGGCCGCCGACGACGGCACCTGCGCCGGCGGAAGCGACCCGGTCCCGCTGGTGGCGGGGACGTACATCACCCACGCGATTATGCCGAAGGACACCGCCGACACCCGCGACTGCAACCCTGCCAACACCAACGGGTTCAAGAGCGTGAGCGACGCGCATGGCGCCATACCCGGCGGGGGACAGGGCTGCCTGTACCACATCGTGCGCGAGGAGGACGTCAACGTCGACCTCGGCAACCAGATCGCCCCGCAGATCCCGCCGCCCCCGTGCACCGGCGACATGCACGTCATCGACCAGGCGACGCTGACGCCGAGGAGCACCTTCTACACCGGGGACCAGGCCACCAGCCCATCGCAGCCGCTGTGTGACAAGCGGCTGGTGGAGCTGCAGAACGGCCAGAACGCCAACGCCGACTTCTTCCTGATGACGAACTTCCGCACCGACCCGAACGGAACGGACGCGAGCGATACCCGTACCGGTGACGTGGCTGAGCCCGGCCGGCTCGTCGGACAGGTCTTCAACGACATCTACTTCGAGCGCAACCCTGCGTCGCCGTGGTACGGCGAGCCGCGGCCGATCGCCAACATCCCGGTCGGGATCTACGCGCGGGTCGACACCGTCTGCTCGGGCGGCGGGACGAATTGCCCCACGCCGAACGTCAACCTGCCGTACGACCCGAACAAGTGGCGGCTGCTGAAGACGGTCAAGACCGGCGCGGACGGCTCGTACGAGGCCATCGTGCCGTCGACCGAGACGTTCAACTGCCCGATCCCGCAGGGGCCCTGCCCGGGCATGTACCTGGCGGTGGTCGACGATCCGGGGACGAAGGCCAACCCCAACCCAACGTTCGACCCGAATCTGCTGACCGCCACCACGCCGACGGAGGCGTGGCCGGGCCTGACCACCCAGCTCGACACCCCGATCGACCCGATCTCCGGAACCGGCTGTGACTTCTCGGTCTCCGGCCCGGACACCGCCTCGGCCACGCCCGAGCTGCTTCAGGTCTCCCGGCCGTACGTCCTGGCCGGCAACACGGGGACCGCGCGGCGGATCACCCTCACCGGCGACTTCATCGGACCGGCGGGCCCGGCCGGGGCCACCGGCGGCCACGTCAACCTGACAGACGTCCGCACCGGGACTGTTACGACGCTTACCAGGGCAAACGGTGGCGTCGTGAGCTGGACGCCCGGCTCGGGCGCCGTGCCCGACAGGATCGTCATCCAGGTGCCGGCGCTCAACACCACCACGTTCCGGCCCGGCCCGAAGCAGCTCACGATCGTGGGCGCGACGTCAAACGGCGGCGATTCCAGCGTCAACGGCATCACCGTCCACGTGCTCGGCTCGAACGGCGCGGGCGCGAACGCGGTCAATTACACCCCGCCGGTCGTGACCGTGCCGGCGCCGCCACCGGCGGGAGCCAACCCGCACGCGCTGCAGAACGCGATCGACGGGGCCGCGGCCGGCAGCCTGATCGTGCTGTCGCCCGGCGTGTACAACGAGAACATCCTGCTGTGGAAGCCACTGAAGATCCAGGGCCTCGGCCCGGGCGGCATCATCGGAGCCCACGAGCTCAACGCGCGGGCCCCCGAGGACCCACGGTTCAACGTCCCCGGCTCGGTGATCGACGGCCGCTTCTTCCCGCAGAACGCGACGGCCTACGACGCCACCGTGTCCGCGCACGCCCCGTACGCCGTCGACTCGACGTTCTCGACGATCATGCGCGGCGCCGACATCACCGCTGTCGCCAAATCCGCGTCCGCGTACAACGTCGCCAGCCTGCCGAGCGGCCAGGACGGCGCCGCGTTTGGCGGCGCCCGCATCGACGGCCTCGGCCTGCAAACCGGGCGCGGCGACGGCGCCGGCGGTGTCCAGCTGCAGGCCAACACCAACAACATGCAGCTCACCAACAACATTCTGGAGAACAACGGCGGCATCTTCGCCGGCGGCATCGGCCTCGGCCAGCCGTTCGCGCACGGGAACCACAACTACAACGTCCGGATCGGGAACGACCGCATCCTCGGCAACGGCGGGCTGACCCGCTCCGGCGGCATCGGCATCTTCTACGGCTCCAACAACTACGACATTACGGGCAGTATCTTCTGCTCAAACTTCGGGGTGGAGTACGGCGCCGGCATCTCGCACTGGGGCCTGAGCCCCGGCGGCGCGATCCACGACAACCGGATCTACTACAACGACGCCGTCGACTCCGGCGCCGGGATCGCGGTCCAGACCGAGCTTCCGGCCAACCCCGACTGCACGAGCCCCAGCGCCACGATCACCACGTGCCGCGGCGCCGGCTCCGGAGCGGTGAACATCGACCGCAACCTGATCCAGGGCAACTTCTCCGGTGACGACGGCGGCGGCATCTTCGTGTCCGACTCGTTCAGCCAGGCGGTCAATATCCGCAACAACATGGTCGTCGACAACGGCGCAGCCGATCTCGGAGGTGCCATCACGCTCGACGACGCCGCCAACGCGCGGATCATCAACAACTCGGTGGCCAACAACGTCAGCACCGCCTCGTCGGAGAACTCCGCCATCGGCGTGCCACACGCGGCCGGCCTCGGCTCGGAGGCCAACGAGCCGCTGTTCCAGGCCGCCCTGCCCGCCGGGGCGCCGCACTTCTCCAACCCGACGGCGCTGTTCAACAACATCTTCTGGAACAACGACGCGATGACCCTGAGCCAGTTCGGCCCCGGAGCGACCCTCGTCGACGCGGGGTTCATCGACTTCGAGGTCCGCGGGACGACGAACAACTCCGACACCTTTACCCCGCGCTACTCGACGCTGACCAACGGCCAGATCCTGGGGCCGGACGGCGTGCAGCGGGCGGTCCCCGGCGGTCAGGGCAACCGCATCGGGGAGGACCCGCTGTTCGTGACGCCGTTCACACTGGAACTGGCGGTGTCCGGGTCGCGGCTCGACCCGCAGGCCGCGGCCGTCACGATCACCGGCCAGGACCCGCCCGTCGGGCTCGGCGGTGACTACCACCTGCAGACGGCCTCGCCCGCGGTCGACCGCGGTGTGCGCTGCTCCGGTACGCCGTTCCCGGCGCCGGCGAACGCACTGGCGCCGTGCACGACCACCAACCGCGGCATCGGTGCGCCGGCCGGGCTGCCGTCGGCGGCCAACGCCACCGGTGGCGGCGACTACGACGGCCAGTACCGGCCACTGCAGCGAACCACCAGAACCCGGACCCCGTGGGACCTTGGCGCCGACGAGTTGCCGGGGACGCAGGTGACGCTGACCCCTCCACTCCAGTAACAGACCGCGAGTCGCCGACAAGTGCCTCCGAGGAGGTCAGGATGGACCATCGCCATGGCGGCATCATCAGGCCGGATCAGCGTGGCCATAGCCGCCGGGACTTTCTCAAGGCCGCCGGGCTAGGCGTTGCGGGGACCGTGGTCGCCGGCGCGGTGGTCGGCGGGCTGGGACGCGGCGCGCGGCCCGCATCGGCGGCGACCACGTCGCTCTCGCTCATCGCAACCGACGGGTACGCCACGATGCCGGGCCGGGAGAACAACCCGCTCTACATCTTCGGGTTCCGCAACGTGACGTCCGATCCGGACCAGGCCGTATCCCACCTCGTCGCGACGTACAAGGGACACACCCAGATGTCCGCGCCGACCCTGGACTTCGTACAGGACGACGACATGAAGATCACGCTGACCAACCTCGGGCTGGTCCAGCGTCCCGACCTGACCGACTCGCACACCATCCACTGGCACGGCTTCGACATCCCGTCCCCGCTGAACGACGGGGTGCCGGAGGTCTCCGTCGCGGTGCCGATCGGGAGGCAGCTCACCTACTTCTACCGGCCGCACCGCGAGGGCACGTACATGTGGCACTGCCACTTCGAGGACGTCGAGCACGTGCAGATGGGGATGACCGGCATCGTGTTCGTCCGGCCGAAGCAAGACGGCACCCCGATCGGCGGGTTCACGAGGTTCGCCTACAACGACGGCGACGGCTCGACCGGCTACCACCGCCACTTCGCGATCCTGCTCGACGAGGTCTGGTCCAAGTACCACGATGGCGACCGGGACATCCAGGAGACGATCCCCACGGACTACGACCCGCAGTGGTTCACCCTCAACGGCCGGTGCTATCCGCAGACCACGCTCCCCAACGACCACCACGGCGAGTCGTCGGGCATCACCACGCCGAACCCCAACTATGACAATGCGCCCGACGCCAGCCAGCCCAACTCCTCGCTCATCCAGGCCAACCCGGGCGAACGAGTGCTGCTGCGCCTGGCCGACCTCGGTTACCAGCAGCACGCCATGCAGCTGCCAGGCATCCCGCTGCACGTGATCGGCCAGGACGCGTCGCTGCTGCGCAACGGCACCGCCGACCTCTCCTACCGGACGAACACCCTGTACCTCGGGCCGGGCGAAGCCCGCGACGTGCTCTTCGACGCGCCCGCGTACGACGCGGCACGCCCGTCAGGCTCGGATGGCGTGGGCCCCTACAACGTCTACTACTTCAAGAACCGGGACTGGCGGCGCCTGTCGAGCCTCGGACTTCCCGGTCCCGGCGGGGCGCCGAGCGGAATGATGACCGAGGTCCGCGTCTATCAGGGCAGCCCGCTCCCCACCCAGCAGTACGTGAGCCAGACCTATGTCTGAGCAGGCGGAGATGGTGCGCCGCGGAAGGAGGGCCATGATGGCGGGGAGAACTCTACGGCTCGGGCTCGTGCTCGCGCTCGCTGCCGGGTCAGCGGTACTCATACCGGGGCACGCCGACGCGCTGCCGCAGGGCTTCCCCAAGACCGGCATGGTGTGCACCCCGGGATCGGTGTCCGGCACCACCCGCACGTTCAACCTGGTCGCCAACACCGGCTACGCCGATACGCCCGACGGCAACAGCGTCTTCATGTGGAGCTACGCCAACCACGACGCACCGGACAACGATCACTTCCAGACGCCGGGACCCGTCCTGTGCGTCACCGAAGGTGAGACCGTCGTGGTCAACCTCACGAACACCCTGCCGGAGCCCGCCTCCATCGTCTTTCCCGGCCAGGAAGGCGTGACGGCGACCGGGGGATCCGCGGGACTGCTCACGGCCGAGGCCGCGGCGAGCGGCGGCACCGTCAGCTACAGCTTCACCGCCGGCCATCCGGGGACGTACCTGTACCAGAGCGGCTCGGACCAGGCGAAGCAGGTCGAGATGGGGCTCTACGGCGCGCTCGTGGTCCGCCCGGATGCGGCCACCTGCCCTCCGGTCGCCGGGACCACCTGCGCGTACGGCGCGAGCACCAGGTACGACTCCGGCCACGAGTACCTGCTCCTGCTCGCCGAGATCGACCCCGTCCTGCATCATGCGGTCGAGACCGGCAGCGGCACGTACGACCTCAACGCGCGGCGCCCCAGGTACTTCACGGTCAACGGGCGCGAGTTCCCGGACACCCTCCAGGACAACGGCACCGCGCTGCAGCCGAACCAGCCCTACGGGGCGCTCGTCCGGCTGCAGCCGAACACCCCGTCCAACACGCAGCCGTCCCTCATTCGGATGATCAATGCCGGTCTGCTCAACCACCCGTTCCACCCCCACGGCAACCACACCACCGAGGTCGCCCAAGACGGCAGGACGGTGCCACCGACCGAGCACTTCGGCGAGACCATCGGCTCCGGGCAGACCCTTGACTACCTGATCCGCTGGGACGACGTGGACCAGTGGAACCCCGCGAGCAACCCGCTGCCGGTCGCCCAGCCGAACTACCGGAACCTGACGTTCAAGGACGCCAACACCTTCTACAGCGGCAGCCCCTATCTCGGCTACAAGGGCACGCTGCCGACGGGCACCGTCCAGCAGAACGTCTGCGGCGAGTGGTACTTCCCGTGGCACAGCCACGCGCTCAACGAGTTCGCCAACTTCGACGAGGGCTTCGGCGGCATGGCCACCATGCTGCGGGTGGACCCGGCCGGTGGCTGCTTCGGCGCGCCGACCGCGACGGCCATCGTTGGGGGCGCGCTGAAGAGCGGCACCTTCGCGGCGCTGACCGGCGACGACGCGGCGTACTACCAGGTGAACCCGAAGACCACCACGAGGCCCACCGCGACCACTGCCGGGCAGACAACGATCACGGTCGCCTCGGCGGCCGGGTTCCCGGCCAGCGGGAACTACTACGTCCGCATCGGCAACGAGGTCTTGCAGGTCACCGGCGGGCAGGGCACGACCACCTGGACGGTCGCACGCGGGCAGCTCGGGACGCCGGCTGCGGCACACCCCAGCGGTGCGACGGTGACCGCGCTGGCGAACGACTGGTACGCGACCTTCACCGGGCTCCCCGGCGGCGCCGCCAACCTCAAGGTGACCTACAAGGGCAAGAACTGCCAGAACACCACGGGCGCCAGCTGTACGGCTCTCACCGGCGTCGCCCCGCAGCAGACGGTCCGGATCTGCGACTGGACGGTCGCGGGAGCGGCCGGCTGCTCCAGCGGAACGTCCGCCGGATGGGTCACCCTGCCGGCACCACCGTCGCAGCCGCAGGGGGTGGGCTCCGCCGAGCTCAGCTCGACATGGACCTTGCCCGGTCCGGGCGGCGCCTACATCGGCACCGGGGCGCACAAGGGAGAGGTCCGCGTCCTGGTGCATACCCAGCGATGGACGGGGACGTCACCGGCGGCCTTCGCGACCTGGGGCAACCTCATGAAGATCGTCTACGACGCGCCATGACCGGCCACGAGGACACAAGGAGACCGGCGATGCGTGCAATCGCAGTCACGAAGGGCAGGGTCCTGCTCGTGCTCGCCATGATCGCGGCCGGGGTGATGTGGGACGGGCCGGCCGCCTCGGCGGCCACCGCGTCGATCAACCTGTGCGCGCTGCCGGGGACGGCCACGCTGACCGGCGCGGTCACGGTTCCGGTCTGGGGCTTCGGCATACCCACGACGCCGGGTGACTGCTCCACCGCAACCGCGAGCCTGCCCGGCCCGCAGCTCGACGTGACCTTGAGCGCCACCGAACCCACCACGGTGACCTTCAACGTCACCAACGCGCTGCCGGCCGGGCACTCCATCACGTTCGAGATCCCCGGGATCACCTTCGACGCCGGACCGGCCGACGTCGGCCCCGGGGGGACCCTCACCCGGTCGTTCACGGCACCGGCATCCCCGTCGGCGCCCGGGGCCGCCAACGCGGCGGGGACCTACCTCTACGGCAGCGGCGGTGACGGCGGCCGCCAGCAGGCGATGGGCCTCTACGGTGCGCTGATCGTCCGTCCGTCCACCGCGGGCCGGGCGTACGAGTCCGCCGCGACCGCCTACGACGTGGAGGCTCCGCTGGTTCTGTCCGCCGTCGACCCCGCATTCAACAATGCCAGTGATCCGATGGCCTTCAACATGTACACCTACCGGGCCAGCTACTGGCTGATCAACGGCAAGGCATACCCGGACACCACCGGCATCACGGCCGCGGCCGGCCAGCGAGTGCTGCTGCGGTATCTCAACGCCGGTTACGACAACACGACGATGATGCTCCTGGGCATGCACGAGCACGTGGTGGCGAAGGATGCCTGGCGGCTGGGCAGCGCCTACGACGCGAGCGCGGACACCATTCCCGCGGGCGCGACCGAGGACGCGATCGCCACCGTCCCGGCCGGGGGAGCGCCGAGCGGCAGCGGCTTCCCGCTGTTCAACCGTCAACTGCATCTCACCAACGGCGACCAGGCGGGTCACAGTCCCGTGCCGTCGGCCGGCGGCGGGATGCTGACCTTCATTCATCCGTGATGAGCGGCCGCTCGTCGCTCACGCGGACCGAGCCCGGGACCGGCCCCGCCGCCCCCGCTAGGCGGAGCCGGTTCCGGCTGCCCGGACGGGTTCGGGTCGCCGGGTTCCTGGCCGGTGTGCTCATCGCCGCGGGGATCGGGGCGCTGGCACTGTGGCTGCCGCCGCACTCCAGCGGCGCGACCAGCGCCGAGCCGCCGCCCGCATGGCAGCGGCCCGCTGTATCCGCGTCCGGCCTGGCCGAGCGCAGCGGCGTGCGGCTCGTCCGGGTGGCGGTCACCGGGGGCGGGGGGCTTCTCGACCTGAGATACCAGGTCGTCGATCCCAGCAAGGCCGTGGCCGTTCACGAGGCCCAGACGCCTCCGGCGATCATCGACGAGCGCACCGGGCTCGTCCTCAACCGGCTGCTGATGGGTCATGCCCACCACGGGACACTAAAGCCGGCCGTCAGCTACTACCTCATCTTCGAGAACACCGGTAACTGGGTGCACCGCGGCAGCGAGATAACCGTCCTGCTCGGCGACGCCCAGGTGGAACACGTCGTCGTCAAGTGACCTTTGATGGCGGTCCGCATTGAGGACCACATCGACCGGAAGGGGGCCGTCGGCGGTGCGAATTCTCCTGCGGAGCGCTGCACTCATCCTGGGCGCTACGGCGGCCGCGCTACTGCTCGCCCAGCCCGCGAGCGCCCATGCCGACCTGGTCAGGTCGGACCCGGCGAACGGCAGCCTGCTGACCCGCGCCCCCAGTGTCGCCCGGCTCTGGTTCAGTGAGGAGATCTCACCGGAGTTCAGCGTGGCCCGCGTCGTGGACCGCACCGGAGCGGCCGTCACCGGGGCCCGTGCCGAGCCCAGCGGCGATCCACGCCAGCTCGCCGTGGAGCTGCCGAACCTGCGGAAGGGAACCTACGGCCTCGTGTGGCGGGTGCTCGCCGAGGACGACGGCCACAGGACCAGCGGTGTGGTCGTGTTCACCGTCGGCGGCGCGTCGGCGGCCGCGGGGACCATCACAGCGGCCGCGAGCGCCGGCCCGGCCGGCACGGCCGCGGCGCCGGGCGGCGTCCTGCTCCGGTGGCTCGGCCTGTGCGCGCTCGCCGGCCTGGCCGGATGCCTCGCGGTGGCCGGTCCGGTTCTCGGCCGGGCCCGTGCTGCCGGCGCGCCGGATACCGTCGCGGTGGGAGTGCGGCTGGCGCGGCGCAGGCTGCTGGCGGTTGCCGCGGGCTGCGCGGTCGCGGCCGGGGCCGTCGGCGTCATGACCCTGGCCGAAGAAGGCCAGCGGGCGGCGGGTGGCGGTGCGGACTGGGCGCTGGGCCAGGCGGTCGTGGATCTGCTCACCGGGACGCGTTGGGGCCATCTCTGGCTCGCCCGGGAGATAGCGCTCATCGCGCTTGTGGCTGTCATCCTCGCCATCCGGTCCAGGCTCGGCGAGCCCGTCACCCACCGCTCCGCGATTGCCCCGGCGCTGGCCCCGGCGCTGGCCGCGGCGCTCGTGCTCGCGGTCGCCTGGGTCGAGGCGCTCGGCAGCCACTCCGCCGCCCTGCAGTCGGCCCGGGCCGCTGCCGTGGCCGCCTATTCGCTGCATGTGCTGACCGCGCTGCTCTGGCTGGGTGCCCTGCCCGCGCTCGTGCTGGTCCTCTGGCCGCGCGTGCCCGGGCTGGCGCCGCGCGAAGTGGTGCGGGCCTGCCGCGGCCCGTTCTCTACCCTGCTGGTGATCAGCGTCACCGTTCTCGTGGTCACCGGGCTCTACGGCGCCGGCCGCCAGGTCGCCGAGCCCGGTCAGCTACTGAGCACCGCCTACGGCCGTACCCTGCTGCTGAAGACCGCGTTGCTTGCGTTGGTGGGCGGTCTGGGCCTCGCCAACTCGGCGCTGCTGCACGGCCGGCGTCTGGCCGGGCCGGGGCGCGCTCCCGGTGCCGCCGCGCCCTCCCGCCGGCTCATCGTTGCCGAGGCCCTGGCGGGTGCGGTCCTCCTGGCGGCAGCGGGACTGCTCGCCGAGACCGCGCCGCCGCGCACCGCGGCCCCGCCGGTACCGCTGGCACAGCCGCACGCGTACGACACCACGCTCGGCGATCTGGTCGTATCGGTCTCCGCGACACCCAACCGGCCGGGAGTCAACGGATTCACCGTGCTCGCCGCGAGCTCGCGCCGCCCACCGCCGGCCCCGATCGACCGGGTCACGCTCAGGATCGGCAGGTCCGGGGAGTACGGAACGGTCCCGCTGCGGCAGATAGAACCGGGACGCTATTTCGGCACGGGCCGGCTTGACTCGGCCGGGCCGATCGCGATCACCGTGGTCGTCCGGCGGGCCGGGGAGCGCCTGACCGTTACGGTGCCAGGGCGCGTCTCGCCCGAGGCGGGGCCGCCCGCCGTGGCCCGGCCGGAGCATCCCCTCGCGCCTTATGCGAATGCCGCCGCGCTGTGCGTGCTCTTGCTGGCGCTGGGCGCCGGCGCGCGGCTCATCGTCGTGCGCCGCCGCCGCCACCGGCGGCGGCTCGGCACGGATTCGCCCGCACCGGCGGAGGTGACCCTGGAGGAGGTCCGGTGAGACGAGCCGGCCTGCTCCTCGCCCTCACCTTCCTGGCAACGGTGTTCGGATCCGCTACGGCGGCCGGCCAGGCGGCGCCGCCCCGGGCGGCCGCACTCCGGGGTGCTGTGGTTGCTCCGCAGCTCCAGCGGCAGCTTGACGCCGCCGCCGAGAACGAGATGATCAGGGCGATCGTGGTGCTCAGGCCGCAGGCGGACCTCACCAGTGTGCGCGGGCTCGCCCGGGAGAACCGGCCGGGAGCCGCGGCCAGGATCCTGCGCGCCCGCGCCGGCCTCACCCAGCGCCCGCTGCGGGCGCTGCTCAGGCTCCGCCGGGCGCAGGGCCTGGTCTCGGACATCGCGCCGTTGTGGATCGTCAACGCCATCGCCGTCACGGCCACACCAGCGGTTATCCGCGAACTCGCGGCCCGCCAGGACGTGCGCGCGATCCGCCCCAACCTCGTCGTGCCGGCCCCGCGGGCGGTGGCCACGGCCGCGCCGACGGCCGCCGAGACGAACGTGGCCCTGGTCAACGCGCCGGCGCTGTGGGATCTCGGATACCGCGGCCAGGGGATCGTGGTGGCGAACATGGATACGGGAGTCGACGTCACCCATCCGGACCTGGCCACCCGGTGGCGCGGCGGCACCAATAGCTGGTACGACCCGAACGGGGAGCATCCCACCACGCCGACCGACGTGAGCGGCCACGGCACCTGGACCATGGGCGTCATGGTGGGCGGCGACGCCGGCGGGACCTCCGTGGGGATCGCACCGGACGCGACGTGGATCGCGGTCAAGATCTTCAACGATCAGGGGACGGCCACCTCAACCGGAATCCACCAGGGGTTCCAGTGGCTGCTCGACCCCGACGGCGACCCGGCCACCGCGGACGCACCCGACGTCGTCAACGACTCATGGGGGATGTCGGCTTCCGGCTGCCTGGCTGACTTCCAGCCCGACCTGGCAAGCCTGCGGGCCGCGGGCATCCTTCCCGTCTTCGCTGCCGGAAACTACGGCCCGCTGCCGGGGAACTCCAGCAGCCCGGCGAACAACCCGGAGGCTTTCGCCGTCGGCGCGACGGATGACGCCGACGTCCTCTACCCCTACAGCAGCCGCGGCCCCTCCCCGTGTGGGCAGCCGGTCTACCCGCAACTGGTCGCGCCGGGCGTCGACGTCCACACCACGGACCTGTACGGCCTCTACGCCGACCCCACGGGCACGTCGGTCGCCGCGCCGCACGTCGCCGGCGCGCTGGCGCTCCTGCTGCAGGCCTTCCCCGGCCTGTCGGCGGACCGGCAGGCGGCCGCGCTGGAGAACGGCGCGGCCGACCTCGGGGCGGCCGGCGCGGACGACGACTACGGGTACGGCCGCCTCGACGCGCTCGCCGCCTACCAGTGGCTGGCCGCCACACCGGACTTCGCGCTGTCGGTCAGCCCCTCGTCGGTCACGGTCCGCCGCGGAAAAGCCGCCAGGTACACCGTTGCCGTGTCGGTGACCGGTGGCTCCGTCGGCGAGGTCTCGCTCACCGTGGCAGGGCTGCCGAATGGAACGAAAGCGATCTTCTCGCCCAACCCAGCCGGGTCGCCAGGCAGCGCGACGCTCAGGGTGAGAACGAAGCCGTGGACGCGGCGCGGTGCCTACACCCTGCTGATCACCGGGACCAGCGGTTCCCTCGTTCATGACACCACCGCGACGCTGACCGTCCGGCGGAGACCCGCGCCGGCCGGCTAGGCAATCCTGTCAACGCCCGATGCGAGCCGGGCGTCCTAACAGTAAGGAGAACGTCAAGGGGAGGCAAACTCTGATGAAAATGATCAGCTTCACGCATGCCCGGGCCGTGCTGGCCGGTATCGGCGTCGTAGCCGTCAGTGTGACCACAGCGGCAGCCGTTACTCTTCCGGCGAGCGCGCAGACCCTGGTCTGGTCGGTGGTGCCCAGCCCCAGCCCGTCGCCCGCGTATAACGAACTCGACGGTGTGTCGTGTCTCTCGGCGTCCGCCTGCACCGCCGTGGGCAATCACAGCAGTACCGGCAGCAGTGGCCCCGGCACGCTGATCGAGTCGTGGGACGGCACCGGCTGGTCGGTGGTGCCCAGCCCCAGCCCGAGCGCCATCGGCAACTTCCTCTATGGCGTGTCGTGTCCCTCGGCGTCCGCGTGCACGGCGGTGGGTACGCAGGGCACCAGCAGCACCCAGAACAACTACGCGACCCTGATCGAGTCGTGGAACGGCACCGGCTGGTCGGTGGTGCCCAGCCCCAACCCGGGCACCCGCCGCAACCTCCTCTTTGGCGTGTCGTGTATCTCGGCGACCGCGTGCACGGCGGTGGGCGACCTCAGCAGCACGCCAAACCATTCCAGGAACTTGATCGAGTCGTGGAACGGCGCCAGCTGGTCCGTGGTGCCGAGCCCCAACCCGGGGTCCAACGACGGCCTCAGCAGCGTGTCCTGTACCTCGGCGGCCGCGTGCACGGCGGTGGGCAGCTACCACACCCGCAGCTCCTACCGGGCCCTGATCGAGTCGTGGAACGGCACCGGCTGGTCGGTGGTGCCCGGCCCCCGCCGGGGGATCGCAAGCTTCCTCGGTGGTGTGTCCTGTGTCTCGGCGTCGGCCTGCACGGCCGTGGGCAGCTACACCATCAACGGCGGCAGTCAGCGGACCCTGATCGAGTCGTGGAACGGCACGACCTGGTCGGTGGTGTCCAGCCCCAGCCCGCCCGAGCCCGTGCTCACCGACGTGTCGTGTTCCTCGGCGGCCGCGTGCACGGCCGTGGGCTACTACAACAGCGGCGGCGCCAACACCAAGACCCTGATCGAGTCGCGGGAAGGCGCCGGCTGGTCAGTGGAGCCCAGTCCCAGCCCGGGACCTTCGTTCAACGAACTTTACGGCGTGACGTGCATCCCGGCGGGCGCGTGCTCGGCCGTGGGCACCCACGACACCAGCACCTTGGGCCAGTCCAAAACCCTGATCGAGTCCGGGTCAGCCAGCGGGTAAAGCCGGGACGTACTGTCAGCTAGATGGAGTTCAGCAAGGAACTGCGCGAGGACGTCCTGGCGGGCGAGATCACCGTCTCGGTCCGGCTCTGGCGCCGGCGGAAGGTGCTGCGGGGGCGGCGTTACCCGGTCGGGCCCGGCTGGATCGAGGTCGACTCGATCGAACTGGTGCCGTTCGCCTCGATCGACGAGGACGATGTCCGCCGCGCCGGGGAGACAGACCTCGAAGCCCTGCGCCGGCGAGCCGCCCACGCCGGGCCCATCGACGACGGCACCCTCGTGTACCGGATCGAGTTCCACGCGGTCCACTAGCCAGCCACGCGGCCTTGGCGGTGTAACGGGCCCGCGTTGTCCGGCGTTTCGCCCGGTGTGGCCAGGATCTGGTCACGGAGCGGACGGAGGACAGCGTGGTTCATCAGTACAGGCGCCGGACGGTTCGCCAGGCAGTGACTATCGGCTTCGCCGGGGCGGCGGCGCTGGCACTAGGGCCCGCGGGCGCCGGTGCCGTGGCCGCCAGCAGTCTGCCAGCCCCGATCCCGGCGGTCTCGGACTACCAGTACCTGTCCGGGAGCACGACACCGCCGGCCGAGACGGATTGCACCTCGGTTGGCCGGCGCTGCTTCACCCCGACATCCATGCAGGCCTCCTACAACCTGCCCCCGTTGTATGCGAACAACGACGAGGGGCAGGGCATGACCATTGCCATCATCGACTCGTTCGGCAATCCCAACATGGCCTCGGACCTGGGAAACTTCGACACCCAGATGGGCCTGCCGCACATGTGCGGGGAGCCGGGCGTGACCTGCGCGGCCGGGATGCCGACGTTCCAGCACTTCTACTGGAACGGCAAGACCCAGGTGAAGTCGCCGCCGCCGAAGAGCAAGGGCACCGGCCAGCAGGCACGCAACCTCTGGGCACTGGAGACCAGCCTGGACGTGGAGTGGGCGCACTCCATCGCCCCGGGGGCCAACATCATCAACGTCACGACGAACCCGGCCGAGGTGCTGGGCGTGCAGGGCTTCCCGGCGATGATGAACGCCGAGCAGTTCATCGTGGACCACCACGAGGCCGACGTCATCACCCAGAGCTTCGGCGCCGCGGAGGAGACCTTCGGGAGCCCTCAGTCGCTGCTGAACCTGCGGCACGCGTTCATCTCGGCCGCCGCGAACGGCGTCACCGTGCTGGCGAGCTCGGGTGACTCCGGCACGGCCAACTCTGGGAAGACGCCCATCAAGCACCCCAAGACGATCCCGTTCCCGACCGTCGGCTGGCCCGCGTCGGACCCGCTGGTGACCGGCGTGGGCGGCACCTACCTGTGCACCGACCCCAGTACCGGCACGGGCGTCGACACGGCCGACCCGCCGGTGAACTGCCAGCCGCCGTCCAACCCGGGCGTGCGTGAAATCGGCTGGATCGACTCCGGGGGCGGCTTCAGCCACATCTTCGCCAAGCCCTCCTACCAGGACACGCTGCCCGCGGGGTCCACGGCCATCGATGCCATGCGCGGTGTGCCCGATGTCGCCTTCCAGGCCAGCTCCCGCACCGGGGTGCTGGTCTACGACACCGCGCCCGGAGATGCGGAGGGTGGCCTGACCTGCCCGAGCGGCAACCCATGCAGCGCGGGCTGGTACGTGGTCGGCGGCACGTCCTGCTCCTCGCCGCAGTGGGCCGGGCTCGTCGCGATCGCCGACCAGATCGCCGGGCACAGCCTCGGCCAGATCAACCCCACCCTGTACACGCTCGCGTCAGGGGCCAACTACGGCACCTACTTCTACGACGTGACCAACGGCAACAACCAGGCTGACCCTGCCGTCCCTGGCTACCCGGCGACGACGGGCTGGGACCCGGTTACCGGCCTTGGCACACCCAATGCCGCCGCCTTGGTGCCTGCCCTCGCCGGTCACTAAGCGCAGCTCCTGGGGGATCCGTGCAGGATCCCCCAGGACAAGCGCGGCTTCATAACGATCTGCTGGCCGGCCGTGGTGAGCGCAGATCGATACCGGGCACGGACCAGGCGAGCGTGACGGTCAGCCGCGTACCGGGGGCCGTTCCGCAGCGGGCGGATCGGCGACGATCTCCGGAACGCTGATCCGGAATTTCACCCCTTGCCGCAGCGGTATCGCCTCCACGGTTCCGCCGTGCATGTCGGCGATCCTGCGGACGATCGCGAGGCCGAGGCCCGAGCCGGGCAGCGCGCGCGCCGTTGTGGACCGGTAGAAGCGATCGAAAATATATGGCAGGTCGCCGGAGGGTATTCCCGGCCCGTCGTCGCTGACCTCAACCGTCCCGCCCGCCGCCGAGATGCGGATGCGGCCATCCGGCGGACTCCATTTCACCGCGTTGTCCACCAGATTGGCGATCGCCCGTTCCAGCGCGTCCGGATCGCCCCGGACCAGCGTCGGCGAGCAGTCGAGCTCGTACCGCAGCCCCGGTGCCCGGCCCGCGGCCCGCGCGGCGACCCGTTCCGCGACCAGGTCCAGCCGGACGTCTTCGATGTGGAACGAGGCCTGCCCGTCCCGCGCGAGCTCGACCAGGTCGTTGACAAGCACCCGCAGCTCGCCGGCCTCGGCCAGCGCGGCCGCGGCGAGCGTCGGCGCGCTGGGGTCGTCCGGCCGTTCGGCGAGCAGTTCGAGGTTGGTGATCAGGCTGGTGAGCGGGGTGCGCAGCTCGTGCGAGGCGTCGGCGACCAGGCGGCGTTGCGCGCCCACCGATTCGTCCAGCGCGGCCGTCATTGCGGCGAATGCCTGCCCGAGCCGGCTGATCTCGTCGTGGCCCGGCGTCTCGATCGGCGCGCTGAGGTCGCCGGTGGCCCTGATCCGCTCGACGGTTTCGGTCAGCCGGCCCACCGGGTGCAGCACCCGGCCCGCGGCCAGCCGCGCCACCACCGCCGCGCCAATCGCGCCGGCCTGGCACGAGCGCGAGGAGCAGCCAGCCAAGCGCCGACTGGGTCGATGCCGCCTCCGACTCGGGCAGGGCGGTGCGGACCAGCGTCCCGGGATTGCCCGGAAACTGCATGGTGTAGATGCGGTAGACCACGCCCTGGTAGGCCTCGTCATAGAAATACGGCGGGTCCTTCCCGGCCGCCACCTGGACGTCATGGTCGGTGACGCCGACGAACCCGTCCGTTGGGCCGGCCGCGGCATCGGGCACGATCTGCAGTTGCGTGCTGCCGAACGGGACCAGTTGCCCGACGGCACCGGCTTGTTTGAGCTTCGCTGCTATCGTCGGCGCCTCCTTGGCCACCTGCATCAGAGCTTGGTCGTTTTTTCCGCGCAGGTTGGCACCCACCGCGGGATAGACAACCGCCGCCACGATGGCCAGCGCGCAGAAGACGACCACGCCGACGGCGATCGCGACCCTGGTGCGCAGGCTCATTCCTCTTCCCGCAGCACGTAGCCAAGCCCGCGGACGGTCTGGATCAGCCGCGGCTCGCCCATCTTCCGCCGCAAATAGCTGATATAGACCCACAGCCCGTTCGATTCCGGGCCGAAGTCGTACCCCCACACCGATTCAAATATCTGCGTCCGGGAAAGCACCCGACCCGGGTTGCGGACGAACAATTCGAGCAACGCGAATTCGGTCTTGGTCAGCAGCAGTCGCTCACCGCGGCGACTTGCCCGGTGTGCCGCTACATCGAGTTCGATATCTCCGAACCGGAGCAGGTCGGCACCAGCGCCGCTGCGCCGGAGCAACGCGCGCAGCCGCGCCCGCAGTTCCTCCAGCGCGAACGGCTTGGCCAGGTAGTCGTCGGCGCCCGCGTCCAGCCCGGCGACCCGGTCGGACACCAGGTCTCGCGCGGTCAGCATCAGGATGGGGGTATCGTCGCCGCGCGCCCTGATCGCACGGCATACCTCGAGCCCGCCCGGCTCCGGCATGAGGACGTCGAGGACCACGGCCTCGTGCCGGAGCCGCAACAGCGCGGCCAGCGCGCTGGTGCCATCGGCCGCCGTGGACACCTCGTAGCCGTCACGGTGCAGTGCGTGGGTCAGCGCGCTGCGCACCGCCTCGTCGTCGTCGACTACCAGCACGCGCACGCGGCCAGTATCGCGCACGTTTCTTGGACCGGCATTCGCCGATTGCGTCAGCCTGCGGCCAGGCTCTGCTTGGCGTGCATCAGCGCGGTGGACAACTGCTGGGTGCTGACGCCGAGCGAACGGGCGGCTGCGGCGAAGGCCGGGGAGGATGTGTCGGCCCGGCCCGCGGCGAACAGCGGCCGGAGCGCCGCGCTGACCCTGGCCGTGCTGACGTGCAGCGCGGCGGCCACCGACGCCGTCATCGCGTTGTGGGCCTGCCGTTCCGCGGCGGCCTTGGCGCCCGCCGCCTTGGCTCCGGCGGCCTTGGCGCCGCCCCGGCTCTGCCCGGCCTGCGTGGCCGCGGCCAGGCTTTGCTTGGCGTGCATCAGCGCGGTGGACAACTGCTGGGTGCTGACGCCGAGCGAACGGGCGGCTGCGGCGAAGGCCGGGGAGGATGTGTCGGCCCGGCCCGCGGCGAACAGCGGCCGGAGCGCCGCGCTGACCCTGGCCGTGCTGACGTGCAGCGCGGCGGCCACCGACGCCGTCATCGCGTTGTGGGCCTGCCGTTCGTCGGCCGCCTTGGCGCCGGCGGGGGCGATTTTTGCTGGGGCGGCCGGCTTGCCGCCGGCCGTCGACGCTACTGCGGCGCCGCTGCCCGCGGCCAGGGCCGCGGTGACCACTGCGGCGCCGGCAATCATCCTGGTTCGGCTGCGCATGCGAATCCTCCTGGGGTTGTGGCTTGCCCCAAGGGAAACAGGCGGGACTCAGGCAGGCCGAAGAGGTTCCTTACCGCGTCCTAAGAAAGCAGCGCTGTTAGCGCAGGGCGAGGACGATCGCCATGACCAGAGCGCCCATGCCGGCCACGGCGAGAGCGCCGCCGGCAAGCTGGGTGCCGGTGAGTAGCACGAATCCCTGCGAGCAGACCTCGATCGCCTGGTGTGAGCAGGCCGCCGCGCCATGGGCGATGTGAAGGAACAGCCATCCGCCGATTACGACGGCGGCCAGCCCGGCGATCGTCAGTGCCGTTGCGCTCCAGGACGGCAGCCCGCGGGATACCCCCGGCGCAGTGGTCCGATGGGCCGGCCCCGTGGCGGGAGCGCGTGACACTCTGACCGGCAACTCCGGGGCCGGTGCGGATGCCGCCGCGGACCTCACGAGCGTCGGAGCGTCGACGGCGGTCAACGGCGTCGTGACGATTTGGTAGATGAATGCCGCCAGCAACAACGCCAATAGAACCAGCATGAGGAACAACGCACCGGCGACCATGGCTCCTCCATTGCCCGCTCGTGGCCAGCCTGGCGGGCCAGCGATTTCGGGAAAGAGGCTACGCTCGGCTGCCAGCCAATACAGGGCCTTTGCTGGGTTCTGCATACCCATTCTTGGGGAAACTCTTGGCGTGTCGCTAGGCGGATGTACGGGCCTGGTGCGAGCTAGCCCTAGGACGTCGACCAGGCGGTGCCGTTCCAGTGCAGGATCAGCGTGCGGACATGGCCGCTGCACTTGGGGGCGCAGTAATCACCGGTCACCCAGACGTTGGTGGGTGACAGGGCGGTCACGTCGCTCAGGCCGTTGGCTAGCGGACCGGGGTTGGGGCTGGGGATCTTCGACCAGGTGGTGCCGTTCCAGTGCAGCAGCAGCGTGTCCTCCACGGCGCAGGAGGCCGTGGTGCAGTAGGACCCGACCGCCCAGGCGTCCGAGGGCGACACGGCTGCCACGGCTTTCAGCAGGTTGTTCTCCGGGCCCGGGTCCGGGCTGGGCACCATCGACCAGTGCGTGCCGTTCCAGTGCAGGGTCAGCGTGCCCGGGTCGCCGCACGTGGGGCACTGGTCTCCGACTGCCCACGCATCGGCGGACGAGGTAGCGCTCACCCCGCCGAGGGCTCCAGAAAATCGGGACGGCCGGGGCGTGGCCTGCCACGCGCGCCGCCTGCGCAGCTGTACTGGCCGTGGCCGCCGGCAGACCAGCCCCAAGCGTGACGGCGACGGTGAGGAGGATCGTTTTCCAACTGGCATGAGCCACGGTGGTCCCCTGTCGGTCCGTGAACACTCATAAGCCTTGCGGCTAAGCATCACACGAGCCTGTGGCACCCTCAATCCCCGCCGGATGAACTCCAGGTCGCGAAGCGGCCGGCAAGTAACGAACCCATAACGATGACATGGCCACTGCCGGCCATATGCCACATTGGGACGTCAATCTTGCAAAACGTTGGCAAAGTTGGTCGCCGAAGGAAGGCAGCAGTCTAGTCGGTCCCGGTTTCCCGCGCAGTGGCCCAGGTGTGGCTTTCGGCGCTGCCGAGTCCTCTTAAATCGATCCGGTATCCCACCCGCAAAAATCACGGCCCCAAGGCCGGGGGACGCATACCGGAGGATCACCCAGACCACCTGCTGCCTGATTCCGCGACATGGGGGGAAGGGCGCTATGTCTGGATTTGGGCTGCGTGCTGAAACGGTCCTGCGCATGACATCGATCCTGCGCGCGACGGCTAGGTCTCGCCCCGTTCGCCGTTGGCTCGGCACCGCCTTGTCCGCCGCCCTCGTCGCCGCGGGATTGACCACGGCGACCATGGCGCCCGCCGCCGCGGATACGCGGACCGCGGTGACGAGCTACAACAGAATGGCCCCGGGTGCACCGCATAACGGCTATTTCGATTCGGCCTGGCAGAGCTTTGTCGCGCAGAGCGATACGATAACCACGGCCGGCGTAACGGTAGGTACCCCCAACTACACGCCGGACGGCCACACCATAACCATTAGGCTCTGCACCGACCCTACGTGTTCGACGACCCTGGCCTCGGCCAATCCGCAAATTGTCAACTATGGCAACACGCAAGCCGATTTTGGCGATATCGGGGTCACGCCGGGGACCCTCTACTACCTGGTCTGGTACCAGCCGGCCCCGTGGAACGGCCAGACCTGGGTGACCTACTGGTGGTCTGGCGGCTCCTCCATTGCGGCGTCCGATCAGATGCAGGCCGTCGTCCTTGGCTACGATCGCGGGCCGCAGGTCGACCGCACCGCCGTGACCAGCTACAACCGGATGCAGCCCGGCGCCCCGTACAACGGCTACTTCGTCACCGCCTGGCAGGCGTTCACCGCTCAGAGCAATACCATCACGACGCTGGGCGTCACGGTCGGCTCGCCGGGATACACGGGCAGCAGCTCAACCGTCCGTATTCGCCTTTGCGGCGATCCGAACTGCAACACCGCCTACGCGGAGACCGATCCGCCGATCGTCAACTTCGGGAACTCCCAGGGAGACATCGGTGATGTGTCGGTGACCCCGGGCGCTACGTACTACATCGTCTACTACCAGCCGGCAGCGTGGTCCGGCCACACCTGGATCACGTACTGGTGGTCCGGCGGCCCGACCATCCAGCAGTCGGATCAGATGCAGGCCATCGTGCAGGGCTACAACCGCAGTTCCCCCGTTCCGCCGACGTACTACGTCTCCGGGACGGGCGGGGTCGGGCTCACCGAGCGCTCCGGGCCCGGGCTGAACTACGGCAGCGCCGGAAGCCTGCTCGAAGGCCAGCAGATCCAGATCAGTTGCCAGCAGCAGAGCGGCAGCGCGGTGGGCGGGTCCGATATCTGGGACCAGCTGACCAACGGCAACTGGGTCAGCGATTTCTACACGAGCACCCCGGTCTATGCCGCGTTCTCGCCAGGCATCCCACAGTGCTCCAGCCCGCCGCCGCCCCCACCGGTCAACACCAGCTACCAGGTCTACGAGACCGGCGGCCTCGGCCTGAACGAGCGGACCGGGCCCGGGCTGGCGTTCCCGGGCGTGGGCGCACTCCCGTACCACGGCACGGTGGACATCGCCTGCCAGTGGCGCAGCGGCAGTTACGCGAACGGATCCTCGATCTGGGACCAGCTCGGCAACGGCAACTGGGTCGCCGACGGGTACGTCAACACGCCGGCCGTTGACCAGTTCACCGCCGGCATCCCGCATTGCGCATCGGCGCCGTCCACGCCGTCGTACGCCTACCCCGTCCCGCAGAGTTACGGCCGGCCGGGCTCGACCCCGTACGGTCACAACCCGACCAGCGTCAAGGCCGACCCCGTCAACACGCTCACCGGCGCCTACTGGACGCAAGACACCGATCTCCAGCTACCCGGGATCGGGGTGCCGTTCGCCCTGACCCGCGCCTACACCTCCATCAACCAGGCCGGCGGCCCGTTCGGGCCTGGCTGGACGTTCGGCTACCAGATGCAGCTCACGCAGGGCGACAAGGGCGACCTGACGCTTGTCACCGATCAGGGAGCCCAGTTGGCGTTCCAAATGGAGAGCACGGGCCTGTTCGTCGGTGCTCCGGGTGTGAATGCGACACTGCGCCAGATTCCGACCGGGTTCGAGGTCGTCAGGAACGACCAGACCCACCTGTTCTTCGACACCTCCGGGCACCTGCAGGCCATTCTCGACCGGAACGGCCAGGGCCTCCATATGACCGACGATGCCGCAAGCGACCTGACCAGCATCACCGACAGCGCCGGCCGGGTCATCACCTTCGGGTATGCCCCGGGCACCGCCCTGATCACGTCGGCCACGCTGCCGGACGGCCGCTCGGTGCACTACGGCTACACCTCGGGCCTGCTGACCTCCGTGACCGACCCGGCGGGCGGGGTCACCACCTACACCTATAACTCCGCTGGCCGCCTCACCAGCATCGTCGACCCGAACGGCCACACGCGCGTCAGCAACGTCTACGGCAGCGACGGGCGAGTGGTCTCCCAGACCGACGCACTCGGCCACACCAGCACGTTCTCGTGGGATCCGGCCACCTCCACCTCGACCATGACCGACGCCCGCGGTGGCACCTGGCAGGACATTTACTCGAACAACGTCCTGGTGGCCCGGATCGACCCACTCGGGCACAAGACGACCTATACCTATGACGGCAACCTGAACCTCACGTCCGCCACCGACGCGAACGGCAACACCACCAGCTACACCTATGACATCGCGGGCAACAAGATCAGCCAGACCGACCCTGCCCCGCTGTCATACACCCAGACCTGGACCTACGACGCACTGAACGACCTCACGCAGCACGTCGACGGGCGCGGGAACACCACGACCTATGGCTACGACGCCAACGGCAACCTCACCAGCACGACCGCCGCCGATGGCCAGGTGACGAATGATGGCCGTGATCCGGCCGGAACCGGCCTTCTGGTCAGCCAGACCGACCCGGACGGCAACAAGACGACCTACGGCTACGACAGCAGCGGCAACCGGACCCGCCAGACCTCGCCCCTGGGCGAGGTCACCACCTGGACGTATGACGGCAGCGGCCGGATGACCTCCATGGTCGACCCGCGCGGCAACGTCAGCGGCGCCAACCCGGTCAAGTACCGCACCAGCTACACCTACGACGCACTCGACCACCTCACCAAGGTCACCGATCCGCTCGGGCACACCACCGTGACCGCCTATGACCCGGCCGGCAACAAGACCAGCGTCACCGACGCGAACGGGAACACCACCACGTACGGCTATGACGCGGCCGACCATCTCACCAGCGTTATCGACCCGCTCGGCAACACGACCAGCTACAGCTACGACGCCACCGGCAACCTGATCACGCGCACCGATGCCAACGGCCACCAGACCAGCTATCAGTACGACGCCGCCAACCGCCTCACGCAGCGAACCGATCCGCTCGGCCGGAAGACCGCCTGCCAATACGACGCCAACGGCAACCGCACGCAGGTCACCGACGCCAACGGCGTCGTCACCACCAACGTCTACGACGCCCTGAACCGGCGTACGGCCACGAGCTACTCCGATGGCACCCCCGGCGTTTCCTTCAGCTACGACGCCAACGGGAACCGCACCGGCATGACGGATGCCGGAGGCTCGGTCAGCTATGCCTACGACGGCGAGAACGAACTTCTGACCAGTTCCCGCGGCACGGCGACATTCACCTACACCTACGACCCCGCCGGCCACGTCACCAGCCGCACCTATCCCGGTTCCCCGGCCATCACCTATGGCTACGACGCCGATGGGCGGCTCACCTCGGTCACGGCCGGCGGAAGCACGACCACCTATGGCTACGACCCGGCAGGGAACCGGATCACGAAAACGCTTCCGGGCGCCAATGGCTACGTCGAGACGCGCACCTTCGACGCCGCGGACCGGATCACCCAGGACCGGACCGCCAAGGGGACGACCGTCCTCACGAACTACCTCTACACCCGCGACGCCGACGGCAACCCGACCCGGGTCACCGGCTCGGACCGCTTCTACTACACCTACGACGCCGACAACCGGCTGACCAAGCTGTGCTTCACCAGCACCTCCTGCCCGTCGTCGATCACCTGGACCTACGGCAAGGTCGGCAACCGGCTCACCGAACAGCGCACCGGCAAGCCCCTGACCACCTCCACCTACGACGCGGCCGATGAACTGCAGAGCGCGGCCGGAGCCAGTACCACCAGCTACCAGTACGACGCCGACGGGAACCAGACCACCGCGGGCGCGCGCACCTTCACCTACGACGCGACCGGGCACATCACATCCACGACCAGTGCCGGCAAGACCACGGCCTTCGTCTACGACGGGGACGGCAACCGCATCCAGAGCACGACGGGCAAGGCCGTCACCCACTACGCCTGGGACACGAACAATTCGCTGCCGATGCTCGCCCTTACCCGGAACAAGGCGGGTGCCCTGCTCCAGGAATACACCTACGGCTCCGGCGGCCCGGTCTCACTCACTACCCCGGCGGCCAGCTACTACCTGACCGGTGACGCGCTCGGTAGCGTCGCCGGCGTCACCTCGGCAACCGGGACCCCGCTCATCCGCTACAGCTACGAGCCGTTCGGGCTCAACCACAAGACCACCAACCTCGCAGCCACCGGCCGGCCGTCGTCCGAGCCGCTCCGCTTCGCCGGGCAGTACCTGGACACCTTCGGCCTCTACGACATGCGGGCACGCGAATACGACCCCGCCACCGGCCGGTTCCTAAGCCAGGACCCGGTAGCGGCCGCCCCCACGGATCCGTACGTGGCCGACTACCTTTACGCGAATGACCGGCCGACCGTTCTTGCCGACCCGAGCGGCAAGACCGCTTACGGATTCTGCCTAGGGGGCGGTGGCTTCTTTGGATTTGGCGGGTCAGGGTCGGGTTGCGTCTATCAAGGTAGTGGCTGGACTACGGCCACTTATTCCGGCGCCGCGGGAGCTGGAGTCGGTGGCGGCTTCAGCGGACAGTTTGTGTATAGCTTTGCCAATAACCCCGCAGCGCTTGCTGGGCCTGGATGGGAGGCGAATCTATGCTTCTTCGTGTGTGCGGGTATCACGACGGACGCTAGCTTCCATTTGGACGGACTCACCATAGGTTTCGGTGGTCGCGCAGAGGCCGACTTTGCCTTCACATACGCCGTAACACCGCCGGGTGCCACGAGCTACGCTCCTCGGCCACGGAAGTAGACGATGCGAACGACTCCGGCCGGTGCGGCCGCCTTCCTCGGAAAAGACGGCAATCTGCATCGCATACCCCAGTCCCAAACGGTTCACTCAAGCCGGGGTTGCCGGACGCCATGTGGCCTGGTTCTCTGGGTCAGAGTGCCCACGAGGAAGTGGGCATGACCGGAGGTGAGCATGGCCGCAGATCCGGCCCCCGCAGGACCCAGCCTGGCCGGGGCACGGACCCCACCGTTTGCATCGGCATGGCGGCGGGCGCACCTGACGGTGGATCAGCGGGTTGCCCGTGGCCGGGCCGCCCGGTCCGAGGCGCCACGGTCGGCCCACGGCCGGTGGGCACCCTCGGCGGACCGAGCGGATCCGGTTGCTCTGCTTGAAGAACAGGCGGCGTCACGGGTGCCGCAACTGGTGCCGATCCGGTACGGCCGCATGCTGGTCTCGCCATTCACCTTCTACCGGGGTGCCGCGCTGATCATGGCAGCCGATCTGGCGGCAACCCCCGTGTCGGAGGTGACCGTGCAGCTGTGCGGTGACGCGCACCTGTCCAACTTCGGCCTGTTCGGCACGCCTGAGCGGCAGATGATCTTCGATATCAACGACTTCGATGAGACCCTGCCCGGCCCATGGGAATGGGACGTCAAGCGTCTTGCGGCCAGCTTCGAGATCATGGGACGTGACCGGGGATTCTCCCCGGCCGACCGCCGTGCCGTCGTCATGGCTGGGGTGGCCGAGTACCGGGACCGCATGCGCCAGGCCGCCGGGATGGGAGCCTTGGACGCCTGGTACGACCGCCTGGAAGCCGGGATGCTGCTCAAGCTGGTCCGCCAGGAGGTCCAGGTCAAACGGGTTACCAGGGCGGAGGCCCAGGCTTTCGAGCGTGACGTGAACAAGGCACACACCCGGGACAACACCCGGGTGTTCACCAAGCGCGCGGCCGAGGTCGACGGCGAGCTGCGGATCGCCGCCGACCCGCCCCTGATCATCCCGATCGAAGATATCGTCACCCCGGGGTCAGACTGGGAGGACCCCGTGCCGCTGATCAAGAAACTGCTCAGCAGCTACCGGCGCACGCTCGGGGACCACCACCACCCGATCGAGGAGTACCGCTACGTCCACACGGCCTACAAGATGGTCGGCGTCGGCAGCGTGGGAACCCGCTGCTACATCATGCTGATGCTGGGACGCGACCACAAGGACCCGTTGTTCTTGCAGACCAAAGAAGCGCAAGCCTCCGTGCTCGAACGGTTCGTCGGCAAGAGCACCTATCGGCACCATGGCCAGCGTGTCGTAGCTGGCCAGCGGCTGATGCAGGCGGCGACAGACATCTTCCTTGGCTGGATCCGCGTGAAGGGACTCGACGGTGTGAGCCGCGACTACTACGTGCGCCAGTTCCAGGACTGGAAGGGCAGCGCCGACGTCGACAACATGCTGGTTCCCGGCGCCACCCTGTACTCGCGCATCTGCGCCGCGACCCTTGCCCGCGCCCACGCGCGGTGGGGCGACCGCATCGCCATCGCCTCCTACCTGGGCAAATCAGACGCCTTCGACCGGGCGATCGCCGACTTCTCCGCCGCCTACGCCGACCAGAACGAAAGGGACTATGAGGCATTCGCGGCCGCCGTGAAGTCGGGACGGCTCGCCGCCCGAACCGGTGTGTAAACCCCCGGTGAATCACGACGGGAGCGTTGCGCGAATCCATCGCTTCGGTAGCGGGGATCATCAAGAACGACGTTGATGGCGCTCGGCGGCCGGAGAGAATGACAACATGCCCAGCCTGGCGCCCCGCGACGTGGTAGTGGGGATCGACGCTGGCGGGTCAGCCACCCGCGCGCGGGCGACACGGCAGGGCGCCGTGGTCTACGAGGGCTCCGGTGGCCCCGGTAACCCTCTCACGGCTGACCCGAAGACCGTCCTTGCCAGCTATCGCACGGCTCTCGCGGGCTGCCCGGCGGCGGCGAGAGTGGCTGCCTGTGTGTCCGGTACCCGCGGGCAGGCCCAGCGGGACCAGATCGCGGGCCTGCTGGCCGGCCGCTTCCCGGGCGCGGACATCCAGGTCGCCCCCGACTACGTTGCCGCTTTCCTCGCCGCCCCCGAAGGGACCGATGCCTGCGTCGTGGCCGGCACAGGCTCGGTTGTGTGCAGCAGGGCCGCCGACGGCGGCTACCGGGTCAGCGGTGGGCGCGGCTGGATCCTCGGCGATCACGGTTCCGCGGCACGCCTCGGCCGGGCGGCACTGGAGCACTTCGTGACGCACCCAGCCGCTGTCCCCGCGCCGTTCGCGGCCGCCATCGGTGAGATCTTTGGCGGCAATGACTGGCGGTCGGTGGTCCACGCTGTGCAGACGGCACGCAATCCCGCCCCGTTGCTCGCCCGCGCCGCCCCCTTGCTCACCACCGCCGCGCAAGCGCAGCAGCGCTGGGCCACCGAGCAACTGGACGCGGAGATGACGGCACTGGCGGCCACCGTCGCCGGGCACATCGAGCAGCACATCCAAGGCATGCCCGAGGTACGCGTCGCACTCTGCGGCGGCGTCTGGGCCAGCCAGGCCGCGCGGTCGTCGCTCACCTCGGCCCTGGCGCGTGCCAGCGGTTGCCGGGTCGTCGTGACCCGGTCGCCCGGCGACCCGATAGCGGGCGCCGTCCGCCTCGCCGGGAGCATCTGTCGGTGAACGACCCGCTACCGCGCACCGAGCAGCGCAACCCCCGCTCCGAAGGGCTTGGCGAACTGCCCGCCGCGGACGTCATCGCGGTGATGAATCGAGAGGAACACCGGGTCCTCGCCGCCGTCGAGACGGCCACACCGCTGCTCACCCGCGCGGCCGAGCATGTTGCCGCAGCCTTCGTCGCCGGCGGGCGCACGGTGTTCCTCGGCGCGGGCACCAGTGGCCGGATCGCCCTGCAGGAAGCGGCGGAACTGCCGCCCACCTTCGGCGTGCCGCCGGAGTCGTTCACGGTGATGGCGGCGGGCGGCGCGCTGATGGGCCCGACCGCCATCACCCGGGACGAGGACGACGAGCTTGCCGCCCCGGACGCGCTGGCCGCCATGCGGATAGGTCCCGGCGATGCCGTGATCGGGCTCGCGGCGAGCGGCACCACGCCATTCGTGCGGGCTGGCCTGCGGGCCGCGGCCCGTGCCGGGGCATGGACCTGCGGGATCGCGCACAATCCCGGCGCGCCGCTGCTGCGCGACGGCGAACTGGGCATCCTGCTGGACACCGGCCCGGAGGTACTGACCGGCTCCACCCGGCTGAAGGCGGGAACCGCGCAGAAGCTCGCGCTGAACAGGATCACCACCGCGGCGATGGTGCTGGCGGGTCGGGTCGCCGACAATCACATGATCGACCTGACCGGCTCCACCCACAAGCTCCAGGCGCGCGCCGTCCGCATCGTGATGGACCTCGGCGGCCTCGGCGAGTCGCAGGCCAGGCAGTGCCTGGAGGGCGCCCGCTGGTCGGTCCGGGCCGCCCTGCAATCACCGAACTCACCCGCCGGAGGGTGAGGAACCGGCGGCGCGCTGGCCGCAGTATGGGCTCCTGACCATAGGCTCTTCAACAGCAGGGGGACTCCATGACCGAGGCGCCTGGGACCGGTGCTGCTGGATTGTCTGCGGGGAACCGCAGGCTGGCCGTGCTGCTGGCGATGGCGATGTTCGTCCTGGTCGTGGACACCTCGGTGATGAACGTGTCGATCGCGGCGGTGGTGCACGATCTGCACACGACCGTCAGCGGCGTCCAATCCGCGATCGCACTCGAGGCGCTGGTGTCGGCGGCGTTCATCCTGATCGGCAGCAAGGTGGGTGACCTGATCGGGCGCAAGCGCGCGTACGTGCTCGGCCTCCTCGGCTACGGGATCGGCGCCCTTGCCATGGCCTTGTCGCAGGGCCTGACCGCGATCATCGTGTTCTGGGCGATCGTGGGCGGGATCGGCGCGTCGCTGCTGCTGCCGTCGATGCAGGCACTGATCCATGGCAACTTCGAGGGCGCGGCCCAGCGGCAGGCCTATGCCCTGGTCGGGGCCGCGGCCGCGGTCGCCGCCGCGGTGGGCCCGCTGATCGGCGGGTTCATCACGACCTACCTGTCGTGGCGGATCGCGTTTCTGCTCGAGGACGTCATCATCATCGTCGTGCTGTCCGGCATCAGGCTGGTGCACGACGTGAAGTACACCGGCTCCCGGCAGATAGACGTCGTCGGGGCCATCTTGTCGGTGCTGGGCATGGGCGGCATCGTGCTGGGCATCCTGGTCTGGGAAGAAGGCGGCGAAGCAGTAGCCCTTCTGCTGGCGCTCGGGGTGGTCTGCCTGGGGGCGCTGGCCTGGTGGCTGGTGCGGCGCAAGCGTGCGGGCAAGGCGGTGCTGCTGGACCCGGACCTGTTCAAGGCCAAGCTGTTCAGGTTCGGGGTCACCGGCCAGCTGCTGCAGCAGATCGCGCTGGGTGGCACGATGATCGCGCTGCCGATCTACCTGCAGATCGTGCTCGAGTACAGCGCGATGGGCGCGGGCCTGTCCATCGCCCCGCTGTCGCTCAGCATGTTCGCGGTGGCACTGGTGGCCGGAAGAAGAGGCGGGAAGCGTCGCCCGGCGAGCCTGATCCGGGCGGGGTTCGCCCTGTTCACGATCGGGATGCTCATCGTGGAGCCGATCGTGCCCCGGGCGACCTCGGGCTGGTACCTGGTGGTGCCGTTGCTGATCGCGGGCGCCGGGCTTGGCCTGCTGGTCTCTCAGCTCAACAACCTCACACTGGCCCCGATCGCCGAGGAGCGTGTCAGCGAGGCCGCCGGGGTGAATTCGGCGGGTGGGTCGTTCGGCCTGTCGTTCGGGCTGGCGTTCGCCGGTGCCATCCTGCTGGCGGCCCTGTCCATCGGCTTCACCAGCATGGCCAATTCGAGCACCGTGCTCTCCAAGGCGCAGCAGCAGCAGGTCGCCAAGACCTTGGAACACGACGCCGAAGTGGTGAGCAACACCCAGCTCAGCAAGCAACTCGCCGGTCAGCCGCAGAAGACCCAGGACGAGATCATCAGGATCAACACCGAGGCAAGGCACCTCGCTCTGCAGGTGGCCCTGCTGGTTCCCATCCTCGCCGGGCTCGGCGGGCTGCTCATCTCGTTCCGGATGATGCGCCTGCCCGATCCCGTGCAGTCGGGCTCCGGCGAACAGATGGTCCTGGGCTGATCCCGGCCGCCCGATGACGTGCTGACCGCCCTGGCCGGTCTCCTCCGGGCGGCGGGCCCGGTGGAGACCGGCCAGGGCAATCACGAACTACCGGTGGCCTACTTGCCGAAGGTGGCGGACGTCGCCACGCCCTTGCTGTTCAAGGTGACCTTCACCGGGTTGCTCGCGCCGAACTTCTGGCAGCTGAGGTTGACATAGGACATGATCAGCCGGTTCGCCATGAAGCTGAGCAGGTTGTTGCCGACCGACGGCACCGGCGACGGCCCCGATGCCAGCAGTGCCTCATGGTTGCTGAGGAACCGCGCCTGGATGTTCATCATGTTCCGGCAGTAGTTCGCCGGACTGTCGGCGGCGTCGTTCTTCGCCGAGATCTCCGGCTGGCCGACCATGTCGCGGTAGTGGTTGGTCTTGGTGGCGCTGAGAGCGTTGTTGACCAGCGTCATCGGGTCGTTTTCGGGCACCAGCGCGACCGGCGCCGCCTGGCTTTTGGCAGCGGACAGCTCATCCAGGGCCTGCGACGTCCCCGGCGCCCCGCCCTGGGACAGGTCGGGCGCGGTGAACGGCTTGCAGCCGAGCACCGGGTCGAGGAAGTCATCGAGCAGTGCGTTGTCGCTGCCGTTGGAGATGGTCGACGCGCCCGCCATCGCGGCAGCGTTCGCCTTGTTGAACTGTGCCGTCCGCCCGGACGCGGTGAGCAGGTACTGCGTGGTTACGTTGTCGCTCTGGTCCTGGTCGACGAGGCTGAAGGCACGCGTCGTCGGGCAGGGCTGGCCGGTCTTCGGCGAGACACCCGCCGACGGCACGGCGAGCCTGCCCTGCCGTTCGGCCCGCCGCGCGGCCCAGAAGAAATGGGTGCCGTGGCAGAACGACACCTGGCCGAACGGTGATCCCCGCAGGCCGTTGACGCAATGACCCTGGACCAGCGCGCGCGGCGTCGCCCCCACCTGCGTCAGGGTGTCGCCGTTGAAGCCAAAGTCAATCGTGACGACCGCGCCCTTCGGCAGCGTGGGCACCACCGGGGCGGCCGCTGGCCGCGTGCCCTTCGTGATCACCAGGGGTTCGTACACCGATAGCTTCCCCGTGGCCGGGTCCAAGATCGTCGCCTGCACGAAGGCGCCAAGGTTCGCCGCGTTCGCCATGGTGCAACCGGAGGCCGCGGGTGACGCGCCGTCCGGGCCGGTGAGCCGGTAGGGGGTGGCGAGCCCTGCGGCGGTCAGCGGGTGCTCGGGCACGAGGATCTCGCAGTTCACATTCGCGGTCGGCGTCGCGGACGGGCACTGCGCCGCCACGTCACCGCCAGATGTGTTGCACGCATCCAGCATGCCTTCGGCTTTCTTTGCGGTACGCACCCCGCCCAGTCCGCCCGTCGTACGGAACCCTTCCGCCATGGCTGCGTGGCGAGGTCCTGCGTGCGTGGTCGAGGCGGTGAGCATGGCCTTGATGTGCGGGGCGCCGAGGGTGCCGATCCCGGCTATCCCCGCGACGAGCGCGGCGGCCAGGATCACGGGCGTCGGCACCCGGCCAGGTCGTGACCGCACCGGTAAGTCCCGGGTCTTCCGCGCGTCTCGCCTTTGATACGAGCGGACTCTCCGATAAGTCATGCGAGCTCTCCATGTCCGGGGCCCGCTCCCCGGACAGTCACGTTAGACCTCGCGCTACTCCCGCGTTACCAAATCGATGTATAACGAGCAGATCACTTTTTCCCCTAGGGGGCCCTACTGGTCACCGGGCCGATGGAAACCGCCCGGTTTCCACCTTCTCCGGGAAGAGCGTCGGCACACCGGGATCTACCTGCGGTTCTACGGCCCGGTTCGCTAGGATCGCCTACGTCAGTGGCCGGCCTCCTTTTCGGATCAGATAGATGACACTTTTCGGGCGTGGGCATGAAGTGGTAGCCGGTTGCCGGCCCGGGATGCGGTGGGTTATCCAAGTGCCAGCCGCGCACGGGCATCGGGCCTTACCGGCGTTATCGGCCGCCGGAACTAACCGGCCACGCGGCCGGCGCCGGGCCTCGATTCCGGTTCTGCTCACCGGCAACGCCGGCCCGCTCGCGGCGGGCGGCACGGCCGCCGCGAGCATCCTCGCCTCCTTACAGCGGTTCCTTCTCGCCTACTCAGGAGTCTTCGTGCTTGTCGCACTGACCGCCGCGGTGGCGGCCGGGCTGGCCGCGACCGACCGCCTGGTGGTGAGCCCGGCGGGCCGGGTGACCTTCCAGGCCATGCACCGCGCGCTGTCACTGGCCGCGCTGGGCTTCCTCGCGTCCCACGTGCTGCTGGAGGTGCTGGCACACCGCTCAGACGCGGTCGACGCGGTCGTCCCTTTCCTGGCGAGCGGGCGAACGCTGTATCTCGGTCTCGGCACCCTCGCCTCCGACCTGGTCCTGCTGATCGCGATTACCGGCGTCGCGCGGCGCAGGTTCGCCGTGCACTGGACGGCCGCCTGGCGCGGCGTACATGTCACCGCGTATCTGGCCTGGCCGTTGGCGATCCTTCATGGCCTGCTCAGCGGGCGGACCGCCAGGCCATACGTGGATTGGAGCTACGGAGCGTGCGTGGCGGCGGTTGCGGTCGTCCTGGTGGTCCGGCTTGTGGCCCCCCGCCGGACGCGCACGCTGCTGGCCTCGACCCCGCCGCCCCGCCCAAGGGCCGGGCCTGACCCGTCGCCCGGCCCGGCCGCGCCCGGCCTGCCCGTGTACCTGTCCGCACCTGTTCAGCCGGGCGGCTATCTTCCCGCCCCGCCACCGGCGCATCCGGCGCTGCCTGCAGGCAGCCACGATGGCGGCACGCAGTACGGCGTGGTGTACGGCATCGTGGACGACGGCATGCCGCGCGCCCCGGAGACGCCATGATCCCGGCGACCGTGCCGGAGGTCCTCTGCATCGGCAGGCCCCGTCTTACCGCCGGCCTGGACAGGTTCCGGCGGATAGACCTGGTGGGCTACGACACGGTCTTCGCTCGGCTGCCGTGCCTGTCCGCCGGCCGGCTGATCGACATGGCCGAGCGGGTCGACCTGCGGGGCCGCGGCGGTGCCGCGTTTCCCGTTGCGCACAAGTTCGCCGCCGTGCGCGACGCGGTACATACACGCAACCGGTCGCCAATCGTCGTCGTCAACGGGGCCGAGAGCGAGCCGGGCAGCGCCAAGGACAGGATGCTGCTTCTCAGATCGCCGTACCTGGTGCTGGGCGGAGCGCTCGCCGCTGCCCGGGCACTGGACTCCCGCGACATCATCGTCGGCGTCACCGACCCGCTGGCTGCCCGGTCGGTACGCGAGGCGGCCGCCGCCGAGCCTGGTCTGGCGTCCATGGTGGGCGTGGTGGAACTGCCGCACCGGTTCGTGTCCGGAGAGTCGGGCGCACTGGTGAACGCGGTGAACGGCCGCGCCGCGCTGCCGTCCTCGGGCAAGAGCCGGGCCAGCTACCGGGGGGCCGGCAACCGCCCGACCCTGCTGTCCAACGCGGAGACCTTCGCGCAACTGGCGTTTCTCGCCATGGTGGGGCCGGAAGGTTACGCGTCGGCTGGTACCGCGGCCGAGCCGGGGACGGTGCTGCTGACCGTCGGCGGCTCGGTCACGCGGCCCGCCGTTGTGGAGGTGCCCACGGGGGTGTCACTCGGCCAGGTACTCGGCCTGTGCGGCGCCGGGCCCGCGGACGGCGTGCTTGTCGGTGGGTATCACGGCTGCTGGATACCTGAGGAGGCCGCCTATGACGTGCCGGTCAGCCGGGCCGGGCTGGCGGCGGTTGGCGGCACGCTCGGCGCGGGCGTCGTACTGGCGCTCGGCCAGGACAGCTGCCCGCTCGGCGAGGTGGCCCGGGTGACCGCTTTCCTCGCCATGGAGTCCTCCGGCCAGTGCGGGCCGTGCAAACTGGGCCTGCCGGGCATCGCGCGCTCGCTGGCCGCGCTCGCCAATGGCTCGGGGGGCGTGGAGGCGCTGGATGCCGCGCGCCGCGGCGCGGCGGCCGTCCGTGGTCGCGGCGCGTGCTCGCACCCGGATGGCGTGTTCCGGTTCGTGCTGTCCGCCCTCGCCGTGTTCGCCGATGATCTCGCTGCGCACCTGTCCCGCGGCGGCTGCGGCCGGCCGGTCAGGGAGTACCTGCCGCTGCCCCCGGCGACCGGCGAAGCCCAGCTGGCCATCGACTGGACCCGCTGCCGGGGTCACGGCCTGTGCGCGCACATCGTGCCCGAACTCGTGCAGCTGGATCCCCAGGGCTATCCGGTCATGCTGGACACGCCGGTCCCGCCGTGGCTGGAACGCGGAGCACGCCAGGCCGTGGAGATGTGCCCGGCGCTGGCGCTCCGGCTCATTCCGGCCGGCCCGGGCCCGATGCCCGCGATCGCCCAGCCGGGATGGCTGGGCCGGGCGCTGGGCCACGTGCACGGACCGGTCGCTCACACGATCCCTGACCTGGTCGTATCCGAAGAATGGATCGCCGAGATCTCGGGTGCCCGCGAATCTAACGAGTAGCTCCATCGCCGGCCCGGGCCACGCAGAGCTTCACGTACCGGCCGGGCGTCATGCCGAACGCCGCTTTGAACGTCCTGGTGAAGTGGGCCTGGTCGGCGAAGCCGGCCTCCACCGCCGTTTCGGCCAGCGGCCGTGCCTCGCGCAGCCAGGCCCGGGCCACGTCGAGGCGCCGCATCACCGAGTAGCGATACGGGCTGGTCCCGTAGATGGCACGGAACTGGCGCGCGAACTGGTAGCGGTCAAGGCCCGTGACCGCCTCCATCTCGCCCGATTGCACAATCGCCAGCCGGCTGCGCAGGTAATCGCGGCCACGCGCGACCGCGGGCAGGTCGACCCGGCAGCGCAGCGTGCTGGCAGAACCGGCGGCACTGGACCGCAGCAGGCCCTCCGCTAGCGCTAGCACCAGAGCGTCCAGTGCCAGCGGCTCGGGCGCACGCGCGAACGCCGTCCGCACCACGCGCGCAAGGACCCGGTCGTCGGTCACCGGGGAAGCGAAGGGCAGCGGGGCCTGCCGCCCGGTGAGGGCGGGCAGGGCGGAGGCGATCCGGACCGGGTTGACGTAGATCTGGCGGTAGCCGAACAGGCCGGGGCCATCGGCCCTGCCGTCGTGCAGTTCGTCGGGGTGCAGCACGAAGACCTGTCCCGGGAGGCTGCGCTCAACCGTGCCCCGGTACTCGAACGCCTGGACCCCCTCCTCGGTGACGCCGATCGCGTAGACATCGTGCCGGTGGCGGCTGAACGGGCGGCCGCGCAGCCGGGCACGGAACAGTTCCACCCCATCCACCGGCACGGTGGCGTCCACCCACTCGTCCGGATCGCACGATCGTTCAAGACCAGCGCCGACCGCATCCTCCAGGCTGGGGGCCATCAGTCAAATCTACGAAAGCACGCGTGGCAGTGATACATGACCCCGCCCAGGTGATCGCGTTCGTGACGTTCTCCGCGGTCGTTGCCGGAACCCCTGGCCCCAGCAATGCGCTGCTGACCGCCGTCGGTGCGAACGTCGGTGTCCGGCGTGGTCTCCCGAGCCTGCTGGGACAGGTGACCGGGATGGGCGCAATGCTCTTCGCGATCACCCTGGGCCTTGGCAACGTGCTCCTTGCCCACCCGCTGGCACTGGAGATCCTCAAGTGGGGCGGGGGGGCGATGCTCTGCTGGATGGCCTGGCGGATCGCGACCGCGGGGAGCGCCGAAGGGCACATGAACGCACCCACCGGATTCTTCGGCATGGCCGCCTTCCAGTGGGTCAACCCCAAGGGCTGGCTGGTCGGGGTCGCGGCCATCGCCACCTTCCTGGACCGGCGTGCCGGCGGTGCGCTGGCCCAGGCGGTCATCTTCGCGATCCTGTTCTCCCTGGTGGCCTTCCCCAGTTGCCTGCCGTGGCTGGCGTTCGGCGCCGCGCTCCAGCGCTTCCTCCGCACCCCCCGCGCCCGGCGCATCCTCAACGGCGTCATGGCGGCCCTCCTGGCCGGATCTACGATCCTGCTGGTCTGGACCGGCTATTGAGCATCAGCCGGCCTCCTCCCGCCGGGCGGGCCGCAGGTGCACCGGGCTGGACCTGCCCGTGATGCCGGTGCCAGCCTTGACGGGTCAGGGTTCGGCAGGGTGGCGACGGCCGCTCGTAGACTGAGCGGCCATGGGCGTGCTGGAGGGCAAGCGTGCGCTGGTCACCGGCGGCACCACCGGCCTGGGCCTGGCCATCGCCGGGCGGTTCCTGCGAGAGGGCGCAAGGGTGGTGATCACCGGCCGCGATCCCGGCCTCGGTGAGCGCGCCGCAGCGGAACTGGGCCGGGGGGCCAGGTTCATCACCGCCGATGCCGCCGACCCGGCCGCGGCCGCCTCGTCGGTGACCGCCACGGTGGACCATCTGGGCGGCCTGGATGTGCTGGTCAACAACGCCGGGGTCGGGGTGGCCGCGCGGCTCATCGAGACCCCGCTCGCCGACTACGACCACGTCATGAACGTGAACGTCCGCGGCTACCTGCTCTACGCCCAGCACGCCTACCCGCACCTGGCCGCCGCCCGCGGTTGCATGATCCACGTCGCCTCGGACGCCGGGATCTGGGGCGAGCAGGCCACCGGCCTGTACTCGGTGACCAAGGCCGCCGTGGTCATGCTCGGCAAGATGCTGGCACTGGACGGCGGCCCGGACGGCGTCCGGTCGAACGTGCTGTGCCCGGGCGACATCTGGCCCGGCATGCGGCACATGGGCCCGCCGGGCGACCTGGACCGGGCCGAGGGCAGCGGCGACTGGCCGGTGCCGCCGATCGGCCGGATCGGCCAGGCCGGCGACGTCGCGGCCGCCGCGGTGTTCTACGCAAGCGCCGAGGCCGAGTTCATCACCGGGACCACGCTGCTGGTGGACGGTGGGATGACCGCCGGCTACCTGCAAAGAGAACGCGGCGAGGAGGGGGGATGACCCAGTTCGCTTCGGTGCCGGGCGTCCGCTTGGCGTATGAGGTTGCGGGCGCCGGCGACCCGCCGCTGGTCTTCGTGCATGGCTGGTGCTGCGACCGCTCGTACTTCACCCCGCAGGTCAGGCATTTCTCGGCCCGCCACGCCGTCGCGGCGGTGGATCTGCGGGGGCACGGTGAAAGCGGCCGGCCAGCGCCGGGCCCGGGCGCCTACGACATGGCCGTGCTGGCCCAGGACGTGCTCGCGGTCGCCGCGGCGGCCGGGCTCGGCCGGCCGGTGCTGGTGGGGCACAGCCTGGGCGCACTGGTCGGCCTGGTGTGCGCGGCGCGGCCGGGGGCGATCCGCGCCCTGGTGATGGTGGACCCGGCGCCGATCACCAACGAGTCGGCCAAGGCGTTCTTCCGTGACTCGGTGGATGCCGTCCGCGCGGACGGCGACCGGTCCTGGCGGACGGCGTTCGTGCAGGGAATGTTCCTGCCCACCGATGTCGCCTGCAGGCAGGCCATCATCGAGGCGTTCCCGGCGACCGAGCCGGGGATCGCGGCCGATGTGCTGCGGGCGATGGGTGAGTTCGACGGGGCGGCGGTGCTGGGCAGCGCCACGGTGCCGGTGTTGTCGATCGGCTCGGCCGGTCCGGCCAACTCCGCCGCCGATCTCCGCCAGGCCTGCCCGGCGATCACGATCGGCCAGACGGTCGGGTCCGGCCACTTCATCCAACTCGAAGTTCCCGACCAGGTGAATGCCATGATCGAGCGATTCCTGGCGATCACCGGCCTGCCAGGCGCGCCCGTAACCGGAGCCACAGGTACCCGATGAAAGGGTGATTCTGGTGGAAAGCGCCGGCCGGGGTATGGCCGATAGCTAGCATGTGGCCTCGTGCGGATCATGGCCAGTTCCGGCGTGCTCGCCCTGGCTGGTTCGGGTGCCTTGCTGGCGGCGTGCGGCACCGCCGCGGCTCCCGTCACCGCGCCCGCAGCCTCGTCCGGTCAGCCCGCGGCGGCCCCGTCGGCCAGGGCCGCGGGCGCTGGCGAAGCCGGGTCGGTCGCCCTGGCCCGCAGCGGCCGTAATCCGGCCGCTCCACCGGTACAGCAGCGTCCACTCGCCGGGAACCCGGCCGGGGGCGCGCCCATCCCCGCGGCCGCACGCCCTGTGGACACCTCCCACCCGGACCAGGTGATCGGCGACGGGACCGCCGCCAGTTGCACGTCCGGGGCCGTGGTCGCGGCCGTCGCCAAGGGTGGCGTGATCACCTTCAACTGCGGTGCAAAGCCAGTGACGATCATGATGCAGGCCACCGCGAAGGTCCGTAACACCAGTTCCGAGGTGGTGCTGGACGGCGGCGGGAAGGTGACGCTCAGCGGCGGCGGGGCCCGGCGCATCCTGTACATGGACACCTGTGACCCGGCCCAGGTATGGACCACGTCGCACTGCCAGGACCAGGCCACGCCCACGCTCGTCATCCAGAACTTGACGCTGCGGGACGGGAACTCCACGGGCCAGGAGTACGACGGCGGTGGTGGCGGTGCGATCTTCGACCGCGGCGGCCAGCTCAAGGTGATCAATTCCATCTTCATCGGGAACCGTTGCGACCCCACCGGCCCCGACCTTGGCGGTGCGGCCATCCGGGCGCTCAGCCAGTACCAGAACCGTCCGGTGTACGTGTCCTACAGCACCTTCCGCCGCGGCGTCTGCTCCAACGGCGGCGCGCTGAGCAGCATCGGGGTTTCCTGGACCGTGCTGAACAGCCTGATGACCGGCAACCAGGCCATCGGTGCGGGCGCCAACCCGGCCCGCCCCGGAACCCCCGGCGGCGGCAGCGGCGGGGCCATCTACAACGACGGCGACACCTACCACCTCAAGGTCGAAGGCACGATCATCTCCGGCAACCACGCCCGGGAGGGCGGCGGCGCCATCTTCTACGTGAGCAACGACCGGACCGGCACGCTGCTGATCAAGGGATCCACGCTGCAGGACAACCCCAACGACGGGTTCTTCACCGCCGGGTACCCCGGCATCTTCTTCCTCGGCCAGGGTCACCCGGTCGTGATCTCCTCCACCATCAGCTAAAGGGTCCGCCCTTACGGTGCATCGGGACCGACGGCCGACAGCGACCAGCCGATCATGATGGCGTCGGTGAGCGGGGCGGTGGTGGACAGGGCCAGGTCGTGCCCGGTGCCGGGGATCACCACGAGCCTGAGGTGCGCGGCCGGCGAGTAGTACTGCGATTCGAAGGCGCGGACCGACGGCTGGCTGGCGCAGTTGTAGGCGGTCACGCCGGTGCAGAACAGGTTGTCGTCCTCGCCCACGACGGACAGGACCGGCACGGCGATCTGGTAGGACGGCTGCTGGGCAGGTGGCTCGCTGAGGATCGCCGCCGCGCCCGCCAGTTCCGCAGGAGTCGTCACGCCCTTGTTGGCCTCATCCACGGCCACCACGGCCGGGTTGGTGGTAGCCGGGTCGTAGAACAGCGACCCGCGGGTTCCCGGCAGGGTGGTGAGATATCCGGGGTCAAGGCCCTGGCCGGCGAAGGCAGGGTCGTCCGCCGCCGGATAGAGATCGCCCTCCAGAGCGCCGATGTCCGGGCTGAGCGCGTGCAGGGCGCCGGTGACGATCACGGCGTCCACGTCGTGGTAGCGGGCCGCCTCAAGCCAGATCTCGACCGAGCCGATCGAATGACCGACCGCGATGACGTGCCGGAACGCGTGCCCATCCACGGCGCCCGAACGCAGCGCGGTCACCGCGTCGTGCAGCGCGATAGCCCCGGCGGTGAGGTCGAGACCGGCGCTGGGCGGATGCGAGCTGTTCCCGGCGCCGATGCGGTCGACGTCGAACGTCGCGTACCCGGCGGCGGTCGCCGCATCGACATAGGAGTGGTAGCCGTTGCCGTACGGGAAGTTCCAGTACAGGTGGTTGTAGGTGGCGCCGTGCACCAGCAGTTGCACGGTGCCTGGTTCCCGGCTACCGCGGTAGCACAACTGGCCCCACAGGGTCTGGTCGGCTGGCCCCGGGTCGGCGATGCGCACCGGCAGGTTGTCATCGGAACAGCTCACCGCCGGCAGCGCGGCGGCGTGCGCGCCAGCCGCCGGTACCGCGGCAAGTACCGCGACTCCCGCGGTAAAAGCGAAGAATTTTGCAATACGCAAGCGGCGGGGCCGGCGCCCTGCCGGATGAGAACCGGGATTCATTGCTGCCTCCAAGCGATGCGTTCCTCCGGGCGTTTCCACCGGGCCGGGCGCTGTGCCGTGAGGAATGGCGGCAGGCTCTGGCCCTGGGCGGATCGTCTCCTGGCGGGCCCGCGGTGCGCGTCACGGTAGGCACCACAGTCTTTGGATCGGCTTTACCGCAGGGGGAGCCGCCGGTCCGTACGATTTGTCGTCATGGAGGCGGGAGGTACGCCCGCTGGCCCGCTGCTGGACCGGGCAGCGGAACTCGCCGCGATCACCGGGGCGGTCGATTCCGCCGTGTCGGGGGCCGGGTCGGCACTGCTGGTCGAGGGGGTTGCCGGGATCGGCAAAACCAGCCTCCTCGCGCAGGCATGTGCACAGGCCGCGGCCGCGGGCATGACCGTCCGGGTGGCGCACGCGGCCGAGTTCGAGGGCGGCTATGCGTGGGGTGTGGTGCGGGAGTTGTTCCAGCCCGAGGTCCGCGCTCGCGGCCATGGGTTAGCGGGCGACGCCGCGGCGCTCGCCGCCCCCGCGCTCGGCCATACCGGGCCGGCCGGCGAGGAGGACTCGTTCTCGGTCGTGCACGGCCTGTACTGGCTGGCCGCGGGCATCGCGCAGCAGGCACCGCTGCTGCTGGCCGTGGACGATCTGCACTGGGCGGACCAGCCGTCGCTGCGCTACTTCACGCACCTGGCCCGCCGCCTGGACGGCCTGCCGATCCTGCTGGTGGCCACCGTACGGGAGCCCCGGTCGGCCACCGCGCAGGACAGGGCGCTGACCGCTCAGCTGGCGGCGGACCCGGCGGTGATCGTGCTCCGCCCCGCCACGCTGAGCCCCGCCGCGTCCGCCGGCCTGGTGCGCTCGGCACTCGGCGGCGCCCCGTCCGCACAATTCCAGGCGGGCTGCCACGAACTCACCGGCGGCAACCCGCTGCTGCTCGAGGGCCTGTTGGCCGGCCTTGCGGCCGAGGGTGTCCGTGGCACCGACGACGATGTGCCGCACCTGCGCCGGCTGACACCGGGCACGGTCTCGCGGAGGGTGCTGCTCCAGCTTGGCCGGATGCCCGCCGCCTGCCTGGCGGCGGCGCGAGCGGTCGCCGTGCTCGGCACCGCCGCGACCGCCGCCCGCGCGAGCCGCCTGGCCGGCCTGGACGCCGATGCCTGCGCGGAAGCGGTCGGAGCGCTGATGGCCGAGCGGCTCATCGAGGGCGATCAGGCCGTGCGGTTCGTGCACCCGCTGGTGCGGGCGGCGGTCTACCAGGACCTGGCGCCACCGGTGCGGCAGCGCTGGCACCTGCGGGCCGCGCGGCTGCTCGACGCGGAGGGCGGATCGCAGCAGGAGATGACCGTCCACCTGCTCGCGTCGGCCCCGGACGGGGACGCATGGGTGGTGCGCAAGCTGCGTGACGCCGCGGCCGATGCCCACGGCCGCGGCGCACCCGACGTGGCCGCGCTCTGTCTGGAGCGGGTGCTGGCCGAGCCGCCACCGGCCGCCGAACGGGCCGGGATTCTCTTCGGCCTCGGCCGGCTCGAGGCTATGCAGGCGCCCGGCCTCGCGGCCGAGCACCTCGGCGAGGCCCTGGCCGCCACCACGGACTGGCCGCACCGCGGGGAGATCGCGCAGGCGCTCGGTGAGGCGCTGGCGCTGGCCGGACGTTTCGCGGACGCGGTGGACCTGCTCGCCAGCACGGCGGCCGAGGCCGGCGACGAGCGGTTCCGGGAACCATTGGAGGCCGCGCTGTTCAACACGGCCCGCATGGATATCGGCACCCGCGCGGCCACCCGGCCGCTGCTCGAGCGGGTCCAGGCCCGCGCCGCACGCGGCGAGATCCTCGAGCCGGTGCTGCACGCCAACCTGGCGATCGAGCTTGCCGCGACGGGGGAGGACCGCGAACTGGCGGTATGGAACGCCCGCCAGGCGCTCACCGCGCTGCCGCGGCTGATGTCGGCCAGTGCCGCGGCCCTGCCGGAGACGCTGTCGGTGCTGTTGTTCGCCGACCAGGCCGCGGAGGCCAGGGATGCCGCGGCCCAATGGCTGCACCTGACGCAGGAGCAGGGTTCCGAGCCGGCCGTGGCGACAGCCATGGGCTTCGCGTCCCTGCTTGCGCTGTACGGCGGCCAGGTCAGCGAGACGGTGGCCTTCGGGCAGCAGGGCATCGCGGGCACGCCCAATATCTGGATCTCCACGATCACGTCCTCCTTCGTCGTCCGTGCCCTGGTGGAACGCGGTGAACAGGAGAACGCGCGCTCGCTGCTGACCGCACTGGGCCTGGACGGTGACCTGATTCCGACCTGGCCGCACAACCTGGTCAGGCACGCCCGGGGCTGCCTGCACGCGGCGGCGGGCGACCATACCGCGGCCACCGCAGACCTGATGAAGGCCGGGGAGCTTGCCCAGGAATGGGGGATCCCCAACCCGGCGATCCTGCCGTGGCGGTCCGCCGCGGCGCTGTCGCTGGCGGCGCTCGGCGATAGGGAGGCCGCCAGCCGGCTGTGCGCCGAGGAGATCGCGCTCGCCCGCGGCTGGGGCGCTGGCCGCGCGCTTGGCATCGCGCTGCACGCCGGCGGGCTTGTGGCGCGTGGCGCTGACGGTGCCGAACTCCTCACCGAGGCGGTGGCCGTACTGCGATCGGCACCGGCGCCGCTGGAACTTGCCCGTGCGCTGATCGACCTCGGCGCCGCGCAGCGCCGGGCCGGTGCCCGCACCCAGGCGCGTGAGTTGCTGCGGGAGGGCCTGGACCTGGCGTACGCCATGGGGGGTCTCGCCGTGTGCGACCGGGCCCGCCGTGAACTCGTCATCGCCGGCGGCCGGCCCCGCCGGGACGCCACTCGCGGGCGGGACGCGCTCACCCCCGGTGAACTGCAGGTCGCGCAGCTGGCCGCGGCCGGGCTCACCAACCGCCAGATCGCCCAGCGGCTGTTCGTCACCCAGCGGACCGTCGAGAACCACCTGACGAGCAGTTATGCCAAGCTCCAGATCACCTCGCGCAGCGCCCTGTCCGCCGCCCTTGGCGAAAGCCCTGTGGCTGGGCGCGGCTAGGGACATGCCTAAGGCAGCGTCACCGGCCCCGATGCGCCGTCATCGCCATGGACCTCGCAGCCGGAGACCATGGTTTGCAGCACCGCGAACAGCTCCGACCAGCCGCAGAAACGCTGCGGCGGAAGGCCGGGTATCCGCGCCTGCCCCGCAAGGGGCACCCGCTCGCTCATGACCAGCTCGAGTTCCACGACGAGGCGCCGGGGTCCTGTCATGCAGCCGATCGTCGGCCCGTCTGGCCGCCCTGGGCATCACGGAAGGCACCACAAGATAACGAAGGTCTGGCGCCAGCAACCAGCGAAGTTGACGCAACCAGTTGGTTGCAATAATATAGCAACCAACTAGTTGCTACTTACTGGAGGCCATCGTGGGTTTTCCTGATCGCATCGAGCGGACCGTAGAGCTGGCTCACCCGCCGGCCAGGGTGTGGGCGGCGCTCACCACGGCCGAGGGGCTGGCCGGCTGGTTCGGCAACGAGGCCGGTATCGACCTGCGCCCGGGCGGATCGGCGTGGATGAAGTGGAACGAAGAAGGCTTCACGGCGCAGATGCGCGTGGAACGGGTGGAGGAGCCGAGCGTATTCGGGTTCACCTGGCACATCTACGGGCTGCCCGACGACGATCCGCGCCGCACCTACGTCGAGTTCACGCTCGAACCGGCAGGCGGCGGCACCCGGCTCACGGTCGTCGAGAGCGGCTTCGCACAGCTGCCGGACCAGGCCTTCCGCGAGGCGTTCGACGGCAACACCAAGGGCTGGGCGAGCGAGCTGGGCGAACTGGCCGGCTACCTCGATGCCGCCTGATATCGAAGCGATCGCCGAACAGGTCTTCGTGGCCCTGGCCGACCCGAGTCGGCGCGCCATCCTGGCGTCGCTGGCCTCCGGGGGACCGGCCACGGCCACCGACCTGGCCGGTCGCCTGCCGATCACCAGGCAGGCAATCGCCAAGCACCTGGCCCTGCTGGCCGAGGCGGGCCTGGTGCGCGCCGAGCCGGGGGAGCGGCGCCGGGTACGGTACCGGCTGCGCTCCGCGCCGATGCAGGTGGCGCAGCAGTTCCTGGCCGCCCTGGCCCGGGACTGGGACAGCCCGCTTGGCGCGCTGAAAGACCATCTCGACCGGGGCGCTCGCGAGCCCGCTGCGGCCCCGCTGCACGGAACCCCTAGATCTTGAGAAAGGCAGGCACCACCATGAAGACCCCGCCGATCGTCCCGGCACAGGAGTGGGAGGCCGCGCGCCAGCGGCTGCTCGTCAAGGAAAAGGAAGTGACCCGCGCCCGGGATGCGCTGGCGGCCGAGCGCCGGCGGATGCCGTGGCTGGCGGTGCAGAAGGACTACGTGTTCGACGGGCCCGACGGCAAGGTGAGCCTGACCGGCCTGTTCGAGGGCCGCCGTCAGCTTGTCGTCTACCGTGCCTTCTTCGAGCCCGGCGTGCACGGCTGGCCAGACCACGCGTGCCCCGGCTGTTCCCTGATGGCCGACCAGGTCGGCCACGTCGCGCACCTGAACGCCAGGGACACCACGTTCGCCTATGCCTCGCGTGCGCCGCAGACCGACATAGCGCGCCTGAAGGCGCGGATGGGCTGGACGATGCCCTGGTACACGATGACCGACGACTTCGACGCCGACTTCGGCGTGGACCTGTGGCACGGCACGAACGCGTTCTTCCGCGACGGCGACCAGGTGTTCCGCACCTACTTCCTCAACAACCGTGGCGACGAGGCACTGGGCAGCACCTGGAGTTACCTGGACATGACCGCGCTCGGGCGGCAGGAGGAGTGGGAGGACTCGCCCGAGGGCTATCCGCAGACCCCGCCGTACTCCTGGTGGCGGTGGCATGACTCATACGAGACCGCCGATGGCGGCGACCGTGACTAAGGCCGGGAACGCCGGCCAGCCCGCCATCGGTGGCGCAGCGGAGCCGGGGCTGCCCCCGGTCGCCGACCGGGCTGCCTTCCAGGCGGAGATCGATGCGCTGAGGGTACGGGAGAAGGCGCACACCCGCGAGGGCAACGCGATTGCCGCGGCCAGGCGGCGCCTGCCCATGGCCGAGGTGGACGCGCGCCTCACGCTGACCGGGCCCGGTGGGCCGGTCACCCTGCTGGAGGCCTTCGAAGGGCGCCGGCAGCTCATCGCCTACTACTTCATGTGGCACCCCGGCCACCCCGCGGCGCAGCAGTGCGAAGGCTGCACGTTCTACACCACGCAGGTCCGCGAGCTGTCCCACCTGCATTCCCGCGACATCACCTACGCGGTCTTCTGCCAGGGGCCCTACGACGCGAGCGCCCGCTACCGCGACTTCATGGGCTGGGACATGCCGTGGTACTCGGCCCAGGATTCCGTCGGCACGCTTCTCGCCGGGCGCCAGATCGGCCTGTTCCACCTCGTGTGCTACCTGCGGGACGGCGACCGCGTCTTCGAGACCTACTGGACGACCCGCCGCGGCGCGGAGGCGATGGACTACAGCTACGCGCTCATGGACCTCACCGTGTACGGCCGCCAGGAGGCCTGGGAGGACTCGCCGCCCGGCTGGCCACAGCGCTGCTCCAACACACGAACCGGCAGCGGCCCGCCCGATTGGCCACCGGTGCCGGTGTGGCCGGGCGGGCGCCCCATCGCCCAGTGGCCGCGCCTGGCGGCCGGGCGTTCCGACGACCTCGGCATAGGGAGGAACTGATGGTGGCCGCCGGGCCTGGCCGCACGCCCATCGTCCTGGCCGGTACCCGGCCGGCCACGACCGCGGCCGCCCTGGCGGCGACGCTCGGGCTGGCCGCCGTGTGCTGGGTGGTCTCGGTCTGGCAGATGCACGGGATGAACATGGGCACGGCCACGCCGCTCGGCTCGTTCGGCTTCTTCATCGCCGTGTGGGCGGCCATGATGGCGGCGATGATGCTGCCGGGTGCCGCCCCGGCCACGCTCAAGCGCGCCCAGGCCGGCGGGGTGCGCGCCGTCCCGGTGTTCGTCGGCTCGTACCTGGCCGTCTGGGCATTGACCGGCGTGCTGGTCTACGTGGTGGACCGGCCGCATGGCACCCTCGTCGCCGGCGTGGTGACGATCGCCGCGGGCATTTACGAGTTCACGCCGGTCAAGCAGTACTACCGCCGCCGCTGCCAGGATGCCGCCAGCACCGGGCTCGGATTCGGTCTGTGCTGCGCCGGGTCGAGCGCGGGGCTGATGGCGGTGCTCGCTGCCCTGGGCGTCATGAGCATCACCTGGATGGCGGTGATCGCCGCCATCGTCCTGGCCCAGAAGCTCCTGCCCCCCATCGCCACCGTGGATGTGCTGCTGGCGCTGGCGATCACGGGGCTGGGGTTCTGGATCGTCATCATGCCCGCGTCGGTTCCCGGCCTTGCCCCGCCGATGTGAGCTGTCAAGGGCGGCGCTGGCCACGGCCGTCGTCCCGGCAAATAAAACCAAGCCGTCATCCTGGCAGACAAAAACAAAAGGAGAAAGGCACATGCCCATGCCCAGTCACCGGATCGGGACACACGAGCAGTGGCTTGCCGCCCGCGGCGAGCTGCTCGCCAAGGAGAAAGAACTGACCCGCCGCAGCGACCAGCTTGCGGCCGAGCGGCGCGACCTCCCCTGGGTGCCGGTCGAGAAGCAATACCGCTTTGACACCGAGGCCGGGCCCAAGACGCTGGCCGAACTGTTCGCCGGGCGGTCACAGTTGATCGTCTACCACTTCATGTTCGGTCCCGGCTTCACCGCAGGGTGCCCGGTCTGTTCCTCGATCGCCGACGGCTTCAACGGGAACATGTCCCACCTGAACGCCCGCGACACGACGTTCACCGGCATCTCCCGGGCGCCGCTTGACAAGCTGCAGGCTTACAAGAAGCGGATGGGCTGGGACTTCCCCTGGGCCTCCTCTTATGGCGGCGATTACGCCTTCGACCTGGAGGTCGCCCACCCGGCGGAGGTCGCCCGCGGCTGGCTGGCCGGCGGCGTCCCCCCGGTCGCCGCCTTGATGGCCGAAGCCTGCGGCACCGAGCCCGCCGTGTACGTGTCGGAGTCGCCGATCCTGAACTGCTACACGCTGGAGGACGGGACCGTCTACCTGACCTACTCCACGACCGCGCGCGGGCTGGAATTCATGATGGTCTACTACGGTCTCCTCGACCGCACCCCGCTCGGCCGCAACGAGGTGGACGACGAGGCCCTGTGGCTGCGCCGCCACGACGAGTACCACGGCCACTGACGGGCCGGGCGCCGGCGGCCGCGGCCGCCGGCGCCCGGCTTCTTGCCGCCCACGGCGGTCCCGGGTGAGGATGACCGCTGTGGCCGCAGATCAGATGCCAGACCTCCTGACCCTCTACGCCTCATCCCAGCCCGGCAAGCCGGCCGTCGTCGACGACAGGCCAGGCGCCGGCACCGTCACGTGGACCTACGCCCGGCTCGAGGCCGAGGCGAACCGGCTGGCCAACGCGCTTGCCTCGCTGGGGGTGGGCCCGGGTGAGAAGGTCATCTGGTGCGGGCCGAACTCGCCGCAGGTCGTGGCGGTCGTCAACGCAACCAGGAAGCTCGGGGCGGTCGCGGTTCCGCTGAACTACCGGCTGACCGCGGAGGAAGCCCGCTACATCGTGACCCATTCCGACGCCAGCGCCGCCTACGTCGACGCGGAATACGCGCACCTGATACCGGCTCCCGGGGGCAACCTGCGTCATGTGCTCGTGCACGGCGGCGCCGCCCCGCCAGGGACGCTCGGTGAGGACTTCGTCGCCCAGGCATCGGCGCAGCCCCTGGCCGCCGAGACCGGGGGCAACGCGACGATGATCTACACCTCCGGGACGACCGGTAAGCCCAAGGGGGCCTACCGGAAGATCACCGACCAGACCACGGCGGTCGCGCTGATCGGCTTCATCGGCTACACGGCAGACGACGTCTACCTGACTTCAGGGCCGCTGTATCACAGCGGGCCACTGGCGTTCATGGGCGTCGGGCTGGTGCTCGGCCAGACGATCATCATCCAGCGCAGGTTCGACCCGGAGGACTGGCTGCGGCTGGTGGACAAGTACAAGGTCACCTCCACCTTCTCCGCGCCGCCGCTGATCCGCCTGGTATGCGCGCTGCCAGCCGAGGTCAAGGCCCGCTACGACAGGTCCTCGATGCGGATCATGCTGGCCAACGCCGCACCGTGGAGCTTCGCGCTCAAACAGGCCTACCTGGCCGACTTCCCGCCGGGCTCGCTCTGGGAGGTCTACGGGTCGACCGAACTCGGGATCAACTGTGTGCTTGAGCCCAAGGACCAGTTGCGCAAGCCCGGCTCGTGCGGCAAGCCGGCCCCCGGCGTCGAGATCCGCCTGCTCGACGCCGACGGCAACGAGGTCACCGGAACCGGCCCCGAGCACTCCGGCGAGCTGTACATCTCCTCCGCCGCGGTCTTCAACGAGTACTACAAGCAGCCCGAAAGCTACCGGGCCGCGATGCACGGCGGTTTCCACACCGTGGGCGACATCGCCTACCGGGACTCCGAGGGCTTCTACTACATCTGCGACCGCAAGAACGACATGATCATCTCCGGCGGGATGAACATCTATCCCGCCGAGATCGAGGCGGCACTCGAACAGCACCCGGGCATCTTCGACGTCGCGGTCTTCGGCATCCCCTCCGAGCAATGGGGCGAGCAGGTGCACGCGACCGTGGTCCTGGCACCGGGAACGTCGCTGTCGGAGGCGGACGTGATCGGGTACGCCCGCGAACACCTGGCAGCGTACAAGTGCCCCCGCTCGGTGACGTTCGCCGCCGAACTCCCGCGCACCGGTTCGGGCAAACTGCTCAAGCGTGAGCTCCGGGCACCATACTGGGCCGGTCAGGCAAAGCAGGTCGGCTGAGCAAGCGCTCCCGGCCAGGCGCAGGTGAGCCTATGGACGATGGCGGCGGGGACGTAATCGGGTGGATACGCGAGATCGTGCTCGACACTGCCGATCCGTGGGGCCTGGCCAGCTTCTGGGCCGGTCTGCTGGGTGGGACGCCGGTGCAGTGGTATCCCGGCTGGGTCACGCTGGAGCCGCCACCGCACGGCCAGCGGCTCTCGTTCCAGGGGGTCGGCGCCGGGAACGGCCAGCGGGCCCACGCTGGGGAGGGCCGGGCCGCAGCGCCCGGGGCGGCCCCGCTGGTTCATTTCGACGTGCTGGTCGGTGATCTTGCGGCCGCCCACGAGCGTGTCGTCCGGGCCGGTGCCACCTTTAACGGCGAGCATGTGTCCCCCAAGCCGGGCCCGGCCGGAGAACCGGTTGCCTGGCGGGTTTACCGGGACCCCGGCGGTCACCCGTTTTGCCTGGTGACTCGCTGATGGGGCTGGAGCGAGCAAAGGGCGATCAAAGGCGGGGCGAGCAAAGGCGGAGCGATGAAGTTCAACCATGTCGGGATCCCGACCGACGGCTCATTCGACGGTGAGATTCCGCTGCCGCATCTGAAGATAACCGTCAGCGATCATCTGAATAATCCGTTCGGTATTCAGTGGCAGCGGTACTGGGCCGATGCGCCCTATCCCGACCTGGTCAAGACCGTGCCGCATGTGGCGTTCGAGGTCGATGACCTCGCGGCCGCGATCGAGGGCCAGCACGTCATCATCGAGCCGAACAGTCCCAGCCGGGGCGTGATCGTCGCCTTCATCGAGGTCCGTGGCGCGCCGGTCGAACTCATGCAGATCGATCACCAGGCCCGCCCCGATCTGTAGGCGGTCGCGCCGGTGTGCCCAATGGCGCAAAAAGCTACGCTGCTGACATGAGCGATGCAGGGCTCTCCCCGGACGAAGTCCGTGCCGTGGCGGAAGTCCACAGCGAACTCGGGCCCGAGTACCGTGACGCCGTTGTCGAGTCGTTTCTCGAAAGGATCGACAAACAGGTCGGCGACCGGATCGACGCTCGGCTCGCCGCCGCGCGGCAAGCCGAGACCCGTACTCCTGACCCTGCTCTGCTGGACCGGAAGCGCGCGCAGTTCGGCGCGATGGTGGCGGGGTCGGTGGTCGCGGCGTTTGGGTCCGGGCTTGCCGTCGAATGGTCGCTTCACTACCCGGGCTCATCGCCGGTCAAGGCGCTCGGCGTCGTCTGGGCGATCATCGCCGTCATCTACATCGCCTACGGCTGGCGGCTGCGCCGCCGCTGACCCGCCCCGCCGCTGGCGACCTGAAGGCCGAGGGAGACCCGATGCGCTTCGCAGAGGCGACGATCATCATCACCGGGGCGGCGGGCGGGCTCGGGTCGGCCATGGCGGCCGCGTTCGCGGCCGAAGGCGGGAGCGTGGTGCTCGCCGACCTGCCGGCCAGCCCGGGCGAGAAGGTCGCGGACCAGATCAACCAGAGCGGCGTGCCCGGCAGCGCCCGCTTCGTGCCGTGCGACCTGGCGGACCTGGACCGCACCGCCGCGCTGATCGCGGGCATCGTCGCCAGTGACGGCGTCAGCGTGCTGGTGAACAATGCCGCGACAATCCCGAGGAAGGCGGTCGGCGAGTACTCGATCGCGGAATGGCAGCGGGTGCAGCGGGTCAACGTGGACGCGGCGTTCGTGTGCGCGCAGGCGGTGCTCCCGGGGATGCGGGCCGCCGGGTCCGGCCGGATCGTGAACATCTCCAGCATCACGTTCTTCGGTGGCCTGGACCTGGCTCGTGCCGTACGTGACGTCTAAGGGAGCGCTGGTGGGGCTCACCCGGGCGCTCGCGCGCGAGTGCGGCCCGGACGGGATCACGGTCAACGCCGTGGCGCCCGGGGCGTTCCCGACCGCCGCCGAGGAGATCCATCCCGACCGCGAGGGCTACAACAGCTATGTCCTGGCCCAGCAGGCGGTCAAGCGCCGGGGCGTACCGCACGATGTCGCCAATGCGGTCCTGTTCTTCAGCGCCCCGGAAAGCTCGTTCATCACCGGGCAGCTACTGTGCGTCGACGGCGGCTGGATCATGCACTGACCCAGGCTGGCCATGCGCTGATCCCTCCGCCGCCCTGGCCGACTTCCAGCCCTGCCGGTGCAGCCGTTCGGCACCGTCGAGCAGGAGGTCAAGGGCGAACTCGAACTCGAGGCCGTGGCCATTAGGGTGAGGGCGGGCGTGGGGTCATGGGAAGGATGGCAGGTGGCCAGGGACATCCGGTTCGGGGTGGTCAGCGAGTCGGTACTGGACGGTCCGGCGTGGGCCGAGCACGCGCGCCGGGTCGAAGGTGAGGGGATCGGCGCGCTGCTCATCCGCGATCACTTCTCGGCAGGTGCGTTCGGCCAGCAACTGGCCCCGTTCAGCGCGCTGGCGGCCGCGGCCGCGGTGACGACGGACCTGCGCGTGGGCACGATGGTGCTGTCCAACGACTTCCGGCACCCCGCGATCGTCGCGCACGAGGCGGCGAGCCTGCATCACCTGTCGGGTGGCCGGTTCGAGCTTGGCATCGGGGCGGGCTGGTACCAGCCGGAGTACCGCGCGGCGGGCATCCCGTTCGACGCCGCGGGCCGGCGCATCGCCCGGTTCGAGGAATCGCTGTCCATCATCAAGAGCCTGCTGGCCGGTAATCCGGTGCATCACTCCGGTGCGGAATATCAGATCGATGGCCTGGATCTGGATGTGATGCCGGACCGCCACGGCAGCCCTCGCCTGCTCATCGGCGCCGGTGGCCCGCGCATGCTCGGGGTCGCGGCGCGTTACGCGGACATCGTGGGACTGCTGCCAGCCCCGATCAAGGGCCCGGAGGACCACGACGACCCGGCCGACCGGCTGCCCGCGGCGTTCGATCAGAAACTGGGCGTGTTGCGTCAGGCGGCCGGTGACCGGTTCGGCGCGCTGGAACTCAGCGCGCTGGCCAGCTTCATCATCACCACCCAGCGGCGCGCTGACACCGAGGATCTCATTGCCCGGCGCGGCTGGAGCGGCCTCGACGCCGAAACGGTGTGGGAAATGCCCACGGTGTTCATCGGCAGCGTCACCCAGATCCGTGCCGACCTCCAGGCGCGGCGGGAGGAGTTCGGGCTGTCCTACCTGATCACGCCCGACCGCGAACTGCCTGCTCTCGCCGCCATCATCGGGGGCGCATGACGATTTACCGCGTGCCCGGCGAGCAGCAGTCATTTCTCGCCGGGGCGGTCCTGCCCGGGCGAGCCTGGCGGCTGGATGACGCAGAACTCGTTGCCATCGGGATCGCCGAGAATGTGCCAGCGCCACCCGTACTCCTGGATCGGCTGGCTGGTGAGCAGGTGCGCGCCGATGCCCACCACCCGCCTGACCTCGGCGTCAAGGTCGGGCGTGCGCAAGTCGAGGTGCAGCCGGTTCTTGCCGTGCTTGTGCTCGGGCACCCGCTGGAGCAGGATCTCCACGCCCTGGCCGTCGGCCGGGATCAGGCCCTGGTAGGTGCCCACGCCCGGGCCCTCGGGGACATAGCCGAGCACCTCTGCCCAGAAGCCCGCGGAGCGGGCCAGGTCGGAGCAGTCGATCACAACGACCAACTCGCCGCGCTGGTATGGCTGTGGTTTGCGAGACACAGCATCATGCTGGCAGCAAGGCCTGGCGGCGGGAGAGCTGACGGCTATTTCCAGACGGTCGGGTAATTGGCCGGAAGAAGCCCGTAGGCGACATCGCCAGCGTTGGGCGCGGCCGGTACCCCCAGCAACACCAGTAGCTGGTCGAAGTTGAGCCCGACCTTGGTCGGGAACGGGCCGCCACCGCCGATGCCCCCGGCTTCCGCAAGCTCGGACTCCGCGGACACGCCGGTCGGCTGGGCCCATCCGGTCTCGATGCCGTCACCGCCGTTGAACATGTTGCCGATCACGGTCGAGGGCGTCACATGCTGGCCGACCTGCACGGTCGGCGTGACGTCCTCGGCCAGATAGACCATCAGCCCCTGGTCCGGGCCGTCGGTGAGCTGGTAGGTGATCCACCCGCCGCCGGGCCATCCCGCGTTCTCGCCCGCATTGGTCACGACGGCGTCGCCGAGGGCGTAGACCGGGCCCGAGCCGCCGAAGTCGACGCCCTCGTCGATGCGCTCAGGGATCAGGCCGCTGACGCTGCGGAGTGGGTTGACGTAGTAGGGCCGTCCCGGCCGGCTGACGGCGACGCTGACGATCTTTGGCTGCTGGGTGACGCGCGCACGCGGCGTGGCCAGGCGCTCGATGCCGTGGGCATCCGGCGCGGCCGGGTGCTGGCTGGCCGGGTGCTGGCTGGCCGGGTGCTGGCTGGCCGGGTGCTGGCTGGCCCCCGCCGACGGCAGGCCGAGCACATCGGCCTGGTTCAGCGCAGCGGCGGGACGGTGGGCCGTCAGCCAGTGGACCGTGCCGAGCCCGGCGGAGACCAGAAGAGCCGAGCCCGCGACGGCCGCGACCGTGGCCCTGGCGGCCTTGTTCCGCGGACGCGGTACGGACCTCCGGTGCTGGGAAGGCACGTCAGGACGGGCAGTGGTTGATCGAGATGACTTCCGGTGCCGCGCGTGCGCGTGGGACACGATCGACCTTCGGTCAGGCGCAGAAAACGCGCTCAGCCCTCACCCGGTGCCGGCTCCGGTGGCGCCACGGCCAGCCGCGTGTGGATCCTGAGCGGGTTCAGGGCGGCAGGATCGCGGGGCGCAATCACACGCTGGGTGCTGTTCGACCCACCAGAGTGCACCACTCGCGGGGCGCGGCGGGCCGGAACTACGCAAGAGACAACCGCCGCTACACCATGTCGATCGCTCCCCGGGCCCGGCCGGTGGCAGGTGCCTGGCGGCCGGGCCATAGGCTTCGGCAGGGCAGGACTGTGAAATCCGGCCGCAGAACCATGACCGATTTGCGGAAGGTTGCATGACCTCAGCACGTGACCTGGCCGACCGGCTGCACCGGCGCTGGCTGGAAGAGAACCCGTTCGCCGCCACGATGTACGGCGTCCCCGGGTATGACGATCTGGTCCCTGACGACAGCGAGGAGGGCCAGCAGGCCTGGCGCGCCGAGGCCGGGCGGTTCCTCGCTGAGGCCGACGTGATCGCGGGCGGGCCGCTGACGCCGGCGGAGGTGGTCACGCTCGACTGTGCCAAGGCGGCGGCCGCCCAGGAGCGGGACGGCATCGATCTCGCGGGCGACGAGCATACGGTCACCGCGATGCAGTACGCGGGCCCGGCGGCCTTCCTGGCGGTGGCGGCACGGACGGTCCTGGTCGACCAGGCCGCGGCCGAGGCCTACCTGTCCCGGGTGCGGCGCAGCGGCGCCTGGATCGACCAGCTCTCAGAGCGGCTGCGGGCCGGGGCGCGCAAGGGGCGGCTGCCGGTCGCCCCGCTGGCCGAACAGGCCATCACCTGGGCCGAGGGCGTCCTGGCCGCTCCGGAGGCCAGCCCGGTGCTTTCCCCGCGGCCACCGCAGGGATGGCAGGCAGCGGCGGCGTGGGAGGAACAGCGCGCGGCGGCCGCGGCGGAGGTGGTGCACCCCGCACTGGCCAGGTGGGTAGCCACCGTCAAGGAGTTGCTGCCGCGCGCCCGGCCGGCCGAGCAGGCCGGACTGGCCTACCTGCCAGGCGGCGAGGAGGACTACACAAGGGCGATCCGGATCTATACGACCCTGCCGTTGTCACCGGAAGAACTGCATCAGACCGGCCTGGACCATGTCGCGGCGCTGGAGGCCAGGGCCGTGGAGGTAGGCGCCGGCCTCGGGCTTTCCGGGATCGGCGAGGTCTTCGCCGCGCTGCGGGACTCGGCCGGGCAGGTATCACCGGAGGAGGCGATCCGCCGTGCGACGGCCGCGGTACGGCGGGCCGAGGCGCGGGCGGCCGAGTTCTTCCCCGAGCCGCTGCCGCCGCCGTGCGAGGTGACGCCCATGCCGGAGGTCGTGGCCGTGAGCGGTGCGGCGCCGCACTACACTCCGCCGCGCCTCGACGGCGGGCGGCCGGGCACGTTCTGGTTCAACACCAAGCGGCCCACCGCGGGCACCGGATGGGACACCGAGGTGGTGGCCTTTCATGAGGCGGTGCCCGGGCACCACCTGCAACTGTCCCGCCTCCAGTTGCTCACCAGCCTGCCCGACCTCCAGCGCCAGCGGAGCATCGCGGTGTTCTCCGAGGGCTGGGGCCTGTACGCCGAGCAACTCGCCGAGGAGGCCGGCCTGTACGCCGACGAGCGCGGCCTGCTCGGCTCGTTCAGCACGTCGCTGATGCGCGCCGCCCGGCTGGTCGTGGACACCGGCATCCACGCCTTCGGCTGGAGCCGCCAGCGGGCCCTCGACTACCTGGTGGCGCACGTCCCCATGCCGCGGGAGTTCATGGCTGCGGAGACCGACCGGTACGTGGTGATGCCCGGCCAGGCCCTCGCATACCTGACCGGCCAGATCGAGATCCTCCGGATCCGCGACGAGGCCCGCAAGCGCCTTGGCCCGGCGTTCTCCCTGCCCGCCTTCCACGGCGCCGTCCTGGATCACGGCTCGCTGCCGATGCCGACCCTGGCCCGCAGCATCGCGGGCTGGCTGGACCAGGCCGGCTGACCCGCCGGGCGAGGTGTAGCGGCGATGAGCGACGTGGCAACCACGGAAGGGTACGTCACGGTCCCGGGCGGCCGGGTCTGGTACCAGATCGTCGGGGCGGACCGGCCGGGTATCCCGGTGCTCTGCCTGCACGGCGGCCCGGGGATGCCGCACGACTACCTGGAGCCGCTGACCGACCTCGCCGCCAGCCGGCCGGTGGTCTTCTACGATCAGCTCGGCTGCGGCCGGTCGGACCGGCCAGCAGACGACTCGCTATGGACCACCGACCGGTTCGTCGAGGAACTGGCCGTGGTCCGGGCCGCGCTGGGGCTCGGGCGCCTGCATCTGTTCGGTAACTCGTGGGGCGGCTGGCTCGCCCTGCAATACACGCTCGACCGCAGGCCGGAGCTGGAAAGCCTGATCCTCAGCAGTTCGCCGCCCAGCGTTTCGCGCTGGATCACCGACTGCGCGGAGCTTCGTGCCGAACTCGACAAACCGGTCCGTGACGTGCTCGACAGGCACGAGGCGGCCGGTTATTTCTCCTGCCCCGAATACGCGTGGGCGATCACCCAGTTCTACCGGCGGCACCTGTGCCGGCAAGACCCATGGCCGGACTGTGTGGAGCGGACCTTCGCCGGGATCGGCGCCGATGTCTACGAGACCATGTGGGGACCGAGTGAGTTCGGCCCGGTCACCGGGCGCCTGCGCGAGTGGGACGTGACCGCCCGGCTCGGCGAGGTCGGCGTCAGGGCGCTGGTCACCGGCGGCAGGTACGACGAGGCGCGCCCGGCGCACGTCGCCATGCTGGCCGAGGGCATCCCCGGCGCGGAACTCGTGATCTTCGAGAACAGCTCGCACCTGGCCTTCATCGAAGAGCGCGAGTCCTACCTCCGGGTGGTCGAGGACTTCCTCGCCCGGGCCGAGGCGCGGCAGACGACCCTATAGCGCGGGACCGATCAGGTCCCATTTGTTGCCTGCGATGTCGCGGAACACCGCGACCTGCCCGTACGGCTCGGAGCGCGGCTCGGTGACGAACTGCACGTCCGCGGCGGCCATCCGCGCGTAGGCGGCGCCGAAGTCCTCGACGTGGAGGAAGAATCCCACCCGGCCGGCTGTTTGGCTGCCGACGGCGGCGGCCTGATCGTCCCCGTCGGCCTGGGCTAGCAGCAGGCCCGTGACGGCACCCCGTGGCCTGACCACCACCCACCGCTTGGGCCGCCCGTCGTTGGTCAGGGCCGGGGAGTCCTCGGCGAGCTCGAAGCCCAGGGCGTCAACGAAGAACCTGATGGCCGAGTCGTAGTCGTCCATCACGATGGTGACCAGGCCCAGATGCACGCCGCCAGCATAGGCGCGGCGCTCCCACGGCGAGCCGCCGGCCGCAGTGGTTACCGCCGATGAGTTCCGGGGCAGGGCACGGTCTGTACCAATATCAAGGAGCCAGCGACGAGGTGAGGAGCAGCACCGTGACCGCCACCGATTGGGCCTCCGGCGCGCCGGGCGCCGGGCACTACGCCGAGGTCAACGGCCTCAACCTCTACTACGAGACGCACGGCGCGGGGCGGCCGCTGATCCTGCTGCACGGCGGGCTTGGTTCCGGGGAGATGTTCGGGCCGATCCTTCCCGCGCTGGCCGAGCGGCACCAGGTCATCGCCGTGGACCTGCAGGGGCACGGCCGGACCGCCGACATCGACCGGCCGATCGACGTGCGGCTGATGGCCGGCGACATCGCCGCGCTCATCACCCACCTCGGGCTGGACGCGCCCGACGTGGTGGGGTATTCGCTCGGCGGCGGGGTGGCGCTTCTGACTGCGATCAAGTACCCGGCCATGATCCGCCGGCTGGTCGCCGTCTCGGCCAACATCCGGCGCGGCGCGATCTACCCGGACATGCTCGCGCAGCAGGGCCAGGTGGGCGCGGCCGCGGCCGAGTTCATGAAGGACACCCCGATGTACGAGCTCTACCAGCGGGTCGCGCCGCGCCCGGAGGACTTCCCCCGCCTGCTGGACAAGATGGGCGAGGGCATGGCCAAGGACTTCGACTTCACCGAGGAGGTCCGCGGCCTTCAGGTGCCGGCGCTGATCGTCGCCGCCGATGCGGACATGGCGCCGCCCAGCCATTACGCCGAGGTCTTCGGCCTGCTCGACGGTGGGCACAGGGACGGCGGATGGATGGGTGACGGCCGGCCGAAGGGCGGCCACGCTCTGGCGATCCTGCCCGGGCTGACCCACTACAACATCTTCAGCTCGCCGCTGTTGGCCGCCGTCACCCTCGCGTTCCTCGGCGACCAGCCAAGCTGAGCCCGCAGGACGGGCCCGCGGGTCAGGGCCTGCCAGCCGTTGCGCTCCGCTCGTTCCTGCTCAGGAGGCGGCATCGGCGGCCGGTGCGGGCCCGGCTCCGCGCTGGACGGCCGGCGCCTTCTGCCGGGTGAACGCCGGGAGCAGGCGGGCCAGGATCAGTGCGCCCGCGATACAGGCCAGCCCGCCGGAGACCACGGATGCGGTCGTGCCGAAGGCGGTGGCCACCGCCCCCGATTCGGCGTCCCCGATCCGCGGGCCGCCGGTGACGACCGCCATCTGCAGGCCCATGAGGCGTCCGCGCAGCGCGTCGGGCACGGACAGCTGGATGATCGTGTTGCGGAACACGGCGGAGATGACGTCGGCGAGCCCGGCGACGGCCAGCAGCGCGAGCGCCGCGGGCAGCCAGTGCGTCAGCCCGAAGCCGGTGATCGCCGCCCCCCAGACGATGACCGCGATGATGACCGTGCGGCCCTGCTGCCGGACCCGGCGGACCCAGCCCGTGGTGAGCGCGCCGAGCAGGGCGCCGGCACCGGGAGCGGCGTAGAGCAGCCCGAGCGTCCGCGCCCCGCCGCCGAACACCGTGACGGCGAGCGCGGGAAACAGGGCGCGCGGCATGCCGAACACCATCGCGTTGATGTCGAGCAGATAGGCGCCCTGGAGGACCTGACGGCCGCGCAGGTAACCGAACCCGGCTGCGATCGAGCGCAGCCCGGGCGGGTGGCTCGTGCCTCGCGGGCGCTGTGGGCCGATCAGGAATGCCGCGAGGATGGCCGCCACGAGGCAGGCCGCATCGATCCAGTAGATGAAGCGGACCCCCACCCCGGCGAGCAGCAGCCCGGCGATGGCCGGCCCTATCACCAGGCCGAGTTGGAACAGTGCCTGGAACATGGCGTTAGCGGACGTCACCTCGGACCGGCCGACCAGGTTCGGCAGGATCGCGGACAGCCCGGCCTCGGTGGCGGCGCTGAAGCCTGCGGCCGCCGCGGGCAGCACGAACAACGGCCACAGCGCGGGGCCGAGGTCGGAGTTGACCGCCAAGCCGACGCTGCATAGCGCCGTCAGGAACTGCGCGAGCAGCAGCAACCGTCGGCGGTCGACGGCGTCGGCGAGCGATCCGCCGTACAGGCCCCCGGCGATCAGCGGCAGTAGCTGCGCGAGCGAGGCCAGCCCGACGGCAAGCGACGAATGCGTCAGCGCATAGACCTGAAAGGGCACCGCGACCGTGGTGAGCTGGGCTCCCAGAACGGAGAAGAGCTGCCCGGCGGTAAGACGGCGGAAGTCACGGGAACTACGCAGCGGCGTCAAGTCGATGACCATGTGCCGCCAGAGCCGGGCGATCTGCTTCACAGCGGGCAGGCTAGCTAACCGTGCCGGCGGCGGGCTCGCCGGTCACCGGCGGCTGGCGAAGGACCAGCCTGCCGCCAGGCACCGGCGCCGGACTTCCCGCAGGCTGAAGAACGGCAGCGGGATCGTCGTGCCCGAACCTGCGATCGTCAGGCCCCGCTGCCGGTAACGCCCGCTGCCGAGCGAGACCACGCGGAGCTGATCGCCGAGCTCGCGGGACAGTACCCGCGCCGCGCCCCGCCCGGCCACGAACGTGATCGCCTGACCGGAGATCTCCAGGCGGCACGGCCGTCGGACGAGCCGGGCCCACATCAGCACCACGGCTGCCGTCACCACGGCCACGAACACCACGAGAACGACCCGGCCGGTGGCGGTCTGCGCGTTCGGGTACCCGCGCGCGAGGGCGACAAGGAATACCGCGACCAGCGCGCCGAAAAGGCCATCACGCTGCAGCCTGCTCTGGCGCACCACGGTCGCCGCGACGGCGGTGCCGCTGGCGGGCCTGGGGTCAGGCACGCCAGGAGATGGCTCATCCATGATTCCTTCAGCGGGCCGCCCGGGGGCGTCCAGCGTAGCTTCGCCGCCAACCGCGAGGCCAGCCCGTGCGAGGATGGCGTGGCTCGCCGCGCCCCCGTGCAGCGCGCTGGAAGGAGGCCGGGATGAGCCGCGTCGTGGTCATCGGAGCCACCGGGCACATCGGCAGTTACCTGGCGCCCAGGCTGGTCCGGGGCGGCCACGAGGTGATCGCGATGAGCCGCGGCATCCGCGGTCCCTACCTGCAGGCACCGGAGTGGGACTTGGTCACCTCGATCACGGTGGACCGGGAGGCGGCCGACGCCGAGGGAAGCTTCGGCGCCCAGGTGGCGGCGCTGCGGCCCGACGTGGTGATCGACCTGATCTGCTTCACGGCCGCCTCGGCGCAGCAGCTCGTCGACGCGCTGCGCCCGTCCCGCCCGCTGCTCGTGCACTGCGGCACGATCTGGGTGCACGGTCCGGCGCTGCGGGTGCCGGTCACCGAGGATGAGCCGCGGACCGCCTACGGCGCATACGGCACGGGCAAGGCGGAGATCGAGGCGCTGTTGCACCGCGAGACGCGGGCGGGCGGTGTCCCGGCGATCGTGCTGCACCCGGGTCACATCAGCGGGCCGGGCTGGCCGGTCATCACCCCGGCGGGCAACCTGGACCCGGCCGTCTGGACGCGGCTGGCCACCGGCCAGCCGCTCGCGCTCCCCGATCACGGTCTTGGCGTGCTGAACCACGTGCACGCCGACGACGTGGCGCAGGCATTCGAGCTTGCGCTGGCCCGGCCGGACACGGCCGGGACCAGCTTCCACGTGGTGGCCGCGCAGGCCATGACGCTGCGCGGCCTGGCGGTCGGCGTCGCGGCCTGGTTCGGCCGTGAGCCGGCGCTTGAGTTCGTCGGCTGGGCCGAGTTCGCCCGCCAGGCCGGGCCCGAGCATGCGGAGGCCACCCGCGAGCACACCTTCCGTGGCATCGCGGCGAGCATTCAGAAGGCCAGCAAGACGCTCGGCTACGCGCCTCGATACAGCTCGCTGGAGGCGCTCTACGAGGCACTGACCTGGCTCGCAGCCGACGGCCAGGTGGATGTCGGCGGCCAGCGGTTCCGCCTGGCCACGGGTGGCTAGCCAGGGCCGTGCCCGGCCGCTGTTACCGAACCGTTACGAAAGCTCCAACCGACAACTTCTTCGCCTGGTGACCTGCTGGGGCGGTCACGGCTGGGGCTGCCACCCGCCCGGTAGCCGTGCCAGTTCCGCGCCGGGCCGGGCGAGGGACGGGTAATCCGGGATGCGAATCCCGGCCCAGCGCTCGGCGAGCCGGTCCAGCATGGCGGCGGCGGTGGCCTGGAGCCGGGGCAGGGTGCCGTCGCCCGCCCGGCCGGTGAAGGTGCGCAGCCATGCCAGCAGCCGGGGCCGCATCGTGGTGGTTCCCCACTCGTGGTCTTGCTCCAGTGCCTCGGCGAACACCTGGCCGCGGCCGAGGAACGCGGCGGCCAGGACGGCCGTCGTGAGGCTCTCCCAGTCCGGTCCCAGCCCGATTCCGGCGGCCTCCAGCCGGGCCTGGTAGGCCTCGACGGCGGGGCCGGCGACCTCAGCGGGCAGCCGGGCGAAACACCAGCAACTGGGGAACGGTGCCAGCAGGTAGGCGGCGTCGTAGGCGATCGGGCCCCAGCCCGCGTACTCGAAGTCGACGATCCGGCAGCTGCCATCGATCAGCCGGACGTTATCCGGGCAGGGGTCGCCGTGCACCAGCCCCAGATAGCTGGTGCCGATGATCATTCGGTGAACCTGGTCGATCTCCTCGGCCACCCCGTGGCCGGCCACGCCCAGCGCGGCCACCGCGGCCAGGAAGGGCGCCTTGCCCCGCTGTACGGCATCCCGCCATCTCGGGCCCGCCTCATCCCCCGGGCCGTGGCGGGCCTGCAGGCCGGCCGCCTCGCCGGCGTGGGCCATGCTCCAGGCGTGCAGCGACCCCAGCGCCCGGGCGTAGGCGATGAGTTCGGCCTGCACCCGCTCGCGTCCGGCCGCCATCAGCGAGTCGGCCAGCGTGGCTCCGGTGCCCAGGTCCTCCATCAGCAGCAGGCCAGCCCGCGCATCGGCGCCGAGCAACCGGGGCGCGACCGGCACCGGCATGGCACTCAGGTAATCCAAGGCGGCCAGTTCAGCACCGAAAAGCTGCGCGTCGATTGGCCCTCGCCTGCGCTTGCACTTGAGGATCACGGCGCGGCCCGGCGCCAGGTGCAGCCGGAACACGTGCCCCCGGTCCCAGAGCGGTTCCGCCTCTTGCACCTCGGTCGGCTCGCCCAAGGCCCTGGTCAGCAGTGCCTCGGCCGCCCGCTGCTCGCTTTCCGGCAGCGCCGGTGGCGGGGGAGTGCCGGTCATTGGCTCATTCTCCCCGAGCGGATCATGGGATGGGCACCGCAATTTGCCAACTACAAATGCGCTGATCACGCGCAGATTGCGCAGATCCGGGTATAGAGGGCACATCCGGCGCCTCTCTGCCCGCCGCATCTGGCTCAGACGGCTCCGCGCGCGAGCCGTTCCGGAGATAGATGACAGAGAGTGACGAGTCGATTAGGGCGAATGCGGGCCGGCTAAGCGGAATATTTGCTCGGGCCAGACGATTGGTTTCGTGGAACCTGTCTCTGATCTGCGGCGTTGCGGCTGTAGCAGAGGACACTGGCCTGTGTACGGTAACAGGCACCATCGCGGTTGTGGAGGTTGATATGGCCCAGAGAGTAACCGTCGCGCTGGAAGACGACCTTGATGGCGGCCCGGCGGACGAGACCGTGCGGTTCGGATTCGGCGGCTCGGACTACGAGATCGACCTGAGCAAGAAGAACGCCAATACGTTCCGTAAGCAACTCGCGCCATTTATCGAGCACGCCCGTAAGGCCGGGCGCGGGCCTGTGCGGCGGCCGGTACGTACCGCGGCGAGCCGTCAGCGCAGCGGCGATATCCGGGCCTGGGCAAAAGACCATGGCATCGCCGTGAGCGAGCGCGGCCGCATTCCCGCCAGCGTGGTGGAGCAGTACCAGGCCGCGACGGGCAAGGCGCGCTGACCCCAGGCCGCCAAGCGCAGGCCGCCGCCGTCTGCCCGCTGCGGCGATGATCTTCTACCGCCGCAGCGGGCAACAGACCGCGCATCCTTACGCGGAATCCGGCCGTGAGGTGAGCAGGCGGCTCCACGCCGACGGCAGCCAGCCCGAGGCCCGGCGAAACCGCGCGCCACGGGCGGCCGTGCTTGGCGCCCTGCGCCGGTACGCCCTTGCTTCCCTGGCCAGGTGCGCTGCCTGCGCCTCCGCAAGCAGCGCGTCCTGCCGCTCGCGGGCCAGCGCCGCGTGCATGTACGGGTAACCCATTTCCGTTTCTCCTTATCGCTTGGCCGGGCCCGCGGTGCCGGGCCCGTTGCCTTCCTGCACTCGATAGATCTCGTCGGCGACCAGGCCATGCGCCTCGTAGTGGACGGACTCGGCCGCCGCGACGGACGGCGCCTCGACCAGGCAGAACAACTTGCCCCGCCGCTCATCGACCCAGTACCGCAGGTACCGGGTCTCGTGCTTGCCCTGCGCACGCAGGTCCGCCAGGTGCGCATCGGCCATGTCATCGGCGGCCACGCCGTGGTCGAACGAGTGGATGTCCATGAAGAGCGGCACTGCGCCTCCCTCGGTCTGGTTATCGAGCCAGCCCGAACGTATGGCGGCAGGCCTGCGCGCCGAATCGGGAGCGGCTGCCTAGTTTCGCGGCCGGGCTCCCCAGATTTCCCGCCACGTGTACCCAGGCTGAACTTTTGCCTGGCAGCGGCCGTTATGCCTGATGTTGACCAAGTCTTGACACGGGGGATGGACGTCGTGCGGTTGTTGGAACGTGAATCACAGCTCGCCTCGCTGGCGGGGTACGCGGGGGCGGCGCGGCTCGGGGATGGCCGGCTGGTGCTCATCGCCGGTGAGGCGGGCGTCGGCAAGTCGGCTCTGATCGAGCAGGCGGAACGCGACCTGCCCGAGGCCACCTGGTACTGGGGGGCCTGCGACGGCCTGTTCACCCCGCGGCCGCTCGGCCCGCTCTACGACATCGCCAGCGGGCTCGGCGGCGAGTTGCTGGAACTGTGCCGCGCCGACGCTCCGCGCGAGGAACTGTTCGGCGCGCTGCTGCGGCAGGTCAGCGAGCCGGGCACGCTGCACGTGCTGGTCGTGGAGGACGTCCACTGGGCCGACGAGGCCACCATCGACATGCTGCGTTTCCTCGGCCGGCGGATCCGGGACGTCCCGGTCCTGCTGCTGGCCACCTACCGCGACGAAGGCCTGGGCGCGACGGACCTGCTCCGCCTGGCCCTCGGCGACCTGGCCACCCATCGGTACGTCCGGCGCATGGGCCTCCCGCCGCTCTCCGCGGAAGCGGTGGCGGTGCTGGCCGGCGGCAGCGGCCTCGACCCCGCCGCGCTGCACCGGCTGACGGGCGGCAACCCGTTCTACGTCAGCCAGGCCGTGCAGGCGGGCACGAGCGACGTGCCGGCCACGGCCAGGGATGCGGTGCTGGCCCGGGCGGCCCGGCTGGGCACCGCCCCGCGTGCGGTGCTCGATGCCGCGGCGCTGATCGGCACCAGGGTCGAGGTTGCGCTGCTTGACTCCGTCGCCGGCTGCCCGCCGTCGGCGATCGACGAACTGCTGGCCTCCGGGCTGCTCACCGGGGACGGCATGGCGCTGCAGTTCCGCCATGAGATCGCGCGGCTCGCGGTGGCAGGAGGGGTGACCGCCCACCGGTCCACCGCCATCCATGCACGGATCCTTGCGTCGCTGCAGGCACGCGGCCGTGACGACGACGCCTGCATGGCGTTCCACGCGGAGGCGGCCGGCGATGGCCCCGCGGCCCTGCGGTATGCGGCCGCGGCTGCTCGCCGGGCCGCCGCGCTGGGCTCGCACCGTGAGGCGGCCGCCCAGTTCGAACGGGCACTGCGGTTCGCCGATCAGGCAGAGCCCGCCACGGCCGCCGCCCTGCACGATGGCTTCGCGTACGAGGCATCGCTGCTGGACCGCTGGCAGGAGGCGGCCGACGTCCGCGAGCGGGCGCTCGCCCTGTGGCGCAAGGTGGGTGACCGGCTGCGGGAGGGCGACACGCTCCGCTGGTATGCCTCCTCGATGTGCTCGCTGAGCCGTGGCGACGAGGGGATCACCGCCGCCCGGGCGGCGATAGCGCTGCTCGAGCCGCTGGGCCCGACCGCCGAGCTGGCCTGGGCGTACGCCACCCTGGCGTCGATGTGGATGGTGCGCGGCGCGAACCGCGATGCCATCGAGATGGCTCACCGGGCGGAGGCGGTCGCCTGGCCACTGGGCCTGACCAAGGTGCTCAGCAACGCGCTGAACACCGAGGCGTGCGCGGTCAGGGTGACCGGCGGGAAATGGGCAGGCACGCTGCACCAGGCCCTGGACATCGCGCTGGCCGGACACCACGAGGCCGAGGTGGCCCGGGCGTACGTGAACCTGCACGCCAGCCATGTTGCCGAGCGGGACTGGGCCGCCGCTGAGCGGTATTTCACCAGGGGCCTCGCGTACTGCGATGACCATGACATCACCACTTACTCCATCTATGCGCGCAGCCAGCGGACCAGCGCCCTGGATCGGATGGGCCGCTGGGATGAGGCCGTGGCCATATGTGATGAGCTGCTGAGCACGGGGGGACCGTCCCCGAACATCCGGCTCTTCCCGCTGCACCGGCTCGGCCTGATCCAGGCCCGCCGCGGCGAACCCGGGGCCTCCTGGCAAAGTCTTGACGAGGCCATCGGCTACGCCGACGGGGCCGGTGAGCCTAAGTCGATCGTGCCGGTGCGGCTGGCCCGCGCCGAGGCGTTCTGGCTGGAGGGCAACCTGGCTGACGCCCGCCGCGAGGCCGAGCTGGCCGATGACGCGGTCGACGGCTCCGACGGATGGGACCGTGGGGCGGTCGCGGTCTGGCTGCGGCGCACCGGCTCGGCCCGGCCGCCGCGCGGTGAGCTCGCCGCGCCCCACCAGTGCCAGCTCGACCGCGACTGGGCCGGCGCGGCCCGTCTCTGGACGGACCTGGGCTGCCCCTACGATGCCGGGATGGCCCTGCTCGGGGCCGCCGACGAGGCCTCGCTGCGCAAGGCGCTGTGGATCTTCACCGACCTCGGCGCCATGGCCACGGCCAGGGTCACCAGGCAGAAGATGCGCCGGCTCGCGATCCGGTCGATCCCGGCCGGGCCCCGGGCGGCAACGCGGGAACACCCGCTCGGGCTGACCAGGCGCGAGCGTGAGGTCCTCGACCTGATCTGCGCCAGGCACACCAACGCGGAGATCGCCGGGAAGCTGTTCATCTCGGTCAAGACCGTCGACCATCACGTGTCGGCGGTGCTGGCCAAGCTGGACGCACCGACCCGGCGCGCGGCCGCCACCCGGGCCGCCAAGCTCGGCCTCACCAGCGCGGCCCGCTGACGGCGGGCCGCGCCAGGACATGCCTTAACATCACCCCATGTCTGATCAGGCCGGGACACCGCCACCGGAAATTGACACCGGGTTTGCGCATTCAGCCCGGATCTACAACTACTGGCTCGGCGGCAAGGATAATTTCGCGGCTGACCGGGAAGCGGCCGAGCAGGCGATCGCCGCCAATCCCGGGATCGTCACCGACGTGCGGGCGAACCGTGCCTTCCTGACCCGGGTGGTGCACTATCTGGCTGCCGAGCGCGGCGTCCGGCAGTTCCTCGATATCGGCACGGGCCTGCCCACGGCGAGCAACACCCACGAGGTGGCCCAGGCGGCCGCCCCAGCCGCGCGTGTGGTTTACGCGGACAACGACCCGATCGTGCTGGCGCACGCCCGGGCCATGCTCACCAGTACCCCGGCAGGGGCCACGGCCTACCTTGACGCCGACCTGCGCGACACCGCGGGCATCCTCACGGAAGCCGCGCAGACCCTGGACTTCACGCAGCCGATCGCGCTCATGCTGCTGATCATCCTGCATTTGATCCCCGACGGGGACGACCCCTACCGCATCGTCGCCACGCTGATGGCGGCTCTGCCGTCCGGGAGCTACCTCGTGCTTGCCCACCCCGCCAGCGACATCCGCGCGGCGAACATGGCGGAAATGACGAGGCGGGTGAACCAGCGGATGAGCGGGCCCCAGGCCACCATGCGCGACCGTGCCGCGATCACTCGTTTCTTCGACGGGCTTGACCTGCTCGAACCGGGCGTGGTCCAGCCACAGCGGTGGCGGCCCGAACCCGGCGCGCTCAGCCCGGCCCAGGTAACGGCCTGGTGCGGGGTTGCCAGGAAGGCCTAGCGCGCCACCGGTCGGCGACTCCCCTGGCGGTCCGGCGAATTTCGTGTCCGCGCCCCCGTATATGCCCTTTGACCTGCGATGCAAGACACACATCAAGGTAACCGCAACAGGGCCAATTTGAATTGGATGGCGGGCGTGTTGTCCCAGCACCCGGAGTGCCCCGTTCGGTGCTGGGGCGGCGCGCTGGCGCTTCAGGTCTGGCAGTGACGAGCTGCGCGGCGCCGAAGGAGTGTCCCCATGACCACCACCAACTCCCCGGCCGTCAGTGCCGCCGCGACCCGCCTCACCTTCGCCGCCCAGCGCGACGGCGGGTTCCCCGATGTGCTCGCCGAAGACGGCGCCGAGGTCACCGCCCCGGCCGGTGGCGAGCCCATGCGCGTGCTCCACCGCTACGAGGATCTGCTGAGTGTGAAAAGCTCCCCGGCTTGGCGGATGGCCAACCGCTGCGAAACTCCGCTGACCGGCGCCGAAGTGCCGGGCGGTGAACCGGCCGGCCACATGCTGGGCATGGACGGCCCGGCCCACCGCAAGCTCCGCCAGACGATCGGCCACCTGTTCACCAGCGACGCGGCCGACGCGCTGCGCCCCCGGATGAGGGCGGCGGCCGCGGAACTGCTGGACCAGATCGCTCCCCGGGGCACCGGCGACCTGCGGTCCGACTACGCCGAGCCAGCCACCGCCGCCACCGTCTGCGCCGCTCTCGGCGTACCCATCGCGGACTGGGCGCCGATCATCCGGCCCGCCGGGGAGATCGCGTTCGGTGTCGTGCAGCCCGGCGGCGGGGTGATCAACGCCCAGGCGGCCTGGCACGCCATCTGGGGCTACTACGAGGGGGTTATCGCCGCCAGGCAGGCCAGCCCCGACGATGGGCTGGTGACGCAGATGTGTGCCGCCATGCAGCGGGCCGGGTACACGCTCGAGGAAGTCGTCCGGGCGGTCGCCACGGTCAGCAACGGCGCGACCGCGCTGCTGCCGGTACTGGAGCGGGTGCTGATCTGGCTGCTGCTCCGCCCCGATACCCTCGCCGAGGTGTTCCTGGGGGAACGCACCTGGGCGCAGGTCGTGCGGGAAGCGATCGTGCAGGAGGCGCTGTTCCCCGTCACCCCGCCGCTGGTCGCCGGCAAGGACGCGCGGATAGGCAAGTGCCCGGTACCAGAAGGGACATTAGTGCTGCCGTCGCTGGTTTCGGCGGTCCGGCACCCACGGGGCGGGGCATGGCTGGCGTTCGGCCCCGGGCAGCACCGCTGCCCCGGCGACGAACTCACTCTTGCCGCCCTGGAGGAATACACCGAGGCGTTCTTCCGCCGCTACCCGCACGCCTACCTGACCACGCCGGTGCTGGAGTGGCGGGACGGCCCGCTGGCGACCCCGCGGGAGGCCCGGTTCGCGGTCCGCAGATTACCCAACTGGGATGCTGGGTGGATGTACCGCCGGAGCGCGCGCCCGATGCCCCTGGGATCGTTACCGAGACCGTGCCCCGCACCAGGTCAGCCGCGCACCGCGCGGTCGGCGACGCATCCGCCGACCGTCATCGTGGGCCGCCGTCCGGCGGGGTTCCCGGTGGTGCGTCGAGCGCCGCCCGGTAGGCGGCGTCCCGGCCCGCCTTTCCCGCCTGCTCATTTCCGCTTTCCGCTGCGCCGGGCATTGCCGCGCCCGCGCTGGTGCCCTACGCGATCAGGATTGCCACGTCGGTCTCCAGCTTGGCGGGGTCAGGCTCCTGGGAGGGGTCGGTGAGGTAGTGCTCGGCGCGGCAGCGCCAGGCGGAGCCCTGGGCGGTTTCCCAGGTGTCGAGCTCGATCCCGCGCTCCTGCGCCCACCGCAGCAGCGCGGCGTTGCTGGCGATGAGCCCGTCATAGGGCCCGGTGTGCCGGAGTACCGCATACCTGCCCTCGGGCAGGGCGCCGGGCTGGATGCGGCCGCTGGCGGTGATCGGTGTGGCTACGGGCACTGCCAGTTCGATCTGCATTTCACCCGCCATGTCGATGACCAGGTAGCGGATGAGCGGCGGGCCGGTGCGGGATGCCCTGGCCGGCCAGCCAGCCGAACAACTCGGAATACCCGCTGTCTATGGCGCTGGACAGGCCATCCATGGCGACGGTCGCCGGGATGCCGGCGTAGTGCTGCGCGGCGCGTTCCTGGATCTGTGGCTCATGGCTCATGTCGAGGCCTTCCGTTGTGTGTGTATTCCTCATGGGACTGCCGTCCGACCCGGTAATCATCGCTGGGCCGGCGGACAACCCCGGGGACCCTGATCTAGCTGCGTATATTCATAGCCATGACCGAGCCAGTGGCCCGCTCGTATGTGCGCATGGCGGAGTTGCTTGCCGTCCTGTCGCTGGCTGCCGACCTGGGCATGGGCCAGCCGATGGAACACGTGCTCCGCCAGTGCCTGATCGGCCTGCGACTGGCCAGGCACCTGGGCCTGGCCGAGGCCGACGAGGAAGTCGTGTACTACACGGCGCTGGTGGCCTGGGTGGGCTGCCATGTGGATGCTTACGAGCAGGCGAAGTGGTTCGGCGACGACACGGTGCTCAAGACCGACTTCCGGCACGTCGACTTCACCGGCCTCGCCGGCCCGCTGTTCATGCTGCGCCATCTGGGCGCGGGCAGGCCGCTGCTTGAGCGGGCCCGGATCGGGGCCGCCTTCCCCGGCGAGGGGCGCCGGGCCGCGGAGGCGATGCTGGAGAACCACTGGCTCGCGGCGGACGGGCTGGCGGCGCGGCTCGGCCTGCCGCAGCGGGTTCGCGACAGCGTGGAACAGACCTTCGAGCGCTGGGACGGCAAGGGCGTCCCCAAGGGCGTGCGAGGCGAGGAGATCCTGATTACGTCCCGGCTGGTCACGCTCGCGGACGTGGTCGAGGTGTTCCACCGGGCAGGTGGCATCGACGCCGCGGTCGCGGTGGCACGTGAGCGGCGCGGGACGCAGTTCGATCCGCAGGTCGTGGATGTGTTCGTGGATCAGGCGGCGGCGTTGTTCGCAGGCCTGGACGAGGCCAGTAGCTGGGACGCTGTCCTGGGGGCGGAGCCAGGGGAGGGGATTCCGCCTGACCGGTGCGGCGTTCGACGCCGCGCTGGAGGCCATCGCCGACTTCACCGACGTGAAATCGCCCTACACCCTCGGCCATTCGCGCGCCGTGGCCGACCTGGCGGGCGAATCCGCGCGTATCTTCGGGCTGGACAGCCAGGCAGTGACGCTGGTCCGGCGCGCCGGTCTCGTGCATGACCTGGGGCGCCTCGGCGTGCCGAACACGATCTGGGACAAGCCGGGCGGGCTCAGCCACGCGGAAACCGAACGCGTGCGGCTCCATCCGTATCTCACCGAGCGCATGCTGGTGTGCTCGCCCGCGCTCGCCCCGCTGGCCGCTGTGGCGGCACAGCACCACGAGCGCCTGGACGGCTCTGGCTACCCGCGCGGCTTGTCGGGCGGGGCGGTGAGCTCAGGGGGCCGGGTGCTTGCGGCCGCCGACTTCTACCGCGCGCGGACCGAGCCGCGGCCGCACCGGCCCGCGAGCACGGCCGGGGAGGCAGCGGCCCAACTGCGGGCCGAGGTACGGGCGGGCAGGCTCGATGGGGGAGCGGCGGAAGCCGTGCTGTCGGCCGCCGGTCACCGGGCCACCCGCAGGCCCGCCAGGACGGCCGGGCTGACCGGCCGTGAGGTCGAGGTGCTCCGCCTGCTGGCCCGTGGCCTGTCGAACAAGCAGATCGCCGAGCGCCTCGTCATATCTCGCAAGACGGTCAGCCATCACGTCGAGCACATCTACGCCAAGACCGGCACCGCCAACCGGGCGCTCGCTAGCCTGTTCGCGGCCAGCCACGCGCTGATCGACGGCGAGCCTGGCACCTCCGGCGCCGGTGCCGCCGAGGCCGGGCAGGCCGGCCTGCTCGAGCTGACCCGGTTACCCCCGTACCGCCGTCGGCTCCGCTGCGATCGGCTGGAAGCCCGAGCACAGCACTCGCATCCAGGAGATGCGCGGGCCGTCGGTGCGGTAGTAGGCCTGCTGCTCCACCAGAAAGTCGTCGCCGTCCTCGCGCACCCGCATCCGGTAGGCGACGTACCCGCACTCCGCTACCTGCCCGGTGGTCACCGAGCACAGTTCGAGGATCTGCGTCCCGGCATCGAACCACGTGCCGAGGATGATCTCCTCGGCAGCCTGCCTGCCGGTGCTGGCCTGCCAGTGCCGGCGAGGCGTCAGGGCCTGGAAGTCGACCGTGTCGGCCAACACTGCGCACAGCGCGTCCGTATCTTGGTGCGCGAGAGCCTGCGCGAAGCGCTCACCTGGCGAATCCATCGGGTTCCTCCGGCCGTGATCAGTAGCTGAACGTGGTTGCGGGCTCATCGCCGATCCACTCCCACAGGGGCACCGTGCCGCCGAGCGTGGCGTTCCCGACCAGGCTGTCTTCGGCCAGATGCCGGGAGTTGAAGCAGATGGGGCACGTCAGGTACTGCCCGCCCGCCTCGGCGTAACGCTTGGTCAGGTCGGCCAGGGGCGGGCATCCCTCACAGGCCACCCCCTGGGCCACGCCCGCCAGGGTGAGCCGGACGGCCTCCTTGGTAAGGAACATCAGGGTCGGGCGCCCCTGCTCGGCCGCTGCCACCGCGACCAGGAAGGCCACGGTGACCTTCTCGGGATCCTCCAGCCCCGTCGTCAAGCTGATAACCGCCTTGCCGCTCACGTCGCCTCCTGCCGGTGGCCAGCCGCCATCGGGGCCTGGCCTGGTGTCATCCCCGTTAGTCGGGCTTTGTTGCCCGGCTATGTATACGAATTACATGCGCTTTGCGGTTCACCGCATCGGGCAACTGCCCCATCTTTCGGGGATACCTGGCAACTGGGGTGGTGGGCGGGCTGCGGGCCGCCGTGGCCGTCGTAGCGCATTTCGTCGGGCAGCCGGGCCGGGGATGCCGTCCTGGCCAGCAGCGTCGCCGGCCAGGACGGGGCGCGCCAGGCTCAGCCAGAGATGGCCGCGTAGATTTCGAACCGCTGCACCGAGGCCGGGGCGGGGCGGTGCCGGTCCGGGTCCTTTGCCCGCGCCTCCTGCACGCCGGCCATGCCCGCCCGATAGTGCTCGTCGGTGTCCCACGCCATGACGCTGACGCGCCGGCCGGCCTCCCGGTGGTGTTTTCTTACCGAAAGAAATATACTGGGACGATGGAGAAGCCAAGCGCTGACGGCCATGAGTTCATGCAGCCGGAGGAGTGGGAGTCGTGGGCCGCGCTGCTGATGCTGCACCGCGCCGTGCTGCAGGATCTGGACACCGAACTGCGCCAGCAGCACAAGCTTGCGGTCTCCGAGTTCGACGTGCTGATCACGTTGTTCAACGCTCCCGGTAACCGGCTCGGCATGTCGGCGCTGGCCCACGAGGCGATGCTCAGCCCCGCGGGCATCACCCACCTGGTGACCCGCCTGGAACGCGACGGCCTGGTCAAACGTGAGGTCGATCCGGCCGACCGCCGCAAGTGGTTCACCGTCCTCACCGAGGAGGGTGACCGGACGCTGCGGGCCGCCCGGCGCACCCACAGCACGGTGCTGCGGCGGACCTTCCTCGCCGCCACCTCGGCCGCCGACCGGGAGGCGCTCACCCAACTGTGGCAGCGCCTCTCATCTCCCAATTCCGGCGCTGACCAGCGCTGACACCGCGCGGTGGTGCCGCTGGCCGGTGACCAGGCGGGGCGCCGGATTCGGGCCCGGATCTTTGCCGATCCCTCTTGACTTTGCGGCTGGATCGAACTTATGTTCGAATAACAAAGCCCCTACCTGGTCCGAGCGAGGGAGGCCCGAGCAATGGTGCCTGCCAGCCGCGCCTACTTGGCGTGTCGTTACCTGTTCAACGAGTATCCACTGGCTGTGAGTGCCGTCGACCACGTTCCGGCCATGCACACGATGGTTCTTATGCTGCGCGACGGCGAGGACGTCAGGTTCTTCGTGCTCATGCGTATCCGGAGTAAAGGAAGGACCGATTACACGCTCAGCCCATGGCGCGCCAAGGGCGCCGTGGAGATTGCGGCTGACAGCGACGAGGTTCCTGATCTGACTGCGAACGCCGTGGAGCAAGGCGTCCCTGTTCCGCGCGACGGGTCGCTGTTCGGCTGGGCCTGTCACGAGATGGTCACCGCGCTCATCGTGATTTACGCGAGGTACCGGCCCAACTCACCTGTGCCCGTCTGGTCGGTCATGCCACTTGTGGGCGCGCCGGAGTTGCAGTGGCCTCCGTTCAGTGGCGAGCGGTTTTTCGGGCGCTGGTTCTGGAAGGACTACCAGGCGGGGAACATTGTTCAGCTCGATAGCCTCATCGCGGCCAACCCCCACACCTTCTTCTGGGTGGACACATACCAGGCGCTTGGCTCGGATTGCTGCGTTGTGGCATGCGACATCAAGACGTCGGGCGGGCACATTCTCCGTCGCGGCAAGTACCTGGGCGCTGCGGCATTGCGAGCGGGTGCGGTGGTGCCGTCGCTGGCCGATCTGCTTGCTGAGGGAGGCAAGACCGACCTTGCGCGCAGATTCCAGGTGCCCGCGCGTGGCTAAAACAGGCTGGAGGATCCAGGGCTGTAGGAGCCGGTGCGGGTCGGCCTACTTACCGTTCGATTGCCCATCGGACTTCCCTTGGGCATCGGGATACTTGTAACGCAGGACAACCTCTCGGTTATGGGCGAGGAGTAGGCCGAGCTTGGCGTTCATTTGCCGCTCCGCCGCGGTGTCCTTGGGACGGGGCAGCCGAAGGGCGTCGTACAGTGCGAAACGATCAAGATCGATCATGGCAGCGAGCGCCGCGCCATACTCGTGGGCCACAACGACGGCACCCCGGTAGCTGAGATACGCAACGCCGTAAGGCAGCAGTGCCAGCAGCAGCCACGGTCCATGCCGCCACAGCGCGGTGATCGCGACGAGGGTGGCGACGATGGAGGTTGCGCTCATCCGGACCGACAGATCCAGAAGCTGCCGTTGATCACCGACGTACGCCAAGCGCTCGGCCGGTGCTACGAAAGAGATCTGCTGGATTACCGAGACGGCGTCCAGCCCGTACTGAGATCCCGCCTGCCTTTCGTACCTCCGCAGCACGTTGCCAAGGCGAGTAGGCATGACGTTGTCGTACTCGATGTGCTGCCCGACATGCTTCACGTCGGGATAGCCGCGAGCAAGTCGCCTGCTCTCGTCCGCGACGGAGACATAGCTGACCCTGAGCTCCGGCAGTAGGCGCGCTCGTTCCGCTCGCTCCGCTGACTCGCGAGCCTTCCTTCTCTCCTCAGGGCTGGTTGCCTCGCGGGCCGCCTTGGCCGCCTGCGTGGCCACACCGTCCGCCTGCCTGAGTGCGTTGTTGGCCTCGCGCGCAAGGCCGGTGCTGAAGGACTTGTACTTCTCAAGGTGATGCAAGATCCGCGCCTTACGCGCGCGTTGCGCCCACCGTGCGGTGCCCCAGTAGCCTTCGAAGAACTGCACGAGTGCGAACTGTATGGGGTGCACGGCAACGCCGAGGGCGATGCTGATCAAGGTCAGCAACGCAAGCTTGCCGATATCGGTGAACGCGCTGCCTGCCTTGGCCCAGTTCAGGCTGCCGCTGCCGCTCCACGCGCCGCTCTCGATGAGCGCGAATACAAAGCCAGTCAGGAGGAGCGAAGGAATGAAGCTGACCACGCTGAAGTAGCGGCCGATTGCGCTGCCCACGCCTGATATGGCAGCCGAGAAGCCGTTCATACTGCCATAGCCCTACTTCCTCTCCTTCCTTTTACCCTTCTTTAATCGTCTGATTCCCAGGCTTCGTGCCCGAATTCGCAAGTGTACGTTCCGTCCGACTGAAGGATGTCGGCTGGATGGTCATGGATGCAGCGGCGCTCCTTCGCCTCCTCTTCGGGAGGAATTGGCTCCCCAGGCACGCCATGAGGAGGAAAACTCCAGAGAAAGCCGATCGCTATTATAAATACGAAGCGCAGGTAATGGCTGGGTCTTGCCGTCCTGACCGGCGGGTCCGGCGCCATAGATCCAGACATCGACATCCCCCTTGGCGCTGTGAGCATAACTCTCAATCCGGCACGCGGCTAGGGCCCGGCGTGCCTCTTCCGGCCGGATGAACTCCCGTGGAAGTATCTAAGTTGTGCCGGACGTGGCGGATAGAGCCCAATCGGGGCAGGTCTCCGGCCGTACGCCTGCGCAGAAACGGTCCGCCCTGCCATGGCGGCCCGCCTCTCTGTGGCTCTGGCCGGCTGCGGCACTCGGCTTGGCCGGCGCCGCGGCGGCGCTGTTCGGGGCGCAGGGCGCCCTGATCGTCGGCGGCGTGGCGCTCGCGGCACTGGTATTTTTCGCGGGCATCCTGACCCTTGACCGGGATCGGTGGCTGGCTGTTTCATTGGCCGCGGCGTTGATTGCATCGCTGGCCGTATTCGTCGGTAAGGCCTGGCTGAAGGAATCACACCATAAGAGTGGCAAGCCGGCGGCGATGGCCACTATGACCCCTGGGCAGCGAGCGACCGCGACAACACGGACCACTCCGGCGCCACAAGCCACCCCGATGCCACCGGCGGCCCCGACGCCACAGGTGAGCTGGACGCCGCCCGCGAACTGGCCATTCCAACGGGTCTCGCAGGCGATGGCCCAGCAGGCGAACTTCCGCGGAGCGGATCTCAATGGCGCGAACCTGGCCGGCCTTCAGCTATCGCACAAGAATTTTGACGGCGTGCAGGCGAATGGTGCCTCTTTCCGCGGCAGTCAGCTTATGCACACGAGCTTCCGGGGTGCCAGCTTGCGGGATGCCTGCCTGGAGGGCGTCAACCTGACGGGCGCGGATCTCACCGGCGCGGATCTCACCGGGGCCGACGTTGCCGGGGTCACGGTGTCACGCCGCGCGAAGAAGTCCGCCCTGGTCTGGCCGCGCCGCCGTGCCAGGCCGGCCGCCGCATGCCAGTAGACGTTCAGACCTGGCGCAGTACCGCGACCACCTTGCCGTGGATCGTCGCCTTGTCGCCGGGGATCGGCACGTAGGCCGGGTTGTGCGGCATCAGCCAGACCTGCCGGTCAACCTTGCGGTAGGTCTTGACGGTGCCCTCGTCCTCGAACCCGGTGAGCAGTGCGGCCACGATGTCACCGTTCTGGGGCCGCTCGTACAGCCGGCGCACCACCACCCAGTCCCCCGGGAAGATTCCGGCGCCGGTCATGGAATCGCCGACGACCCTCAAGATGAAGAGCCCTTCTTCCGCGCCGACCATCTGCTTGGGCAGCGGGAACCGGTCCTGGACCGAGGCCAGGGGCGGGATCGGATCGCCCGCCGCGACCTGCCCGATCACGGGCACCCAGACCACCGTTTCCATGCCCGCGGGCCCCGGCTTCCTTGTGGCTTTCTGGCCGGCCCGCTTCACCCTGACGGTGCGCGGTGCGCCCTCCTCGTAGCTCAGGTAACCCGCGGCCTTCAATATCCGTAGGTGGTAATGGGCGCTGGACCTGCTTTTCAGGCCCACCCCATCAGCTATTTCCTGGTCGCTGGGCGCGCAGTCGTTGGCGGCCGAGTACTCCCCGATGAACTGAAGAATCGCGTGCTGGCGCCGTGTGAGCACGTGACTGCCGGGCCCGCCGGACGACTCCGCAGCTCTTATCATCGGGGCCTCCGCCTCGGTGATCCGTGCAGTGTTACCGCGCAGGTGGCCTCAAAAGACTGGCAGCCTGCTGCCGTTGCATAAGACACTAAACGGATGCGTGAGATTGAGATAGACCATGGGGACCGGGTACTGCGGGTCCGTGACGCGGGAGATCCCGACGGCCCTGTGGTGATCTACTTCCATGGGACCCCGGGCTCCCGGCTCGATCTGTCCTTCGGCGAGCAGGCCGTGGCCGAGCAGGGCGTCCGGCTCGTGACGTTCGACCGGCCCGGATATGGCGGTTCCACCGCCGCGCCGTTCGGGCTCGCTTCTATCGCCGCCGATGCGCATGCGGTCGCCGATGGGCTCGGTGTGGCCCGGTTCGCCACGCTCGGCATGTCCGGCGGGGGGCCAGGGGCGCTGGCTGCCGCCACGGTTCCCGGTGGCCGGGTGATCCGCGCCGGGGTCGCCTCGGGTGCCGGCCCGTTCCAGTTGGTCCCCGGTGCGCTCGACCATCTCGACGATGACGACCGTGCCGCGCTGAAGCTGCTAGCTGCCGACCCGGCCGCGGCGGCTGCCGGGTTTGCCGCCGGATTCGAGCCGCTGATCGGCGCCGTCGCCCCCGGGGGCCCTGGCCCGGCCGTCGCTTTCGCGGGCCTGCTGTCACCACGTGACAGCGAACTGATGCAGGACCCGCGTCTTGTCTCGGCGCTCACCGCCACGATGCGTGAGGCGCTACGCCCCGGAACCAGCGGCGGTGGCTGGGACAACGTCTCGTGGCTCGGGGGGTGGGACGTGGACCTGAGTGCGATCCGCTGCCCGGTGCTGCTGTGGTACGGGACCGAGGACCGCTTCGCGCCCCCCGCGCACGGACGGTGGCTCGCGGAGAACCTGCCGGACGCACGGCTTGTGATGCGCGAGGGCGAGGGCCACTTCGGGATCATGGAGCACCTCGGCGAGATGCTGGACGCCCTGACCGCGCCGGAACCGACGCCCTGACCGGGGCCGGTCCGGCGTACTGACCGGGCCGGAACCGGTGCATCCGGCCGGTGCGTGGTGACCCGTTGCGGTGGTCCGGGCCCCACCCGAAAGGATCACTCCGGTCGTCACGAAGTTCCTATACCGGACCGACCCCGGGCACGGTAACTTAGGCGGGCCCCAATGTGAGCGAAGCCCTGGCCACCCGGCCCTGGCGGCGACTCACTCGCGTATGCGTGCGGGATCCAACGGGCAACGCCCCAGTGAAAAGGAGAAGAACAGACCCATGGCAGCCACGCTTCACGAGATCCTGCTCACGCCGGAGACCAAGCCTCATGTGGTCGCCGACTGCAATGCGCTGATCGAGCGGGAGGTCGCCGAGAAGTCAGGTATCTCCGGGACCGCGGTCAAGCTCGCCTACAAGACGGCGATCACGTTCGCTCCCGGCCACGTCCGGAAGATGGTGGGGACCCTGCTTCCGGGGATGGCGGACAACCTCCAGCCGTTCTGGGCCGACTTCCTCGCGTCCGGCGGCGCCGACTTCGGCGACTACCTGACCAAGCGCGGCGACGAGGTGGCCGAGGCGATGCTCGCGGTGACCGATGCCCGCGCCGAGGCCTCCGGCCGGCCCGTGATCGTCAGGGCCTACCGCTCCGTCCGCGGCGGCGCCGCCAAGCACATCCAGGCCGCGCTCCCGCAGGTCGGCGACCTGGTGCTGAAGTACGCGTACTGACCATCGGCCCGCCCCTGCCGAGTTGGGGAACGGGACTACGTTCGGGTCCGGTAGGCGTTGGTGATGGTCTGGGTTACCGTGCCGCCGGCCGCATCGGCGGCCGTGGCCCGCAGGGTCACCATGGCGCCGGCTGGAGCGCGGAACACCGCTGCGTAGGCACCGTTGGCGCCGGTCATCCGGGCCGCTCGCCACGTCTTGCCGCCGTCCAAGGACACCGAAAGCGCCGCGCGGGTGATCGGTGCGGGCTTGGCCAGCGGCAGGTGCCCGAGGGACAGCCGGATCACCTGCTGGCCCGGGTTGGCCGAGCCGTCCAGGCCCAGGCCCACCACGCCGTAGCGCAGCATCAGCAGTGGCTGGACCGCGCACGAACGGTTGGCCTTGACCGTGCACACCCACCCGGGCGGCAGCGTGGCGGCCGCCTCTTGAGCCGACCACCAGGTCCACACCGTCCGGTTCGACGTGGACAGCGGGTTCAGGTCGGCCGGCTCGGCCGCGTTCAGCACGAACCTGATCAGCGACCGGGCTGGGCTCAGCGTCGCGGCGACGTGGGCGAACCCGGCGAAGTGCGGCAGTGGACCGCCCGCGACCCGGGTCCCGTTCTGGTCGATCTGGTAGCTGCCGGTGGCCTTGAACGGCGGGTTGGCGGCACCGCCGACATGGCCCGGCGTGTTGTCGCCGAACGCGGTCATCGCCAGGCCGAGCACGTCACCCGCCCGGCTCGCCGACACCGGGACCGGCCTCGCGCCGGCCACCTGGCCCACCATGGCGAACGGCACCGGATGCAGCGGATACGCGCCCCAGTCGTCGGTCAGCCGCTGGCCGGGCAGGAAGGCCTGCGGCTGGGCGCTCTGGCCGCCGGAGAAGTCGAAGTCCTTGCCGGACAGGATGTACTGGGTGTTCCAGGTCAGCGACTGGCCCGCGGACAGGTACATGGTCAGTTGCTCCGGATACCGCATGGCCGGCAGGACCGCGGTCGACCCAAGCTCGCGCTGGATCGGGAACGCCTCGAAGTTGGCCAGGTACCCCTGCGACGGCGCGCCCGCGTAGAACCTGGCGTTCTCCGTGGCCAGGCTGGCCTGGTTGACCACGAAGTGCTGCGGCGGGATGGTCCCGAGCAACTGGTAGGCGACGTCGTAGAGGTAGGAAATGCCGGAAGCGCCCGGCGGCGAGTCCAACTGCGCCGTGGTGACCTGGATCAGTGAGCCAACGTGCGGAGCGGTTGACATCGGGCTGACATACATCTCGGCTGGGGGTGCCTGGCCGGGGATGGCGATGAAGCCGATGCTGAACGAACAGCAGCCGGCCGGGGCCGTACCGGTCAGGAAGATCAGTTTGAAGATGCTGCTGTACTCGGCGGCCGGCCGGGAGGTCACGAAGCTGACCCTGCTGTTCGCTGACCGCGCGGCCATCGACACCGTCGTGTTCGCGGCCACGGTGATCTCGGGCTGCACGACCAGGCGGGTACCGGTCCGCTGGGCGCCCCGCAGCGCGGCGAAAATCCCGAGCACCCAGAAGTGCCCGCTTGGCACGGTGAACGTCGTCGTGCCATCGCGGAACACGGCGATGTCAAGGCCGGTCAGGCTGGAGTTGTCGGCATCGATGATCATGGCCTGGTCGCCGGTGTCCGGCTGCCCGGCCTGATCGGTCCCGTGCACCGTCAGAGTGTGCGTGGCGTCCGCCGCAGGTGCCGAGCCCGGGGCGGCCGCGGGCACCCGGCCAGGGGCGGCGGCGGGCACCCGGCCAGGGGCGGCGGCGGGCACCCGGCCAGGGGCGGTGGCGGGCACCCGGCCAGGGGTGGTGGCGGGCACCCGGCCGGGGGTGGTGGCGGGCACCCGGCCGGGGGTGGTGGCGGGCACCCGGCCGGGGGTGGTGGCTGCGGGCCTGGCACCGGCCAGCGCGACCGATATTCCGGCGAACATGCCGTGTTCGCCGTCTCGATCCACGGCGTGGCGGACGGCGGGCCAGCGGGCCAGCGCCGCGCCGAACTTGCGGGCTCCGGCTCTGGTCAGGTACCCGTCTGCCATGCCAGATCCGGCGGAGGTGACAGTCAGCCCGGGCAGCGTCGGCACGGATCCCGCATACCTGACCCGGACCGGCAGCCGGCCGCTGGATTCCGCCCTAGCCAGCGCGCTGAGCTGGAACAGGCTCGGGTCCAGCCCGTGGCCTAGATAGGGGATAGCGCTGACCGGGATGACGGTGGTCCCGCCGCCCGTGCGCAGCTCCACCAACTGGCCCGCGGCCCCTCCTCCGTCGGCCAGGACGGACACCCCGGCCCTGCCCGTGGCGAGCTGCTCGCCGGTGACGAGGAAGACGGTGTCCGCCGCCTGGTTCCTCTGGACCATGGCCGGTGCGCCCGGGGCAGCGGCGGCCGGGGCGGCGGCGGCCAGGGCAGCGGTAGTCAAGGCGGCGGTTGCCGCCATGGCCACGGTGAGCGCGGTGGCGGTCAGGTGCCTGATGCGGGGGACGGTGATAGTCACGCTGGCTTTATATACCGTTAAACTATCTATATCAACCCCGCTCCGGGTAAAACCCGCGCGGAGGTCCCGCCGACAGAGGTGGTCACCGATCCGCCGCGGCGTCGGCCGCAGCGCCGGGGAGTGACCGCAGGGCCGGGACGTGGCCGGCCGGGACATGGCCGGCCGGGACGTGGCCGTAGGGTCGGGTTCCGTGGCCGACGCGCTATTCAGCGAGCCCCGGCTCGCCGAGCTCTACGACCTACTGGACTCCGACCGCCGCGATCTCGATGTCTACGCCGCCATGGCCGCCGAGTTCGGCGCCGAGACAGTGATGGATATCGGCTGCGGGACCGGCGCGCTGGCCTGCCTGCTGGCGCAGCGGGGCCTGAAGGTCACCGGCGTCGATCCCGCAGCGGCCTCGCTTGAGGTCGCGCGCCGCAAGCCCGGCGCCAACCGTGTCCGGTGGCTGCACGCGGATGCGACGGCGGTGCCCCCGCTCGGGGCCGACCTGGTGACGATGACGGGGAACGTGGCCCAGGTCTTCGTGACCGACCAGGAATGGGCCACGGTGCTGCTCGCCGTCGGGCAGGCGTTGCGGCCCGGAGGCCGGCTGGTGTTCGAGAGCCGGGACCCGGCGAAGAAGGCGTGGCTGGGATGGAACCGGGAGCAGACCTACCGCCGCGCCGCCATCCCCGGTGCCGGCCCGATCCAGACGTGGATCGACCTGACCGCGGCCGGGGGAGACCTGGTGTCCTTCCGGACGACCTTCGTGTTCGCCAGCGACGGTGCGGTGCTCACCTCCGACTCCACGCTCCGGTTCCGCGACCGGGCCGAACTCGCCGGCTCGCTGGCCTCGGCCGGCTTGGTCGTTGACGAGGTCAGGGACGCGCCCGACCGGCCCGGACTCGAATTCGTCTTCATCGCGCGCAAGCCGGGCTGATCCCGGGCCCGCCCGCACCCCGGGCCCGAGACCGCCCTCCCGGGCCAGGCATGACACTGGGCCCGGGAAGAACGCCTCACCCGCCGGCAGAGGCGACGGTGAGCTCGAAGGTGGTCGACCAGTCTCCGGGACCCTGGGAGTCCATGGCCCTGACTCGCCAGAAGAGGGTCCCCACCGGAAGCGTGCTCGTGTTGACCTGGTTGCCCTTGGGCATGCGGTCGAGCACCAGTGGCGGGGTGAACGACGCGTTGTTCGCGACCTGAAGCTCGTAGGACGCCGCGCCGGTCACCGGCTGCCAGAAGAACGAGACCTGCTGCCCCGCGGTCACCGTGGCCCCGTTCGCCGGGAACTCCAGCACCGGCGCGGGCAACGGCCCGCTGGGTGGCTTGACCGTGAGCGTACGGACCGCCGGCTGCGACCCCTCCACGCCGTAGGCATCGACGCCCAGCACCCGCCAGTACAGCTTGCCGCTGGGCAGCGACATGACCGCCCAGGCCTGGGCGGTGTCGGTGTTGAGGTCCACGGCCGGGTTGTTGAACGACGGGTTGTCGGCGACCTGGAGTTGCGAGGACAGGCCGTGCGGCGTGTGCCAGCGGAAGATGACGACCTGCCCGGTGGGGAAGCTAGCCCCGGTCGCCGGCGCCTGGAGCGACGGCGGCGGCTGGAGGGTCATGTTCACCTTGATGCTGTGGCCCCGCCAGGTGGCCGTGATGACCACCGGCGTGGTGGCGGTTACCTGCTGAGTGGTGATGTTGAACGTCGGCAACTGGCCGGGCAGGACGTCGACGGTGGCGGGGACGGTCGCCGCCGGTGAACTGCTCGACAGGGTGAAGGTGTTGCCGACCGGCGCGACCCCGTTGGTCAGGATCGAGCCGATCTGCGGGGTCCCGCCGGTGAAGACGTTCGGCGTGGGCGGGCCTGCCTCGATGTCGATCTGCATGAGGCTGGCCGGGTCGACGGTCAGCGGCGCGCTGGCCGACTGGCTGCCGATGGCCGCGCTCAGCGTGAGGCTGGCCGGGCTGAGGACCTGCAGCGGCCGGATCGCGAAGGTCCTCTGCCCCTGGCCCGCGGGCACCACGACGGACGCGGGGACCGCGCCCGCCTTCGGGTTGCTGCTGGTCAGGGTGACGGTCTCGCCGCCGCTCGGGGCCGGGCTGGTGAGCTGCACGATCCCGAACGCCTCGTTGTCCTCGTTGGTGCCGCTGAACACGTGGGTGTGGCTGCGCAGGGCCACGCCGCCTTCGGTGAACACGTCGATGGTCAGGCTCTTGACCTGCGGCGCGGCGTTGGAGACCCTGAAGCTCCGCGCGGCCGACCAGGCCGTGGCCGCCTGCGTATCGGGCCCGGACAGGCCGTGGAAGCTGCGCACCCGCCAGTAGTGGATACCGGCCGGCAGGGAAGGGAGCAGGTCGCGGGGCTGGCTCAGCCCGGTGATGCACTCCTCGACGCCGCCGCAGCCCCCACCGAAGTTCGGCGTCTTGTTGATCTCCACCTGATAGCCCTCGACCTGCGGATTGGGGTCGGGGGTCCAGGAGAGCTGTACCGGCAGCCCGACCGTGGCGCCGTTCGCGGGCGTCAGCAGCCTCGGGGCAGGCGGGACCGGCGCATGGAAGGTGACCGTCAGCGGGACGGTGGGCGAGGGCAGGCCGAACGTGCCGTCGGCGGCCACGCTGAAGACGCGGACGAACAGCGGAGTCTCGAAGCCGAAGAGCGGCGCATGGGCCTTGGTGGTGGACTCCGGCACGTCCACGAGCAGGGTGCCAGGGGCGAACGTCGAGCTAGACGACATCTGCAGGTGGTAGCTGGCCGCCCCCGGGACCGCGGTCCAGGTCAGCGGGAACGACTCTTCCGGATGGAACTCGGTCCCCGATGCCGGGGACAGCAGGCTGGGGGTCCCCGGCTGGCCCGCGGCTTCCCCGGTGATCGTCAGCGAACTCACCGCTGTCCAGTTCCCGAACAGCGGGAAGTACGGCTCCGGCGGGAAGCTCTCCGCCTGGACCCGCCAGTAATACGTGCCGGGAGCCAGGCCGCTGAGCGTGGTCGAGGTGACCTTCGGTCCCACGGTCGCGGTCAGCACCAGGGTGGTGAAGCTCGGGTCGGTGCTCACCTGCCACTGGAAGCTCACCCCCGGGCTGGCCGCGGGAGGCTGCCACGACAGGGCCACCGGTTCGGTGGTCGAGGTGCCCGTCCCCGGGCCCACCGCGGTCGGCGGCCCGGGGACGGGAGGTGGCGGAGAGATCGTGGGCGTACAGCCCGACAAGGTGACCTCGACCGACACCGAACCGTCGTAGAGAGTGGCAATGCAACTGGGCTCGCTGAACCCGCTAGCGGAGATGGTGAAGTTGCCCTGGGCATCGGCCGCGGCCGTGGTCGGGCCGTCATCCACCGAGACGTTGGAGTTGGGGACCGCTCCGGATCCCACGATGGTCAGCTGCCCGTTGATCAGGCTGGCTTGGGAGGTGACGATCGCCGCGTCCGCGGCGACGGCTGTGCCGAGCGCCACCGCGACCACCGTCCCCGCCGTGATCAGTGTCTTGATCGTTCTCTGCATAGCCGGCCTCCCCAAGTGCGGCAGTTCTGCAGAACGGCGTAAGGACCCCCTAAGGGTTACGGGCATGGCGGCGGAACGGTTCACGATGGCGCAGGAAATTTGCGCGACCAGCCGGGCGCAATAGCTCCGGTCGATGCCTCAGGTGGCGGCTCAGCTGCCGGAGCTGACCAGAGCCTCGTCGCCGACGGCCGCGCGCACCCGCAGCCGCGCCTGGTGCAGCAGGCTCTTGAACGCGGCTTGGCCGACGCCGGCGATCTCCGCGGCCTCCTGGGTGGAGAGCCCTTCGACGTCGCGCAGCACGATGGCGGTGCGCAGCGGCGGCGGCAGGCCGGCCAGGGCCTGGTTCAGGGCCCGGCGCAGCTCGCTGTTCTCGGCCTGCCGGGAGGGCTCCTCCTCCGGGGCGGCGGGCAGTTCCAGTTCCCGCGCGCCGATCGAGACCCCGGCCGGCCAGGCGGGCCCGCTTGTCCAGCGCGCGGTTGGCCTCGTTCACCGCGATCCGGTAGAGCCAGGTGAAGAAGCTGGACTGGCCGCGGAACCTGGAGATGCCCCGCCAGGCGCGCAGCATGACCTCCTGGGCCACGTCCTCGGCCTCGGCCCGGTCGCCGAGCAGCCGGAAAAGCAGCATGAACAGGCGATCGGCGTACGCGCCGGAGAGCCGCTCGAAGGCGGCCACATCGCCCGCCTGGGCACGAGCGAGCAGGCTGGCCTCGGTCTGTGCGGCATCGGGAACGTGGCCGTCCGGCCCACCCATCACGCGTGCTGGGACGGGGCGCCGCCGCCGGGCCCGGCCAGCCGGACCCGGTCGAAGATCGTCGCGGGCGCTCGGATGCCGGCCAGCCCGTCGAGTCCCTGCACCGCGTACACCAGCGCGCGCATCGCGCGGATGCCGCGGCCGCAGTCCACGCAGCCGCGCGCGTGGCGGTCCAGGCGGCGGCGTGCGCGGGGCCGCAGTTCACCCTCGACGTAGTGCGACAAATGGCGCTGCGACCATTCGTGGTCGCCGGCCAGTCCGAGCATGCCCATCACGTCTCCCTCCCCGGCTCAGGGTAGTGGCCACCCCGAGCCGGGCCGGGCGCACGGTCAGCCGCGCGCCTGCGGAGCCTCGTCCTGGCCCGCGGGCTCGAACGCCAGCGAGCAGGAGTTGATGCAGTACCGGTCGCCGGTCTGCGTGGGCCCGTCGGGGAAGACGTGGCCCAGGTGACCGCCGCAGCTGCGGCAGACCACCTCGGTGCGCCGCATGAACAGGCTGTTGTCGGGCCGCAGTTCGACTGCCTCGGCGATCGCGGGCTGGTCGAAGCTGGGCCATCCGGTGCCCGAGTCGAACTTGGCGTCGGAGCTGAACAGCTTGGCCCCGCAGCCCGCACACCGGTAGAACCCGTCCTCGTGGTTGTGGACGTACTCCCCGGTGAACGGCCGCTCGGTGTGCGCCTGGCGCAGCACGCTGTACTGCAGCGGGCTCAGGTCCTGGCGCCACTGCTCGTCCGGCTTGGTGATCTCGCGAGCAACGGCCGCCTCGGCGCTGGTACGAGCCTTACGCATGGGTTGGTTCCTTTCCTCGTCCTACACCTGTTTAGACCCGCGCCGCGGCCAGACGATTTTTCCCGGTGGCGGCCCGCGTGAGCGTGCGGGCGGTGTGGACGGCGCTGGCGATCGCGTCCTCGGGGGACAGGCCGCACAGGTCGGTGAGGGTGAACAGAGCCTCGGCGCTGATGACCACGGCGAGGTCCTGCTTGAGCTGGGCCAGCCCCGCGGTGTCGGCCGCCACCGGCCGGAGCGCCTCGTCGATGAGCCCGAACCGGTGCCCCGGCCGCATCGCTGCCCCGCCCGGCCTGGTGATCGTGGCGGCGATCGTGGCGCGCACCGCGCCCTGGCAGCTGAGCACATGGCGGAGCAGGGACTCGGTCGCGCAGGCGACACGCTCGACGGGATCGTCGGAGCCCGCGACCGGCGCCAGGGCCTTCTCCGGGCTCGGCCACACCCCGGCCAGCGCCTCGCGCAGCAGCGACGCGAGATCGGGGAAGTACCGGTACGCGGTCGCCTCCGAGACCAGCGCCGACCTCGCGACCGCGGGCATCGTCACCTCGCCGCCGGTGCGGGCGAGGTCCCGGGTCGCCGCCACGATGGCCTGGCGGGTGCGCTCCTTCTGGTTCACCCGGCTGCTCACCAGCCCATCGTCGCGCTCCCACCGTCATAAGTCAACTAGACTCTCATTATGAGAGCTAACTTGCATAATGACTCTGGACTCCCCTACAGTTGACGAGAGTCAACTCTCACGAAGAGATACAGATTCACTACGAGGAGCCCCAGATGACTGACATCTCAGTGGTCGGCCCTGATGGCGGCGAGCAGATGCTGACCGGTCCGGTGCGGATGCGGATCCTGGAGGACGGCAGCACCACCGGCCACCGGCTGGGCATCGGGGAGATCACCATCGCCCCGCACACCGAGGGGCCGCCGCAGCACCGGCACGGCCGCCACGACGAGGGGTTCTACGTCGTGTCCGGCACCGCCAGGTTCACCGTGGGGGACCAGGCCTACGACGCCGGGCCCGGCACCCTGGTGATGGTCCCGCCGGGTGCACCGCACACCTTCGCCAACCCCGGCGACGAGCCGGCCGTCCTGCTCAACACGTTCACTCCCGACCTGTACGTCCAGTACTTCCGCGACCTGCGCGACATGATCGCGGCCGGCCAGCCGCTGACCGGTGACGCGGTCATCGGCGTCATGGCCCGCTACGACACCGTGCCCGCGACCGACTTCGCCTCCTGAGGAGGGCCCATGACCACTCCCGTGCTCGATCTCACCCTGGCCGGTGCCGGCCCGGTCAGCGTCACCGTCGACGACCGGGGCGAGGGCCGCCCCTTCCTGCTGCTGCACGGCGGCGGCGGGCCGCAGACGGTGACCGGCTTCGCCGAGCTGCTCGCCACCAAGGAGCCGGCCCGCGTCATCACACCCATTCATCCCGGCTTCGGCGGCACCCCGCGCCCCGATGGCCTGGCCGACATGGCCGGGCTCGCCGCGCTCTACCGCGAGTTGCTCGACCGCCTCGGCCTGGACGGCGTCACCGTGATTGGCAATTCCATCGGCGGGTGGATCGCCGCCGAACTGGCCCTGCTCGGCAGCCCGCGGATCCGCGGGACCGTGCTGGTCGACGCGGTCGGCATCGAGGTCGACGGTCACCCCGTCACCGACATCTTCCCGCTGAGCCTGGACGAACTGGCCCGGTTGTCCTACCACGACCCGGCCGCGTTCCGCATCGACCCGGCCGCCATGACCGAAGCGCAGCGGGCCGGCATGGCCGCGAACCGGGCCGCGCTGCAGGTGTACGGCGGAACGCGGATGACCGACCCGTCCCTGCGCGGCCGTCTCGCCGCGATCGCCGCCCCCACCCTGGTTATCTGGGGCGACGCCGACCGGATCGCCGATCCCGGCTACGGCCGCGCCTATGCCGCCGCCATTCCCGGCGCCCGGTTCGAGCTGCTGGCAGAAACCGGCCATCTCCCGCAGCTTGAAACCCCCGAGCAGCTCCTGCGGGCGATATGGAAGTTCGCCGAGGAACCGGCCGCCCGCTAGCACCGCCGCAGCCCTCTCCTCCGCCCCGGTACTCGGCTGGCCCCGGGATCTGCGGAGGCTCCCGGGGCCCCCAGAGCCCTGCGGCCCGGAGAATGAACGCGGCACCGGGTGCGTTGGGACCGTCATGCAGACCTGGGAGGCCATCACATCCCGCCGTAACGTCCGGTCCTTTGCCGACCGCCCGGTTCCGGCGGCCGACCTGGACCAGATACTCGAGGCCGGCCGCCGGTCGCCGTCCTCACAGAACTGGCAGCCGTGGGACTTCATCCTGGTCACCGACCGCGACCAGCTCCGCGAACTCGCGGGTGCGGGCCCGGTGCCGGTCATGTGGCCGGCGCGGCGGCAGCCGTCGTGGTGATCGGGCCCGCCGAGGACAACCCGTTCCGCCGGGCTCAGTTCGACCTGGGCCAGGCGGTGATGTCGATGATGCTGGCGGCCGCCGATCTCGGCATCGGGAGCTGCCACGCCGGCATCAGTGACGTGGCGCTCGCCCGCCGGCTGCTCGGCTTCCCCGAAGACCGGTCCCCGGCGCTGCTCGTCTCGTTCGGTTACCCGGCCGACCGGCCGCTCGCGCCGATCCGCAATCCCAAGCGCCGCCCGTTCGACGAGGTCATGCACCGGGGGCGCTGGTAAGCCAGCAAGCGGAGTGTGGGACGGCCGGCCCCGGCCGTCCCACACCCCCGCACGCGGCTGAATCAGCCGAGCCGGCTCAGGCGCAGAGTGGGCTGGAGGCCGCTTGCGCGGCCGGGCCGGTGAGCACGGTAGCGGCGGTGCCAGCGGCCAGCGCCAGCGTCGTCGCGGCCGCCATAACAGGCCGGGCCAGCCATCTGTTCGGGATGATGCGAGTCCGCATCGGATGCCTCCTTGAGAGGAATCGGATGCCTGGCCCGCTCAGGCATTGCGCACCACTTGTGCGCATCACTTCTCAGAGGCACTTACCGGCGTCCTGATACACGCAGGCCCATCGCGCAGCGTAGGCCCACCGAAGCTCAGCCAGCAGCGCGAGCATCGGCTCACCCGCGCCGTGCGGCTGATGAGACTTCGTGATCAAGTCATGATCATGAACGAGGTCGGTTCCCCGTCAACTTGGCAGCCGCGTTAGCCGATGTGGCGGTGGACGTTGGTGGCCTTGGACGGGCCCGGCTCGGCTTCGGCGATCCACGGGCCGGGGATCGACGGGTCGATGATGCCCTCCTCCAGCCAGGTGTAGCGGCCCGCGAGCACGTGCCGGGCCAGCGCCGAGTCGGTGGCGTCGGTGTTGTGCCAGAGCTGGGTGAACAGTTCCTCGGCCCGCTGCCTTGCCTGCGCGCAGAACACCTTGGCCAGCTCGAACGCCACCGGGCCCCGCTCGGTACCGCTGGTCGCGTCGAACTGCGCGCGGGAGCAGGCGGCGCTGATCGCGAACAACTCGGCGCCGATGTCCACGATCCGGCCGAGGAAGCCCTGCTTGCGTTCCAGTTTGCCCTGCCAGCGCGCCATCCCGTAGAACGTGGCCCTGGCCAGCTTGCGGCTGGCCCGTTCCACGTACCGCAGGTACTCCGCGAGCGGTCCGAACTCGCTATAGGCACGGGGGCGCTGTCCCTCGCCGGTCATCAGCGTGGGCAGCCACTTGGCGTAGAACCCGCCGGCCTTGGCCGCCGCGCGGGCCTTCTGGCCGGTGGGCACTCCCGGTTCGATGAGCTCGCCGGCCGCCGACAGGTGCGCGTCCACCGCCTCCCTGGCGATGAACAGGCGCATGATCTCCGAGGAGCCTTCGAAGATCCGGTTGATGCGCATGTCCCGCATCATCTGTTCGGCGGGCACGCCCCGCTCGCCGCGCGCGGCCAGGGACTCCGCCGTCTCGTAGCCGCGGCCGCCGCGGATCTGCACCAGCTCGTCCACGATCCGCGAGCCCATCTCCGAGCAGTACAGCTTGGCCAGCGCGGCCTCGATGCGGATGTCGTTTTGCTTGTCGTCCGCAAGCTGGCTGGACAGCTCGACCACCGCTTCGAGGCCGTAGGTGGTCGCGGCGATGAACGAGATCATCTTGGCGACCGCCTCGTGCTCGCCGACCGGGCGCCCCCACTGCACCCGTTCCCGCGACCACTCCCTGGCGATCTTCGTCGCGACCTTCCCGGCGGCGACACAGCTCGCCGGCAGCGAAAGACGGCCGGTGTTCAGCGTGGTCAGGGCGATCTTCAGGCCCTGGCCCTCCTTGCCGATCAGGCTCGTGGCCGGGACCACGACCTCGTGGAACCTGGTCAGCCCGTTCTCCAGGCCGCGCAGGCCCATGAACGCGTTCCGCCGCTCGACGGTGATCCCCGGCGCGTTGCCCTCCACCACGAACGCGCTGATCCCGCCGCGGTGCCCCTCGCTTTTGGGCACCCGCGCCATGACCACAAGCAGGTCGGCGATCACCCCGTTCGTGGTCCACAGTTTCACGCCGTTAAGCACGTACTCCGAGCCATCCTCCGACGGCGTCGCGGTGGTGCTCAGCCGGGCCGGGTCCGAGCCCACATCCGGTTCGGTGAGCAGGAACGCGCTGATCTCTCCCCGGGCGCACCTGGGCAGGTAGCGCTGCTTCTGGTCATCGGTGCCGAACAGCGCAAGCGGCTGCGGTACCCCGATCGACTGGTGCGCCGACAGCAGCGCAGCGAGGACCGGCGAGGCGGACCCGGCGATGATCAGCGCCCGGTTGTAGTACAGGTTGGTGAGCCCCAGCCCGCCGTACTCCGGCGCGATTTTCATGCCGAACGCCCCGATCGCGGCCAGCCCCTTCACCACCTCGTCCGGAATCAGGGCCTCGCGCTCGATGAGCGCACCGTCAACCGAGGTCTCGCAGAACTCCCGCATCTTCGCGCAGAACTCCTCGCCCCGGCGCACGGCCTCCTCGTCCGGCCGGGGATGCGGGTGGATCAGGCCAAGCTGGAAGTCACCCAGGTACAACTGCTTGCCGAAGCTGGGCTTCTGCCACCCGGACTCCCTGGCTGCCTCCGCCACCTGGCGCGCCTCGCGCTCGCCGACGTTCCGGGTCTGACCTGTCTGCTGGGTACTCATCACACATCCCGTTTCTTTAGTGGCCCACCCCCAGATACTGCCCCAGACCTACCCGGCGGTAACACCCTTTGGCCGCACTCGGTGTCCGCAGCGGAGGGCATGAATGTGAGTTTGGTGTCCCTAGAGGGTGTCATGAAGAATGGGACAACTCCGTTGGCTCTGATGACAAGGGCCGGCGGGTGATCATCGAGTGGACCGCGAGCCTGTGATCTCACACCCCCGGCGCTCGCTGGGCCGACGGCGGGTGCGCGGGTATGCCGCTCATGGTGATCTGTTCCTTGCCAGGGCTGGGACCGGTTCAGCGGTCTTGACCGGCCGGGGTCGACTTGGCCGGCGCGGCGGGCGGCCCCTGCGGATCGGCGCAGCGCCGGATGCGGTCATCGTTGAGGCGATGCCTGCGCTCCTCCGTCGGCGTGCGGCCCGGACCCGGATAGGCGATCGCTACCAGGGTGGCAGTAAACAGCACGATCGTGACCGCCATCAGGGTGAGCTGCCAGCCGGGGATGCCACCGGCCAGGGCAGCGTGGACCCGTGCCGGATCTGGTGCTCGTCGAGTGCGGCCAGGCCCTTGCCCGACTGGAAGAACTCCTCAGCGACTTGGACCAGTACGGTCAGCGGCACGGACGCGGGCGAGTAGCAGCGGTAGTAGGCGAGTTCGCCGGTGCTGCGGTTACGGCGGATCAGTAGCTGACGACTCCCGGGGCGGGGGTCGGCGAGGTCGATGACTGCCCAGTTGTAGAAGCGGTGGCCCTTGGCCCCGGCCCCTGCGGAGAGCTTCTGCCAGGCCCGCTTGGGCACCTTCTTGGCTAAGATGTCCGCACGGAACTTCCCCGCTTCGGTGGTGACTTCGTGCGAGCGGGCCACCGCGAGGACGTAGCCGGTGCCGCGTTCCTCCAGTGCGGTTCGCAGCTTGAGGTTGCCGCCGTAGATCTCGTCGCCGGCAACCCATGCGGCCTGGTGGCCGGCGTCCAGGAACCGGGCAACCATACGAGTGGCCAGTTCCGGCTTGGTGGCGAAGGCGGTGTCCTGGTCGAGTCCGGCATCCCGGCAGCGGTCAGGGTCGGAGGTCCATGAACGCGGGACGTACAGTTCCCGGTCCACTGCCGCGTGCCCGCGCCGGCCGGCGTAGACCAGGTAGACGGCGACCTGGGCATTTTCGATCCTGCCCGCGCGGTGCCGGTGTACTGGCGCTGGACGCCGACCGTGTCGGTGCCCTTCTTCACGTCCCCGGTCTCGTCAACCACCAGTACCGCCTGGTCGTCGTGCAGGTGGTCCACCACGTAGTCACACACATCGTCGCGGACCCGGTCGGCGTCCCACTTGGCCCGCCCCAGCAGATGCTGCATGCCGTCCGGGGTCCTCTCCCCGGCCCATTCGGCGATGGTCCAGCAGTTCTTGCGCGGCAGGTCCGACAGCAGCCCGAGCACCAACTGCCGTGCCCGGCGCCGGGGTTCGACCCGCGTGAACCGTCCAGCTATCCGGCTCATCAGGCCCTCGAACGCCTCCTGCCAGCGGGCAGGGTCTACGCTGTGACCTGCGGCCACCGCGTGATCGTTTGTCTTCACACACCGATGATCAACGGGTGGCCGCACCGTCTCCACAGCGCGTCAGGGTCGCGCAGCGTCCGCCCGCCGTTCTTGTGTCAGGAGGACATGTGCAACGTGGCGAAGTCTGGTGGGTGGAGTTCGACGAGCGGCGGCCGGTCGTACTGCTGTCGGGAGACGACGCGTCCGGGATCCGGGTAATGCAGGTCGTTGCTCCAGCGGGTGTCGACATCACCGGCCTGGGCGTCGAAGTGGCACTAGGCGCCGTGGAAGGACTGCCCTTTGAAGGGGTGCTGCGGTTCGCGTTCCCGCGTCCGGGCTTTACCCCTTGCACGTGGCTGACCACAGTGTCCCGGGACGACCTGATCGAGCGAGCGGGCGTTCTGTCCTCCGCGAAACTCAGCGAGATTGAGAACGCCCTCCGTCTCGGTGGACTCGGGTAGGCGGAGAAGGAACGGACGCCCGCGACGGCGTGGTCGGTCTCGTCCAGATGATCGACGCTGCCACCTGCCTCCTCGGCGCCCCTCACGATCGAGATCACGAACTACGGCTGGAGTAGCAGTGAGGCCAGCCTCGGACCGCCGAGGTGCATGGCTGGCCTGGGTGTTTCCGTGCGGGCGTGAGGGTGGCTGGGGCGGCGGTCCGATCCTGGCCTCAGGGGATCGCGGCTGCGCCGCGATGAGCGCACCCTGGGTTTATGGTGCAGCAGGTCGTCACGATCAACGACGTGCTCGAGGGGCATGTCGCGCTGGATATCGAGTGCCTGGACCGGATCTACCTCAACGCCTACGTGCCGATCCTGCAGACCAGTGCGCAGGTGGTGGCGTTCTTGTCCGGGCACCTGGGCTTCCCGTTCCCCTCGCCGGTGTTGTTCCGGCAGCTCGGGGAGCGGTTCCGCCGGGCGGTGGCCTCCTTCGCCGAGGCCAACGACATTCCCTGGGTCCGGTTCGGGAAGGGCCAGGCCAAGCTGGCGGTGATGGCGCCGCACCTGGCCCGGCAAGAAGCGACCGGCCGGTCGGGGGTGGCCGCGATCGGCGTGGCCCAGGAGTTCCAGCGGGTGTGGACCGCGTATGAGGGCAAGACCTCCACCGGCACGCCACGGTGGTCGTTCGTCAAAACCGACCGGCGGGTGACCTGCTACTACTTCTACCTGTGGGACGAGAACTTCGGCCCGGCGTTCATCAAGGTCTGCGCCTACTTCCCCTACCCGGCCAAGATCTGGCTCAACGGGCACGAGTGGGCCAAACGCCAGGCCGCCCGGGCCGGGATCGGCTTCAGCGAGCTGTCCAACGGGTTCGCCGCCTGCGCCGACCCGGTGGCCCTGCAGGAGATCTGTGACCGGCTCGGCCCAGGGGCTATTCACGTGTTCGCCCAGCGGTGGCTGCACCGCCTCCCCCTGCCGCTGAGCCCCAAGGACCGCGACGCCGGGTACTGGTGGGAGGTCTCGATGCGCCAGGTCGAGGTCTCCCGCACCATCGTCTTCGATGCGCCCCGCCACGCCCGCGGCTTCTTCGAGGCGCTGGTCGCCGACAACCTCGACATCGGCCGCCCGCACAACGTGGAGATCATCTTCGGCCGCCGGGTCCGCCGTGACACCTGGGGAACCTTCCGGACCGCGATCGACCGCCGCGACAACGGCGGCGTCATCGTGAATGTGTTCTACAAGCATTCGCGGATCAAGCAATACCTCAAAGACGGCCGGGCGATGCGGATCGAGACCGTCGTCAACTCCCCGCGAGACCTGGGCTGCCTGGCCCGGCTGCCCAACCTCGATGAACTGCAGGCCAAAGCCCGCGCCGCCAACCGGCGCATACTGGATGCCGAACGTGCCGGCCAGGGCACCGTCCTTGCGAGCCCAGCCTTTGAGCGGATCGCGCACCCCTCCGTTGACGCGGAAGGGCGGAGGACCCCGGCCCTGCGGTTCGGTGATCCTCGGGTCATGGCCCTGGCCGGCGCCCTCTGCCAGACACTGCTTGCTGCAACCGGCTTCACCAACAAGAACCTCCGCGTCTTGATCGCCGGGCTGCTCGGCAGCGCCTACACCCCCGGGCAGATGACCTACGACCTGCGCCGGCTCCGCCTGGCCGGGCTCATCCGCCGGCTCCCGCACACCAACCGCTACACCCTCACCGCAGACGGCATCCGGATCGCCGTCTTCTACACCAAGGTCTACAACCGGCTCCTGGTTCCCCTCACCGCCGCCAACCAGCCCCAAGCGCCACCTGCCCTCCGCGCCGCGCTATCGGCCATCACCCGCCACGTGGACGACTATGCCAACCGCGCCCGCCTGCCCCACCCCGGCCTGAAAACTTGACCCAAACGTCCACAAGCCCGCGACCAAAGATCGCTAGAGAGGCCCCGTTGTCACATTCATGCCCCCGAGCAGCTACCGCGAAGGGCCACCCGCACGGTGCCACCGCGGGTAGGCTTCGCCACCTTGATCACTTTCGTCCGCTCCCTCCCGGCGCTCCCCTGCGCCGCCAAGCTGGCGTTTCCCCTGGTAAAGGACCTGGTAATCAGGATGGGGTGTGCCAGTGTGGCGGCTGTGTCCGGCGTGCTACATCCGGGTTAACGATCGCCGGACGGCGGGGCTCAGGCGTGCCCGGCGCCGGCCAGGCCGGGTGTCCGGGAACAGGGTGAGCATTGGCAAACCACCGGCCCCGGTGCTGCATAGCGCATGTACCGGGGTCGGCCGGAGGAAGCGTCAGGGGGTCCGGGCCGTGTCCGCCTTCGCCTCCTCGTTCAGGGGAACCGGCACGTCCTCGTCAGCCGCTGTCGGGGCGCTGGCTGAGGCGCGGTTGCGCTGAGCGGCCACGATCGCGGCGGCCGCCGCCGCGAGCAGGGCCGCGATGCCGGCCAGCATCGGCCAGCGGCGGCGCCGCGACTCTCCCGGGTCTATGCGGCGCGCGGACGCGGCCAGCGCATCGGCGACCTTGGGGGCGACGGTGTCCTGGATGACTTGTCCGGTGCGCTCCACTTGTGGCGCGGCCCAGGCACGGGCCTTGATCACGCCACGGCGGGTGGCCGGGGCGATGCTTTCCTGCAGCACCTGCCCGGTCCGCTCCACCTGCGGCGCGGCCCAGGCACGGGCCTTCTGCAGGCTGCGGCTCGCGGTGGCCGCGGTGTTGTTGGATACCGGCTGCTGAGCGGCGACCGCCTGGGTGGCATTGCCGTTGTTCTTTGTGCGGGCCATGGAACCTCCACGGGTGTTTCGTACGGTTCCCACTCTGCCCGCTGAGCGTTACCTCACACATCACCCGCGGCCAAGCGGCGGGCGACCTCACCGAGGCCGTCGGCCACGGCCGACAGCTGTTCGGGGGTCAGTACGTCGATCAGCAGCCCACGGACGGCCGCGACGTGGCCCGGTGCCGCCTGCGCCAGCCGCTGGCGGCCAGCGTCGGTCAGCGCGGCGACGACTCCGCGCACGTCACCGGGCGAGGTGCTGCGGCGCACCAGCCCGGCCTTCTCCAGCTGGGTGATCTGATAGGTCAGGCCGCTCTTGGTGGTGTAGAGGGCTCCGGCCAGGTCGGTCATCCGCAGCTCAGCCCCCGGCGCCGCGGCGAGCCGGACGAGGATCTCGTACTGCGCGTGCGACAGGCCGGCCTCCTGCCTGAGCTGCTGGTCGAGCCGCCGGTCAAGCAGCGCGCCCGCGGCAAGGAAGGCCTGCCAGGCCCGCATCTCCTCCGCGCTCAGCCACCTCGGCTCGGCCATGCGCCCCATCGTAGGGACCCGGGCGGCCGCCGTGCGGGCGGCGGCGGGGCAGGGGTCGGCTCGGGGCAGGGTGAGGGCCGGCTCAGGGGCGGGGTGGGGGGCCGGCTCAACAGTGCGAGGATTTGGCCATGCTGATCGTTCATGTGCACGTCCGGGTCCGGCCGGAGCGGACGGCGGACTTCCTGGCCGCGACGCTGGTCAACGCGCGGGCCTCGCTGGGCGAGCCCGGCGTGCTGCGGTTCGATGTGATCCAGGACGACGACGACCCCGGGCACGTGGTCCTGGTGGAGGTCTACTGTGACGCCGATGCGGCGGCCGCGCACAAGCAGGAATCGCACTACGCGACCTGGCGGGACGCCGTGGCCGAGATGATGGCGCAGCCGCGGGTCTCGGCCAGGTTCTCGGCGGTGTTCCCCACCGGGAGCGGCGACTGGGCGGTCGGCACGGGGCCCGGTTAGTGGACGCGTTCGAGTTCGCCACCGCGGGCCGGGTCATCGTAGGCGCGGGCCGGTCGGCCGAACTGCCCGGGCTGCTGGCCGGATACGGCAGCCGGGTGCTCGTCTGCACCGGCGCAAGCCCCTACCGGCACGCGGACCTGCTGGCCGGGCTGAGCCTGCCCACGGTGGTGTTCCCGGTAGCGGGGGAGCCCACGGTGGGCCTCGCCAGGGCGGCGGTCGCGGCGGCCAGGGAGCACGGCGCGGACGTGGTCGCCGCGATCGGCGGCGGCAGCGTGATCGACACCGGCAAGGCGGCCGCCATGCTGCTCGGGAACGGCGGCGACCCACTGGACTACATAGAGGTCATCGGTGACGGCCAGGCGATCAGCCGCCCGTCGGTGCCGTGCGTCGCGGTGCCGACGACCGCGGGAACGGGCGCCGAGGTCACCGCGAACGCGGTGCTGGCGTCGCCGGAGCACCAGGTCAAGGCCAGCCTGCGCGGCGCGGCGATGCTGCCGCGGGCCGCGCTGGTCGATCCGCTGCTCACCGTGTCCTGCCCGCCGCACGTCACCGCCGCCAGCGGCATGGATGCGCTTACCCAGTGCCTGGAGCCGTTCGTCAGCCCGCAGGCGAGCCCGCTCAGCGACGCCCTGGCCCGGGAGGGGATCCGCCGGGCGGCGGCGGGGCTGCGCCGGGCCTACGCCGATGGCGGCGACCTCGCCGCCCGGTCCGACATGGCGGTGGCCAGCGTGGCGGGCGGGATGGCGCTGGCCAACGCGAAACTGGGCGCCGTGCACGGCCTGGCCGGGGTTCTCGGCGGCACCGTCGCGGTGCCGCACGGAGTGGCGTGCGCTGCGCTGCTTGCCCCGGTTATCGAGGCGAACGTGGCGGCGTTGCGGGCGGCCGGGCCGCCGGATCACCCCGCGCTGGCCCGGTACGCCGAGGCGGCGGCCCTGCTCACCGGCGAACCCGCGGCGACCATCGAGGACGGCGTCGCCTGGGTGCGCCAGACGCTGGCGCTGCTGGCCATCCCCGGGCTCGGCGCCTTCGGCCTGGTGCCGGAGCAGGCCAGCGGCATCGCCGCGCAGGCGCTGCGGTCGAGCAGCATGCGGGGCAACCCCGTGGCGCTGACCGAGGCCGGCCTGCGCGCGATTCTCGCCCGCGCGGCCTAGGCGATGTCCGTCCCGCTGCGCTCGGCGGCGGTGCGGACCAGTACGTGGTCACGTGCTGGCCGACGCCCAGCCCTCAGGGCCGGGCCTTGCCCCCGGTCGTACCCGCCGGGGGCTGGGCAGCGGCCCAGCGCAGCGTGAACCGGTCAAGCATGTACCCGAACGCGTTCACCGTGGGCTGGACGAAGTTGTTCTTGATGGTCAGCAGCGCCTGACTCTCCGCGGTCCGCACCAGCGGACCGGTGACCTGCGCCAGATGGGTGGCCTTGTAGAAGGCGATGTACTGGGCCTGCGAGTACAGCACCGCCTGGGCGAACTGCGGGCGCACCACCAGGCCGCAGCCAAGGCCCGGATAGGTCCAGCTGTGCTGCGTGTCGATCGGCCGGGAGGGAATGTTGTCGATCGTCACGTCGTGCGCCGACTGCGGTAGCTGCGGCTTGGGCAGCACCATGCTGACCGCGACGTGGCCGGGATTGCCATGCGCAGGCGGCTGAGCACCTGGAGTTGATAGTGACCGGCGGAGGGCGTCCACCACGACGCGACCGGGGTTGAGGTCCACGGTCGCCGCCGCATGGCCGGCCGCATAGAACGTGCTCTCATACCAGCACGGCCACGGGCCGATGTTCTTCGACACCTTGTGGGTGAAGTAGAAGTTGAAGCTCACCTGGCCCAGGGCTGGCTTGGAGATCCCTTCGATCTTCTGCAGGACCCAGGGCCCGAGGTCGGTGTTGGTCGTGGTGCCCGCGGTGATCGTCTGCCAGGGCCAGGCGAACCTGACGCTCGGCAGGTGGACGTTCAGCCCGACCAGGTGCAGCGCCGCGGACAGCGTCATCAGCACGACCGAGGCGATGGCACGGCGGAAGATCAGCCCGACCACCAGCAACACCGCCGACCAGGTCACCAGGCGCGGAATCCGCCGCGCCGTGGTCGCGGGCTCCCCCGGACTGACCAGGGCCGGGCGGCCTGTCACCGGTTCCGGCTGAGGTGGCCAGGGTGGCAGCGGAGCCGTGCGGTCCTGCCAGTCGGTACCGTCGGCGGACCGGAACGTGCCGGTGCCCACGGCAGCCGCCGAGGTCCCGGGCCCGCGTATCCGGCTCCGCGCCAGGCCGGCCCTGCCGTCCCGGCCTGCCCGCGTGAGCATGCCGAGCAGGAACACCAGCAACCGAACCACGTGATCCACCTCTCCCTCTGGCGGGCGGGCCGCTACATGAGCGCCTGGTAGTTGAGTCCGAGCACCACCGGGACGGCCCCGAACGGCTGGCGGAACCGGCTGCCCGGCTTGTCCGGCGCGTTCGGCTCGTCGATGTTGGGCCACCGCATGTGCGTGTGGTCGGCGGTGAGGCCGGCGACCGAGTACGGGAAGTCCATGGCCGACGTGCAGTGCTGCCTGAGCAGGCCGCCCCAGCGGAACGCGGCGAACACGTTCGCCAGGTCGCGGACGGTCAGTTCCCGGCTGGTCGCGATGTCGAGCTGATAGACCGAGCCGCGCCAGTTGCGCCAGGTCGGATGCGCACTGCTCAAGCGCGGCCGACTTGGTGCGGTAGCACGTGTCATCCGGGTTGACCGTGCCGAGTTTCTCGCCGTAGACCGGCGAGTGGCCGTGCCGTGCCTTGCACTGCATCCAGTCACACGCCGCCAGGATCTCCCAGCGGATGCCGGTGTGGCTGGCCACGTCGCGGTACAACGGCTCGGCGCGGACAAGAGGCGCCTTGGCGGAGGTGACGAACGCCTCGCGCACCGACGGCGGCATGTGCGCGCGGTACACGGTCAGCGTGGCATCGGCGCTGCCGCGGGGAGCGGGGCCGCTGGCGGGCGACCGGCCGGGTGCTTGGGACGTGTCGCCGGGAACGTCCGCGCCCACGGCCGGTCCACCGTTGACATGTGCCGTGGGCCCGGCCTGAACGGCCTGCGCCGTGGCCGGGCCGGCGTGAACCAGGCCGGGAATGTCCGCGCCGCCCGGTGCGGGCGTGCTCGCCGCGGCCCGGCACCGGATTGGCAGCCGCCGGCACCGGGCTCGCGGATGCCGGGTGGCGGTTGGCAGGTGGCGCCGGCGGCCTCGCCGGTGCCGGCGGCCCTGCCGGTGCCGGCGGGCTTGCCGGTGCCGCCGGGCTTGCCGGTGCCGGGCCTGAACCTGCTGATCGTCCCGCCCGGGCGGCCGGCGCGCGACCCGTGACCGGTTGAGCGCTGCCACCCCGCGCCGCGGCGACGCCGGGTGCTGCCGCCGGGCTCGCGGGCCGATCCGCGCCGCGACCGGGTGCTGCCGCCCCGCCGGCCGGACCTGCCGCTGGATTGCCGGGCGAGTTGACAGCATGGCCGGGCCCAGGCCGACCGGATGACACCGCCTGGCCCTCGGGTGCTGCCGGCGGGTGCCTGAAGGCGCCGCCGGCCCGCGTGCCCTTGCGGAGCGGCCCGGTGCGGCGGCGGGGGCCGGTGGTGGCGCCGCCTGGGGCACTGTTCCGGTCACCGCGCCCTGCTGCGCACCGGGAATGCTGCTCCCGCCCGGCTCGGCCATGGCCGCCGCGCCGGTATCGGGTGGGATCGGCGCACCACCGGAGACTCCTGCGGCCGCATGGGCCCCGGGACCTTCGTGCCGAAGGCCCGGAATGATCGCGCCGCCGGCCTGTCCGGCCGTGGCCGCGACGTCTGCCGGAATCGTGCGGTGCGGCGGGTACGCGGAGTTGGGGCTGGCATTCGCAGGCTGACTGGCCGGCGCGGCTGCTCGCAGCGGGCCGGCGGTAGCGCCCGGAGCGTTGCCTGAACCGGCCCGCCGGGCGTGTTGGGCCCCGGGCGCGGGCAGCCTGGGGCTGCCTGCCGGGTGAGCGGGCCGCAAGACGGCTGATGGGTCGGCGTGCGTGGGCATGCCCGGCCGGCGTGCTGACGGCGTGCGGCACTCCGGGGATCGCGGCGTCGCCGGATACGCCGGCTTGGCCCGACCCCGCGCCCGGATGCGGCCCGGTCGCTGCGCCCGGCCCAGTGGCCGAACGCGCCCCCACGGCCGAGCCCGTGGCAGCGTGCCCCGCCGCGTGGCGGTTCGGAGTGCCGTGCCCGTCGAGGCGTTCGTGCCCGGTGCCGGGTCCGGCCAGAGTCCCGGCTGCGACGCGTGGGCCGGGGCCTCGCCAGCGCCGGGGTCATGGCTCGGTGCCGGACCGGACGGGCGTGCCAGATCCGCAGGGCGTACCGGGTGGGCAAGCGGCGCGGGCCGGGCGGAGCGGCCCGGGTAGAGCACGGCTGTCGGTGGCGTCACGGCATCGTGCTGGACAGCCGGCTGGTGGCCGGACGGCGTGCCCTGGGACCGCGCGCCCGGGGACGGCGCGCCGGGGACGGCGCGCCTGGGGACGGCGTGTCCGCCCGCTGAGCGGCCACGCTCGAACCGCTCTTCGCGCCGCAGGCGGGCTTCGCGGCGCGCGCCGGGGAGCCCGGTCCTGTGATCGCGCCCGGCTCCACGGGGACCGGATTCCCTACCGGGATCGGCTGGCCCGGAGCGGGCGCCGCGATCGGCGCTGGCTGCACCGGGACCGGATTCCCGATCGGTCCCGGCTGCTGCGGGCCCGGCGTGCGATCGCCGTGTGGGGACGTCCGGCGCGGGCCGGGGATGGCCCCGGCGGGGGAGTGCGGGCCGGGTGATGCTCACCGGCTGGCTGCCGTGCCCCGGCCCCGCGCGCCGGGCGCGCCGGATGGTGCGGGCCGGGAGCGCTGCTGCCGCCACCGCCGGATGCGTCGCCGTGCGAGATGGCATGGTCGAAGCGGTACAGGTCGTACTGCTTCATGAGCTGGACGAGCTTCGCGCCGTAGCCGGGATCGGTCGCGTAGACGCCGGTAAGCGCCGCCGCGAACGCGTTCGGGTCCTTGCTCTGCGCCATGGCACCGGCGTAGTCGCCGCTGCGCGCCAGGAGCCTGCCGTGGGCATCGATGCTCTGGGCGACGTTCTGATAGATCTGGAAGGACGCGGACAGGTTCACGAGCTGGCCGTTGATCACCTCTTGTGTCGGCTGTTCGTCACTGCCAGCCGGACCAGTGCCCTTGATCCCGAACAGGTTGTGGTCGCTGGTGGCCAGCGTGCTCTGGCCCCAGCCGGACTCGTCGATGGCCTGGGCGATGGTGACCGAGGCTGGTACGCCGTACCTGAGCTGAGAGGCCATGGCACCGCTGGCGACCGCCTTGATGAAGGCCTGCTGGGTGGCCGTGCCAGGCAGCGGTGCGTCGCTCTGCGGCGCGTCATGCCGGTGGTACGGCGCGAGCGCCCCGGCGTCGCCCGCGCGGTGCTGGTGCGCCCCTTTGAAGAGCCCCGGGATCGCCGCCTCGCCGGGCCTGGCGTGGTGCGGCCTGGCTGGCCGCAGCCCGGTGGCCGGCACGTCCGCGCTCATGGCACGGCTCCGGCCGGCATGCTGCTGGCTCCGGCCGGCATGCTGCTGGCTCCGGCCGGCATGCTGACGGCGCTGGGCCGCGGTGTCGGCCGTGGTCACCGGGCGAGCCGACGCCCCGGCACCGCCGGAAGCCCCACCGCCGGACGCGATGCCGCTAGCGACGGCAGCACCGGCATCGCCGCCACTGGAAACCGGGCCGGCCGAGGATCCTGGACCGCCCGAGGGCGACGGATCCCCGGACGCGCTGGGCGCCGCCGCTGCCTGGCCTCTAGGCGTGCCCGCGGCCCGTGCACCTTGCCTGCTCGCGCCGCCGGAGCGCGCCGCGCCGGGGGCCTTGGACATGCCGACACCGTTGTCCACGAATCCGGCGACGCCCTGATCGCGCAGCGGACCCGCGTACTCGTGCGGATTGACCGACAGGTTGGGCAGCGAGTCGCCGCCGATGGTGTGCAGTACCCCGCCGTGGTATTTGGTGACGACCTCGACGTGCCCGTCGAACAGCACCCAGTCGCCCGGCTGGGGGGTGTACCCGTCCCCGAGCGGGCGCCAGCGACCGTGACCGCGCGCGTCCTGCAGGATGGAGACCACGCCAGGGGAGGCCGGGTTGGGATCTACGCGGCCGTCCACCCACGCGTGGACCGGCCACGGATAGCTGGCGCCGCCGGTCACCCAGTTATCGACGCCAGCGATGTGCGACCCCAGTTCCAGGGTGAGGCTGGCGAAGGCACCGCAGGAGGGCCCGTGGTTGGCACCGTCGGTGCTCGCATACTGCCAGATCATCGCCTCCATCTCCGCGGGGCTGCGGGTCTCGGCGAGGCGCTGGAAGTGGCGCGCTATGTGCACGATGGCGGCGCGCAACATGGCGTCCTTGCCGGGCGCGGGTGCGTTCGCGTGCTCCAGGGCGAGCAACGTGACCGGCGGGATGCTGGCCGGGGTGGTCAGATCGGCCGCTGCCCTCGGCACAAAGGAGATTCCGGTCGCGAGGCTGCCCGCTCCGATAGTGATCAGCGCGGTCGCCTGCTGCCACGGCGGCTTGGGTGCGGGGGGCACGATGGGACACCTCCAACCGGGTTACGAGGGCTACGGCGGGTCGGGCAGGCGTGGCGCGGCTAGGCCGGCAACTTCGAGGACTGCAGGGATCGAAGGATGGTGCGAACCCGCGGATCCCCCGGGTCCTTCGCGTTCTGGAAGAGGATCGCGGCGTTCTGGGCGGCGCTCGGGGGTGCCCCAACGACCCATTTCTGGAACACGTCAGCCACCAGGTTGCCCAGCCCGGCCGCGCTGGCGATCGGCTTGGCACACCGGTCCGGGAAGCCGTGCCGTGACGTGACCGCCCCTGAGCCGGTGTATCTGGCGCAGTTCGCCGCCACGCTCATGAGGCCGGACTGCACCACGGGCTTGCCGTTCGCGGCGGTGAGGGTCGCGCCGCCGATGATGTTGTTGATGGCGCGCGCCGCGACCGCGAGGCTGTCGATGGGGTTGGCCGGGTTGTACGGGTGATGCAGGTTCAGCGACCAGGCCACCTCGCCGCCCTGGGCGGGCGTGATCGGTTCCAGGCCCTGCCGCCCGGTTTTGATCGAGGCATAGTCCGGGTTGTTGCGGCTGGTCAGCAACGAGAAGACCCACAGGATCTGCCGGGTGCCCTTGGCGCAGGCGAAGTTGACCTGGCTGGGCTCGGAGGCCACGTCGGGATTCTGGCAGGCGACCGCGATCTGGCGCTCAACCTTGGCCACGCTGGCAGGCCAGCTCGGGCTCGGCCGGGACATGTCAAGGACCAGCACGGTGGCCAGAGCGGCAATGCCTGCGACAGCAATCGCGGCAAGCGCTATGCCGCGGAACCGATGGCGGCGCCTGGCGCCATGCCTGCCGTGGTTGACCAGCTCCGCGGTGCGGTCCTCCGGGACGTATGCCGGTCCCGCGGGCTCGGCGTCGGCGGACCCCGGGTCAGCCGGAGAGCGCACTGGCAGCAGGCTGCCGACGCCATCAGGTGCGGGGTCATCGCGGCTCCAGCGGAAGGCTTCCTGACTCGCGTCAGTCGCGCCCTGGGAGGCGAACGAGGACTGGGCCACCTCGTACTCCAGCGACTCGTGCGCGTCCCACAACTGGCGCTCGAACTCGGCGGCCTTTCGCTTGAGCTCGGCGAGCTGCTGGCTGCCCATGCGGAGGATGTGGTCGGGGTAGGTGGTCACTGTTCCTCCTCTGGCGTGTGTCCTGTGCCAGACGGGCACACCCTTGTCGCGGTCGGGGCCACGCCATGCGGCGGGCCGGTTGGCCGGCGGTCGTGGCAGCCCGGTGGCGCGGCGGAGCCGATGCCCGGCCTGTGCCACTGCTCGGCCCGGCAGCCGGCCGCGGCCCGGGATTGACGGTGCGGGCGGTGATGCCGGATGATGCCGCCATCCCCCGCCGTGGCGGTCCCCGGCCCGGCAGCGGCGGGCGACGCGTGGGCGTCCGGCCGGTTATCGGTCGGCCGAAACGCCGTTGCAGGCAGGACCTGTGCCATGCCTGTTATTAGAACACATGTGCGACCAGCATGGGAAGTCGAATCTGTGATCGAACACCAGTTCGAACTCCTGTCAACCGTACGTACGTCGTCTGACAAAACCCATGAGCCGGTCAGGATTCGGGCAGGGTGGATCTGGCCACCGAATGCTGCTGCGCGGAGACCGCTGGGCCATGCACGAACTCCCCGCTCACCGGGCCCAGCGGCCGGGCCGATCGTGCGGCGCGAGGCTCACTGTGGTGCCCGGCCATGGGGCGGGTCACCGCACGGAGGAAGACCACGCGCGGCCGGTAGGGGGCCATCGACGCGCCGATCGCCTTCTCGGCCAGGGCGGCACCCTTGGCGGCCCGCTCGGGGCCGATGGCATCGAGCCAGGCGGCGAAGGCGGGGTGGCCGAGGCGGTAGCGCACTAGCTGCGCGGGCTCGGTGACGCCGACGTCGACAGGGCCCTCGTCGGCGTGCACGTCGGCCAGGCCGGCCGCCCGCGCGGCGGCGGCCATGGCGTCAGCGGTGCCCAGGATGGGCGCGGTAGTGGCCTTCATCTCGGCGTACCAGGCGGGCGCCTGCCAGCCCGCCGCCTGGGCGGCGGCGTCGACGCGGTCTCGTGCCGCGCTGCCGCTCTCGTTGGCGAACACCGCGGCCAGCACGGCGCCACCGGGCCGGATCACCCTGGCCAGCTCGGCGAGGCCGGCCGCCGGGTCGGAGAGATGGTTGAGTACGAACGCGGCGACCGCATCGTCGACCGAGTCCGCCGGGAGCGGCAGCGCGCGGACGTCCGCGACCACGCATGGCGGCCGTGCGGCCGCTTGCCATGCCAAGCATGTTGGAGGACATGTCGATCGCCAGGACAACGGCCGCGCGGCGCCGCAACTCCGCGCTCGCCGCGCCGGTGCCTGCGCCCGCATCCAGGACCGTGCGGCCAGCGAGGCGGTGCGGGCTGGTCGCGACGAGAGCGGCGGCGATCGGCCGGTAGACAAGCTCGGCGCCGAGCGCCCAGCGTGATCCCGAGGCGGCGTAGGGATCCGCTGGCACCGGGTCACCTGCTGTCGGGGATGCCGCAGCGCTCGGCGGCACGGACGACCCGGTCCTGCCACCAGCGCAGTTCGCCAGGGTCGCCGAGCGCCTTCTCCCACCCGAACGTGGCCATGATTCCGATCATGCAAAGGTCCAGTTGCCGATCCCACCATGGGTCCGTGCTGACACCGCGCGCCTCCAGCGCGCCGCGGAACCGGTCGATCGCCGCTTCCTTCGGCTCGGGGAGCCTGGCCCGGTTCAGGGCGAGATACCAGCACAGATCCCAGCAGGCCGGCCCTGAGCCCGGATAGGCCCAGTCGAGCAGGATCGTCCGCCCGTCCGGGTGGCTGCCGAGGTTGCCCATCTTCCAGTCGCCCTGCAGGAAGGTGGGCGGTGTCCGGCGGAGCGGACCGGCGACGATATCGGGCCGTCATGCACCAGGGTGGCCAGCTCCCAGAGCGGAGCGGACAGTCCTGGCAGCCGGCGCCATCCCTCGGCGGCCGCCGCGATCGGGCCGGGCACGTCAGCCGCGGTCAGTTCGGCAGCGATGTTGTCCGGGGCGAAGAAGCGCAGCCGCTGCGCCAGGGTGGTCAGGCCGATGTCGTCATGCCAGCCCCAGAACGCCGCGGCCAGCTCGGCCATGTGCGTCAGGAAGCCGTCGTGCTGTGCCAGCGGTACCTGTGCGTCGCCCGGTGGTACCAGGCAGTTGCCGACGTCGCGCATGAGCACGCTCAGCGTCGCCTCGTCGCCCGTCCCGGCCACCTCCATGGCCACGACGGTGTGGTCGATGCAGCCAGGGGCCTTGTCCATGATCCCGGCCCGCCACACCAGGTAGGGGCGGTGCACGTGGTCCCCCGTGACCCGCATGATCCAGTCGGTGGCGGGGCTGAGCCGCTTGAGGAAATAGGCCTGGCCGTCGGCCAGGAAGCGCTGGTAGTCGGCACCGGCTCTGGCGTCGTCGGGCCGGACGGACTCGCGCCGGGTGGCACGGGCAAGCACCTCGGCGACCGGCCCGGTGGCCAGGGGAGTCACCCGCGCCGGCCGAGCATCGCCAGGAACCGTTGCTGGTCGGTCGCGTCCGGCGGGACTGGTTCCTCAGCGCTGAAAACGCCCGCGGCGCGGAACGCCGCCACCTGCGGTTCGATCACCTCACGGCAGGCCTTCATGAGGTCTGGATCGAGTCCCGGTTCCTGCCCGGTGGCCACGGCAAGGTCCCAGCCGTGGACGAGCACATCGAGGAAGCGGTGCCCGGCATAGACCGACCCCGGCACCGGTCCGTAGGAGACGGCGCACGGCGCCTCCAGGGCACCTGGCCTGCGGAACGTCGCCGCTGCGGCCGCCGCCGAGGTGGCGTACGCGGCGGCCGGATCGCCGCCGAGCACGTCACCGTCCAGACGGTCTCCGACGTCCTCGATGGTCGCCCCGGCGCCTAGCTCGGCCGCCCAGAGATTCCCGGCAACCAGGTGGTTGAGCAGTGCGTGCACGTCCCAGCCCGCGCAGGGCGTGCCAGCCTGCCACTGGCCCGGCCCGATCCCCGCTACGACGCGCCCGGTGTGGTCGAGCGCTTGCGCGTGCAATTCGGCGATGTCAGACATGGCGCCCCCCGTCGGCCGACGGCCCTCAGGTATTCTACCTACTGATAGGTCAGATACTTACCTACTAATAGGTCAGACGTCAAGGACTGAAGGGCAGGGCATGACGGCCAGGACCGGACGTGGTGGCGTGAGCGGGCCCAGCGCGGGTGTGGATGGGATGCGCCACGAGCAGCGGGCGCGCCCCGGCCCGGGCGGCGGCCCGGGCGCGGCATCCTCATCCACGGCGTCGCGGGCACTGGACGCCGCCGAGCGACTGGTCCAGGTCCGTGGGTTCAACGGGTTCAGCTATGCCGACATCGCCGCGGAGTTGCAGATCACCAAGGCGTCGCTGCACTACCACTTCGCCACCAAGGCGGACCTGGGCGAGGCTCTGATCAACCGCTACTCGGCCCGGTTCTTCGAGGCCCTGGTGGCGGTTGATGCGCACGGTGCGGCGGCGCCGGCGAAGCTCGCGGCATACGCCAAGCTGTACGCGGACGTGCTCAGCGAGCAGCGCATGTGCCTGTGCGGCATGCTGGCGGCCGAGTATCCGACGCTGCCCCTGCCGATGCAGGTGGCCGTGGTCGGGTTCTTCGACCACAACGAGGACTGGCTGGAGGCGGTCCTTGAGCAGGGCAGGGGCGAGGGCAGCCTGGCGTTCAGCGGGCCGGCCAGGGACACCGCCCGGATGATCGTCAGCGGGCTGGAAGGGGCGATGCTGGTGACCCGCCCCTACGGCGACGCCGCCCGGTTCCAGGTGGCCGCCGCGAGCCTGCTTGCCAGCCTCACCGCACCGGCGGACCGGACGTCGCGCGCCTAGCGAGGCAGGGCAGCGGGCGGCACGGCGGTCCCGGACCGGGCCACGAGCGGCCATGCCGATGAGCCTTGGGCCCGCGCGCCGTTCTACTGTCTATGAACATGGCTGAACCTGACAACGCAGTAGACCTCGGCCCAGCGGCACGCCGCCTCGCGGACCTCGTGGCCAACATCAAGGACGGCGCGCTTGACGCGCCTACGCCGTGCCCGGCGTACGCGCTCGGCGACCTCATCGAACACGTCGGCGGCCTGGCGCTCGCGTTCACCGCCGCCGGGCGCAAGGAACGCAACGCGTACAACGAGATGAACGGGTCGGGGGATGCGTCCCGGCTCGGTCCCGGCTGGCGCGAGCGCATCCCACGTGACCTGGCAACCCTCGCGCAGGCCTGGGCGGAGCCGGGGGCCTGGACCGGGATGACCCGGATCGCCGGCGATGACACCCCGGCCGGTGTCGGCCGGCCTGGTTCTGGCCGATGAACTGGCCGTACACGGCTGGGACGTGGCCCGGGCAAGTGGGCAGGCGTACGCCTGCGAGCCCGACATCCTGGAAGCCGCGCTGAAGTTCCTCCAGATGTTCGCCAGCCCCGACGCACCGGCTGGCCCGGAGGTCGCGTTCGGCCCGGCCCGCATCCTGCTCGACGAGGCGCCCCTCCTTGACCGCGTGGTCGGCATGGCCGGCCGCGACCCCGGCTGGTCCACACCCTGACCCCGCCCAGCACCCCATCGGCGGCACTTCCATGATCATGGCCGCTTATCATGCGAGCGGTGCGATCTGACGTCCGACTTGCCCGGTCTGGGGGCACGGCTCGCGTGATATCACGCGGAAGGTACGGGCGCCAGCGGGCGGCGGGGAGGGTGAGATGCACAGCGAAGGGGCGCGGCGGGCAACGTGCCCGCCGCGCCCCTTTGTGCGCTGAGCGCCGGTTAGTGGCTGCCGTCCACGGCTGCCACCAGTTCCGGAACGAACAGCGCCGCGTTGATCGTGCCGACGCCGCTCGACAGGTCGTAACCGTTGACCGCGTTGAAGCCGCTCACGGTGTGGATCGCGCCGCCCTGCGGGAAGGTCACGGTGTTGGTGCCCGCCGGTGACGTCGACGATGCCGGGGTCGTGGGCCGCTTCCATCGCGTAGAGCGCGGGGTTGATCAGGCCGAGACCGTGCCCGGCCAACTGGTCGGCGATGGCGATGATGCCGGCGAACTCCGGCGTGCGCCTCGCTGGTGCCACCGATCAGGTAGAAGCCCGCCGGGCCCTGCGCCGCGTTCGCGTCAGGTAGACGAGCGCTGCGCCGTCCACGGCCGCGCTCATCGAGATGTCAGGGAAACCGCGCAGTCGCCCGACCGTGCCCGCCACGCTGTTCTGGTACGCCGGGCGAGTGAAGATCGACGACCGACCGCCACCTGCTGGCGGCCGGCGAGTCGAACAGGGCGCGTGTCGTTCCAGACGGCGTCCGGCTCGGACTTGTTGCCGTTGGCGTCGAGGATACAGCTGCGTGCCGCCCACGCCGGTCACCAGCGGGTCGTCGGCGGGCCACTCAGACACCCGGTGAAGGAAGAACGTGTCCGCGAACCCCTGCGGGGTCAGGGTCTTTGCACCGGTCGGCCCGGCATCGCCCGAGCCGGCAAGCACGGTCACGCCGTGCGCCGCCGCGTTCTTGTACTCGCTGCGCAGACCGAGGAATCGACGCCGCGCTTGGGAAGCCCTGCTCGGGCGCTGCGAAGCTCTGCGTGATCACGTACCGAGGTGGTGGTCGATCACGTAGTTCTCGGCCTCGACGATCTGCGGGAACCCGTGCACGCCAAGCGTCTCCGGCACGGTCGTCTCGACGAGCAGGATGTTGGCGCCCGGCGCCATCGCATGGGCGTACTCGACGTCGAGCGAGGTCTCCTGCGCCCAGCCGACCATCTGCGGACGCTTGGTCGGGTTGAACGGCGGTATCGGGCCGTTCGGCTGGAGGATGGTGAAGCTGCGGTGGCGCCGGAAGGCCAAACGCCTTGTCGAAGATGTCCAGCTCCTGACCGATGCCCTGGAAGCCGTACGAGTCGACGATGACGATCGTCTCGCCCGTGCCGTTCAAGCCCCTTGCTGTACAGCGGCGCCGAGGTTGTACGCCTTCTGGAACTGGAACGGCGCGTAGCACGCGATGTGCAGCGCTGCCTCGCATTGCGCCGTCGTCGGCGGGGACGCGAAGTGCGCGTTGTGCAGGATGCGCGCCAGAGGTGTCGGGAACGGCAGGGATTGGGCGGCAGGGGCCGCAGTCACGGCGGTAGCCCCGGCCAGCCCGAGGGCCGAGACTGCCGTAATCGCCGAGGCCGGCGAACAGGCTGGCAATGCGTCTTTGCATGAAGCTCCCCAGGAGGATACGCAGCGCCCCGTTAAGCGCCACTGTCACAGGAGGGTTGTCCGAGACCAACCATGGTGGAGATTGTTGTGCTTTGGCAAGGGCATCCCGCCAAATTCAGCCCGCCTGGACCTGCGGTTCAGCCCGCCTGGACCTGCGCCTGGCCCTGGCCGCGATCGGCATTGGCGTACATCGCGTCGCGCACGTACAAGGCGAGTCCCGGCTCGATTTCGTCGTAGGCCGCGATGTACCTGTCGTCGGAGGTGTAGATGTCGGCGAGGCCGCGGTGCATCTGATGGTCGCAGTCGTAGAACCAGCGCGAGATGTGCTGGCGGTGCGCCTCGGCCAGGTCCATCGCGACGGTTCCAGTGGCCGGTTCCCCGGCCCGCAGCGCGCCGGTGAACCCGTTGATGCTCGCGTCGGCCTCGGCCTTGATCGCGATCCAGTCGTCCTTGGTGTAGGCCGCGGTGCGCCGCTGTGACTGCTGCCAGGCGTCCGTGTCACCCCAGCGCTGCCTGGCCTCCTCGGTGTACTCCTCGAGCCTGTCGGTGCCGAAGATCTCGAACTGCTCCTGCGGAGTGAGCGAGATGCCCATCTTCCTTGCCTCCATCTCCCTTTCGATCGCGGCAAGCAGCGCCTGGTCACGGGCGCGCCGGTCGCGCAACAGCCGGTGCTGCCTGCGCAGATGGTCGTCGGTTCCGGCGGAGTGGTCGGCGAGGATCTGCGCGATCTCGTCGAGCCCGAACTCCAGCTCCCGGTAGAACAGCACCTGGCGCAGCCGGTGCAGGTCGGACTCTGAGTACAGGCGGTAACCGCCCGCGCTGCGGGTGCCCGGCGTCAGCAGCCCGATGCCGTCATAGTGGTGCAGTGTCCGCACCGAGACATGAGCCAGGCGGGCGACCTCGCCGACCGTGTAACCATCCACGGCCCCACTGTGCAGCCTGACGCCACGTGAGGGTCAAGCGCATTCCCGCCACAGCCGTTTGTGGTCGTTGGTACCAGCGCCCACAAAAGAATGTGGTCGTTGGCGTAATCGCCCACAAACCGAGCGGGCGGGCGCGAGACCCAGGCTCAATCCTGCCCGGCGAGCCAGCGGATCAGGTTCGGCCACAGCGCCTGGTAGCCGGGCCAGTCGAGGAACTCCGGCGGCGCCCAGTGCGGTGCGCAGTCGGAGGTGAACACCGCGCTGCGGCCCCGGTCGTGGCGCGCACACGCCACCAGCGGGTCGGCGCCGCAGACCGCCACCACCTCGGCGCCGTCCCGCGCGGTGACCCGGTTGTAGCCGAGCACGGCCGGCCAGGGCTCGGGGACGCCGCGCAGCACCGGGTGCTCCGTGGCCACCGGCTCGGGGACCACGCCCTGCGGGCACTCCACCCGGTCGTCCACGCTGCCGATCAGCACGGGCAGGGCCGCCTCGACCGGGGTGCCGTGATAGCGCGCCTTGCCCTCGATCCCGGCGAACGACAGGTAGCCGCCGATCATCATCAGCCCGCCGCCGTTGCGCACGTACTCCTCAACCACGGCGAGCCGGTCCGGCGCCGGGCGCGACTGCTCGAACGTCTGCGGCGCCAGCAGGATGCTGTTCGCTCCGATGTCGCTGAGGATGACCGCCTGGTAGTCGAGCAGGTCGCCGAGGGTCGCCGGGAACTGCCCGGGCACCAGATGCCCGGGCAGGTAGTCGACCTCGATGTCCGCGCCCGCGAGAGCCGCGCGCAGCTGGCCGGCGCCCTCAACGTAAGAGCTGGTACTGAACGAGTCGACCCCCTTGATGTGGAGGCTATGGGTGACCCAGCTTTCGCCGCAAAGCAGTACCCGCATCAGGTGACCTCGCTCTCGCCCGGGGGGGCCGCGGACTCCCGGACGATGAGTTCCACGGGCAGCACCTCGGTCCTGGCCGACTCCGCTGTCCCGGCCAGCCGGTCGAACAGCAGTTCCACGCCGATCTGGGCGAGGCGCTCGACCGGCGACCTGATCGTGGTCAGCCGTGGCCGCACGTACTGGCTGAATCTGATGTCGTCGAAGCCCACCACCGACAGGTCCTCGGGCACCCGGATGCCGTGTGTCTCCGCCGCGGACAGCATGCCGAGCGCGATGTAGTCGCTGGCCACGAACGCCGCCGTGGGCGGCTCGGGCGCGGCGAGCAGCCGGGGCAGCGCGCTGGCCCCGAACTGCTCGGTGAAGTGCCCCGGCAGGTTGAGCTGCGTCTCCAGATCGATGCCGGCCTTGACCAGCGCGTCGCAGTAGCCCCGGCGGCGTTCTGTGACCGAGCCGAGTTCGGCCGGGCCCGACACGAACGCGATCCTGTGGTGGCCGAGCGCTACCAGGTAGCTGGCCGCCTGGTACCCGCCCGCGTAGTCGTCCATCACCACGCTGTGCACCTCGGGCAGGCCGGCGATCGGCTCGTCCACCACGACCACGGGCAGCCCGCCGTGGATCGCCGCGGCCAGCCGCACGTTGGACCGGAACGAACCGAGGTAGAGCATGCCGTCGATGGCACCCGACGCGAGCAGGTCGATGTAGCTCGCCTCCTTGACCGCCTGGCTGCGGGTCGAGCAGAGCAGCACCATCAGGCCGCGGCGTTCCACCGCCTCGACCACGTGGTCGGCGATCGAGCCGAAGTACGGGTTGCTCATCTCGGGCACGACGAAGCCGATGGCCCCTGAGCGGCCCCGGGCCAGGTTCTTGGCCTGGACGTTGGGCACGTAGCCGAGGGTGGCGACCGCATCGCGCAGCCGGGCCTCGGTGGCCGGGGTGACATGGAGCTGGCCGTTCAGGAAGCGGGACACCGTGGAGGCCGCCACGCCCGCCGCCTTGGCCACGTCCTGGATGGTCGCCATCTAGCGCTCCCGCGCCGTTCGGCCAGGCCGTACGCGCGACCGGTTGCGCTCGACGGTCGGCAGCGTCATATTCCGAGCCTACCTCGCCGTCCCGGCACCGGACATCACCGGCTGGCCACGTCACACGCTGCGCCGTGGGCACTGCGGGAACGATGGCCGGGCGTAACGCAAGAATCCCGGCTATTGACGCCGTGTTCAGCCGATTCGTAAAATTTGCGAAACCGATTGCGCAAATGAGCGGAACCAGGTCGGCCCCCGTCCAGGGAGGTTCCCGTGACTGCCGAGACAGCCAGCAATACCGCCCCCACCCGACTGCGGCGCAACGTCCTCGACCTGCCTCAGGTGGTGTTCCAGGGCATCACGCACATCGCGCCGTCGATCAACATCGTGTTCACGTTCCCGATCATTGCCCTCAAGGCCGGGCCGGCCATGCCGATCTCGTTCCTGCTGACGACGATCGTCTGCTACTTCATCGGCAACACGGTGTCCCAGTTCTCCCAGTACATGCCGTCCAGCGGCGGCTACTATTCCTTCGCCACCAGAGGACTCGGCGAGCGCAGCGGCTTCATGACCACGTGGAGCTACCTGATCTACGACATCATCGGGCCGGCCGGCGCCATCGGCTTCCTCGGGTACCTGGTCTCCACCACGATCAATGACGCCTTCGGCGTCGACATCCCCTGGTGGATCTTCGCGCTGGCCACGTTCGCCATCGTGTGGGTGCTGACCCACTTCGGCATCAAGCTGTCCATGCGCACCACGGTCATCTTCGGCGCCATCGAGCTGGCGATCATGCTCGCGCTCGCGATCACGTTCCTGGTGCACCCGGGCCCCGGGTCCTCCTACGTCGCGCCGCTGCAGCCGAGCAACGCGCCGCACGGCTTCGGCGGGGTGCTGGCCGGGATGGTGTTCTCGGTCCTCGCGCTGTCCGGGTTCGAGGCACCCGCCCCGCTGGCCCAGGAAACCCGCAGGCCCGGCCGATTCATCGGGGCGGCCGTCATGCTGTCGCTGTTCTCGATCGGCGCCTTCTACATCTTCACCTCCTACTCCAGCGCCATCGGCTGGGGCACCGGCAACATGAACGCCTTCGCGACCAACGCCAACCCCTACTACGTGCTCGGCCACGCCCTATGGGGAGCCGGCTGGTGGTTCGTCGTGATCGCCATCATCAACAGCGCGATCGGCGTGGGGCTGGCCTGCACGAATGCCGCGTCGCGAGTGATGTACACCATGGGGCAGGCGGGCACGCTGCCGCCGCAGTTCGGTCGGCTCCACCCGAAGCACCAGACCCCGACCTTCGCGATCGCCTTCATCCAGCTTTCCGGCATCGTCGCGATCCTGCTGGTCGGCCTGCTGCTTGACCCCTCGGACATCTTCGGGTTCCTCGGCACCATCACCACGCTCGCCGTGATCGTCCTGTACGTCATGGCGAACCTGGCGCTGACCGCCTACATGCGCCGGGAACACGCGGGTGACTTCAACGTCTGGCGGCACGGCGTGCTGCCGTGGATCGGCACACTGGCGCTGCTGCCGGTGCTGTTCGTCACCGTCTACCCGCGGCCGCCCTGGCCGTTCGATCTCACTCCGTACATCTTCATCGCCGCGCTGATCGTCGGCTTCGGCTACATGCTGTGGCGGGAGCGCCGCTATCCGGGCGTGCTGCGCCGCGGCGCCTCGGTACTGGTCGGCCACCGGACCGACGAGCAGGGTGACGTGGACTGGGACGCCGCGCCGCCCGCACCGCCCGCGCCTCAGGCCGAGACGTGACGGAAACGGAAGTCGAGCTTGCCGAGATCGGGGTTCCCGATTTCGGGCTGCCGTCCGCCGAGCCGTCGGTGCCCACCGCGACCTACCAGGCGCGCCTGGCCGCCGCCGAGGCTGCGGCGGTGGCCGCCGGGCTGGATGCGCTGCTGGTCTACGCCGACCGGGAGCACTTCGCCAACCTGGCCTACCTGACCCGCTTCGATCCCAGGTTCGAGGAGGCGCTGCTGATCCTGGTGCCAGGCCGCACCCCGGTGCTGCTCGTCGGCAATGAGGGCGTCGCCTACGCGGCCGTGGTGCCGCCGGGTGTGGAGGTGATCAGGTACCAGAGCTTCAGCCTGGTCAACCAGCCCCGGGCCGAGAGCAGGCGGCTCCCCAGCCTGCTCGCCGAGGCCGGCCTGGGCGGCGCCGGGGCCGGCCGCAACGGCGCGGCTGGCCCCGGCGCCCGGCGGGTCGGCATCGCCGGCTGGAAGTACTTCGGCCCCGACGACGAGGAGGGGGCGGCGGACTGGATCGAGGTGCCCGCCTACCTGGTGAGCGTGCTGCGGGCGCTGGGCTGCGAGCCGGTGAACGCCTCCGCGCTGTTCGTCCGGCCCGGGTCGGGGCTGCGCCTGGTCAATGACATCGACCAGATCGCGAGCTTCGAGTTCGCCGCCACCCACGGCTCGGCGGCGATGCGGCGGATGCTGCTCGCGGTGCGCCCCGGCATGACCGAGTTCGACGCGTTCTCGCAGTTCCGCCCGATCGGGCTGCCGTTCTCCTACCACCCGATGGTGCTGTCCGGCGAGCGGGCCGCGCTCGGGCTGGCCAGCTCGTCGGGGCGCGAACTGCGCCGCGGTGACCCGATGAGCGCGGCCCTGGGGTACTGGGGCAGCAACATCGCCCGCGGCGGCTTCCTCGCCGCCTCGGCCGCCGACCTGCCCGCCGGAGTGGGCGACTACGTGGACAAGCTGGTCGCGCCCTACTTCGCCTGCGCCTGCGAGTGGTACGAGACGATCGGCATCGGCGTCACCGGGGGCGAGCTGTCCGCCCTGGTCCACCGGCGCCTGGGGGATCCGTTCTTCGGCGTGCAGCTCAATCCCGGGCACTTCATCCACCTGGACGAGTGGCCCAGCTCGCCGGTGTGGCCGGGCTCGGACGTGGTGCTGCGATCGGGGATGGCGCTGCAGCTCGACATCATCCCGGCGACGGGCACGGCCTACCACACCACGAACATCGAGGACGGCGTGGCCCTGGCCGACGAGGTGGCCCGCGCCCAGCTCGCGGAGCGCTACCCGGAGGCTTGGGCCCGGATCGGCCGGCGACGCGAGTTCATGGCCGGCCAGCTCGGGATCCGGCTCAAGCCGGAGGTGCTGCCGCTGTCGAACCTGGCGGGCTACCTTCCGCCGTACTGGCTGGCGCCGGGTCTGGCGATGCGGAAGAAGTAGCCAGCACCTCCTCGGCGCGGTGGCAGGCGGCCAGCCGGCCCGGCCCGACCGCCCGCAGCGCCGGGACCTCGCTCCGGCACCGGTCCACCGCGAGCGGGCACCGCGGATGGTACACGCAGCCCGGCGGCGGGTTCGCCGCGTCTGGCGGGTCACCGGGCAGCACCACTCTGGCCGCGGGGGAGCTGCCCAGTTCGGGCACGGCCGAGCGCAGTGCCCTGGTGTAGGGGTGGGCCGGGTTGCTCAGCAGCGCGCCGGTCGGCCCGCTCTCCGCCACCCGGCCCAGGTAGAGCACGGCGGTCTGCTCGCACAGCGCGCTCACGATGGCCAGGTTGTGGGTGATCAGCAGGTAGGCCAGGCCCCGCTGCGCGCGAAGCCGGCCGACCAGCGCCAGGATCGCCGCCTGGGCCCGCACGTCGAGCGCGCTGGTTGGCTCGTCAAGCACGAGCAGCCTGGGCCGTACCGAGAGGGCACGGGCGATGGACACCCGCTGACGCTGCCCGCCCGACAGCTGGTGCGGGTACCTGGCCGCGAATCCAGGATCCAGGCCGACCTCGGCCAGCAGGGCCCGTGCCTGCTCCGCGGCTGCCTTGCGGCCCGCGATCCGGTGCGCGAGCAGGGCCTCTGCGATCGTCGCGCCGATCCGCATCCGCGGGTCCAGGACCCCGTCGGGGTCCTGGAACACGATCTGTGCGGCGCGCCGGTAGTCCTGCAGCGCTTTCCCGCGCAGTCCCGCGATGTCTTTTCCGTCCAAACGGACGACCCCGCCCGAGGTCCGCACCAGGCGCAGCACCGCCCGGCCAATGGTCGTCTTCCCCGAACCGCTCTCCCCGACCAGCCCGAGGCCGCAGGGCCCGGGCGGCAGTCGCAGGCTCACCCCGTCCACGGCGCGCACCGGGCCGAACCTGACCGCAAGTTCGCTGATGTCAAGCAGCGGCTTCCCGGCCTGCCCGCCGGCTGCGGGGGACCCGCCGGCCGCAGGGGACGCCTGCCGCTCGCCCGCCGCCGGGGTCACGGCCCTGCCTCCGCCCTGATCACCGGGACCGCGGCGAGCAGGTCCGCGGTGTAGGCGTCGGCCGGGGCGGACAGGACCCGCGCCGCCGGGCCCTGCTCGACGATCCGGCCCTCCCGCATGATCGCCACTCGGTCGCACAGCTCCGCGACAACCGCCAGGTCGTGGCTGATGAACAGGACCGACATGCCGTCGCGGTCGCGCAGTTCCCTGAGCACGTCAAGGACCTCGGCCTGGACGGTCACGTCCAGCGCGCTGGTCGGCTCGTCGGCGAGCAGCACCTCGGCGCGCAGCGCCAGCGCGATCGCGATCGCGACCCGCTGCAGCTGCCCGCCGGAAAGCTGCGAGGGGTAGCGGTCGAGCAGGCCGGGAGATAGCAGCACCTGGCGCATCGCCCGCCCGGCCGCCTCGGTGGCCTCGCTCTTGGACATGCCGTGCAGCCGCAGCGCGCGGTGCACCACGCTGCCGACCCGGAAGACAGGGCTGAACGCGGTCGCCGGGCTCTGGAAGATCGCCGCGATCCGCCGCCCCCGCACCTCCCGCAGTTCGCGCTGGGACAGCCCGGTCAGCTCGGCGCCGTCCAGTGTGATGCTGCCGTGCACGGTGGCGCCGACGGTGTGCGCGAGGCCGAGCACCGCGAGCGTGGTCATGGATTTGCCCGACCCGCTCTCGCCGGCCAGCCCGACGATCTCGGCCGCGCCGACGTTCAGCTCGTCCACATCGACGACCAGGCGGGTGCCGAAGCTGACCTGGAGCCCGGTGATCGCGAGCCTCATCGCAGGAACGTCCGCTTCGGGTCGAGCAGGTCCCGCAGCCCGTCCCCCAGCAGGGTGAAGGCGAACGCGGTGAACAGAATCGCCAGGCCGGGGAAGGTGACCACCCACCAGGCGGTGGTGAAGTAGTTCTGGCCCTCGGCCACCATCAGCCCCCAGTCGGGGGTGGGGTCCTGGGCGCCGAGACCGAGGAACGACAGCGCCGACACGGTCAGGATCACCCCGCCGAAGTCCAGCGACACCTGGACGATCAGCGGCGTGACCGAGTTGGGCAGGACGTGCCGCAGCACGATCCGGTAGGAGGGGATGCCCAGCGCCCGGCAGCTCTCCACGTACGGGCGCCCGGCGACCGAGGCGGCCTGGCCGCGAACCAGCCTGGTGTACCAGGGCCACCAGGTCACGGCGATCGCGATGACCAGGCTGGTCAGGCTAGGTGGCAGGACCGCCACGAGGGCAAGGGCGAGCAGCAGCGGCGGGAACGCGAGGAAGATGTCGGTGACCCGCATGAGTACCTCGTCCAGCCAGCCGCCGAAGTAGCCGGCCACCACGCCGAGCGGTATTCCGATCACGCACGCGATCACCAGCACGACCACGGCCACCACGGGCGAGACCCTGGTCCCGTAGATCACCCGGGACAGGATGTCCCTGCCCACGTTGTCGGTGCCGAACCAGTGCGCCGACGAGGGCGGCTTCAGCACCGCGAACGGGTGCGTGGCCGAGCCCGCGTCCGCCGGGTACGGCGCGAGGAGCGGCGCGAAGACCGCCACCACGACGACAACCAGACAGAGCGCCGCGCCCACCGTCATCAGTGGGTTAGCGCGCAGCCCGCGGCGCAGCGCCTCGCCGCGCGGCACGACGACATCCTGCGCGGGCAGCGGTGCGGGCGCCTCGATCATCGCAGCCGGATCCTCGGGTCGATCGCCGCCTGGACGATGTCCACGATCAGATTGGCGGCCACGTACACCAGCGCGATGAACAGCGTGACCCCCAGGATGGCGGGCGTATCCAGGGTCTGGATCGACGCCGCCGCGTACTCGCCGAGCCCGGGCCAGTCGAAAATGGCCTCCACCAGGAACGTGTTGACCAGCGAATACGCGAACACCAGCGCCAGCGTCGCGGCGACCGGGTTCCACGCCAGCTTCATCGCGAACCGGCCGTACACCGTGCGTTCCCTGAAGCCGAGCGCGCGGACCATCTGCACATGGGTGTCGCCGATGGTGTCGAGCACCTGGGCCCTGATCATGCGAGTGAGCAGGCCGGCCGGGTAGGCGGCGACGACCAGGGCGGGCAGCAGGAGATGGCCAAGCTGGCTGCCGAACATCGGCCAGTTGCCGGTGAGCGGCGCATCGATCAGGCCGAACCCGGTCACATTTCTCAGTGGGTGGCTGAAAAGCAGGCCGGGGGAGAACTCGCCGGCCGCGGGGAGCAGGTGCAGCCGGTCGGACAAGACGAGCTGAAGGATGAGCGCCAGCCAGAAGATCGGCATGGACACGCCGAGGATCGAGCCGGCCCGGATGGTGTGGTCGGAGGCCCGGCCGGGCCAGCGCGCCGAGATCAGCCCGAGCGGCACGGCGACCACCAGCCCGATGATCATCGCGGTGGTCACCAGCTCGATCGAGGCGGGGGCGGCCTGCCCGATGTCGGACAGCACCGGCCGGTGGGTGTGGATCGCCACGCCCCAGTTGCCGGTGAGGATCCCGCCGAAGTAGGACGCGAGCTGCGCGGCGGGCGGGCGGTCCAGGCCGAGGAACCGGCGCGCCGCGGCGACCTGGGCCGCGGAGGCGTGCGGGCCTGCCCATGTCGCCGCCGGGTCACCCGGGACGACCCGGGCGATTACGAACGTCAGGACTACGACGCCCGCAACCACCAGGATCGCCGTCGCGACCCGGCGCGCGACATAGACGATCAACTGCCAGCGGGCCTGAGGTTATAGGCAAAGACCACGTTCGCGTAGGCGGGGTTGACCTTGAACCCGGTGAACGAGGTGCGCATCGCGTACTGGTAGTTGACGTTGTACAGCGCATCGACCGGCGCCTGCTGGAAGTTCTCCACCTGCATGGTCCGGTACAGTTGCGCGCCGGCCGCGGGGCTGGTGGCCACCACCGACTCCACCCGGTTGATCTGGGCGTCCATTATCGGGTTGGAGTAGTAGGACAGGTTGTAGTACGGCGGCTTCTGGGTCTGCAGCAGGTTGGTGAACCAGGTGTACGGGTCGGCGTAGTCCGGCCACCAGTACTCGAGGAAGATGCTCTGGCGGCTGGCGGTGTTGGCGGACTTGGCCTTGGCCCATTGCGTCGGCCATTCGAGCGCCTGCGTGCTCAGGTTGATGTTCACCTTCGCCAGGTTCGACTTCATCAGCTCCGCGACCACCTGCTCGTTCGAGTCACCCGAGGTGTAGGTGAGCGACAGGTTCAGCGCCTTCTTGCCCGGCCCGTAGCCGGCCTGGTTCAGCAGTTGCTTCGCCTTAGCCGGGTCGTAGGTGTAGTTCGGCAGGCTGGTGGAGTGGCCGAGCAAGCCCGCGGGGATCAGGCCGCTGGACGGGAAGGCCGCGCCCTGCAGCGCCGCGATGATCCCGGGGTAGTTGATGGCGTACAGGATGGCCTGGCGCAACGGCAGGCTCAGCGACTTCGCGTTGAGCTGGGCCAGCAGGTTCTGCCAGGACGGCGAGGCCACCGTCCGGATGCCGGGGTCGCCCTGGAACGACTTCCAGATGCTGGGGCTGATCTGCTCCACGAAGTCCACGGCGCCCGAGCGCAGTAGCTGGGAGGCAGTGGTGTCCGTGGTTACCACCCGGAACACGACCTTCTTATAGTGCGGGCCGCTCCAGCCGCCCCAGTAGCCGGGGAAGGCCTTGAGTATGACCTCGAACTCCTGGCCCTTGTTCCAGGTCTGCAGCTCGTAGGGCCCGGTACCCGCGTCGTGCGGGGTGTTCAGCCACTTGGTCAGGTTCCCGCCCGGGCCTGCCGCATCGGTGTCGTAGATGTAGGCCGAGTAGGACGCCGAGGCCTCCAGATCGAGCGGCGAGGGGTACTTCAGGTGGAACACGAGTGTGTACTGGTCGGGCGCGTCGATGGTCTTCACCGCGCCGAACACGTATGCGGCACCGCCGCCCAGCTTGATCGTGCGCAGGAGTGCCGCCCTCGCGATCTGCGCGGTCATCAGCCGGCCGGTGTGGAAGTGCACCCCGTGCCGCAGGTGGAACGTCCAGGTCTTGCCGTTGTCGGCGGAGGACCAACTGGTGGCGAGCAGCGGCTCGACCCGGTGCGTGGCGGCGTCGTAGCGGGTCAGCGTCTCGTACATCTGGCTCATCGCGATGATGCCGTCGGAGTACTCGGTGGCCGGGTCCCAGCCATCGTCCATCACCGTGGCGGTTGTGTCGTAGGTGAACACCTGTGATGTGGTTTGCGGCGTTGTTGTGCTGCTGGATGAGCCACCGCAGGCGGCGAGCAGCAGTGCCGCTGCGATGCCGAATGCCAGGAGCCCGGCGCGGTGGGGCTTCATGGATCTCCTCCGTAGTACCTCGTCGTGACCGGTCAGGTGGCCGCCGACCTGGCCGGCGTGGCAGGCCGGCGCTGATTCGCCGGTCCTGCGGATGGCTGCTGGTTGTCCATGCCGCCGAGGGATCCCGCCGCCTTGGCGCGGATCCGGACCGACGGCGTGGTGAGGTAGGCGAGCGGTATCTCCTCAAGCTCTACGATCGTCACCGTGGCGGGGTCGGCGCCCGCGGCCACGGCATGCTCGCTGGCCTCATTGCATGCTTGGTCGAGCGCCGCCTGCCGGCCCTCCGTGCCCAGGTGGAATATCCGGTCTATCTGGCCGCTGACCGAGGCGATGGCGGCGCCGACCGCGTTGGCGGTGTCGAAGTGATCGGGCCTGATGACCTGGCTGACCCCAGGAATGTGGTCGGGTACCAGGATGCTGCCGCCGCCGACCGCGACGAGCGCGCGGTCCTCCTTGGACGTCTTCATCCTGTCGATCGCGTCGGCGAGCATCGTGTCGGCGCGCGCCAGCGCGTCGATGAGTATCCGCCGGTACCGGCCGGTGGGCGTGGCGTCGCCCAGCTCCGCCCGCCCGGCCGCGACCGCGGCATCGGTCAGCGTTGGTATGTTCCCGCCGAAGACCAGCGCCTGCTGGGTGAGCAGGTAGCCAACGCTGCGCGGCCCGAGTTGCAGCCCATTGGGGCCCTGGGTGACCACGGTGCCACCGCCGAGGGCGATGGTGACCAGGTCGGGCATGCGGAAGTTGGTCAGGATCCCGCCGATCTCGACTCCCAGCGAGGACTCCCGGGGGAACCCGTTGACCAGCACCCCCACGTCCGTCGAGGTACCGCCCACGTCCACCACGAGCGAGTCGGAGTTGCCGGTCAGGAACGCCGCGCCGCGGACGCTGTTGGCCGGCCCGCTGCCGATCGTGAGCACCGGGTACCGCAGCGCGTGGTCGAGTGCCATCAGCGTGCCGTCGTTCTGCGCGAAGAACGTGGTGGGCTCCAGACGATGCGTGATCAGCGCTTGGCGCACCGCGTCGGCCACGTCCCTGGCCACGCCGACCAGGGCACCGTTGAGTATGGTGGCGTTCTCCCGCTCCAGCAGGCCGATCGAGCCGATCTCGTGGCTCAGCGAGATGTGCACATCGCCCAGTTCGCGCTTGACGATCTCGGCGGCCTCCAGTTCGTGCCGCGCCGAGACCGGGGCGAACACGCTGGTGATCGCGACGCCCTCCGTGGCCCCGCCGACCTTGCCGAGGAATCGCGCGATCGCGTCGGTGTCCAGCGGGGACAGGTCGCGGCCGTCGAACTCGATCCCACCGTCCACGATGACCGCACCCACCGAGACCGCCTCGGCCAGGTCGCGCGGCCACCCGAACATCGGCCTGACACTGTGGGTGGCCGGGCCGCCGAGCCTGATCGCCGCCACCCGGCGCAGGTGCCGCCGCTCCAGGACGGCGTTGGTGGCGTGCGTGGTGCCGAGCATCACGTGGGTGATCCGGCTGGGGGTGACGCCCGGCGCCTTCAGCACAGTGTCGATCGCCGCCGTGATCCCGCCGGTGATGTCCGGCGTGCAGGGCACCTTGGCCTTGGCGATGACCCGATCGGCGGCATCCATGATCACCGCGTCGGTGTTGGTGCCGCCGACGTCGATGCCCAGGCGGCAGTCAGGTCGTCGCACCGGCCAGCTCCTCCACGGGCAGGTAGTCAAAGTCATAGCCGAACGCGCGCGGCCCGGCCACGGCGATCCCGCGCTCGGTCCGCCAGACCGGATTGCACGCGAACGCGATCACGGTCACCCGCTGGCCGTACCTCAGCACCTCGGTGGAGATCGCGTCGGCGGTCTCGGCGTCCAGCACCGTGATCAGGTCGGGTACCGAGGCGAGCACGCGCCCGCGCTCCAGCGCCACCAGGTTCTCGTTCTGCAACTCGATCCGGATGAGCCGGCCCGCGTCATCCCCGAGGCCCTCGATCACCACGCTGCCGCGGACGAACCCACTGGTGGTGTGCCGCTCGACGTCCAGCACCTTGCCGGTGACAAGCTGGAACGCGTCCATCTCCTTGATCAGGGCGGCCACCGGGCTACCCGTCGCGGCAGCGAGCGCTTCGCCGATCCCGATTGCCTTCGAGACCGAGTTCCGCACGGTGGCCCCGCGCGCCTTCGCCGCGGTGAGCGAGAACAACGCCGAGGACGCCGCGCCGCCGAACTCGACCGCGGCCGCCCGTGCCAGGCGCTCCATCCAGTCGCCGGAAATCGTCCGGAACACCACCAGGTTGCCGCGTTCGTCGGTCATCACCGCCGGGCTCGCCGGGACACCAGCCAGATGCATGGCGACCTGCGGGATCTCGGGGAACGCGCGGCCGATCCCGTCGGCGTCCACCACCGGCAGCCCGATCCGCGCGGCCCAGGTGATGGGCAGCAGAGCATTCCCGCCGCCGATCTCGATGGCCATCAGCGCCGCCACCTGCCGCCCGGTCACGAACTCCAGATGCTCCCGGAGCCGTACTCCCTCGTCCCCGTTCTCGAACTTTTCCAGGATGACCGTGGTAGCACCGACCCCGGCGACCGGCATGATCAGCGCGTCGTCGGGCAATTCGTCCAGGTCGACGAGGGGGACCGCCCCGAAGTCCTCGGTTGCCTGCAACGCCTGCAGCAGAGTCACGTACGCATCGCCCCCGCCACCCGCGCCGAGCACCGCGCTGCCCCGGGACAGGGCGCGCAGCGAGTCAGGGTCCAGCAGTCTCTTCATGGTTAAATGTTCGTTCTAGCACGATACAGGCGCGTTTGGTGCTCTCCCATGATTCCCGAAGCTGGTTAGGAGACGCCACAGTCTTCAGATCACTGTCTGATGCCATTTCCAGGCACGACAGTACAGAACGGTCCCTCCCACCACGGCACCCGCCGAGTGATCAGTGGATGGCCTCGGCGCTGATGATCCGCTCACGAAGGGTCGTGGAGTCCTTGCCGCGGACCACCTTCGGCGGGCTCGACCTGGGACGGCGCGCGTAGAGCAGGCCGGCCACCCCACGCCAGACATGCCAGTGCGGGAACTCCGGGGCGTATGGCCACCATTCGGGGGAGTTGTCAACGGCCGTGGCTCCCGAGGCGGTGTCAACGTCCATTGGCTCTCCCAAAGCTGGCGACGTACGCAGCGATGCTGCCGGGGCTTCGCGGGTGTAACGCAAGGTTCGCAGCCCGTGGTCCCTGCCGGGAATGGGCACATTGCACCAGGATCGTGACTGGGCTGTGCGCTCCGCATAAGGTAGGCCTCCTGACGCGTTAAAAGGTGGCCGTCCTGATGCCCTCCATTGATGAGATCCTCGCCAGCTCGACCCTGGTTGGCCTGCGGCGGGTCAGCGCCAGTGGCGGCAATCGCGAGGTTGCCCTGGTGCGGCTGGCGGAGAGCTTCATCGACCTGGACCGGGCCCCGGCGGAGAGTGTGGTCGTCCTGTCCAGGTTCGCCTCTGCCGAGATCAGCGACTATCGCCTGGACATGGCCCTGCGCTGGGGAGCGATCCACCGGGTGGCGGCCGTCGCGGCGTTCTCCGATGAACCGTGGGAGCCCACCGTGACGGCACGGGACATCGCCGCCCGTGCGGATATCGCGCTGATCTCCGTCCCGGCGCGCATGGAGGTTGCCGCGCTGGTACAGGCGATCATGCGCGAGATCGGCGGCGGCGCGGAACTCGCGCTGGGCCGGGCGCAGAACGGCCTGGAGGCGGTGCTGGCGGCGGAGTCGTCGGGCGTCGAGGTGGAGGACCTGCGGGCAGCGGTCAGCGTGGCGCTCGGCACGCCGGTCGAGTTCCGGCCCTGGGCGGGCGACGGCTTCCCCGCTATCGACGATGCCGCGGCACGTTCGGCGTCGAACGGCGAATCAGGCCCGGGGGTGCCCGGCGCACAGCCACGCGACACCGCGGCGGCCGAGGTCTCCGCGCCCGTCGTGGCCGGCGACACGCTGGCCGGGTATTTCGTCGCGCCGGATGCGCATGGCGACTTCGGGGTCGCCGTGCGGCTCGTGCTTCATACGGCGGCGCTCGCCGCCGGGCGGCTGCTCGACCTGGCCAGGCGGGCGCACGAGACGCCGATCAGGTCGCGCAGCGAACTGCTGGCCGAGCTGCTCATGTCGGACACCGCGATCAACGAGGACCTGCTCGAACGTGCCCGGGCGCTCGCGGTACCGGTGACCGGCTGGCACGTGGTCGTCCGGATAGAGGCGGACGACCTGGAGGACTCCGGGCGCGACGAGGTGCACCGGTTCGAGCTGCTTGAGGCGGCCGGGCAGGCTGCCCTGCAGGCAGCCGCCGCGACGGGCGGGACCTGGTATCTGACCCGGATCGCCCGTGCCATCGTGCTGGTCCGGGTCACCACCTCCAATCCGGGACCGCAGGCGGGGGCCAGGGCGGCCCGGTCCGCCGAGCGTGCGCTGCTGGCCATCAGGAGCAGGCTGCCGTCACTGCGGTTCCGCGCCGGGGTGGGCGCGCCGCACGAGGGCCCGACCGGGCTGCGGGCGTCGGCCGCCGAGGCACGTGGTGCCCTGCTCGCCGCGCGCGCCGCGCTCAAGCCCGCGGGCGTGGCCGCGCACGACGCCGTGGGCGTGCGGCGGATGCTGATGGAGTGGTACGCGTCTGACACCGTGCGGGCGTCGGTGCGGGACCAGCTCGCTCCGCTGGAACGGCTGGGCCCGGCGCGCGCCGACACGGCGATCCGGACCCTGGCGGCTTACCTGGACGAGCAGGGTTCGATCGTCAGGACCGCGCAGAAGCTGCACCTGCACCGCAACGCCGTGGCTAACCGGCTGCGCGGCATAACGGAGCTGCTGGAGTTGGATCTAGATGACCCGGATCAGCGGCTCGCCCTGCAGCTCGCATGTCGTGCACGGCTGCTGGACTAGCGGATCCAGCGGTCTGCGCTGGCGTGCTGCCGGCGGCGCCGGCGGGCCCGGCCAGCTCCAGGGCCGCCCAGACGGCCTTTTCCCCGGTGCCGAGGATGGTCCATCCCCAGGCGACCGCGAGCGCCCCGACGATCTGCAGGCCGTGGCCGGACTCGGCCTCGGGACCGCCGGCCACGAGGGCGGGCGGGGTACCCGTCTGGTCGGTGACCACGCAGATCAGGCGGCTGGCCTGAAGGCACCAGCTCAGCTCGATGCGCCCGCTCTCGGAATCGTCCGTGGCATGCCCCGCGGCGGCGGGGGTTCCGTGCCGTATCGCGTTGGTGGCCAGCTCGGAGGCGATGACGACGGCATCCTCGATCAGCGCGTCCAGATGCCACGTGCGCAACGTGGCGACGGTGAACTCACGGGCGGCCCGGGCGGACTCCGGTGCGGGCGCCAGGCCGATGCGGCGGCGTCGACCCGTTGCGGGCGGCGCGGCTGCCGCCGGCTGCCCGGAGCCGTGGCGATCGCCTGCGGCGTGGGAGGAAGCCGCCTGACGTCCCTGGTACATGGATGGACCACCGAGCCTGAGGTTGGGCGCGTCCGCCACCGGTCAGCGCATCAGCTACGATGCCACTTCGGATGTGCAGATGCAAGTGCACTTGCACAGGAGGCCGACGGAACTCGCGACCGTGCCCGCGCAACGGCGCTCGGGGAATCGCAAGTTTCAACTTGAGAACGCCGGAAAGACACCCCCTGGGTTGGCTTCCGGCCGCAGAGAGAGATGAGCCGTGGATCTGGTGCCTAGCCACCTGCTGCCCGCACAGCTACGGGCCGCGAAATGGCGCAAGAGTCGTCACAGCAATCCCAGCGGTAACTGCGTGGAAATGGCCAGGCTGCCCGGAGAGCAGGTAGCCGTGCGCGACTCCCACCGTCCGGATGGCCCCGCGTTGCTGTTTACCAGGGCCGCATGGGAGCGCTTCCTGTGTGGGGTGCGCGAGGGCGCGGCCGAGTTAGCGTTCGCCGGCCGGGAGCCTGCCAGCGGCGATCGGGCGGCCGAGCGCGGTACCGCGGGCGATCTGCAATGGTTTGCGGACGGTCCGGTGGTGAGATGTTCCCTGGATCCGGTTATGGCGCTGGCCCGCGTCGCGTGGGAGACTCTCGGGGTCGGACGTTGGCGGGAGGGCACATGATCAAAGCTGCCGAACCGGTCGGCGGCCATGCCGGGGCGATGGTGATCCCGGCCGCGGGGGGGCCCACAGTTCTGCGCATTCTGCTAGGTGCACAGCTTCGGCGCCTCCGTGAGGCCAAGCGAATCACCTTGGAAGATGCGGGGAAAAGGATCCGTGCATCCCATTCGAAGATCAGCCGCCTGGAGACGGGCCGGGTGGGATTCAAGGACCGCGATATCGCCGATCTGCTGACGCTTTATGGCGTGACCGACGAGGAGGAGCGCGAGGCATTGCGGGCGCTCGCCCGGCGGGCGAACGCGGCGGGCTGGTGGCATGACTACAACGACGTACTGCCCACATGGTTCGAGGCGTACGTCGGCCTGGAGGAGGTCGCCACCCAGATCCGCGCCTACGAGGTGCAGTTCGTCCCCGGCCTGCTGCAGACCGAGGACTACGCGCGCGCCGTCACGCTGCTCGGCCACGACGCCGCCTCGGCGCGCGAGATCGAGCGGCGCGTCCGGCTGCGGATGACCCGCCAGGCCGTGCTCGCCCGGGAGGAGCCGCCGAACGTGTGGGCGGTGATCGACGAGGCGGTGCTGCGCCGGCCCGCGGGTGGCCCGGCCGTCATGCGCGGCCAGCTTGAGCACCTCGCGGAACTGGCGCTGCGCCCGAGCGTGACCATCCAGATCATCCCGTTCCGTACCGGTGGCCACTCGGCCGCGGGCGGGCCGTTCAGCATTCTGCGGTTCGCCGAGCCGGACCTGCCGGACGTTGTCTACCTCGAACAGCTCACCAGTGCGCTTTACCTGGACAAGCCGGAAGCGGTGGACAGCTACCTGAGGGTCATGGAGCGGGTCTGCATGGAAGCGGCGACCCCGGCCGCCAGCGTCGAGATCATCGCGAACCTGCTCGAAGCCTGACGCCCGGGCCGTCCCAAGCTGACAGGCTAGCAGGGCTTGCGGGCTACCCCGGCCCAGATGGCGGCCGGGAATCCCGCGTCGGAACCGGCTGGCGGGCGCCAGTCCGAGACCCGCACCAGCCCGGGCGCGACCAGCTCCAGCCCGCCGAAGAACCGTGCGACGGTGGCGTGGTCCCGCGCGGTGATCCCCTCCGCCATGATCTCGTTGAGGTTCCGGGCCATCTTCGCCGCGGCCTCGCTGCCGATGTCGCTCGCCGGATGGGAGACGACCAGGTAGCTGCCTGGCGGCACGGCGTTCATCAGCGTAGTCACGATCCTGTGCGGGTCGTCCTCGTCGTCGACGTGGTGCAGGATCGCCAGCAGCAGCACCGCCACGGGCTGGCGGAAGTCCAGCAGGCCCGCCGCCAGGTCCAGGATCCGCCCCGGATCGCGCAGGTCGGCTTCCTCATACGCGGTGGCGCCGTCGGGGTGGCTGGCCAGCAGCGCCCGAGCGTGCACGAGGATGAGGGGATCGTTGTCCACGTAGACAACGCGGGAATCGGGTGCCATGGCCTGGGCGACGTCGTGGGTGTTGTTCTCTGTGGGGATGCCGGTGCCGATGTCCAGGAACTGCCGTATCCCGGCTTCTGCGGCCAGAAACCGCACGGTCCGGGCCAGGAAGCCACGATTGGCTCGCGCCGTCGGCACGATGTCGGGACAGTCCCTGATGGCCTGCTCCGCCGCTGCGCGATCGGCCGCGAAGTTGTCCTTGCCGCCGAGCCAGTAGTCGTAGACCCGGGCGCAGTGCGCCACGCTGGTATCGAACAGCACGGGGTCCTCCAGGCGCCCCGCGCCGTTCTCGTGATCCCACGTGACTGCCAATCCGGCCGCCTTTCCCCCACGCCGTCTCGGCTAGCGTAACCGGCGCCAGCCTGCTCGCCTACCCGAGCGCTGACCACGCCCGGCACCCGGATTCCATGATCGACCGTGATCAAGGTCGCCAGCGCACCGGCGGGCGGTCCGTTAGCGCGAGGCGCAGGCGGTGACCGCGGCGACGCTGCGGTCGATGTCCTGCTCGGTGGTGTTCCAGCCGCTGACGCTGACCCGCATCGCCGCGCGGCCCTGCCAGACGGTCGGCCCGCACCAGCAGGTGCCCTCCTCCTGGACCGCGGCGATGACGGCGCCGGTCCGTGCCTGGTCGCCGAAGTCGACGACGACCTGGTTGAGCACCACGTCGTTGGCCACGGTGTAGCCGGCGGCGCGCATTCCGTCGGCGAACCGCCGCGCCAGCGCACAGGTCCGGTCTACCAGGGCGCCCACACCGTCGCGGCCGAGGGTGGCCAGCACCGCCCACACCTCTGCGCCCCGCGCCCGCTGGGACGACTGCGGCGTGACGTGCATGGGCTCACTTGGGCGGGGTGGTGGGGTCGGGGCCAGCCTTGGGCGGGGTGGTGGGGTCAGAGCCAGCCTTGGGCGGGGCGGTGGGGTCGGGGCCAGCCTTGGGCGGGGCGGTGGGGTCGGGGCCAGCCTTGGGCGGGGTGGTGGGGTCGGGGCCAGCCTTGGGCGGGGTGGTGGGGTCGGGGCCAGCCTTGGGCGGGGTGGTGGGGTCGGGGCTAGCAGGGTGGCGTCCTCGGGAAGGTAGGCGGCGGACGCCTCCATCGCCGAACGCAGCGCCCGCGGGTCGGCGACCAGCGCGATACCGCAGTCGTAGGTCGTGTTCAGCCACTTGTGCGCGTCGGTCGCCCAGGAGTCGGCATCGGCGACGCCCGCGACCTGGGCAGCGGCGTCGGGCGAGGCCGCCGCCCACAGCCCGAACGCGCCGTCCACGTGCACCCAGGCGCCGTTGTCGTGAGCCCAGTCGATCAGCGGGCCGAACGGGTCGCTGGCCCCGGTATTCACGTTGCCCGCCTGCAGGCAGACCAGCGCGGGGCCGGTGAGCGCGGGCAGGCCCCGCGGCACGATCCTGCCCTGGCCGTCGGCCGGCAGCAGCAGGGCCCGGTCCCGGCCAAGGCCCACCAGGCCGAGCGCCTTGCGGACGGTCGTGTGTGCCTGCGCCCCGGCCACCACGGTGACCGGCGGGGCGCCGACCAGGCCCTGGCCGGCTGCGTCCCAGCCATGCCCGGCCAGCACCGCATCCCTCGCCGCGGCCAGGCAGGTCGCGTTGGCCATGGTCGCACCGGTGACGAAACCGCCACCGGTACCCTCGGGCAGCCCGAGCAGTTCGGTGACCCAGCGCAGCGCCACCCGGTTGAGCACCGACGCGGTGGGCGACATGACCGACAGCGCCGCGTTCTGGTCCCATGCCGCGGTCAGCCAGGCCGCCGCCTGTGCGATCGGCAGTGCCCCGCCGGTGACGAAGCCGAAGTACCGCGGCCCGCCGCTGGCGACGGTGCCCGGTGAGCCGTAGTCGTCGAGCAGGGCCAGCACCGAGGTGGGGTCCTGGCCCGCCCCTGGCAGGGCGAAGTCCAGCCGGTCCAGCGCGGCAACGTCCGTGGCGGCGGGCGCCACCGGCCGGTCGGCCAGCCCGCCCAGGTAGGCCAGCGCCCGCGAGCAGGCATCCCGCAGCAGCGCGGGGCGCCCGGCCAGATCCGCCTCAACCTCATGGGCCAAGCGGTTGATCATGGGTAGACGATAGCCCCGGCCTGTGGCGGACGATCGAGATGTCCTCCTCGCCCAGGGCTTCCTCTTCGTCGCTGTCCACCAGGGCCGGCCGGAACAGTTGCTGGGCGATCAGCGTCGGCACGAACGCCGAGAGGATCACGACGGTCACCAGTTCGGTGTACTGGGCCTGGGTGATCAGGTGGTGCATCAGCCCGAACAGCGCGGCGATGGAGCCGAACGTGAGCCCCGTGGCCATCAGCAGCGTGGTGTAGGTGCGCTCCCGCCGCGGCAGCTTGAACGCGGCGGCAACCGGCCATACGCCGATCAGTTTCGCGGCCAGCTTGACCAGGAGCAGTACCGCGATCAGCCCGGCCCCGGCGACCAGTGCGGGCGCCGAGATGAGCGTGCCGGCCCGCAGGAAGAAGAACGGTGTGAGCAGGGCGAAGGCAATCGAGCGCAGCCGGTCCATGAGCACCCGGTCGTGCAGGAACACCCCGGCTACCACCAGCCCGGCGACGTAGGCGGGCAGCACCGCCTCGCTGCCCGCCTGGGTGGCCAGGCCGCCCAGGCCGAACAGCACCACGAGGAGCAGTTTGATCTCCGGTTCGGAGACCCGGTGGCCGAGGAACCTGATCGCCAGGCGGAGCAGCCTGGGCAGCAGGGCCACCGTGACCGCGCTGACCACGACGAAGACGAGCAGCAGCCAGCCGTAGCTGGCGAACAGGCCGCCGAGGGCAAGCACCGTGCCCAGGTCGGTGACGAAACACGCGGCCAGGATGAGCTTGCCCAGGTCATGGCGGTTGAGCCCGGTCTCCACCATCACCGCGTAGACCACTGCCACCGATGTGGTGCTCAGCGCGACGCCGCCGATCTCAGCGGCGTGCAGGTGCCAGCCAAGTACCAGGCCGCAGAACCCGAACGCGGCAAGGAAAGGCAGCGCGAACGAGACCGCGCCGATCGACAGGCTCGCCTTCCAGTGCCCGCGCAGCGACACCGGGTCGATCTCCGCCCCGGCCAGGAACGTCAGTACCAGGGAACCCGCGCCGGCCAGGAACGTGACGAGGTCGGTGGAGGTGATGTGCTGCTGGATGCCGGGGATGTTGCCGGCCAGCGCGCCGACCACGATCTCCACCAGTGCCGCCGGCACCGCGATCTTGATGCTGACCACCGAGGCGAGCAGGGCCATGCCCACCCAGATTGCGGTCACGTAGTACACGTTCATCGCCGCTCCTGCCAGGTGTTGTCCTAACAGCAGCGAGCGGCCAACCGCTTGCCGGATGCCAGGAGATTTGGGTCCTGGTAGAAGCCATCAGCCATGGCGGCGGTTCGGGCGGCGAGCCCACCGGAGCTTCATCCGGCGCTCTCGCATCATAGCGGGAGGGGCGTTCAAGCCTTCCATAAGGCGGCCCGTCGTCGTGTACTGGAAATATGTACGACTTCGATGTACTGGTGATCGGCTCGGGGCCGGGCGGGCAGAAGGCCGCGATCGCCGCGGCCAAGCTGGGCCGGCGGGTCGGGATCATCGAGCGCAAGGACATGATCGGCGGGGTGTGCCTGAACACGGGCACGATCCCGTCCAAGACCCTGCGCGAAGCGGTCCTGTATCTCACCGGTCTTGACCAGCGGGAGATGTACGGCCAGAGCTACCGGGTCAAGGACGAGATCACGATCGCGGACCTGGCGGCCCGCACCCAGCACGTGGTGGGCCGCGAGATCGAGGTGGTGCGCAGCCAGTTGTCCAGGAACCGGATCACGATCCTCACCGGCACCGGCTACTTCATCGACCCGCACACGGTGGAGATCGACGACAGTGACGGCCGGACGCGACGGGCCACGGCCGACAAGATCGTGATCGCCACCGGCACCCGGCCGGCCCGGCCCGGCACCGTCGACTTCGACGAGCGCACGGTGATCGACTCGGACGGGATCGCCCACCTGAAACGGGTGCCGCGGTCCATGGTCGTCGCGGGCGCCGGCGTGATCGGCATCGAGTACGTGTCCATGTTCGCCGCCCTGGGCAGCAAGGTCACCGTGGTCGAGCAGCGGGACCGGATGCTGGAATTCTGCGACATCGAGGTCGTCGAGGCGCTGAAGTACCACCTGCGCGACCTGGCGGTCACCTTCCGGTTCGGCGAGACCGTGGCCTCGGTGGAGGCCAGGCCCGAGGGTGCCATCGCCATCCTGCACAGCGGTAAGAAGATCCTCGCCGACACAGTGCTGTACTCGGCCGGCCGCCAGGGCGCGAGCGACGAACTGCACCTGGACGCGGCCGGCCTGTCCGCCGACAAGCGTGGCCGGATCGTGGTGGACGAGTTCTTCCGCACCACGGTGCCGCACATCTACGCGGTGGGCGACATCATCGGCTTCCCCGCGCTCGCGGCCACCTCCATGGAACAGGGCAGGCTGGCCGCGCACCACGCGTGCGACGAGCCGATCCACGCGATCGGGAAACTCCAGCCGATCGGCATCTACAGCATCCCGGAGATCAGTTTCATCGGGCGCACCGAGGAACAGCTCACCAAGGACAACATTCCGTTCGAGGTGGGCGTGTCCCGGTACCGGGAACTGGCCCGCGGCCAGATCATCGGTGACTCCTACGGGGTGCTGAAGCTGCTGGTCTCGCTGGAGGACCGCACCCTGCTCGGCGTGCACGTGTTCGGTACCGGCGCGACCGAACTCGTGCACATCGGCCAGGCCGTGATGGGCTGCGGCGGCACGGTGGACTACCTGGTCGACGCCGTGTTCAACTACCCGACGCTGGCCGAGTCGTACAAGGTCGCCGCGCTCGACGCCACCAACAAGATGCGCGAGATAGCCCGGATGTCCTGATCCTGCCCGAGACGGGAGAAGCGGCAACCTGGCGTTACGCCACGCTGGCCAGGTTTCCGTAACCCAGGTCAACGAGTTGCCCTGCCCGGGAGTCTGTATAACAAGGTGTCACTCCCCGCTTGCGTAGGTGACCGGCGTCCGCCCGGGCGGGCGGGGAAGCGGGTGTCCATGAACATCGTCGCGCGCACGGTAGCCGTCGCCGCGGCCGCGCTTGCCGGGCTCGCGCCCGCGGCCAGCGCCACCGCAGGACGGGCACCGGTGACCGCGGCGCCGGGCGCGGCCGGGTGCCCGGCCGCCGGGTGGCGCGACGCGGCCACGATCCCGGTGGGCCAGTTCGCGTTCGGGGTGGCGGTGGACACCCGCACCGACATGGTCTACGCGGCCTCCGAGGGAACCGGTACGCACACCGGTTCTGTTTCGGTGATCAACGGGCAGACCCGGACCGTGACCGCCACGGTCGCCGTCGGCGGTCAGCCGTACGGGGTGGCGGTGAACCCGCAGACGGACGCCATCTACGTCACCAACGGCGCCGACGGCACCGTATCGGTGATCAACGGGCAGGCCAATACGGTCACCGCTACCATCCCCGTGGGCGGCCGCCCCTACGGGATCTGGGCCGACCGGCTGACCAACCAGGTCTTCGTCGCCGGTGACGGGGGGGTGACGGTCATCGACGGGCAGACCAACACCGTGGTAGACCGGATCGCCACCGGCGCGGACCCGTTCTGGCTCGCCCTGGACCCGCTCACCGGCATCCTGTACGTCACCGATGGGGCGCGCCTCTCTGTGACGGCGATCAACGTGACGACCGACCAGATCGTTGCCACGATCTTCCTGCGCTTTGCGCCCTACGGGATCGCCATGGACCCGAAGACCGACACCGCCTACGTGGTCGTCGCCGCCAACCGCCTGTTCGCGATCAACGGGCGGACCAACGCGATAACCGCCAGGAGGACCGTGGGCCACGACGCGTTCGGTGTGGCGGCTGACGCGGCCACCAACCAGGTGTTCGTGGTCAACCCCAACGAGAACACCGTGACCGTCGTCAACGGCCGGAGCGGCCGCGTGGCGGGCAGCGTCCCGGTGGGCAGGGCGCCCTTCATCGGCCTCGCGGCCGATCCGGGCCGTGGCATCGTCTACGTGACGAACGACTACGGCGACTCGGTATCGGTCCTGGTCCGCTGCCAGCCGTCCGGCGGCTGAGCAAGCCGCGCTCAGACCCGGGCGGACCGTCCGGGCGCGAGGCAGGTGCGGGCGCTCAGGTGGGCGGCGCTGCGTTCAGCGCCGCGGCGATCGCGGTGCCCAGCGCCCGGGCCACGGGCGGCGGGAACGCGTTGCCGACCTGCCGGTAGGCGGCGGTCTTCCGGCCGGTGATCGTCCAGTCCCCGGGAAAGCCCTGCAGCCGGGCCACCATGGCCACGGTCAGCTTCGGTGGCTTGTCCACCGGGAAGCCGGGCCCCGGTATCTCGTCGGCGATACCGAGCCCGTCCACGCCCATCGCGGCCCAGGCCGCCCGGGCCCGGGTCGGGCCCAGGTCCGGGCCGCCGTGCTTCTTGCTGCCGCCCACGATCGTGGGTGCGATCCCGGCGGCCCGCCGCGCCCAGGCGGCCGCGCCCGGCCAGCCACGCGAGGCCATCAGGTCACCCAGGGCCTCACCGACGGTGGGCGGCGGCGTGGCCTGCGGCTGCGGCCAGCGGAACCACTCCGCCCACGGCGGGCGCATTGCCACAAGCACGAACCGCGGCCGCAACTGGGAGACCCCGTGATCGCTCGCGTGCACCAGGTCCCACCAGGTCTGGAAGCCAAGCGCGCGGAGCCGTCCGAGCACCTGGGCCCGGTAACCCTCGAACCTGCGGGTACCCAGCCCGCGGACGTTCTCGAGCAGCACCGCGCGCGGGCTGGTCTCCTCGATCAGCCGCAGCGCCTGGGGGAAGAGGTCCCGCTCGTCGTCGGAGCCGAGCTGCTTTCCCGCGATCGAGAACGGCGGGCAGGGCACCCCGCCAGCGAACAGGTCCAACCCGGCGAAGGCGCGCCCGTCCACGTTCGCCACGTCGCCCTCGATGACCTTCCACTGCCTGTTGTAGCGCAGCGTCGCGCACGCGTCGGCATCCAGCTCGACGACGGCCTCATGGCTGAACCCGGCCTGTTCCAGGCCGAGCGCCTGGCCGCCCGCACCGGCACAGATCTCCAGCGAGGTAAGCGCCGGGAAGTCAGCATGCGCCACGGGCCCTCCAGGAAAGCCACCATGCCCCACGTTCCCTCCCGCGCCCGTCTTCTGGCTGATTCTGCCCGCACCCCCGGACAGCGGGCAGCGGAACACGCCGGCAGCGCGGGCTGGCTACGGCGGAACACGCCGGCTGCGGGACATGCCGGCGGCAGACATGCCGGCCGCGGGACATGCCGGCGGCGGAACACGGCAGCGTCCTGCACTCACTGTGACGCGAGAGTTTCCGCGAGCGCCTCGTAGCTGAGCACCCGGCGCTGCCTCGTCACCTCGCGCCAGGCATCTCGCTGCTCCGCGTTCGCGTGCCCGGCCACGCTGGCATCCATCGCTTCGTAGGCGATGTGGTACACGGCATCCACCTCGCCGGTGCCGCGGGCGATGGACGCCAGCCTGCTCGGCAACGGCTCGGCGGTCACCGTCACCAGATGTGGCTGCCTGCCGCGCCGGTGCCGGATCATCTGCAGGCACTCGTGCCTGATGTTCTGCACCCGGTCCGACCGGATGGTCCACTTGCAGGAGATGGCCGCGTGCAGCGGCGGCAGGCCAGACCCGGTACGGACCCCGGCCAGGCCCACCGTGACATCCGGCTTGATCAGGTAGTCCATGCCCAGCGATATGCGTAGCTGCGGGCTGGCCCGGACCAGTGCGTCCACCTCCTTGAGATGCGCGTACTGGTCGAAGCCGGTGATCAGCTTGCTGCGGCCGATCAGCCAGTCCCTGCCGGTGCGGTAACCGGGCAGGACATCGCGCAAATGGTCACAGACCGCCTGTTCAAGCGGGCCGCCAGGGTCCTTGGGCACGGCCGAGGTCACCTCGCGGGACACGCCGAGCGCGTCGAGCACCCCGGCGGCGATGCGCATGGATTCGGCGCTATCCACGTCCGCTGCGTTCGGCACTAATGTCCACCCGAGCCGGTTCTTGCCGCTCGCCTTCCAGCCGGCCAGAGCCGTCGCAAACGGTGCGTTCATCATGAAAGGGCGTGATCAGGGCTTCTTGGCGCGGCTTGGCGCGACACGGGACAGCTCGCCCGGCTGCTTTGGGTAGACCGGCGGCCAGGGCGCGTCGGGCAGCCCGTCCGCCTCGTCGCGGGCGGCCAGGCCGAGCAGCGGCGACAGGTCTTGCGGGTCGTCGTTCATCGGCCGCCACGGGTCGCCGACCGACTCCAGCCTGGCCGGCAGGGTGGCGATGGTGAACTGGTCGGGGTGGATGTCGTCGATCTCCGCCCAGGCCAGCGGCGTGGACACCTGCGCGCCCGGGCGGGCGCGCACCGACCATGCGCCGAACACCGTCTTGTGCGGGGCGTTCTGGTTGAAGTCGATGAAGACCCGGGAGCCGCGCTCCTCCTTCCACCAGGCGGCGGTCATCAGGTCGGGGTTGCGCCGCTCCAGTTCCCTGGCCAGCGCCACGGCGGCGGCGCGCACCTGGTAGGAGTTCCAGCGTGGCTGGAGCCGGACGTACACATGCACGCCCCGGTTGCCGGTCGTCTTGGGGTAAGCGGTGATGCCCAGTTCGGTGAGCAGCCCGTGTACCTCGTGCGCCGCCTGCCTGATGTGGGGGAACTCCACCCCGGGGGAGGGGTCCAGGTCGATCCGCAGCTCGTCGGTGTGCTCCGGGTCGTCGGCCAGGTAGGGCCAGACGTGGAAGCCCAGGCAGCCCAGGTTCACCGCCCACAGCACGTGGTCGATGTCAGCGGCGACCAGAGCCTGCGAGGTAGTGCCGTTCGGTGTGGACACGATCGTCGTCCGGAGCCACTCGGGGGCGTTCTTCGGCACCCGTTTCTGGAAGAACGACGGCCCCGACGCACCGTCAGGGAAGCGCTGCAGCAGCACCGGGCGGCCGCCCATGGCCCGCAGCAGTGGCTCCGCGACGCGCAGATAGTGCTCGGCGAGGTCGCCCTTGGTCTCGCCCCGCTCGGCGAAGAACACCTTGTCCGCATGGGTGATGAGGTTCAGGTCGGTCATTTCCCCTGGCCAGGCGCTTCTCTTGACAGTTGTCCAGGCTACACGCCGCAGGTGAAATGCGCGCGATGCCCCGCCCCATCGGCGGTGCGGAGGGCGATCGGGCGCTTCGGGCGTCAGCCCTCGGAGACGGCTGCCACCATCTGCTCGTGAGATCCGCTCTCATCGGTCCACTCGACCGGGACGAGAGGGCGGCCTGGCAATTGGCTCATGAAGTCAACGGCACGGAGCCGGGCCGCACCCTGCGACGCGACGCGCGACGCGGCCAGCTCGCGCGACTGCCAGCGGGAGGCGGCCCAGCAAGCCAACGCGGCACTGAGCCACGCCGCCTCAGCCAGCCAGCGCCACCAGCCGCCGAAGGCGCCCAGCGGCCAGCACAGTATCGCGCCGGTAAACAGCCACCTGACCAGCAAGCGCGCTGACGGCAATGGTGCGTGACGTGCCATCTTGGTGACGACTCCCTCGGTGCCATGGGTCTCCCCGCGACCCGGCTGCCGCGCGAGGGACTTCCACGTATTGGACGCGGCAGCGGGCCACTTCTTTTACAGGTAAAGAGCCCCTTTTTAAGGTAAAGAGCCCGGCCGTCTTGCCCGGGGTCGCGCCCTGGGCGTCCTGGACGGTTACGTGAACGGTCCCCGGGCCTCGGCAGATCGGCCGGGCGCCAACCGGTAGGCAACGGCCGATGGGCCGGCTACGGTCGGCTGCCGCGGGCGGCTGGCCGGCCGGGCCAGCAGCGCGATGCGGGCGGAGCCAGGAGGTGGCACGTGGTCAGTGGGCCTGCGGATGGTCACACGGCGATAGTGACGGGCGCCAACCACGGCATCGGCGCGGCGGCCGCGGCGGCGCTCGCCGCGCGCGGTTGTGCCGTGCTGTGCACGTTCCTGCGGGTGGACGACGACGCCCCGGGCCTTCCCGCGGCCTACCGGGACCGCCGGGCACTCGACGGAGCCCCGGTGGCCGACCAGATCCGGGCCGGGGGCGGGCGGGCCCTGGCCATGGAGGCCAACCTGGCCGATCCGGCGACGGCCGCCGCGCTGTTCGACGCGGCGGAGGAGCACCTGGGGTCGGTCGACATCCTGGTGAACAACGCGTCCGGGTGGGTGGCCGACACCTTCCAGCCGGCCCACACCGACGCCTTCGGCCGGACGGTACAGGCGGTGAATCCAGGCACCTGGCTGCAGCAGTTCGGCGTGGACGCGATGGCCGCGGCCCTGCTGATCGCCGAGTTCGCCCGGCGGCACATTGCCCGCGGCGGGACCTGGGGCCGGATCGTAGGCCTCACCTCGGGCGGGGAGATCGGGTTCCCCGATGAGGTCTCCTACGGTGCGGCCAAGGCGGCCCAGGACAGCTACACGATGTCGGCAGCCATGGAACTGGCCGCATACGGGGTCACCGCCAACATGGTCCATCCGCCGGTCACCGACACCGGGTGGGTGAACGACCAGGTCCGCAAGCTGGTCGCCGACAGCCCCACCATGTTCCACGTCGCCGCCCCTGCCGAGGTCGCCGAGGTGATCGCCTACCTGGCCTCGGACGCCGCCGCCCTGATCACCGCCAACGTGATAGTCCTCCGCTGACCCGCGAGTCCGGCCCATGCGTGAACTGGGGGAGGCGGGAATGCGTGGCTGCGGCGGGGATGTTGCGGCCGGTGTGGCACTTGTTGTGATCGCCGCCGGGTACGGCGGCCCCGAGGCCCTTTCGGTTGTCGAGGAGCCCCTCCGGGACCCCGGCCCGGGTGAGGCCCGGATCGAGGTCAGGGCGGCCGGCGTCAACCCGGTGGACGCCAAGTCCTACAGCGGAGCGTTCGGCAAGGACCCGGCCCGGCTGCCGATCAGGCTTGGCGCCGAGGCCGCCGGGGTGGTGACTGCGGTGGGGCCAGAGACGGCCGGCCCGGCGGGACCGGTCGGCGTTGGTGACGAGGTCATCGCATTCCGCGCCCCCGGCGCCTACGCCTCCGAGCTGGTGGTGCCGGCCCAGGCTGTGATTCCCAAGCCGGGAACGCTGGACTGGCCGCAGGCCGCCGGGCTGATGGTGACGGGGGTGACCGCGTGGCACCTGCTGGACGCGACGGATGTGGGCGCGGGCGACACCGTGCTCATCCACGGCGGCAGTGGCGGGGTGGGCCTGATGGCGGTCCAGCTCGCGGTCATTCGCGGGGCGAAGGTCGTGGCCACGGCCAGCCCTGCCCGACACGAACTGCTGAAGGACCTCGGCGCCATCCCGGTGGCCTACGGCCCGGGCCTGGCGGACCGGGCCGCTGTCGCGGCTCCCGGCGGGGTCGACGCGGCCCTTGACCTGGTCGGAACCGACGAGGCCTGGGACGTGTCCATGGGCATGGTCTCGGACAAGTCCCGGATCGCCACGATCGTGGCGTTCCGGCGGGGGCTGCAGGCAGGGATCAAGGTTCTCGGTGGTGCGCCCGGCGCGGATCCGGGCACCGAGATCCGCGAGGGCGCCCGGCTGGAGCTGGCCAGGCTCGCCCAGGACGGGAAGCTGCGGGTGCTCGTCTCCCAGACATTCCCGCTCGCCGAGGCCGCCGCCGCGCACCGCGCGATCCTGGACGGCCACACCACCGGGAAGATCGCCCTGGTCACCTGACGCAGACGCGGGCCGTGACCCCGGGCCGTGGCCCCGGGCCGTTCCCGGCCCTCTGCGGCGTCGCCGGCGTGCGCCGGGATGTCATAGCGGGGCAGCCGCAGCGCGGTGGATTTGTGGTGGTTTGGTGCCAGAGTGACTCGCCCGGTGCCGCCGGATCTCGTTCCCGATGGATACCCCACGATCGCGGCCAACTGAGCGCCGGCCTGCCGCACCATCCGGCCGGGTCACGGCGTCATGGCCTTGTAGCGGACTAATAGTAAGGATACTGTCCTAACAAACTTGGCTCGGCAGCCGCGCCCAGAGCCGCGCCTGCCGTCGCCGTGACGCCCCCAAGGCAGGAGGAACCGATCCGCATGAAGCGCATCCCGCTCCGCCCGCGAACGGCCCTGGCCATCGGGCTGTGCGTGCCGCTCACCGTCGCCCTCGGCGCGGGCGCGGCCGCGGCGGCCGCCCGCTCCGCGCCTGCCGCGCCGGCCGCGCACCACGGTCAGAACCTCATCCCACCGCACGTGTACGCGCCCTACTTCGAGACCTGGACCAGGAACAACATCCCCGCCATCGCCCGCAAATCCGGTGCCCACTACCTGACACTCGCCTTCCTGCAGACGCCCAAGAAGGGGTCGTGCCAGGTCGCCTGGAACGGCGACCTGCGGCAGGTCGTCAAGCCCGGCGGCCGTTATGTGCACCAGGTCCGCGAGCTGCGCGCCATGGGCGGGGACGTGGTCCCGTCGTTCGGCGGGTTCAGCGCCGACCAGGGCGGCACCGAGATCGCCGACTCCTGCACCAGCGTGCCGAAGATCGCCAAGGCCTACGAGTCCGTGGTCACCACCTACGGGGTGACCCGCCTGGACATGGACGTGGAGGCCAATTCGCTGAACAACAAGGCGGGCATCGAACGGCGCAGCGAGGCCATCGCGATGCTGCAGAAGTGGGCCGCCCGCACCCACCGCACCGTGCAGATCGTGTTCACGATCGGGGTCGAGCCATGGGGCCTGCCCGGCAACTGCTTCAACGTCATCAAGAGCGCGGCCGCGCACGGCGTGCGGTTCACCGTGAACATCATGACGTTCGACTACTACATCAAGGCCAGCCAGACGGGCATCGAGATGGGCAAGGCTGCCATCAAGGCGCTGAACGGCACGCACGCGCAACTCGCGCAGCTATACCCGCACCTGAGTCAGCGCAAGCTGTGGTCGATTGAGGGCCTTACGATCCTGCCGGGCATCGACGACTACCCGAAGAAGACCGAGGTCACCTACCTGCCAGATGCACAGGCGATTGCCAGCTTCGCGCGCTCCCACGGGCTGCCGGAGATTTCCATCTGGGCGATCCAGCGGGACAACGGCGGCTGCCCGGGCACCATCGACAGCAACTCCTGCTCCGGGATCAAGCAGCCCACCTGGGCGTTCAGCCACGTGTTCGACGGCTTCACCGGCTAGCGGGTTCCGGCGCGGGCGCGGGCAACCGCGCCCGCGCCCGCCACGAGTGGCACCAGGCCGGCACGGCTGCAAGCGCTTGCGCTAGCCCGCCCACCGTCTCCCGGCCACCTGGTGAACAAGGACGGTCTGCGGCCCAGCCCGCGTCATCTGGCCGCCCGTGCCGCAGCGGCCCCGGGGTGTTGTCAGTTGCGGCGGGTATCCGCCGCCGCACGGCGCGGCTTGTCAGCTCCGCTCTGTGGCCTCGGCAGGCCGGTGAGCAGGCTGAGCAGTTCGCCCACGGTGGCGTGCCGGCTGGCTAGCCCGGGCAGCGGGAGCTGAGCCTGGATCTGGTAGCGGTTGCGGCGGCCGTCCTTGCGCTTGGTCACATAGCCGGCCTTGGTGAGGTCGGTGACGATGGCGTAGGCGCTGCGCTCGGTGACGCCCAGGGTGGCGGCGATGTCGCGCAGCCGTGTCCCCGGGTCGTGGGCAATGGCCAGCAGCGCTTGTGCGTGGCTGGTCAGCAGTGTCCAGTTCTCCACAGACGCTAGACTAGCAATACTGGAATAAAATTGCTAGTTTTCTGTTTCCAACGTAGGCTGAGAGCAGAACCCGGGAAGCACCCGCCGATGACGGCCCGTGAGGCCCGGGTCATCGAAGGAGCGAGCCATGCTTATCGGCCTGATCATCATCGCCGTCCTCGTATTCGCCAGCCTGGAAATCGGGAGGCGGCTGCGGCGGCGGCAGTCCTGAGAGCCGCACCCCGGACTGCGCGGGCACCCGGCCGCGGTTCAGCGCTTCACCCCGTGTCTTTGGGAAGGAGACAAGGCTATGGCCGCACAGACCCCATCCCCTCCGAGCACCGCGCCTCCCCCCTCCAACGGCGCCACCCGGCCCCCGCCCACGGCGCAGCCGCCCCGGCGCGAGAGGTTGCACACGCGGATCAGCGGCATTCGCACCGGGCTGATCGTCGCCGTCGCCGCCCTCATCGTGGTGCTGATCTTCATCATCCAGAACACGCACGCCGTGAATATCAGCTTCCTGGGCGCCCACCTGCACCTGTCGCTGGCCGTGGCGCTGCTCCTGGCCGCCATCGCCGGCGCCCTGCTGATGGCCGCCGCCGGAACCGCCCGGATCACCCAGCTACGGCTGGCCCTCCGCCGCACCCGCCACCGGCGCTCAGCTGCCCCGGCCCCACCCGGCCGGTAGCAACAGCCATGCCAGCTACCGCCTCGCCAGCACGGCCGCGGCTGCGGCTGCAGCCCGGCCTGACGGGCCACACACTGCTCGACGGCGGTTGGTGGCCCCGGTCATCAGACCCCGCCACCGAACTGCCCGGGCTGATCCTGGCCCTCGATCAGCGGCACGGCCCGGTCACCGCCATCATGCTCGGCCGGGCAGGCTGGGACGCCAGCCGGCCCCGCTGGCTCCGCGTCGATGCCCCGGCGGGCAGCCGCACCGTACGGCTGGGCTGGTTCGAGACCATGCCCGCCGACCTACTCACCGCGACCGCCAGGAAAGGGAGAACCGACCTGCTCATCATCCCGCCGCACACCAGCGAACCAGCCGCCCGGGCCGCGATGAGCCAGGCGGCCCAGCCCGGCAACCGCACCCACACCCCCACCCTGCTGGCCACCACCACAGCCGGGCATCACGGCCCGCCCAGCGGCCAGCCTCCGACGGGCACGGCACCGGCCGGTACCCAGCTGGGCACCTGGGAATGGGAAGGCGGGCAGTAGGCCCCAGGCTGCACAAACCCTCCCGGTAACGGTGCCGCGACCGGCCCAAACCACGCGCCACCGTGGCCCTCCCCGCTGCTTAGGGAACTGGCCGCCTCGGTCGACGCTTGATCGAGTGGACAGCTGGCCTGGTGTCGCGTCCAGTTGCTCGCGGCATTGGACGGCCAGCCGTCAGTCCAACGGCATGAGCGGTATCTCGCCCATCAGCACTTGGCCGAGGACTACCTGGCCCTCGCCGTCAGGTAGTCCTCGGCCATGTGCGCCTCATACGCTGCGAGCCCCTCGCGCAACGTGTAAGGCCCGCGGAGCCGCTGAAGCCGGGCCGAGACCTCGGAGTAGTCCAGGTGGGGATCGTCGCCGCAGTCGCAGCAGATGACCTCGAACACGCTGGTGTAGCCGCCTTCGCTTCTGCCCTCAACGATGCGGACCGGCTGGCGCCGGAGGAACGACCGGGCGGTCTGCCCGTTGTGATGAACAGGAACGAGCGGCATCCCCGTCAGCTCCGCCACAGTCCGCAAAACCGCTTCCACGTTCGTCAGATCAGGGTGCATCGCACGAGACGCCTGGTCCAGCTCATCCTGAGAGGTGACCTCGGGCGGTACGGGCACACCACTCTCGCGGTCACCCCGGCGATTGCCGTTGACGGCGTGCTGATCCGCGCTACCCATTTCAACTCACCTGTCAGTGGTTCTGACCACTGCCGGGGTCTGGAGCAGCGTACTCAGCAACTTCCTGCGACTACCCTACCGCGATTCCTGCCTGGCAACTCTGATCACCTGCGACGCCGGGCCTTCATCTAAACAGCCGCCTGGCCAGTGTCTCGTCGGCGCCCGGCCCGGTCAGCCGCCGGAACCGGCCTTGCGCTGGGCGACGGCCAGCGTGCCGAGCAAGATCGCGGCGAGCAGAGCGTACGGCACAAGATCAGAGGTTGCCTGGGCCAGCGCGCCGCTCAGCGATGCCGCGACCGCCTGCCCGGTCGCCCAGGCCAGGTTGGCCAGGCCGAAGGCGAGGCCCTGGTGCAGCCCCATCCGGTCCGCCCCCGCCGACAGCAGCGCGGTGGCCGGCGCGAAGAGGGCGCCGTAGCTGGGCATGCCGACGACGAGCAGCACCACCAGCAGGTACTCCGACGGCAGCAGCGGCGTCAGCAGGGTGACCACCACCGCCCCGGCCAGCGCGATCCGGACCGGCAGCAGCGCGCCCCTGCGGTCGGAGAGCCGGCCCGTGAGCGGCTGGATGCCCGACTCGATGGCCGCGGCGAACAGGAACGTCCCCCCGATCACCGCGGCCGAGGCGCCAAGCTGGCTCAGCCGCAGGGGCGCGAGCACGTCCATCACGCCGAAGGCAAGGCCGGGCAGCAACGTCAGCCACATGCCCGCGCCGACCTGCCGGTCCCGGAACGCGGGCCAGGCCGCGCGCAGCGGCTGCGCGCGGCACGGCGGGCGGGGCCGGTCACGGCGAACGTCAGCACCATCAGGATCCCGCCGGCCACGGCCGCCCCCGCGAACGCGGGCCCGGTCCCCACCTGGTCGGCCACGATCCCGACGAGCGGGCCGAACAGCGCGCCGACCACCGCCGCCCCAAGCGCCGTGCCGAGTAGCTCCCCGCGCCGTTCCTCCGGCGAGGCCGTGGCCAGCCAGGCCAGGCCCGCGGCCCAGGTGCAGGCGCCGCCCAGGCCCTGGACGAAGCGCGCCAGGTCCAGCACGGCCGGGTTCGTCGCCCAGCCGAACACCAGGGTGGACGCGCTCATCAGCGCCAGCCCAAGCAGGACCGTCGGGCGGTAGCCCAGGCGCGCCGCCAGCACCCCGCCCGGCAGCGCGCCCACCAGGGTTCCCGCCGGGTAGGCAGCGACCAGGATCCCGGCGCCCGCCTTGGTCAGGCCCGCGGTCGCGACGTAGTGCGGGAGCAGCGGGGTAAGCGCGGTAAAGAAGACGGTGTCGACCAGGACAAGAGCGCACACGAACGCCAGCAACGCGAACACCGGGCGCGATAGCCTCGGCCGGGCCGGCCTCGGCCGAGCCGGCCTCACCCCGACACCTCCAGAATCACGGGAGCACACCCCATGCCCGCACGCAGAACTGCCCGCTGGGCAGTCCCCGGTGCCGCAGCCCTCGTCCTGTCCTGCGCGGCGCTGGCGGCCTGCGGCTCGTCCGGCGGGTCATCGCCCAGCGCGGCCAGCGCGCCCGTCCGGCGGGTCGGCCCCCTCGGCCGGTAATGCCTCCGCCCACAACGGGAAGCTCACCGGCAACTTCTGTACCGACTTCAAGAACATCGGCACCAACATGCCGGTTCCGGCGGCCGCTTCCGGCAGCGTCGCCACGATGGAGCAGCACGACGGCCGGTACCTCAACCAGGTGGCGGCCTACTACGCCAGGCTGGCGGCGGAGGCGCCGCCGCAGGCCGGGCAGGAGACTTCGGAGCATCGGGTCGGCGTATCAGCAGCTGGCCTCCTCCCTCGTGAATGGGGGGTCCCATTCGCTCAGCCAGATCGAGCAGCAGATCGGCTCGCTGACCAGTTCTGGCCCCGCGGCCAAGGCGCTCAAGCAGCTCATCCTCTATGTGACCACCAAGTGCGCCTGACCGGGGGCGCGCGGTAGCGCTCCGGGCCGGGCAGCGGCTCAGGTCGTGGCGGTCACCTTGCTCAGGTGTGTGGGGGCGTCGGGGTCCACGCCCCGCGTCCGGGCCAGCTCGCAGGCGAGCTGCTGGCCGCGGGTGATCGCGGCGATCACGTGCACCGCTTCGGGCAGCCCGGGAGGCACCGGCAGGGAGGCCGACTGTGCCTGGCGGCTGTCGAGCAGCGCGCGCAGTTCCGCCAGGTCGCTGTCGGCCGGGCCGCCGCCGTCCACGAGGAGCACGGGCGCGCCCGCGTACACCGCGGCGATGGGCCCGTGGAGCAGGTCGGCCGTGGAGATTCCCTCGGCCAGGATGCCGGTGGTCTCCTTCACCTTGAGCGCGGTCTCCAGCGCGGCGGCGTAGGCGAGCCCGCGGCCCGCCACCACCAGCCGGTCCAGGTCTCGCCAGCGGTCCGCGAGTTGCCGCACCGGGCCGGGGTCATCGAGCACGGCGGCCACCGCGCCGGGCAGGCCGTCCAGGGTGCCGCCGGGCATGGGCGCGGCACGCAGCGCCGAGGTGACCGTGGCCAGCACCGCGAACTGGGCGGTCACCGTCTTGGTGGCCGGTACCGCCCGCTCGGGCCCGGCATCGGTGGTGAGCAGCAGGTCCACCGCGTCTGCGAGCGGGCTCCGCGGCTCGTTGGTAATGCCAAGCACCACGGCACCGCCCGCCCGGATCGCCCGGCAGGTGCTGATGATCTCCGGTGTGGCGCCGGACTGGCTCAGCGCCACCAGCAGGTACCCGTGCCAGTCCACGGTGGCGTGGTAGCGGGTGTACAGGCTGGGAGCGGCCAGCCCGGCCGGACGGCCCGCGCGCAGTTCGGCCAGGTACCGGCCGAACACCGCAGCGTTGTCCGACGAGCCGCGGGCCAGGAACACGATTCCGGCCAGCGGGTGGGGCAGCAGCGCGCGCACCGCGCTCGTATCGGCCGGTGCCCGGGCGGTGACCCTGGCCAGCACCTCCGGCTGGGCGGCCATCTCGGCCGACATCAGCTTCCCGGTCACCACGGCTCCACGGCGTCGCCGTCGGCCGCGGCCAGGGCGGGCGAGGGGGCCGGGCCTGGCGGGCT
>CAVSCM010000057.1:0-24886 GCA_963726415.1 uncultured Actinomycetes bacterium
CTGGATGGCTAGCTGAGGACGAGCCCAAGAGGAGAGAGTCCAGTGATGTTTCGTCACACCCCCGCCCTGCGGGGACAGGAGGTGAGGATCGCAAGCATCGTTGGCTAGCTAAATAACGGTCCCGGCCAGGTGTTGCAGCACGCGGCCGGGACCTTGTGTGTCGGACTAACCCTTAGGAGGAACCCCGACATGTTCAGTATTCCAGCTGCCGGACTGGCGAAGACCCTGATAGGGGTCACGATTTCGCTGCATGCGGCACCGGCGCACCATGTGCCGGGCCACTACACGGTCCGGCCGGGCGATACCCTCTCGGACATCGCCGCTCAGGAGTACGGCAGCCGGGCCGACTGGCCCGCCCTGTGGTGGACCAACCGTCATCAGGTATCCAACCCGGACGCGATCGCCGCGGGCCAGAAGCTGCGCCTGAGCACCTGGCACCCGCACAAGGCATGGGTGCGGCGGGCCGCGATGGCCGCCGCCGGGCCGGCGCTCGCGACGGTTCCCTCGTCGTATTCGCAGTCGCCGTCCAGCCTGCCGGTGGCCGCCAGTTCGTACCCGGCCTCGTCCGGCGGCGTGAACTGGTCCGCGATCGCCGCCTGTGAGTCCGGCGGCAACTGGAGCACCAACACCGGCAACGGCTTCTCCGGTGGGCTCCAGTTCTCGCAGGGCACCTGGGACTCCTACGGCGGCGGGCAGTACGCCTCGACCGCCGCCGGTGCCTCTCAGTCGCAGCAGATCGCCGTGGCCCAGCGGGTGCTCGCTGGCCAGGGCATCGGTGCCTGGCCGGTCTGCGGCGCCAACGGATAACCCCTACACGTCGCCTGCCTGCCTCGCGATCCCCAGCCCGCGACAGGCAGGCGATGCCCCAGCCAGGCCCCGGGCGGCACCCAGCCGCCCGGGGCCTGTCATCGGTACGTCCCTTGCGTCGTGCATGCCTTCGGCACCAGGCAGGCGGGCTGGTGGCCACGACTATGATCGGGCTCATGGCTGATACGTCTGAGACTGCCGCAAGCCTGCGTGTCGCCCGTGTGACGGCGCTCAGCAGCGAGGATCGCCTGCACCTGCTGACGTATCTGCTCGCCAAGTACCCGGACAGCTTCTCCGAGATGCTGGATGAGGCGCTGACCGCCGTCAGCCCTGGCCGCGCCCCCAGCAGCGACGAAGCCTGATTCCCGTCGCTGCCGCCACCGTGGCCCGGCGCTGACCTGTGACAGGATGCCGGTGTGAAGTGGGGCGAACCGGAAGCAGCGCGCCATGGCTGAGGACAGGGCGGACGGGCCGGGCACCGCTGGCGCGCCGGCGGGCCAGCGGGCCGGAGATAGACACCTCGGTGGCCCATCCGGCCCGCGTCTACGACTACTGGCTCGGCGGCGAGGACAACTTCCCCGCCGACCGGGAAGCGGGCGAACGGGTGCTCGCGGCTACGCCAGGACTGCGGGAACGGGTCCGGGCGAACCGGGCGTTCCTGGTGCGGGCGGTCCACTATCTGGCCGCCGAGGCGGGGATACGCCAGTTCCTCGACATCGGCACCGGCATACCCTCGGCGAACAACACTCACGAGGTCGCGTTTGCGGCGGCACCGGACTCGCGGATCGTGTACGTGGACAACGACCCCATCGTGCTCGCGCACGCGAGGGAGCTACTGGCCGGCGGCCCGGAGGGGGCCATCCAGTACATCCACGGCGATGTCAGGGATGCGGCGCCGATCATCGATGCGGCGGCCCGCACGCTGGACTTCACCCGCCCGACCGCGCTCCTCTTGCTGGGAATGCTGCACCTGATCCAGGACACCGAGGCCCGTACGACGTCGTGGCCCGGCTGATGGACTCGCTGCCGTCCGGCAGTTACCTGGTCATCTCCCATCCGGCCAGCGACATTCATCCCGGCCAGGCCGAAGCCCAGCGGCGCTACAACGAGCGCGTGTCCACCCCGCAGACGCTGCGCACCCGGGCCGAGGTGGCCCGGTTCTTCGATGGCCTGGAACTGGTGCCGCCCGGCGTCGTCTACGTGCACGACCTGGCGGCCCGGTCCGGACGACATCGTCCCCCCGACGGCGTGTCCGCCTACGGCGGCGTCGCCCGCAAGCCCTGACAGCGCCCACGAACGGTGACCAAGCCGCGCCGTGACCGCTCGGCGCCGCGGGGCCGGTGCCCGGGCTGACCGGTCGGTCCGGCGGCCGGGCCAGCTGCGGGAGGAATGCGTGGTGCCCAGGCCGTATTCGGCTCTGTCCCATCTGGAATGCGCGCGGTGCGGCGCCGTCCACGACGCCGCCGTCGTGCAGGGTCTGTGCGGGTGCGGCTCGCCGCTGCTCGCGCGGTATGACCTCGCCACGGGCCGCCGCACTGGCAGACCGCGCGGAAATCGGCCGCCGCCCGGCGGACCTGTGGCGCTACCACGAGCTGCTGCCGGTCTCCGGCGCGGGCAGGGTGGTGAGCCTGGGCGAAGGCATGACGCCGCTGCTGGCGATGCCGCGCCTTGGCCTCGCGCTCGGGGTTCCCCGGCTGCTGATGAAGGACGAGAGCCTCATCCCCACCGGCACCTTCAAGGCCCGCGGCGCTGCCGTCGGGGTGTCCCGTGCCGTCGAACTGGGCGTCGCGGGGGTGGCCATGGCGACCAACGGGAACGCGGGGGCGGCCTGGGCGGCCTATGCCGCCCGCGCGGGGTTGCCCAGCCTGGTCGTCATGGCCGCCGACGCGCCCGCGGTCAACCGTGCCGAGTGCCGGGCCGTCGGCGCCGAACTGCGAGTGGCCGACGGGAGCATCGCGGACGCGGCCACGGCTGGTCGCCGCGGAGGTGCCCGCCCGCCCCGGGTATCAGGACGTCTCCACGCTTAAGGAGCCCTACCGCATCGAGGGCAAGAAGACCATGGGCCTGGAGATCGCCGAGCAGCTCGGCTGGCGGCTGCCCGACGTCATCGTCTACCCCACCGGCGGCGGGGTCGGGATCATCGGCATCCACAAGGCGCTGCTCGAATTGCGCGAGCTTGGCTGGACCGGGCAGCAGCCGCTGCCCCGCCTGGTGGCGGTCCAGTCCACCGGGTGCGCCCCGATCGTGACGGCGTTCGCCGCCGGGGCGGACCGACAGTGAGCCCTGGCCGGACCCCCGGACGGTCGCCTTCGGCATCACCGTCCCCAAGGCGCTCGGCGACTTCCTCGTGCTCGATGCGCTGTATGCCAGCGAGGGGACCGCCGTCGCCGTGGACGACCCGGCGCTGCTCGCGGATCAGCGCCTCGTCGCGCACCTGGAAGGCTGCTTCATCTGCCCCGAGGGCGCGGCGTGCGTCACCGCGGTGCGCAAGCTGCGCGAATCCGGATGGCTGGCCGAAGCTGACCAGGTGGTCGTGCTGAACACCGGCACCGGGCTTAAGTACCCGCACACCATGCCGCACGACGGGCCGTGACGCGGTGACCGCCGCGCCGGACAGGGCTGTCCGGCGCGGCGGCTGCCCGGGGACGTCCCCTCGCCCCGGGATACAGCCCGCGGCCGGCGCGTCCCCCTCGCGGTGAGCCCGCCCCGGCCACGGGATTGGCGGTGATCAGGAGCCGGCGATCACCGAGTTCAGCGCGGCGATGTCGAGGGCGCCGATGCCGGTGACCTCGTCGTAGCCGGGGGTGGCGGTGTAGCCGCCGTTGTTGCCGCCGACGATGTCGGTGAAGCCGGGGACCGGGCTGGTGTCACCGAGCGAAGGGTTCACCTTGTCGTAGAGGGCGTAGAAGTCGATCGCGGCCATGCCGAGCTTGTTGCGGTTCCCGGACTGCAGCCGTGCCCAGGAGCCCAGCGCCAGCGGCGAGGACAGGCTGGTGCCGCCCACCCCGGTCGGGGTGCCGTTGACGTAGATCTCCGCCGCGGTGGCCACGTTCGGGTCCGCGTCCATGGCGATGTCGGGCACCGCCCGGCCGCCCATGACCGCGCCCTGGGTGTAGAACGGGTCGCTGTCCTGGGTCCAGAAGCCGGGGACCTCGGTCTCGCTGTCCCCGCCGCCGCTGCCGGCCCAGCCGATCTCCTGGACCCGGTTACCGCTGGCGTCGGAGATCAGGCTGGTGCCGCCGACCGCGGTGGCGTACATGCCCGAGGCCGGCCAGTTGGTGCCGGGGAAGGAGCTTGGCACGCCGGTGGCCGCGACGAAGGCGCAGCCGTCGCCGTTGTCACCGGACGAGGCGAAGAACGTCTGGCCCTGCATGGCGCCCTCGGTGAGCACGTTGTCGGTGCTGATCATCGAGCCGTCCAGGTACGGGCCGATGTCGCAGCCGCCGACGCTGGCCGACATGGCGACCGCCTTGTCCTGGGAGACGAACGCGGCGACCGCGGTGTCGATGTTGGTGTCGTTCAGCGCGCCCACGTTGTAGAGGTAGATGTGCTTGAGCGTGGTCGCCATCGCGCTCGACGACTGGGTGTCGAGATCCCACTCGTCCGCCCCGGAGGTGTCGGTGCTCTGCGGGCCGACCTTGACGATGGACACCGGCACCTGGGGCAGGCTGAAGGCGGTCTCCGCCGTGCGCAGGTCGGTGATCGCCCCGGTGACCTGGCCCTCGGTGAACAGCGCGACCGCCGTCTTGGCCCCGGTCGGGGTGCCCGCGGCGTCGTAGGTGTTCTGGAAGTCCTCCGGCGGGATCTCGTTCGGGATGACGGGGTTCCCCGCCGACGTGCCGTTCGTGCCCGCTCGGCCGCATGCTGCGCTGCGGCCGCGCGCCGCGCGCGGACTGGCGGCGGACTTGTTGGCCGCGTTCTGGGTCATCAGGACCGGCTGCGGCGTGGGCAGCCGCCAGTTGGACAGGCCCACCACGGCCTGCACGATCCCGGTGAGCGAGGACGGCACCTGGGCGCCGCCGACGTTCGCGCGGAACGTGCTCCCGTTCGGCATGACGTAGTTGCCGATCGTCGTGTTGAACGCCTTCTCCGCGTCGCGACGGTGCCCGTCGCGGAGATCAGCAACCGGTCACCCTGCACGGACACGCCGGTGAAGCCGCTTGCTGCTCAGGTACCTGGTCACGGCGCTGACCTGGGCGGCGGTCGGCGCGTAGGCCGCCTCCCACTGCGCGGGGGTGAGGAACTGATGGAAGGTGGCGCTGCCCGGCTGGTACATGGCGTGCAGTGCGGCCTGCTCCGCCGCGGCGCTTTGCGGTTTGAGCGTAACGGCCAGCCGGACCGGAGCGGATGCGCGGGGCGTTGCCGGTCAGCGTGGCGCCCTGGATCGAGGTGGCCAGGGTGGCGGTTGATCCCCAGCTGGAAGAGGCAACCGAGGCAGATGCCGATGGGGCGGCGGCCGCGCCGAGCGTGACCAGCACGCCCAGTGTGCTTGCCGCGGCGAGGCCGCGGCGTACCACGCGTGAATGGGACATGGGGTCTCCCGGTCTTGGGTATGGGTGCCCCGGAGGTTGGGCACGGCCTGCTGAGCTGAACCGATCGTCGGGCGGGGCGGTTGCAAAGGCGTTGCGAAGCCGTTACTGCCCTTGTTACTGCCCGGTAACCATCGTTTGGCTGACCCGTCCCGCTCGGCTGGCGGGCCGTGATTCGGCCGTCCGTCGTTCATGATCGTGGGCGATCACGGGGTCATGGCCCAGCGAGGCGGCCACGCACGAGGCGGGCGGGTCGGCTTGGCCGGGTCAGGCTGGCTTGGCCGGGGTCGTTGGCGGCCAGGAGCCGTCCTTGGCCAGTGCCACCGCCTGCTCGGCGGACATCCGCAGGCCAGCCTGGTGGGCGGCGCTGAACGCCTGCTCGCCGAGGGCCGCCGCCGCCGCATCCCTGGCTCCGTTCAGCCGGGCCTGGTCGGAGCCGAGGATGGGCGCGCCGATGTCCTGCCTGATCGCCTGGGAGGCGCCGAACAAGGTGGCGGCCCGCGCGGCGTTGCCCGCGGCCGATTCCACCGCGGCGAGTTCCTCGAGCATCTCCGCGACCGAGCGGCGCTCGCCGACCGACTCGGCCAGGTCGAGGCTGCGCAGGTGGAACTGTGCGGCGGCGGGATAGTTCTCGCGCCGCGCCGCGACCAGGCCGAGGTTGCCGAGCGCCACGACCGCCAGCCGCCGGTCGCCCAGTTGCTCGCTCAGCTCCAGCGCCTGCTGGTGCAGCCCGGCCGCGCGGTCCAGGTCGCCGGCCTGGTAGGCGACCAGGCCGAGGTTGGTCAGCGCGCCGGAGGTCAGCTTGTGGTCACCCAGCCGCCTGGCGTTGTCGAGGTGCTCGGTGAGCCGTTGCTCGGCCAGTGGCGAGGTCACCGGAGTTGATGGCGACGACGCCCAGATTGCCCAGGATGAGCGTGGCCCGGCGCAGGTCGCCGATCTCGGCGAACCTGGCCATGCTCTGCGTGTAGTACGCGGTGGCCTGGTCCAGGTCCCCCTGGTGCAGGGCGAGCCTGCCAAGACCGCTCAGCGCCTGGCCGGTCTGCTGGGCGTCGCCGGTGCGCTCGGCGAGTTCGAGCGCCTCGGCGTGCAGCGCCTGGGCCAGCGGGTACTCGCCGCGGAAGTGCGCCGCCGAGCCGAGATCGCTGAGGGTGCTTGCGACCCGGAGGTCGTCGCCGAGCTCCCGCCAGATCGCCAGGCTCTCCTGCTGGTAGCGCCGCTGCGCGTCGTGATCGGCCTGGACCGCGGCGAGCTGGCCCGCCCCGTCCAGCGCGATGGCACGCAGCCGCGTGTCCGCCTCGGGGCCGGCGGCGGCCAGCGCCGCGTCGAGCGCGGTGCGGGCGAGCGCGATCGGGCCGCGCACCAGCCAGAACGGAGCCAGGGCCCCGGCCAGCGCCAAGGCCTGCTCGGGGTCCGGTCCCGGTCGGCGCCGGGCCCGGCCCGGCAGGCGCCAGGGGGCGCCCTGTATTCGCGCCGGGGCCCGGCCCGGCCGAGCGGCGGCGGCTCGCGCGGGGGCCGTGCCGGGCCGGGCGCGGCTGCCGTGAGGCTCCACTCCAGGCCGGCCCGGAAGTTGTCCCTGTCGGCTTCGAGCAGGTCCAGCCAGGCGGCCTGGTCCGGCCCGGCCAGATCGGCCTGGCGGGCGAAGTCGAGCAGCCAGGCCATGTGGCGGCGGTGCAGCGCCGAGGCCTCTCCGGAGGCCGCCAGCCGGCCGAGCGCGTACTGGTGGATCGATTCGAGCATGCCGTAGCGCATGCTGCCGGACCGCTCCTCGGTGGTCAGCAGCGACCGGTCGATCAGCGCGGTGACGGTCTCGAACACCACGTCCAGCGGCAGCGCGTCGTCCGGGCAGACCACCTCGACCGCGTCGATGGTGCACCCGCCGGCGAAGACCGCCATCCGGCGGAAGCAGACCTGCTCGGTCTCGCTGAGCAGGTCGTGGCTCCATTCGATGGCCGCTTCCAGGGTCCGGTGCCGCGGCAGGGCGGCCCGGCTGCCACCGGTCAGCAATCGGAACCTGTTGCCGAGCCGGGCGGCCAGCTGCGCCACGGTCAGCGCGCTGACCCGGGCCGCCGCGAGTTCGATGGCCAGCGGTATGCCGTCGAGCTGGCGGCAGATCTCGCCGACCGCCGCGACGTTCTCGCCGGTCAGGCCGAACCCGGGCCGGGCCAGCGCGGCCCGGTCGCAGAACAGCCGGACCGATTCCGCCTCGGCCGCCGCCTGCGGATCCGCCATCTCAGGCTCCGGCACGGTCAGCGGAGGCACCGGCCAGCTCGCCTCCCCGGGCACGCCAAGCCTGGTCTGGCTGGTCGCCAGGATCCTGAGCCGGGGGCAGCTCCGCAGGAGCGCCGCGATCGTGTCGGCCGCGGCCTCGATCACATGCTCGCAGTTGTCCACGATGAGCAGGGCCTCGGTGTCGCGCAGCCGGGCGACGATGCTGCCGAGCAGGGTCTGGCCTGGTTCCTCCCTGACCGACAGGGCCAGCGCGACGGTGGGCACCACCAGATCCGGCTGGCCGATCGGGGCGAAGCTGGATCAGCCATACCCCGTCGGCGTACCGCCCCGATACCTGCGCGCCGGCCCGGAGGGCCAGGCGGCTCTTCCCGGAACCGCCGGGCCCGGTCAGCGTGAGCAGCCGGGACAGCCTGAGCAGTTCCTCGATCGTGTCCAGCTCCGCTTCCCGGCCGATGAACGAGGTGGTCTCGGTGGGCAGCCCGGGCAGCGGCGCGGTGCGGAGGTGGCCGCAGGCTGTTCGCCACCGCCCGGGTGCCCCGGCGCCGTGGCCGCCCCATCGCCGTGGGCGGGTACTGCCGCGGTGGGGCCGGTCGCGGTGTGACCAGTTGCGGTGTAGCCGGTTGCGGTGTAGCCGGTTGCGGAGGTTCCGGTCGCTCCGAGGCCGGAGTTCCCGACGGCGCTCGCGGAACCGGCGCTCCCCGGGCCGGCGCTCAGGGGCCGCCGTCCCCCATAACGGGCGCGCCACCGGCGGCCGTTCCTGGCGGGCGCTCGTGGCGGCGGGCGCTGGCGAAGGCTCGCGGGGGCGGTCCGTGGCGGCGTGCCGGCGGCGGTCTCTGGCGGAGTGCTGGCGGCGGCGGTCCCGGTGAGGCGCCGGTCGTCACTGGGGAGCGCTGTCCGGCCGGCGCGGAGCGCCGGGCGGGCGCCAGTCAAGCCCGGGATCCTGGCGCAGGATCCGCTCGTGCAGGCGCTGCAGATCCGGGGTCGGGTCGATGCCGAGTTCCTCGGCGAGCCTGCCCCGCAGCGCCGCGTACGCGGTCAGCGCCTCGGCCTGGCGCCCGCACCGGTACAGGGCCAGGATCCGCTGTCCGGTGAACCGTTCTCGCAGCGGGTGGGCACTGGCCAGGCCGTCCAGTTCGGCGACGAGGCTGGCGTGCCAGCCGCACGCCAGGTCGGCGTCGACGCGGCTCTCCAGCGCGGCCAGCCGGGCTTCCTCGAGGCGTCCGGCGTCGGCCTGGGCGAAGGCCAGATCGGCCACGTCCGACAGGGCCGGGCCGCGCCACAGGCCCAGCGCCGCCCGCAGGATCCCCGCGGCGGCCTCGGCCCGGCCCGCGGCCAGGTCCGCCTCCGCGCTGTGGACCAGGCTCTCGAAGCGGGCGGCGTCCAGTTCGTCGCCGGTGACGTTGAGCCGGTATCCGGGCGCCTGCGTCACCAGCGAGCCGCCCCGCGCACCGAGGACGCGGCGCAGCCGGGAGATGTAGACCCGCAGGGTGGCCATGCTGTGCGGCGGCGGGTTACCCGACCACAGGTCATCGGCGAGCCGGTCGGCCGACACGACCCGGTTCGCCGACAGCAGGAACCTGGCCAGCAGCGCACGTTCGCGCAACCCCCCAAGATCCAGCTTCAGCCCGTCTTCTTCGGCCTCGATCGGGCCGAGTATGCGGAACTCCACAGCAGGCCACTGCCTTACCTGAGCAGGCTGGACTGGCCCATGGTAAGCCGGTCATGACGACCAGGGAGGGCCGAAGCCACAGATAGGGCCGCCAGGCGCAGTCTCGGGCCGCCCTGCCCGGCGGCCCGCGCTGTCACCTTTTTGTAACGCGCGTCATGCAGAACGGCACTATGAACTCCGCGCCGACGACGCCGACGCCGGAACCCTCATCGTGGGCGCTGCTCGAACTCGCAGGCGACGAGGCGATGCTGCCGCCCGGGATCCGGCTCGCGGACGAGTCGCGCCCTGGCCGGCAGTGCTTCGTGCTGATCGAGGGCAGGGCAACGGTCGAGGCGGCGGGGAACCGGCTCCGCGAACTGGGCGCCGGATCGTTCGTCGGCCTGGTGGACGCCGACGGGCGGCCGCTGCCCCTGTCGGGCCTGACCGTTCAGCTAGCGACGCACTCGCGGGTGCTCGTCATCGATGCACGGCGCCTGGCCGTACTGATCGATTCCGATCCCGCGGCGGCTGCCGCTTGGCGCAGGATGTCGCAGCAGGCGTGACCGGCACCCGGACGGCGCCGAGATGGCACCGTCCGGCATGCCGACCAGGGTTAGTACATCCAGTGCGTGGTGATGGCGGCCTTGCCGTGGGGGTGGGCGTCGGTGCCGTGTCCCATTGCGGTCGCCGTTACCGCGCCGATGCTGCCCAGTGCGAGGGCCAGGGCGAGAATCCCGCGCACCAGCCGGGCGCGGGCCGACCTCGGACGTCTGCGGTGCGCCGATAACCTGCGGTGCGCGCCGCCCACCGGGCCGCTAGAAGGAGTGTCGTGCCATAACGAACTACGAATCTCCATGGGAGAGGGTCCCCTCTTGACGTAGACATCGGGTCCTCTAAGACGGAGAAGTTACTCTCCCGTCGGCCCCCGGACATGGCATTCGGGTTAATTGCGGCAACTTTTCGCGCACCTGCCCGTGCAAGTTGCAGACAGGGTCAGGCAGCGTGCCGCGCACGCAACTTCAGCATCGACAGCACCGGGGCTTACGTTTGTCAACATAAGGCTCTGTTAGTCACAAGCGTTACGGGGATATGGCATCCACCGTTATGTTCAAGCGATCTGCGTGCTTTCCATGAAAGGGTCCATGCAAATTGCGATGACCCTCTCTGACCAGGGTGAACATTTTCTTATTTGGCCGCCGCTCGCCCCCTGGCGGGGTGTTAAAAGGCCATGGCGGGTATTAAAGTCGATGGAAAGGTTCCGTGGATCCCATTCGACTAGCTGCCGACTTGCCGCCAGTGGTGGAAGCGCAAAGGCGATCATGGAATTTCGGGTTCTCGGGCCGATCGAGCTAAGGTCGGCCGACCGGCCGCAGGACCTGGGGCCGGCCAGAGAGCGCTGCGTCCTTGCCATCCTCCTGCTGACACCGGGAACGATAGTCCCGGCGGAGACGCTTATCGACCGGCTGTGGGACACCAGGCCCCCGGCCAAGGCCCGGGAGAGCCTGTCCGCCTACATCGCCAGGCTACGGGCCTCTCTCCGGCAGGCCATCGGCGACAGCGTCCAGCTTGCCGGGCGTGCCCGCGGTTACACGCTCGACGTCGACCCTGAGGTGGTGGACCTGCATCGGTTCCGCCGGTTGCGGCGGCGGGCGGAGGCGCTGGCCGCCAGCGGCGACCATGACCAGGGGGCCAGTTTGCTGCGCGAGGCGGACGGGCTGTGGCGCGGTCCCGCCCTGGCAGGTATCGACGGCGACTGGGTGGCGCGGATGCGCGACAGCCTCGAAGAGGAGCGCCGGGGGGCCATCCAGGAGCGCGTCAAGTGTGACCTGGCGCTGGGCCGGCACGCCAGCCTGGTCGGTGAACTGCACCATCTGCTCGCCCAGTATCCGCTGGACGAGACGTTCATCGCGCACCAGATGACCGCCCTGTACCGCAGCGGCAGGCCCGCCGACGCCCTCGGCCTGTACCGGGAGACGCGCGGCCGGCTGGTCGAGGAGCAGGGCACCGAGCCCGGGCCGGCCCTATCCGACCTGCATCAGCGGATCCTCCGGCGCGATCCGGAACTGACCGGCAGGCCGGCCGCCCGGCAACCTGCCCGGGTATCTCCCCCGGACAACCTCCCGGCCCGGATATCGCCCCCGGACACCCTGCCGCCCGAGACAGCGGAGTTCGTGGGGCGGCAAGAAGAACTCAGTCAGCTCATCGGAGAGCAGGGGGACGTCCCCCGGCTCGGCGTCATCGTGGGCATGCCGGGCGTGGGCAAGACCGCACTGGCGGTGCACGCCGCCCACCTCCTCGCCGGGCAGTACCCGGACGGTGTGCTCTATCTCAACTTCCACAGCCACGACCCCGGGAGCCCGTCGCTCAAGGCCACCGAGGCGCTGCGCCAGTTGCTGCAGATGCTCACCGTGCCGGCCACGCAGATACCCGAATCGCCCAGCGAGCGCGCCGCACTGTGGCGGGCCCAGCTCAGCCGCCGGCGCGCGGTGGTGATCCTGGATGACACCGCCAGCCTGGATCAGATCGGCCCACTGCTGCCCGCGGACGGCCGGTCCCTGATCCTGGTCACCAGCCGGTACCGGATCCCGGACCTGGCGGATGCCCGGGCGCTGACCCTGGACGTGCTGTCCGTCGACGACGCGGTCGCGCTGTTCCGGCGGATCGCGGGCGGCGGCACGGCACTCGACGCCGCCGAAGTGGCCGGGGTCGTGGAACTGTGCGGGCGCCTGCCGCTCGCCATCCAGCTCACCGCCGGCCGCTCGCCAGGGACCACCCGCCACGGCTCGGCGACCTGGCGGCGGAGCTGTCCCACCCGCCGGCCCGCGTCGAGGGCGCGGAGGTGACGGCCCTGGACTGGGTGCCGGCCTTCGAGCTGTCCTACCATGCCCTGCAACCGGGGCATCAGGAGTTCTTCCGGCGGCTGGGGGGGAGCCCGGCCACGCAGATCAGCCCGCATGCCGCGGCGGCGCTCGGCGGTGTCTCGCTCGCCGAGGCGGAGGAGGCCATCGGCGCGCTGCTTAACCATCACCTGCTGTCCCCCGCCCCGGGCGGCCAGTTCCGCTTCCACGACCTCATCCGCGGCTACGCGGCCATGTGCGCCGAGCGGGACGAGCCCGCGTCCGTGCGGCGGCAGTCGATCGGGCGGCTCCTTGACTACTACCTGCACAGCGCCGACCGGGCCGACCGGGAACTGTACCCGTTCCGGCGCCGGATGCCGGTCTCGGTCACGCGCCCCCCGGCCGCGGTCCCGGCGCTGGCCACGCAGGAGGAGGCGGGCTCCTGGCTGGAGGCCGAGTGGCGCAACATCTTGCAGGCCGCCCAGTACGCCGCCCGGCACGAGTGGAAGCGCCAGTGTGCCGACCTCATCCAGGCGCTGGCCGGCTTCGTGCGGATCAAGGCGTACTGGGACGAGGCGATCGCGGCGCAGGCGCTGGCCCTGCAGGCATCCCGCGACATCGCGGACCCCGGCCGGATCGCACAGGCATCCCTGGAACTCTGCGAGGTGAGCCAGGAGACCGGCAGGCACGAGGAGGTGCTGCCGCTGGCGGAGGACGCCGCGGCGATCTACCGGTCCCAGGCCGACCGGCGCGGCGAGGCGCATGCACTCGACCAGATGGGGCTGGCCCACCTGCGCACCAGCCGTTACCGCGAGGCCCTCGCCTACTTCCACGAGGCGCGGATTCTGTATCGCGCCACCGGGGACGAACACGGCGCGGCCGATACCCTGAGCCACTCCGGCATCACCTGCTGGCATCTCGGCCGCCACCCGGACGCGACGGATCACCTGCGTGAGGCGCTTTCTCTCTACCGTGCGGCCGGCGACCGGCGGGGCGAGGCGAAGACCCTCAACAACCTCGGCCGGATGCAATTGCTGTCCGGCTACCACCGGGACGCGCTCGTGGCCTATCAAAGCTCGCTGAAGATATTCGCCGAGATTGGCGGGGCACAGAACCAGGCGATCCTGTACCTCAACATCGGCTGCGTCTATGACTACAAGGGCAGCTACGAGGAGGCGCTCGCCGCCTACCGCCACGCCCTGGCCATTTTCCGCGAGATCGGCGACCTGCCCAACCAGGCAGATGCGCTCAATGACACCGGCGCCATCTACCGCAAGGCGGAATGCTACGACGAGGCCCTGATCCACCACGAGCAGGCCAGGCTGATCGCCGAGGAGATCGGGAATCAGTCCCAGCAGGTCATCGCCCTGCGCGGGATCGCGGACGTATGCCGCGCATCGGGGCGCTACAGCGAGGCACTCGACCAGTACCACGCCGTGCTCAGGCTGGCCAGAGAGATCGGGGACCCCTACGAGGAGGCCAAAATCCTCGAAGGGATCGCGGAAGCGACGCTCAGCACCCGGCGGCCCGATGCCGCGCGGATTCTTTTCCGGCAGGCCCTGGACATCTTCGAGCGCCTCGGCGTGCCCGAGGCGGAGTCGGCGCGGGTGCGCATGGAGACCATTGATCCCGCCGCGGACCGCCTTACCTCCTGACCCCGGGCACGTTTCACCGGCCAGCGGGCGATCCCGCTGGCCGCCCTGTTAAGGCCCCCGGTTCCGCACCTGACCTGCGGTGCAAGGTCAGTGTCAAGGTCAGTGCAAGCCGGCCGCCGCACGCTGTGTCGTGGTGCTCGTCACGAACACACCAGTGGCCGAGTCGGTCGGCAAGCGGCTGCGGCCCCTGTACGCGACCGCGTTCATCCACAGCTTCGTGCTGTGGTATTCGGTCGAGAAGCTGTTCATGCGGTCGGTGGGCCTGAATGATTACCTCATCACGGTCGCCACGCTGGTCTACATCGTGGTCATGATGACGGCCAACATCCCGCTGGGCCTGCTCGCCGACCGGTGGAGCCGCAAGGGCGTGCTGTACGTCGCCACCTGTGCGCTGATCGGCAGTTCGGTGGTGTGCGGCTTGAGCCACGGCCTGGCCGTGTATGTCACCGGGGTCTCGGTCTGGGGGCTGTTTTACGCCGCCTACGCCGGGACCTATGATTCGGCCGTCTACGACGTGGTGGTCGAGGAAACGGGCTCGGCCGGGGCCTTTGAGCGCTGCTACGGCCGGGTGCAGATGTTCGAGGCCGCGGCGTTCATCACCAGCGCGCTGGCCTCCGCCGTCGTCGCCCGTTACTTCAGCCTGCGGGTCGAGTATTTCCTCACGATCCCGTTCACCTGCTGCGCGTTCGTCACCTTGTCCCGGTTCCGCGAGCCCAGCCTGCACCGCAGCGTGCCGGGGCTGCACCTGGCCGCTCACCTGGGCCAGATAGTGCGCGGCGCGGCCGGGGGCAGGGCCGGCTGGATCGTGCTGGCCCTGGTGGCCAACTGCGTGGTCATGCGCCTGCTCATCGAGTTCTACCAGCTCTGGTACCTCGGGCTGGCACTGCCCGTGCTCTGGTATGGCCCCAGTTGCGCGCTGATGTACTCCGGCGCCTGGGGCGGCGGCGCGCTCGCCAGCTGGCTGCGCGGCGGCCGCACGGTGCTGGTCGCCGGGCCCGGCACGCTGGTGATCGCCTTCGGCCTGTTCGTCCAGGACCCGCGGGTGGTAGCCGCCGCCCAGGTCGCCACGATCTTCGGTGTCACCGTCCTGAACATCACGCTGACCCGCTACCTGCACGACGCCATGCCCTCGACGGTCCGGGCCGGCGCCTCCTCGGTGGTGAGCACCATCGGGTACGCCACCTTCGTGCCGACCGCGCTCGGCTTCGGCGTCTACAGCCGCTCCCACGGCATCTTCGCGGCGTCGGTGTTCGTCGTCGTCCCGCTCGCGGTCATGTGCGCCGCGGTTGCCTGCGCCCGGCGCTGGCGGGCCCAGCCCGCCGCCCAGCCCGCCTCGCAGCCCCTCGAGCAACTGCTGGCCCTGGGCCAGCTCCAGGAACGTCACCGCCTTCCCGCACCGGGAACGCTGGCCGAGCCGGTCCGGCCCAGATACGTCCGCAACATCGCCAGCGCCCCCTACTGGTGGCCAGCCGACCGGCACCATCACCCAGCCGCGGCCGGGCCGAAGGCGAACCGGGTCGGGGAGCCCGCGAAGTCGCTGGCATCCAGGGCATGGCAGCGACCCGGGCGCCCGGGGGATGGAGCCGGGATCGCCTGGGCCGGCAGCGCGGCGCAGGGCCAGCCGCTGCGCGCGGACCATGACGGGCCAGGGCCGGTCCCGCTCGGCGCACCCGTATCCGCCGGGCAGGCGCCGGGCCTGGCAGCCGCGCCGCCTGCCGGCGGTCAGCCACCCGAATGGTGGGAGGTCGATGGCCAGGAGTGGGGACGGCCAGGAGTGGGCGACGGCGAGGAGTGGGATGGGGGGGAGCGGGTGCTCGCCGGTACCGAAGGCCCTCCGCCGCCGGACGCTGCCCGCATCCGGCCTTGGCCCGCGTCTGTCCGCGACCCAGGCGGCATTGCGCTCCGTGAGCCCTCGCGGGGCGCTCGGCGCCCGCGCCGGCGCCCGCGCGCCGTCGCGTGGCAATCGTGGCGGTGGCGGTCATCGCGCCGCTGCTTGCGGCCGCTGTCCTGGTGCTCGCGCCACTGACACGCCACAGCCCGGGAACGAGCCCGGCGGCCGCCGGCCAGCAAGGCTACCAGGCCGGTTCTGCAGCACCGGCGCCGCTATCTGCACTCACGTATCCCGGGCAGCAGCAGCGCGGCGTTTTCGCCGCTATCGGCCGCATCGTCGCCTCCCGGAACACGATCGTCGCAATAGGCTCACAGGCCACCGGCAGCGTGGTACGCCAGCAGTTCTTCGTGTCCACCGATGGCGGGACCACGTGGCGGCTGGCCCCGGTCCGCGGGCCGGGCGGGGGCCAGCCCCCGGTGGGCTATCCGGCCGCCCGGGTGGCCGGCGGTCCCGGCGGGTGGCTGGCGGTTGGCCCGCAGGCCACCTGGACCAGCCCCGATGGCCTGTCCTGGACGCTTTCGCGCACCCATGGCATCACCCCGGTGCTGCCCGGCGACCAGATGTGGGTGCTGAACAGCACGTCCGATGGCTTCCTGGCAGGCGGCGTGGCCACAGGCGGGAACGGCGCGGCACAGGGGGTGATCTGGACTTCCCGCGACGGCCTGACCTGGCAACGGAAGACGGCCGCGCAACTGGGCCTGGCCCACCACGGCCAGATAGTGCGAAGCATCTCCTACATCACCTCGCGCGGCGAGGACACGGTGATGTCCGGCACGGTCACTGACCGCAGGTGCTCGCCGGTGCCGAAGACCCTCCATCGCCGGACGCGGACCGTGACTTGCGGCAGCAGGAGTTACTCCGCTGCCTGGCTGAGCACTGACGGCGGATCCACGTGGACCCCGGTGACCGTTCCGGCCGGCCACGGGCCGGCACCCGGATCACCGGCGTGGGATTCGACCGGTCCGGGCTGGTCGCGGTCAGGCCGGGCCGCTCGTCGAGCGGCCGCGGCGACGGCGTGGCTTACTTTTCCCCGAACGGGCGGGCCTGGCACTACGCGGCCACCATTGCGGCGGCCGGCGGGTGGAGCCCCAGCCTGGTGAAGGGCAGCGGCTATGGCTTCGTCGTCACCGGCGCCAGCGCCACGGGGCGGATCCTGGCGTACACCAGCACCGGCACCGGGACCTCCTGGCAGCCGACAGCCCCGCTCGGCGACGCCGCCAGCGAGAGGGTGTCGGGTGCGACGGTCGCCCCGGCCGGCACCATCATCGCCATCGGCTCCACGGCCGCCAGCAAGGTCAGCCAGCGGCCGGTATTCCTGGAGGCAATTGCTGGGAACGGCATGGTGCGGCAGATCTCGCTGACGGGCATCCCCGGCGCCGTCGTGCCGGAGCTGACGGTCAACGGACTGGCGACAGCGGGCGGCCAGCAGGTGGCCGTGGGCAGCGCGGACGGCTACCCGGCGGTGTGGCGGAAGGCGGCCGGCCATCCCTGGTCCCTGGTCACGTCGCTAGCGCAGGTCTCCGCCGGCCAGAGCCTGAGGACGCTGACCGCGGTGACGCACGGGCGCGCCGGCTGGCTCGCCGTCGGCGCGCCGGGCCCGGCCGTGTTCACCTCCGCCAACGGCACCACCTGGCAGCCGGACGGCCCGGCCGCCGATGACCTGGCCGGCGTGACCGCCGCCGTGCCGCCGCGGGTCCCGCCGGGTATGTCATCGTCGGCAAGCTCCCCGCTCCGGGCGGAGCCTCCGTGGCCGGCGTGTGGTGGTCGCCCGACCTGACCTCCTGGACCCGCGCACGCGACGTAAACGACGTGAGCGGATCCAGCCAGGTGCTCGCGGTCGCCGCAGGCGCGCACGGCTTCGTGGCGGCCGGGTCACACGACGGCCGGCCGGCAGTATGGACAAGCGCCAACGGCCGCAGCTGGACGGCGATCGTCCTGCCGCTGCCAGCGGGCGCCTCGGGCGGCATGCTCCAGCAGGTCGCGATCAACGGGAACCATGCCGCCGCCCTGGGCCAGGAGACGACCGCCCTCGGCAGCATGCCGCTCGCCGAAGTCTCGGCCGACGGCGGCGCCACCTGGACCCGGGTGCCGTTCAGCGCACCCGGGCGCGGCCATGGCGTTCACCGCGTTGACCGCGGACGCCGACGGCTTCACCGCGGCCGCCCAGTTCGGCAGCCCGGGACAGCAACGCGCGGCGATCTGGACCTCGGCCAACGGCACCACCTGGCTGCGAGAGACGGCGAACGGTCTCACCGGCAGCCCGAAGGGCGGTGCCCACCAGATCGACGCGCTCGCCCCGGCCGGCCAGGCGGTGATCGGCATCGCCTCGATCACCACCCAGCAAAGCCAGCAGTTCTTCGCCGTGACGCTGCCCGGCCGCTGACCAGCCCAGCCCGGCGTCGCGGCGCGCGGAACGGGCTCCGGCCCTGAGGAGGATCGACCTGAACCTGCATCCCGCCGGGCAGCGGGCACGGCCCAGCAACGGCCGCTGCTATCTGGTCTGAGCTGCTTTGCAGGCCCGACACCATCAAGATGGTCAAACGGCAGATGTTCGGCCGTGCCGGGCTGCCGTTACTCCGCAAGCGGGTCCTCCTCACCGCACAGCACGGATGACCCGGCCTCCAGAGCCGTATCCATCACGAAATGTGGGCCAGGTCCCAGATCCCACATCAGGTTGACAAAGCCACACTCAACGCGGCATGTGCGCGCGTTCCCTGGACACGATGCTCTGCATAAATATCCAGTGACACGCTCGCTTACGTGCCGTGGACGCCCACGATGGCCGGAACGCTGGACGAGGTATATGACCCAGATGCGGATCCGCTGGGCCTGAGCGGCCGGCGGACCGGGGTGGCGGCGGATGGCGCGCTGCTACCGGCCACAACCCCCGGTCCGTGCGTCCAGCCCGCGTCCAGCAACCATTCAGGGTCTTACCATAACGTCACTTCACGTATGACAATTGGTCACATCCCGATAACGAGAGTTTTAATTTCTTTACAAGCTGTCATCATGACCAAAGGGGGCGCAGCCTTCCCCGCTGGGCGTGGCGTACTCGCTGTGTCGTGCCTGGAGGGGAATCCGATGATATCGCTCGGGAAATGGGGCATTTCCGCGCGCGCCCGCACGGCGCTGGGCAGCACGCAAAGCATTCTCGGTCCTGGCGGTGGCGGCCGTCGCGGCCGCCGGGCTCACCGCGGTCGCCGCGGCGGGACCGGCCGGCGCGGTAGCCACGCACGCCGGCCGGCATCATCACGCGGCACCGGTGGCGCCTGGGTCCGGGCCGGCCGGCGATGAGACCACGGTCTCGCAGAACGATCTGCGCGACGGCTGGGATCCCGAGCGAGCCGGCGCTGACCCCGGCGGCGTTGCAGAACGGGTCGTTCGGCCAGATCTTCAAGACCTCGGTCAACGGCCAGGTGTACGGGCAGCCGCTGGTCGTCGGCAACACCCTGGTGGTGGCCACCGAGAACGACTGGGTGTACGGGCTGAACGCCACGACCGGCGCGACCCTGTGGAAGACCTCGCTGGGCACCGCGTACCACATCACCACCTGCTCCAACCTCACCCCCAACATCGGAGTCACCTCCACCGGGGTGTACGACCCCTCGACCGGCACCGTGTACGAGCTTGGCCTGGTCCACGAGACCAGCTGGCAGTGGCACCTGTTCGGGCTGAACGTCAGCACCGGGGCGATCACCTTCAAGCAGCGGATCGTCGGCCACCCCACCAACGACTCACACCTGTCCTTCAGCGCCCTGCCCCAGGGCCAGCGGGCCAGCCTGCTGCTGATGAACGGCTGGGTCTACGCGGCGTTCGCGTCGCACTGCGACCACGGGTCCTACGACGGCTACGTGGCCGGCTGGAACGTGGGCAGCCCCGGCACCACCACGCTATGGGCGGACGATATCGGGGTAGCCAACAAGAAGGGCGGCATCTGGCAGAGCGGCGGCGGGATCATGTCCGATGGTGCCGGGCGGATCTTCGTCGCCTCGGGCAACGGCATCTCCCCGGCGAAGGGCCCGGGCAGCAATCCGCCGGGCCAGCTTGCCGAGTCGGTGATCCGGCTGCAGCCGCAGTCGGATGGGTCGCTGAAGGCACAGGACTTCTTCAGCCCGAGCAACGCGCCCAGCCTCGACTCCAGCGACTCCGACTTCGGCGCGGGCGGCCCGACCGGGGCGCCGTTCGGCACCAGCACCTACCCGGACATCATGATGCAGGCGGGCAAGGGCGGCGAGATCTACCTGCTGAACCGCGACAACTTGGGCGGCCGTAGCAGCTCCGACAGCGGCGCCCTCGCCAGCGTCAGCCCCATCGCCAGGCAGTACAACAGTCCCGCGTTCTTCGCCGACACCCCGACGCTGACCACCGGCAACGCGCCAGGTTCCAACGACTACATGATCTATGTCGGCAAGAGCGACTACATGCGGGAGTTCAAGGTCGGGGTCAGCAGCAGCGGCAAGCCGACCCTGAAGGACGTGAACAACAGCACGTTCACCCTCGGCTACAGCTCCGGGTCCCCGGCGATCACCTCCAACGGCACCAACCCGGCCACCGGGCTCATCTGGGAGGAGCACCACAACGACAGCACCGGGTCCGGCGGCTTCCTCGGCGCCTGGGCGCTGCTTGGGGTGCCGCGCTCGGGCGGCGGGACGAAGCTGAGCGAGATCTGGGCCGCGCCGATCGGCACGGGCTCCGAGTTCACCAAGATCGCCACGAACAACGGCATGGTGTACGTGGGCACCAGGGACGGCAACGTGTACGGGTTCGGCATCACCGGCGCCGCCGCACTCAAGAGCAGCGGGACCGCGCAGTTCGGCGACACCGCGGTCGGCGCGGCGGCCACCAAGCACGTCACGCTCACCGCCACCAGGACGGTGACCGTGACCGGCGCCTCGGTGAGCGCGGGCGGCGCATCCGTCCCGTTCACCCTGGGCCAGGTCACGCTGACCCCGGCCGGTGGCACTGCGGCCAGCGTGAAGTTCCCGGTCACGCTGCACAACGGTGACGTGCTCCGCGCCGCGGTGAAGTTCGCACCGGGGACGGTCGGCGGTGCCGAGGGCGATGTGACGTTCACCACGGGCGCCGGATCGTCGGCCGGTGTCTCCGTCCCGCTGATCGGTAACGGGACCCAGACCGGGCTGTACGCGACGAGCACCGCCATCTCGTTCGTCATCATCGACGAGGACGGCACACTGATCACCAACGTGCCGGTCGGGACCTCCGACCCGCAACAGACCGACATCGTCAACGGCGGCACCAAGCCGGTGACGGTGAAGTCGGTCACCCCACCGGCCGGCACCTACCGGGCGACCGGCCTGCCGAAGGTGGGCACGGTTATCGAGCCAGGTGAGGCGATCCCGGTGCAGATCGTCTTCACGCCACAGCACGCCGTGACCTCCAACGGCTCGTTCACGATCACCCCAAGCAGTGGCGCCAGCGCCACCGTCAGCCTGACCGGCACCGGCCTGCCGCCGGTCACCAAGTTCACGGCCTCACCGGGCGTGGTGCACTTCGGGTCCGTGCCGGTAGGGCACACCGTCACGAAGATGATTACGGTCGTCAATGCCGGCAACCAGCCCTCGCTTATGGGGCGTACCGGGCTGCCGGGCGGGCCGTTCGGCGCACCGCTGCGGGCCACCGTGGGGCTGCCGGTCAACCAGGGCTACGACCTGGTGCTTCCGGTGACCTTCCACCCGACCAAGGCCGGGGCCTTCAGCGGGACCTACAAGGTCACCTGGACGGACGAGTTCGGGCAGCACTCGCTGAACGTGCCGATCACCGGCACCGGCGTGGGCTGACCGGCTAGCTAGCATGCGCGATGGGGCCGCAGGGGTTCCGGGGGTCGCTGCCCCGGGCTAGCACCACAACAGGGGATCGCCCGCCTCAACTGCGGGCGATCCCGTTGCATTACGCCAGGTCAGGCGGGAGCGGACCCGTTGGTGTCACCGAGTCCCTGCTCGGCCTCCTGCTGCTGCAGGGCATTCACCAGCCGCACCGCGCCCTCACGGAAGTCCCGATCGAACTTCCTGCGCGTCTCTGCCATCGCCTGCCTGCTCTAAGGCGATGTGATCACGCTACGACGGGAAACCCAGACCCAGTCGACCGGGTAGTTGACGATCGGGATGAAGCTGACCCCCGCCTTCTCTGCGTCGCTGCGGGCGTCGACGATCATCTCCTTAAGCCGCCCCATCTGGCCGGCGTGCTCCTCGGAGTCCCAGATGCTGACATGCACCATCGAACCGTCCGGAGAGGCCCCGTCGTAGTAGCTGGGGAGACCGGGGCCACCGTCAGCGAGACAGGGATAGATCCGGTAGACGCACTTTGCCGGCGCATCTCCAGGCCGAGATCCGACGTCAGAAATGACAATCTGCACGTTCGCAGGTCACACGGCGCTCACGAACCGGCAGGTATCAGATTCGGCTTGCCCTCATAACGAAATGACGCAGTCAAGTCCACGATCATCGTGGCCATCGAGCCTCGATCGAATATGCCAAGCAACGCATGAGTATGCGCATGGGCAACGCCCGCTATTCGCATGAGCGAGCATTGAGCTGGACGCGCGGGACGCCGTCATCAGACCGGCGGTGACCCCCGCAACACCGCAGCCCGGGACCGCCCGGGCGACAGCCACCCCCTGCGGAACCGCAGCCGACGGTGGCACGCCGCCGCGGCACTACCGTCGTTCGCACATATGTGCGGACGCGCAGACTCAGGAGGCAACGCCCCGGGCCGCTATCCCGCCAGCGTCCGCGCCCACTCCTCCACCGCAGCCATCGACGGACGCAGTGCTACCCAGAGTCAGAATGCCTGCGATGCCAGGGTTCTTTGGCCGCGGACAGATCGATCGCCGAGTATGAACTGCTCACGGCCATGTCGACAGAGCGGGAAGCGACGCGCAGATCATCCATTCTGGGTCGGTCCAGGAACATTCACCGGCGCCCGGGGCGGTGTTGGCGCTGCCGGGTCGGTGTGGAGCAATACGCCGCCGCAGAGCGAGCGGCGTCCGCGATCTCGCTGGAGTAGCCGGAGCCTGGCCGGGTCCAGCGGGGTGTCCCGGATCGCCGCCGGGCTGCCCGGCAGCCAACCAGGGCCGGTCACGTGCCGGTCGTAGTCCGGCCGCCAGGTGGCCCGGGGGAGGAACTCTTCCTGGCCACCGGTCGGCTCGCTCCGGATGATGGGTCCGCCGGATGAGGGCCATCGTCGCGCTGTGCCCGCACAGCGGAGTGGCTCACGGTGCGTCCAGGAAGGGTGGGATCATCGTCATTAGCATGTCGGCGCGGCCGGTGACCCCGATGTGCGAGGTGCCCGGCAGGACGGCGAACTGGGTGGGGGGCATGGGCGCCAGGTCGCCGAGCACTCCTCCTCCGAGCAGCCGGAACATCGCCACCGCGTGCTCGGGTGTGACGATGTCGCTGTCGCCGATGATCAGCAGGATGGGGACGTTGATCGCGGAGATGGCCTGCGGGGTGATCTCGGGCAGTTCCATCGCCTGGACCTTGGCCAGCAGGGCCGGCCAGTTTCCCGGGTCGGGGGCGAGCGCCCGGTATTCCTGCTCGAAGGGAATCTGCAGGTCGCGTCCGGGCGCATCTGCGGATCTCCCCGGATTCTGGCCCGCCGAACATTTCAGGGTGGAAGCCGGTCTTGTCGTAGGTCACCGATGCGAGCACGGCCTTGCGGACCACGGCGGGGTGACTGGTGATGATGTTCAGCGCGATGCCCGCGCCCAGGCTGTAGCCGAACAGGTCGGCCCGGCCGATGCCCAGGCTGGCCAGCAGGGCCAGTGTGTCATCGGCCATCGCCTGGACCGACATGGGCCGGTCGATATCGGCGGTCCGGCCATGGCCTTGCTGCTCCACGGCGATGACCTGACGGGTTTGTGCCAGCAGGTCCGGCAAAGGCCCGAATGAGGTTCCGGTCGCGGAGATCGCGCCGTGCAGCAGCACCACCGGGACCTTAGCCGGGTCTGGGTGCCACGGATCTCGTAGAACATCCTCAGGCCATTGATGTCGGCGTACACGGCCTGCCCCTCCTACGCGGTCCCGGCCAGGACCGTGGAAACCCGGCCGAGGACCTCATCGACACTCTCTGTGACCATGGCCTGCATGGACTCATCGACGTCGAAGGTGTAGGCGATCTGCGTGGTGCCGTCCGGGGCCGAAGTCAGCGTGATCGCGGTGACCACATCGCCGGGGACCGTCATCACCAGGCGGTCCGGCTCGGACACCTCGTCGTAGCGGCCGGTCAGCGCGATCTCCTCACCCTCGGAGGAGACGACGGTCGCCTGCCAGGACCCTCCGGTCCGCACGTCCAGCACCGCCGTCCCCGGCTTGGCGGGCAGCCAGCCTTCGAAGTGGCTGGGCTGCGTGAGGACCTGCCAGACCCTCTCACGCGGGGCGCTTCAGGGTGCGGGTGACGGTGAACTCGCTCATCAGAATCCCTCTCGTCGGCTTTGCTGAACAGCGCCCAAGGTCGCCCTTGGCCTGCGCTGCCGCCTCAGCGTTGCTGTCTGTCCATAGAATGACACTTAGTCTTATTTAAGATCAAGTCTTTAAAAGATCTCAGTATGTTTAGTTCCTGAGTTCCGTGTCGGGTAGGATGCCGGGCATGGCCACCCAGCCGGCCGGCGACCGTGCCCTGCCGCTGCGCGAGCGCAAGAAGCTGCGGACCCGCCGCGCGCTGGCCGACGCGGCGCTGCGCATGTTCACCGAGAAGGGGTTCGACGCGACCACGCTGGAGGAACTCGCCGAGGAAGTGGAGGTCTCCAGGAGCACCTTCTTCCGCTTCTTCCCGGCCAAGGAGGCTGCGGCGATCGAAGCCGAGGCCGAGCTGTGGTCGGCCTACCTGGCCGCGCTCGCTGACCGCGAGCTGTCCGGCGCCATCCTCAGCGAGCTGCATCAAACACTGGCCGCGGCAGTTGCCGGCCTGGATCCCGGCTGGGACCAGCGCTTCCTCGCCACCCGCCGCCTGATCGCCGCCGAGCCGGCCCTGCTCAGATATGTCGAGCACTACCGCGCGGAGATCAAAGACCAGGTGGCCGCCTGCCTCGCCGGCAAACTCGACCTCGACCCCGAAGACCTGCGGCTGCACGTCCTGGCCGAACTCGCCACCACGGCCTTCAGTCTCTCCGGCCGCCACTGGGTCCGCCACGGCGGGCAAGGAGGCCGCAAGGCGCTCCTCCAAGGCTTCGACAGCGCGGTCAAGGCCATCCCCGCCAGCCTGGACCTCTCCCGCACCCCCGTAACCTCCAGACCGGCGGAACCTGATCGCCACAGCCCAGCGCCGCGCACCCA